>NZ_JBSFKL010000001.1:0-1078199 GCF_053598535.1 Streptomyces sp. NPDC001108
CCCGGAGCAGCCGCCACCGACCCCACCAACGTCACCAAATGCCCCGCCAACCGCTCCACCGACACCCGATCGAACAAATCCGTCCGATACTCCAGGACAGCGCGCAGCCCGTCCGCCGACTCGACCGCCGTGAGCGTCAGGTCGAACTTGGCGACTCCGCGCTCGATCTCGACCGGTTCGGTCCGTGTGCCCGCCAGCTCCCATTCCTGGCCGTCCGCGCTTCCGGGCGCCTGAAGGACGAACATCGTCTGGAAGAGGGGGTTGCGGGAGAGGTCGCGGTCGGGGGCGAGTTCCTCCACGAGGCGTTCGAAGGGCAGGTCCTGGTGGTCGTACGCACCGAGCGCGGTCTCCTTCACCCGGCCCAGCAACTCGACGAAGGTCGGGTCCCCGGCGAGATCCGTCCGCAGCACCAGCGTGTTCACGAAGAAACCGATCAACTCCTCCGTCTCCGCCCGGTTCCGACCGGCGACCGGGGTGCCCACCGCGATGTCGTCCTGCCGGCAGTAACGGGCCAGAACGATCTGGAAGACCGCCAGCAACGCCATGAACAGGCTCGCACCCTGCCCACGCGCCGTCACCCGCAGCGCCTCCACCACCTCCGGCGGCACCGAGAAGGTGACCACGTCACCGCTGCCGCTCGGCTCCGTCGGACGCTGGTGGTCGGTGGGGAGTTCGAGCGGTGCCACATGGGCGAGGCGGCCGCGCCAGTACGCGAGCTGCCGCTCCAGGAAGTCCCCGCTGAGCTGCTCCCGCTGCCAGGCGGCGAAGTCCGCGTATTGAAGGGACAGTTCGGGAAGCGACGCCTCACGCCCCGCCACGGCGGCCGCGTACAGCTCACGCAGCTCACGGGCCAGGATCCCGGAGGACCATCCGTCCGACACGATGTGATGGATGGTCAGAAGAAGGAAGTGGTCGTCCTCCGCGAGCCTCACCACGTCGGCCCTCAGCAGCCGTCCGGTCTCCAGATCGAACGGGCGCGTCGCCTCCCGGCGCAGCACCTCGCCCGCGCGGGTCTCCGCGTCCGGCTCGGCCCGCAGGTCGTGGACGGTGACCTCCACGGGCCAGGGGGCACCGATCGCCTGTCGCGGGGCGCCGTCGCCGTCCGCCGGGAAGGCCGTGCGCAGCACCTCGTGCCGGGCCACCAGGCCCGAGAGTGCCGTGCCGAGCGCGGGTACGTCGAGTGCGCCGCGTACCCGGAGCACCGTCGGCACCAGGTACTCCGCGCTGTCCGGCGTCAGCCGGTCCAGGAACCAGAGTCGCTGCTGCGCGAACGACAGCGGCAGCGGTCCGTCCTCCCGGTCGGCCCGTACGATACGGGCCGCTTCCGCGCTCCGCTTCATACGGGACAGCAGCCGTGCCTCGACCGAGCTCTCGCCCATGATGTTCCGTCCTCTTCGTCGTGTCGCGTGGGGAGTGGGGCCGCTGTTCAGGAATGCTGTTCCTGCGCGTCGAACAGTTCGATGAGCTGTTGTTTGATGCCGGTGACGGTCGGCGACTGGAAGAGACGTCGCAGTCCGATGCGGACTCCGGTCGCCGACTCGATCTGGTTGACGAGCTGGAGGGCGAGCAGGGAGTGTCCGCCGGCGTCGAAGAATCTCTCGTGGACGCCTACGCGTTCCACGCCGAGCACAGCGGCCATGATCCCGGCGATCTCCGCCTCGATCTCGTCGCGTGGCGCGGTGTAGCCGGCCGTGCTGTCGCCGGTGTTCCCGGGAGCGGGCAGTGCGGCGTGGTCGACCTTGCCGTTCCGGTTGAGCGGCAGTTCCGGCAGGATCGCGATCCCGGACGGCACCATGGCGCGGGGCAGGCGTTCGGCGGCCCATTCGCGCAGCACGCCGGCGTCCGCCGTGGCGTCGGGCGCGGGCACGCAGTAGGCGACCAGACGTTTGTCGCCCGGGGTGTCCTCCCGGACCACCACCGCGCAGGCTCCGACCGTGCCGTGGGTGAGGAGCGTCGCCTCGATCTCGCCGAGTTCGACCCGGACGCCGCGGAGTTTCACCTGCCGGTCCATCCGTCCCAGCAGGTCCAGTTCGCCGTCCGCGGTGAACCGGCCGAGATCGCCGGTACGGTACATCCGGCCGCCCCGGAACGGGTCGGCGACGAAGCGTCCGGCGGTGAGGTCGGGCCGCTGGTGGTAGCCGCGGCAGACACTGTCGCCGCCGAGGTACACCTCGCCCAGGATGCCCGCGGGCACGGGCCGGAGGTCCGGGTCCAGGACGTACACGGTCTGGTTGACCATGGGGCGGCCCGCGAGGACCGGTGCGGCGGGGTCGGTGCGCGAGGCCCGCCAGTACGTGGTGTCGACCGAGACCTCGGTGGCGCCGTACAGGTTGATCAGGTCGCCGGGGAAGCGTTCGGCGAACCGGCTCACCAGCGTGGGCTGGAGCGGCTCGCCGCTGGCGAAGGCGTACCGCAGGTGGGTGCAGTCCTCGGGCCGTACCCCGGAGACGAACAGGTCCAGCAGGCTCGGCACGAAGTGCAGGCCGACCACGCGGTGGGCGCGCATCAGGCGGGACACCTCGGCCATGTCGAGCCGGTCGGATCCCGGCACCAGCACGACCGTGCCGCCCTGCCACAGGGGCCAGAAGATCTCGTACGCCGACACGTCGAAGGAGAGCGGTGTGGCCTGGAGGAAGCCCTCGCCCGGTGCGATCGGGAACGGGTGCTGCATGCCGGCCAGGTAGTTGACCACGCCGCGGTGTTCGGCGCGGACGCCCTTGGGGCGGCCCGTGGAGCCGCTGGTGTAGATCAAGTAGCAGAGGTCGCCGGGGGTCGCGAGGGGTTCCGGCGCGTCCGTGAGCAGGGTGTCCGGCAGATCGGCCGGGCGGTCCACGATCAGCAGGTCCGGGCCGTCCGGCAGCAGTTCGGCGTGGGCGGTGTCGGTGACGATCAGCGGCGTGCCGGAGTCCGCCACCAGGTACGCCAGCCGTTCCGCCGGGTGCTCCGGGTCGAGTGGTACGTACGCGGCCCCGGCCTTCAGGATGCCGAGCAGGGTCCACACCATGGCGGGAGACCGTTCCAGGCAGACACCCACGGGTACGTCCGGACCGATGCCGGGCACGGCGCGCAGGCGGTGGGCCAGTTGGTTGGCCCTCTCGTCGAGTCGGCGGTACGTCAGGGTCTCGGTGCCGCAGACGACCGCGACCGCGTCCGGGGCCTGTGCCGCGCGCTGCTCGAAGAGCTGGTGCAGTGTCGTCGCCGGTACGGGTGCGGCGGTGTCGTTCCACTCCGCGAGGACGCGGTGCCGCTCCGCCGCGTCCATCATCTCCACCTCGGACAGCGCACAGTGCGGGCGGTTCGTGGCCGCCGCCAGCAGGTGGGTGAAGTGGCCGACGAGGCGGCGCGCGGTGTCGTCGGCGAAGAGGTCGTCCGCGTAGACGAGAGCACCGTCCAATGTGCCGTCCGCGGCCTCGGCGAGGTACATCGCCAGGTCGAACTTGGCGTCCCGGGCGGGGAGCTCGACGGGCTCCGCCGTGAGGCCCGGGAGGTTCCAGGCATCCGCGCCCGGCGTGTTCTGGAGCGCGAACAGGGTCTGGAAGAGGGGGTTGCGGGAGAGGTCGCGGTCGGGGGCGAGTTCCTCCACGAGGCGTTCGAAGGGCAGGTCCTGGTGGTCGTACGCACCGAGCGCGGTCTCCTTCACCCGGCCCAGCAACTCGACGAAGGTCGGGTCCCCGGCGAGATCCGTCCGCAGCACCAGCGTGTTCACGAAGAAACCGATCAGCTCCTCCGTCTCCGCCCGGTTCCGACCGGCGACCGGGCTTCCCACCGCGATGTCCCGCTGCCCGCTGTAGCGGGACAGCAGGAGCTGGAAGACGGCCAGCAGGGTCATGAAGAGGCTCGCGCCGCTCTCCGCGGACACCGCTCGGGCGCGGGCGGCGACCTCGGCGGGGACGGAGAACCGGACCATCTCGCCGCGTCCGCCGCGTTCCGCCGGCCGGGGGTGGTCGGTCGGCAGTTCCAGCGGCTCCAGCTCTTCCATCTGGTTCCGCCAGTAGGAGAGTTGCCGCTCCAGCGGCGCGCCGTCGAGCCAGGCGCGCTGCCACACGGCGTAGTCGGCGTACTGCACGGGCAGCGGGTCCGGGCCGGGTGCGCCGGAGCCGTGCGGGAGGGCTTCCGCGTACCGGGCGGACAGCTCGCGTACCAGCACCCCCACCGACCAGCCGTCGAAGGCGATGTGGTGCACGGTGACCGCCAGGACGTGCTCCTCGTCGGCCAGCCGCACCAGCAGTGCGCGCAGCATGGGCCCGGTGCCGAGGTCGATCGGTCGCAGTCCGTCCTCACCCAGTGCCTTCGCGAGGGCGTCCTCGCGGGTGGTCGCGTCGCCCGTCCGGCGCAGGTCCCGGACCAGCATCCGCACCGGCCGCGGCGGGTCGATGAGCTGTGCCGGGGAGCCCGTCGCATCCGTGACGAACCGGGTACGCAGGACCTCGTGGCGTGCCACCACCGCGGTGAACGCGGCGTTCAGGGCGTCGATGTCGAGCGGACCGTGGACCCGGAGAGCGAAGGGAAGCAGATACTCGGCGCGGCCCGGCTCCAACTGGTCGAGGAACCAGAGGCGTTGCTGGGCGAAGCTGAGAGGCGGCGGGCCGTCGTGGCGCGGTGCCGCCGGAATGCGGTCGGCTCCCGTGCCGTCGAGTCCGGTCACGGCGGCGGCCAGCAGTGCCGGGGTCGGTGCGCCGAACAGGGTACGCACCGGCACGTCGGCGCCCAGTCGTCGGCGCAGCCGCGACGCGACCTGGGTGGCCAGCAGCGAATGCCCGCCCAGGGCGAAGAAGTCGTCGTGCACGCCGATCCGGTCGACCCCCAGCACCTCGGACCACACCTCGGTCACCGTGCGCTCGGTGTCCGTGCGCGGCTCGGTGTACGCGGCGTCCAGCCCGGACCGGTCGGAGGCGGGGGCGGGGAGGGCCCGGCGGTCGGTCTTGCCGTTCGGGGTGAGCGGGATGCGCTCCAGCGGCACGAACGCCGTGGGCACCATGTAGTCCGGCAGGTCGCGCTGGAGGTGGGCGCGGAGCGCGCTCGCGTCGAGGGGGCCCACGGGCACCACGTACGCCACGAGCCTCTGCACGCCGGGGACGTCCTCCCGCAGGACGACGGTGGCGCCGTTGACCGTGGGGTGGGTGAGCAGCGCCGCTTCGATCTCGCCCGGTTCGACGCGGTAGCCGCGCAGCTTGACCTGGTTGTCGGAGCGGCCGACGAACTCCAGCCGCCCGTCCGGCATCCACCGGGCGAGGTCGCCGGTGCGGTAGACACGTCGCGGTGTGCCGTCCACGTCCACGACGGTGAACTTCTCGTCGGTCAGCTCGGGCCGGTTCAGGTAGCCGCGGGCCAGCCCGGGGCAGCCGATCCACATCTCGCCCGGGACGCCCACCGGAACCGGCCGGCCGTGGGGGTCGACGACGAACACCTTCGCGTTGGCGACCGGCCGGCCGATCGGGACCCGGTCGACGGGGCCGTCGATCCTGGCGGTCGTCGCCTCCTGTGCGGCCTCCGAGGGGCCGTAGCCGTTGACCAGGGGCACCGCGCAGTGCCGGAACCACTGCCGGACCTGCTCCCGCTGGAGCGCCTCGCCGCCGAGCCGGACCAGCCGCAGCTCCGGGCCCAGCGCCTCCGGTCCGTCCAGGTCGGCGGCGAGCGCCCCGAAAGCCGACGGGGTGAGCCAGGCCACCGTGACCCGGTGCTCGCGCAGCGCCCCCGCCAGCCGGCCCGGGTCCCAGGTGTCGTCACGCAGGACGAGGCCCGCCCCGGAGACGAGCGGGGCGAACATCTGGCCCACCGACGAGTCGAACGCGATCGAGGCGAACTGGAGGACCCGGTCCTCGGGGGTGAACCCCAGCTCGCGGCAGGTCTCCCGCATCCGCGCGCGCAGCGCGCCGTGGGTGATCTGCACGCCCTTGGGGCGGCCGGTGGAACCGCTGGTGTAGATCACGTAGGCCACGTCGTCCGGACCGGCCTGGACCACCGGACCCGCGAAGGTCTCCGGGCCGGGCGGAGCGGTGTCCGGCCGGTCCCCGTCCAGCAGCAGCGTCGGGACGCCGGAGGGCAGGCGGCCGGTGTGCGTGGTCTGGGTGACGATCAGCGGGGCGCCGCTGTCCTCGACCATGTAGGCGAGCCGGTCCGTGGGGTAGTCCGGGTCCAGCGGCAGGTAGGCCGCCCCGGCCCGGTGGATGCCGAGCAGCGCGCACACCATGTCCGTGCCCCGGTCCAGGCAGACCGCGACCAGGGTGCCCGGTCCGGCGCCGCGCTCGCGCAGCCGGTCGGCTATCCACCCGGCCCGCTCGTCGAGACGGTGGTAGGTCAGCCGTTCGGTTCCGCAGATCACGGCTGTGGCGTCGGGCCGCCGGGCGGCCTGCTCCTCGATCAGCCGGGGCACGGTCACCGTGTCCGGGGCGTCGGTGTCGGCGCCGTTCCACTCGCCGAGGATCGTCCGGCGTTCGGCGGCGGTCAGCATCGTGAGCTCGGAAAGCCGGGCGTCCGGGGTGGCGCAGGCGGATTCCAGCAGCGTCCCGAAGTGCCCGGCAAGGCGCTCCATCGTGGCTTCGTCGAACAGGTCGGTGGCATACACGATGGTGCCGTCCAGGGCGCCGTCGGCGGCCTCGGAGGTGTAGAAGGTGAAGTCGAACTTGGAGTCCTGGGCCGATACGTCGAGCTGCCGTACGGTCAGGCCCGGCAGGTCCCAGGACCGGCTGTCGGGGGTGTTCTGGAGGACGAACATCGTCTGGAAGAGCGGATTGCGCGACAGGTCCCGTCGTGGAGCCAGCTCCTCCACCAGGCGCTCGAAGGGCAGGTCCTGGTGGTCGTAGGCGCCGAGCGCGGTCTCCTTGACCCGGTCCAGCAGCTCGGCGAAGGTCGGGTCGCCGGACAGGTCGGTGCGCATGACCAGCGTGTTCACGAAGAAACCGATCATGTTCTCGATCTCGGCGCGGTTGCGGCCCGCGATCGGGGTGCCCACCGCGATGTCCTCCTGGCCGCTGTAGCGCGACAGCACCGTCTGGAAGACCGCCAGCAGGGTCATGAACAGGCTCGCACCGGTCTCCTTGGAGACCCTGCGGGCGCCGTCGGCGGTCCGTGCCGGTACGCGGAAGGTGAGCATGGCGCCGTTGCCGCTGCGCCGCGCGGGGCGGCGGCGGTCGGTGGGCAGTTCCAGCGGCTCGGTGCCGGTCAGCCGGGCGCGCCAGTAGTCCAGCTGTTCCGCCAGCACCTCGCCGGTGAACCACTCGCGCTGCCAGACCGCGAAGTCGGCGTACTGGAGGGGAGGTTCGGGGAGGTCGGCGTCGGTGCCCGTGGTCCGCGCGCCGTAGAGGGCGGACAGCTCCCGGGACAGCACCCCCACCGACCAGCCGTCGAAAGCAATGTGATGCACCGTCAGAGCAAGCAGGTGCTCCTCGTCGGCCAGCCGGATCAGCAGCGCACGCACCATCGGTCCGGTGCCGAGATCCATCGGCCGGAAGCCCTCGGTCTCCACGAGTGCGGCGGCCGCCGCCTCCCGCGCGTCCGGTCCGGCGACGGACCGCAGGTCGTGCACGGCGAGCGGCAGCGGCCGGGGCGGGTCGACGACCTGGCCGGGATCGCCGTCGTCGTCGCCGACGAAGCGGGTACGCAGCACCTCGTGCCGGCTCACCAGCTCGGAGAGGGAGGCGCGGAGCGCCGGGACGTCCAGCGGGCCGCTGATGCGCAGTCCCATGGGGATCAGGTACTCGGCCCGGCCGGGATCCAGCTGGTCCAGGAACCAGAGCCGGCGCTGCGCGAACGACAGCGGCAACGGCTGCCCGGACCGGGACGCACGGGGGATGGCCGGGACGTCGTCCGGCGCCCCGGGTGCCACGAGGGCCTCCATGGCGTCGGTCGCGCTCTCGGCGTCGAAGTCGGCCGACTCGAACAGCCTGCGGGCCCGCAGCAGCGCCTCCTGGGCGAGGAACGACGCCACCGACCGCACCGTCAATGGTTCCGGCAATTCTTCCGCGCCGAATTCCGAACCGAATTCCTCCGCGATCCGGTGGGCCATTTCCGCCGCCTGCGCACGGGTGCCGCCGAGCCGGAAGAATTCGTCATCCGCCCCGTTCGCCTCCGCCCCGGTCGCCCCGGCGCCGAGCACCGCGTTCCACACTGCCGCGACGCGGGCTTCCGCAGGAGAGAGACCGCCCTTTTCGGCCCTCTGGCCAAGGGCCGCGGCCGCCATCGGCTTCGTCGTCATGTGTCCACCAGTTCCTCGTCGTCGACCGTCTGCGAAAACCCTTGGAAACTCAGCCGAATCCGATGCTCGCAGAGCGCTCTGGAGGAATGAACTGGTCACTTGTGCCCGCCGGGCGTGGCCGCTTCTGCCCTGGCCGCCGGGTACGGGAGCGGGGCCGTACGGACGGTCCACCGCCCGTACGGCCCCGCTCCGACCCGGCCGCCTACGCGACTTCCCCGACCGCCTCCTTGGCGGGGGCCGGGGTCTCTCCGGGCGCGCTCGCGTCACCGTGCTCGCCCCCGGTCCGGGCGGGGCCCGCTGCGGGCGTCGTCCGCTTGCGCATGCCCGCCCACTCCCGGTTCATGGCCGGGACGCCGATGGCGACGAGGTAGAGTCCGCCGACGATCCACAACGCGCCGGAGGTGCCCACCGCCGTCACCAGCCCCGCACCCAGCAGTCCGCCGAAGGGGATGCCCGCCCAGGTGACGGCCTGGGCCAGCGTCTTGACCCGGCCCAACAGCGGAGTGGGGATCAGCTCGTACGTCACGGCCCCCACGATCGGGTTGACGAAGCCGGAGCCGAGGCCGCCCACGGCGAGCACCGCCAGGACCAGCCACAGGGGGGCGCCCGTGGCCATGGCGACAAAGCGTGGGACGCCGCCCAGCGTCAGGCCGATCAGGAAGACGGCCCGCCGGGGCAGCCGCTCGGCCACCCCCGCGGCGACGAGCGCGGCGACGATCGACGTGGCGGCGAAGACACTCACCACCAGGCCGATGGCGCCCGCTCCGTTGCCCGTCTCCTTCGCCCAGACCGGCAGCAGCACGGACATGAACGCCTGGTCGAGCAGGTTGGTCACAGCGAGCATGCACACGATGGACCGCAGCAGCTTGGCGTCGCGCAGGAACACGGCACCCTGACGCAGCCGGGAGAAGTAGCCCTCGACCTCGTCGACCGGCGTCTCGTGCGGCTCGGGCACCGGATCGCTGAGCGTGGTGGAGACGATGAGCGCCGACACACCGAACAGGCAGGCGGTGATCCACAGGGCGTAGAGGCTGCCGAAGGAGGCGACGACCACACCGGCGATGGCCGGTCCGATGGTCGTCGCGGTCCGTTCGACCGCCGTCGACAGTCCGGTGCCCCGTTCCAGCGGCACCCGGGCCGCGCGGGTGGCGGCGGGCACGAAGAGTCCCTTGGCCCCGTTGGCCGGGCCGTCCGCCGCCCCGACCACCGCCAGCAGCCCCAGCAGCAGGCCGAAGGACAGGTTTCCCGACATGTAGAGCAGCGGGGCGGCGGCCGTCGCCACGGTGGAGGCCAGGTCACCGGCGATGCTGATGCGTTTGGGGCCGACCCGGTCGATGATCGGCCCCGCCAGCGCCTGGGCCACCACGTAGGGGACTATCTGGCAGAAGGCGACCAGGCCGGTCTTGCCGACACTGCCGGTCGTCGTCAGGACGAACCAGGGCAGCGCGATCGAGAGCACACGGTTGGCCGACAGGGACGCCGCGTTGGCCGACAGCATGCCGACCAGTCCGCGCCAGACCCGGGGCCCGCCGTCCGGGGCGTCGGAGGTCTCCGGGGCGTCGACGGCGTCCGGGGCCGGTGGAGCGGGTGGGGCCGGTTCGGGGGTGTCGCTGTCCGCCGCCCGCTGGGCGGCCGCGTGCCGAGAGGTCATCTTTCTCACTCCGAGTCGGTGGGGTGGGAGACGTGCCGGTCTGCGCTGGTGGGGAACAACTGGAACTGGAAGGCGACCCGCTCCGCGCCTTCGGGGATCGGCGAACCAGCGGGCCGGGGCGGGGAGTTGCGTCGCCGGAGCAGTCGGTGGATCTCGGCCGACAGCTCCTCGGCCTCGGCCGGGGTCAGGGTGAGCACGTAGTCGCCGAAGTCCTGGGCGTCGCGCCATTCGGGCGACAGCGCGGGGGTCGCGTCGATGGCGGCCGTCATCGCGTCGGACCAGACCCGGCCCAGCGCCTGCAGATACGCGGCACCGAGGCCGTCCTCGCCCTCCAGCGCCGGATCGTCCGGGAGCACGGTATTGACGTGCGCCGCCTGCCACCAGCGTTCCCGGCGGCCGCCCCGGGACGGCGCCTCGACGATGAAGCCGTACTCGGCGAGCTGGCGCAGGTGGTAGCTGGTGGCCCCGGTGTTCGCGTTCAACCGCCGGGCGAGTGTGGTGGCCGTGGCCGGCCCGTCCGTCCGCAGGACCGTCAGCATCCGCACCCGGAGCGGGTGGGTGACGCCCCTCAAGTTCCGTGCGTTCAGCTTGACTTGAGGTGACTGCTCGGGAAGTTCCATGAGCTTCACGGTAGATGACAAAGGTTCCTGTGCACAGGAATCTGTGCACAAGAACCTCTGCAATCGTCGGGATGGCTGAAACACAACCGCCCGCGGGCTGCTCCCGACGTCGACTCACGGCCCGGCGCGACACCGCCGGCCGGTCCCGCTCCAGGACAGCCGCGACCGGGGCGCCGAGGTCACCGGCAGCCGCCGCGCAGCCCCGACTCCACGTCCTCCAGCGCCGCGACGAGCTGGGGGCCCACACGGCTCCGTACCCAGGTCAGGTCGGCCTCCCCGGCCTGCCGGGGCTCCACCTCGACCAGCGTGATCAGATAGAGATAGGCCCGGTGGAGCGCCAGCCGCAGACGCACCGGGCCGTCGAACACCACTGCCCGGCCCGCATCCGCGTAACCGGCCAGGAATGCCGTGTCGTCCTCCATGTCGGCGAAGAGTGCCAACAAGAAGAAATCGGCCACCGGATCGCCCCAGAACATTCGCTCACCGTCGATGAGGCCGCTGACACGACGGTCACCGGGCTCCCCGGCGAGGAGCAGATTGCCCTGCCAGAGGTCGAAATGGACCAGCGCGGGCCGTGTGACGTCGTCCAGTACGCCGGAGGCGGCGGCGAGCACGGCCCCGATCTCCGCGAGGGGGCGCGGCAGCCATGCCGCGTACCGCTCCGCGTCGTCCATGCGACGCGCGGGGCACGTCCCCGTACTGCCCTCACCAGCACACGGACGGGTCCGGGCCATGGCACACGTGACCACACCGCCGATTTTCCGGAACACACGTCACCCCCGCCCAAGAACAACTTCGCCATTCCCCCACGATCTTTCCCAAAGCCCCTCTAAGATCGCGGCCGAGGCGGTTCTCCGCATCTCTATGTACTCCCTCACGAGCAGGGCATCAGGCCCTTCTGAACGCTGAGAGCGGGAGATGACAGCTACGAATGATCAAGTGAACGGGGCCGCGCCCGAGCCGCGTCGGCGACGGCGGGGCGCGCCCGGCCGTCGGACCGTCGGCAGCCTGGCCGCGCTCGCCCTGGGGATCGGCGGCAGTTCGCTGGCCGTCGCGCCTGCGGCCCACTCGCAGACCGAGGACGGTTCGGTGACGGTCCGGGTGATCCGGGCCGTCGACAACACCGGAGTGTGGACACCCGCGCTGGAACCGGGTCTCGCGGGCGTCAAGGTGACGCTCACCGACGACTCCGGTAAGGGCGTCGAAGGGGTCACGGCCGCCGACGGCACCGTGACACTGACTCCGACCGCCGGCGGCTCCACCAACGGCAAGTACCGCGTGCAGGTGGTGAATCCGAAGCCGGGCGTCCTGTTCCCCGCCTTCGCCTCACGCCAGGGGCTCGACGGCGCACCCAACCAGTTGAGCAGCAACGAGGAGTTCGTCGACCTCTCCGACCAGAAGAACGTGGCCTACACCACGGGGTTGTGGAACCCAGCCGACTACTGCCAGAAGAACGCACCTCTGGTGACGACCTGCCAGCCGACCACCCGCGAGGGCGGGTCGCAGCGCACCCTCGTCTCCTTCCCGTACGGCGCGCGCGGCCAGGACGGTGTCGACGTCAACGTCACGGACGTCGCCACCAACTCCGAGACCGGCACACTGTTCGGCATCGCGTGGAACAAGGCCGACAAGCGGGTGTTCTCCGCGGCCGTGGCCAAACGCACCACGGACTACGGTCCGGGCGGCGCCGGAGGCATCTACGTGACCGACCGGGCGCAGAAGAAGACCACCCTGTTCACCGTCGTACCGGACGCCGGAACGACGGCCCACGGCCAGGGCACCGACGACGCCTTCCTCGCGACGCCCGGCAAGGAGAGCCTGGGCGGCATCAAGATCACGGACGACGGCAAGGACCTGTTCGTCGTCAACCTCAACGACCGCAAGCTCTACCGCTACAACGCCACCGCCGACACCGCCTCGGCGCCCGAGTCCGCCAAGGCGATTCCGGACCCGGGCTGCCCGGCGGCGGTGGACTGGCGCCCGTTCGGCCTCGGTCTGCACGACGGGGTCGGCTACGTCGGCGGGGTGTGCTCCGGCGAGTCCACCGGGAAACCCGCGGACCTGCGTGCGGTGGTCCTTCCCTTCGACCTCGACACCGGTGCGTTCCACGAGCCGGTGCTGGACCAGCCGCTGGACTATCCCCGCGAGTCCACGGTCGGCGGGCCCCCGTGCGACGGTCCCGGCTGGTTCCCCTGGACCAACACCTTCCCGACCTCCCAGAACGGTCAGACCTGCCGGAACTATCTGGCCCAGCCCGAACCGGAGTTGGGCGAGATCGACTTCGAGACCGACGGGTCCATGCTGCTGGCCTTCCGCGACCGCTTCGGCGACCGCGCCCCGGCCGGTCCCACGCCCGGCTCGGTCGGCAACGTCCTGTCCGGCGGCGACCTGAACAAGGCGTGCCCGGTGGACGGGCGCTATGTGATGGACACCAACAACGGCTGCGGGCTCTCCCCCCGGGGCACCCGGTTCTTCGACACCAGCCGCATGGGTTCCCACCACAACGCCTCCTTCGCGGGCATGGCGTTCTCCCGGGTCGAGGACACCATCGCGACCGGCGGATTCGACCCCAACAGCACCGCCTTCGGCTACGGCACCACCTTCGTCAAGCGCGACGGCACGCAGGACCCGCAGTCCGGCCTGCGCCTCAACCCGCCCGGAACCGCCGCCCCGTTCGGCAAGGGCGCCTCGATGGGCGACCTGGAGGTGCTCTGCGACCAGGCCCCGCTCCAGATCGGCAACCGGGTCTGGTACGACCCCGAACGCAAGGGCATCCAGAGCCCGGGCCAGCGCCCGGTCGTCGGCGCGACCGTCCATCTGTACGACGGGGCGGGCAAGCTCGTGGGAACGGCCGAGACCACGGCACGGGGCGAGTACTACTTCGACGACTCCAACGTCACCGGCGGCCTCCTGCCCAGGACGAAGTACACCATCCGCCTCGACGAACCGGCCGACTACGCCAAGGGAGGCCCGCTCCACCAGTGGGTGCCGACGGAAGCGGATGTCGGCGACAACCACTTCGTCGACTCCAAGGGCGTCGTTCCGCGCGACGGCCGCTTCCCGGAGAGGGAGTTGACCACCGGCGGCCCCGGCGAGAACGACCACACCTACGACTTCGGCTTCCGGCAGCAGGAGGGCGAGCTGCGCCTGATCAAGCACGATCAGGACGGCAAGGCACTGGCCCGGGCGAAGTTCCAGCTGTGGAAGGAGACGAACGGCTCCGACGAGCTCCAGACCGAGGGGACCGATCCGGACACGAAGGTCGGCGAACCGTGCGTGACCGGGACCGACGGTCTCTGCCACGGTACGGGCGCGCCCGGCACCTACTACTGGCAGGAGGTGAGCCCGCCCAAGGGCTATGCCGCCCCGGACGTCTCCGTGTTCGGGCCGCTCGTGCTGACCGCCGAGAACCTCGACGACGGGGTCTCGGTGACAGCCGTCAACAAGCGGCTCCCGGGCACCGAACCGACGCCCACGGCATCCGCGACACCAGGCAAACCGGGTTCCCCCGGCGCACCAGGGGCTCCGGGCACACCGGGTCACACCTCCGGCTCCGGCCTCGCGGCCACCGGTACGAGCCCGCTGGTCCCCCTGGCCCTGGCGGGCTGTGCCGCGCTCACCGTCCTCGGTGCGGCTCTGGTCGTCCTGATGCGCAGGCGAAGGGCGCAGCACCGCTAGAGGGAGCCTGAGAGCGAGACACGCCCCGACCCCGTGTCGGGGCGACCGGCGCCGGTGACCGGCCGGGCCGGTTCGGGCGGGTTCGCGGACCAGCGGTCCGCGGGCCCGCCCTTCCGTGCGAACGACCGATGGGAGAAGGCGACCACATGGCTCGGAAGAGGAAGGCCGACGACCGGACACCGCGTCGGGCCCTCTGGCGGAGAACACTGATCGCGATCACGGTGTGCGGCGCGGTGGTCGGTGGCCTGGTCCTCTACCGGGTCCGGTCCGACGACACCGCCACCGCCGCCGAGCGGCCGGTGACGATGGAGGAGGCGTCCAGGCTGGCCCTGTCGCGGCTGAATCTGTACGAGGCGAGCCCCGTGGCGGTGACCCTGACCGCTTCCGAGGGCGGCGGGGTCGTGGTCCGGGTCGAGGGCGTCGTGGACTACCGGAAGCACCGGGCCGTGGGAAGCTACCGGATCACCGGGGCCTCCGGCACCTCCGGCCCCGCCACCGGCCGGCTCGACCGCGGGCTGGTCGTCTGGGACGGCGGCGGCCTCGGTCTGGCGCCGACGTCCGAGGACGACGGCAGCCCGCCCTGGCGGCAGGCCGAGCACATCCCGCGCTCGGGCTGGTCCCCCCGCTCGTACACGGCCGATCCGCTGGATGCCGGGCTCCGGCTGTTGATCGAGCTGGGTGCCGACCGCCCGGACAACCCGCTGCTGCTCGCCCAGTCCGGTGCCCGGCTGCTGGGCCGCGACCGGATCGACGGCCGCGGGTACGACCGGTTCGCCGGGCCGCGCGCCCAGGGCTCCACGCCCGGCGCGGAACCCGGCGGCGGACGGTCGCCGCTGACGTACTGGGTCGACGGTGACGGCGGGTTGCGCCGGGTGACGATGCGGATGCCCGGTCTGGGTACCCCGACGACGGTGGAGTTCTCCGGGCGCGAGAGCCGGGCGAAACTGCCCGAGGCGCCATGGAGCGCCGGCTGACGGCATCGGGGCCCCCGGCTCCGCCGCCGTGTGGGCCCGTGGTCAGTGGGTGCGCGGCACGGCGTCCACGTTCTTCGGGAGGGGGTAGTCGGCCATGTCGACGGCGCCCGGCAGCCCGGTCGCCGGGCGCCCCGGGACCGTCGGATCCGGCATGGACGGCTGGGCCGGTGGGGCCGGGACGCGGCTGAACGGCATCCCCGGCGGTGCCTGCACCGACGCGGTGCGGCCCGCGGGCAGCGCGCCCCGGCCCCGGGTGCCGCAGCCCGCGCGGTTCTCCAGGGAGGCCGGGCTCTGGGTGCCTGGGCGGTTGCCCGCGAAGCAGTTGCCGGGGTCGGTGGAGGCCAGCACGAGGTCGACGCCGTTGCCGGCGGCACGGTTGTCCTCGACGCGGTTGCCGCTCGCCGGATGCCCCGGCGGGTCGGTGACGATCACTCCGGCCGCGTGGTTGCCGCGTACCAGGTTGCGCTGGACGCGGTTGTCGGTCCCGCCTCCGATGCCGATTCCGATGCCGAAGCCCCCGTCCGCCTGCTCGGGTGTGTCGGCCGCGTTGTTGTCGACGACGGCGTTCCCGGCGATCACCGCACCGTGCTGCGGGGCGAGGGCTTCCAGATCGTTGGAGTTGACCGTGACCCCGACCCGGTTGCGGACGACGCGGTTGCCCACCACCGACAGGTTGTCGGAGGCGTTGGTCAGTTCGATGCCGACCGCGTTGCGCTCCACCGTGTTGCCGCGGACCAGGGTGTTGCAGGGCTTGCACTGGCCCACGTAGACGCCCGAGTCGGCGTGCCCGGAGGCGTAGGAGTCCTCGATCACACCGTCGCGCGCGTCGAAGGCGTAGATGCCGTACAGGCCGTTGTTGTACGCCGTGACCCGGCTCGCCCGAAAGCCCCGGACCGGAGGGAAGCGGGTGGTGTCCAACGGGTCGTAGGCGGAACCGCCGGCACCCCGCCGCTGCAACCGCTCGTCGGTGACTCCGGTGAACAGGACGCCGTTGGCGAGGTATCCGTGCACGGTGAGGTTCTCCACCACTGATCCGGCGCCGGTCACGGTGACGCCGTTGGCCCGGCGCAGACCGCCGTCGAGGACCACCTTGTTGCGGTCCGTTCCACGGAGCACCAGGCGGTCCTTGGTGATGCGCACGCTCTCCCGGTACACACCGGGTCCGACCAGCACCGTCTCGCCCGCGCGGGCGACGTCCACCGCCTGCTGCACCGTGCGGAAGTCCTGCGGGACCCGCAGCACGCTCCCCGCCGGATGTCGCGCGTCCTCGGACTTCGGCCCCGCGCCGGAACATCCGGTGGCCGCCAGCACGGCCGAGACGGCCAGTGCCGACAGCCTCAGCGTCGCCCGGAACGCCGCTTTCCGTACTACCGCGCGGTTCAACAGGCTTGCTGTGAACAGGGTTTGCATGGCAGATGTTTTATCGTCTCCAATAGGGCCATGCCCACGGAACAGGGAAATGCGCAGGATCCGCCCCACCCCCCGGCAACCGGTTTAGGGCGGCGGCGGGCCCTGTTCGCGGCCGGGGCGGTGCTCGCCGCCGGGGCCGGAGCGGCGGCCGATGGACTGGTGAGGGACGACCGGGCGGCCGACGGTGCCTCCGGCGCCCCGGCGGCGAGCGCCGCGATTCCCTTCCACGGCGTCCGGCAGGCCGGGGTCACGGCTCCCCAGCAGCCGACGACGCAGTTGCTCGCCCTCGACCTCCCCAGGGCCTCGGCCGCCGCCGTGCGGAAGGCGCTCCGCGGTGTCCTCGGTGAGCTGACCGGGGTGCTGGCCACCGCGGCCTCCGACACCCCGAAGGACCTGCGGCTCCAGGGCGGTGGCACGACCCGGCTCACCTCCCTGGTCGGCATCGGCCCTGCTCTCGCCGACCGGCTCGGGCTCGATGTCCCGTCCGTGCTGCGTGAGTTGCCGCCGTTTCCCGGCGACCGCCTCGACCCGCGCCGCAGCGGCGGCGACCTGCTGGTCCAGCTCTGCGCGGCCGACCGCTGGACGCTCACCGTGGTCGCCGAACTCGTCGTCGGGGCCGCGCGCACGGCCGGGGCCGTGCTCCGCTGGGGCCAGTCCGGCTTCCTGCCGCCCACGGCCCCGGGCACCACTCCGCGCAATCTCTTCGGTTCCAAGGACGGCACCGCCAACCCCGATCGCGCGGCGGCCGAGCAATGGGTCTGGGGTCCTCCCGGAGCACACGGGAACGGAACCGTCCTCGTCTACCGCAGGATCCACATGGACGTCACCGGCTTCGCGGCCCTCCCAGAGAGCCACCGCGACCGGGCGGTCGGCCGCCGCACCCGCGACGGCGTCGCCCTCGGCGGCACCGCCGAGCACGACGAGCCGGACATCTACGCCAAGCACCCCGACGGTTCCTACGTCCTTCCCGCCACTGCCCATGTGCGCCTGGCCAGCCCCCGTTTCGACGGCGGTGCCCGGATGCTCCGCCGCAGCTACAGCTACGACGACGGGCCCGACGACCGGGGCCTGCTCTTCTGCGCCTTCATGCGCGACCCCGGCCGGTTCACCCGCGTCCAGAACCGCCTGGCCGACCGTGACGCCCTCAATCCGTTCCTCCAGCACCGGGCCTCGGCCGTGGCCTACGTCCTGCCGGGCGCGGCACCCTCCGGATCCCTCGGGGACCAGCTCTGGACGTGAGGCCCGCTCCGGCCGGGGCGCCGATCCCTGGCCCCCGCTGTGGCCGGACTCCTCGCCGCCGAAGGGATCCGGCGCGGCCTCCGAACGGGAACCTGCTCCGGCGGTTCCCCGAGGCGGCGGCCCGCATCCCGGACCGGTGTGCGGGCCGCCCCGGTCAGTCCGTTCCGTCGGTGGTGGCGGGCCCGTCGTCGCCCGGGGCCATGGGCCAACGGTGGTCGGTCTCGTCGTGCCAGAGCGGCCGGTGGTCGACGCGCAGGCCGAGGATCTCCGGTCGTGCGTAGTGGCCGCGCGAGTCGACCCAGACCTTGACGGCGTTCAGGTCGTCGAGGTCGATCTCCGCCGTGACGAACCGCTCCTCGGGGCCGGTGTGCGGGCCCGCGAGGTACTGGGTGAAGGGGTGGATCACCGCCGACCAGCCGCCGCCCTCGGTGATGTGCTTCTGCGGGCCGAGGTTGGCCGCCATCCAGTCCAGGCATGTCCGGTCGACCGGATTGCCCGCGGAGATCACGAACGCCTGGGCGGTGAGGGCGTGGGTCTTCATCATCGCGTCGATCTGTACGTCGGCGACCTCCTCGAATCCGGCCATGGTGGACAGTCCGGGCCAGGCCGCCGCGTGGATCTCCTGCCCCTGGGCGACCAGGGCCTGCCGGGCCAGGTTCATGGTGTGCTCCCAGCAGGCCAGACCGCCGATCCGGCCGAGCTCGCTGTCGAACACCCGGAGCGTGGCGCCGCCGCCCTGGGCCCACACCATCCGTTCCGCATAGGTGGGCTGGAGCTTGCGGTGCACTCCGAGCAGGGTCCCGTCGGGGTCGATGAAAACCTGGCTGTTGAAGCAGGTCCGAGTGGATTCGAGGCGTTCGCTGACGCCGAGGACCACCCCGGTACCCGCCCGCCGGCAGGCCGACCGGACCCGGGCGATCTCGGGGCCCGGCACCTCGACGGACGCCCCCGCGTAGGCGGCGTCGGCTCCCTGCTGGTCCAGCGGGGCGTACGCCTCGATCCAGTACGGGTAGCCCGGTACGAAGGTCTCCGGGAACACCAGCAGATCGATGCCCTCCCGGCCGGCCCGCTCGATGAGGGCGACGGCCTTGTCGACCGTCGCCCCGGTGTCCATGAACACCGGGGCGGCGTGGACCGCGGCGACCGTTCGTTTCCTGGTGGCGGGAGCGGGCATGGGACCTCCTCGGGAGCGGCACGGCCGGCACGGGCCGGTGGCGCGCAGTGTGCCACGGTTCACCGCCGTGCGCGGGCGGCTCCGCCCCGGTCCCCGCTCACCCGCCGTTCCGTGGACGCGGCGGGGCGGCCCGTCATTTACGGGCGACGAAACCCCACTGGTCGACCGGCTCGGAGATGTCGTCGCCCGGCTCCGGGCGCCACAGCGAGATGGAACCGAACCCCGGCTCCACCAGCTCCATCCCGTCGGCGCTCGCGAGGATCTCCTCGGGCCGGCGCACCAGGTAGGGCGGGGTGTCCCCCGCCGCGTACGCCTCCTGGGCCGCCACCGTCTGCGGGGTGGCGACGGTGTCGCACAGCACCAGGTGGCTGCCCTCGGGCACACCGGCCAGGTACCGGCGCATGAGGTCGATGCCGGCCTGCGGTTCGACGTGGCCGAGGGTGGACAGCACCATGACGGCCACCGGCCGCGTCATGTCCAGGGTCTGGGCGGCTTCCTGGAGCACCCGCTCGGCCTCGAGCATGTCGGCGTGCACGTAGTCCGTCACGCCCTCCGGCGCGCTCGTCAGCAGGGCGCGCGCGTGGGCCAGGACCAGCGGGTCGTTGTCGACGTAGACGATGCGCGCCGTCGGCCGGACGCTCTGGGCGACCTCGTGGGTGCTGTTCTGCACGGGGAGGCCGGTTCCGATGTCGAGGAACTGGGTGATTCCCGCCTCACCGGCCAAGTACCGCACGGCACGGGCCTGGAAGGCACGCGACGCCCGGGCGAGATCCCGGGTCTGGGGATAGCTGGCGATGACCTGGTCCCCCAGCTCCTGGTCGACGGGGTAGTGGTCCTTGCCGCCGATCCAGTAGTTCCACACGCGGGCGGAGTGCGGTATGCCGCTGCGGATCTCGGCTTCGAGCTCGGAGCTGGTGTTCATGTACCTTCTCGCTTCGTGTCGTGCGCGTCGCGGTCCAACCCGATGAGGGTGTCGTAGCCGTCGCGACCGGCGTGCGGTTCGTCCTCCGTACGGCCGAATCGTATGCCGTGCCACGTGCTGGCGATGCCAACTGATCCTACGACCCCGTGAGTTCGTTTCGGCCGGCCGGTCGCCGCTTGCCACGGCCGGGCCCACTGCGGCCACCTCCGTGGCTCCCGCCGCCGCCACGGCCACCACCTCGGACTCGGGTACGTGGGCGCAGAGGCAGAGCAGCGGATCCCGCGCGCTCACCGCGCTCTTCCCTCCGCGCCGAGCCACTCGTGGACCGTGCCCGTGCCCCGCGTGCGGTCGCGCACGAGCCCGACGCCGCCGTCGCCGTCGCCTCGAAGGCGTTGAGCGGCCTGGGTCTGTCCGCGGCGGTGGCTCCTGCTGGAGCTTCTCACCGAGCGCGCTGTGCGGCCGGAAGTACGCGGTGATCACCTGGTACCCGAGCTCGGGCGACCGCAGTACTCATCCTGGGCGGCCTCGCACTGGCCACCGGAGGAACGCTCCTGGCCAACCGGATCGGGCCGAACCCCCGTCGGCGGACCTGACCGGCCGGCTCCCGCACTGCGCCGGGTTCCACCCGGTGTCCCACGGCAGGATAGGTTCGGGCACGGGCCGTTCCGATCTCGCTCGGGCCTCGTTAAAGGAGCAGAACCCCGCCGACCCATGTGCTCGTCCGCCGGCCTGGTCCTTGACTCTCATGGCCATGCCGGACAACCGTCAAGAGGAACCAGAATTGACCTCGGCCGCCACGACCGAACCGCAGACCTCCACGCCGGCGCACTATGCCGAAACAGTCGCCAAGGCCACTGCCTGGGCATGCCTCTACTTCACCGACGAGGACGACCGGCCGCTCCAGGTCCACTCCGTCTACTCTCCCGCCTACCCGTGGCAGTTGGTGGGCGGCACGATGGACCATGGCGAGCATCCCTGGCAGACGGCCGTGCGGGAGTGCGAGGAGGAGACCGGGATCAGGCCGGCCGGGCAGCCCCGGCTCCTGGCCACGGTGTACAGCCCGCCGGGCGGGGGCTGGCCCTACAGCACGCTCGGCTGCGTCTTCGACGGCGGCCGGCTCACCGCCGCGCAGATCCGCGGCATCACGCTCGACCCGGCGGAGCACGACGAGTTCCGCGTCCTCTCCCTGGCCGAGTGGCAGGAGTTGATGCCGCCCGGCGACTTCGACCGCCTCACCGCGGTGGCGGAGGCGCGCCGCTCCGGCGTGACGGCGTACGTCGACTCCTGGGGATGGGGAACCGGCTGAGCACCGCCCGCACCACGGCCGCTCGGGCGACCAGGAGCTTCTCGTGCGCGCGGGTTAGTACGTCCGCGTCCGGAGACACCCGAGGGCCGCCCGGTCTTCCGGGCGACCCAGGGATGCGGTCAACTCACGCGAGGTGGCGTGGCGTTCACGCGGCCTTGGTCAGGGAGGACCGACTCCGGCCCGACAGGTGCCAGGCGGTCGTGGCGTCCGCCCGCGGGGCTCCACCGCCGTCGTGGCGCGGCCACAGGAGGAGCGCGGCGACCGTTCCCGTCACGGCGAGCGCCGCGAGGGTGGACCAGGCGGGGGTGAGACCGGCGTTGGTGCCGAGCACTCCCGCGACGGGGTAGGTGATCAGCCAGGCGAGGTGGGACAGGGAGAACTGGGCGGCGAACGCCTCGGGGATCGCGTTCCGTGCGACGGAGGCCCGCAGGACCTTGCCGGTCGGTGTGATGATCAGGGCCATGCCGACGCCGATCACCGCCCAGGTGACCGCCGTGCCGGTCCAGGTGGTGAGGCCGGTCGCGGTGATCGTCACCGCGGCGGCGGTTCCGCCGACCAGGACGCCGGCCCCGGTCGTCATGACGGTGCGGGCGCTGATCCGGTCGAGCAGGCGGGGCAGGACGAGCGCGGCCAGCAGGGTGCCGGTACCGGAGGCGGCGAGCATCCAGGCGACGTCCTGCTGGGTGCCGCCGAGCCGGTCACGGACGTGGTTGACGGTGCTGACGACGACGATCGAACCGGCCGACGCGACCACGAGGTTGAGCGCCATGACGCCGCGCAGGCGTGGTGTGGCGAGGAAGGTCCGTATGCCGCCCACGGCCTTGTCCCATGCCGTGGTGCGGGCGCTGGGGCGGGCGTCGGGGATGCGGGTCGACAGGACCAGCACGGCGGAGGCGGCGAAGCCGATGGATGTGCCGAGGAACAGCCGGTCGAAGGTCAGGAAGGTGAGGGCGACGGCTGCCAGTACGGGGCTGAGCAGGCTCTCCATGGTGGAGGCGACCTGGGAGGCGGACAGGGCCCGGGTGTAGGCGGCCTCGTCGGGGACGATGTCGGGGATGACGGCCTGGAACGTCGGGGTGAAGGCCGCGGAGGCGGCCTGGAGCAGGCCGATCAGTACGTAGATGTGCCAGACCTCGGTGACCAGGGGCAGCGCCAGGACCACCGCGCCTCGGATCACGTCGAGGAGGACGAGAAGCGTCCGTCTGGGAAGCCGGTCGATGGAGGCGGCGGCCAGCGGGGCGATGATCACGTACATGACCATCTTGATGGTCAGGGCGGTGCCGAGGACCATTCCGGCGCGCGGGCCGGCGAGGTCGTAGGCGAGCAGTCCGAGGGCCACGGTGGTCAGCCCGGTGCCGAACAGGGCGATGACCTGGGCGCCGAACAGGTGGCGGTAGTCGCGGACGGAGAACAGTCGCATGGCGGGTTCCTTCCGTGTCCATGCGGCGGGGCACGGCCCCGGGGCGGGGTCCATGCCCCGCGGGTACATGCGGGGTCACTGCGCACCGGTGTCGCTCCTCGGTGCGGGACGGGCGGGACGGCCGGCGGCACGGGCCGCCGGGTGGGGCAGGGGGCGGGGCGGACAGGGCATGTCGTCTCCTTCGCCACGGGGTGTGCGGGTGGGGTCAGTGGTGCGCGTGGGCGCCGTGTCCGGACGGCGTCCGGTGCGCCGGGGCTTGGCGGGGCTCCGCCCCGGTCGTGTGCACGGTGAACTCGGCGGTCCGTACGACGCCGTCGTGCTGGAAGTCCAGGTACAGGCGGTAGGTGCCGGCCGTGGGCGCGACCGCCATGAACGTGATCCCGGGCCCCGGCGCGGTGATGCCGTCACCGGGCGCGCCGTCCGGGTGGACGTGGAGGTAGCCCAGGTCGCCGACGCGCAGCGCCACCAGGTGCCCGTACGCGGCCAGGTAGGGCTGGAGGTCGGTCACGGGGCTCCCGTTCCGGCCGATGGTGAGAGTCAGTTCGCTCGGCTCGCCGGGCCTGAGCGTCCCGTCGAGGGTGACGGTGTAGTCGTCGATCCGCGCGGTCCCGGTGGCGGCGGGCAGTGGTTCCGGGGCGTACGGTCCGGCCACCGAGGCGTCGATGCCCAGCGTCATGGTGGCGTCGTGGCCCGCCGGGTGGATGTCGGCGAAGAACCGCCAGTCGCCCGCTTCCAGGTTCAGTTCGGTGCTCCAGTTGCCCTGGTCGTCCCTGACCGGGTGCACGTGCTGGAATCCGGACGTGTCGCGCCGGACGGCGATGAAGTGGAGTTCCTTCTCGTGCTCGGGGACGAACCGGGTCACCGGGCGCCCGTCGGGGCCGATGATCCGGAAGCCGACCGGCCGCGTCCCGGCGGTGAAGAGCGTGGTGTCGAGTTCGAGGGTGTAGCCGTGCTCGGAGACCGAGAGTCCGCCGGGGCCGCCGGCGGCGTGGCCGGCATGGCTGCCGTGTCCGCCGTGGTGGGCGTCGCTGTCGTGGTCGGCGTGACCGCTGTGGGCGGCGTGGCTGCTGTGGCTGTGGGCGGCGTGGCTGTTCATGGCGTCTCCAGGGTGGGTCGGGCTTTTCGGCATCTCCTGTTTCCGCACGCAGCCTAACCCCTATACCCCCTGGGGGTATAGGGGTTAAGGCGATGGAATTTCTCGCGAGGCCCTGCCCGGACGTCCGCGCCGGAGGTTAGGAGGCGCTCCGCAGCCCCGCGATCACCGTACGGATGTCCGTACGGGGCCCGCGGTTGTACGGGAGCTTGGAGAGCAGGACGCCCATGGCGCAGGAGTTGCTGACCGCCGCGTAGACCAGGCCCGCGCCGACCGCCGTTCCGACGAGGTGGACACCGGGCACGAAGATGCCGGCGATGCCGGTGGCGAGGACGATCGACCCGGCGACGAGGCGGACCTGGCGTTCCATGTCCCAGCGCTCCGGGCCCCGCTCCACGGGGGCGC
This sequence comes from Streptomyces sp. NPDC001108, assembly GCF_053598535.1. NCBI lineage: Bacteria > Bacillati > Actinomycetota > Actinomycetes > Kitasatosporales > Streptomycetaceae > Streptomyces > Streptomyces sp. NPDC001108. The sequence goes on from NZ_JBSFKL010000001.1 coordinate 24,087, forward strand.
CCGCCATCTCCCAGGCGTTCATCCCGCCGCCCAGGACCCGCAGGCCGGGCAGGCCGGCTTCGGCGAGCATCTGCTCGGCCCGGGTGGCGCGGGCCCCCGAGCGGCAGACCAGCACGGTGTCCTCGTCGAGGTGGGGGCGGAGCTCCGCGCGGTGCTCGCGCAGGGCGGGCAGCGGCACGTTGTACGCGCCGGGGATGTGGGCGGCACGGAACTCGGCGGGGGTGCGCACGTCGAGCAGGCGCGGTGTGCGGCCTTCCTCGGTGAGCCCGCGCAGCACGGCGGGGGAGATGGACGGGACGGTGCGCTCGGCACTCATGCATGACTCCGGAGAAGGTGTGCCCGTGGGGGCGTGTACGGGTGGGCGGGGGCTGCGGTCAGGCCTCGGCGGATTCCGCGAGGGCCCAGGCGGCGTAGCCGCCGAGGATGTCGGAAACGTCCTGGGCGCCCCGGTGACGCAGGAGGCTGGCCGCGATGGACGAGCGGTGGCCGCCGGCGCAGTGCACGACGAGCGGGCGGTCCGTGGGAAGTTCGTCCGCACGCGCGGGGAGCTCGCTCAGCGGGATGTGCAGGGCCTCGGGGATGAAGCCGACCGTCTGGCGCTCGCCGCAGGTACGGACGTCCACGACGACGGGCGGGTTGTCGCCCGCGAGCGCCGCCTTGAGCTGTGCGGCGGTGACGCGGCTGGCGGGTGCGACCTCGTCCGGCAGGGCCGTGAGGGCGTCCTCGGGGTTGCGGAGGTAGCCGGCCACCCGGTCGAAGCCGATGCGGGCGAGGCGGGTGACGACTTCCTCCTCGCGGTTCTGCGGGGCCATGACGAGCAGTTCGTCGGCCGGGTCGAGGACGGTCCCCGCCTGTTCGGCGAACCGCCCGTCGGCGGGCAGGTTGACCGCGCCCCGGAGGTGCCCGGCGGCGAACTCCTGCGGGTCGCGGGTGTCGACGACGACCGCTCCCCCGGCGCGCAGCGCGGTGAACGCGTCGAGGGCCAGCGGGCGGGCCGCGGCCGTCGCGTCGTAGCGGGTGCGTTCCTTGCGGTTGAGGTCGGCGTCGTAGGCGAAGTAGCCGGGCGCGGCCGACTGCCCGGCGGTGACGAGTGCGACGAACTCCTCGCGGCTCATCGGGGCGCAGGCGTAGTTGGTGGCGCGCTGCTCACCGATGGTCGACTGCTTCTCCGTCGAGAGGTTCTTGCCGCAGGCGGATCCGGCGCCGTGCGCGGGGAAGACACGGACCTCGTCGGGCAGCGCCATCAGCTTGTTCTGGACGCTGTCGTACAGCATCCCGCCCAGCTCTTCGGCCGTCACGCCCACGGAGGCCAGCAGGTCGGGGCGGCCGACATCGCCGATGAACAGCGCGTCGCCGGTCAGGACGCCGTACGGGACGGTGTCGTCGGACCGCTCGTACACGAGGACGCTGACCGACTCGGGGGTGTGCCCGGGGGTCTCCATGATCTCCAGGACGACGTCGCCGAGGGAGATCCGCTCGCCCTCGGCGAGCTTGCGGATGGGGTACTCGGTCTCGGCGCGCCGCCCGTAGCCGATCCAGGCGCCGGTGGCGTCCGCCATCTCCAGGTGCCCGGCGACGAAGTCCGCGTGGAAGTGGGTGTTGATGACGCCGACGACGGTGAAGCCGTGCGCCCGGGCGTCGGCCAGGTACTCGGAGACGTCCCGGCGCGGGTCGACGACCACCGCCTGGCCGGTCTTCTCGTCGGCGATCATGTACGACGCCTGGGAGAGGCAGTCGAGGTAGTACTGGGTGAAGAACACGGCGGATCCTTCCTGAGAAACGCTCACCCTCGTCGGGTGCGAAAGACTGTGGGTACGAAAGGCCGGGTCACGGGGCGTACGGGCGGCGGGCCCGGGGAGTGGCGGCGGTCAGGCGGTCGTTCCGCTCGCCAGCGGCCGGCCGGTGCGGGCCCAGCCCTTGGTGCCACCCGCGACGGAGAGCGCGTCCACGCCCCGGGCCGCGAGCCGGTCCGCCGCTCGCAGGCTGCGGTTGCCGGTCGCGCAGATCACGTACACCGTCCGGTCGGCGGGCAGCACGTCGAGGACGGAGTCCAGCGCGGACAGTGGTGCGCTGTGGACGCCCGGCACATGTCCGGCCACGTATTCGTCGGGCTCGCGGACATCGATGACGAACGCACCGGCGGCCATGTCCGCGGCGAAGCTCTCCAGGTCTACTTCACGCATCGAGGCATCCCTCGCTCTCGGGTACCCCCAGGGGTATTTACTGGTTCGACAGTAGGGCGCTCCCACACGAGAAGTCAAATACCCCCGTGGGTATCTTCCCAGGCGTGGCGACATCGACTGCGCGCATCGGGTGAAAATACCGGCGGGGGTATATTGAACTGGGCGTACGCGGCCTGCGCGGTGCGGAGCACTGCCGCTCACCGCCGTCACCCGACGTGACCCACGCACCGTTGCCCGCAGCTCGGGCGAGTGCCTCCGCCGGACCGGCTCCCCTCTCCCAAGGACATCCGCCCGTGAACGACACCACCACCCGCCCCGCCCGCCCGGCCGACGGCGCCACCGGCCCCGTACGGCTGGGGCTGCGCGAGAACGCGGCCCAGTTCGCCCTGCTGGTCGTCGTGAACGTGGCCGTGGGCGGCCTGGTGGGCCTGGAGCGCACCACCGTCCCACTGATCGGCTCGGAGACGTTCGGTCTGACCAGCGATACGGCCGTCTTCTCCTTCATCGTCGCCTTCGGCCTCACCAAGGCGTTCACCAACCTCGCCGCGGGGGCCCTCACCGCCCGCTTCCGCCGCAAGCAGCTCCTCGTGGCGGGCTGGCTGATCGGGGTCCCCGTCCCCTTCGCCCTCGCGTACGCGCCCTCGTGGGGGTGGATCGTCGCGGCCAACGTCCTGCTCGGGCTCAACCAGGGCCTGACCTGGTCGATGACGGTCAACATGAAGATCGACCTCGTCGGCCCGGCCCGGCGCGGGCTCGCCACGGGCCTGAACGAGGCCGCCGGATACACCGCCGTCGGCGTCACCGCCATGCTCACCGGATACCTCGCCACCGGCTACGGCCTGCGCCCCGTCCCCGAGCTGATCGGCGTCGTCTTCGTGGTCGCGGGCCTCGCCCTGACCCTGGTGGTCCGCGACACCGCCGCGCACGCCGCCCTCGAACTGGCCCGTCACCCCGGACCCCCGCCCACCGGCGGAAACACCGGCCCGAAGGCGGCGTTCCTGCGTACCTCCTGGCGCGACCGCTCCCTGCGCGGTGCCAGCCAGGCCGGGCTGGTCAACAACCTCAACGACGGTCTGACCTGGGGCGTCTTCCCCCTCCTCTTCACCGACCACGGCCTCGGCCTCGCCGCCGTCGGCCTCGTCAAGGGCCTCTATCCGATCCTGTGGGGCCTCGGGCAGATCCCCACCGGCCACCTCGCCGACCGCATCGGCCGCAAGCCCCTGATCGTGGCCGGCATGCTCGTCCAGGCCGGCGGATTCGTCCTCGCCCTGACCCTGATCGAGCAACCACTGCTCGCCGGGATCCTCTCGGCCGTCGTCCTCGGGCTCGGCACTGCGATGGTCTACCCGGCCCTCATCGCGTCCGTCTCCGACCACGCCCACCCGGCATGGCGCGCCAACGCCCTCGGTACCTACCGGTTCTGGCGGGACATCGGCTATGCCGCCGGGGCCCTCGTGGCCGGCGTCCTCGCGGACCGGGTCGGTCTCGAGGCCACCGTCGTCGCGGCGGCCGTTCTCACCGCCGTGTCCGGGCTCCTCGCCGCCCGCTGGATCGCCGAGCACCGGCCGCCCGCCCGGTGAGGAGCCGGGCGGCCGGATCGGCGGAGGGTCACCGCGAGGCGCGGCGTTCCAGGTGGATCGCGGTGAACACGGCGACCTTGGCCCGCAGGGCCCAGGGGTCGAAGGGCTTGCTGATGTAGTCGACGGCGCCGGCCGCATAGCCCCGGGCGGAGTGCTCGGAGTCCGCGCCCATCGCGGTGAGGAAGATGATGGGAACGTCCCGGTCGCGGGGGCGGCGCTTGATGTGCGCGCAGGTCTCGTAGCCGTCCATCTCCGGCATCTGGACGTCCATGATGATGACGGCGAAGTCGTCGTGGTCGAGCAGCGCCTTGAGCGCTTCGCGCCCGGAGGAGACGGTGACCAGCTCCTGGTCGAGGGAGGCCAGCACCGCGGTCATCGCGAGGAGGTTGCCCGGCTGGTCGTCGACGACCAGGATCTTGGGCAGGTTCCGGGCCGCGGAGACGGGCAGCGGGGCGGTCGGCTCCTCGACGGCGTCCAGCTGCCGTTCGAGCAGGTCGCAGCGGCTCTCGGCCGCGATCCGCAGCGCCTGGGCCTCGCGGAGTTCCGCCGCCAGCCGCCGCACGTCGAGCCGGAGCGCGTCGCGCTCCCGCAGGAGGCCGGACACGTCGGGATGGGCCGCCGCCAGCTCGTCGGCCCGCCGCCGTTCCGCGATCCGGTCGGCCTCCAGCTGGCCGAGGCGCACCTCCAGGTCCGCGATGCGGTGCGTACGGTCCAGCAGCGCGTCGCCCAGTACGTCGCCACGGACGCTGGACCTCCGCGAGATCCGGTCGGCGTCGGCGAGCTGCTGTTCCAGGATCTCCACAGCGTGCTTGGGCGAGGCCCCGGCGTGGACGGCCTCCCCGTACAGCCCGCGGACGAACTCGATGGCCTCGGTGGTCATCGCGAGGCCCCGGTGTTCGGCGAGGTCGGTGAAGAGGTCCATGATCACCTGCCACGGGGGTAAGCGGGTGCCGTTCAGATAGCGCGAGAACGTTCCCGGGTCGCGCTGGTGCCGGGCCGCGTACCGGCGCACCGATACGTCCAGGCCCTCGAACAGCTTCCGCAGGGCCTCGGCGAGGGCGCGGGAGGCATCGGTGAGCTCGCTGCCCAGCGGCCGGAGCTCACCCACGCCCTTCCCCCCGTCCGGTGCCGGCGCCGGAGCGGTCGCGCCGCCCGGCCCGGCCGCCATCGGCGTCGGCGTCGATGAGCCGGTCGAAGAAGGGAACGGCCAGTCCAGCGGCGCCGAGGCCCGCGAGCAGGCTGCGCGGGGCGCCTTCCCCCGCGAGCACGGCCAGCCCGCCGGCCGCCGCGCCGACGAGCAGAGCCAGCAGGAACACCAGGGTTGTTCTGAGGGAGAGCAGCGGCCGGTCCATCCAGGCCTCCATGTGTCCGCCCCATCACATGGATGGGGGATCCTGTCACCTGTCACCCGTCCGGTGGAACGCGGAAGGGGAACCACAGCATGGAGGAGACGGGACCCGTTGCGCTCCGCGACGGGGAGGCGGACGCAACACCGGTCCCGGCGCCGCACCCCCGCCATCGGCCCGTCGGCCGGTGTTCCGGCTGGTGGCGGGGTTGGGACCGGTGCGGGCGACGGGACCGTTGCGCCGCAACACCACGGGAGGTCCGCAACGCGTGTTCGCCCCGGTTCGCGGGGAAGGTACGGGGCCGTCCCGGCCCGGGAAACGGCCTGGGGATACGGCCCGGGGATACGGTCAGGGGCGCAGGATCAGCCGGATCGGGTCGCCGGTCTTGTTCTCCAGCCGCTCCACCGCCTCGGCGGCCTCCGCCAGCGGGAACTCGCCGCTGATCGACCCGGAGAAGTCCAGTCGGCCGCCCTGGAGCAGGGTCAGCAGCTCGGGCAGCGCCACCGGCATGTCGGAACCGTAGTGGCCGAGGATCCGCTGCTGGAGGTAGCTGAAGCGGGTGCCGTCGGCGACGGTCAGCGGCTGGTCGGTCAGGCCCACGAGAACCAGGCGGCCCTTGGGCGCGAGCACCGACAGCGCCTGCTCACGTACGGCCGGCACCCCCGCGAAGTCGAAGGCCGCGGCGAGACCGGCACCGCCGGTGACCTCGGCGACGCGCTCGCGCAGCGCCGGGTCGCCCGGGTCGAGCGCCAGGTCCGCCCCCTGGGCGAGGGCGCGCTCGCGGGCGGTCGGGTTGGGGTCGATCGCGACGACGGGACACGCGCCGACGGCGCGCAGCAGCTGGATCGCGTGGACGCCGAGGCCGCCCGCGCCCCAGACGCCCACGGCCTCGGCGGGCTTCACGGCGCCCGTGACGGTGATCGCGCCCCAGGGCGTGGAGACCGCGTCCGGGATGATCGCGCCCTGGTCGAAGGGGATGGTCTCGGGCAGCTCCGTGAGGGCGTGCTCGGCGGAGAGCGCGTACTCGGCCCAGCCGCCGTCGTAGTCCACACCACGGGTGTAGGTGACCCCGTCGCGGACCTCGCCCGCGTACAGCACGACGCGCTGACCCGGGGTCCAGCGGGTGACGCCCGGACCGGTCTCCGCGATGGTGCCGGACACCTCGTGGCCGAGGGTGACCGTGTCGCCGCGCAGGAGCAGCGGGGTGAGGGTGCCGTCGATGAGGTGGACGTCCGACAGACAGACGCCCGCGGCCTCCACCTTCACCAGGACCTGGCCGGGACCTGGGGCGGGCTTCGCCACCTCCTCGATCCGCAGCGTACGGCTCGGCACGTGCAGCCGGGCGGCGAGCATCTGCTCCATGACATGACCTCCTTGGCATGACGGCGACCTCGGGCCCGAAGCCCCCTAACGCAAGTCACCTTGCAATGAAACGTACGTCCGTACTCCAGGTAAAGCAAGTAGAGCTGCGTTAAAGTGGAGCATGACCCCGCCCGACCAGAAGAACGCCCCTCCGCTGCGCCGCCGCGGGGCCCGCATGCGCTCCGCGGTCCTCTCCGCCACCGTGGACGTCCTGGCGGAGCACGGACTCGCCGGGACCACCGTCGGCGCCGTCGCCCGCGCGGCCGGCGTCCACGAGACCTCCGTCTACCGACGATGGGGGACCCGCGAGAAGCTGATTCTGGAAGCGCTGGCCGAGCAACTCGACACGGCGATGCCGATCCCGGACACCGGGCGGGTCCACGACGACCTGGCCCGCTACTTCGGCGCATTGGCGCGACTGCTCGCGACGCCCCAGGGCGAGGCGCTGCTGCGACTGAGCACCGAGCGCGACGACACCCTGCCGGATCACCGCCTCCCCTACTGGACCGAGCGTCTGGAGCGCGGCGCCGTGATGGTCCGCCGGGGCATCGAGCGCGGCGAGCTCGCACCGGGCACGGACCCCGGTCTCGTCATCGAGGCGATCAGCGGCGCCCTGTTCACCCGCGCCCTCGTCAGCGGGGCCCCGCTCGACGAGAGCCTGGCCGAGCGGCTCGTCGCCCTCACGCTCACCGGCGCACTCCCGCGCACCCCCGCCTGACACCGGACCGCGCTCGGCCCCCTCCCGCGAAGCCTGCCGCAACTCGGTACCCCCCAGGGGTACTTGACGCGCGCACCGCTCACGCCTTACCTTCATCACACGATACCCCCACGGGGTATAAGCGATCTGGGAGGAGACACCCTCATGTGCACCACTTCCGCCGCATCGCAGAACGCGCCCGCCGTCGTCCGCGCGGGCGCCGGTGACGGGACGCTGCCCGACTGGCACCTGCGGGGGGAGTGGTTCGACGTATGCAGCTGCTCCCTGCCCTGCCCCTGCACCTTCGCCCAGGCCCCGACCCACGGGGACTGCCTCTTCACCCTCGTCTGGCAGGTCCACGAAGGGCACTTCGGAGACGTCCGCCTGGACGGTCTGGGTGTGGTGGCGCTGGGCGAGTTCGCCGGGAACATGTGGGTCGTCGACCCGGACGCCACGATGAAGGTGATGCTCTACATCGACGCCAGGGGCGACCAGGCGCAGCGCGACGCGCTGGAGCGGATATTCGCCGGCCATGTCGGCGGCTGGCCGGGCCAGTTCGGCTCGCTCATCAGCGAGCTGCGCGAAGTACGGTACGCCCCGGTCCAGTTCGACGCGGCGGAGGACCTCTCGTACTGGCGGGCCCGGGTCGGCGACTCGGTCTCCGTCGGCGCGACCGCCCTCACCGGCCCCACGGCCGACCCCTCCCGCCGTGTCCAGCTGGTCAACGCCCCGGGCGCCGAGGTCGGCCCCGGCCAGATCGCCACCTGGGGCGTCGTCGAGAACGACCACGCGGAGGGGTTCGACTTCTCCCACGAGTACCACGGGGGCTCCAGCAAGCACTTCCCGTTCGACTGGCGCCCCTGACCCCGGGGCGGGGCGTGATGGTCCGGCGCCCGTCGGCTTCGGCGTCGCGTTCCGTCATCCACCACTGGCACCCGCACCTCGTCCGGTCGGCGTTCCGACCCGGTACCGGCCTCCGCCGGCACCGGGTCCGACGCCGGCCCGGGCGCCCCGGACGGTGGACACGGGCACGCGGTCCACCTCGACGGGCGTCCGATGTCGCGCCCGCTCCCCCGCCCGGATCAGGTGGCGGACCGGCTCGCCAGGTACTCCGTCAGGCCCTCGCCGGTGAGGGGGTAGTAGTCGGAGAGGCGGCCGCCCTCGTCCAGGCGGCGGCGGGCGAACTCCTCCCGGTCCTGGTGGAGGAGGGAGTCCTCGGCGAGCGGGATCGCGTTCGCCTGCGGGACGACCACGGCTCCGTCCTCGTCGGCGACGATCAGGTCGCCGGGCGTCACGAGCGAACCGCCCACCCCGACCGGCACGTTGAACGCGGACGGGAACAGGTCGGTCTGCGAGGCGTAGTGCGGGGTGACCCCGGTGCACCAGACGGGTACGCCGAGGGCGCGGATCCGGGCGGCGTCCCGGACCCGGCCGTCCACCACGATCCCGGCGCCGCCGCGCAGCTTGAAGTAGCGGACCAGCATGTCGCCGAGGCAGCCGGTGAAGTGGCTGCCGTGGGCGGAGACGACCAGCACGTCGCCGGGCTGGACGGATTCGAGGACGGCCCACAGCGCGGTCTTGCGCTCGATGTCCTCCTGCTCGGCGCCGTTGAAGACGTCCTCGCGCTGCGGCAGGAACTGGAGGGTCACCGCTCCGCCGGTGATCCTGACGTCCGGCTCGCGGTGCAGCGGCACCGGGCCGTCGATGAACGTCCGGGTGATCCCCATCTGGTGCAGCTTCGCGCAGGCCGTCGCGGCGCTCACGTTCTTGAGCGCGTCCACCATCCGCGCCGTGGGCCGTACGTAGTCCGAGGTGTGGACCGGTGCTCGCATCGACTCGTAACTACGGTTCTGTTCCTCGCCGTTGCTTCGGGTCTCCCCCGTCGACGGCGTTTCCTGGTCCCGAATCGGGTGCATGCACGTGCCCTTCCGCGTGCTCACCGCACGCAATGCCAGTGACATCATCGCCTATCGATGGTAGATAACAGCCAATCGATTAGTGATGTCAATGTGTCTGGAGTCCTCCGTGACCGGTGCTTCTCCCCACTCCCCCGACGCCACCGGCTGGTTCGAGGCGGCGCGCTTCGGGATGTTCGTCCACTTCGGGCTGTACAGCCTCGCCGCCCGGCACGAATGGGTGCGCAGCCGGGAGGCCATGTCCCAGCAGGAGTACGACCGTTATCTGTCCCGCTTCGACCCGGACCTCTTCGACGCCCGGCAACTGGCCCGTACCGCACGCGAGTCCGGCATGCGGTACGCCGTACTGACCACCAAGCACCACGACGGATTCTGCCTCTTCGACTCGGCCCTGACGGACTACACCTCGGTCCGGGCGAACGGCCGTGACCTGGTGCGCGAGTTCGTCGAGGCCATGCGCGCCGAGGGACTGCGGGTCGGCCTGTACTACTCGCTGCTCGACTGGCACCACCCCGACTTCCCGGTGGACGAGCACCATCCGCTGCGCGGCACCGAGGCGTGCGACGAGCCCCGCGACATGGCGCGCTACCGGGCGTACATGGAGGGGCAGATACGTGAACTCCTCACCGGGTACGGCGAGATCGACCTGCTCTTCTTCGACTTCAGCTACCCGGAGAAGGGCCCCGGGGAGTGGGGGGCCGAGCGGCTGATGGCGCTGGCGAAGGAGCTGCGCCCGGGCATCCTCGTCAACGACCGGCTCGGCATCCCCGGTGACTACGTGACGCCCGAGCAGTACCAGCCGGACCGGCCGCTGGAGCGGGGCGGCGAGCGGGTGCGGTGGGAGGCCTGCCACACGCTCAACGGCTCGTGGGGGTACGACCGGGACAACCACGACTACAAGGACCCCGCGCTGCTGGTCCGGATGCTGGTGGAGTCCGTCGCCTGCGGCGGCAATCTGCTGCTGAACGTCGGCCCCACCGGCCGCGGCGCCCTGGACGCCCGGGCCCGCGCCACGCTCGGGGCGATCGGCGAGTGGACCGCGCTGCACGGGCGCGCCGTGCACGGCGCCGGGCCGAGCCCGCACCCACCGCCCGCGAACGCGCTGTACACCCGGTCCGGCAACCGGCTGTACCTGCACCTGCTGGCCTGGCCGCTCAAGCACCTCCATCTGCCCGGGCTGGCCGGGCGGGTGCGGTACGCGCAGCTCCTGCACGACGGCTCGGAGATCCGCTTCCAGGAACTGGACGGCGCGCGGCACGAGCACAACAACCTCGCCCCGCCGGACCAGCCGGCCGGCACCCTGACGCTGACCCTGCCGATCGCCCGGCCCGACGTGCTGCTCCCGGTGATCGAGCTGGAGCTGGACGGGGAGGAATGAGCGCCGGGACGGGACCGCTGGGCACCTGCCTCGCGGCGGTCCTCGCGGCCGAGGACGATACCGGGCTGGTACGGCTGCTCGGCACTCCGGCCGCCCGGACGGGGGTTCCGGACATCACCCGCCGCGAGGTCTGGGACGCGGTCCCGGAAGAGATACGGGACCGGATGCTGGCCGACGCGGAGGCGGAGCTCGGGCGGCCGGAGCCGCGGTTGACCGCCGGGGCGTGGGCCCGCGCCTTCCGCGACGGGAACCGCGGCGCGTACGAGGACGCCGCGTGGGCGCTCCAGGAGCGGGTGTCGCTGCTGGTCCTGGCGGCGGTACTGGCCGACGAGGACGCCGGGGCGGCCGACGGTCCGGGAGCCTGCCCGTTCCTGGACGCGGCGATCGACGGGCTGGTGTCCTTCACCGAGGCCAGTACGTGGTGCTGGGCGCCGCACGACCGTTTCACGGCGGACCGCGGTGAACTGGTGCCCGATCCGGACGACCCCTGTCTCGACCTGGGCGCGGCCGAGGTCGCCTCGCTCCTCGCCTGGGCGGACCACGTCCTGGGGCCGCGGCTGGACCACCGGATGCCGGGGCTCCGGCGCCGGTTGCGCCGGGAGGTGGAGCACCGGGTACTGCTGCCGTTCGAGCGCCGCCGGGACTGGCGCTGGATCGGCACCGAGGGCGACGCCAACAACTGGAACCCGTGGATCCATGGCGCAGTGCTCACCGCCGCGCTGCTGCTCTGCGGGGACGACGCCCGGCGGGCCCGGCTGGTGCGTCTGGTCGTGGCGGGCCTGGACCACTATGTCGTCACGCTCCCCGACGACGGCGGGATCGACGAGGGGATCGCCTACTGGTGGGTGGGGGCCTGCCGGCTGATGGAGATTCTCGACCTGCTGGCCGGGGTGGGCGGCCCCGCGCTGGACGCCCGGCGGCTGCCGCTCCTGGGCGAGCTGCTGAAGTATCCGCAGCGCATGCACTTCGGCGGCGACTGGTACGTGAACGTGGGCGACGCCCCGGCCCGGCTCTCCCCCGAACAGCCCTGGCAGGTCCCCTTCCGCTGGGGTCTGCGGCTGGGGCAGCCCGCCACGGCCGCCCACGCCCTGGCCGGGGCCCGGCGCCGGCGCGACGCCGCTCCGCCCCGTGCGGGGCTCGGCCGGGCCCTGACCGCGCTCGCCGACCGGCGCTGGTGCCGCGCGGTCGTGGCCGGGCCGCCGGAACCCGCCGCACCGGAGCCCCCCGCTCCCTGGCTGGCGGCGCACACCTGGCTCCCCCGGCTCCAGATCCTGCTCGCCCGCGAGCGGGCGTCCAGCGCCGAGGGGCTCGCGGTCGCCGTGAAGGCCGGGCACAACGGCGAGCACCACAACCACCTGGACGTCGGCTCCTACTGGGTGGCGGCCGACGGGCGTCCCCTGGTGGTGGACGTCGGCCGGCCCACGTACACCGTGCGGACCTTCGGACCGGACCGGTACGCCGACTGGCCGTTTCGCAGCGACTGGCACAACGTCCCCGATCCCGGCGCCCCGCAACAGCCCGGCCCCGGCCACCGGGCGCGGGACGTCCACGTCGAACTCGGCCCCGGAGCGGCGGGGATGACCGCCGAGATCGGCGGCGCCTATCCGTCCGGCACGGTTGCCCGGTGGCACCGCACCGTCCGACTGGTGCGGGCCGACGGGGAGGCGGACGCGTACGTGAGCGTCGAGGACCGGTGGGAGGACCCCGGCGCCGGGGTGGCGCTCCACCATGTGCTGGCCGGTCAGGTCGCGTACGGCGAGGGCTGGGCCACCGTCACCGGCCCCGGGGGCTGCGGTCTGCTGATGCGCTGGGATCCCCTGGTCGCGGACGCCCACGTGGTCCGCAGGGAGATCGACGACCCGGAGCTGCACCGGAGTTGGGGCGATCATCTGAGCCGACTGACGCTCACAGTGCGCACCCCGGCACCCCAAGGCCACATCACCGTACGGTGGTTGCCGCACACCCCCGGCCGGCCGGGGCATGAAAAACCGACCGCAGAGGTTTGTGGCAGCACTCTTGAAGAAGCGGAGTGCCACCCCTAGCATCAGCAATCGATAGACGATAGACACAGGGGCGAGGACCTCAACCGCCTCCATCTCATCGCAATCGCACCACCCCCGCCGGGCGTTCACCACCCAGGAATGCCCACGGAACCCCGCCGCCGTTCCTCCCGGGGATCTGCGGCTGAGTATCACCTATCGATTATTCACGACTACGCAACGGAGCGTGTCCCATGAAATCAGTGTGGCGCCGTACCTGCGGACTCGCCTTGGCTCCTTTGGTGATGGTCTCCGCCGTCGCCTGCGGCGGCGACTCCGACCAGGCCTCGGAGGGCACGACCCTCCGCGTCATCGTGAACATCACGCCGAACCTGACGGAGAAGTACTGGAACGACCTCTTCGCCAGGTACGAGAAGGCCCACGCCGGTGTGAAGATCAAGCTCGAACTCACCGGCACGATATCCGCCGACGCGAAGCTCCGGCAGGACCTGGCCGCGGGCGACCCGCCGGACGTGGCCCAGCAGATCATTCCGAGCGCCGAGACCGCCAAGCTCTTCGCCGACCTGTCCGACCAGGACTGGGCCGGGAAGACCCCGCTGGCCGATCAGTACACCGTGGACGGCAAGCGCTACGTGGCGGGCGTCGGCGAGCAGATCCAGTCCCTCGTCTTCTACAACAAGGCCGCCTTCGAGAAGGCGGGCGTCGATGCCACCAAGATCCGGACCATGGACCAGTTCACGACGGCCATGGGTGATCTGAAGAAGGCGGGCTACACACCGCTGCAGACCGCCGGGCAGTGGGTGACCGGGGGCCAGTTCTCCATGATGGCCGACGCCGGTGTGCTCACCGCCGACCCGGACTGGACGGCCAAGCGCAAGAGCGGCAAGAACTCCTTCGCCGAGAGCGGCTACCTCCCCTACCTCCAGACCTACAAGAGCTGGATCGACAAGGGCTACCTGCAGAAGAGCGCGCTCGGCCTCACCTACGCGGACGGTCAGACCAACTTCCTCAACGGCAAGTCCGCGATGTACATGATGGGGTCGTTCTTCGTGCCGGCCGCGGACGCGGCGAAGAAGAGCGACGAGGTCGGGGTGTTCACCATGCCGACCGACGGCGCCTACCCGTCGGGCCAGTTCGGCAACCTCTCCAACCCGTACGTCGTGGTGGACAAGTCCCGCCACAAGGCCGAGGCGATCGAGTTCGTGAAGTGGGCGACCACCGACCCGGAGGCCATCAAGAGCCAGCTCGCCTCGGACGGCAACCTGCGCAGCGGCTTCACGTACGACACCTCCAGCCTCGGCACCGCCGTGCAGCAGATCCTGGACAAGGCGCCCTCGGTGCTCGTGAAGTCCGGTGACCGCCAGCCGATCGCCGGGTTCAGCGACGAGCTCAACAAGCAGGTCCAGTCCCTGTACACGGGCTCGTCCGCCGCGGACGCCGCCAAGGGATTGGACAAGTGGTGGAACTCGCAGGGCTGAACTCCGGCCGGCGGCAGCAGCGACGGACACGGCTGCGGGAGTCGGCCGTGTCCCTCGGGATGATCGGTCCGGCCGTCCTGCTCTACACGGTGATGACCGTCGTACCGGTGGGCGTCGCGGTCTACCTCAGCCTGACCGACTGGGACGGCTTCTCCACCGCCGCGTTCATCGGGCTCGACAACTACAAGCACCTGTTCGACGACCCGAGCTCCTCGGACGCCTGGTACGTGACCGGGCTGATCTCGGTGGTGGGCACCGCGCTCATGGTGGGCCTGGGGCTGGTGTACGCGCTGGCCCTCAAGGGCCGCTCGCGCTCGAACTCGTTCTTCCGGGCCGTGGCGTACTTCCCGCACGTCATCAGCGCACTGATCCTGGGCTACCTCTGGGCGGCGATCCTCGGCACCAACGGCGCCATCAACAACACGCTGGCCAAGTTCGGGATCGAGCCGATCGGCTTCCTCTTCGACGAGAAGTTCGCCCTGATCTCGCTGATCGGCGTGATCGTGTGGGCCGGGTTCGGCTTCAACGTGGTGCTGTTCGTGGCCGCCCTGCAGACGGTGCCCGCCGAGCTGCTGGAGGCCGCGGCGCTCGACGGCGCCTCCCGGCGGCAGATCAACACCCGCATCGTGATCCCCATGATCGCGCCCGTGGTGACGGTGGCGACCGTACTCAACCTGGTGGGTCTGATCCGGGCGTACGACATCGTGGTCAGCCTCACCGGCGGCGGGCCGGCCGGCTCGACCCAGACGTTCACGTACCTCATTCTCGCCCGGTCCTTCGAGGGCACCAAGGTCGGGTACGCGACCGCGCAGGCGGTCTTCCTGATGGTGGTGTCCGCCGCGCTCGCCCTCCTCGTGACGGCGCTGCGCAACCGTCAAGACCAAGCAGCGACAGGTCAGTGAGGAGCCGGTGGTGGTGGTACTAGAGGCAGAGGTCCGCGAGAGGGCCGAGGCCCGGCCGGCCAAGGGTGACGACACCCGGGGGACGGAGGAGAAGGAGCCGCGCTCACCCGTGCGGTGGGTCCTGCTCGGCGTGCTCTTCGTCGCCATGATCGTGCCGATCTACCTGCTGGTGGTGAACGCCTTCAAGTCCCAGCAGGACATTCTCGACAACCCGTTCTCGATTCCGCTGGGCGGGCTGACCTTCGAGCACATGTCGGCCGCGATCAACAGCCCGCAGTTCAACGTGATCGGCGGATACGGCTTCACCCTGTTCCTCGTCGTGATCGTGGACGTGTTGTGCATCCTGCTCGCGGGTCCCGCCGCGTACGCGATCGCGCGCAGTCTCAAGCGGCGTACGCAGTTGGTGCTGCTGTACTTCCTGGCCGGGACGTTCATCCCGGGCGCCGCCGTGATCATCCCGGTGATCTACGTGCTGCGGGAGATCGGTCTGGCGAACACCGTGACCGGTCTGGTCGCCCACGACGTGGCGTCCACACTGCCGGTGAGCATCTTCCTGTTCGTCGGCTTCATCCGCACCATCCCCGTGGACATCGACCACGCGGCGACGATCGACGGGGCGGGCCGGTACCGCACGTTCTGGTCCATCATCTTCCCGCTGATGCGTCCCGCGGTCGTCACGGTGCTCATCCTCAACTCGATCGGGATCTGGAACGACTTCGTCTCCCCGCAGATCCTGCTCAGCCCGTCCTCCGGGCACTACACGGTCACGACGGCGATCTACGCCGGCATCAGTCAGTACTCGACCGACCTGACGAAGGTGTTTCCCAACCTTCTGCTCGCCATCGCACCCGTCGTCATCTTCTTCATCTACATGCAGCGCCACATCATCAGCGGTCTCACCGTCGGCGCTGTCAAAGGATGAGCCGGTGGACGAACCGGCAAGGGACGACCGGGTTCGACGTTTCCCCTCCGAGAAAGAGTAGAGAAAGGACCACAGCGTGATGAGGAGTCGGAGGCCATGGTCCCGCAAGGGAACCTGGTCCGCAGCCGCCCTGCTCACATCCCTGATGGTGGTGGCGGCCGGTCACCCGGCGGTCGCCCAGCCGGACCGGGCCAGGTCGGGACAGACGTACTACGTCTCCCCGACCGGCCGGGACCAGGCCGGGGGCAGGACCCAGGGATCCGCGTTCCAGCACATCCAGCAGTGCGCGGACGTGATGGTGCCGGGCGACACCTGCCTGATCCTGTCCGGCACGTACGAGGAGACCGTCGTGCCGGCCCGCTCCGGCACGGCCGCCGAGCCGATCACCTACCGGGCCGCTCCGGGGGCCCAGGTCACGGTCAGCGGGGCGTCGAAGGTCGGCGGCTTCCGCAAGGTCACCGGTGCCGACGTCACCCGGATCGCCGAAACCGACCCGTTTGCGGCGGACTCGCCGTTCAGCGAGGCGGTCGCGGCCGGAAACGTGTACAGCACCGATGTCGACCTCGGCCAGGACGTGACCACCGTGCAGGTGTTCACCGACAAGAAGATGGACATCGAGGCGCAGTGGCCCTACCCCGGGCTCGACCTGCTCTCCCCCACCCTCCAGTACGCCGGCGCGGGCAGCGCGGAGGCCACCATCGCCGACCCCGCCCTGACCCGCCCGGCGGGGTACTGGGACGGGGCCCGCGCCCTCACCGGCTACTGGTACATCTCCGCCACCACCACGGTGAAGAGCTCCGTCCCCGGCTCGGTGACCCTGAGCGAGGCGCCGGTCTGCTCCCACAAGGTGGTGCCCAAGGAGACCCGGTACGCGCTCTCCGGCAAGATCGGTGAGCTGGCCCGCCCCGGCGAGTGGTTCTACGACCCGACCGCCAAGCGCCTGTACCTGTACTCCACCGACGACCCGAGCGGCCACACCGTCGAGGCGAAGCGCCGCACCTACGGCTTCGACCTGGCGAACGCCAGCCACACCACGGTCCAGGGCATCGGCCTCTTCGCCACCACGGCGCGGACGGGTGCCACCAGCACCGGCGTCACCCTGGACGGCATCACCGGCCGCTACCTGTCGCACTACACGGACATCACCCGGGGCGGGACGGACTGCGGCTCCACGGTCACCCGGGGCGTCGGCGACACCGGCATCATCCTGGACGGCACCTTCAACAAGATCGTCAACAGCGATCTGGCACTGAGCGCCGGCAACGGCATCGCGCTGCGCGGGCAGAACAACACCGCCACCGACAACGTGATCCGCGACGTCGACTACATGGGCACCTACGCGGCGGGCGTCGCCGTCCAGGGCAACAGCCAGACGGTCACCCACAACACGATCGCCGACGTCGGCCGCAGCGGTATCAACCTCCAGTGGAACGAGGTCCCGGGGCTCACGCCCGGCAAGGACGTCATCGCGTACAACGACATCTCCGGCTACGCCCGCCTCAGCCTCGACGTAGCCGCGATCTACACCTGCTGCAGCGCGTGGATGATGGGCACCTCCATCGACCACAACGTGCTGCACGACCCGAAGCCCGCCACCACCTCCACCACGTTCGGGATCTCGGGGGTCTACGCGGACAACGGCCAGAGCGATCTGGTGATCGCGAACAACGTGGGCTGGGGCAACCGCGAGGGCACGGTGATGCTCAACGGTCTGGGCACCGGCTCGCACAACAACAGCGTGTACAACAACACCGGCGGGATGACGCTGTTCTACGTGAAGGAGCCGAACGCGTCGACCGGCACCAAGATCTACAACAACATCGGCGAGATCCGCGGCCTGGCCGGCGCGACCGACGGCGGGCTGGTGCTCTCCAACAACCTCCCCACGGGGACCGACCCGCTCTTCGTCGACGCGGCCGGGCGCGACTACCGGCTGAGCGCGGAATCCCCCGCGCGCAACCAGGCGATCCCGCTCCCGGGGATCAACGACGGCTCCACGGACGCGACGCCGAGCCTGGGTGCCTACCAGTACGGTGCTCCCCGCTGGATCGCGGGCGCCCGTAGGTAACCGCGTACGAGAACGGCTGTGGGCCCGGTCCGGAGATCTCCGGACCGGGCCCACAGCGGTCCGGTCAGTCCGACGGTGACGCCGCGGCCGCCGGCTTCCGGGCGGCCGTCTTCCGGGCCGTCGTCTTCTTCGCGGCCGGTTTCTTCGCCGCTGTCTTCTTCGCGGCCGCCTTCGCCGGGCCGGCCTTGCCCGTGCCCGTCTTCTCCGTGCCCGCCTTGTCCGTCGCGGCGCCCCCGGCGGGCTGCTTGGCCTCCCGCGCGTCCGGGACGGGCCCCCGGCCCGCCGCGTGGTCGGCGAACGCCTCGGCCGCCCGGTCGGGGTCCCTGGCCCGCAGCAGACCGACGAGACGGCCGTGCTCGTCGGCCATCGCGCACCGGTCCCCGTCGAAGAGCGGATCGGAGATGGCCCGCAGCGTGCGCAGACTCGGCTCGATGACCTCCCACATCCGGGCCAGGAACGGGTTGCCCGCGTACCGGCTGACCAGGGTGTGGAACTCTATGTCGGCGTCGCGGAACCCGCTGACGTCGCTCGCGGCCACCGCCTCGTGCATCCGCTCCACGAGGGCGTCGAGCTCGGCGAGCTGCTCCTCGGTGATGTGCTCGGTCGCCAGCCGGGCGGCCAGCCCCTCCAGCGGCTCGCGCACCTGCCGGGCGTACTCCGCGTCCTGCGAGGAGATCTCGACGACGAAATGGCCCCGGCGCGGGACATGGGTCAGCAGACCCTCACGGGCGAGCCGCTTGACCGCCTCGCGCACCGGGGCCTGGCTCACCCCGAGCCGACGCGCGATCTCCGACTCGACCACACGGTCGTTCGGCGCGAGATCGCCCTCGACCACGGCCTGGCGGAGCAGCTCGTACACCTGGTCCGAGATCAGCGTCTTGCGGAACCGGTCCTTGTTGGTGGCCAGTGTGGAGACGAATCCACCCGACGCGTTAGATGCCATGAATTCCCAATCCAGCACAGGGGCACGTGAGTTGCGACATAATACGCGCCCGTCTTCTCTCGACGGAATCACACCGAGGGTGGCGGCCGCCCGGCCGGTCAAGGCCGTGCGGCCCCCTCGGAACAGCCCCGGCAGGCGCCTCGTGACGGCCCCGCGGGGCCCGGGGCGACTCTCGACGGACGGGTCGGACAGTATTCATCGCCTATCGATCATCGAGAGAATCGAAGCAGGGGCGTTCGAGCACTGTCAACCACGCCCGGTCAGCCGGTGAGCCCGTACACCCGGACCGCGGTGGTGTGCAGGACGCGCCGCAGCCCGTCGTCCGTCAGGTGGGCGAGTCCGGGGCGGGGCGCGGCCAGCGCGTCGGCCCGGCCGCCCCGGGGCAGACAGATCGGCCAGTCCGAGCCGACGAGGCAGCGGTCCGGGCCGAACGCGTCCACGGCGTACCGCACCAGGTGCGCGACCCGCTCGGGCGGGACGCCGTGCTGCTGGGTGAGGAGGCCGGAGATCTTCACCACCACGTTCGGGTGCGCCGCGGCGCGTTCGACGTCGCGGTACCACTCCCCCGCCTCCGGCGCGCGGGGGTCCGGGGCGTTGCCCAGGTGGTCGACGACGACGGTCAGGCCGGGGTGCCGGTCGGCGGCCTCGGCGGCGGCGGTGAACGCTCCCCGGTACAGGTTGAGTTCGAGCACGGTCCCGGTCTCCGCGAGCAGCGGGACGAGCGTACGGGCCTGTTCGGGGGTCCCGTCCCACTCGGCTCCGCCGAGCCGCATCCCGTTGGGTCGGCCGGGCTCCCGGAGCAGGTCGCGGAGCGCGGCGGGGCCGGCCGGTGCGTGGACGTGCAGATTGGCCACATAGCCGACGACCAGGTCCGGTCGGCGCAGGCTCAGTTCGCGCAGCACCCGGGTCTCCCCGGTGTCTCCGCGCGAGGCCTCCACCAGCACGGCCCCGGTCAGGCCGAGACCGGCACCGGAGCGTTCCAGGTCGTCCTCGCCGAAGGCCCGGTGGTGTGGATCACCCGGCTTGATCCAGGGGAAACCTTCGGCCGGATCCCACAGGTGGACATGGCAGTCGATCACGGTGTGCCTCCTCGTCGGGGCTTGCGGGGCCGCTCCGGAGTATTGACACGTCGGCTCCCCGCCAGTGAGTCTAACCATCGGCTATCGATGGGCGATTGTTAAATCGAATGTGACGAGGGAGCGGGTGTACTCGATGCTCAGGCCCGAGCGGACCGACGGCACACACACGACGGGCGAGCCGCACGGCCCTCTACTGAAGGCGACCCGGCGCGTCACCGACGTGCCCGCGTGGGCGCGCCTGGAGCGGGAGCTGTTCGCCGCCCAGGAGAAGGCGTGGCGGCTCTTCGCCGACCGCTACACCGAGGGGGACGGCCGGCTGGTCTTCCGGGACACCCTCGGGCAGGGGATGGACGGCCGGGACGGGGTGGACGACTTCTACGAGCCGTTCTTCAACTGGCCGACGCTCTATCTGCTCGGCGGGAGCCCGGAGTTGCTGGCCGCCTCGCGGCGCCACTGGGAGGGGGTCACCGCCCAGCTCACCGGGATGGGCATGCTGGTGGACGGCCTGGAGCGCGGCTACGACTGGTTCCACCAGGGCGAGGGCCTGCTGCTGTTCTACGGGCTCTGCCTCGCCGACCCGGACGACCCGGAGCTGCGTGAACTCGCCCGCCGGTTCGCCGACTTCTACCTTCCCGGCGGCCCCAACTACGATTCCCAGCACCGGCTGCTGCGCGCCCCGCACAACGGCTCGACCGGGCCGCGCTACGGCTTCAGCGACGAGGAACCGTACTTCCCGTGGAGCCTGGCGCTGCACCCGTACGGTCTGCCGCTGGACGGGTTCGAGGGCGTCACGTCCTTCGAGCAGCTGGCCGCCTCGCCCGAGCTGGCGCGCTCCTACGGCCGGGCGATGTGGGACCGGATGGGGCGCGGCGACACCATCGCCAACCTGGGCGCCACCGGGCTCGCCACCAACGCCTTCCTGCTCAGCGGGGAGCAGCGGTACGCCGACTGGGTGGCCGAGTACGTCTCCGCCTGGCAGGAGCGGCTGGCGGGCCGCGAGGTGGTGCCGGACAACGTGGGCCTGGACGGTGTGGTGGGCCAGTACCTGGACGGCCGCTGGTACGGCGGCCACTACGGCTGGTCCTGGCCGCACGGCCTGTCGCCGGTCGGGAGTTCGACCGTGGTCGGCGCGGCCAATGCGACCCTCCTCACCGGGGACCGCGGCTTCCTGGACCTGGCGCGCAACCCGCTCGACGCGGTGCTGGCCCACGCCGAGCAGCGCGGGTCCGACCAGATGGGCACGCTGGGTGAGCGCTGGGAGCCGCACCTGCGGTCGATGGCGGCGGAGCGGACGTTGATGGTGCCTCAGCGGCACAACGACTCCGGCTGGTTCGACTTCACCGTCATGCCCGGCCAACTGCCGCTCTCGCTCTGGCACTTCAGTCGTGACGAGGCCGACCGGGAGCGGATCGAACGGCTGCGCGCGGGCTCGAACTGGGACTGGACGGCCGTGCACACCCAGCGCATCAAGGACGAGGCCGGTCACGAGGAGCCCTGGTACGAGTTCCTGCACGGCCGGAACCCGGACTTCCCCGAGCGGATGCTGCGCAGCGCGCTGGCGAGCTGCGCCGAGCGGGTGGCGGCCATCGAGGGCGACACCACCGACCCGGCGGTCGGCCCGGACGCCCTGGACATCCATCACTGGCAGCATCTCAACCCTGTGGTGACCGAGGCCCTGTTGCAGCTGACCACCGGCTCGCCGCAGGTGCTGTACAACGGCGGGCTGACCCATCTGCACGTGCGCTACTTCGACGCGGACGCCCGGCGCCCCGGTCTGCCGCAGGACGTCGCCGCGCTGGTCTCGGACATCCGTCCGGACCACACGGTGGTGGAGCTGGTGAACCTCGGCGCCGAGGCCCGTGCGCTGCTGGTGCAGGCGGGTTCGTTCGCCGAGCACCACGTCGCCTCGGTACGCGTGGACGACGGACCCGAGCAGCCGGTCGACGGGCCGCACTGCCGGGTCGACCTCGCCGGGCACTCCCGTATCCGGCTGACCCTGACCATGACGCTGCGCGCGGGCCGCGCGGCCTGTTCCTCCCCGTGGGAGACGGCATGACCGAGACCGCCGCCACCGGCCGGCTCCCCTTCGACCTGCCCCGCCTCGGCATCGGCACCGCCCCGCTGGGCGGCCTGTTCGAGGAGGTCGCCGACGCGGAGGCCGCCGCGACCCTGCGGGCCGCGGCCGAGGCCGGGATCAGCTACTTCGACACCGCGCCGCGCTACGGGCACGGACAGGCCGAGGAGCGGCTGGGCCGGCTGCTCGGCCCGGCCGGGATCACCGACCCGGTCATCTCCACCAAGACGGGCTGGCTGCTGCGGCCCCGGCCGGACGGCTCCCCCGGCGAGGTGGTCACCGACTGGACGGAGCGCGGCATCCGGGAGTCCCTGGAGTCGAGCCTGACCCGGCTGGGGCGCTCCAGCGTCGACATCCTGTATCTGCACGACCCGGACGACTACCCCGAGGAGGTCCGCCGCACCGCCTATCCGGCGGTGCGCAGGCTGCGGGAGGAGGGGCTGATCCGGGCGATCGGCTTCGGGATGAACCACAGCGGTCCGCTCGCCTCGTACGTGGCGGAGTTCGACGTGGACGTGGTGCTGATCGCGGGCCGCTTCTCGCTCCTCGACCACCAGGCGCTCGACACCCTGCTGCCGCTGTGCGCGAGGACGGATACGGCGGTGGTCGTCGGCGGGGTCTTCAACACCGGGCTGCTGGCCGATCCGACCCCGGGCGCCATGTTCAACTACCGGCCGGTCCCCAGCGAGGCGCTGGAGCGGGCCCGGCGGTGCCGGGAGCTGTGCGCGGAGTACGGGGTGCCGCTGACGGCGGCCGCGATCCAGTTCCCGCTGCTGCACGGTGCCGTGAGTTCGGTGGTGCTCGGCTGCCGGTCGGCGGCCGAGGTCACGGCGAACGCGGCGGCGGCCCGGTTCCCGGTCCCGGACGAGCTGTGGCTGCGGCTCGCGGAGGCCGGGTTCGTACCGGAGCAGCTGCTCGGGTGACCGGACCGGGCGGGCCGGGGACGAACGGTCCCCGGCCCGCCCGGTTCTCCGGGACCGGCCGCGCGCCGGTCCCGGAGAACCGGTTCAGACACGGTGGTTCAGGCGCCGTCGGTCAGGCGCGGCGGTTCAGGCACGGCGGTAGAACTCCACCTCGCCGACGGCGATCGGCCGTCCCTCGCCCTGACCGGCGGCGGCCTTCAGCACCATCCTGACGGAGACCGCGTCGCTGATCCGGGTCCGCTCCGTGAACTTGCCGGGCTTGTCGTTGAGCTTCAGCCGCACCGTCTCGGTCCCGCCGTCCTCCTTGGTGACGACCATCTCGATCTCGGTGGGCCGGGCCGTCCGCCCGAACTCCTCGGGCTCGGTTGACGCCCCCGGGTAGACGACGACGCCGACCATGCGGAACGGCCGGTCGAAGGTGAAGGTGAGGGAGGCCCCCAGGCCGGGCGCCGCCCAGTACCTGTTGCTCAGTCCGTCGGTGACGGACTTGGCCGGGTGGCCCGGGGAGTCGGTGCTGGCGGTGACCCTGCTGGGGGCGATCTCCGCCGTCTTGCCGAGCTTGTCGCGTACGTCCTCGTAGACGTACCGCCCGGCCGGCACGAGCAGGTAGCCCCCGATCAGCACGGCGACGACGGCCAGGGCCATCAGCGCGCGCCGCAGTGCCCGGCCCGAACTGCTCCTGACCCGGCGGCGGAACGGCCACACGGTCCGCCACCAGGGCAGCGGCGCCGCCTCCTCCTTGGGCTGGAGGGGGGCCGCGCAGCGGCGGCAGAACCGGCGCCCGGGCAGATTGGGCGTGCCGCAGGCCGGGCACGGCGGCCCTTCGGGTTCCTCGTACGCCGCGACCGGGCGCACCACGGGCCGCCGGGCGACCGGCTTGGCGGGCTGTACCGCGCCCACGGGCCCGTCCGCCTCGTCCGGCTCCGTCGGTCGCGGGGCGGCCGGCTCCGAGGCCGTCACGGGCCTGGCCGGGCGCACCGGGGCGGGCGGAGCGGGCTCCGGCGCCGGTGGCGGTACGGGGGCCGGAGGCGGGGGCGGCGTGACGGGTTCGGGCGCACGAGTGGGCGCCGGGACGGCCGGAGGTTCGGCGGCCGAGGGCGCCGGTTCGAGGGCGGTCGCGGACGCGGGCGCGGACCCGTCCGCCGTCGAACCGCCTGTCGAACCGCCCGTCGAACCGACCGCGGGGCCGGGCGCCGGTGGCGCGGGTGCCGCGGTCTCCGAGGTGGTGGGCTCCGGAGTGGTGGGCTCCGAGGTGGTGGCGGGGGTGCCGCTCGGCGGCCGGGAGGACCATCCCAGGTAGGAACCGCAGTTCCCGCAGAATTCGTCGTCCTCGCGGTTGGCCGCACCGCACGCCGGACACGAGCGCATCGTGTCAGTCTCCTGTCTCGTCCGGTGGGCCGGGCAGGATCTCCACCCGGTGGGTCAGGTGTACGGGGCAGGACGCGGCGACGACGGCCCGGACGCGGTGCGCGTCCACCGGTCCGCCGTGCGGCGCCCATACCCGTACCAGCAGTTCCCCGGTGGGTGCCGGGGGGAGGGCGGTGCCCGGTTCGTTCGACCAGGCGGCGCCGCCGCCGTCCCGGATGTCCGCCTCGACGCCGAAGCAGAGCCGGAGGTGTTCGGTCAGCCCCCGGCGGGTCCCGCGCCACCGGTGCAGTTCGACGGCGCGGGCGATCACGGCCCGGCGCAGCTCCTCGGGCCAGGCCGGGTCGACGTCGGCCGCCACCCAGGTCGACAGCCAGGGCAGGAAGTCGGCCGGGGCGAGCGCGGGGTCGAAGTAGGCGGGCAGGTTGTCCAGGGTGGACAGGACGGGCGCCAGCACGGTGTCGAGGCCCGCCGTGAACCGCTGCGCCAGGTCGTCGTCCGCGTACAGCGCGGGCAGCAGCCCGCCGATCGGGTAGCGGCTGGGGAGTCCGGGTACCGCGGCTCGGGTCATGCGCCGTCACCTGCCCCGCTCACGGTGACCTCGATCTGGTGCTGGTGGGAGAAGACCAGGGCCCCGGGCGCGACGTCGATCCGCTGCACCGCCGCCCCGCGCCTGCCCGTGATCGGGTCCGCCGGGAACATCCGTACGTCCTCGACCAGGGCGACCCCCGGCACGTTCTGGAGCACCGCGAAGATCTCGCCGTACTGCACGGGGCGGCCGAAGGGCCATCCGGTGCCGTCGGCGCCGCCGCGCAGCGGGTCGATGTGGCGGAACAGCGCGGCGACCGCGTCGGTGCGGACCCGGTCCGGGTCGTCGCCGGTGGTCACCAGCCGGGCGACCACGGTGACGCCCTGGTAGGCGGGCGGTTCCACGACGAGGCGGGTGCCGACCAGGCGCCGTTCGTCGAGCCGTTCGGTGACCGCGGCGAGCACGGCGTCGGACGGGATCAGCTGTTCGAACCGGAGCTGGCCGCCCCGGTCGGGGACCGCGTCGGGCACCACCAGCACCCGAACCGCCCCGGCCTCCCCCGCCACGGCGGGCAGGCACCGGACCCGGCGCAGGGAGGGGGCGGCCTCGCGGGCGACGGCCTCGTAGTCCCCGGCCGTGACCGCGCGTTCCTGGACCCGAAGAATGTGGGGCGCCCGGGTCTTCGCGTTCTCCACGGTCTCGCCGTCGACCCCGCCCCGGGCCGCCTCGCGGTTCTCCACCCCGGCCACGTACGGCACGGAGCTGCGCAGCACGCTGATGGCGCCCCGGGCGACGTTGCCGGCGGAGCCGCCGCCGGTGCGGTACCGGGGCACCCGCAGTTGTGCGCCCTTCTCGGGCACCGCCCCGTAGGCGCGCATCGTGCCGTCCGGCTCGCGGACCTCGGGCGGGAAGGCGAACTCGCCGGAGACCGCGTCGATCCGGACGTGCCGGTCGTTGGGGGCGGAGGCGCCGAAGTGCTCCACCGGGGTCCAGACCTGCCAGCCCTCGGCGGTGGAGACCTCGACGACCGGGGGGTCCCCGTCCGTCAGCAGGGGGGCCCGGCTCACGGTGAACCGCTGTCCGGCGACGCCCTCGGAGGTGCCGAGCGGTACGTCGAGGACGGTCTCGGCGTGTTCGACGTCCATGGTGCCGCCGACGGTGAAGACCTCCGCCTCGCGGATCGTCGGCGACTCGGAGTAGAACGGCTGCCCCGGTTCGGGTGCGGTGACGCGGCAGCGCAGCCATCCGGCCCGTACGCCCGCCGTGACCGAGGCGGTGTGCCCGGCCGGGACGAACACGATGACCTCGCCGGGCCGGTTGAGCCCGCCGGTGCTGTCGGTGCCGGTCTCGCAGACCACCCAGCGGGCCCCGTCCCACGCCTCCCACACCAGTGGCGGCTGGCGGGGGTCGACGCCGACGCCCTCGACCCGGCTGTCCAGCCGTACGGCGACGATGCAGCGGGGTACGGCGGTGGGCAGCCCGAAGAGCAGGGCGTCGCCCGGCTCCGGCCGGGACTGGAAGCACGGGATGTCCTTGCCCGCGCCGAGCGGTGCGGTGCGGTCCGTCTGGTCGCCCGAGGCCGGTGCGGTGACGAGCCTGATCAGCGAACTCGGCACGATGGCCAGTTCGTCGACGGTGGAGAAGACCACGGACTCCTCGGTCTCGCCGCGCGCGGTGGCGACCTCGGTGCCCGCCGGGAGGCGCACGGTCTCCGGCTGCGGCGCGGAGAGCCGGAAGTCGACCTCGGCCCGCGCCACGGTCGGCGGGAAGAGGGTGACGCCGAGCAGGTCGAGGAAGGCCGCGTAGTTCTTGTCCGGCACCCGGTTCAGCCGGTAGAGCAGCTGGTCGACCATGTAGGCGAAGGTCTCGATGAGGGTGACCCCGGGGTCGGACACGTTGTGGTCGGTCCACTCCGGGGAGCGCTGCTGGACGTACCGCTTGGCCTCGTCGACGAGTTGCTGGAAGCGCCGGTCGTCCAGGTTGGGTGAGGGCAGGGCCATCAGCGTGCTCCGGCTTCGTCGGATCCCTCGGAGGACGGGATGGTGTAGAAGGGGAAGACGAGGTTGCGCAGGTCGTTGGTGGCCCGCACGGTGTAGTGCACGTCGATGTACAGGGTGCCCTCCTCGATGGCGTCGAACGCGATCACCACGTCGGTCACCTCGATGCGCGGTTCCCACCGCTCCAGCGAGGTGCGGACCTCGTGGGCGATGCGTCCGGCGGTCGCGCCGTCGCCGGGCGCGAAGACGTACTCGTGGATGCCGCAGCCGAACTCCGGGCGCATCGGCCGCTCGCCGGGGGCCGTGCCGAGGATCAGCCCGATGGCCTCCTCGATCTCCCGGTCCCGTTCCACCATGCCGATGCCGCCGGTGGCGCCGACCCGCAGCGGGAAGC
Source organism: Streptomyces sp. NPDC001108 (assembly GCF_053598535.1). Classification (NCBI taxonomy): domain Bacteria; kingdom Bacillati; phylum Actinomycetota; class Actinomycetes; order Kitasatosporales; family Streptomycetaceae; genus Streptomyces; species Streptomyces sp. NPDC001108. The sequence continues at coordinate 51,223 of NZ_JBSFKL010000001.1, forward strand.
CCCAGCCGCGTCCGATGAATCCGCTGCCGCTCACATCGGGCCCCCGATCAGGACGTTCAGCGCGCCGCTGATGATGGGGGCGCCGCAGGTGGTGTTGTCCCGCATCCGGGCGGCGGGCAGCCCGCCGATCAGGACCTGTCCGCCGAGCGCGGCGGCCGGGTTGGGCATGATCATGTTTCCCGGTCCGAGCGCGGCGTGCGGCGGTACGACGCACACGTGCAGGCTCCCGGTGACGGCCGCGGGCCGCCCGCCGATCAGCACGGTGGCGACGGCCACCGCGCCCGGGGGCGGGGTGCCGATGACGCCACCGTGGGCGGTGCTGTCGCCCGTACGGGCTGCGGGGGGCATGGTCGGTGTTCTCCTCGGCGGTGAAGGTGTTGGTGAGGGGGGTTCGGGGACGTCGGGTGACGCGTCCCGTGGTCCGGGGGCCTCGGGTCGACGGCCGGTCAGTTGATCCTGATGAGCTTCGCCTTGAGTACGCCGAGCAGTCCACCGTCGATCGTGACACCGGTTCTGCCGTTGACGGTGACGGAGCTGCCCTTGATGTTCACGTCGCCCGTCCCCGCGTCCAGTGTGATGCCGGAGGAGGAGAGGGTCACGGAGCTGAGCGCCCGGCCGCCGCCGCGTGCGTACACGGTCAGGGCGATCTCGCCCTTGCGTTCGTCCAGCCGGACGTCGAGCCGTTTGTCGCCGGTGGCGATGCGGACGCCGGACGGGCCGCGCGGCGCGTCCAGCAGTTCCAGCCGGTTGCCCGAACGGGACACCAGGGAGCGCCGGTTGACCTTTCCGCTGGTCGCGTCGACCAGGGGGACGTCGTGCGGGGAGGGCTTGTCGACGCCGTTGTAGAGGCCGCCGATCACGTACGGGCTGTCCAGCAGGCCCTGTTCGAAGCCGACCAGCACCTCGTCGTTGACCTCGGGGCTGAACACCCCGCCGCCGCCCTGGCCGCCCCACTGCACGGTGCGGACCCAGTCGGTGACGTAGGTGTCGTCGAGCCAGGGGAACTTCAGCTTGACCCAGCCGCGTTCGGCCTGGCCCTCGCGGATGTCGGTGACCACGCCGATCGCGAGTCCCGGCATCCTCGGGCCGCGCGAGGGCGCGTTCGCGCCGCTGGCCAGCCCGGTCAGGGAGCGGTCGGGGGCGGCGCTGACCAGGACCGTCGTCCGGTAGCCGCCGTTGGGTTCGAGCACGTGGTGGGCGGCGGTCGCCGTGTAGCGCCCGGCGAACGCGGGGCCGACGTTGCCGAGGGCCACCGGCTCGCCCGCGCGCAGGTGGGGGTTGCCCTCGGCGACCGCCTCGATCTCCCCGAACCCGGAGCCGACCGAGGCGGCGACCGCCCCGGCCACCGCCGTGGCCTCGGCCTGGGTGCGGTACGGGGTGTCGGCGACCGTCATCGTCGCGCCCCCGCCGAACGCCCCGGCCACCACCGACGGGCTCATCCCGGGGACCACCGTGTCGCTGCGGACGGACTGTTCGCGGGCCACCAGCCGGGACTTGGTGTCGACGTTCCAGCCGCGCACCTCCACGTTGTCCGCCCCGTCCGCGCCGGTCAGCACCGCGCGCAGGGCGAGGAGGTTGCGCCCGTACTCCAGGACCATCGGGTGGCGGCTCGCCGGGGTGCTGGGCGCGGGGGCGGAGGAGGCCGGCTTCGGCTTCACGAACTGGAGCAGCCCCTGGTCGTCCACCCGCACCTGGGCGCCGCTCTCCCCCGCGAGGAACTGGAGGAACTCCCAGTCCGAGACGTTGGGCTGGGTCAGCTGCCGGTACGTGACCGGCGCGGCCTCGATCCTCCCGCAGGCCAACCCGGCACCGGCGGCGACCTTGCGGACGATGTCGGCGGCCTTCATGTTGCGGAAGGCCACCACCTTCCGGCCTCGCTGGAGGCGGTGGGCCCGGGAGAACGCCCGGACCACGGTGAACGATCCGGTGGTGTCGCTGTCCAGCTCGATCGCGGTGACCTCACCGGTGAACAGCCGCTCCCGCGCCCGTTCCTGCACGGTGACCACGGAGATCTTCAGCGGGTTGCCGATGGTGATGCCGGTGGCGGTGAGCAGTTTGTGGTCGGGGTCGCGGTAGGTGAGGACGGCGGTGTCGGGCAGGCCGACGTTCTCGTCCACCACACAGCTCACCAGCTGGGCGGCCCAGGCGGCCGGCAGTTCGGCGGGGGCCTCGACGATCGGGTCCGCGGCGAAGGAGCGGCCGGGGGCGGTCATCGGCCGCCCTCCGGGACGTGTGTCTCCAGACCGGGCACGACCAGTTCCGTACCCGGGACCAGCTGCATCGGGTCGTCCACGTCGTTGGCCTCCGCGATGGTGCGCCACGCGGTGGCGTCGCCGTACTCCCGCCAGGCGAGCAGCGGCAGGCTGTCCCCGGCGACGACCCGGTGGGTGCGCCGGGCCTCCCGCGAGCCGGAGGTGGGGTTCTGGCCCGCCGGGTCGACGCTCGCCTCCTCGATCGACAGGGAGCAGGTGGCGCGCAGTGGCTTCCCGTCGACGTCGAACAGGGTGTACGTGACCGAGAAGTTGGAGAGCACGCCGTCGAAGGAGGTGGTCTTCGAGGTGCCCCAGTCGAAGCGGACCCAGGGGCTGGCGGGGGTCTTGCGGGCCAGGCTGCTCGGGGTGGGCACGCAGGCCAGCATCATCTGCTCCACGGCCTTCTCGACCGAGTTGTCATGGGTGGCGGTGGAGTCCAGGAAGACCTCCAGGGACAGCGACCGGGGGCCGCTGCCCACGAACTCGGGCAGCGCGGACTGCCCGGCCATCCGGGACGGGGTGCGCCGCCACTCGGTGCTCTTGCTCAGCGACAGTTTCGCGGGGTTGAACTGCAGGGTGATCCGGGCGAGGTTCCCGCCCGGTTTGGCGCCGACGGTCGACGGCGGTTCCATGATGGTCAGCTGGGCGCGAGCGCGGCTCGCGCGGACAGCGGGTGACATTGCGCTCCTCCTCCCGGTTCTCTCCGGGGTCTACGGTCGGTGCCGTCCGGCGGTACGGGGGTTCATCAGGACGGCTCCAGTCCTTCGTGGGCGATCTCCAGTGTCTCGATCGCCGCCTGGGAGTTGGCGGGGTCGAAGGACGGCCCCTGCCAGCGGACCGGCACGATGCCGTGCACCTGCCAGCTGATGATGCGGCTGAGGTCCGGGCGGAGAGCCACGATCTCGCCGTCCTTGGGCTCGACGCGCTGGATCGTCTCGTTGAGCCAGCGCGCGATCTTGAGGGTGTCGGCGGTGACGGGGCGGGTCAGTGTGATGTTGGTCCAGGTGATCCGGCCCGGCAGCTGCCAGGTGAAGCCGTTGTTGCCGCCCTCGGCGTACTGTTCCATCTCCACCTCGGCGCCCAGTCCCGAGCAGGTGTGGAAGGCGCCCAGGTCGCTGCCCCCGATGACGAGTTTGAAGAACACGCTCGTCGCGAAGATGTTGTGCGTCATGTGCTTCTCTTCTTCCCGGCTTCTTCCAAGTTCCTTGCTGCGTAAGGCCGTTCGTGGCCGGTCAGCGACGGCCGTCGTACAGCCGTCCGGTGCGTTCCCGTCCTCGGCGCAGGTCCGCGCGGATCAGCCGGCTCACCGGGTCGATCAGCCGTCGGGCCAGCTCCTCGATGTCCGCGCCGGTGATCCGGTTCTCGGCCCGGGCGTCCGCGGCGGCCGGCCCGGCGGGTACTGCCGGGCCGGGGTGCCCCGGCACGGCGGGCTTCGCCTTCGGCTGGACGGCCCGCACCGGAACACCAGTGATCCCGGCGTCGGCCACCGCTCGCTGGATCGCCTCGGCGGTGTGGGCGGAGGTGCCGGGGCGTGGTGGCGGAGCGGGGACGTCGGCGGGAGTGGCGGTGGCCGGTGCGCGGCGGGGGACGCGCACCGAGAGGGCCGGTGGCCCCGGCGGCATGGGACCGGGACCGGCCTGCGGTCCCACGGGCAGGGCGGTGGCGGACTCGGGCACCACCGGCAGCGGCGCGCGCTGTACGGGGGTGACGGGCGCTCCCGGACCGCTCCGGGCGGGCGGGTGCGGTCGCACCACCGGAACGGCCGACCGGGGCGCGAAGGAGGCCGCAGCCCCGGCTCGGGGAGCCGGTCGCGTCACCGCGGGCAGGGGCGGGGACGGCTGCTCCGGACGGTGTGCGGCGGGTCCCGCCTGCGGGCGGTCGTCGGGCCCGGTCCTCGCCCCGCCCCCACCTACCGAGCGCTGCACGAGCCGCAGCAGGGAGCCGCCACCCGCCCCGCGCTCCGCCCGGCCGGTCCGCGCGCCCGGCCCCGGCACGGATCCGGCGGTGGATGCGGGACCGGACGCGGGCGCGGACGTGCGTCCGGGCGCGGACGTCGGTGCGGGTGTGGACGCGGGCGCGGAGGTACGGGCGACGGTTTCGCCGGGGGCCGGGGACGCGGGGCCGCGAGTCGCCCCGGGCCGGTGCGGCTGGGCGGCCTCGGCCGGGGCGGTGGTGCCCGGTCGGCGGAGGGCCGGTCGGGGAACGGCGCCCCGCGTGGTGCGCTGAATCCCCGGGCCGGGGCTTCCGGTACTCGGGTTCCCGGCACCGACGTTCGCGGGGCCGGGGTCCGGGGATCCGTCCCGGGCGGGTGGGGCGGCCACGGGCTGCGGTGTGTCGCGGCGCCAGGTGGCCGGTACGACCGGTCTGGCCGAGGCGCGTGCCGCCGGGCCGGAGAAGCCTTCGCCGGAGCCGGTGTTCACCTTCAGGGAGCGGTTCGTCAGCAGCGGCCGCGCCCGCTGGACGGAGGGCAGCGGCGGCACCGGTCCGGTCGCCTGTCCCGGTGCCCGGTCCGGGGCGACCCGCCGGATGCGTACCGGACGCACAGGACCGGAAGGTGCGGGGGCGGCGGTCCTCGCGGACGCGGACCCCGGGGAAGTCGCGTGTACCGAAGTGGCCTTCGCGGACGTGGTGTTCCCGGAAGTGGTCTTCGTGGACGTGGTGTTCGCTCCGGTGTCGCTCGCTGCCCGTTGGACCGGCTCGGGGCGGCCCGGGGCCGGGGCGCCGGGGCCCGCGGGCGCGGCGGACGAGCGCACGGGCAGGTCGGCGGGCGCGGTGGGCTGCTGCGGCGCGGGACCGGCCGGGGTGGCGGAGGGGCGCGACGTCCCGGAGCCCGGCGGCGGGGTCGTGGCTCCGGCCCGGGGCCTACTCCGGTCGCCGAGCAGCGGCGCGTCGTTACCGGTCCGGGCCGTGGGCGGGAGCGCGGGAAGGGGCGTGCCGATCCCGCCACGGGCCCGCGCGCCGGACCTGCCGGGCCGCCCCGGCTCGGACCGCGACGGCTGTACGGGGAGGGAGGCCGAGGGGGACGGCGTAAGCTTCGGGGCCGACGTCCGGTTAGGCGTCGATGCCGGTGTGGCCGGGGGCGACGGAGTCGACGGAGCCGTGGCGTCCGGCGTCTGCCGCTGGATCACGGGCATCCCCGGTCCCGCCCCCTCTGGGCCGGACGGCGCGGGGGTGCTCCGCGTGTCCCGCCCGGCGGGGATCGCGCCCATGGGCAGCTCGCGCAGGGGGCGGCCCAGGGCGGGGCGCACCGTCTCCGCGGGACGGGCCGTGGCGGGGTCACCCGTCGATGCCGCCTCCGGCGAGGCGGTCGGGGCGGTCCGGGGGCTCTCCGCGCGCACGGTCGGGTTCGACCGCGACGCCTCCACGCGCTCCGCCCGCTGCACGGCCGGCGCCGAAGCGGACACGGACGAGGACGAGGATGAGGACGCGGTCGGTGCGGGAGCGGTGACCGGCTCGCCGGCCGGCCGTATGCCGGCGATCCTCCGCAGCGGCATCACGGGGCGCCGGGCGACGATCAGGGGCGGCGCGGTCCGTTGCGGACGTACCGCCGCGGGCCGGGCGGGGCGGGTCCGGGCGGGCGCCACCGGTGCGGCTTCCGCCGGTGGCTGGTGCTGCGGGGCGGGCGCGGCTACCGGCTCCGCGGTCGTTGCCGGGGCGGAGGCGGAACGCCGGTCCGGTGCCCTGGTGGCCCGTTGGACGGGGGCCCGTTGGGCGGGGGCCCGTTGGGCGGTGGCAGGGGCGGGCTTCCCGGGTGCCCCGCCCCTGCCGGTCCTGTCGCCCGCCGTCGCGGGCGCCGGTCGGCCCGGACCGCTCGTCGGCTCCTCCTCGGGCGCGGTACGGGCGGCGCGCAGCAGCAGCGGTCCGCCCGGGGAATCCGAGCGGGCGGCGCCGGGGCGGGCGACGCCGTGGATGAGCCCCACCGGTGCGGACGGCAGCACGGCGTGGCCGAGTTCGCTCCCGAAGGAGAGGTCCTGCCAGGAGGCGAGGCCGTCCCGGAACCGGAGTCCGTCGCTGACCCCGATCGACGACCGGGCGACGGTCACCGCCGGAGGCGTCACCCGCCGCCAGCCGCCGTCCCAGTCACCGGCCGTCCGCGCCGCACCGCCGTCGCCCCGGCCGGGCTCGGGCTCCGGCTCCCGCGCCTGCGCCTGTGCCTGTGCCGGTTCCGGGGCGCGACCGGTGTCGGCCCCGTCCCGGTCCGCCCTGCGGAACCAGCTTCCGAACCCCACACGATCACCCGCCTTCGTTGACGCGGGTGTTGATCCGCGCTATCTCCCGCACCCATTCCTGACGCTCACCGTGGGTGAGGTCGAGAATGTCCTCTCGCTGCCAGTGGAAGTGGTAGGCGATGTACGCGATCTCCTCCCGCAGGCGGGGAAGGGCGTACGTCACGATTCCCCCAGGCGCCCACCCGAGAGGTCCACCTCGAACGACCCCTGGCAGAGCGGACAGGTCACCGCCGCGTGGGTGTGGCCCTCGCTGTTGATGCGGCGGTAGAAGTCCTGGAGGAACGCCACGTCCGTGGCGTACATCCGCTCGACGACCCCTGCGTGCACGTCGGTGATGGTGCCGAGCCGGGTGATCACCTGGCTCAGCAGCACCACGCTCAGGTACGCCGGGTTCTCCTTCACCCGCAGATCGATCTGCGGGCGCAGTTCGTCGCGGGCCGTCGCCAGCCGCATGGAGCCGGTCCGGTGGACCTGGCCGTCGTCGTCGACGTATCCGCGCGGGAGCTCGAACTCGAACTCCGTACGCAGGTCCGGCTGGTTCCGGGCGGCGGGAGGCGCGGGCGTCTGGGCCGGCGCCTCCTCCCGCGCGGCGGACGTGGCCGAGGCGAGGCTGTCGAGGACTTCTTCGAGCCCGCCCGACGTAACGGTCCGTCGCCTCATTCGACCACGATCTCCTCGAAGGTGATGGTCACCGACTCGGTGGCGGGGCTGGACTCGCCGGCCTTCAGCGAGGGCCCCTCCCACTTGCTGGCCCAGCCCTGCATGAGCTGGATGCGCCGGACCGTGTCACCCTTCGAGTCCTTGATCTCGATGGTGAGGTTCTGGCGAGCGGTGTCGACCGCCCCGTTGTTGAGCGTTTCCTTGATCCACTTGGTGAACTCGCTGCTCTTGTCGAGCCCGCGGGTGATGGTCACCTCGCCCGCCTGGCGCGCACCGGGCTGCTTGCGGATGATCTGCTTGCCGTCGGAGGTCACCTGACGGACCTCGACGACCTCCTCCTCGACCGTCAGGCCGCTGATCTCCTGGATCGACTCGACGAGATAGCCGCCGAGCTGCACGCCGAAGACGTGAGTGGAAAGAGCATCGCCCTCTGCCATGACTCTGTGTCACCTGTTCCGTTCTTGCGGACCCTGCCGGGTCACTCGTTGACGAGGCTCGTGCTGTCGGAGAACTGCGCGAGGCGGAAGACCACGAACTCCGCGGGCTTCACCGGGGCGACGCCGATCTCGCAGACGACCTGACCGAGGTCGATCGACTCCTGCGGGTTGTTGTCACGGTCGCACTTGACGTAGAACGCCTCCTCGGCCGTGCGGCCGAAGAGGGCGCCCCGGCGCCACTCCTCGGTGAGGAACGCCGTGACGTTGCGCCGGATGCTCGACCAGAGGCGGTCGTCGTTCGGCTCGAACACCACCCACTGGGTGCCCAGGAGGATGGACTCCTCCAGGTAGTTGAAGAGGCGGCGCACGTTGAGGTAGCGCCAGGCCGGGTCGGAGGAGAGGGTGCGCGCGCCCCAGATCCGGATGCCGCGCCCGGGGAAGGCCCGCACGCAGTTGACGCCGATCGGGTTGAGCAGGTCCTGCTCGCCCTTGCTGAGGCGGACCTCCAGGTCCAGCGCGCCGCGGATGACCTCGTTGGCGGGGGCCTTGTGCACGCCGCGCTCGCCGTCGCTGCGCGCCCAGACACCGGCGACGTGGCCGCTCGGCGGTACCAGGGTGTTCTGACCGGTCGCCGGGTCGAAGACCTTGACCCACGGGTAGTACACGGTCGCGTAGCGCGAGTCGTATCCGGCGTCGTCGTTGCGCCAGGTGCGGACGCGCTGGGCGTTCATGCCGGGCGGGGTGTCCAGGACCGCGACCCGGTCGCCCATCTGCTCGCAGTGCGAGATCACCGCCAGCTGCACGGCCTTGACGCCGTCGGCGTCGATGTCGCCGCGCTGGTAGGCGCTCATCAGGTCCGGGACGGCGACCATGGTGATCTCGTCGATCGCTTCGAGGCCGGCGAACCCGGTACGGGCGGTGGCGTCGCCGACGTACTCGGCCGGGTCGAGCCGGGCGACCCCGGCGCCCGGCGCGGCGGCCGGGGCGAGGGCGAGGGTCTGGTTCTCCGGGCGGGCCGGGGTGGCGCCGGGCTGCTCGGTGACCTGGATGAGCTTGGACTGGCGGGCCTGGGTGACCAGGTAGCCCTTGACGTTCTTGCGGCTGGACGCCTCGAAGGTCTCCACGACCTTGCCGGCCTGCCGGACCAGGAGCCGGAACCGGTCCTCCGGGGGGTTCTCGCCCTCGGCGTCGGCCACCTCCACGGAGAGTTCCCCGCTCGCGCCGGGCCGTGCGGACACCTGGAAGCCGCCGAGGACGGTGGCCGGAGCCGCCTCCGCCGCCCGGCCCTGCTCCGTACCCTCGGCGCCCTCGGCCGGGCCGCCGATGCGCACGATGTAGGCCGCGCCACCGCCGTTGGCGAAGTAGCCGTAGACCGCGGGGGTCAGATACGTGTCGGGGGTGAAGGTGCCGAAGGTCTGGACGTACTGGTCCCAGTTGGTCACCAGCGTCGGCTGGTGGAAGGGGCCGGACTCCGCGAAACCGACGAAGGCTGCGACCGCGGTGCCGACTCCCTCGATGGGCCGCGCTCCGGACTGCACCTCCTCCACGTAAACACCGGGGGTGAGGTACGACGGCATGCTCGCTCCTTCGCGTGGTCGTTCGTTCGTCGCCGAGTCTTCCCCGGCGGCCATGGCGGACAGTAGGTCCCAAGGTCCTGGGCACGGGGCAAGTCCGCTGCCTTCCCGGGCACCCGCGCGGCGGGATTCGTTTCCCCTCGCGGACCGTTCGTGGCGTACGCCACATTTCACGGGCCGTCTTTATGACGGCCAGATGTACAACTCATTTCAGCAGGACTTTCTCCGCCGTCACCGGCGTGTTCACCCGCTGAATTGCCGAACGTTCTGCTAGCGCGATTCACGCCGCACCCCACCCCGCCAGCGATTCCCGCGGTTCCCCCGCCGACTCGCGCAACACCCCCGCCCCATAGCCGGACAGACGTAAACCAGCCATATTTCAGAGCGCGCCGAAACCCCCGACCGACCATTCGGAAACCACGACCTCGGCAGGCAGGCGGCCGTCCCACCCAGCCTTCCCGGCACTACCGGGAGGGTCGGGGACCGAAAGTCCCACGCCATCCGGGCGCCGGAATGCAACCGAGAGGTCCAGACCTCCCATCTGACCGGGCGAAAGAAACTGCCACATGCCCGACCAGCCGGGTTTCACTCGACGGGGTTTTCTGCTGTTCTCATCACACTGCGGGAAAGCCGGGGGGCCGACGTTCCGTTTCTACCGGGCGACGTCTTTCAGCTCACCGCTGACATTCAGCACCTGGTGGCACCCGGAAGCCTGGGTTCCGGTCGCGGGCGTGCCCGGCTTGGCGCAGGTCACGGACGCGGTGACCTTCTCGTTCTCCTGGATCTCGATGGGGGTGACCCAGTGGTAGTCCTGGTTGCGGAAGGTCTCCAGCGCGATGGTGGTGATCTTCCGGTCGCCGAAGTAGATCGTCAGCACCCCTTCGTCGCCCTGGAAGTTGGCCACGACGATGTCGGTGACCCCGAAGACCTTGCCCGGGTCGACCGGGTACGTCCCCTTGTTCTCGCCCCCGGCCTTGGTCTGCACGTCGATCGTCGCCGAGATCTGCTCGGGGTTGCCGTTCCCGCCGCCCGAACCCGATCCGCCCGAACCTCCGGAACCGCCGGACGAGTTGCCCTGGCCCTTGCCGTCCCCCTTGTTCTGGCCGTTCCCCTGGTCGCCCGTGCCGCCTGCCGCGGAGTCCTGCTTCCCGCCGGGCGGCGTCTTCTCCTGCGCGGCCTTCGCGACCGCCTGTTCCGCGCTGCTCTTGATCGCGGGGCGGACCAGCGCGAACCAGGCCAGCAACAGCGCCAGCAGCGCGGCCAGCACGATCAGCAACCACCGGGGCAGCACCGGGATCTGGGAGAACTCCCCGGCCACCTTCTCGCTCCGGCCGGGCTCCGCCTCGGCGGCACCGTCCTGGACGGGCTCGGCGGCCTCGATCTCGAACGGCCAGGCGACGGGCTTGCCGAACCAGATCAGCTTCCGGGTCCTGACCTTCAGCCCCACCTCGGCGGACTCGCCCGGTTCCAGGCGCTGTTCGGCCGGGGTGAAGGCGAGCTTCAGCTCCTCCCCCTCCTGCCTCCCGGTCAGTGCCACGTCGACCGCGGTGTTCCCCCGGTTCTGCACCGCGGTCCGGAAGCGTGCGCCGAGCCAGCCGGAGCGCCTGCGCGGATCGAGGTCCGCCCGCAGCTCGTGGAAGGGCTCGACGACCACCGTGGCCTCGGGCACGGCCACCGACTCGGGGCGCTCCGCGGGCAGTACCCGTACGCCCAGGGGGATTTCACCGGCGCGGACTTCGTGGGACCGGGGCGGCGTCAGCCGTACGGTCACCACTTCGGAGGTACCGGGGTAGAGGGAGACCCTCGCCGGCTCGACGGTGCTCCACGCGGCGCAGTCACCGACCACTTCGAGCGTGTACGCCTCGACGATGTCGCCGTCGTTGCGCACGGTCAGTGTGGTCGTCGCTTCGGCGCCGGGCGACACCGTCAGCGTGGTTGTTTCGAGTTCGGCAGATGTGGTCACGATGCGACGTTAGGCCGCGACCGGGGCCCGGCAGCAGAGACGCGAGGGCAACGATCGGGCAGGGGTGGTGCCCCGGGGGCCCACCGGACCGGTGTCCCGCCGACCCTCCCGCGGGCCCGTTCGCCATGCCGGACCCGGTGCGGCCGAGCGCGGCAACAGGGGTACCGAACGGAACATCCGAGGAAGACAGGCACGCAAACGACATGACGATCACAGCAGAGACGATGAACGGGGCGGCGGACCGCGGCCGTTACCGCAGGCCCACCGCGGCGGAACGCGCCGCCGCGACCGGCACCCGGACGACCCCCGGGGACCGGGTCTCGGTGGCCGTGTACGCGGAGGATCTGATCCTGCGGACCGGTGTGGTCCACCAGATACGCCCCCGCCCGGAGATAGAGCTTGTGGACGAGGCAGAGGCGGACCGCGCCCAGGTCTCCCTGGTGGTGGTGGACATGGTGGACGAACGCACCATCCAACTGCTCCAGCGCCTCCAGCGCAACACCGTGACCCGCACCGGACTCGTCGTCGGATTCTTCGAGTCGGGCGCCCTCCAGACCATGATCGAGTGCGGTGTCGCCGCCGTGCTGCGGCGGGCGGAGGCCGATCAGAACAGCCTGGTGCACCTGGTGACGGCGATGGCGAACGGCGAGGGTGTGCTCCCGGGCGACCTGCTCGGAAAGCTCCTCGACCACGTCAGCAGCCTCCAGCGCACCGTCCTCGACCCCCGCGGGCTCTCCCTCTCCACCCTCACGACGCGGGAGGCCGAGATGATCAGACTGGTCTCGGAGGGTTACGGCACCGCCGAGATCGCGCAGAAGACCTCGTACTCCGAACGCACCGTCAAGAACGTGCTGCACGAGGTGGTGACCCGGCTCGAACTGCGCAACCGGGCCCACGCCGTCGGCTACACCATGCGCCACGGGCTGATCTGAGCCCGCCGGCGGGCCTCCCCCGCGGAGGCCCGCCGGTCCGTACGCGGCCGTGCCGGTCCGTACGGTCCCGGGCCGGACGGGCCGCGGGGCGCCGCAAAGGGCAACCGTCGCTTCCCCCGGTCCGGGTACTTGGGACCTGTCCCCCGCCCGGCGCAGCCACGATGCTGTGCTTGGAGAGTCATCGAGAGACTGTGAGGTGGGCCGTGACCGGCACTGCTGGCCCTGCGGGACAGACCAGGCTGGGCCGACTGGTGGGCGCTGTGATGCTGTTGGCCCCGCTGCTGGTGGCGGGCTCCGCGTCCGCCCCGCAGGGTGCGCCGCGGCTGGCCGCCGCGGCGGACGAGAAGCCGGTCGACGCCGGACGCATCACCTACGCCGGGACCGAGCACCGCAGCATCGGCCGGGTCACCGGGAAGGACAACTCCGACCCGCTGTTCGGGGAGGGGCCGACCCACTACGACCAGGACCCGTTCGTACGCGGTGACCGGATGGTCTTCACCAGCCTGCGCGACAGCGTGCGGCCCCAGGTCTACGTGCGCGAGGCGGACGGAACGGTACTCAAGCTCACCAGCGACCGGGACGCGGCACACCCCGAACTCTCCCCCGACGGGCTGACCGTGGTGTTCGACTCCGCGGAACGGGGCGCGGACGGAAAGGTCCAGCGCGACCTGTGGGTCATCGGGGTCGACGGCGACGGACTGCGGCGGCTGACCGACACCCCGAACAACGAGACCTCCCCGACCTTCTCCCCCGACGGCACCCGCGTCGCGTTCTCCTGCGACTCCGGCACCGGCGGCGCCGGGATCATCTACGAGCAGGCCGTGTCCGGTGGACCGGCGAAGGTCGTCAGCAATGCGACCGGCAGCGCGACTGAACCGGCGTGGAACCCGGTGGACGACGATGCCCACCGCGACCAGATCGCGTACACCCTCAACCCCTCCCCCAAGGAGGACGACCCGAGGCTGTGGGTGACCGAGGGGCGTCCCGGCACCGACCGCGCGCTGCTGGGCGGCGGACTGGCGACCTGGCGCACCCGCTCGGCCGCCTGGCTGTCGGACGGATCGGGTCTGCTCTACCTCGGCCGCGACTGCACGTGCCAGTACGAACGTGTCTACCGGGGAACCGCCTTCGACGGGGCCGTGCCGAGGACCGAGCTGGACGAGAACCGCAAGGTCGACTCACCCACCTGGACGGGCCCGTTGGACGGCGGGACCGCCATCGTCTCCCGGCAGACGTCCCGCAGGCCGGGCAACGACAACGACGACAATTCGGTCGTCGCGACGCTCCAGGACGTCCGGCAGGACGGATCGGACCCCCGGGACCTCGGAGTCCCGATCCTGCACGAGGACCCCGATGCCGTCGGCAACGCGAAGCTCCTGTTCAACCCGAAGGCGGACTTCGACCCGTGGAGCGAGCGGCAGAGCTACACCCCGGACGGCCGCCGCATCGTCGTGACCCGGTTCGAGGGCGCCAAGCGGGCCCGCGGCGAGCAGATCTTCCTGGTGGACGCCGACGGCGCCAACGCGGCCCCGCTGCCGCTCGCCGGGCGCGCCCCCGGTGACTGGGACACCGACCCCGCGTTCTCCCCGGACGGCACCAAGCTCGCGTTCGCCAGGGTCTCGCCCGGCGGGACCGGTGGGAACGCGGGACCGAGCAGCGTCCTGATCGCGGATGTCGCGACGGGCGCGATCATCGGCCGGGTCGTGCCGCCGGCCGGTGAGCTGACGGGGCAGGACGCCCAGCCGGCCTGGTCGCCGGACGGCAAGACGCTCGCCTTCACCCGCAATCACGAGATCCGGGGCCTGGGCGGCATCAAGCACATCTGGACCGCGCCGGTGGACGCGCTCGGCCGGCAGAGCGACCTCAGCGCCAAGATCTGCCCCGGCGAGTGCAAGAAGCTCGACGACAGCCCCGCCTTCTCCCCGGACGGCACCAGCATCGCCTTCAACCGCAAGGACGGCGGCAACGACCAGGACAGCGGTCGCACCGGCGTCATCATCACGTCGCTGAACGGCGGCACCTGCCGGGTCGTGCTCCCCGACACCCGGCGGAACGACCCCGACGCCTGCCGCCAGGACATTCCGGAGCCCCCGTCGTACGGCCCCTTCCAGCCCCGTGACGTGGCCTGGTCGCCGGACGGCGAACGCGTCGTGCTGAGTTCGCGCCGCGAGGCCGACGCCAACTCCCCGGAACAGCTCTCCATCCTGGACCTGGCCTCGGGCGCCCTCACGCCGCTCGGCGGGGCGCTCGCGGGACGGCAGAAGGAGCCCGCCTTCCAGAAGTCCGTCGACCTGTCCCTGACCGCGCCGCCCACCGTCCCCTCGATCGAGACCGGCTCCACCGGTGAGACGACGGTCACCGTCACCAACCGGGGCCCCGCCGTCTCGCCCGGCACGGTGCTCACCCTCGACGCTCCGGCCGGGGTGCGCCTGGAGGAGCTCACCACCCCGGTCGGTTCCTGTGCCGCCGGATCGCCCCAGTGCGCGCTGGGGGCGCTGCGACCCGGTCAGAGCGTGACGGTCACCGCCCGGCTGACCGGGGTGACGGCGGGAGACCAGCGGATCGGCTGGTCGGTCGCCGGTTCCGTGGTGGACCCGAACCCCACGGACAACGCCAGCGCGACGACCGTCCCGGTCACGGAGGCCCCCGCGCCCACGCCCTCCCCGACCCCCTCGAAGCCCAGGCCCCCGGCCCCCGAGCCGCCCGCGCCGAAGGCCGGACCGGGCGTCACCGTGAAGGCCCGGCCGAATCCCGGATACGTGGGCGGCCGGGTCGTGGTGACGTACACCGTGCGCAACGGGCGAAACGCCCTGGCCACCGGGTTGCGGCTGAAGCTCGGGCTGCCCGGCAGCATCCCGGCGGGCCCGCTCCCGGCCGGCTGCGCGCGGGGCACGTGCGCGCTGCCCGATCTGGCGCCGGGCGCCTCCACGGTCGTCCGGGTCGTGCTCAAGCCCGACCGGGCGCTGACCGCGACGATCACCGGGACGCTGACCACCACCGGAACCGACGCGGACCGGAGCGACAACGTGTCCCGGCAGAAACTGCGCATCCTCCAGCCCCGGATCATCACGGTGCCCGAGGTCGGCAAGCCGGGATTCGTCACCTCCGTACGGGGCAAGGACTTCCCGCCCGGCGCGCCGGTGAAGCTGACGTGGAAGCCGGGGATCACGGCCGCCGCGGTGCCGACTCTTCCGCGCCGCGACGGCACGTTCATCGCGCAGCTGCTGATCCTGGCGAAGGACGAGACCGGACCGCGCACGATCACCGCGACCGGGCCGGGGTTCAAGGCGGCTCCCGTGGACTTCCTGGTGGTCGCGGGGACCATCGTCCCGCCGGACGAGGTGGGGCGTCGATGATCCACGAAGTGGACGAGGGACTGCGGCTGCTGCTGATCGACTCCGGGCTCCAGGAGAGCGGTGTCGACCTGGTCTTCGACGCGCCGACGAAGGAGTGGTCGGCCCGGCGCAACGCGCCCACGATCAGTGTCTTCCTGCACCGGATCCGGGAGGACGCGACCCGGCGCCGCACCGGAACCGCCGAAGAACACGACGACGAGGGCATGGTCGTCGGCTGGCGGACCCCGCCTCGCTGGTTCGAGCTGACCTATCTGGTGACCGCCTGGACCAACCATCCGCAGGACGAACACCGCCTGCTCTCCGAGGTGTTGCGCTGTCTCGTACGGTCCGACGTACTGCCCGACCGGATGCGGACGGGCAGCCTGGCCGAGCTGGGCCTGTCGGTGGAGATCGAGGCGGCGGGCCCCGGGTTCGACGGGCCGTCCGCCTCGGACGTGTGGTCCGCACTCGGCGGTGAGCTCAAGGCCGCGATCGACCTGCGGGTGTGGGCGCCGCTGGCCGGGGAGCGGACCCAGGCCGGTCCGCCGGTCACCGAGGGGCTGGTGGTACGGACCGCCGCGGCCCGGGACGGCGGGGAGGCGAGCCCGGGGCGCCGGTTGCGCTACGACGGTGTCTCCGACCCCGGCGAGCGCGGTTTCGCCGCGGAGCGCGAGCGGCAGCTGCCGCCGGGCCGGCGCCGCCGAGGGGGCGCCGCCCGATGACCACGGCACGGAGTACGGAGGAGGCGCTCCACGCGACGGCCGACGCCCCGGCGGCGGCCGTCGCGGACCTCTGGGAGCAGCTGGTCCACGTCGAGCAGCGGGTCAGGGAGTCCGTGGCGGTCCGGCGGGCGGCCGACCCGCAGCCGGACGACCCGTTCCGGGGGCAGTACCTCACTCCTGAGGCGGCGGCGCGGATCGTCGAGTCCCGCGACGCGTTCTCCCCGGTCCCCCCGTACGGCGGCGGCCCCGGTCCGGGGATCCCGTCCGGCGGCCGCCTCGGCCGGCTGGCCGACGCCTTCGGGCTGCTTCCGCTCGACGTCGATCTGCTGCTGGTCGCGATGGCCCCGGACGTGGACAGCCGGTTCGAGCGGCTGTACGGCTATCTCAACGACGATCTGACCCGGCGTCGGCCCACCATCGGTCTGGCGCTCGAACTGTGCGGGCTGCCCGCCGCGGGCGGCGGCCGGTTCCGGTTCGCGCCGTCCGCCCCGCTGGTGGCGGGCGGGCTGGTGGAGGTGGTGGAGCCGGAGCGGCCGCTGCTCTCCCGGGTGCTGCGGGTGCCGGACCGGGTCACCGCCCATCTGCTCGGCGACGACGTGGTCGACGGAAGGCTGCGCGGGCTGGTCCGGGCGGCCGGCCCCGGCGCGGGGGCGCACGACGGTCCGCTGGTGCGGCGGGTCGCGGCGGGCCTGGGCACCGGCGGCGGCCTGGTGCATCTGCTGGACCGGGGCGGGGACCCGGGCGGGGTGGCCGTCGAGGCGCTGGTCGCCGCGGGGCGCCGCCCGCTGGTCGTCGACATCGCCGCCCTCACCGCCCTGCCCGAACCGGCGGAGGCCGTGCGGATCCTGGCGGCCGAGGCCCGGCTGGACCGGGGCGGGGTCGTCCTCGGGCCGCTGGAGGCGCTGGCCCCGGAGCAGCCCGGGGGCGCCCGGCTGCTCGGGAGCCTGTGCGGGGCGCTCGACGGCGTCCCGCTGGTCGCGTACGGGAAGAAGCACTGGGATCCGCTGTGGGCGGAGGAGAGCCCCGTCGTCGTTCCCGTCCCGTCCCCCGGTCCCGAGGAGTCGGCGCGCCGGTGGCGCCGGGCGCTGGCCGGGGCCGCTGCGGCGACCGGGCTTCCCGGCGGGGGCGGACCGGACGTCGAAGCGCTGGTGGGGGCCGCCTCCTCGTACCGGCTCGACGCCGCGCAGGTACGCAGGGCCGCCTCGGTCGCCGCCCGGCTGGCGGCGGTGGAGGAACGCGCGGTGGACGTGCGGGACCTGCGGGCGGCGGTGCGGGCCCAGAACGGGGCGGGGCTCGAACGGCTCGCCCGCCGGATCGAACCGGCGGTCGGCTGGGACGATCTCGTCCTGCCCGACACGGCCCGGCGCGAACTGTCCGAGCTGGCGCTGCGCGCCCGCCACCGGGAGCAGGTCCTCGGGGAGTGGCGGATGCGGCCGGGCGGCGGGCGGGGGCGCGGGATCATCGCGTTGTTCGCGGGCGAGTCCGGCACCGGCAAGACGATGTCCGCCGAGGTGCTGGCTTCGGAGCTCGGCATGGAGCTCTATGTGATCGATCTGTCCACGGTGGTCGACAAGTACATCGGCGAGACCGAGAAGAACCTCGAACGGATCTTCGTCGAGGCGTCGGACGTCAACGGCATCCTGCTGTTCGACGAGGCGGACGCCATCTTCGGGAAGCGTTCGCAGGTGAAGGACGCGCACGACCGGCATGCCAATGTGGAGTCCGCCTATCTGCTGCAGCGGATGGAGTCGTTCGACGGGATCGCGGTGCTCACGACCAATCTGCGGGGCAATCTCGACGAGGCGTTCACCCGTCGCCTCGATGTGATCGCGGAGTTCCCGATGCCGGACGCGGCTCAGCGGCTCGCCCTGTGGGACCGCTGTCTCGGACCGGCCCTCCCGCGCGGCGCCGGGCTCGACCTGGAGTTCTGCGCGGAGCGTTTCCAGCTGGCGGGCGGGTCGATCCGGGCCTGCGCGGTGACCGCCGCCTACCTGGCGGCGGAGTCGGGGGAACCGCTCGGTATGGAGCAGATCGTCACGGCGGTGCTCCAGGAGTACCGCAAGCTCGGGCGGCTGGTCCGGGACAGCGAGTTCGGCCCCTGGCTGGAGCGGGCGCGGCCGGGCGGTTCCTAGAGGGTGTCCGACACATGCCTGCGGCGCCGGGGCGGCGCTCAGCGGCCCGGTGCCGGGATCGCGGGCGCCCTGCGCACCGGGTGCTTGCTGAGGATGGAGACCCGGTTGAAGGCGTTGATCGTGATCGCCACCCAGACGATCGCGGAGAGCCCGGTGTCGTCGAACTCCTCGCGGGCCGCCGCGTAGGCGGTCTCCTGCGCGGCGGCGTCCGCGGGGTGGGTGGTGGCCTCCGCGAGGGCGAGGGCCGCGCGCTCCCGCGCCGTGAACACCTCGGTGTCCCGCCACGCGGCCAGTACTCCGAGGCGCTGGGTGGTCTCGCCCGCGCGCAGCGCCGCCCTGGTGTGGACGTCCAGGCAGTAGGCGCAGCCGTTGAGCTGGGAGACCCGGAGGTTGACCAGCTCCACCAGGACCCGGTCCAGCCCCGCTTCGGCGGCGCTCGCGCGGACCGCCTCGGAGGTCTGGACCAGGGCCTGGTACGCCTTGGGGGTCTGCTTGTCGACGTAGACCCGTCGACCGTCCGCGGGTGTGGTGGCGCTCACTCTGGTCTCCTTCTGACCGGGGCGGCCGGGCACGCTTGCGGTGCGCCCCGGACCATGGTGTTCTATGATCCACCATGGTAGTTGAATATCCAACAATAATGGAGCCGAGGGCGGTCCACGATGAGCAACGCTGAGACGGAACCGGCCGAGGTGCGCTGCGCGGCCTCGGTGAGCGAGGAGCCCCGCGTCGAGGTGCTGTCGGCCCGCGACGTCCCGCTGGGCGGTCCGCGGGCGATGACGGTACGGCGCACCCTGCCCCAGCGGTCCCGCTCCCTGATCGGCGCCTGGTGCTTCGCCGACCATTACGGCCCCGACGATGTCGCCGCGACCGGCGGCATGGACGTCGCACCCCACCCGCACACCGGGCTGCAGACCGTGTCGTGGCTCTTCACCGGTGAGATCGAGCACCGCGACAGCCTGGGCAGCCACGCCTTCGTACGCCCCGGCGAGCTCAATCTGATGACCGGCGGCCACGGCATCAGCCATACGGAGGTCTCGACCCCGCGCACCACCGTCCTGCACGGGGTCCAGCTCTGGGTGGCACTCCCCGAGGAGCACCGGCACGCGGAACGCGACTTCCAGCACTACGCCCCCGAGCCGGTCCGGGTGGACGGGGCCCTGGTCCGGGTCTTCCTCGGGAGCCTGTGCGGCGACACCTCCCCCGTACGCACCTTCACCCCGCTGCTCGGTGCCGAGATCGCCCTCGACCCGCACGCGAGCCTCACCCTCGCCGTGGACCCCGCGTTCGAGCACGGCGTCCTCGTCGACCAAGGCTCCGTCCGCCTGGCCGGGACCGCCGTGGACCGGGCGGAGATGGGCTACGCCGGCCCCGGCCGCGAGGCGCTGGAACTCACCAACACCTCCGAAGAGCCGGCCCGGCTGGTGCTGCTCGGCGGTCCCCCGTTCGAGGAGGAGATCGTCATGTGGTGGAACTTCATCGGCCGGTCCCACGAGGACATCGCCCAGGCCCGTCAGGACTGGGCGAACGCCTCCGACCGCTTCGGCGAGGTACACGGCTACCCGGGCGACCGCCTCCCCGCACCCGAGCTCCCCAACACCCGCCTGAGGCCCCGCGGCCTGCGCTGACCTGCACATTCGATGGGCGGGACGTGCGGCGACCGGAGCCTCGCCGCACCCCCCGACCGGCACATCCCACGCAGACCTCGGCCGCCCCAGTCGCCCTGGGGCGGCCCTCACCTCCGCAGCTGGAGCCGTCACAAAGATTGAAGCTCCGCCATCTTGAAGTGGCTGGTCAGCGGGGTACCGTGCCTTCGTTTCGGGGTGCTCGTGCTGGCCGTGGGCGGCAGTCTGTGTTGTGGATCGTCCGGCGGGGTGGACGTGCCGATGAGTTCACCGTCCTCGAACGGTCTACCCGGCCGACACGACCGTTCTCGACAGGAGTGCCATGTCCACCATCCAGCCAGTGATCCTCACCGCTGACCAGGACGTTCTGCTCGGCTTCTATGCGGAACTGTTCGGCGCCGAGGAGACCTTCCGGGTACCGGAGGAAGGTCCGGCCTTCTACATCGGCTTGCGTATCGGCGACACCGACCTCGGGCTGGTGGCCAAGGAGGACGCGGGGACCGGGACGGTGCCGCGGATCCTGCTCAGCATCGGTGTCGACGACGTCGACGAGACGTTCGGCCGGGTGGAGGCGCTGGGCGGCTCGGTCAGCGGCGGCCCCAATGACATGCCGTGGGGACAGCGCGTCGCCCACATCAAGGACCCCGACGGGAACCCGGTGAACCTCACCCAGCCGATCCCGCCTCAGTGACGCCGTAGGCACGGAGAGGGGGCCGTCCCCAGTGGATCTCACTGGGGACGGCCCCCCTTCTCGTCGACAGGCGGCCTCCCTGTTCCGGGCAGGGGTGGCTCCGGTCGGCGGGCGGTCAGTCGACGTACCCCGATTCCGCCGGGAACTCCGGCGGCCAGGGCTGGTCGTACAACGACTGCCACTCACCCATCAACTCGTACTCCGCCTCCCGCCAGCTCGGGTTGCCGCCGACGACGAAGCTGTCGCCGTCCCGCTCCAGCATCCAGGTGTAGGCGGCGTCCTCCGCCGGAATGCCGTGCCGTTCGCTGAGCACGCCGAACTCGTCGGAGGTCGCCCGCCGGATGTGGAGCCCGTTCCGGTAGAGGGGCTTGAGGAACATCAGTTCCACATGCCCGACAGAGACCTCGACCTGCGTCGTGGTCCGGTCCACCAGCGTGGCGTGACTGGTCAGGAAGAGCTGCCGGTGCGAGGGGAGGAACCCGGTGACCCTGAAGAGCCGCCCCTCCCGGATGAAATCCGTCATGATCACCATCTTCCCCTCACTGGTTCACCCGCGTTCCGTTGGCGTAGGTCATCTTCTTCGGGAAAACCTGGATGACCTTCATGCCCTCATCCGCCTCCGGACGAGTGGCCAGGGGCCCCGGTTGGAAAGGTCCGTGGCGTACGGGGAGGCTCGCACCCTACAAGCCGGGCGCGAGCCGGCGCGGACCAACGCGCCCGTCCCGGTCCGTGAAGAGCATCATCGGCGATTCGGCCAACTCCCCGTGTGCGCACACCTGTTGTCGGAGTTGGGTCCATGCATCCTCCACACACCGCCGCCCGCTCCATCCCGGGATTCCAGGACCGACCGAAACACATGTGTTCGATATCCCGACCAGGTCGTTGAACCTCCCGACCACGCTGGACGACCGTCAAGGGAGACCACGTTGACCTCAGCCGCCGCCAACGAACAGCAAGCCACCGCACCTCCCCCGCCGCCACCGGCGGAGATCACCTACAGCGGGCAGTACTCCGTCAACCCGCTCGCCGAGGTGTCCTTCCGACGGATGTGCGGGCAGATCCCGGCCGTGCTGGCCCGGATCGCCCGCCTGTCGTGGCGGACCGACCGGCGCGCCGTCCAGCTGCTGCTGGGCTGCCAGGCCGTCACCGGCATGTCGGCCGCCGTGCTGCTGGCCGCCACCGCCCGGGCCATGAGGCCCGTCCTCGGCGACGGGTCGGCCGGCGACCGGCTGCACGGAGCCGTGTCGGCCCTGGTCGTGGTCGCGCTCGCGGCCGCACTCGGCCGCGGCACGGCGGCGGTGGCCGCGTACGCGGAGCGGCGGATCACTCCGCGGCTGACGACGGAGACGGACAGCGCGCTGGTCGAGGCGGTATGCAGGGTGGAGGCGTCCGCGTACGCGGAGGAGGGGTTCTCCGACCGGCACGAGGCCGCCGAGATGGGAGTGATGCGCACCCAGGTGATGGTCACCGACGCCCAGCGGTTCCTGTCCGCGCTGATCCGGATGGTCTCCGCCGCCGGGGTGTTGTCGGTGCTGAATCCGTTGATGCTGCCGTTGCTCCTGCTCGCGGTGGTACCGGCCGGGGTGGGGGCGGTGCTGACCGCCCGGGTCGACTACGAGATCCACTACGCCAACATCGCCGACCGCAACGTGCGGGGAATGATGCGCTGGTGGGCGACCGCGTCGAAATACGGCGACGAGGTCCGCGCCAACTCGATGACCGATTACCTCGTCCACTGGTACCGGGCCCTGTCCGACCGGTGCGACCGGCGCACTCTGGCCGCCGCCCCGCGGACCCTGCGGATCGCGGTGCTGTCCGCGCTCGCCGGCGGGGTCTTCCTGGTGGCGACCTGGGGAACGCTGGCGTGGCTGGCAGTATCGGGCCGGATCGAACTGGCGGTCGCGGCCACGGCCGTCATCGCCGTGCAGACCACACTCGCCGCACTCTCCCAGGTGGTCGTCAACGGCGCCGCGGTCTTCCACACCAGCCTCTACCTGAGCGACATGCAGGCATTCCTCGACGACGCCGCCGCCCGCACTCCCCAGCGTGGCCCGGGCGGCCCCGGCGACCGGGTCGAGCAGATCCGGCTCGACGAGGTCGTCTACCAGTACCCGGGCAAGGGCAAGCCCGCCGTCGACGGCGTCTCCCTCACCCTGGAACGCGGTCAGATCCTCGCCGTCGTCGGCGCGAACGGCTCGGGCAAGTCCACGCTCACCCGGCTGCTCACCGGCATCTACCTGGCCGACAAGGGCAAGATCACCTGGAATGGCACCGACCTGGCCGAGGTGGACCCCGCCAGTGTGTGGCAGCAGACCGGCCTGGTGCCACAGATCTTCGCCCAGTGGCCGATGCCACTCCGCGAGAACGTCACCCTCGGCCAGCCCCGCACCCACGACGACGGCCCCGTGTGGGAGGCGATCGACGCGGTCGGCCTGCGCGAAGCCGTCGACGACCTCCCCGCCGGCCTGAACACCCTGCTGTCCCGCGAGGTCTTCGGCGGCTCGGAACTGTCCGGCGGACAGTGGCAGCGCATCGCCTGCTCCAGGGCCCTGTACCGCCGCCCGGGTCTGCTGATCCTGGACGAGCCGACGTCCCAGATGGACCCGCGCGGTGAGCACCAGATCTTCGAGCAGATCAAGGCCATCGCCGCCGACCGCATCACCATCGTGGTCACCCACCGTCTGGAGAACACCAAGATCGCCGACCACATCATCGTGATGGAGCACGGCCGGATCACCGAGCAGGGCCGGTACGACGACCTCGTCCACGCCGGCGGAACCTTCGCCGAGCTCCTTCGCCTGTCCCAGGACCGATGAACACTGACCAGGAGACCCTCAAGACGTGGAACACCTACGGCAGCAACCACCGACTCGCACAAGGACTCCAACTGCCTGAACTGGCCCGGTGGGACTGGGGCATCCCCTTGCCTGTGCGTCCGGGCTTGGCCTCCCGGGGGCAGACGCTCCGGTACAGGCGGCACGCTGAGCATCCTGCGGGAGCTCTCCCTTCCGCGGACCGCCGCGCCTACCCTGCAGGCATGACTACGGGGGATGAGCTACTCCTGCTCGCGATAGTCCCAGGCAGACAGCGCATACGCATACGGAGCGACCATCGGCTTCGGTACGCCCTGCGGTCCTCGGAGTTGGCGGATCTGTGCCTGGCGGGACGGATCGCCGTCGGGCGCCGACGGATCGAGGTGTTGGACGCCCGGCCCGTCGAAGACCGTCGCCTGAGCAATGTCCTGCAAGGTCTCGGCGCGGCCACTCCCCCGCCCGACCTCAAGGACTGGCTGCGCCGGACACCGCGATCCCTGACCGTCGAGTACCTCTCCCGACTGGAGGACCAGAAGGCGGTCCGTGTCCGTCGGTGGCGCGATTCCAGCGGCCGTACCCGCAACGACATTCTTTCCGTGGACATGCCGCGCCGCCAGGCGCTGCTGAACCGCCTCGACAGCGTGGTCCGCTCCGGTTCCGCCAAGACCACCGCTGACCGTGACCTCACCCTCGCCGTGCTTGCCCAGGCCGCGGGCCTCGCCCCTGCCGCCTACCCTGGACTGCGCGGCATCACCGACCGCCGCCGTATGGCCGCCCTCGCCACAACGCACCGTCTCACCCCCTCAACCGCCGGAGCGGTCCCGGTCGCCGACGAGGAAGTCGCTGCGGCACTGACCACCGGCGCCGACGTCCTCACCCGCCAACTCCTCGGCGAGCTCAGTGACCTCTACGCCGACTTCACCACCGGTGGCCACGGTCTTGGCCACAGCTTGGACCCCGGCGGTTGGTCCGAGGGCGGCGCAGGCGGCACCGGCCACCACGGCGACGGGCACGCCGGCTGGTGACTCCGACATCGAACCCGCGCGGATGCCGTGGTGTGGTGGAACTTCATCGACCGGCCCCACGAGGACATCGCCCAGGCCCGTCAGGACCGGGCGAACGCCTCCGACCACTTCGGCACCGTTCATGGCTACGACAGTGACCCGCTCCCTGCCCCGAGCTGCCTACAACGCCCCCTGAAGCCGCGGAGGCCGGATTGATGATGCGGGGCGGTGAATCAGGGGTTCGGCGGCCCGGATGAGCATCAGTTCCTCGTCGGCGCGCGGCCGTCAGAGGCCCGGAACCGTGATTACGGGGCAGTGGGCCCGGTGCAGCAGTCCATGGACGACGGATCCGAGCCGCATCCCCGAATAGCCGCCTCGGCCCCGGCGCCCGACCACGACAGCCAGAGCGTGCTCGGAGGCCTCTGCGAGCAGTTCGACGGGCGACCCGATGAGCACTTCGTGGGTGATCCGGGTGTCGGGGTACCTCTCCGACCAGCCAGCGGTGGTCTCCGCCAGCAGGCGGCGCTCCGCGTGGAGCGACGTATCCTCCGGATGCCGGAAGAACACGGGAGGCTGCCAGACCGCGACGGCCCGCAGTTCGCAGCGCCTGAGGTCCGCCTCCTCGAAGGCGAAGGCCAGGGCGGAACGGGACGACTCGCTGCCGTCGACACCGACGACCAGGTACGGCGGATCCTGAGTGCCGTGTTCCGCGTCCCCGACGACCACGACGGGGCACCGCGCCTGCGCGGTGACCGGAACGACCAGGGAACCGGCGCTCAGAAACTCCTCGGTGCGGCTGAGGTGGCGGGAACCGAGCACGACCATGGCGGCCTGCCGCGACAGGTGGGACATGACGGGTGCCGGGGCACCGTCAAGGAGATCGGATGTGGTTCTCACATCCATGTGCCGGGCACGCGCCCAGTCGGCCGCGGTCCGCAACGCCTCGTTTCCCGCGCGTGTCTGCGCCCGATGCCGCGGGGTGTCGTCGACGAGCTGCGCTTCCCGCAGCGGTGGCACGGCGACGACGAGGTGGAGGGTCAGTCTGCGCCGGTGGGCCTCATCCGTTGCCCAGGCCAGGGCGAGAGGCCCGGTGCGGACGGGATCGATTCCGACGACGATGCCTTTGGCCTGTCCGGCTGTGCTCATGGCGTGCTCCCCTCTCGGGTCTCGTTCCTCTCGGGTCTCGTTCCAGTACCGTTCAGGGAGGTGGCGACCTGGCTGCCTGGCTGCGGCCCATCCGGGACGCCTCGCTGAAACGCCGCGGTTCACGACGCGCCGCCCCGCAACCGGAACCACCGTTCCTCCCCCGGTGCGACGGTACGCCGCCCTGTGGGCAGGGCGATGTCGAGTGGCCCCAGCGATGCCGCGGGCACCCGTATCCCCAGACGGCCCGGCAGCATACGCAGACGTATCCCGCGGTGCCCGCCGCAACAGAGCGTGAAGGCGAATCGAGGGAACTCCCGCAACGGCACCGGTGCCACGAGCAGTCCGCCCGGTCCCGCCTCCAGCCCGGTGATCCCGCGTTCGACCAGGTCGATCGTGCCGGCCATGGCTCCCAGGTGGATTCCCTCGCCGGTCGTCCCGCCCTGTACGTCGGCCACATCCGCCATCAGCGCCTCCTCGCAGTACCGCCAGGCGTCGGGGCCCTTCAAACGGGCAAGGACCCAGCCGTGCACCAGGCTGCTGAGGGTCGAACCGTGGCTGGTGCGCCTCAGGTGGTGGTGGACCGTGTCGCGCCAGATCTCGTCGTCCATCCGGTATCCGAGCCGGGCGAACAGCTCGGACAGCTCCTTCGCCCGAAAGAGGTAGCCGAGCATGAGGGTGTCGGCCTGCTTCGACGCCTGGTAGCGGTTGACGGTGTCGCCCTCGGCCTCCAGGATGCGGTCGAGTCGGCGGATGTCACCGTAACGGGTTCGGTACGCCGCCCAGTCGAGCTCCGCCAGCTCTCCGTATCCCGCGAACTGGCTCACGAGGCCCCGGTGGAACGGCACGTGGAGGCGGTGTGACACCTCGGCCCAGTGGTCGAGGGCCGTGGCGTCGAGCGCGAGCCGTTCGCACAGTTCCTCCCGCCGGGCGGCGGGCAGTTCGTCCAGCAGGTCGAGGCCGCGCGCGAGGACCCACGCGGCCGTCACGTTCGTGTAGGTGTTGTCGTCGATGCCCGGCTCCGTCGACCCCGGATATGCGTCGTGGTACTCGTCGGGGCCCACCACCCCGCGGATGCGGTACCGGCCCAGCGGCGCGTCGAACTCCGCCGAGGAGGCCCAGTAGCGGGCGATCTCCAGAAGTATCTCGGCACCTTCGGCATGCAGGAATCCACGGTCCCCGGTGGCCTGCGCGTACTTCCAGACGTTGTACGCGACGGCCGAGCCCACGTGGCGCTGGAGCCGGGAGTGGTCGGGCAGCCACCGGCCCGAACGCGGATTGAGGTGGAGCTCCTGGGTCTCCTCCTTTCCGGAACTCCCGCTCTGCCAGGGGCACATGGCGCCCTGTCGGCCGGTGCGGCGGGCCGCTTCCCGGGCGGCGGGGAGTCGGCGGTGGCGGTACATGAGCAGCGCCCTGGCCACCTCGGGGAAGTGGAGGTCGAGGTAGGGAAGGACGAAAAGCTCGTCCCAGAAGACGTGGCCCCGGTACGCCTCTCCGTGCAGGCCCCTCGCCGGGACTCCCACGTCGAGTTCGGCCGTGTGCGGGGAGACCGTCTGGAGCAGGTGGAACAGGTGCAGCCGCAGGATGCGGCCCGCCTCGCCCGGGACATGCAGTTCCCCCTCCGCCCAGAGGCGTTGCCAGGCGGCGTGGTGGGTGGCCAGCAGGACGGGGAGCTCCGGGGCACGCGCGGCTGCCTCCACCGCCGTCACGAGAGGGGAGCCGGACGGGCGGTCCAGCGACGTGTGCAGGGCCATGGTCTTCACCACGGTCGCCGACCGGCTCCGCCCGAGACGCAGAAGGTACGTCTGTACCGTTCCGGTCGGTGTGGTCACCGACCTGCCACCGCACCGAGGGCTGGTCACCGTACGGACCGCCATGGCGATCAGACGGCCCGGATCGCTCGTGCGGCAGGAGAGGAAGGCGACGCCGTCCGGTTCGAACCCACTTCGGTGACCGGTGAGGTGGCGGCCGTCCAGGGCCCGGTATCGCTCGACCCCGGCGTTGAGGACGGCGCCGTCCAGGACCGACTCGACCTCGATCGTCCCGGCCCAGCCGTACGCGTGGAACGTGGTGAGCTGGGCCGCGATCCCGGGGTCCCCCATGTGCACGATCCGCAGGTGGCTGACGCGCAGACCGCACCCTTCGGCATCCTGGAAGAAGAGGTGCCGGGTGAGCACGCCCCGTTCCAGGTCGAGCTGGACGTCACAGTGCCGCAGCTGGGCGGAGTCGGGCCCGAGCCACTCCCCAGGGGACTGGTCGTCGGGGAGACAGCGGTAGCGCAGGAGCGTCCAGTTCGGCAGGTTGACGAGGTCCTCGTTCTCGACGCGCTCACCGCTGACGTACGACGTACGGCGGTCGTAGCAGCCCGCCAGGTAGGTGCCCGGATAGTGCACGGCGTCGGCGACGCACTCGGGCGTGGAACCCCGGACGGCGAAGCGGCCGTTCCCGAGCGTGCAGAGCGCCTCCACCAACCGCTCCCGGGCCGGATCATACGCGTCGTACCGCCAGTTGGCCGCGGGGGTCATGGGTCCGCTCCCCACACGGCCGTCACGAGTTCCGTGAGGTCGGCGACGACGAGGTCGGCTCCGTGTTCCCGCAGTGGTGCGGTGCGGTGCCGGTCCGTGGTGCGGTCGACGCCGACGACGAGCCCGAAGCGGCCGTCATGGCCCGCCGAGACCCCGGCGAGCGCGTCCTCGACGACCGCGCCGTCCCCGGGCCGTGTGCCGAGCAGCCCTGCGGCCCGCAGGAACAGTGCGGGGTCGGGCTTGCCCGGAAGACCGAGTTCGGCGGCGTCGGCGCCGTCGACGACGACGGTCAGGAACCGGTCGAGTCCGGCTGTGCTGAGCAGCCGCCGGGCGTGCCGGGACGCGGAGACCGCGGCGCACGGCACACCGAGGGAGCGCAGGGCAGTGAGCGCGGGCACGACGTCCTCGAAGGGTGCGACCGGCTTCTCCCCCACCGCTTTCCGGTACTCCCGCTCCTTGCGCGCCGCCACCGCCCAAATCGTTTCACAGCCGGGGGACGCGTCCGCCCGCCCGGGCGGCAGGCGGATTCCTCGGGCGGTCAGGAACGCTTCCGCCCCGTCGTACCGGGACTTGCCGTCCACGAAGCGGCGGTAGTCGGCGTCCGCGTCGAACGGCATCCAGCTCTGTTCCCCGGAGGCCCACCGGGCGAGGCATCCGTCGAACGCGACCTTCCACGCCGCCGCGTGAACGGCTGCGGAGGCGAGCAGCACTCCGTCGGTGTCGAGGACGACGCCCCGGGGCGGTCGGCGTCCGGGACGGTGTCCGCTCATCCCCGCGCCACCGGCTGTGCGGCCTCGACGACCGTGTGCTGCGGGCTGCCGAGCGCGACCTTGACCGCGCCGGTCTCCGCCGCGCGGCCGAAGACGTCGTACGCCTCCTCCATCTGCCCGAGTTCGAAGCGGTGGGTCACCAGTTCCGCGGTGGGGAGCCGACCCGACGCCATCATGCTGAGCAGGACGGGGGTGGACACCGTGTCCACAAGCCCGGTGGTGAGGGTGATGTCCCTGATCCACAAGCTTTCGAGATGCAGGGCCGCCGGGCTGCCGTGGACCCCGATATTGGCGATCCGGCCGCCGGGCCGTGCCATCCGGGTGCACATCTCGAAGGTCTCCGGGACTCCCACCGCCTCCATGACCACATCGGCGCCCAGGCCGTCGGTGAGGTCGGCCACGAGTTGCTCGGGCTCCTCGTCCGCGGTGGCGGTGGCGTCCGCGCCCAGCCGACGGGCGGCTTCGAGACGGTTCGTCGCCAGGTCGACGACCACGATCCGCCCCGGACTGTACAGGCGTGCCGTGGTGATCGCGGCGAGTCCTATGGGACCGGCGCCGACCACCACGACCGTGTCTCCGGGCCGGACACCGCCGTTGAGGACGCCGACCTCGTAGGAGGTGGGGAAGACGTCGGCCAGCAGCACGGCGTCGAAGCTGTCGACGGCGTTCGGGAGCGGGTGGACGGACAGGTCGCCGAAGGGCACTCTCGCGTACTCGGCCTGCGTTCCGTCGATGGTGTGGCCGAGCACCCATCCTCCGCCGCCCAGGCACTGCCCGTAGCGGGACTCACGGCAGAAACGGCAACGTCCGCAGGGGGAGATGCAGGAGATCAGGACACGTTCGCCCGGCACCACGGTCCGGACGTCCTGGCCGGTCTCCACCACCGTGCCCACCGCCTCGTGCCCGAGGACGCGACCGGGCTCGACCTCGGGCACGTCCCCCTTGACGATGTGCAGGTCCGTGCCGCAGATGGTGACGGCCTCGACACGGACGATCGCGTCGGCCGAGTCCCTGATGCCCGGGTCCGGCACGTCCTGCCACTGGACGCGGCCCGTTCCCTGGAACACGAGAGCCTTCATGACAGCCGCCTTCCCGGTGTCAGCGGGTATCGCCCCGCAGGTGTCAACGTCAGGCTGGCGCCGGGCCCGGACACCGCGCATGGGCCGATCGGTCCCCGGAACGACCCCCTCGGGCCCGTCCTGCGCCGCCGTGCGGATGTGAAGGTGGATGCGGGCAGGTGCGTACCCGGCCAGCCGAAGGAGACCGCCATGGCCCGTCCCCCGTTCACCGTCGCGGACGTGATGTCCACGAAGGTCGTCGCCGTCCGGCCCGGTGCGGACTTCAAGGAGATCGTCACTGCCATGAACAGATGGAAGGTGACCGCGCTCCCCGTGATCGAAGGGGAAGGCCGGGTCGTGGGTGTCGTGTCCGAGGCCGATCTGGTTCTCAAGGAGGAACTCCACGATCGCCACCTCGGCTTCGTGGAGCAGCTGCGCAGACCCGGCGCCGTCGCGAAGGCGGGTTCCGGCCGGGCCCAGGACCTGATGACCTCGCCGGCCGTTACCGTCGACCCCGATTCCTCGCTGTCCCGAGCCGCGCGGCTGATGGCCACACGGCACGTCAAACGGCTGCCGGTCGTCGGCCCACACGGTCTGATCCAGGGCATTGTGAGCCGGTCCGACCTGCTGAAGGTCTTCCTCCGGCCGGACGAGGATCTCGCCGCCGAGGTCCGCGGCGAAGTCGTCGACCGGCTCTTCCCCCTGTCCCACGACCGGGTCGTGGTGCGCGTCGAGGCGGGCGTCGTCATCCTGACCGGTGAGGTGAGCGACGGCGCACTCGTCCCCGTGGCGGAGCGGCTGGCGCGCACCGTCGAAGGCGTGGTGGACGTGCGGTGCGAACTCACCGCTGAGGGGACGCAGCGGTGACGCCCCTCCGCGAGCTCGGGCGCCGGAGTTCCGTCGGATCGATGGTTCCCGACCGGCGTACGCGTCCCGCTGTCCGCCAGCGTCCGGTTCAGTCGTTGTCGGTCCGGCTCCGGGCCGCCCGACGGGCACCAGAACTCGGGCGTTCGCGTTTCGCCTCGGCAGTGGCCGGGGACAGTGCGGGACATCCGGGCTCCCGGGATCCACTCCGGGCAGAAGGCCCATCACGGCGTGCCGTCCATGGTCACGAACGCTGCCGGAACGATCTCCACGGGGCAGTGCGCGTGGTGGATGAGCGCGTGGGCGACGCGGCCGAGGGAGGGCCCCAGTCCCGTCGAAGGGTGGCCCCGGCCCATCACGAGGAGGTCGGTGTGGGCGCTCGCTTCGGTCAGGACGCCCGGGGTGCTCGTTCCTGCCTCCACATGATGGCCGACGACCAGGCCCGGGA
Source organism: Streptomyces sp. NPDC001108 (assembly GCF_053598535.1). Classification (NCBI taxonomy): domain Bacteria; kingdom Bacillati; phylum Actinomycetota; class Actinomycetes; order Kitasatosporales; family Streptomycetaceae; genus Streptomyces; species Streptomyces sp. NPDC001108. The sequence continues at coordinate 82,397 of NZ_JBSFKL010000001.1, forward strand.
ACCTCTCGCGCACGCGGTCGGCGAGCTCCTTCATCTCCCTCACCCGCTGCTGCGCCATCTCGTCCAGGTCGTCGAGCATGGTCGCGACAGTGCCGACATGGGCGAGCACGTTCCACACGCTGATGATGCGCAGCGCCGCCCTGCGGGCATCCGCCTCCGCTGCGGCGAGCAGCAGCCACCCGAGGTCTGCGGAGTCACGTACGGCCGCGGTCACCGAGCCCGACTCCGGGCTTCCGGTCTCCCCGCGCACCACGACCACGGGCACCTCGGCAGAGGCAGCCACTCCCAGCCCGACGGAGCCCAGCAGCAGGGCGGAGAAGCCGCCGAGCCCCCTGCTTCCGACCACGACCGTTCCCCGGGAGCCGGCGGACGTGAGGAGTGCGGCGACCGGTTCGTGTTCATCGAGCTTCTGGGTGACGGCGAGGCCCGGGAAGCGTTCGCGTACGGCCTCCGCCGTCCCGGTCAGCACCTCATGGGCGGCTTCACGTGCCGTGTGCGCCGATTTCGCGTCGCGGGTGTGGACGCGCCGGCCGGTGTCGATGGCGTGCACGAGACACAGGGCGCGCGAGCGGCGGTCGGCCTCCTCGGCGGCCCAGAGCGCGGCGGTCCGCGCCGAGGGGGAACCGTCGATTCCCACGACGACCTCGGCGAGCCCGAGCGGGGCTGCGGTCTGCTTGTTCATAGCTCCTCCTTCGGTCCGCCCCGGGAGCCTGCGCGCACCCCGTGGCCGGCGATGGGTGTGCCGACTCCGTCGCGGCCTCGACCGCCATGGGCCGTTCGGGTCCCATGGCGTGCGGCCCGACCGCCCGGCCACGGGTTCAGCGCTCCCGCGTACCGGCCCCGTCGGCAGTGCCGGGCGCACCCGGCACCAGGATCCGGCGCCCCGTCACACGGTGCGGCAGGAGCAGAACGGGGGTGTCCCGCCCCTCCCCGGCCCACGACTGCGCCTGCGCCTGCGCCTGCGCGGCAACCCGGAGGGACTGGGACTCGGCCGAGTCCGAGACGATGCGCACCGGGCCGACGAGTAGCACACTCCAGCCCTGGCGGAACGCCTCGTCCACATGGTCCTCCTCGAAGGCGATCTCGGCACCGGCGGCTGCGGCCCGCCCGAGTGCGGACGTGGCCGTGGTCATGAAGAGCACCCGCCCGTCGATGACCCGGTAGTTGACGGGGATGACGTCAAGTGTGTCCGCCACCTCGATGGCGATCCGGCCCACGCCGTGGTCGCCGAGCAGCACCCAGCATTCCTTCTCGTCGATCCTCTCCAGCCTCGGCCGTGCTCCTGCGTGCCCTTCTCCGGACGGGAGGTCGGCCGCCATCCCCATCAGGTCCTGGACCGTGGTCTCCAAGGCGTCCGCGAGCCGGACCAGGAACCCCGTTCCCGGACCGGGCAACCGCTCCTCCACGTAGGTGATGTAGCCGACGGTGGATCCTGCCCGGTCCGCCACGTCCTCCCGGGAGAGGTTGAGCTGCCGACGCCTGGTCGCGACCCGGCGCCCGAAATCGCTCGGGTGCGGCACCTTGTCAACGGTGTTCATCGTCTTTCCTCCTGGACGGCCGACGCCGAGGTCCGGCGGAGGAGTCATCGGCCGGGTAGTGCCGGACCCGGGCGTCCGGGCCGGGGAACACCAGGGTGACCCGGCCGGTGTCCGACCAGCGGACATCGTAGGGCGGGGTGCCGTCCGTGTGGTGCAGTCCGACGATCTCTCCGTCCCGCCCCTCGTCCCCGACGGTGGCACCGCCCACCACAAGCCGGTCGCCCGTTCGGGCCCAGAGCCCCGCACGCGGTTTCACCGAGCCGTCCGGCACTTCGGTCCCAGCCATGACCGTCTCCCGTCGCCGTGCATCTCCGGGCTCCTCCTTGGGCGGCCCGCGTTCCCGAGCCCATGCTGCTCCTGTCCGGAGCTCGCCTCATAGGGGCCACCGGACCCGGAACAGGACCGTTCGGCACTGCCTGTCCGCGGCGCCGGTGCCCCAGGGTGGAATCCGCCGGGATTCCACGCTCCTCGAGGAGGACCGTCATGCAGCACCGCACGGTTTCCGAGGTCATGACCCACAACGTCGTCACCGCGACTCGTCACTGTTCGGGGACGCCTGCGGGACCCGCCGGACAGGGCAGGCCCGACGTCATCCGGGGACGAGGACGGCGGCACCGTCGACCCGGTCGGCGGCGAGGTCCCTGAGCGCCTGGTCGGCGGCGTCGAGCGGATAGGGGCTGGTCGTGACCCGTATACCGATCCGGGCCGCCGTCTCCAGGAAGTCCCGGCCGTCCTGCCGGGTGTTGGAGGTGACGCTGCACAGGCTCCGTTCCTCGAAGAGGTGGCGGCGGTAGTTCAGCACGGGAACGTCGGTGAGGTGGATCCCGGCGACGGCGAGTGTGCCCGAGCGGTCCAGTGCCTCCAGCGCCACGGGGACCAGGTCGCCGACCGGTGCGAACAGGATCGCCGAGTCCAGTGGTTCCGGCGGGCGGTCGTAGGCGCCGCGCGCGGAGGCGGCACCCAGTTCGAGGGCGAGCTCGCGGGCTCGCGCCGAGCGCGTGAGCACGTGCACCGTCGCTCCTTCGGCCAGTGCGACCTGCGCCGCCAGATGGGCCGAGGCCCCGAAGCCGTAGATCCCGAGCCGTCCGCCGGGGGGCAGGGCGCTGCGGCGCAGGGCCCGGTAGCCGATGATTCCGGCGCACAGCAGCGGCGCCAGCAGCGCGGCGTCCTGGTCGTCGGGGAGCCGGTAGGCGTAGTCGGCAGGTACGAGGGCGGCCTCGGCGAATCCGCCGTCCGCGTCCCAGCCGGTGTACCGGGAGTCCGGGCAGAGGTTCTCACGGCCCGCCCGGCAGTACCTGCAACGGCCGCAGGTCCCGCGGAGCCAGGCCCCGCCCGCGCGGTCACCGGCCCGGAAGTCCGTGACCCCTTCACCGACGGCGGCGACCCGCCCGACGATCTCGTGCCCGGGGACGGTCGACGGCCGGTGCGGGGGAAGATCGCCCTCGGCGAGGTGCAGGTCGGTACGGCACACACCACATGCCTCCACCATGAGCAGCATCTCGCCCGGGCCGGGGGAAGGGGCAGCCCGCCGTATCCGCATCAGTGGACCGCCCTCGATCGGGCCGGGGTTCCCTACGGCCCACCCGGTCAGCGCCTCCTCGTCCGGCACGCGCACCATGCTCCTAGCGTCACACCGGGACACCGGCCCGGCAAACGCTCACCGGGGAGGAACCGGCCGACCGCAGCGGGAAAGCGGGCACCCTCCCACGGCTTCGCGTCGTGAGCCCGGGTGAGTCGCATATCGGGTCTCTGCTCCGGCCCGGGAATCTGCTACGGCGCGAGGGAGAAGTAGTTCTCCTCCTCCTGGGTGAAGTGCAGACGCAGGACCGTGTTCAGGCCGTAGAGACAGGAGCGCAGGTCGTCGAGTTGCTCGGGGGCCAGGCCACCACCGCTCCGGGCGAGCTGCAGGTGGGTGGCGATACGGCGGGAGAGACGTTCGATCTCCGTGTGGGCACGGCTCATGGTCGCGGTCGCCTCGGGGCCTCCCAGAGTGGGAGCGAGAGCGGGATAGAGCTGGTTTTCCTCGGCTTGTTCATGGGGCAGGAGTCGTTCGGTGAGCAGGTGATGGGTCTGCTCGACGGCGGCGAGAGCCTTCGGGCCGGTGGTGTCGGAGAGCTGATCGGCGGCAGCACGTACGGCGTCGAGAACGTCCTGGAGGTCGTCGTGTTCCGCGGCGAAGCGGTGGATGAGTGCCTCGGCCTCGGGGGTGAGGGTCGGCCGCGCGGTCCGATCGACGCGCAGGGCACGGAGAGCGTTGACGATGACGGCGATGTCGATGCCTTCCTGCAGCAGCGCGCCGACGGCGGGCGGAAGCAGTCCGACGGCGGCTGCGGCCATCGCGGCGATGGACAGCAGCATGCCCCCGAGAGCGCTCTGGACGGCGATGCGACGCGACCGCCGGGCGATGGCGACGGCATCGGCGAGGCGGTCGAGGCGGTCGGTGGTCAGGACGATGTCGGCGGCCTCGGAGGAGGCGGTGGCGCCCCGTGCCCCCATGGCGACTCCGATGTCGGCGGCGGCGAGGGCGGGGGCGTCGTTGACCCCGTCGCCGACCATCACCGTGACCGCGTGCTCCCGTTCCGCGTGCACGGCGGCGACCTTCTCGGCCGGGCCGAGTTCGGCGTGCACCTCGTCGAGGCCGAGTACCGCGGCGACTTCCCGGGCGGGAGCGGCACGGTCGCCGGTCAGCATCAGCAGTCGATCGATCCCGGCCGTACGCAGGTGGCGCAGGGTGCGTGGGGCGTCGGGCCGCAGGGGGTCGCGCAGCAGGACGGCACCGGCGGGCCGCTCGTCGAGGACGAGCCAGGCGAGTGCCGCACCGTCGAGGAGCGCACGGTTCTCCACCGCCCTGGCCCAGGCGGGACGCACGTCCACGGCCCTGGGGCGGCCCACGCCGACCCTGCGCCCGTCCACGGTGCCGACGGCTCCCCGGCCGGGCTCCTCGACGACGTCCTCGGCGGTCGACAGCTCCAGTCCACGCTCCCGGGCCGCGTCGACGATGGCCCGGGCCAGTACGTGCGGTGAGTACTGGTCGACCGAGGCCGCCAGTCGCAGCACCTCTGCGGGCTTCAGCCCGGGGGCGGCGACGACATCGAGGACACGAGGGCGTCCACCGGTGAGAGTGCCGGTCTTGTCGAGCAGGAGGGTACGGGCGCGCCCGAGATTCTCCAGCGCGCCGCCGTCGCGGACGACCACGCCGAGGCGTGATGCCCGGGACAGCCCCGACACGACGGCGACCGGGGCGGCGAGCAGCAGAGGACAGGGGGTGGCGACGACCAGAACGGCGACCGCGCGTACCGCGGAGCCACTGAGCAGCCAGGCCAGTCCCGCCACCGCGAGGGAGAGGGGGAGGAACCAGGCCGCGTAGCGGTCGGCCAGCCGTACGACCGGCGCGGACTCGGCCCCGGCCTGCTCGGCCAGCCGCACGATGCCCGCGTAGGTGCTGTCCCGCTCGGTGGCGGTGGCCCGCAGTTCGAAGGCCCCGCCCGCGTTGACCACCCCGCTGCGCACCCCTTCGCCGTGGCGATGCTGGACCTGGAGGGGTTCGCCGGTGAGTGCCGACTCGTCCAGGACCGCGACGGCGCTTTCCACCCAGCCGTCGACGGGTACCACCTCACCCGGGCGCACCACGAGCAGGTCACCGACGACGGCTTCGCTCAGCGGCACGGTGTCCACTCCCGTGTCCGTACGGCGATGCGCCGAGCGCGGTGCGTGTTCGAGCAGGGCACGCAGGTCGTGGGAGGCCCGCCGTTGGGCGGCCGTCTCCAGGGCTCGACCGGTGGCGAGCATCAACGCGATCAGGGCACCCGCCACGTACTCGCCCACGGCCAGGGTGCCGCCGAGCGCGAGTACGGCGATCACGTCCACCCCGGCTCGGCCGCGCCGCAGAGCCGCCACCACCCAGCCGACCGCGGGGCCGATGGCGGCTGCGGTGCCCAGCGCCCAGAACAGGTCCGCGAGCGCGGGTGCGTCGGCCAGCCAGGCGATTCCTCCCGCTGCCAAGGCCGTGGTCGTCACTGCCACGAGCATGGGTTCGAGCCGCAGGAACGCGGTCGGGGCAGTCGGGCGGCGTGGCCGTGCCCGGTTGTGGTTCATGGCGTACCTCGGTCCTCGGCGGGGCAACCGTCTGGGTGGTCTCCTGCCATCGCATCACGGAAGCAGGTCGAGCGGCCGGGGCCGCGACCCGTTTGGCGGACCGCACGGTGGCGGGATGTGCTTCTGGCCCCTCGCCCGCTCGGCGGCGATGCGGACGGGGCGCGGGCTCCTGCGGTGGTCATTCCCGTTCCCCGGAGTCGCCCGCCCCGGTATGGCGGCGAATCAGGCACGCCCCGGGTGACATCCACCCGTACGTTCCGGTGGTCTCCCGGGAACAGCGTGCCGAGGACCTGCCGCCGCCCTACCCGTTCGTGCTCGCTCGAAGGCCCGGTGCGGACCGGTAGGGCCACGGAGCCGTCCCCTTGAGGAACCTTCCGGGCCCGGACGGGGGACGAACGGCCCCTACGCACCGGCCGACGAACCGCCCCATGCTGAAGACGGGGCGACGCCTCTTCGAGGAAGGTGGTAGGAGCCATGCAGTTCCCAATAGTCGCCGCGGTGGACGGGTCGGAGGGCAGCCTCCGGGCCCTGGACTGGGCCGCCTCGGAAGCGGCGCGCTCACGGCTCCCGCTGCGCGTCGTCCACGCGTCGTTGTGGGAGCGCTATGAGACCGCGTGGCCCACGTTCGACACCGGGCGCCCGGCCGAGCAGATTCTCGCCGAGCACCTCGTCGCGTCCGCGCAGGAACGGGTGGAGCGCCTCCATGCCGAGGTGAGGACGACCGCCGACGTGCGGCCCGAGGACCCGGTTCACGCGCTGGTGCACGAGAGCCACGAGGCCGCTCTGCTCGTGCTCGGCTCCCGTGGCCGCGGCCGGATCGCCGGAATGCTCCTGGGGTCCGTGAGCCTCGCCGTCGCCGGCCGTTCCCACTGCCCGGTGGTCGTGGTACCCGCCGCCGCACCGGAGATCCCGCCCGAGCCGGCCCGCGTCGTCGTCGGCATCGGCGACGCCGCGGGGCCGTCCGCGGCCGTCCGCTTCGCTCTCGCCCAGGCGGTCTCGCGCCACGGCGAGCTGATCGCCGTACGCGCCTGGCGCTCCCCCGCCCACGAAGCGGCGAAGCATCCGCTGCTCTCCGGCTCTCCGACCTCCGCACATCATCAGGAGGCCGCCGACCACCTGGAAGAAGTCCTGGCCGTACTGGAACGGTCCGGGCACGGAGCCGACATCCACCGGTCCGTGGTCCAGGGCCCCGCCCATCAGGTACTGATCGAGGCGGCCGAGGGCGCGGATCTCCTGGTCGTCGGTGCGCGGCGGGCCGACGGGCACCCCGGCTCGCGCCTCGGTCCGGTCAATCACGCGGTACTGCACTATGCGTCCTGCCCGGTCGCCGTCGTACCCGACGCCCCGGCCCCACAGTGAGGAACCGGGAGAACAGCGCGATCCTTGGAGACGAGGAGGGCCGTCATGGGCAACGGAACGGAGTTCTCCGCACAGAGTCCGATCCGCGTGTTCCTGCTGGACGACCACGAGGTCGTCCGGCGCGGTGTGCAGGATCTGCTCGACGCGGAGGCCGACATCGAGGTCGTCGGCGACGCGGGAACGGCCGACCACGCGCTGGCCCGGGGCCCGGCGCTCCGCCCCGATGTGGCGATCCTCGATGTGCGGCTGCCGGACGGCGACGGGATCACGGTCTGCCGTGAACTGCGTTCGCGCATGCCGGATCTGGCCTGTCTGATGCTCACCTCGTTCGACGACGACGAAGCGCTGCTCGACGCCATCATGGCCGGCGCGGCCGGATACGTGCTGAAGGAGATCAAGGGCACGGACCTCGTCGCCGCCGTCCGTACCCTGGCGTCCGGGCGGTCGACCCTCGATCCTTCGACCACGGCACGGCTGATGAACAGCCTGCGCGGGGAGGGCTCCGGTAGCGGTTCCGCGGAGGGCGACGCGCTGACGGCGCTCTCCCCCCGGGAGAAGGACGTCCTCGCTCTGATCGGCGAAGGACTCACCAACGGCCAGATCGGCAAGCGTCTCTACCTCTCCGAGAAGACGGTCAAGAACCACATCTCCCGGTTGCTGGCCAAGCTCGGTGTCGAACGCCGCATCCAGGCGGCCGTGATCGCCGCACACGCCGCGGACGACCACGCCGCAGGCACGTCCTCGCACACCACCGCACACCACACGGCCTGATCCCCTGTCCCCCGCGCTTCCCCCGCGCTCCGGGTGCTGTCAGGAGAGCCGCAGCGGAACCCGCCAACTCAGCCTGGTGCCACCCCGGTCCGCCTCCCCCACCGTCAACGCGCCGCCGAACTTCTCCGCGCGCCGCGCGAGGTTGTCGAGCCCGCTCCGGGAAGCGATGTGCCCGGGCATGCCGACGCCGTTGTCCGACACGACCAGTTCCACTTCGCCCTCCCCCACCACCAGCGAGATGTCCAGCGCCGTCGCCCGTGCGTGGCGGGCGACATTGCTCAGAGCCTCGCCGAGCACCGCGATCACCTGCTCGGCGATCGCGGCCGGAACATCCGTGTCGATCAGCCCTGCCAGCCGCAGCGACGGCTGGAACCCCAAGGTCCTGGCGGCCTGCTCGACCGTGGCCGCCACCCGGACACGCAGCCCCTGGCCGGCCCGGCCCGAGCCGGTGACGCGGAGACCGAAGATGGTGGACCGGATGATCTTGATGGTCTCGTCCAGGTCGTCCACCGCCCGCAGCAGCCGCTCACTCGCCTCCGGCTGTTCCACCAGGCGCACCACGCTCTGCAAGGTCATCCCCGTGGCGAACAGCCGCTGAATGGCCAGGTCGTGCAGATCCCTGGCGATACGGTCGCGCTCCTCCAACAGAGCGATCTGTTCGGCGGACTCACGTCGCTCGGTGAGCTCCATCGCCAGCGCGGCCTGTCCGGCGAACGTCAGCAGCGGCGTGGTCTCCGCATCGGTGAAGACGGGACGTTCCCGTGTCCGGGCCAGCAGCAGGACTCCTCGGGCCCGGCCCCCTGTGATCATCGGAACCGCGACAGCGGGGCCCAGTCCCGCCCATCGCCGTGGTCCCTCCGTGATCCTCGGGTCGTGTTCGACATCACGGCTGGTGATCGGCTCAGCCGCGTCGAGTGCCGCGCCTGAGAACGAGCCTTCCCGCGGCAGGACCAGCCCGCGGTGCGACTCCGCATCCAGCCCGGAGGCCTCCACCACGCGCAGGTTCTTCTTGTCGGCGACCAGTGCCAGCACTCCGAGATCCGCGGCCAGGATGCGAGCGGAGTGACCGACGATCATCCGCTGGACACGGGTTTGACCCGCCCCGCTCATCAGAGCGGCGACGACCTCGTTGTTGGCTTCCTGCCAGCGTTGGCGGTTACGCGTCTCCGCATGGACGCGGGCGTTCTCGATGGCCACGCCCGCCGCGACCGCCAGCGTGGACAGCACGGCCTCGTCCTCGGCGTCGAAAGCCCGGCCGCCCCGCTTCTGCGTCAGGTACAGATTGCCGAAGACCTCGTCGCGGACCCGGATGGGAACGCCGAGGAACGAGTGCATCGGGGGGTGGTTCGGCGGAAATCCGTATGCCGAAGGGTGCTCGGAGAGCTCCGCCAACCGCAACGGTTCGGGATGGCGGATCAGCTCACCGAGAATGCCGTGCCCCGTTGGCAGGTGCCCGATGGCTTCGTGCTGCTCCGCCGTGAGGCCCACTGTCAGGAACTGGACCAGTCGGGTTCCCTCACCGACCACTCCGAGCGCCCCGTACTCCGCATCGACCACGACAACCGCCGCTTCGACGATACGGCGCAGCACGCGGGGCAGATCGAGTTCCCGGCCCACGGACATGACCGCGTCCAAGAGCTGGGCCATCTCCACCGGCTCCCGCATCACTGCGGCGAGCCGTTCCTGGAGCCCGCCGGGGAGCGAGCCCAGCCGGTGACGTCCCTCTCCGCAGTGGTCACGTGACTTGTCGTTGTCGCCCACGATGCCTCCGTTACGGCCCCCGTGGGACGCGATGGGGCCACACCTTCACGGTAATGGCCGTGAGCCGGGAGGCATCCGGTGGCGGAGTACCGGTCGGACGCCGACGGCACGGGCACACCCCCCGCCCGTGGGGGAGCCGGGCGACGGGACACTGCGCGGCGGGCCGCGTACAGGGGCCGTTGGGCCTCCGAATCGGACCCGGGCGGCCCGTGGTGACGTGGCCCCTGAGCGTTCACCCTGGATGGAGTGATCACGAAGGGAGCCGCTGAGATGACTTCGGCCACCACCATCGGCACCGCGCTGCCCGCCGAGCACCGCGAACGGCTGTTGGGCCTCGCCCGGGAAACCTCCTTCGACGCCGGTACGCGTCTGTTCGAGGAGGGGCGGCACGCCGACCGATTCTGGATCATCCGCACCGGAACCGTCGCCCTCGACCTGCGTGTGCCGGGGCGTCGGCACGCCGTCATCGAGTCGCTCGGCCACGGCGAACTGATCGGCTGGTCCTGGCACTACCCGCCGTTCACCTGGCACCTGGGCGCCGAGGCGATGAGCCCGGTCCGGGCCTGGGAGTTCGACGCCGAAGCGGTCCGGTCGCTCTGCGCCGAGGACGCGGAGTTCGGCCGGTCGATCGCGGTCTGGGTCGGCCGCGTCGTCGCCCAGCGGCTGCACGCCGCCCGAGTCCGGCTCCTCGACCTCTACGCCCCCTACGGCAGCGGCGGAGCATGAGCGCCCATGCGCTTACGGTGACGGCACTCGCGCCCGAGGAGTCCGAGGCCGCTCCGTGGTGCGGCCTCGTGGGAGCCGGGATCGTCTCCGGTGCGGGACGGGAATCGACCGGGGAGAACGGCATGAGCGTGGGGAGGCCGGTCTGCGGAGTTCGGCGTCAGTCGGTGGCGACGGCGACCACGATCACGATCACCGTGGCGAGGACGGCCAGAGCGCCGAGAAGGAACAGGCCGAGGCCCGCGCAGTTCGCGACGAAGCCTCCTGCCGCGCGCCAGCCCCGGGGGGTCAGGCCAACCGTGCGACGGGGGAAGGTTCTGGTGTCCGGGGGGCTCTCGGCGGACATGGCCTCGGCGTCGTGCGGGGGGCTGTCGTCGTATGCGGGTCTATCGGCTCCTGGCACAGGGGCGCTCGCATATTTCTCGGCCAGTTCCCGCCCCTGCCGCTGGTACGCCAGGACGATCCCGGCCCAGCGGTCCGGCATCCGGGACGCGCCCGCTCGGCCCACCGCTTCCGCCCGCTCCCGCAGCTCGTCCGGACGCGGCCGGTCCGCCGGGTCGGCCGCGAGGCAGGCCGACACCAGCCCGAGCAACGGCTCCGGCACCTCCGCGGTGTCGACGGCGCCGCGTGCGACGAGCCCCAGCAGCTGTATGGGGTCGCCGACGTCGGGGTAGGGCGCCCGGCCGGTCGCCAGGGTGCACAGCGTCGCACCGAGCCCGTACACGTCCCCCGCCGGAGTCGCCGGTTCGCCGCGCGCCTGCTCCGGGGCGATGTACGCGAGCGTGCCCAGCGTCAGCCGCGTCCGGGTCAGATCGGTGGCGTGCGAGATACCGAAGTCGATGACCTTGACCCCATCGGCCGACAGCAGGATGTTCTGCGGTTTGAGGTCGCGGTGGACCACACCGGCCGAATGCAGCGCCGTCAGGGCCGTCGCGCATTCGGCAGCCAGCCAGGCGGCGGTCACGGCGTCCACGGGCCCGCCTCGGGCGACGAGTTCGCCGAGGGAGGGTGCCGGTACGTACTCCGTCGCCAGCCAGGGCCTCCGCTCTCCGGGTGCCGCGTCCAACAACCGGGCCGTGTGCCGTCCCGGGACCCGCCGGGCCAGGGCCGCCTCCCGCGCGAACCGCTGCCGGTCGGTGTCGCCGATCTCCTCCACCAGCAGCGTCTTGACCGCCGCCAGTTCGCCCGTGCCGGAGTGCACGGCGAGGTAGACGCGGCCCATACCGCCGACGGCGAGCCGGCCCACGAGCCGGTACGGACCGAGGCCCGTCGGATCGGACCGGTGCAGCGGGCTCGGGGTCACGCCCGGGTCAGGCACAGCAGGCGCCCCCGTTCGGTGAATCGGTACTGCACGACGGCCTCTTCGGGGCAGCCCTGCTCGACCTGCGCGGAGCTGATCACCCGCAGCACCGCCCACCCCCGGGGAGGCGCGTCGGAGCAGCCGACGGTGGTGGCGAAGACGGTGTCCTCGAGGAGGGGTGTGACCTGCAGGACGATGTCGTCCGTGGGCTCGGCCCCCAGTACGCACTCCCCGTCGGTGAACCGGCGCTCCAGACACAGGCTGACCGTGCCCGCACCGCTTTGCCGTGTCCACGCCATCGCTCCGTCACCGCCCATGCACCGCTCGACGAGCCCCCCTTTCTCCCGAGCGATCACCTTCCAGGGCGCGTTCGTCGCGGTGCGGCAATCAGCGGTCCGGGGTGCCTCGTCCGTCCAGCCGTGTTCGAGGTCGAGGTCGGTGGTGACGCAGTCGCCGGTGACGACGGCGTCGAAGGCCCGGTCCGTGGCGTCCGGGTCGTCCGCGTGACTGTACTGGTAGTAGCCGTACGTGGCGCCGACGGCGAGCAGCAGCAGGAGGGAGGCCATGAACACCTGAATGGAGCGGACCAGGATACGGGCGCCTCTGCCCGCGCCGGGCTGGTCGGCGGGTGCGGGGGTGGCGGCTTCCGCACGGGAGGGGGCTCCGGCCTCGGCCGCGACTTCCGCACGGGGCGGCCCTTCGATCTCCGCGTACGCGCGTTCCTCCTGCACGGTCCCGGCAACGGGCGCCTCCTGGAGCATCCGTGTCGCCGCCGTCCTGTCCCGTGTGCTGTCGTGCAGCACCCGCGTCCGTGCCTCGTCCTCCGGCGGCTCGTCACGCGGGTCGGCAGCCAGGGCACGGCCCTGGCGTGCGTAGCCTTCGATCAGCCGCGCCCACGGGCTCGGCAGCCATCCGGATGCGTCCGCGGCCGTCGGCATCTCGGCCAGTTCGAAAGCGAACCGGTCGAGCAGTTCCTCCGCGCTCGGCCGGTCCTCCGGCGAGAGCGAAAGGCAGGCGCGGACCACTGGCCCGAGTTCCTCCGGCAACCCGGCCAGGTCCGTGTCCGCCTCCGCCACGTACGTCAGCAGGAGCAGCATCTCGGTATCGGGCGGATACGGGGAGCGCCCGACGGCGAGGTGGAAGAGGGTGGCGCCGAGCGAGTACACGTCGGACGCTGCGGTGGAGGGTTCGCCGCGCGCCTGTTCCGGGGACGTGAACGCGATCGTGCCCAGGGTGAGCTGGGTACGTGTCAGGTCCGCCGCGTGCGAGATTCCGAAGTCGATGAGGCGCGGGCCGGAAAGCTCCAACAGAAGGTTCTGCGGTTTCACGTCCCGGTGCACGATGCCCTGCCGGTGCAGCTCCACGAGCGCTTCCAGCGCGCCGCGCGTCACCCAGCGGGCAGCCGTTCCGGTCAACGGGCCGGCACGGGAGACGAGTTCGGACAAGGACGGCGCAGGCACGTACTCCGTCGCCATCCACGGACGTTCCGCCTGCGGATCGGCGTCCAGCACCCGGGCGGTACGCACTCCCTCGGCGCGCCGGGCCACCTTGACCTCGCGTGCGAACCGCCGCCGGTCCGCATCACCGATGTGCCCCTCGGCAAGAAGCGTCTTGACCGCGGCCAGCGAATTGTCGCCCCGTGACCGGGCGAGAAAGATCCGCCCCATCCCGCCCGACGCGAGCCGTCCGATCAGTGTGTACGTACCGAGTTGTACCGGATCGCCCTCCTCCAGCGGCTGGATCCTCGCCCCATGGTCGGCCCCGAACATCTCTCCCCCAGCGGTCAACGCCAGTCTCCCCCGGCTCCCCGTTCGCCGCCATCCCCTGGTCGACGCCGCAGTGTAGCCAGGGGCACTCATCCAGCAAAGTGGTCCGCGATCGCGGTCGGCCTTGCCTCCGCACTTGAACGAGGAAACCCGGAGAGCATCTACGCGACAGCGGTGGCCACGGCAGATCAGGAGGTCGGGAAGCGCAGTGCCCCGCCCTGGCCGAAGTCGAACCAGAGCTGGTCGGGGTGGCGGGCGATACGGAAGGCGATCCCGGAGCAACGTGGGCAGCGGGCGACGGCGGCGGGGCCCTGATCGTAGACGTGCAGGGCGGCCAGGGCGGCGTCGGTCCCACATGCGGGGCACAGGCGCAGGGCGGTGGTGGGGTCGGGAAGGAACAGCTCGGACAGCGGACCGGCGAGGGCGTTTCCGTCACGCATGGGGTCTCCCAGGAAAGGTGTCAGCCGAACCGCTCGGTGCGGACGCGGTCGGCGCGATGGCCGAGGTGGACGAGGAGGTTGGCGGCCTTCTCGACGAAGGCGGTAGGGCCACAGACGAAGGCGAGCGCCTCGTCGGCGGGCCGGAAGCGGGGCAGGTCGAGGTCGGCCGCGGTGATCCGGCCGACGGGCCGGGGGTGCCCGGGCGGGGCGTTACGGGAGTACAGGCAGTCAGCAGTGACGGCGGGGTTGCCGGCCGCGGCGGTGCCGTCCAGCAGAGCGCCGAACCAGCGCTGTCCCGGATCGCGCAGCGAGTAGGCGAGGTGGAAGGGCGGTCCGTCGGCCAGGTCGAGCCGGGCGCGCAGCATGGCCGCGAGCGGTGCGATCCCGGCGCCGCCGGCAACCAGGAGGACGGGCTCGGGCCGTCCGGGTTTCCAGACGAACCATCCGCCGAGCGGGCCCTTGACCTCGATCCCGGCCCCGAGGGGAAAGTCCTCGGCGAGGTACGGGGAGACTTCGCCGTACGGGGCGGGCTGGACGGAGATCTCGATGCGATCGCCGTCGGCCGGAGCGGAAAGCGAGTAGCTGCGCACGGCTTGGTAGCCGTCGTCCGCGGTGAGCCGTACGTCGACGTGCTGGCCGGGCAGGTGGCCCGGCCAGTCGGCCGCGCGCAGGCGCAGCGTGCGGGCCGTCGTGCTCTCGGGGGTCCGGGCCTCCAGTTCGGCGGTCCTCCACTGCCCCATCGCGACTCCTCTCCGGTGCTCGGGTTCAGTCGTTCCAGGTGCGTTGCTCGCGCCACGGGTCGCCGCGGTCGTGGTAGCCGAACTGCTCCCAGAAGCCACGGCGGTCTTCAGTGCCGAGAGTGAGGCCGGTGACCCACTTCGCGGACTTCCAGAAGTACAGGTGTGGCACCAGAAGCCGCGCAGGGCCGCCGTGTTCGGCGGCCAGCGGCTCACCCTCGTAGGTGTGCGCGATCCACGCCTTCCCGCCCCGCAGATCGTCCAGCAACAGGTTGGTGGTGTAGCCGCCGTAGGACTCGGCGAGGGCGAAGCGGGCCGTGGTCGCGACGCCGTCGAGCAGGGTGTCGAGGCTGACGCCACGCCAGCAGGTGTCGAACTTGGACCAGCGGGTCACGCAGTGCAGGTCGGTGGTGAGCTCCTGCTGCGGCAGTGCTGTCAACTCCTCCCAGGACCAGCCGTGCCGCTCGCCGGTCTCGGTGGTCAGGGTGAACCGCCAGCGTTCGGTCGGGATGGTGGGAGTGGGCCCGGCGGACAGCACGGGGAAGTCCTCGGTGAGGAACTGGCCCGGCGGCAGGCGGTTGCCGCGGGTGTGGGGGTGGCCGTGGAATCCTGGGGTGAGCGTCGCCATCGGTGGGCTCCTCGTACGTCCGGAGAGTGCGGGTCAGTCCTGCCAGGTGCGTTGCTCGCGCCAGGGGTCGCCGTAGTTGTGATAGCCGGCCGCTTCCCAGAAGCCGGGTTCGTCGGACGTACTCAGGGTCAGGCCGCGCACCCACTTCGCGGACTTCCACAAGTACAGGTGCGGCACCAGCAGCCGGGCCGGCCCGCCATGCTCGGGCGAGAGCGGGAACCCGTCGTACTCGTGGACGATCCACGCCTGCCCGTCGAGGACATCCTCCAGCGGCAGGTTGGTGGTGTAGCCGCCGTGGCAGTCGGCTATCACGAAGTCCGCTGCCGTCTCGGCGTCCGCAAGCAGAGTGTCGAGGCTGACGCCACGCCAGCGGGTGTCGAACTTCGACCAGCGGGTCACGCAGTGCAGGTCCGTGGAGACCTCCCGCTGAGGCAGGGCCATGAACTGCTCCCAGGTCCAGCCGGCGCGCCACCCGGTCTCGCTGGTGACGGTGAACTCCCAGTCCTCGGTGTCGACCTCCGGCGTGGGGCCGGCGGACAGAACGGGGAAGTCGTACGTGGGGTACTGGCCGGGCGGCAGGCGGGAGGTGTCGAAGCCTCGGCGGCCGGAGAAACCGGGTGACGCGCTCATGCGGTCCTCCTCTCGGAACCCACGGGAGAGGGCACCCTCTTCCCATCAAATGCCTGTTTCGCCGGGCCCGCACATCGGCCCCTGGGCGCATACGCCGCGTCTGGCGCCCGGCGGAAGAACAGACCGGTCCGGCGGTGGAGGCCGTGCTGTCCAGCCGACGCCGGACCAGGCGTGGCACCGCGACGCGTGACCACTTTCTGTATTCACCTGGATGGTTGGCGTGAAGGGGCGGTGGTGCGGATGTGCGGGTGGCATGGGAGCGGGTCTGCGCACCCGAAAGGGTGCCCCCGGAAGGAGGACATCGTGATTCACCACTCGAAACGCGCGCTCGTAGCGGGTTTGTGCGCGCTGGTCGCGGCTACGCCTGCGGCGCCGGCACTGGCCGCCCCGGCCGGGGGTGCACCGCGCCCGGCTCCGCTCACTGCCGACCGCGCTCTCCACGCACAGACGCTCGCCGACCTGACCACCACGATGAAGGGCGAGGCATACGCCTAAGCCACCTACAATCTGTTCGCCACCGAGGCCGATCGACAAGGCTTGACGGCTGTCGGCAAGCTCTTCCGGAACACGGCACAGACCGAGCTCGACGAGCACCTGCACGAGGCGGCCGCCCTGGCGGGGACCGTCGGATCAAACGCGGCCAACCTGCGCCAGGCCATCAGCGGCGAGACCTACGAACACCAGGTCATGTACCGCCGCTTCGCCGAGCAGGCCAGTGCGGACGGGGACCTCGAAGCAGCGAAACTCTTCAGCGAGATCGCCGCGGACGAGGGCCGCCACCGCGACGCCTTCCGCACGGCCCTCACGGTCGTGACGACCGGTCACGGCACCATCCCCGCGCCACCGAAGGCCGACGAGGTATCCGTGCCCGCCGGGCCGCCGAAGGTGAAGGCCGCACGAACCAAGGCCAATCTGGACACCGCCCTGCACGGCGAGGCGCTCGCGCACGCCAAGTACATGCTCTTCGCCGCCCACGCCCGGCAGACCGGGAACACGGCGCTGGCCCGCCTGTGGGAGGGCACGGCCAGGGTCGAACTGCTCGAGCACTTTGCCGGCGAGGCGGTCCTGGCCGGGCTGGTCCGCACGACGCGGGAGAATTTGCGCACGGCAATCACCGGGGAGCACAACGAGGCGACCACCGTGTACCCGGAGTTCACCAAGCGGGCCACCGCCGTCGGTGACGACGCCGCCGCCCGTTACTGGCGCAACACCGCCGGCGACGAGGCCGGGCACGCCGCCGCCTTCCAGAAGGCGCTCAACGAGCTGCGCTGACCGCGCCGGCCGTACCCGGAGGCCAGCCCACGCGCCGTGGTCCGGCCGGCAGCACCCTCGGACTGCGCCGGCCGGACCGCCACCGGCGCCGCTGCCGCCGGGTCACCGCCCGGCGTCGGACAGGACCGACGCCTCCCGGCGGTGGCGACTTCCTTGACGAGCGCGCTGTGCGCGGTTCTCGCCCTACGTTCGGTCACGGCGTAGGGCCTTCCCGGCCGTCGTCGGCCGTCGGGAGGAGGTCGGTGACCCTGATGTGCATGGCCGCAACGGCCATGCCCAGGGCGAGGTCGGCCGCCTGCCCGACCTGTTCCCGCACCCGCGCGGTGAGGTCGGGCAGGCGGATGCCCCCCTGGGCGTGGATGTCGAGGCGGACCTCCACCATGCCGTCCTCGGGGCCGTCGAGGAGGCAGCAGGAGCCGGCGCGGACGCCCTGGACCGTCTCAGCCGCGGTACGCAGGGCGCGGGCCGCGGCCGATTCCGTGATCCACAAGCCTTCGGTGGGTCCGCCCAGCGGCAGGGGGCGGCCCGGAAGTGGTTGGAGGCGGAGCACGTCCATGATCCGGCGGGTCAGCGGCTCGGCGTCGTACGAGCTGGTGTCCGCCGTCGCCGTGCGCAGCCCGCGGACCGCGGACTCGAGTTCATCGAGTTCGCGCACCGCTTCCCGGCAGTGCGGGCAGGTCCGCAAGTGGGCGTCGCCGCGCTGGTCCTCCCAGTCGGACCAGGCTCGGGACAGCGGCCTTCCGCAGGGCAGGAGTTCGTCGTCGTGGGCGGATGTGCCGTGCGACGGATCGGTCAGGTCGGTCATCGCCAGGCCCCCAGTGCTCGTGTCAGACAACGGCGTGCGCGGAAGACACGGGCTCGGACGGCCCCCTGGCTGATGCCGACCGCTTCCGCGACGAACGCGTAGGATCTCCCATCCAGTTCCCGCAGCACCCAGCAGGCGCGCTGTTCGGCCGAGAGCAGGTCGAGAGCCTCGCGTAGTTCGCGAACCGCGTCCCGGCCTTCCGTAATCCGGGCCGGAGACGTGC
Organism: Streptomyces sp. NPDC001108; assembly: GCF_053598535.1. Classification (NCBI taxonomy): domain Bacteria; kingdom Bacillati; phylum Actinomycetota; class Actinomycetes; order Kitasatosporales; family Streptomycetaceae; genus Streptomyces; species Streptomyces sp. NPDC001108. Next base: position 100,445 of record NZ_JBSFKL010000001.1, read on the forward strand.
TGTGCTCGGCCGCGGCCACTTCCCCGGCGGTCTCCAGAGCGGCAGTGGGCTTGCGGGCACGCAGCACGTTCAGACAGCGGTTGGTGACGATCCGGTACATCCAGGTACCGAAGGAGGAACGCCCCTGGAACTCGGGCAGCCGTCGCCAGGCGCTGAGGAGCGCATCCTGGACCGCGTCCTCCGCCTCGGTCCGGGTGCCGAGCAGTCGGGTGGCGAGCTGGGTGAGAGACGGCGCGTGCCGGTGCACCAGTACGGCGAACGCGTCCTCGTCACCTTCCGCGGCACGGACCGCCAGCAGGGCACTGTCCGTGTCGCGCCAGGTATCCGGTGGTGCGCTGCCGGGTGGTGCACTTGATGTGCGGACCCCCGCCACTGGGCGGCTCCTTTCGTCGGGCCTTCCGAAGACCGGCCTTCCCTGGGCCTCGGTGAAGTCTCACGACTCATCCGCAGCCGAAGCGGGCGCGGATTGGCGGGAAGAGCGCATTCGCCCGATCGTGGGAGCGACCCGTCCGGCGGGGTTTCGGCACCGTATTACCCACATGACCGAGAACGAGATGAAGGACCTGCCCACTCAGCCGGCCGGAAGGCCGCCCCGCACCACGGCCGTGTCCGGCGGCACGGCCGGAATCGACCAGCCCGCGCCCGACCGGGGCCGTACGTCGATCGCCGACGTCGTCGTCGTGAAGGTGGCGGGCATCGCGGCCCGGGAGATCCCCGGCGTGCACGACATGGGCGGCGGCCTCTCCCGCACCTTCGGCGCCGTACGCGACCGCGTGCCCGGTGGCCGCTCCAACGTGGGACGCGGGGTGAAGGTCGAGGTCGGCGAGCGGCAGACGGCCGTCGACCTCGACCTGGTCGTCGAGTACGGCGTCTCCGTCATGGACGTGGCGCGGGACGTGCGGGAGAACGTGGTCCACGCAGTGGAGCGGATCACCGGTCTGGAGGTCGTCGAGGTGAACATCACCGTCAATGACGTCCATCTGCCCGACGAAGCCGAGTCCGAGAACACCACGCGCGTGGAGTGACGGCGCCCGGGCACGGGGGCACACGGGAGTCGTACGGGGCGAGAGGCGAAGGAAGATGAGCACACCAGTGGTGGGAATGGCCGTGGGCATGGCTCTGGCGTTCGCCGGCTTCTTCGGCGGGTTCGGCGCCTTCCTCCTTGTGGCTGCACTAGGAGGCCTGGGCTGGGCGCTGGGCCGGTGGTTCGAGGGCGGCGGCAGCGTACAGGACGTGCGTGACGCGTTCGAGCGGAGCCGCCGGTGAGGGCCGCGGCCGAGCGGGGCACCACCACCGTCTCGGAACGGGCCGTGCGCCGAATCGCCGAGCGGGCGGCCACCGAGGCACTCCCGCGACGGGGCGCCTCCCGGGTGACCGGCGTCGCGGCGTCCGTGCGAGGCGGCCGGGCCGAGCTGTCCCTCGAGATGACACTGCCCTACCCGGCTCCCCTCGCCGAAGCCGTCCAGGATGTCCAACGCCATGTCGACGCGCGTGCCGCGCAGTTGACGGGACTGGACGCGGTGTCCACGCGGGTCACGGTCACCTCGCTGGCCCCGCCTCTCGCACCGCCATCCCCCGCCCCGCAGGGCGACGAGGCCCGCACGTCCCGCCGTACGTCCCGCCGTTGGTGGTCCCAGCGTCGAGTCCCTGCCGCCGTGCTCACGGCGCTGACCGCCACGGCCTGCGGTGCGCTTGCCCTCGACACGGTTCGGGTGCACACAACTCCTCGGGCGGCCGCGCCCTGGCGGGCGCGCGCCGTGGACTGGCTGTCGGGTCACGGAACGGGGGATCCGGCCGTGGTCGCCGTCGGCGCACTGGCCGCCCTGCTCGGTGTCGGGCTGATCGTGCTCGCAGTGACGCCGGGCCGACGCCACCAGTCCACGGTCCGGCCCCCCGCAGCCCGCGTGGAAGCGGCGGTGGATCGTTCGGCACTGCGATCGCTGGTCCGTGACACGGTGGCGGACGTGGCAGGGATCGGATCGGTACGCGTACGGGTCCGCAGGCGCCGCGTCACCGTCAGGGCCGGTCTCTGCTTCGGTGACCGCGCCAACACGCGGGACGCCGTCATGTCCGCCGCACGGGCCGCCCTGAGCGCCTGCACTCTGTGTCGCGTCCCACGGCTGCGGGCCACCGTCCTCCCGGAGCCGGTATGGCGCCCGTACCCGAAGCAGGAGGCGCCCCACGATCCCATGCTCCACCGGCCCATGCCGGTATCCGCGCGCACCCCGGACGGTGACATGTGACGGGACGTGTTCGTGCGGCTGCCAACCGGAGCGCCCTCGCCTTCGCCGGGCTCACCATGCTCCTGTCGGGCGCATGGCTCGCACTGACCGGCGGCCCCCTCCAGAAGTGGCTGCCGTCCTGGTGGCCAGCCCCGGACACCGTTCCGCTGGACCGCACCCACCTTGCACAGCTCCGCGCCGAAGGCTGGTGGACCCCCACCGTTCTGGCCGCGACGATCGCCCTGTGCCTGCTCCTCTCCTCCTCGTTCCTCGCACAGTTCCGCCCGGACGCGGCCCGACACCTCAGCCTGCCCTCTCCCGGTTCCAGGGTCCGCCCGCAGGCTCTCGCAGAGGCCCTGAGCACACGCGCCGCGACCGTGCCCGGAGTCACCCGCGCCCACGCCCGCGTACTGCCCCGCCGCCAACAGCGCCTGGACGTCGGTCTGCGGGTCTGGCTGCACCCGGGCACGTCCCCGGACTCCGTCCTGCCCGCGCTCCATGCCGTGACCGCGGAGGTCGAGCGGGCGACCGCGCCGTACACCTCCAATACCCGGATCCGGCTCAGCGCCTCCTCGCACCGGAGGTCCCGTGCACGCTGAACCGTGCGGGCGCCACTCTCACCGCGCACAGGAGGCACCGCGGCTGCGGCCATCCGTCCCACTCCGTGGCCTGACGGATGCTGGCTGAGGCCAGCTTCCCTGACGCATCATCAGCCACGAGAACCGGCCGCTCCGGAGTGGTACCGGCCGCCGGGCCCGGCTCCGCTCCAGGGGTGACACCGGGAGCGTGTCGCCGCGCGCCGCCGGATCGGCCGGGCCCCTTTCTGGTACCAGCGGGGAATGCCCAGGCCATCACGTTCCCGGCCCGACGACACGGGTTCCGGCGCTCCGTCCGAGGGGCGTCGGCGCCGGATCCGTGCCGCGTCGCGTCAGTTGCTGTCGCGGCGCGGCACGAACCGTACCGGCTCCCGGAGCGGACGGGCCCGGGATGTGCGGGCGGGGCCGCGCTACGAACTCCGGGTGAACCCCGCGCTGAGGACCGCCGCCGCCTACGCCTGGCGGATCCTCGTCGTGGGAGCGGCCGTGTACGCGGCGTTCGCGGTGCTGGGACGGTTCCACGAGGTCGCGGCGGCCGTCTTCCTCGGCCTGGTCGTCACCGCGGTGCTGGAGCCGGTCACGAACCTGCTGGCCCGCCGGATGCCGCGCCCGCTGGCCGTGGCCGTGGCCCTGATCGGCAGCATCGTCCTCGTCCTCGGCGTGCTGAGCCTGGTCGGCGAGGCGGTCGCCGGGGAGCAGGGCAGGCTGGAGAAGGAGTTCAGTGACGGGCTGGGCAGGATCGAGCAGTGGCTGGAGAGGCCGCCGTTCCGGCTCGCCCGGGGAACGCTCGACGATCTCCAGTCCCGCATCGGACAGTTCCTGTCCGGGCATCGCTCCACCGTCGTCAGCACCGCCGTCAGCGGTCTGGGGCGGCTGGTGGAAGTGGTGACGGTCCTGGTCCTCGCCGTGTTCTGCTCCGTCTTCTTCATCCACTCGGGCGACCGGCAGTGGCAGTGGTTCTGCGCCCAACTGCCGGAGACGGCCCGGGGCAGGGTGTCGACCGCCGGACGGGCCGCCTGGCGGACCTTCACCGGGTACACGCACGGCATCATCGTGGTGGCGGCGACCAACGCCGTACTCGTGGGCCTGGCGCTGTTCGCCCTCGGGGTGCCGCTGGCGCTCCCTCTGGCCCTGCTGGAGTTCTTCGCCGCCTTCGTCCCCCTGATCGGCTCGCCGATCGCGCTCGCGGTCGCCGCCGTGGTCGCACTGGCCGCGAAAGGTCCGGTCGTGGCGGCGGTCGTCGTCGCCCTGATCGTGATCATCGGCCAGATCGAGGGCCACCTCCTGCATCCCCTCGTGATGAGCTGGGCGGTCCGGCTGCACCCGGTCGTGGTCGCGCTCTCGGTGATCGGCGGCGCCATCGCGGCCGGGGTCCTGGGCGCGGTGGTGGCCGTCCCGCTCGTCTCGGTCGCCTGGTCGGTCCGGCAGGCCCTCCGCCGGGCAGAGGGGCCGACCGGGACGTGAATCCGTGCCCCGAGCCCCGGCCGCGGTGCCGTCCCGGGCGGTCCGTCGGGCGATTGCCGGTCAGCCCACGTACCGCCTCGCGGTGCCCTTCCGCTGGGCCTCCTCCAGGGCGGCCAGCCGCGCCTCGATCGCGGGAGGCACCGGTCGCCGCTGACGGAGCACCCAGGGCAGTCCGCCCGCCGCGAGCAGGAAGGCGCGGAGGGAGGCACGGTCCCTCGGAACCGTGGTGAGCAGATACACCGTGCGTCGCAGGGCCGCGCCCGCAGGACGCCGGAGCCAGGTGAACCAGAGCGTGTTGCGGAGCCCGACCACACGCCGGGCGGTGCTGTCGCGCACCGTGGAAGGAGCGTGGTGGACGACCGCTTCCGGGATGTAGGCCAGCCACCAGCCCATCCGCATGAGATCGGTCGCCAGCAGTTCTTCCTCTCCGCCGAGCCAGAGACCCGGATGGAAGCCGCCGGCGGCCCGGAACGCGTCCGTGCGCATCATGGTGGCGCCGGCCAGGAAGGAACCGATGGCCGGGCCGGGAAGCCAGTCCGGCCCGCTGAGGGGTGACTCGCGCAGTTCGGCCACCACGGGGTCGTCCTCCCCCGCCGGTTCGACGACGATCCGTGCCGTGACGGCGGCGAGCCGGGGGTGGCGGTCCAGGTGGTCGGCCGCCACCCGCAGGGCGCCGGGCTCCCACCAGGTGTCGTCGTCGCAGAACGCCACGTAGGGTGTGGTGGCGTGGCGGACGGCCAGGTTCCGGCCCATCGCACCGGTGTTGCGGCCGGGGCTCAGCAGCCGGGCCCCCGACGCGTGGGAGCGGACGGCTTCCGCCGTTCCGTCGGTCGACCCGTTGTCGACCACGACCACGGGTGGTCTCTCCGGAAGCGCGCCGAGATGGTCGAGGGTCCGCACGGGCAGTCGCTCCTTCGCGGGGACCGGCGCTTCCCAGCGCGTCGAGGGAGGCGCCGAGCACGGTGTCGGCGCCCAGGCGCAGAAGGCAGGGGTCCGGCTCGGCGGCGTGCGGGTCGCCTGCCGGTACGCAACTCGGCGGCGCCGACGATCCGGGTAGACGCTGCGCGGACCCACCGGGTTGACGTTGCCCCAGACGATTCCGGCGTTCGTTCCCTCGGCCGCGGCGTGCGCGGTGACCAGGGCTTCGGAGAAGCGTTTCGACTCGTGCCCGCCGTCCCGCACGGTCCGGGACATGCTCCGCGACCGGGTCCGGCTCGCTCGTCCGCCCGCCAGCGGGGCGGTGCGGGGTGCCCGGGTTCGGGCCGGGCCGGGGAGAGCAGGCGGGCCGGGGAGAGCGCCGCGGGGCACCGGGTCGTCGTCGTCACCGGACCGGGCGAGGAGGAGCTCTGCTGGTCGGTCGCGGGCCCCGTCGGCCCGCCGGCGAGGCGGGGCAGGCGAAGTGGAGGACGAGGTCGTAGGGGCCGGGAAGCTGCCGCGCGCACGAGGCGTCCACGACATCGCAGTTGACGAATCGGAAGCCGGGTACGCCGATGAGATGGGCGATGTTCTCCGCCGATCCGGTCACCAGATTGTCGGCGCAGTCCACCTCGACCCCGCCCTTGAGGAGGCGCTCGCAGAGATGGGAGCCGAGAAAGCCGGCGCCGCCGGCCACAACGGCTCGTCGCCACGGCCAGGGTTCAGCCGATGAGGGCATCATGGGGCGGACTCCTCTTCCACGGGGGTGCGGCGGACCGGAGCGGACCGGCCGGCTGTTCGGCGTTCCGCCCGGTGTGTCACTGGATCGAGTACGGGCCGTCGTGATCGGGTCACCCGGCTGCACTGTGTACGGAGAGACCGGGACCGATGTCCGGGAGCCGCGTCCGTGGTCCTCGCCACGGCCCGCCCGCTCGCCCCGTCCCGTCCGCGCCGCCGCTTCCTGACGGCCACCGGGCGCGCACTCACGGCGCCCGGTCACAGGAACTGATTCTGCCGAACCACGGCCCGTTCGCATCCCGGGCGTACCGTGGGAACGGATCGACGAAGGGACTGCCCATGCACGAAGACATTCGCGCCGCCCTCGACGACCTCCTCTCCCCTCGCGCCCCGACGGGCCGGGTGCTGGTCACCGGATGGTTCAGCTTCCCGGACGGAGAGGTCACCGCCGGGGCCGCGCTGGCCCAGCGAACCGTGTCGCGGGCGCTCGACCATCTGGGTGTCGGACACGACACCGCCTGGAGCCCCGTCTTCGCACCCGGCGAACTCTCGCTGGAGTCGGCCCTCCCCGGCCGCTACGAGCAGGTGCTGTTCGTCTGCGGCCCCGTGCACGGGGAGCAGGTGGCCGGACTGCACCAGCGGTACGCCGCCTGCCGACGGCTGGCCGTGGGGGTGAGCGTCGTGGATCCCGGGTCGCCCGCGGTCACCGGCTTCCACCGCGTCCTGCCACGGGACGCGCCCGGGCGCGGCTCCCTGCCGGACCTGGCGACGGCCGCCGGCGTCGGCCCCGGACGCCCGCTGGTGGGAGTGGCCCTGACGATGAGTCAGGGAGAGTACGGTGCGCGGCGGCGCCACACCGAGGCGGGTGAGGCCGTGCTCCGCTGGCTCGCCCGCAAGGACTGTGCCCGGGTGGAGGCCGACACCCGACTGGCCCGTGACGACTGGCGCCTGTGCCGGAGCGCGGACCAGTACCTCTCCCTCGTGGGGAAGCTGGACGTCATGGTCACCAACCGTCTGCACGGGCTGGTGCTGTCGCTGCGCATGGGCGTGCCGGTGCTGGCGCTCGACCCGGTGCGCGGCGGCGCCAAGGTCACCGCCCAGGCCGACGTGCTGGGTTGGCCCGCCCTGCTTGCCTGCGACGACATCTCGGACCGGGCGCTGGACGGCTGGTGGGAGTGGTGCCTGTCCCCCGCGGGGAGCGCCGCGGCCCGCCGACTCGGGGCTTTCATGGTACGGAACGCGTGAGCGCCGACGCTTCCTCCGTACCGCGATCCGGTCCGGGCGCGGGGCCGTGCACCACCGGCGGCGGGTGACAGGTCACTTTCGCCGCCGCTTCACGCGCGTCCGAGCCGCTTCAGCGCTTCGCGGAGGTCGTCGCGGACCGCCGCGGGCAGCGTTCCGTCCGCGTAGCTGCCGACCAAACGCTCGGCGATGTCGCGGAGTTTGACGTTGGTGCGTTGTGAAACCTCCAGGAGGACGGACCACGCGCGCTCCGAGGAGCACGACGCCTCCGCCATGACGATGCCGCGGGCCTGGTCGATGACCGAACGGGACTTCAGTGCTTCGCGAAGTCCCCGCACTTCCCGGCTGAGGGTGGCGACCTGGTCCCAGCCGTCACCGGACGGCCCGATGGGATCCGGTCGCGCGGGGGTGGACGTGTCCATGGGACGGCACAACTCCTGTGCCGCGCTGCCGTGCAGCGCATGGGGCCGGCTCGGCATGGCGCGAACCGACCGCCCGCACGACCGGCCGTCGGACCGCGCTCCCACGCTTTCCATCCGGCGGCCGCAGGACAAGTGCACCGAACCATTGACGTGACGGCACCACCGCATTGCCCCAATCATCGGGGGTCCGGGGTCCTCCCGGCGTGGGAGCGGGAACCCCCACGTGTCCGGAACCGGTTCCCGGCGGCCCGCCTGTTCGCCAGCGATCCCCCGCCGCCGGACCCGGGTACCGGACACTGTCCGAGGGGGCCGATCGTGAGCAGTGGTTCCACCAGTCAGGTGCCTCTCGCAACAGTCGTACGCGGAAGCGGGCGCCCCCTGGGACACATTGAGGAACCACGCACTCAGCACAGGAGCTCCCATGCCCCCCAGCAACACCACCGCCCCCCGCTACACCGTCCCCGGCCTCGACACGGCCCAGGGCGAGAAGGTCATCGAGCTGTTGAGGCCGCGTCTCCACGCGCTCAACGATCTCGCCCTCACCCTCAAGCACATCCACTGGAACGTCGTCGGACCGCATTTCATCGCCGTCCACGAGATGCTCGATCCGCAGGCGGCGGCTGTGCGGGAGATGGTCGACGGCATCGCCGAACGCATCGCCACGCTGGGCGGCGAACCACGCGGAACGGCCGGAGCCCTGGTGGCCGAGCGCACCTGGGAGGACTACGGCCTGGGACGGGCGGACGCGATGACGCACCTCGGCTCCCTCGACCTCGTGTACTCCGGCGTCATCGAGGATCACCGACGTGCCGCGTCGGAGGCGGCCGAGATCGATCCCGTCACCGAGGACCTGCTCGTCGAGCACCTGCATGCCCTGGAGCAGTTCCAGTGGTTCGTACGCGCACACCGGGAGAGCGGCTCCGGCGACCTGTCCGGGGCGGAGACGGGGCACAAGGGGGCGGACGCGGGGTCGCCGCCCTCCGCGCGCAGGACGGCGAAGAAGGCGACGAGCACGAAGCGGGCACCCAGGAAGACGGCCACGGCCAAGCGGACGCGTTGACGCCCGTCCCGTTCCCCTCTGCGCGTGCCCGCTCACGGTCCGTCCCCCACGGGGGGGGCGGGCCGTCGCGCCGGTCGGCCGCGTGTGAGCAAGGACACCGGACCGCTCACGCCGCCCGGCCTCACGGGAGTTGGGCCGGGCGGTCCGGTCCCGGGGGCCGTTCCCGGCGTCGGACGCGTCCGGCGACGGCACGGCGTTTGCGACGATGGGTGCGCGCCGGCGGCCGGGGGCGGCACCCCACCCCGCCTTCTCGCCCGGCAGCCCGGGCACACCCACCGATACGCCCCCGCCGGGGCCGACGTGTGCCTTCCCCCAGCCCTCATGTGCCTGCCGTGCCCGCTCCCGCCGTCCCCGTCCCCGAGCCCCCCACCCGGCCGAAGCGGTTCGGCCGACGGGGCGGCAGCAGCCCGTGGCGGTGCCTGAAGGTGCCGAGCATGCGCTGGTGGTCCGTGGCCAACCTGGTGTCGAACACCGGCACATGGATGCAGCTCACGGTCCAGAACCTGCTGGTGCTCCAGATCACGGGGTCGGCGGCGGCCACCGGGCTGTCCCCGGCCGTGCAGGCCGGCCCCGGCCTGCTGCTGGGTGTTCTCGGAGGGGCCGCGGTCGACCGGTGGCCCCGCAAGATCACCGCGGCGGTGAGCCAGGCCGTGCTCGGTCTGATCGCCTTCTCCACGGCGGTCCTGATCGGTCTCGACCTGCTGAACGTGCCGGTCCTGCTCGCCCTGGCGGCGGTGACCGGCATCGTCAGCACGATCGACGGCCCGGCGACCTCGCTGCTGGGCAATGATCTGGTGCCCAGGGAGGACGTGCCCTCGGCCATATCGCTGGGGGCGATGGTGCACAGCACCGGGCGGCTCGCCGGTACCGCGCCGGCGGCGGTCGCCGTCGGCGCCTTCGGCACGGCGTCCGCCTACGTGGTCAACGGCTTCTCGTTCCTCTTCGTGACCGCCGTCATCCCCTTCCTGCATCCGGCTTCCCACGCACTGCGGGAAGGGGTACGCAGAGCCGCGCCCGCTGTGCGCGGACCGGGGACCGATCGGGCGGCGCGTGTCCCCGAGCCGCGTGCGGGCGGGCGGTCCGCCGATGCGTCCGCAGGTGCTCGGGCCGGTCTCGCCTACTTCCTGGGGCGGCCGCGCCTGGTCGCCCTCGCCGGGATCACCGCGGTCAGTTCGGTCTTCGGGCGGAACTACCAGCTGACCCTCGCCGTCCTGGTCATCGGACCGCTCCACGCCCGGCAGAGCGATTTCGGCACGGTCTCCACCGTGCTGGCCGTGGGCGGCATCCTGGGCGCGCTGCTCGCCGGGCGGCTCCGGAGCCCGACCGTGCGGCTCGTGGGTGTGCTGGCCGCCGCCGGGGGTGTGCTCCAGATGGCGGCCGGACTCTCTCCCGGACTGGTCGTGCTGATCGCGCTGGTCATCACCATGGCCGTGGTGGAGTCCGTCTCGGACACCGCCGGGGCGGCGATCCTCCAGACCGACCCCGACCCGGAGATGCGCGGCCGGGTTCTCGGGGTCTGGCGCAGTGCCAGCACCGGGTGGCAGTTGGCGGGCCCGCCCCTGCTCGGCGTGCTGCTGGAGTTCGCGGGCGCGCGCGGCGCCCTCGTCTCGGGCGGGCTGTTGATCGCCGGGGTCGTGTTGATCGGCGGGTTGCGTCACCGTGCGGCCGGTCGGCGCGCGGTCGGCGCCCCGGTCCCGCTCGTCCCGTACATCCGCCGGGAGCGGCCCGTCGTCCTCCCCTCCCCGTGTCCGTCCATGTCCGTGGCTTCCGGCGAGCGGTCATGACAGGAGTCGCAGGGCCGCTTCCTCGACCGCGCCCTGAGCGGCGGGCCGGCCGAATGGGGCGTCGGCGCGCCGCAGGGGCGCCGAGGTAGGCACTGGCCTAGCGAACGGCCCGGAGGACGGCTGGTGCCGGGCCCGGGTGGACCGCTCGTCCTGAGCCCCGTGTCCCGCCCGGTCGAAGAGTGCCCTGCGTCGGCGCCCGTCGTGGTCCGGCCTCACCACGCGACGTCGGCGGCCCTGGTGAGCCGGGCGCCCATGTTCCTCCGCATCATGGTCAGCGCGGCCTGCGCGAGGTCGGGGTGGATGGCGGCCACCGCGTCCACGGGCACCGTCACGTCCAGGTGCCGGATGTGCGCGTCGAGTGCCGAGTACAGCACGCACTGTTCGGTCACCTGACCGGTGAGGACCACCCGGTCCACCTCGAGGGCCCTCAGCAGATGGGCCATCGGGGTCTCGTAGAAGATGGAGTGCCTGGCCTTGACGATGAACAGGGACTCCGCGTCCGGCCGGATCGGATCCACGAGCGCGGCGTGGGGCGCGGCCAAGGCCGCGTCGAGCAGTTCCCCCTGATGGGAGCGCCACTGGCCCCAGTTGTCGTTGGCGTAGATCACCGGCGTCCCTGCCGAACGGGCCCGGCCGAGCAGATGCTCGATCCCCGGCAGCGCGGCCTCGGCCGCGGGCAGGAGAAGTTCCGCGTCCTTGTGCTCGTACGTGTTGATCATGTCGATGACGACGAGTGCCGAGCCGCTCACCTCTATCACGCCTTCCGTCCGCTCCTGCCCCGCCCGGGGAATCGCGCGGCCGTCCGCGGGTCCGGGAGCGGTCCCCGGTACGCCGTGTTCCGGCCCTTCGCCCGCAGCACCGCCGGTGGGTGGGCCGGGGCGGGGAGCGCGGCGTCCTGCCGGCGCCTCGGGCCATCCCCTGTCGTCCACCGTCTCACGCCGGGGCGGACCTGTCCCACGGTGGCGCGGCATGCCACGTCCGAGGGCTCGGGAGCACCGTCCGGAGCCGGTCCGGGAGCCCCGGCTCACCCGTTCGGCAGCGAATCACCGGCGGCCCGGTTTCGTTCTCAGGTGGGAGAGCCGGGGCCTCGGTCCGACGCCGGGCGTCCCCGTTGCCCGGTGCTGTCGGCGCAGTCCCTCTCCGCCCCCCGGAACCGCGGAGGCACGCATGTCATGGCTGGAGCAACCACGACGGACGCTCTCGGAGGAGGACGAGCCCGACAGTTCCCGGGTGCTCCTGGGCAGTCGGATCCGGGAGATCGTGACGACCACCGATCACAAGACGATCGGGAACATGTACCTCGTCACCTCGTTCGCCTTCTTCCTGTTCGCCGGGGCCCTGGCGATGGTCATGCGTGCCGAGCTGGCGCGTCCGGGTCTGCAGTTCGTGAGCCCTTTCCAGTACAACCAGCTCTTCACCGTGCACGGCACCGTCATGATGCTGCTGTTCGCGACGCCGACCTTCGCCGGGTTCGCGAACGCCGTCATGCCGCTCCAGATCGGTTCGCCGGACGTGGCGTTTCCCCGGCTCAACGCCCTCACCTACTGGCTCTTTCTCTTCGGAGGGCTGATCGTCGTCAGCGGGATCATCGTTCCCGGCGGCGCCGCCTCCTTCGGCTGGTTCGCGTACGCCCCCCTGAACAGCGCCGTCCGCTCCCCGGGGGCCGGCGGTGACCTGTGGGCCATGGGCCTGGTACTGAGCGGTGTCAGCACCACGTTGGGATCGGTCAACTTCATCACCACGATCGTCTGTCTGCGCGCCCCGGGGATGACCATGTTCCGGATGCCGATCTTCACCTGGAACGTGCTCTTCACCTCCCTCCTGGTGCTGCTGGCGTTCCCGGTCCTGACGGCCGCCCTGCTCGCGCTGATGGCCGACCGCAAGTTCGGCGCCCACGTCTTCGACCCCGCCAACGGCGGCGCGCTGCTCTGGCAGCATCTCTTCTGGTTCTTCGGGCATCCGGAGGTCTACATCGTCGCGTTGCCCTTCTTCGGCGTGGTGACCGAGATCCTCCCCGTGTTCAGCCGCAAACCCGTCTTCGGCTACGTCGGGATGGTGGGCGCGACCGTCGCCATCACCATGCTCTCGGCCACGGTCTGGGCCCATCACATGTTCGCGACGGGGGCCGTGCTCCTGCCGTTCTTCTCCCTCATGTCGTTCCTGATCGCCGTGCCGACCGGTGTGAAGTTCTTCAACTGGATCGGCACGATGTGGAACGGCAGCCTCTCCTTCGAGACGCCGATGCTCTGGGCGATCGGGTTCCTCGTGACGTTCCTGCTCGGCGGGTTGAGCGGTGTCCTCGTCGCCTCGCCGCCGCTGGACTTCCATGTCACCGACAGTTACTTCGTCGTCGCCCATCTGCACTACGTCCTGTTCGGCACGATCGTCTTCGCCATGTTCGGCGGCTTCTACTTCTGGTGGCCCAAGATGACCGGCAGGTTGCTGGACGAACGGCTCGGCAGAATCCACTTCTGGACGCTTTTCGTCGGGTTCCAGGTCACCTTCCTCGTCCAGCACTGGCTCGGCGAGATGGGCATGCCCCGGCGGTACGCCGACTATCTGCCCGCGGACGGGTTCACCCTGCTCAACTCCGTCTCCTCGGCCGGAGCCTTTCTCCTCGGCTTCTCCACCCTGCCCTTCCTCTACAACGTCTGGAGAACCGCCGTCCACGCGCCGCTCGTGACGGTCGACGACCCCTGGGGATACGGCCGTTCCCTGGAGTGGGCCACCTCCTGTCCGCCGCCGCGCCACAACTTCGACGCCCTGCCGCGGATCCGGTCGGACTCACCCGCCTTCGACCTGCACCATCCGGAGGCGCACGCGCCGGGAGAGGCAGCGCGCGACTCGGCCACCCCGGACACGATCGAAGGGCGGAACGCATGAAACCGGAAGCCCGGCTCTTCGCCGGTGTGGCCGTCTTCTTCCTGGTCACCGATGTCGTCTACGCCTGGTTCGCGCGCGAACCCGCGGGCGTCGCCGCGCTGACCGTCTCCTTCCTCATGTCCGCGCTCATCAGCCTTTTCTGCGTGACGAACCACTACAAGAGGGGAACGAGGCCCGAGGACCGCAAGGGCGCGGAGATCCGGGAACGGTCCGGCGCCCTGGGGTTCTTCCCCCCGCACAGCGCCTGGCCGGCGATCATCGGCGTGGGCGCGGCACTGATCGGCCTGGGGGTGGTCTACGCCCTCTTCCTGTTCCTCATCGGGCTGGGCGTGCTCCTCGCCGGGGTGCTCGGCATGACGTTCCAGTTCGCCGGCCGGGACGGCTGACGGCCGCCGGGAGGAGCGGGGCTACCTCCGCTCCCGGTCCTCGGCCGGCTCCCTGAACACCTCGTCGATCCGCTCGCGCTGTGCGGAGGTTGTCGGCATGTCGACCCGGTCGCGGTAGTACCAGCGGCTCAGCGACGAGCGGATCCGCGCGCGCCGAGCCGCTCCGCCGCCCGGGGAGCCGAGGGGCCGGGGAACGTCCCGCACCAGGGCCCGACGGAGCCGGGCGGAGTCGAGCGGTCGGTGGCCCTCATGGATCGCGCCGTAGACGTTCTGCCCGACCTGCCCCGTTTCCGTACCGGTGCGTACGAGCCGGCGCTCACGCGCCTGGAGCGCGAGGCACACGCGGGTGGTGACGGCGTAGGCGAGGAGCGGGCCGACGATCAGCGCGACCCTGAGGATCCACGTCAGCGCTTCCACGGAGACGTGGAAGACGAGGGCCGTGACGTCGTTGCCGCCCGCCATCAGCAGCACCGCGTAGAAAACGATGGCCGCCACACCCAGTGCGGTGCGCGTGGGGCGGTCCCGCGGCCTGTCGCAGAGGTGGTGCTCGCCCGGGTCGCCGGTGACCCACTCCTCGAAGAAGGGGTACGCGTAGAGGACCAGGAAGAGCAGGCCGGGCAGCAACACCGCCGGGACGAGCACGTTCCACATGAGCGTGTGCCCCGCGACCTCGTTCTCCCAGGGGGGCATGAGCCGCAACGCGCCCTCCAGGAACCCGACGTACCAGTCGGGCTGGGAGTCGACGACGGCCTGGTCCCCCCGGTACGGGCCGTAGCTCCAGACCGGGTTGATCTGGGCGGTGGCGCCCAGCCACACGGTGACAGCGGCGACCATCAGGCTCAGCCCCGCCGACTTCGCGGCGAAGTGCGGGACCATCGGCTGCCCCACCGCGTTGCGGTTGGTCCTGCCGGGCGTCGCCCACTGCGTGTGCTTGAGGTAGAGGACCAGCATCAGGTGCACCACCACGAGACCGAGGAGGAGGCCGGGCACGAAGAGGACGTGGACGATGTAGAGGCGCGGAAGGATCACCTGGCCCGGGAACGGGCCGCCCCACAGGAGGTCGCTCAGGTACGTGCCCACGACCGGGAGGGACATCACGATGGTGTTCGCCGTGCGCATGCCCGTCCCCGACAGCAGGTCGTCGGGGAGCGAGTAGCCGGCGAACCCCTCCAGGAGGGCGAGGAGGAACAAGGTCACCCCCACCATCCAGTTGACCTCCCTGGGCCGGCGGAACGCGCCGGTGAAGAACACCCGGAGCAGGTGGACCCCGATGGCCGCGACGAAAATCAGGGCGGCCCAGTGATGCACCTGCCGGATCAGCAGCCCGCCCCGTACGTCGAAGCTGATGTGCAGGGTGGAGGCGTACGCCTGCGACACGGTCAGACCCCGCAGGGGTGCGTAGGAGCCGAGGTACGGGCCGGACTTCATGCTGGGGTCGAAGAACAGCGTCAGAAAGCTGCCGGTCAGCACCAGAACGACCAGCGCGTACAGGGCGATCTCCCCCAGGAGGAACGACCAGTGGTCGGGGAACGCCTTGCGCATCACGGACCGGGCGGCCTCCGAAAGAGGCGTACGGCGGTCGATCGCGACATAGCCCGCCACCCCGGCCCGACGGACCCCTTCCTTGATCGCGCGCCTGCGCCTGGCGAACAGAAGCACCGGTCGACTCCCTCTCCGGCTTGCGAGTGGTACGCCGAGCAGCGCGACCACGGACCACACCTGCTCTCTGCGCACTATGCGGTCTGTTCCGGTGCGCACGGCCGCATTACGCGCATCAGGGGCACGGCGCCCCCGCCACACCGATATACGCCAAGAAATCAGAGCAATACCACGGATATCGCGACAAAGGCAGAAGTGGGAGCATGGAGAAGCAGGGCGCCCCGATCGGGACGCAGACGTGCGAGAGGAGGATCCCTCCCATGACCGACCTGCAGTTCTACCGCCGCGACCGGCCGAAGAACGCCAGTCTTCCCGAGGACCGACCCCGGGGAGGAGGTCCCGAGGATCCGTCGCCCGGACACCGGACTCCATGGGTGTGGATCATCGTGCTCGTCGTCATCATCGTGGCGGTCGCCGTCGTCGTGCCGCTGATCTAGGGAGAAGGATCGAGGGCAGCGCATGGTTCGGTCCGGGGAGACCAGGGCTCCCGTCGTCGTGCACCGCCTCTCCGGCGCCGGTGGGCGGAGAGTGGCCATCAGGGGCAAGGTCGTCGGACGGGCCCACAACGACAGCGACCTCGTGGAGTTCCTCAGACGTGCCGGGCTGGACGACGCGTGGGAGCTCGTCGACGATCCCCACTGGGTCGAATGGAGCGGTGGCCGGGCACATTGCTATGGAGCGGCATGAGGGAGCGTCCTCCGGGGACCGCGGGTCACAGAGGGAGGTTCAGCCTCGTGTTCTGGCCACGCATTCGGTCACCATGGCGCCAAGTCTTCCGGTGCGGTCGAGCAGTTCGCGCTGGGTCCTCGCACCGGTCCCCCGTTCCAACAGCCTTTCGAGCGCCGACTCGGCGGACCTGTGGTCGTCCGTTTCCTCCAGGGCCTCGCGCACGTGGGTGAGCAGGGCTCTGGTGACATCGGCGGCGGGCTCGGGGCGCATCGTGAGGGGGTGAAGGAGTTCCCCGTCGAGACCCGACCGGGCCGCCTGCCAGGCCGCCATGCGCAGGAGGCTCACAGCGACGGCACGCGGTTCCTCGCCCGCCCGCCACTCCCGTGCCGCCGTCTCGACCAGCCCTCGTGTCAAGGTGGCGAGGAGCACGGTATCGGCCGGATCCAGACAGACGTCCGCGACCCGGACCTCGACCGTCGGGTACCGGTGGGAGAGCCTGGCGTCGAAGTAGATCATCCCCGGGTCCCGCAGGACACGCGTCTCCATCAGGGCCCTGACCTGCTCGTGGTAGCGCTGCGCCGTGCCGAAGACCTCGACCGGTCCGGCCGACGGCCAGCGCCCCCACACCCTGCTGCGGTAGCTGTCGTACGTGGTGTCGCGGCCCTGCCAGAAGGGGGAGTTGGCGCTCAGCGCGAGAAGGACCGGCAGCCATGCCCGCACACGGTCCAGTACGCCGACGCCTTCCTCGTCCGATGCCACGGAGACATGCACGTGACATCCGCAGGTCAGCTGTTCCTGCGTGAGCTCACCAAACCTCTCGGCCAGCCAGCCGTGCCGCTCCCCGTCGCCGAGCGAGGGCTTGACCAGCGTCGGCGCGGTCGCGAGGGCCACGACGGCGGCATCGGCGCGGGCCGCGCTCTCGGCTGCCTCGGAGCGCCCGCGGCGGATGTCATCCCCGAGGTCCCCCATGGCGCTGTGCGGCTTCGTGGCGAACTCCACCTGCTGGTGCTGGAGCTCCGCCTCGAAGGCCGATTCCCCGTCGGCCCGGCGATCCGCCACGGCCAGTACGGCGGCGGAGAGTGCTCGTGGTTCACCACTGCGCGGGTCGACGAGCAGCAGCTCCTCCTCCACTCCGACGGTCCGCGCCATCGCTTCCTCCCTGCGACACACCTTCATGGGAACGGGTCCTGCTCACAGTCGGCGGCGTCCCGCCGCCGACACCGCTACGCGCCCGAGGACCTCGCGGCCCGTCGTACGGCCGGACGCAGGCGGGCGAGGCGGACCCGCCGGCCGAGCTCCGCGCGCTCCTCGGGCGGAAGCGCGGCGGCGAGCTTCGGGAACAGGTCGTGCTCCTCCTCGCGCACATGGAAGGCGATCGCGAACTTCAGCCTCGCGAGGGTGTCGTTGAAGTCCGGATCGCCCACGCTGAGCCCTTCGAGCCGGCCGAGCAGCCGCTCACCCTTGGCGTGATCGGCAAGCTCCTTGTCGGCCAGTGCCTGCCCGTGCGGCAGGTACTCGCGCATCGCCGGGTGCAGATGCGCCTCCTCCGTGGCGGTGTGCCGGACGACTTCCGCGATCAGCCGGTCCACGAGTTCCCCGCGCCGCGGGTGGTCCACCGGCTGCAGCTCGATCTCCCAGAACATCGCCTCCAGTTCGCGGTGGTCGGCCGCGAGTTCGTGGAGCACGTCGCCTTCGGGCTGCGTCACGGCACCCTCCTTCCCTTCGCCTCCCGGTAGGAGGGGCCAGGACAGACAAGCAGGTCCGGAGCGAGGAACCCGTGCCCCTCGCGCGGCGACACCTGTACGGTCACCTCCTCGGCGGAGTCGTCCCGCGGCTCCCGGCGGGCGCCGGAAAGCCACTGGTGCCGGGCAAGGAGCGCACCGGCGCGGCACGTCCGCCCGTGCGCCGCCGCACCGCTCGTGTGGCGGGCCGCGGAATCCGTGCGTCGACTGGAGGGGCCCCTCTTCGCCCCTGTGCGGCCCGCGGGCCGCACCGACACACCGGAGACACCCATGCCGGCCGGATCGAACAAGAAGCGTGAGCGCCAGTACGAGCACATCAAGGAGAGCGCCGAGGAACGCGGCGCCTCGGAGAAGCGTGCGAAGGAACTCGCCTCGCGCGTCGTCAACAAGGAACGCGCCCGCTCCGGCGAGGCCAAGACGTCCAGCAAGACGTCCACCCGCGACCCCAAGTCCGCCTACGAACGGGGCGGCGAGCGTTCCCACAGCGGATCGCAGGGCCCCACCAAGGACCAGTTGTACGAGGAGGCCAAACGCAAGAACATCGAAGGCCGCTCGACCATGAACAAGCAGGAACTGCGCCGGGCCCTCGGCCGCTGAGGCGGCACACCGCACGGATCGCCGTCCGGCCACGTCGGTGCGGGCGGGCCCTTCCGTATCGGGCCCGGCCTCACCGCGTGGCCACCGCGAGGGCCGCGTCCACTTCGCCGAGGAACGGTTCCAGATCTCCCGGGTTGCGCGAGGTGATGAGCGGCCAGCCGTGGCCGTCGTCCGTGACGACCGGCTCGTCGGTCCACTCCCCGCCGGCGTTGCGGATGTCCGTCTTGAGCGAGGGGTAGGACGTCAGCCGCTTCCCCGCCACCACGTCGGCTTCGACCAGGGCCCACGGCCCGTGGCAGATGGCCGCGACGGGCCGCCCGGACGACGTGAACGCGCGGACGATGCGCGTGGCGTCGTCCTGCTGGCGCAGCGCGTCGGCGTTCAGCGTTCCGCCGGGGATCAACAGCAGATCGTAGGCGGCCGGATCCGCTTCGGCGAGCGTCAGTTCCGGTCGGACCGCCCTTCCCGGTTCCTCGTCGCCCACCAGCGTCCGGACCTCGTCCATGAACACGGCGGCGACCGAGACCTCGGCGCCCCAGCCGCTCAGATGCTCCTGGGGAACGAGAAGCTCGTCCTGTTCGACGCCGTAGTTCGTGACGATCGCCAGTACCTTCCGTGCGCTCACGTCGTCGGCAGTCATGGGGGATCCCTTCGGTGGTGAGGTTGGAACGTGCCCGACGGGCCGTACGCCGGGGTCTCGTCGACGGATTGCCCGTCGCGGCTCAGGTGTCGTCGTCCGTCGCGCAGACGCGGATGGTGCGCAGTTCGGGGTCGGCGGGGTCGGGGAGGTTCATTCCCGCCTCGATCCCCGAGCGGAGGTAGTGCAGGACGGGTTCGTTCAGCCGTTCACCGGGCAGGACCGCGGGGATGCCCGGTGGGTAGGGCGTGATCATTTCGGCGGCCGTGCGGCCCGCAGCCTTCTCCAGCGGTACGTCCTCGGTCACCGAGAAGTAGGCGTCGCGCGGCAGACGGGCCTGGGTCAGCCTCAGTTCACCGGGGTCCGGGAGTTCGACGGGGCGCCCGGACGGCAGCGTCTCCACCCGGTCGGCGAGGTCGCGCAGCGCGGTCAGCAGGCGGCCGGTCGTGAGGGCGTCGTCGGCGTGGGTGAGTTGTGCGCTGATGCGGCGGTGATCCATCAGGTGGGTGTCGATCCGGTGGTTCTCGCGGAGCCAGTCGGCGGCGAGATAGCCGGACGTGCCGAGTCCGGAGATGTCGATCACGATCGGCAGCGGATCGAGATCGGCTCCCGCTCCGGGGCCGCAGAAGTCCTCCCGGTCGTTGACGTGCATTCCCTCGATGGTCTCGATCTCCTCGCGGACGGATCTCGCCAGCTCCAGCGCACGGGTCAGCAGGGCGTGACCGCGCAGGACCATCTGGCGCCGGCCGTCGATCCCGGCGTAGAGCAGGACCGACGGGCTCGTGGTCCCCAGCAGATCGGCCCGGGAAGCCAGGGTGGCCCGGTCGATCAGGTCTCCCTGGAGGTGGAAGACCGAGCCCTGCTCCAGACCGCTGCCCATCTTGTGGATGCTGGTGACGCACACGTCCGCGCCCGCGTCCATAGCCCAGGACGGAAGTTCGTCGTGGAACGGCAGATGGGCACCCCACGCCTCGTCGACGAGCAGGGGCCGTGAGCGGCGGTGGCACACCTCGGCCATCGCGGAGAGATCCGCCGTGGTCCCGTACGGGGTGGGGCTCGTCACCAGGGCGCCACGGGCGTCCGGATGCTCGTCGAAGGCCCGCGCGAAGGAGTCGACCGAGGGCGGATGGGCGAGGTGCCGTCCGGTGTCCCACCGGGGCTCCACCCACACCGGTTCGATGCCGGACAGGATCAGGCCGGACACCACCGACTTGTGCGCGTCCCGCCCCACGAGCAGCTTCTGTCCGTGCGCGGCCACACTGAGCATGGTGGCCTTCACGGAGAGCGAACTTCCGCACGTGGAGAAGAAGGTGTGCTCCGCGTGCACGGCCTCCGCCATCAACTCTTCGGCGTGCCCCAGCACGTTCCCCCGCTCCCGCCGGTCGTCCAGACCGCCACTGGCCAGGACGTCGCCGAGGAAGACGGCGTCCCCCAGTACGGCACGCACGGCCGGGTCGGCTCCCCTGGCCCGTTTGTGACCGGGCGGCGAGAACCCCAGCTCGTCCCTCTCGGTGAACGCGGCGAGGGCGTCCAGGACGGGCGCCTCGGTATGGTCCATACGCATGTCGACGCCTTTCTGGGCACGTCGGACGGCGTTACCGCCGACGTGCCCAGTGCAGGTGGTCGGTTTCTCGGGCAACCACCAGTGACACGCTTCCCGGGTGACGAGAACTCTCCGGAAGCGTCACCAATAGTGTCTGCGTCCTGCCACGGCGTGTCCCATCCCACCGAGGATCCACAGGATCAGGCCGATCACGGCCAGAATGATCCCGATGGTCCACAGGATGGAAATGCCCGTGACGAAACCGATGACGAGCAGAATGACTCCCAGAATGATCACAACACGCTCCGTTCTCGTGTGTGTTCCTCTTCCACTCTGTTCTTGGTGAGCCGTCGTGGCAACTGGCCAGGATTTCAGGTCGAACCGTCCCGCGTGACGGCGAGGGTCCGAGAGGAAGAGCAGTCCGGGGCGGATGCCGGTGACCCGTACCCGTGCCGTCACCGTTCCGCGCGGGGTCGCCACCTCGGCGAGGTCTCCCTCCGCCAGTCCCCGGTCGTCGGCGTCCTGGCGGGAGACCTCCACCTGTACGTCGGCGGCGGCGTTGCCCCTTCCTCGATTCCGCCCGGCGCACCGCGACAGCGCGTCGCGTCACCACACCGGCGCGCAATCGGGTGCGTCGGCGGCGACGCCGAGGTGCGGCATGGCGTGGGCAGGGGAATGGTGGGCAGGTAGGGGAATCCGGTCCGGACACCGGAAATCGGCCACACGGCACGGGCGGCCCTCCGTGACGGGTCCGGGCCTCCGAAAGCGTCGCCCCGTGGATTCGTCGGGCCGGTCGTTGTGCGTACGGCCCCCGGAACCCGTGGGGCCCATGCCTTCCTCCGGCTGCTTCTCCGTCCAAAGGCGCGTCGTATGTCGAACGTCGAAGACACCACTCCTACCCCCGGCACACCGTGCTGGGTCAACCTGATGGCGCGGAACCTGGAAAAGGCACAGGGCTTCTACTCCGAGATCATGGGATGGGAGTTCCGTAGGAGCACGCTCGACGACGATCTCACGGTCGCGCTGACCCACGGCGAGCGCGTCGCCGGAATCGGATGCTGCCGCGAGGCCGGTCAGCCGGTCATCTGGACGCCGTACTTCGCCGTCCGGGACGCGGACGAGACCGCGGGCAGGATCAGCGAGCGCGGCGCCACGCTGGCCGTCGGCCCCCTCCCGCTGGGGAACGGGCGCGCGGGCGTCGCCGCCGACCGCGACGGGGCCGTGTTCGGCTTCTGGGAAGGGCCCATCGCGGCCTGGCGCGTGGGGCACGGCAACGCACCCGCCCGCCTGGACCTGGAGACCCGCGACGCCTTCGACGCCGCCATCTTCTACGCGGAGGTCTTCGGCTGGGCCCAGCCGCCCAGTGCGTGCACGGTCGATTACGCGCACGACCGTGTGCTCGTCCGGTCGGCGGGCCACACCCTCGCCACCGTGCACAGCCGGACGCCGGACAGCGATCCGGAAGGGGCGGCGCGCCCCCGCTGGGTCGTCGACTTCCGAGTCGGGAACCCGGCGAGGACGGCTGCGGCGGCCGTCGCCGCCGGCGGGAACGCGGCGCCGGTCACCTCGCCGCTCTCCGCCGCCTCCGGCAGCACCTTCGTCATCCACGACCCCGAAGGCGCGTTCTTCACCGTCTCCGGCGGCTGACCCCGCCGGAGAGGTACCGCTCCGGGGCCGTTCCCCGACGCACCGCACACGCCAGGCCGAACCCCCACGCCGAGGAGGACAGAGCCATGAGCACAGCCCCGTGGCCGCGGGACCCCGCGCAGGACGCTCGCCGGCAGCGGCTTCCGCAGCAGAGCCAGCCGTATCCGGGATGGACCGAATCCATGGACCCACGCCCCGACCACGGTGAGGACAGCTATCGGGGCAGCGACCTGCTGACGGATCGCGTCGCGCTCCTGACCGGCGGGGACTCCGGCATCGGCCGGGCCGTGGCGCTGGCCTTCGCCCGTGAGGGCGCCGACGTCGTCTTCACCCATCTCGAGAAGGAGGCGGAAGAGGCCCGGACGACGGCCGACCTGGTGGAGGCGGCGGGCCGACGCGCCGTGCCGGTGCTCTGCGACATCCGCGAGGAGGCCTCGTGCCGCGCCCTCGTCGACACGACGGTGTCGGAGTTCGGCCGTGTCGACGTCCTGATCAACAACGCCGCCTACCAGATGGCGCAGCCGGAGGGCATCGCGGGCATCTCCACCGACCAGTTCGACCGTGTGGTGCGGACCAACCTGTACGGCATGTTCTGGCTGTGCAGGATGGCACTGCCGCACATCCCCACCGGCGGCTCGGTCATCAACACGGCGTCGGTCCAGGGCTACCGGCCGAGTCCGCACCTCCTGGACTACGCGATGACGAAGGGGGCGATCGTGACGTTCACCCAGGGCCTCGCCCAGGAGCTGGCCTCCGGGGGAATCCGCGTCAACGCCGTGGCCCCGGGGCCGGTGTGGACCCCGCTGATCCCCGCCACGCTGCCCGACACCCGTGAGTTCGGGAAGGAGGCCCCTCTCGGACGTGCCGCCCAGCCGTCCGAGATCGCCCCCGCGTACGTCTTCCTCGCGTCGTCGAGGGCCTCGTTCATCACCGGTGAGGTCATGAACGTGACGGGCGGGACTCCGCTTCCCTGACCGCTCCGCGTCGACGCGGGTGCGCACCGGCCGGGTTCGCCTCAGACGAGCCCCGGCCGGTCCCAGTGCCGGTGCGCGGCGACGGCGGAAGCGAACGCCGCCGCGAAGCGGTCGTCACCGACGTCCGCCGTCACCACCCCGTGGATGCCGACCGGGCCGCCCTCCTCCTCGGGCGGACGGCTGGTCACGGCCCCGGGGAGGAGTTCCGCCAGCGCGGCGACCCCGCCCCCGTAACCGCCGACGGGCTTGCCGTGCCGGTAGGCGTCGCGTACGAACCGGCGCACGGCGTCCTCGGTGAACTGCGCGCCGTCCGGCAGCAGGACCGCGTCGTAGAGCACGGCGGCGACGGTCGGGAGGGCCCGGTCGACCTCCAGTGTCCCGCCCTGGCTGGTGACGACGATGCCGTCCTGCGGGGCGAGGAGTTCGACGATCGCCCCCCCGGCGACCAGGGGGTCCCTGACCGCGTCGATCTGCGTCGCGTCGGCGCCGCCCGTGACCAGCACGGCGATCTGCCGGGAGAGGATGGAGCCGTCGCCCCGATGGTTCTCCAGGCTCAGTGCCGGGGAGGGGGCGGGCTCCGGCGTCACCGTCGGCTCGGGCAGCGGCACCCCGACGCCCTGTGCGACGCTCTGGGCGAGTTCGGTGTCCACCTGGACCAGTTGGGCCACGGTGCGGGCCCGGACGTCCATCGCCGACACCTTGCCCAGTTCGAAGCGGAAGGCGTCGACGATGTGGTCCCGCTCCCAGTGCGACATGCTGCGCCAGAAGAGGGCCGCCTGGAGGTAGTGGTTCTCGAAGCTGGGACTGCGGCGGCGGACCGTGGTCCCGTCCACTCTTTCGGTGAGGTGCC
Organism: Streptomyces sp. NPDC001108; assembly: GCF_053598535.1. NCBI lineage: Bacteria > Bacillati > Actinomycetota > Actinomycetes > Kitasatosporales > Streptomycetaceae > Streptomyces > Streptomyces sp. NPDC001108. Next base: position 124,475 of record NZ_JBSFKL010000001.1, read on the forward strand.
GATAGGCACCGGAGTCGACGTCGGCGAGCACGGGACAGCCGACCCCCAGGGTGTTGGGGGTGTAGTTGGTTCCGGTGTGGATCTGTTCCTGGTGGAAGCCGTCGCGCTGGTTGTTGCGTACGTCGACGACCGGCCGGTTGACCGGGATGTGGGCGAAGTTGGGGCCGCCCAGCCTCAGCAGCTGCGTGTCGAGGTAGGAGAAGTTCCGTGCCTGGAGCAGCGGGTCGTTGGTGAAGTCGATTCCGGGCACCACGTTGGCGGTGTGGAAGGCGACCTGCTCGGTCTCGGCGAAGAAGTTGTCGGGGTTGCGGTCGAGGACCATCCGGCCGATCGGCCGCACCGGGACGAGTTCCTCCGGCACGATCTTCGTCGCGTCGAGGAGGTCGAAGTCGAAGGAGTGCTCGTCCGTCTCCGGAATGAGCTGGACCCCCAGCTCCCACTCCGGGTACTGGCCGGCCTCGATGGCGTTCCAGAGGTCGCGCCGGTTGAAGTCGGGGTCGCGCCCCTGGACCTCCTGCGCCTCGTCCCAGACCAGGGAATGCACACCGAGCCGGGGTGTCCAGTGGAACTTCACGAACGTGCCCCGCCCCTCGGCGTCCACGAACCGGAACGTGTGGACGCCGAACCCCTGCATCATCCGGTAGCTGCGCGGGATCGCCCGGTCCGACATCAGCCACATGATCGTGTGCAGCGTCTCGGGCTGGAGGGACACGAAGTCCCAGAGGGTGTCGTGGGCGGACGCGCCGGTGGGGATGTCATTGTGCGGTTCGGGCTTCACCGCGTGCACGAAGTCGGGGAACTTGATTCCGTCCTGGATGAAGAAGACGGGGAAGTTGTTGCCGACGAGGTCGTAATTCCCCTCGGACGTGCAGAACTTCGTCGCGAAGCCCCGCACGTCGCGCACCGTGTCCGCCGAACCACGCGGGCCCTGCACGGTGGAGAACCGCACGAACACCGGGGTGCGGACGGCCGGGTCCTGGAGGAAGGCCGCCCGGGTGAACGCGGCACAGGATTCGCACGGTTCGAAGAATCCGTATGCCCCGGCCCCGCGGGCGTGGACCACCCGCTCGGGGATGCGCTCGTGGTCGAAACGCGTGATCTTCTCGCGGAAGTGGAAGTCCTCCAGCAGGGTGGGGCCCCGGTTGCCGACCGTCAGTGAGTCGTCGGTGTGCTCGACCGCGACCCCCTGGTCCGTGGTCATCGGCCCGTCGGCCGGATCCGTGACGCGTGCGCCGTCCCGCTGGATCTGTTTGGCGTCGGTCATCTGCAACTCCTGTGCGCATCCGCGCTCGCAGCGGGTATCCGGTGACCACGGTCGGTAACGCCGCCCGGGACCCGCTCCCTCCAAGGGCCCCGGCAATCGGGCGGGTACAGGGCCAAGTGGGCCTCCCCGTCCCGCAAGGCGGTTGTGGGCGACCGGATCCTGCCGTGCCGCACTCTTCGTGTCCCTCGCCTGCCCTGCTGTGAACGTTCGCGCCACGGGAGGCGGGACCGGCCGGTCCCTGATTGGCTGGTTGGAGGGGCTCGAACCGCCACGCCCGACCGCGATCCACCGGCACCACCCCGAGGAGGGCCGCATGCGTGCACTCACCTGGCAGGGACGACGGGACGTCCGGGTGGAGACCGTCCCCGATCCCCGCGTCGAGGACGCCACCGACATCGTCGTACGCGTCACCTCGACCGGGATCTGCGGCTCCGATCTGCATCTGTACGAGGTGCTCGGGCCCTACCTGGAGCAGGGTGACGTGCTCGGTCACGAGCCCATGGGGGTGGTGGAGGAGGTGGGCCGCGACGTCACGGCGGTGCAGGTGGGCGACCGCGTCGTGGTCCCCTTCAACGTGTCGTGCGGCACGTGCTTCATGTGCGGGGCCGGCCTGCACTCGCAGTGCGAGACCACCCAGGTCCGCGAGCAGGGCACCGGCGCCGCGCTGTTCGGCTACACCAAGTTGTACGGGCAGGTGCCCGGCGGGCAGGCGGAGCTGCTGCGGGTGCCGTTCGGGAACACGCTGCCCATCCCCGTCCCGCACGGCCCGCCCGACGACCGCTACGTCTACCTCTCCGACGTGCTCCCCACCGCCTGGCAGGCCGTCCAGTACGCCTCCATACCTCCCGGGGGAAGCGTCACCGTGCTGGGGCTCGGCCCCATCGGTGACATGGCGGCCAGGATCGCCCGGCACCTCGGCGCCGGTCTGGTCGTCGGCGTCGACCTGGTGCCCGAACGCCTGGCCCGCGCGGCCTCGCGGGGCGTTCAGGTCTTCGACGTGAAACGCCTCGGCAAGGGGCTGCCGGACGCGATCCGGGAACTGACCGACGGCCGGGGGACCGACGCCGTCATCGACGCGGTCGGGATGGAGGCCCACGGCGCGCCGTTCGCGAAGTCCGCGCAGTGGGCCACCGGTCTGCTGCCCGACCTCGTCGCCCGGACCCTCATGGAGCACGCCGGGGTGGACCGCCTCGCCGCCCTGTACACCGCGATCGACGTGGTGCGTCGCGGCGGGACCATCTCCCTGTCCGGTGTCTACGGGGGCGCGGCGGACCCGCTGCCCCTGCTGACCCTGTTCGACAAGCAGATCCAGCTCCGCATGGGTCAGGCCAACGTCCTGCGCTGGGTGCCGGAGATCCTTCCGCTGCTCGACGACGAGGACGTGCTCGGGGTCGAGGGGTTCGCCACCCATCACCTGCCCCTGGAGGACGGTCCGAAGGCGTACGCGATGTTCCAGGAGAAGGAGGACGGGATGGTGAAGACGCTGCTGCGTCCGTAGGGCCTGTACGGCGGACGGCACGGACACGATCCTCGCAACCCTCCGGAAGGACGGAACACCATGGGCACACCCGTGGGACTGCGCGTGGTGGTGACGGGAGCCACCGGCAATGTGGGAACCAGCGTCGTCGAGTCGCTCGCGGCGGATCCCGGCGTGGCGGAGGTCGTCGGCCTGGCCCGCCGGCTGCCGTCGATCTCCGTGCCCAAGGTGCGGTGGGCCGCCGTGGACCTCTCCCGCGAGGACAGTCCGGCGGCGCTGGACGGGCTCCTCACCGGTGCGGACGCGGTCGTCCACCTGGCGTGGCGCTTCCAGCCGACGCATGATCCGGTGGTCACCTGGCGCAGCAACGTCCTGGGCTCCGTCCGGGTCTTCGACGCCGTGGCGCGGGCCGGGGTCCGGACCCTGGTGCACGCCTCGTCGGTGGGCGCGTACTCCCCCGGCCCGAAGAGCGTGCGGGGCGTGGACGAGAACTGGCCGACGCACGGGTGGCCGGATGCCGCCTACTGCCGGGAGAAGTCCTATCTGGAACGGGTGCTGGACTCGTTCGAGCTGCGTCGTCCGGACGTCCGGGTGGTGAGGATGCGTCCCGGCTTCCTCTTCAAGGAGCAGTCCGCCAGCGAGCAGCGCCGCATCTTCGCGGGCCGCCATCTGCCCGGTGTCCTGCTCCGGCCGGACCTGCTCCCGTTCGTCCCGGACCTGCCGGGGCTGCGGTTCCAGGTGCTGCACACCGATGACGCGGCCCGGGCCTACCGGGCGGCCGTGCTCACCGACGTGCACGGTCCGTTCAACCTGGCGGCGGAGCCCGTGCTCGGCCCCCGCGAGCTCGCCGACCTGCTCGGCGCCCGGGTGGTGCGCGTCCCGCCCGCCGTGGTCCGGACGGTCCTGTCGGCAGCGTGGCACGGCCGGGCCGTGCCCGCTTCCCCGCATCTCTTCGACGCGGTGCTCCGCCTCCCGGTCCTCGACTGCTCCCGCGCCCATGAGGTGCTGGGGTGGCGGCCGACCCGGTCGGCCCAGGAGGCGCTGTCGGAGTTCCTGCACGGCGTACGGACCGGGTCGGGCCTGGACACGCCGCCTCTGGTGGGCAGCACGTGGAAGTGAACGCGTCCGGGGGATGAGCCCCCTCGTGCCCGGAGTGGCTCACCGGAGAGAGGAACCGTCATGGAACCCCAGACCTCCTCGCGGTCGCCGTCGCCGGATCGCGGCTCCTTCGACGGCGCGCCGATCGATGTCGTCGGCCTGGAGCGGGCGCTGCGGGCGGGCGTGCGGGGCGAGGTCCGGTTCGACGCGGGGAGCCGCGGCGCGTACTCCACGGACGGGTCGAACTACCGTCAGGTGCCCATCGCCGTGGTCGTGCCGCGCGACATCGACGCCGGGGCGGACGCGGTGCGGGTCTGCGCGCGGTTCGGCGCGCCGGTGCTGTCCAGGGGCGGCGGAACGAGCCTGGCCGGCCAGTGCACCAACGCCGCGGTGGTCATCGACTGGACGAAGTACTGCCACAAGCTGGTGTCGGTGGAGCCGGACCGGGCGACCTGCGTGGTCGAGCCCGGGATCGTCCTGGACGAACTGAACCGTCAACTCTCCTCGTACCGGCTGAAGTTCGGGCCGAAGCCCTCCACGCACAGCCACTGCGCGCTGGGCGGGATGATCGGGAACAACTCCTGCGGGGCGTCGGCCCAGGCGTACGGCAAGACGGTGGACAACGTGCGCCGTCTGGAGATCCTCACGTACGACGGAACGCGCTGCTGGGTCGGGCCCACCTCCCGCGAGGAGTACGAGGCCGTGCTGCGTTCCGGGGGCCGGCGCGCCGAGCTCTACGCCGGGCTGCGCCAGGTGGTCGACGAGCACCTGGCCGACATCCGCCACGGCTATCCCCGCATTCCGCGACGGGTGTCCGGCTACAACCTCGACTCGTTGCTGCCGGAGAACGGTTTCGACGTGGCGCGCGCGCTCGTCGGGAGCGAGGGCACCCTGGTCGTCGTCCTGCGCGCCGAGCTGGACCTGGTGCCCGTGCCCCGGTGCGAGGCGATGGTCGTCCTCGGTTACGACGACATCTGCGCGGCCGCCGACGACGTGCCCCGGGTGCTGGGCCACGGCGAACCGGAGCTGCTGGAGGCGCTGGACGGACGGATGGCCCAGCTCATGCGGGAGGAGGGCTCCCATCTGGAGTCGTTGGACACGTTTCCCGAGGGGGACAGCTGGCTTCTCGTCCAGTTCGGCGGGGACGGCCAGGACGACGTGGACGCCCGGGCGCGGGGACTCCTCGACGCGCTCGGCCGCGGCCCGGACGACCCGCGGGTCTCCTTCTCGGACGACCCCGGACGCGAACAGAAGATGCTCCGGGCGCGGGAGGCGGGGCTGGGGGTGACCGCGCGCCCGCCCGACGACCGGGAGACCTGGGAGGGGTGGGAGGACTCCGCCGTTCCACCGGAACGGCTCGGTGACTACCTGCGCGACCTGAAGGACCTGTTCGCGGAGTTCGACTACGACCACCCCTCGCTCTACGGACACTTCGGGCAGGGCTGTGTCCACACGCGCATCCCGTTCGACCTCACTCACGCCGAGGGGATCGCCACGTTCCGCGTGTTCCTGTTCCGCGCGGCCGATCTCGTCGTCTCCTACGGCGGTTCGCTCTCGGGGGAGCACGGCGACGGGCAGGCGCGGGGCGAACTGCTGGAGCGGATGTTCGGCCGGCCACTCGTCGACGCGTTCGGCGAGGTCAAGCGGCTCTTCGACCCGGGCGGCAGAATGAACCCGGGGAAGGTCGTCGCCCCGCACCGCACCGACGAGAACCTGAGGCTGGGCTCGGAGTGGCACCCGGCGGACCCCGCCACCCACTTCGGGTTCCCGCAGGACGACGGGTCCTTCACCAGGGCGGTGAAGCGCTGCGTCGGCATCGGGAACTGCCGGACCCACTCCGGCGGGGTGATGTGCCCGTCGTTCCGGGCGACGGGCGAGGAGGAGCACTCCACGCGCGGCCGGGCCCGGCTGCTGTTCGAGATGCTCGGCGGGCACGACGACTCCCCCGTGACCGGCGGCTGGCACTCCCCCGAGGTCCGCGACGCGCTCGATCTCTGCCTCTCCTGCAAGGGGTGCCGCTCCGACTGCCCGGTGGGCGTCGACATGGCCACCTACAAGGCCGAGTTCCTCTCCCACCACTACGCGCACCGGCTGCGCCCGGCCGCCCACTACTCCCTGGGCTGGCTCCCGGTGTGGGCGCGGCTGACGCGCCTGGCACCGCGCGTGGTGAACGCCCTCCTCCACGCCCCTGGCCTCGCGCGCGCCGGGAAGCGGCTCGCGGGGGTGGCCGGCGAACGGAGTGCGCCGGTGTTCGCCCGGGAGTCCTTCCGGCAGTGGTGGGACTCCCGGGACGTGCCCGGGCCCGAGCCGGGGGACGAACACACGGTCGTGCTGTGGCCGGACACGTTCAGCGACTCCTTCCACCCGGCCGTCGCGAAGGCGGCGGTGCGGGTCCTGGAGGACGCGGGATTCCGGGTGGCGGTCCCGGACCGGCGGGCGTGCTGCGGCCTCACCTGGATCTCGACGGGTCAACTCGGTGCGGCGCGGGCCGCGTTGCGCGGGACGGTGGAGGCGCTCCGGCCGTGGGTGGAGGCAGGCACCCCCGTCGTCGGGCTGGAGCCGTCGTGCGTCGCCGCCCTCCGCGTCGACGCCCCGGAGCTGATGCCGCAGGACCGGGACGTCCAGCGGCTGTCCCGGCAGGTGCGCACCTTCGCGGAAATCCTCGTCGGGGAGCTGCCCGACCAGGACTGGCAGCCGCCGAGGCTCGCCCGGTCCGCCGTCGTGCAGACCCACTGCCATCAGCACGCCGTGCTGAAGGACGACGCGGACCGCGAGCTCATGCGCCGCGCGGGCATCGAGGCGACCGTCCTGGACGAGGGGTGCTGCGGGCTCGCCGGGAACTTCGGCTTCGAGCGGGGGCACCACGGGCTCTCGCTCGCCATCGGCGAACTGGGGGTCCTGCCCTCCGTACGCGCCGCGCCTCCCGGGGCGCTCGTCCTGGCGGACGGCTTCAGCTGCCGTACGCAGATCGAGGAGGGCGGCACCGGCCGCCGGGCGATGCATCTGGCGGAGGCACTGGCCCTCGGGCTGGACGGCGGCCTTCCGTCCGACCGTCCGGAGCGGCTCGTCGCGCGCCCCGAGGTGCCCGAGGGGGACGCCGGCCGGGCGACGGCCGTCGTCCTCGCCACCGTCGCGGCGGCGGGAGCGGGCGCGTACGGCCTGCTCCGGCACTGCCGTTCACGTACCTGAGGGAAGCCCCGGCCCCACCCGCGCGGCACGGCACACCACACGACAGGAGACCAGGCCCCATGAAGGTGTCCGACTACGTTCTTCAGCGTCTGCGCGAGTGGGAGGTGGACCACGTCTTCGCCTACGCGGGCGATGGCATCAACGGCCTCCTCGCCGCCTGGGGGCGCGCGGACAACGACCCGGAATTCGTCCAGGCCCGTCACGAGGAGATGGCCGCGTTCGAGGCGGTGGGCTACGCGAAGTTCTCCGGCAAGGTGGGGGTGTGCGCGGCCACCTCCGGCCCCGGCGCGATCCATCTGCTCAACGGTCTGTACGACGCGAAGCTCGACCACGTCCCCGTGGTGGCGCTCGTGGGCCAGACCAACCGCAGCGCGATGGGGGGCTCCTACCAGCAGGAGGTCGACCTGGTCAGCCTGTACAAGGACGTGGCGTCGGAGTTCTGCGAGATGGTGACCGTGCCCGAGCAGCTCCCCAACGTCATCGACCGGGCGTTCCGCACCGCGTACGCCGGGCGCACGGTGACGGCGGTCATCCTCCCCGCGGACGTCCAGGAACTCGACTACTCCCCGCCCACCCACGCCCTCAAGATGGTGCCGTCCAGCCTGGGACTGGCGTCCTCGGCCGCACTGCCCTCGCCCCAGGACCTCGCACACGCCGCCGACGTGCTGAACGCGGGCGAGAAAGTGGCCGTGCTCATCGGCCAGGGCGCTCGGAACGCTCGGGCGGAGGTCGAGGAACTCGCCGATGTGCTGGGGGCGGGGGTCGCCAAGGCGCTGCTGGGCAAGGACGTCCTCTCGGACGAACTCCCCTATGTGACCGGCGCGATCGGACTGCGAGGCACCCGTCCCTCGTACGAGCTGATGCGGGACTGCGACACGTTGCTGGTGGTGGGGTCGAGCTTCCCGTACACGCAGTTCCTCCCCGAACTGGACCAGGCGCGCGCGGTGCAGATCGACATCGATCCGCGCATGATCGGGCTCAGGTATCCCTTCGAGGTGAACCTCGCCGGTGACGCCAAGGAGACCCTCGGGGCGCTGCTCCCCCTGCTGAAACGGAAGAAGCACGGCGCCTGGCGCAAGAAGATCGAGAATGACACCGCCCGCTGGTGGGAGGTGATGGGGCGGCGCGCCGCCGTGGCCGCCGACCCGCTCAACCCGGAGTACGTCGTGCACACGCTCGACGCCCTGCTGCCCGACGACGTCATGATCTCCGCCGACTCCGGTTCCGGAGCCAACTGGTACGCGCGCCATCTGCGGATGCGCGGGCGGATGCGCGGCTCGCTCTCGGGAACGCTCGCCACCATGGGGCCCGGGGTCCCCTACGCGATCGGGGCCAAGTTCGCGCATCCCGACCGGCCCGCGCTGGCGCTGGTGGGGGACGGTGCCATGCAGATGAACGGTATGGCGGAGCTGATCACCGTCGCGAAGTACTGGTCGCAGTGGCGCGATCCGCGGCTGATCGTCGCCGTGCTCAACAACCAGGACCTGAACCAGGTCACGTGGGAGATGCGCGCCATGTCGGGAGCCCCGCAGTTCCTTCCCTCCCAGTCCCTGCCCGATGTCCGGTACGGCGACTTCGCGCACCTGATCGGACTGGTCGGGACGCGGGTGGAGAAGCCCGAGGACGTCGAGGAGGCCTGGCGCCGCGCGCTCAGTTCCGACCGCCCCTTCGTCATCGACTTCGTCACCGACCCGGCCGTCCCCCCGATCCCTCCGCACGCCACCCGGGAGCAGGCCGAGGCGCTGGTCGCCGCCACCGTCAAGGGCGACAGCGACCGCGGCGGCATCATCAGGCAGGGGCTCAAGGCCAAGGTGCAGGAGATGCTGCCCGGACACCACCGGCGCGGCGAACCGCCGGAGGCCGGATGACCGGGCCGAACGCGGTTCCGGCGGACTCCGGGCCCCGAGTGTCCGCCGTCGGGGCCGCGGCGTACACCGTGCCGACGGACAGTCCGGAGGCGGACGGCACGCTCACGTGGAAGGAGACCACACTGGTCGTCGTCCACGCGCGCTCCGACGGGGCGACGGGGCTCGGCTACACCTACGGCGCCGCCGCGGCCACGGCCGTCGTCGAGGACCTGCTGGCCGGGGTGGTGACGGGTCTGCGCGCCTGGGATCCGCCCGGCGCCAACGAGGCGATGCGCCGCGCCGTACGCAACGCGGGGTACCCCGGGCTGGTGGCGGGCGCCGTCTCCGCCGTCGACATCGCCCTGTGGGATCTGAAGGCGCGGCTGTTGGGGCTCCCGCTCGTCGATCTGCTGGGCGCCGTCACGCCCGACGTCCCGGTGTACGGAAGCGGCGGGTTCACCACGTACTCCGCGCGCCAGCAGGATCATCAACTCCGCGGCTGGGTCGAGACGCTGGGAATTCCCCGGGTCAAGATGAAGATCGGAGAGTCGTGGGGCAAGGAGGAACGACGGGACCGGACGCGGATCGCCGCCGCGCGCTCCAGCATCGGCGAAGCCGCGGAACTGTACGTGGACGCCAACGGCGCCTACACCCGCAAGCAGGCGATCCGGCTGGCCTCCTTCCTCGGCGACGAGGCGGTGACCTGGTTCGAGGAGCCCGTCTCCTCCGACGACCTGGCGGGGCTGGCCCGGGTCCGGGCGGCCGTACTCCCCGATGTGACGGCCGGTGAGTACGGCTGCGCACCGGCCTACTTCCGCGCGATGGTCGACGCGGGCGCGGTGGACTGCCTCCCAGGCGGACGCGACCCGGTGCGGGGGCGTCACCGGATGGCTGCGCGCCGCGGCCCTGGCCGACGCCGCCGGTCTCCAGCTCTCCGCCCATTGCGCCCCGCACGTCCACGCCCACACGGCCGCCGCCATCCCCAACCTGCGCCACGCGGAGTGGTTCCACGACCACGTACGCGTCGAACAGCGGCTCCTGGACGGCGTGCTGTCCCCCGCCGGCGGCACGGTGTGTCCGGGCGGCACGGGGCGGCCGGGGCTCGGCCTGGAGCTGCGCGAGGAGAGCGCCGAACGTTACCGCGTCGGCCCGTGATAACGGCTCGACCGCGCATCCGGAGCACCCTGCCCGTCACCTGTCCCCACGACCGCGCGCCAGGGCCTCGCGGGCGGCGAGGCCGCCCGCGACCCGGAAGGCCAGTTCGTGCGAGCCGAATGTGTCGGTACGGATGCTCCGCAGCACCACCCGCACGGAGACCACGAGTCCGTGCCCGGGCGCGCTCAGCTCCTCCAGGATCCCGGCGGCGGCAGCGGCGACGAGGCGCGACAGGTCGTCCGGGGGCTCGCCCGCCGACGGCAGCCCTTCGGGCACCTCGAAGGCGAAGCCCTCGGCCGCGGGCTCGAAGTCCACTTCCAACTCCGCGAACTGCGGGGCGCAGTTCTGCCTCCGGTGCAGCACACGCACACCACGGATCGGACGGGGCGGGAACAACGGCGGCGCTGACGTCATGCCGGAACGGTATCCCCACCGGGCCGCACCGGGTGGGCCGAGCGGAGTGCACGCGAGGTGGGTCCGTCACGGCCTTCGGGCCGCCCTCGTAGGAGACGTATCACCGCGGCACGCGCGGTAAACAGCGCTCATCCCATCGGGCCCGGTGCCGGACCGCCTCCGCCCTCATCCGGCGCCGAGGGCCGGCCATGCGAGCGCGCCGAGCAGAGCGGTGCCGACCAGCAGCCAGGCCACGTAGTCGCCGACGTGACCCGAGTGCAGGCGCCGCAGCGGGGCGATCCACGGATGCCCTTCCGCCGCCGCCCGCCCGCGCAGGGCCGCGGCCGCGGTCACGACGGCCAGCAGGGTCGAGATCCCGCCGAGCGCCAGTCCCGCCGCGGTCCAGTGCACGGGCTCCACCGGCGCGCCGGAACCCATGTCGGCCACGGCTCGCGCGACGGCCCCGGCGAACCCGGGTGCCAGCCCGGCGGCCAGCGCCCCGAGAAGCAGCGCGACCGGGACGGCCAGCATGGTGGCCGGCACCCGGCCCAACGGCCCCTGGGTCTCCGGTTCCTCGTCCGTGCCCGTCGTCTCGTCCGCCCGCGCCCCCTGCGGTCTGCGGCCGAGCCCCCAGAAGACCCGGGCGGTCACGCGCAGCACGGCCGCCCCCGTGGCGGCGGAGACGGCCACGCAGAGCACGGTCAGCAGGGCGCCGCCCTCCTCCTCCACGGCCGCCTTGCCGAGCCCGGTGCCGAACGGCGGCATCCCGGCGAGAGCCAGGCCGCCCATGGCGAACAGGGCAGAGACGAGGGGGAGTTCACGCGCCTTCGCGAACAGGTCGTGCTCGTCGATGCTGCCGTAGCGGTCCAGCAGGATTCCGGCGCAGGCGAACAGCGCGGCCTTCGCCCCGGCGTGCCCCACGACGGACAGGGCGACGCCCTCGGTCGCCTTCGGCGAGGTCAGCCCGAGGCCGACGAGGAACAGGCCGGTGTGGGCGACCGTCGCGTACGCCAGCAACCGCTTCACGTGCCGCTGCTGCCAGCTCATGACGGCACCGACGAGACCGGTGACGGCGCCCAGCACGACGAGGGCCCGGCCCGCGTCGGCCGGGGGGACGCCGCCGGGTCCGTCGAACACGGTCCCGTACACGCGGGCCACACCGTACACACCGAGTTCGACCATCACCCCGGACAGCAGCATGCAGACGGGGGTGGGGGCGACGGCGTGCGCGTCGGGAAGCCAGAAGTGGAACGGGAAGGCCGCGGCCTTGACCAGCAGCCCCGTCAGGACGAGCGCGAACGCGGCGAGGACCAGGGCGTCGGGCCCCTCCCGCTCGTCGAGCCGCTGTCCGATGGCGTGCATCGAGAGCTCCCCCGTGCGGGCGTACAGCAGGGCGATGCCGACGAGGGTCGCGTACGCCCCCAGCGAGATCACCACGCCGAAGGTGAGCGCGCCCTGCACGGCTTTCGGCTCCTCCACCCGGTGGCCGGTCAGCGCGTAGGCCACCACGCCCATCAGCTCGAAGAAGACGAACGCGTTGAAGAGGTCGCCCGCCAGCACGAAGCCGCACATGCCCGCCTGGAACAGCAGGATCAACGCCGGGAAGGCGCCGATGTGACGCAGTGTCCGCTCGTCGAAGTACCGCCACGAGTAGATCACGACCGCCGTCGTGAGCAGCGAGATCAGCGTCACGAGGCCGAGCGCCACACCGTCGCCGACCAGGACGATGCCCACGGCGGGTCCTCGCGCCGGCTCCCAGCCGCCGACCCATTCCTCGTGGACCGGTGAGGGGCGGACCAGCATCGTCAGCGCGAGGGCCGCGGTGGCGGCGGCGAGCACGCCCGCGAACGCCTCGGCGGGAAGCCGGGGAAGTCGGCGCCCCGCCGCGACGAGCAGGGCCGCGCCGAACAGGGGGACGGCGACGAGCAGCGGCAGCAGTCGGCTCATCCGCGCAGCTCGGACAGTTCGTCCGGATCGAGTGTCCGGTGGCGTTTGGAGATCTGGACGACCAGGGCGAGCAGGAGCGCGGTGACGGTGGCTCCGACGACCACGTCGGTGAGCGCCAGCGCCTGGACGACGGGGTCGACGACCGGGCGGGCTCCGGGTTTCACGTCGGAGAAGACGGGGGCCGTGCCGCCGTCGCGGTAGCCGATCGCCAGGAGCAGGACGTAGGTCGCCGACTGGCAGACCGCCAGACAGCCCACGGAGCGCACGAGGTTGCGGCTGGTGGCCAGTCCGTAGGCGCCGACGAGGAAGATCCAGGCGGCGGCGAGGTAGGGCAGCACACGCGTCACGGGCGGTTCTCCTCGATCTCCAGGGCCTGGTCCAGGAACTGGGCGAGCAGCACGACGACCGCGCAGGCCACCTCCACGCCGATCGCCGCGTTGAGCAGCGGCACGATGCCGCCGGAGGCCAGGGTGTTGAAGGTGCCGTAGGGCAGCAGTGTGTTGGCGAGATACGCGGAGCCGAAGGCCAGCCCGGCGGCTCCGATCAGCAGGTAGGCGGCCTCGCCCGCGGCGTCGCCGAACTCGTACAGCGGGACCGGGCGGATCGCTTCCAGCGCGCGGTAGTCGACGGCGATGTAGAGGAGGTGGAGCCCGGTGGCCACGACCACGCCGCCCTGGAATCCGCCGCCGGGGCTGAGCTGCCCGTGCGCGACCACGTAGAGACCGACGAGCACGGTGACCGGGAGGGCGAGCAGCGCGTAGCGGCGCGGGCGGGACGCGACGCGGAGCGGTTCGGGTGCGACGGTCCGCTCGTCACGGGTCTGCCGCAGCAGGACGACGGTGCCGAGGACGGCGGCGAACAGGATGCTCTCCTCGCCGAGTGTGTCGAAGGCCCGCTGATCGAAGTTGACGGAGGAGACGACGTTCGCCGTGCGGTGGGACAGCGCGGCCCGGACCGCCCGTTCGCCGTACGGATGGACGTCGCCCCCGAAGCCGGGGAGCCGGAAGCAGGCCGCTCCCAGCAGTGCGGCGATGCCCGTGGCCCCGACGGCGAGCTGCGAGAGCGCCACGTCGGGACCGCCCACCACAGGACCGTCCGGGCCACGGTGCTTCCCCGCCGCCCCGGGCGGTCCCCTCCGGCGCGGCCGTCCGTCCCGGTCCGTCTCACCCGGACCACCTGCTTCGCCGCCCGGCGATGTCACCGGCGGTGGTCCGTCCCGCCCGCCTGCGGGCCCCCACGGCCGCGGCGCCGAGGGCCAGCGCGAGCACCGGTCCGGCCGCCCGGGCGTGCCGGGACCACCATGCCTGGGCGGATCCCTCGCGGGCCCGGTCGTCGAAGACGCCGTGGGCGCCGTGGTCGCGCGCGTCCTCGTCGTCGCCGTCGAGCGGGTGCCAGAGGTTGTGCGGCCGGTCGGCGGGGACGGGCCGGCCGGTCTGCTGCGCGTCGTACCCGGTGCGGGCGAGGTAGCGGTCCAGCAGCCCTGCGGCGACCTTCTCGCCGAGGATGGTCAGCAGGGTGGAGGAGCCCACGTAGTACTGCTTGCGCCGGGGGTGGTCCGCGGCGAACACGATGGCACGGGCCGCCACCTCGGGCTGGTAGATGGGCGGGACGGGCTGCGGGTGGCGGGGCAGGCGCGACAGGGTCCAGGAGAACTGCGGTGTGTTCACCGCCGGCAGTTGGACCACGGTGATGCGCACCCGGCTCTTCTCGTGGAGCAGTTCGGTGCGGATCGACGAGGTGAACCCGTTCACGGCGTGCTTGGCACCGCAGTACGCGGACTGGAGTGGGATGGAGCGGGTCCCCAGCGCGGATCCCACCTGCACGATGGTCCCCGTCCCCCGGGGTTTCATGCGCGCCAGTGCCTCGCGGGTGCCGTTGACGTATCCGAGGTAGCTGACCTCGGTGACGCGGCGGAACTCGTCCGGCGCGATCTCGGTGAACGGGGCGAAGACCGAGGCGAAGGCGACGTTGACCCATACGTCGATCGGGCCGAGGAGACTTTCGACGTGGTCGGCCGCGGCGCGTACGGCCGTGTCGTCGGCCATGTCCGCGGGCGCCACGACCGCCTCGACGCCCATCTCGTGCAGTTCGGCCGCGGCGGCACGCAGCCCGGTACGGCCGCGTGCGACGAGTCCCACCCTGTCCCCTCTGCGGCCGAACTCGCGGGCGACGGCCCGTCCCACACCGGCGCTCGCACCGGTGACCAGTACCGTTCGGGGCATTGCGCGGCCTCTCCTGACGATGGGGCGACGGGGACACCGGGGCGCGGGGTCCGCATGCGAGCGCGCCGCACCGGTCACGGCACGACACCGGGGCCTACCCGCCCCGCGAAGCGGCCCGCACACGGGACGGCGGAACGTACCGCAATGGCCGATCGCCCGGTGCGTCCCGGGATCAGTCGTTCTGCTCCAGCCGGGCGAAGACGCTGGTGTCGAGGCGTGCGAGGAGATCGGACGGGCTCCGGTACGTCTCGCCCGCACCGGCCTCCGTGAGCGCGGAGCGGCAGATGCCGCCGCTGAGCAGGCCGACGGTGGCCGCACCGGCTTTCACGGCGGCGCGCATGTCCCACACCGAGTCCCCGGTGAAGACGGTCTCCTCGGGCGTTCCTCCGGCGATGTCCATCGCTCGACGCACCGGTTCCGGCGCGGGTTTCCCCTCCTGTATGTCGTCGGCGCTCGTGGCCCCGGCGATGGCCTCGTCCGCGTCGAGCGCCCGGCGCAGCGCTTCCAGTTCGTGCGCCGGGGCCGACGTGGCGAGGACCACGGTCCATCCCCGGTCCGCCAGCGCCCGCAGGAGGTCGCCCGCCCCGCCCAGCGCGGGAAGCCGCTCGAAGCAGGTGGCGTAGAGGGCGCTGTGGGCGTCGGAGAGGTGGGGGCCCTCTTCGTGGTCCCGGTCCTCGCCGAGGAGCCGGTCGAGGAGGTCGTCGGAGCCGAGGCCGATCGCGTCGTGTATCTCCGTCATGGCGACGGTGTGCCCGCCCTGTCTCAGCGCTTCCCACCACGCCGCGACGTGGAGGTAGTTGGTGTCGGTGAGTGTGCCGTCGACGTCGAACAATGCGGATCGTGCCATGGCTGCGCCCTTCGTCGTGGCGTCGGTGCGGTGGCTCCGGCCCTCCGCGCGGGCGGAGCCCTCAGAGCTCGCGCAGGGCGGGCAGCAGTTCCCGCTCCGCCCAGCGGATGAACGGCAGTTGGTGCGCGCCGCCGATCTGCACGAGGGCGATCTCGGTGAACCCCGCGTCGGTGTAGCGGCGTACCGCCCCGACGAACTCGTCGACGTCGTTCCCGCAGGGCACCGCCTTCGCCATGTCCTCGGGGCGTACGTACGTGGTCGCCTGCGCGAAGGCCGTGGGGTCCGGCAGCTCGGAGTTGACCTTCCATCCGCCGACCGACCAGCGGAACTGCCGGTGGGCCCGCTCGACCGCCGCGTCCCGGTCGTCGTCGTGGCAGACGGGCAGCTGTCCCACGCGCGGCTTCCCCGCGCCGCCGGACCGGTCGAAGGATTCGAGGAGTTCACGCTCGGGCTCGGTGGCGATGACGAGGTCGGCGAGGCGTCCGGCGAGGTCGCAGGAGCGCGGGCCCGAGACCGCGACCCCGATCGGCACCCGGGTGGCGGGCAGGTCCCAGAGTCTGGCGCGCTCGACGGAGAAGTGCGGCCCGTGACGGTCGACGTAGCCGCCGTCGAAGAGGGCCGCGATGATCTCCACCGCTTCTTCGAGCATGTCCAGCCGTACGGAGGCCCCGGGCCATCCGCCGCCCACCACGTGCTCGTTGAGGTTCTCCCCGGACCCCAGCCCGAGCCGGAACCGCCCTTCGGAGAGTTCCTGGACCGTCACGGCCATCTGGGCCACCACCGCGGGGTGGTAGCGGCGCGTCGGGCACGTCACGTACGTCATCAGCGGGATCGTCGACGTGGCCTGGGCCGCCGCGCCCAGCACACTCCATGCCTGGGGCGCATGGCCCTGGGATTCCAGCCAGGGAAAGTAGTGGTCGGAGGTGACGGAGAAGTCGAAGCCGGCCCGCTCGGCCGCCACCACGTGCTCGACGAGGGAACACGGTCCGGCTTGTTCGGTCATCATCGTGTATCCGAATTGAGCCATATAAGACCTTTTGCCAGCTTTGCTGGCTTGAAACCTCCCTTGCGCCCCCGCGCCCCCCTGTCCGGCGCTTGCCCCACCGCGCCCGCACGGCCGGGAGGAACTACGTTGGAAGGGGCAGAACGCTACACGTTCGGAGGGTTAGGCATGACCCAGGGAAGCGGCAAGGACAAGATCCAGGGCAAGGCGAAGGAGGCCATGGGCAAGTTGACCGGTGACCGCCGCCAGAAGGCCGAGGGGAAGATGCAGCAGGCCAAGGGCGAGGTCAAGAAGAAGATGAGCGGTGGCCACGACCAGCCTCCGCCGACCGACCGGTAACGGCTTCCGCCACTGCCCCGCCCTCCGGGTGGGGCAGTTCCGCGACCGTCCGCCGCTGACGGAGTGGGAGCCGGACGGTCGGCGTTTGGCCACGGCACGCGCATGGCAAACGCCTGCCATGAGCCTCTCGCGGACCATCCGGAAACACATGTCGCCCCGTACCGGGAACGGCTCGGCGGGAAGCCGCGGGGCCGGGAGCGAGAACCCTCTTCTGCGGTTCCTCGACGCACTGGGCCGGCAGGAACGGCTCGACGTGCTGTCCGGGCCGGTACGACAGGCGGTGCAGGCCCTCCCCCTGGGCCGGGCGCGTGATGTGCTGCACGGGCTGCCGATCGGACACCCCCTGCACCCCGCCCTGGTCCAGGCCCCGCTCGGCGCCTGGTTGTCGGCAGCGGTACTGGACTGCCTGCCCGGCAACCGTCGCGGGGCCAGGGTGCTGATCGGCATGGGTCTGCTGACCGCCGCGCCGGCCGCCCTGGCCGGGTGGGTGGACTGGGCGGAGCAGCACCCGCAGCAGAAGCGCACCGGACTGGTCCACGCCGCGTCCGTCTCCACCGCCGTCGCGCTGTACGCCCGTTCCTGGACCCACCGAGGGCCCCACGGCCATCCGGTCAGAGCGAGGGCGCTCGGGTTCGCGGGTCTGGGCGCCGTCGGCTTCGGTGCCCTGCTGGGCGGCCATCTCGCCTATCGGCAGGCGGCCGGTTGCGACAAGGCCGGCGCTCTCGCGTTCGAGCTGGACGACGGATGGCACGCCGTGGGGCGGACCGAGTCGTTCCCGGCCGGAACGGCGGTACGGCGTCAGTTGGGTGAGGCCGCCGTGCTGGTCTTCCGCGAGGACGACGGCCGGATCCACGTGCTGGCGGACCGGTGCAGCCATCTGGCGGGTCCCCTGTCCGAGGGCAGGATCGTTGACGGCTGCGTCGAATGCCCCTGGCACGGCAGCGTCTTCCGCCTGTCGGACGGTGCCAACGTGCGCGGGCCCGCGACCGCGCCCCAGCCGGTCTTCGACACCCGGGTGACCGACGACGGAATGGTGCAGGTGCGGCTGCCGGGCGCGGTCCGGAGCAGTGACTGACCCCTCGCTCCGCCGACCCCGACCGGCCCACGGCGCCGCGGATGCGGGATTCCCCGGGCGCGGGCAGCATCGTAGGTGGATGTGAACGTCTCGCCCGACGGGCGTTGCCGTGTTCCGCACGCCCGGAGCGGGCCGGAGGGAAGCGCGATGCACGAAGCCCCCACCACGCCGCCGCTGCCGCGCCCCAGAGGGGTGCTGTCGGCAGCGGTGACCGACGCGCTGCTGAGCCGGTCCGCACCGCCAGGGATCACGACGGCGTGTCCGGGCGACCCGTACGGCGAGGATCTGCAACTCGCCCTGTACACCGCTTACGAACTCCACTACCGCGGCTTCCAGGGCGTCGATCCGGGGTGGGAGTGGGACACCGGTCTGCTCTCCCTGCGGGCTTCGCTGGAGGACCGCTTCCTCACCGCGCTGCGCCGGGACGTGCCCGCTCCAGGACCGCTGGCCGACGTCCTGGCCGAACTGCTGGTCCAGCCCGTCGATCCCGACGGAGTGTCCCAGTTCCTCGCGCGACGGGGCACGTTGGAGAATCTGCGCGAATACGCGCGGCAGCGTTCCCTCTACCACCTGAAGGAGGCCGATCCGCACGCCTGGGTGCTGCCCCGGCTGAGCGGACGGGCCAAGGCCGGGATGGCCGCCGTGGAGTTCGACGAGTTCGGCGGCGGCAGGGCGGACCGCGTCCACGCACGGCTGTTCGCGGACCTCATGTCGGACCTCGGGCTGAACACCGGATACGGGTACTACCTGGACCACGGGTACGCCGAGATGCTCGCCCTCGTCAACGCCATGTCCCTGTTCGGGCTGCACCGGTCGCTGCGCGGCGCCCTCGTGGGGCACTTCGCCGCCGTCGAGATCACTTCGTCTCCGGCCTCCCGGCACCTCGCCCGCGCAATGGCCCGTACCGGCGCGGGACCGGCCGCACAGCACTTCTACGACGAACACGTCGAAGCCGACGCCGTGCACGAACAGGTGGTCCGGAACGACGTGATCGGCGGGCTCCTCGACGACGAACCCGAGCTGGAGCCGGACATCGCGTTCGGCATCGCCGCCACCTCGTTCCTCGAGGACCGCCTCGGCCGGAGGCTCCTCGCAGGGTGGGGAGTGTGACGCGCGTGCGTCACCGGAACGGGAGAGGGCGGGACGACATGGACGCCGAAGCCGACCGCACACGCACCCACGCACAGCCGCCGTTCCTCGTCACGCTCCCCGGGGTCTACGCACCGCAGAGCGACACCCGGTTGCTGCTGGCGGCACTCGAACGGGAACGTACCGGCCCCGGGACCCACGTGCTGGACATCGGGACGGGCAGCGGCGCCCTGGCCCTGCGAGCCGCCCAACTGGGCTGCGAGGTGACGGCCGTGGACATCGCACTCCGGGCGGTCGTCACCGCACGCCTCAACGCGATGCTGCACCGCCGCCGGATCACCGTACGCCGCAGCGATCTCACGTCCGCCGTCGGAGCACGCTCGTTCGACCTCGTCCTGTGCAACCCGCCCTACGTTCCGGCACCGGGCATCCCCCGCCACGGCGCGGCCCGCGCCTGGAACGCGGGCCGCGACGGCCGGGAGCTGATCGACCGTGTCTGCGCGGGGGCGCCCTCGGTGCTGCGGCGCGGTGGCGGGGTCCTTCTCATGGTGCACTCCGGGCTCTGCGGCGCCGAAGCCACCCTCGGCAGGCTCGAACGCGCGGGGCTGAACGCCACCATCAGCAGCCGGGTCCGCATCCCCTTCGGTCCCGTGCTGCTCTCGCGGCTCCGATGGCTGCGCGACCACCGGCTGGTGCGCCATGACGACACGAACGAGGAACTGGTGGTCATCCGTGCCGAACGCCCCTGACGCACCGTGCCGCGTCACCCTGACCGAAAGCGGCCCCGTCCTCGTGGAGGGGCCGGTGGAAGTCACCGCACCGGACGGGTCCGTGCACTCCTCCGACCGCTTCGTCGTCGCGATCTGCACCTGTCGGCGCAGCGCCATCTTCCCCTGGTGCGACACCAGCCACCGCACCCGGCCCTGTCTGCGCGACGCCGCCCCGCGAACGACGAGAGCCTGAGGCCCCCTCACGGAACGGCCGTCCCGGCGGGCCGGGAGCACGGCGTGCGTCCCTCAGGTCCAGGACGGACCCGCTCACTCGATGCCCGTCGGCCCGGCGGGACCGGGCCTCTTCGGGGGCAGCGGCAGGAAGCCGCTGGTGCGGGCGGCGTAGTCGGCGTAGCCGGGACGGTGGGACATGTGCTTCTCCAGAAGGCGTTTGCCGCTGCCGACGGTCAGCAGCAGGGTCATCAGGACCGGGGAGAGGAGAACGGCGAGGGCCGGCTGCCAGGCGGTGCAGGCCAGCAGGTACAGGCCCCACCAGACGAGGCTGTCCCCGAAGTAGTTGGGGTGCCGGGTCCAGGCCCACAGGCCCCGGTCCATGATCCGTCCCCGGTTGGCGGGATCCTCCTTGAAGCGCGCCAGTTGGTGGTCCCCCACGGATTCGAAGCCGAGCCCGAGGGCCCAGACCGCGATCCCGCAGAAGGCCGGCAGGTCCAGGGGCCGGGAGCTGTAGGAGGCGGCCTGGACGGGGAGGGAGATGATCCAGACGAGGGCCGCCTGGGCCAGGTAGACGGTGCGCAGCGCGTAGCGGGTCCGGTTGCCGGGGGCCTTGTCCAGGAGGGCGGTGTAGCGCGGGTCCTCGCCGTGGCCGCGGGAGCGCCGTGCGATGTGCGCGGAGAGTCGCAAGCCCCAGACGGTGGTGGCTGCGGCGACGAGCAGGCGTCGGCCGTCGTCCCCGTGTCCGTCGGAGAGAAGCCAGGTGACGACGGCGACGGCACTGAAGGCGAGGCCCCAGGCGATGTCGACGAGGCGGTGCAGGCCGCGGCGGGCGGCGACGGCGAACGTGGCGAGGAGCACTGCCCCCGCCGTGGCCGCGCAGGCGGCGAGGTTGACGGCGAGGGCGCCCCAGTCGGTGCCGGTCATGCCGGGCTCTGGGCGGTGTACCAGGTGGCGGGGGTCGCGGGCATGGCGGAGGTCCCCTCGCGGGTGGGGCGCACGGCGAGGATCTGGTCGACGCCCATGCGGCGTTCGGTGAAGGCGAGCGAGGCCCCGGCCAGGTAGAGGCGCCACACCCGCCCGGTCGTCTCCCCGACGAGGGCCCGGACCTCGTGCCACCGGTCCTCCAGGGTGGCGCGCCAGGCGTCGATGGTGGCCGTGTAGTGCTCGCGGAGGGATTCGGCCGACCGGACCTCCAGGCCGGCGGTCTCCAGCAGGTCCACGGTCCGGCCGAGGGGGCGCATGTGCATGTCGGGGGCGATGTACGTCTCGATGAAGGCGCCTCCGCCGGGTGCGTGGGCGCCGCGCGACATCTGCTGGATCAGCAGCCGGCCTTCGGGGCGCAGCGCGTCGTGCAGCTTCGTGGCGAAGGCGGGGTACTCGGCGTCGCCGACGTGTTCGCCCATCTCGACGGCGGCGGCCGCGTCGTAGCCGCCGCCGTCGATGTGCCGCCAGTGCCGCAGCCGGACGTCCACCAGGTCGGCGACCCCCTCGCGCGCGGCCCGCTCGGTGACGAATTCCTGCTGGGCGCGGGAGAGGGTGACGGCGGTGACGCTGACCTTGTGTTCCCGGGCCGCGTGAACGGTGAGGGAGCCCCAGCCGCAGCCGACGTCGAGCAGCCGGTCCCCGGCGCGCAGTCCGAGCTTGCGGCAGATCAGTTCGAGCTTGTCCCGCTGGGCGTCGGCGAGCGTGTACGCGGGACCTGCGGGCCGGGTCCAGTAGGCGCAGGAGTACGCCATCGACTCGTCCAGCAGGAGCGCGTAGAAGTCGTTGGACAGGTCGTAGTGATGGCTGATCGCCGCCCCGTCCCGGGAGGCGCTGTGCAGGCCGCCGGTGAGGCGGGCCCGCCCCTGGGGACGGGGCGGGGGCGGACCGGCCGCGCCGAGGCGTAGGGCGAGCGCGGCCGCCGCCGCCACGCCCGTGGGCCCGAGGCGGGCGACGGGACGGGCTCGGACGGTCCGGCCGGCCCGTGACAGGGCGTCGGCGAGGTCGCCGTCGACATCGAGGTCTCCGGTGACATACGCCTCGGCGAGTCCGAGTTCGCCCGGCTGCCACAGCACGCGGCGCAGGGCGGCGGGTGAGCGGAGCGTGACGAGAGGGGCGTTGGCGGGGCCGGCCTGGCTGCCGTCCCAGGCGCGGACGCGCACGGGGAGGGGGCCGGGGAGGAAGTGGCCGATGAGCTGGGCGAGTCGGTCGGCGGCATGCTTCATCGGTGGGTCCCTTCGGTGAGGAGCAGTTGGCGCACGTCGAGGTAGCCGGAGCGGAATCCGGCTTCCGAGTAGGCGAGGTAGAACTCCCACATGCGCTGGAAGACGGTGTCGAAGCCGAGGGCCGTGACGGTGGGCCGGGCCGCGGTGAACCGTTGCCGCCACAGGCGGAGGGTTTCCGCGTAGTGGTCGCCGTAGCCGTGGTCGGCGGCGGTCGTCAGTCCGGCGGCGGCGGAGTGCCGGGCGATGGCCCGGCGGGAGGGGATCAGGCCGCCGGGGAAGACGTACTTGCTGATCCAGGTGTGGGTGGCGGCGGTGCGCCGCATCTGCCGGTGGCCCATGGTGATGGACTGCAGGGCGATCCTGCCGCCGGGGGCGAGCGCGCGGCGCAGCGCGGTGAAGTAGGAGGGCCAGAACTCGGCGCCGACCGCCTCGATCATCTCGACGCTGATCACGGCGTCGTGGCGGCCCTCGGCGTCGCGGTAGTCGCGTAGTTGGACGTCCACCAGGTCGGAGAGCCCGGCGGCGGCGATGCGCGCGCGGGCGAGGCCGGCCTGTTCGGCGGAGAGGGTCAGGGTGGTGACGCGGGCGCCGCGGGCTGCGGCGCGCAGGGCGAGTTCGCCCCAGCCGGTGCCGATCTCCAGCAGCCGGGTGCCGTCGCCGACCCGGGCCAGGTCCAGGAGCCGGTCGATCTTGCGGTGCTGGGCGTCGGCGAGGGAGGCGAAGTCGGCGGGTAAGCCGGTGAAGACCGCGGAGGAGTAGGAGAGGGTGGGGTCGAGGAAGGCGGCGAAGAGGTCGTTCGACAGGTCGTAGTGGTGCTGGATGTTCTCGCGGGACCCGGTGCGGGTGTTGCGGTCGGCGGCGGGTCGGGCGGACGTCCACACACCGCGCAGCCGCCGCAGGGGGGCTGGGACCAGCTCGTCGACGTGGCGTGCGAGGACGGTCAGTACCCCGGCCAGGTCGTCGCTGTCCCATTCACCGGCCATGTAGGACTCGCCGAAGCCGATCAGGCCGTGGCGGCCGATGCGCCGGTGGAAGGCGTCCGGGTCGTGGAGGGTCAGCCGCGGGCCGGGGGCTCCGGCGCCGGGCGCGGTCAGGCCGAGCCGGTCCAGGGCGCGTCCGACCAGGAGTCCGGCCAGGGCGGTCCGGGCGGCTCCGGACGCCGGAAGCAGGGCCACGTCCGGCCAGCGGCCGGTGTCGACCTCGCTGCGGCGCGCGGCGGGGACGGTGGCACGGGCGGGATGGGTCCGTTGCCGGGGGCCGGTACGCGGGGGGTTTCCGGCGGTGCGGCCGTGGGGCGTGGTGGCGGGCTGGGTCACGACGGCGTGCCTTCCTGAGGGGCGGTCCGGGGACGGGGATGTACGGGCAGGCCGCGGAGCAGCAGGTGGATGCCGTGGCGGCGGATGCCGGCCCAGACGGCGGCGGTCGACCAGGGGCTGCGGGCGGCGGCGGACAGCAGGGCGGGGACGGTGGCGGGGCGTCGGCGGCCCCGGACGACGGCGGTGAACGCCCGGCCCTCCTCGTTCTCCAGGTGGACGGCGAGCCGCAGCCGGTCGTCGGGCGGCGGCAGCCGCATCCGGTAGTGCCCCTCGACGGCGAAGAAGGGCGAGACGTAGAACGCCTTGTCGGTCTCCGCCCCACCGGTGGCGTCGGTGCGCAGCAGGTAGCAGTGGCGTTGCCCGTAGGTGTTGTGGACCTCGGCCACGACGCAGACCAGGGCGCCGGAGCGGTCGTGGCACCAGTAGACGGTGAGCGGGTTGAAGACGAAGCCGAACACCCGGGCGTGCGCCAGCATCGTGACGCGCCCGCCGTCGAGGTCGATGCCGTGGGCAGCGAGGTGTGCGTCGAGTCCGGCACGGATGGAATCGGTGCCGCCGCCGAAGTGGTCGCGGGCGTCGAACCGGGCGAGCGGGCGCACCGGCCGGGGCAGCACCGGCAGCCGGTCCAGGTCCACGCACCACAGGTAGGTGCGGTGCCGGAAGGAGTGGCGCAGCGGGGTGGTGCGGGCATGTGTGATCACGCACTCGTAGAGCGCCGCGGGGGCGGCGGGTCGCGCGGCCCCGGTCACCAGCGCACCCCCAGGGACCGGGCGGCCCGTACGCCGGAGCGGCAGCCGTCCTCGTGGAAGCCCCAGCGGTGCCAGGCCCCCGCGTAGGCGGTCACCCCGTCGTTCAGGCGCGGCAGCCGTTTCTGTGCGGCGACGGAGGCAGCCGTGTACACCGGGTGCTCGTAGACCATCCGCTCCACGACGCGGTCGGCGGCGATGCCGTCCTCCCCGCCCAGGGTGACGATGTAGTCGGCACCCTCGGGCAGGTCCTGGAGACGCCGCATGTCGTAGCTGACGCGGACGGGCTCCGCCGAGGGGTCGCAGCCCGGCATCCGGTAGTTCCAGGAGGCGCGGGCGCGTGGCGAACGCGGCAGGACCCGGGTGTCGGTGTGCAGCACGGTGGGGTTGCGCGAGTAGGTGAACGAGCCCAGGAGCAGCTGTTCCTCCTCGGTCGGGTCGGCGAGCACACGCAGCGCCTGGTCGGGGTGCGTGGCGATCACCACGGCGTCGAAGGCGTCGGTGCCGCCGTCCCCGGTGGTGATCAGCGCGCCCCGGCCGGTGCGCCGGACGGTGTCGACCGGGCTCGAGGTGCGGATGCGCTGGACGTGTTTCGCGGCGGCGGTGACGTAGGCGCCGGAGCCACCCGTCACGGTCTTCCACTGCGGGGAGCCCGTGACGGACAGCAGGCCGTGGTGGTGGAGGAAGGCGAACAGGTAGGCGGCGGGGTAGGAGAGGGCCGTCGTCGCCGGGCAGGACCACACCGCGGCGACCAGGGGCAGGGCGAAGTGGCTGACGAAGTAGGGGGAGAACCCGCCCTCGCGCAGGAAGTCCCCGAAGGTGACGCCGGGGTGGACCTTGCGGGCGAGGAGGCGGCGGGCGCGGCGGTGGAAGACCGGTACCTCCGCCAGCAGCCGTACATGGCGGCCGCGCCGGGCCGCTCGGGAGGCGAACAGGGCAGCCGGGCCACGAGCCCCCGCGTACTCCAGGTCACAGCCGTCGCAGCGGACCGACATGCTCATCTCGGCGTCCTGCGTGCCGATGTCCAGTTCACGGAAGAGCCGGAGCAGGGTGGGATAGGTGCGCTCGTTGTGGACGATGAACCCCGAGTCCACGGCCACCGTGCCCCCACCGGGTTCCGGCAGTTCGCGGGTGTGGGCGTGACCGCCGAGCCGGTCGTCCGCCTCGTACAGGGTGACCTCGTACGAGGACGCCAGGATGTAGGCGGCGGTGAGACCCGCCACGCCGCCTCCCACGACAGCCGCTTTCCGCGCTTCCCTCACAACCGCTCCCACCCATCGGTACGCCGCCAGGCCGCTGCGTCTCATCCGTACTTCGCAGCGGCCGGGCGGTCGGATTGGGTGAGATCCACGGCGGTGTGACGTCGTGTCGCGGGAATCGTGCGTGTGTTCAGGCGGAGAGCCCGGTGAGCTGTGCGGTCGGGGTGGCGGCGGGCGGGCGGAACCCACCGACGGGGTCCCCGGTCCCCGGGGTGCGGGGCATGGGGGATCTCGATCCGGTGCGTCGGTGGCGGCACACCGCCGATGATCGCGGTGGTCTGCCCCGATCAGGTGGGGAAGGCCATCAGGAGCAGAGGATCGGTGGTGGGCCGGGGGGAGCCTCCGGCGGGTTCGAGGGTGAGGCCCACGGCGCCGGCGTCCGCGGGGTCACCGTCGAGGACGACGGTGCCGTCGTGGTCGATGAGTCCGGCGGGGCGCATGGTGCCGTCGTGGTCGAGCCACAGCTGGTAGGTCCTGCCCGCCCCGGGTGCGGGGAGGCCGGCGGCGGTGAAGACGGCCTTGTTCTGCCGTCCGGAGGAGACCACGGTGGTCAGGGCTCCGTTGGCCGCCTTTCCGTGGAGGGTGCGGGCGTCGGGGGCGGCCAGGACGGCGCTGACTGTGTCGAGTTGCTGCTGGGCCCGTCGGGCCTGCTGCTTGAGCCCCTGTCCGTTCTGCGCCTGCCACACGGCGACGCCGCCGAGTGCGGCGGCGGCGACACTGGCGGCCAGGGCCAGGGGCACGGCACGGCGGCGCAGCATGTCGCCGAGCGCGGGCACGGCCGCGGGGGCGGGCACGCGCGGGGGCAGTTGACGGACCCCGTCGATGGCTTCCATGACCCGCTCCTTGGCAGCCACGGGCGGCGGCTGGGAGACGGCCGCGGCCAACCGGGCTGCGGTGGCTTCGAACTCGGCCGCTTCCTGCCTGCACGCCTCGCAGGCGTGAAGATGGGCGTCGAAGGCTTGCCGCTCGTCGTCGTCGAGGGCTCCGAGGGCGTAGGCGGCGGCGAGGGTGTGGGCGTCGGTGGCGTGGTGTTTCATGTGGTCACCCCCATGCAGTCGCGGAGCCGGATGAGCCCGTCGCGCATGCGTGTCTTGATGGTGGGAAGAGGAGCGCGCAGGGCTTCGGCGACTTCACGGTAGGTCAGCCCCCGGTAATAGGCCAGGGTCACCGCCTGGTGCTGCAGCTCGGTCAACCCCTGCAGGCAGCGGCGGACCTGCTCCGATTCCAGGCGGGTCTCGACCTGCTCGGCGACCTCGTCGAAGGCGGTGGTGTGCTCGCGGGCGGCCTGGGCGTGCTCGCGGTCGGTGGCGGCCTGGGCGGAGCGGACCCGGTCCACCGCGCGCCGGTGGGCGATGGTGGCGGCCCAGGTCGTCACGGAGCCGGCGTCGGGGCGGTAGCGGGCGGCCTGCCTCCACAGGTCGATCATGACCTCCTGCGCGACCTCCTCGGACTGTGCCCGGTCGCGTACGACTTTGACCACGATCCCGAACACCATGGGTGCCAGGGCGTCGTAGAGGGCGGAGAACGCCTCTTTGTCGCCGTGGGCGACCTTCTGCATGACGTCGTCGAGGTCGCGTCGGGCAGGGTCGCAGGCGCGGCGGGCGCTGAAGGGGACGGGTTGGTTCACCTCTGGGGCTCCAGCTGTGGGGAGAAGGCGAATAGGCGGCCTGGTGCGGCCGTCTGGGGGCGGGGCGTCCATCGCATGCCGGTCCTCGGGTTGTCGCTGAGCGGAGCCGGACCGGCCCGGGGATGGTCCGGCCTCGGGGAACATGTGCTGTGTCGCTCGTTCTTCGTAGCCGACAGGCCCGCGGATGGGGTACTTCTTCGCCACCCGCCCGCCGCTTCCGACGAACCGACCTCGACGCACCTGCTCCGGCTCGCCCGGACCGTCGGCGCGGCCGGCACCGGCCGGGGCACCGCCGCTCCCCTCGTGGTTCCGCCTGGCGGCCGCCGCGCCGCGGACCGGGCGGGTCAGCGGTAGGCCCTGCCGCGCACGTAGGCGATGACGAGGGAGATCGCGGTGATCGCGCACACCAGCATGCCGATGGACAGGAACGCGTAGCCCGCTTCGCCGATGCCCGGTTCGGTCCGCACCATGGTCATGCCCGCGCCCGTGGTGACCCGGTGTTCCTCGTCCGGGTGGTCCAGGATGTAGAGGATCATCGCGGGGATCGCCGCCGCGCACGCAGCGGCCGCCGCCAGCAGCCAGGCGCCCGCCCGGCCGTACCAGGGGGTCCGCGGTTTCAGAGCGACGTGCGGGCACCGGGCCAGCAGGACCCGTCCCAGGTCACCGGCGCGTTCGGCGAGTCCGTCGGTGCGCAGCCGGGTGCCGTCGTCGAGGCCGATCTCTATGCGGTAGCCGTTGCCGAGCCGGGTCGCGAGGCCGTTCACCGCGTCGCCGTCGACATGGAGCGAGGTGACGCGGTTCCAGGACCAGCCCGTGGTACCGCGCCGGGATCCATGGATCAGGCCCTCCTCGTGTGTCTCGAAGTACTCGCCCGGCTTGCCATGCAGCGCCCGGACGATCTGGGTCACCGCGACGATCACCGCGCCCAGGCAGAGACCGAGGACAAGGCCGACCGCCTTGTTGCCGCCGGGTGTGCCCTCGTCGGTCGCGGGCAGGGTCCCTGCGCCGAGCAGGCCGGACACAACGGCCACGAGCAGGGCCCAGCCCGCGTTCACCCATCGTTTCCGGTGGTCGACCGGATGGCGGCCGATCACCGGGCCCAGATCGCCAGGAGTGTTCCGTCCCGGGCCGGTCACCGGTCGGGGTCCTGGTGCCGCAGGTCGGTCAGGGCGGCGCCGTTGGCGAGGACGCGCTCCAGGGCCGCGTAGTCCGACCCGGGACGGCGGACGGGCCTGAAGACCTCCAGGCGGTCGCCTTCGGTGCTGTAGCCGGCCCTGGTGGCGCGCGGCTTCAGGGCCCGGCTGCCGACGTGCCCGGCCAGGCCCCGTACGTCGAGGAGGACGCCGGTGTTCGGACCTCCGGACACGAAGGCGATGCGGGACCACTTCAGCAGGCCCGGGAACGGATCGAGGGTCAGGCCGTCACGGGTGAACGTCAGGGCGCCCCAGCGGAACTCGCCGCCCTCGCCCAACTCTTCAAGGTGCCGTGCCGCGACGGCTTCGGCCACTTCCCTCGTGGCGCGCGTGGTGAACGGCCGGGCGTTGTCGACCGGGCCCCGGGTGGCCAGGCGCCAGAAGCCTGATTCCTGGCGGACCTTGATGTAGTCCAGGTCCTTGAGCCGGATCGGGCCGCCCTCGTACGGGCGCAGGACGGTCTTGACCACGTCGTGGGAGTGGCTGAAGTTGATGCGGACGGACACCTTGGTCGACTCGACGGAGGCGATCTCGTCCCAGGTGCGGCGCAGCGTCCGGCGTCCGGGGCGGCGGAACTCGAAGCCGTGCTCGTACTCTCGGAGCCGGATCCTGGTGTGCCGGACGCAGAGCGCGGCGCACCCGGCGGCCGCCGCGGGGACCGCCCACATGGCGACGAGGAAGGAGCCCTCGACGGCGTGGTCGCGGGCGACGACGCACATCACGATGAACACGATGACGAGTACGACGAACACGCTCAGGACCCGTCTGGACACCGCTCCCTGGTAGGTCCACACGCGCTCCCCCAGGCGCCCTGCCCGTTCGCCGTTCCCCGTTGCCGCGTCCGCCGTCAACGCACACCTCGCATGATCGTCCGATTCCACGTCGTCGAGTGTCGGACCGGTGCGCGTGCGGGGATACGGGAGAACTACTCAACTCTGCCCGCTGATCGGCCGGTCCCGGTCGTCGCACGTCCGTATGATGGCCGCCCATGAGGGCGGGGGCAGGCGAGTTGACGTCGCTTATCGGGCGACGGGCGGAGTGCTCGCGGATCGCGGGGCTGCTCTCCGGCGCCCGTCTGGTGACGCTCACCGGGGTCGGCGGTGTGGGCAAGACGCGGGTGGCGCTGCGGGTGGCCTCGGATGTGACGGGTTCGTTCCCCGACGGGGTGCACGTCGCCGAGCTGGCCGATCTGCGCGATGCCGAGCTGCTGGCGACGAGTGTCCTGGGCGCCCTCGACGCCGGCCGTCCGGTGCGTCCGGGGGCCGGGACGACGGCCGCGCTGGTGGACCGGCTGGGCGAGCGGCGCGTCCTGCTCGTCCTGGACAACTGCGAGCATCTGGTCGACGCCTGCGCCCGGCTCGTCGACACACTGCTGCGGGCCGCCCCCGGACTGCGTGTGCTGGCGACGAGCCGGCAGCCGCTCGGGATCGCTGGCGAGCAGGTGTTCCCGGTGGAGCCGCTGCCCGTGCCGGAGACCGGTGACGTCGCCGGGGCGGGGCGCCGGGCGCGTACTCCGAGCGGCAGTCCGGCGGTCGCGCTGTTCGCCGAGCGGGCCGCCGCCGTGCTGCCCGGCTTCACGGTGACGGAGGCCGACGCCGACGCCGTCGCGGAGCTGGTCCGCCGTCTGGACGGGCTCCCCTTCGCGATCGAGCTGGCCGCGGCGCGGGTCCGGAGCCTGACACCGCAGGAGATCCTGGAGCGGCTCACGGACCGGTTCGCACTGCTGACCGGGGGCAGCCGCGTAGCCGTCGACCGGCAGCGCACCCTGCGCGCGCTGATCGACTGGAGCCACGAGCTGTGCACGGAGCACGAGCG
Organism: Streptomyces sp. NPDC001108; assembly: GCF_053598535.1. NCBI lineage: Bacteria > Bacillati > Actinomycetota > Actinomycetes > Kitasatosporales > Streptomycetaceae > Streptomyces > Streptomyces sp. NPDC001108. The sequence continues at coordinate 154,527 of NZ_JBSFKL010000001.1, forward strand.
GCTGCTGTGGGCGCGGGCCTCGGTGTTCCGGGGCGGCTTCGACCTCGAAGGGCTGGCGCGGGTCTGCGCGGACGACCGGCTGCCGGCCGCCTCCCTGCTCGACGCCCTCGACGCGCTGGTGGCGAAGTCGATCGTCAACTGCCGGAGGGACAATGGGCGTTCGACCTACCACATGCTGGAGACGGTCCGGGAGTACGGACATGAGCGGCTGGTCGCGTCGGGCTCGCTCGACGCGCTCCGCGCCCGGCACCTGGACCACTACACGGAGCTGACCGCGCGGGCCGGGCAGGAGTGGTTCGGTCCCCGGCAGGTCGACTGGTTCACGCGGCTGCGGACGGACCGTCCGAACCTGCGCGCGGCCCTGGAGTTCTGCCTGGAGCGGCCCGGCCGGGCGCGGGCCGGTCTGGCGCTGGCCGTGTCGCCCCGGCACTACTGGCTCACGGCGGGGCTGCTGTCCGAGGGGCGCCGCTGGCTGTCGCTGCTGCTCGCCGCCGACCGGGCCCAGGGCGGCCCGGACACGGAGGAGGCCCGGGTCCGGGCCCTGGTCACCGACACCTACCTGGGCATTCTGCAGGGCGCCCCGGACGACGAGGTGGCCGACGCGCTCGCCGCGTGCGAGGGGGCGGCACGGCTCGGCGGTCATCGGCGGGAGGCGGCATGGGTCCGGCACCACCACGGGATCCTCGCCGTCTGGCGCGAGGACTTCGCGGGCGCCGCCGGGCTGTTCGTCCGGGCGTACACCGAGTTCCGTGCGCAGGGATGTCTCGACGCGGCACTCGAGTGCCGGGTCAAGTTCGCCATCGCGCACGCCTACGGGGGTGACGTCGCGACGGCCGCCGAGGCGTGCGGCGAGGTCGAGGACGCCGCGCGGGAGCGGGGCGAGTCGTGGCTGCGCGGGATGGCACTGCTCGCCCGTGCCCTGCTGGCGCGGCGCGCGGGTGCGCCCGGGGAGGCGATCGGACACGCCCGGGCGGCCATCGGCCTGCTGCGGCCCTTCGAGGACTGGTGGGACGTGGCCATGTGCGTGGAGGTGATCGCGTGGAGCATGCGGGACGCGCCACAGTCCGCGGCCCGGCTGCTGGGCGTGCTGCACCAGTTGTGGGGGTCGCTGGGCGGGCGGCTCGGCGCGGCGCCGTTCATGCGCGGGCAGCACCTGCGCTTCGACGCGGGGGTGCGGGAGGCGTTGTCCGGGGCGGTCTTCGAACGGGAGTTCCGGCGCGGGGCGCGGGCCACGGTGGACGAGGCGATGGCGTACGCACTGGACGATCCGGCCGGGGCGCCGGGGCTGACACGGCGGGAGAGCCAGGTCGCGGAGCTGGTCGCCGCGGGGCTCACGAACAAGGAGATCGCGGTGCGGCTGACGATCGCGCAGCGCACCGCGGAGAACCATGTCGAGCGCATCCTCGGCAAGCTGGGGTTCACGTCCCGTACGCAGCTGGCGGTGTGGACGTACGAGCAGCAGGGAGTGACCGCGCCGCGCGCCGACGGCGGGCGGCCCCGGCCCGTGGGCTCCGGCGGCGGGCGGTAGCGCACGATCCGCCCCGCCCGGGGCGGATCCGCGGGCGGGGCCGGACGGCCCTCGCCGGACGGGGCGGGTACCGGCGATCCTGAGAGGTGGCAGTACGGCACCGAGCACGGGAGGGAACCCGCCATGAGGCACCGAAGCGTCGCCGAGCTGATGACGCCGGCAGTCGTCAGCGTCGTACCGGAGACAGGCTTCAAGGAGATCGCCCGGCTCCTGGACGAGTTCGACATCACCGCGGTCTGCGTGGTGGACGGGTCGAACCGCCCGCTGGGGGTCGTCTCCGAGGCCGATCTCGTGCGTCGGCGCGCCGTCGGCTCCGGACGGGAGACCGCCGGGGCTCTCATGTCGAGCCCCGCGGTGGTCGCCCGGCCCGGCTGGAGCGTGGTGCGGGCCGCTCGTGTGATGGACCGGGAGCGGGTGAAGCGGCTGCCCGTGACCGACGACTCCGGGCGGCTCGTGGGCGTGCTGAGCCGGAGCGATCTCATCCAGCTCTTCCTCCGCAGGGACCGGGCGATCCAGGAGGAGATCATCGAGGACGTGATCACCCGCACGCTCGGCCTGAGCCCCTCGGATCTCTCCGTGGACGTCGAGGACGGCCTGGTCACCCTCAGCGGAACCGTGCGCCGCCCCGGGCTCGTCCCGGTCCTCCTCAGGCTCTGCAACAGCGCCGACGGGGTGGTCGGGGTCGTCGACCGGCTCCGCCACGAGGACGGCACCGACGCCGGTACGTGACGTCCGTGCCCGGGACCGGCCCGGTTCAGTCGTTGTCGGTCCCGCTCCGGGGCCGCCCGGACCACACGGGTTCCACCCGGGCCCACTCCCGGTCGAGCGCCGCGAAGGTGCGGGCCTCGGAGCGTCGCCGCATCACGAGGAGAACACCGGCCGCGGCCGCCCCGGCGGTCCCCGCCGCCGCGGTACCGCCGCAGAACGAGGTCAGCACCCGTTCCGTCCCGTCGTCAGGCGGCCGGGCCGGGGCACCCGCCGCGTCCACCCACACCGCAACCGTGCGCCCCTCGGGCGTCCGGGGCGGGACCTCGACCGTCCCGGAACGCCGGACGCCCTCGGGATAGACCCAGACCGCCGAGGCGACGGAATGCGGCCACCCGTCCTGCCCGGCCAGGGGCACCGAGGGCTCGGCCGCCCCGGTGGTCGTCGCCGTCACCCGGTGCAGCCGCCCGGTGTACGCACGCTCGGCCCGTACCCCGGCAGCCCACAGGAGCCCCGCCGTGACCACACCGCAGACCAACGCCACGACCAGGACCAACACCACGGCAACGCGCCCGTGCACGTACCGGACCGGCTGCTCGTGGACGCTCATCACGCACCTCCCGACGGGACCTCACACACGTCCGGCCCGGCTCACCCCCGGTCGCCCCCGCCCGTGGTCCCGGCCCGCCTCACCGGAATGGTCCGCGCTTCCCGGACCCGCTGGTCGGGCATCGGGACGCGGACGGTGAGGATGCCGTCCGCGTAGGAGGCTTCGACGCCCTCGGCGGGCACCGGGTCCGGAAGACGCACGGTCCGGCGGAACGATCCGTAGCGGAACTCCGAATGCTCCGTGTCCCGGGTGCTCTCGCCGTGCTCGGCGCTCACCGTGACCAGGTCGTCGTCGACCGTGATCGTGATGTCCTTCTCCGGGTCCATTCCGGGAAGCTCGGCCCTCAGGACGTACGCGCCGTCGCCCCGGGTGACCTCCACCGGAATCGAGTGGGCCGCCGCGTCGGGGCGCCAGCCGGGCAGCCCGGGGAACTCCCTGCTGAACCAGTCGTTGAAGTCGGGGAAGACCTTGTGCCTGCGTTCCACCTTCGCACCGGTCATCGTCCTGCTCCTCGTGTACGGGCCCCGGGGCCTTCGCCCACGGACGGGCCGGTTCACGGAGCCCCTCCGGCCCCGCTCCTTCAAGCCTGCCTCCGACGCGGTGCGGTGCGCAGCGTCAGAAGGGGGCGCCGCCCGGGTGTCCGGTCGGTGCGGCCAGGCCGATGCGGGCCGGTCGTACCCCATACGCCGGCCCCTGATGGCGGAATCCATCGGCGTCCGCCCGGGGAAGCGCTCCTCACGCCGGGCCCGGTGGCAGCGCGGCACGGCGCGCATGAGGATGATGGGGATACCCATCGCCGGGAGGCCTGATGAACTACAAGGTCAGTGTCCTGTTCCGAGCCATTCCTCTGCTGATGGGCGCGGTGTCGGCCGCGCTCGGCGGATACGTGCTCGCCCACGCGTCCGGCCCGGCCGCCCACGTCGCGGGTCCGGTGCTCATCTTTCTGGCGGCCATCTGCCTGTGCCTGTTCGCGACCGCGGCGACCATCATCAGGCAGCTCATCGGCCGGTACACCACGCTGGACCGGTTCCTCTACCCGGTCTTCGGGTTCGCGGTCAGCGGGGTCACCGTGGGATACGGGCTCTCGCTGCTCACCGAGAGGCCGCGGCCGCCTCCCGACTTCGTCGCCGGGCACGTGATCTTCGGGGTCGGCATGATCTGCGTGTGCGTGTCGTGCGTGGCCACGGCCTCCACCCGCTTCGTGCTGATCACCGAGAACTCGGCGCTGCCGGAGGGCTCCGCACCGCGTTCGCCGGCGCCGTTCGGCCGGCCCGCCGTCCTGGCCCTGTCCGCGCTTCCGGTCCTCGCGTCCCTGGTCACCTGGGCCTGGGCCCTCACCCTGCTGGCCGGCGGGGGTGGCGGCCAGGCGGCGGGGCGGTTCACCGCCGGGCACGTCATGGCCGGGCTGGCGCTCGTCTGCACGTGCCTCATCGGCCTCGTGGCCAGCATCCTGCGGCAGATCCAGAACACCTACACCCGTCGGGAACGCGTGCTGTGGCCCGCCGCGGCCGCCGCCCTGGGTGCCATCGGTATCGTCTGGGCGCTGATCGTCCTCGCCGTGCACACCCGGCCCTCCCAGCTGGCCGCCCCCTTCGTCATGATCGGGCTGGGGCTGATCTGCTGGAGCATCCTCAGCAAGGTACTGCTGCTCGCGCTCGTCTGGCGGCGCGAGGCCCCGCTGGCGAACCGGGTCCCGCTGATTCCGGTCGGCACCGCGCTGCTCTGCCTGTTCCTCTCCTCGTTCCTCTTCGAGTCGGCCGATCCCGCCGTGGTCGTCGCGGCCCGTGTCCTCGTCGGCCTGGGCGCCATCTGCTTCTCGCTGTTCTCCATCGTCTCCATCCTGGAGAGCGGCACCGGAGGCGGGGACGACGCGCCCACGTGACCCGTGCACCGGCCACGAGCAGGCATCCGAACACCCGGGCGAGGCTCGGGGCTACCCTGATGATCAGCTTCTCATCCCCACCCCGCGTCCCAGGAACGGACCATCATGACCCAGGACACCCCCGCCCCCGTTGTCGAGCGCGTCGACGCACGGCACCGGTACACCATCCAGGTCGACGGGGAGCCCGCGGGCTTCACCGTCTACCGCGACCGGGACAAGCAGCGCGTCTTCTACCACACCGAGATCGACGACGCCTTCGCCGGCCGCGGCCTGGCATCGGTGCTCGTGACGGCGGCTCTCCAGGACGTACGGAACAGCGGCATGCGCATCGTCCCCGTCTGCCCGTACGTGGCCAAGTACCTCCAGAAGCACGACGGGTTCGCCGACATCACCGATCCGGTGACTCCGGAGATCCTCCAGTGGCTCCAGGGCGACCACGCCTGACCTGGGGTATTTCCCTTGGCGCGGGGCACGGCCCGTGGCAGGGTCCTGCGCCATGACAGAGAAAGAGACAGCGCTCGGGACCGCGACAGCCACGACGGACGAGGGCATCCGGATCACCCGGCTGGCCGAGCGCCCCGCACTGGCCTCGCGGCTCTACGAGATCGACGACTCCTGGCCCGTGTTCACCCACCACGAGCCGGTGGCGAACGCCCTGCTGAGCAGGGTGCCCGTGGAGTTCCCGGAGTACTGCGTGGTCGCGACGGACGGGGACCGGATCGTGGCGCGCGGGTTCGCCGTGCCGTTCGCCGCCGGGCTCGACGGCCGTGAGGAGATGCCCGACCAGGGCTGGGACCGGGTGCTGGTCTGGGCGTTCCAGGACCGGCAGGCCGGGCGCACACCGACGGCGGCCAGCGCGCTGGAGATCACCCTGGACGTCGGCCACCTCGGCCGGGGCCTGTCCTACCGGCTGCTGGCGGCGCTGCGGGAGGCTGTCGGCCGGCAGGGCCACGACGCCCTGCTGGCACCGGTCCGCCCCACGGCCAAGCACCTGGAGCCGCGCCTCCCCATGGCCGATTACCTCCGTCGGCGCCGGGACGACGGGCTGCCGGCCGACCCGTGGGTACGGGTGCACGTCAAGGCGGGCGGCACCGTCGAGAAGGTCGCGCCCGCCTCGATGACGGTGGCCGGTTCACTGGCCGAGTGGCGGCGGTGGACCGGGCTGCCGTTCGACCGGGACGGTGCCGTCGACGTACCCGGCGCACTGGCACCGGTCCACTGCGACACCGCGCGCGACCACGCCGTCTACGTCGAGCCCAACGTGTGGATCCGGCACGCCACCGGGCCGCGTACCGACTGAGACCCCGCACTCCCCCGCCTCCGGCACGCCGGCCGCCGTCGCGGCCGGGGCGTCCGTCGGGCGCCGTCCCGTCCGAGGACGGATCCGGCCGCCCTGCCGGAGGTGGGTCCGGGCGTTCCGTCCGAAGAGCGCCGCAGGTCGCGCGGGGCGGGCCCGAACTGTCCGAGGAAACGGGCCCCTCGGGGCATACGGCATATCTCGGCCATCCCCGCACGGCCCCCTTGGATGCCCGTAGGACCATCGGGTTACCATATGAGCGCCGCCTAGCTCGAAAGATAAACCTGTGACTGTCAATGACGACTCGTTCACCAGCTGGAAGAACCGCGAGGAGATCGCGGAGTCGATGATCCCGGTCATCGGGAAACTGCACCGCGAGCGGGACGTAACGGTTCTGCTCCACAGCCGGTCCTTGGTCAACAAGTCGGTGGTCAGCATCCTGAAGACCCACCGGTTCGCCCGCCAGATCGCCGGCGAGGAGCTGTCGGTCACCGACACGCTGCCGTTCCTCCAGGCCCTCACCACGCTCGACCTCGGTCCCTCCCAGATCGACATCGGGATGCTCGCCGCGACCTACGCCGCCGACGAGCGCGGCCTGTCGGTGGAGGAGTTCACCGCCGAGGCCGTCGCCGGGGCAACGGGCGCCAACAAGCTGGAGCGCGGCGAGGGACGCGACGTCGTCCTGTACGGTTTCGGCCGCATCGGCCGCCTCGTCGCCCGGCTGCTCATCGAGAAGGCCGGCTCCGGCAACGGACTGCGGCTGCGCGCCATCGTCGTCCGGGGCGGCGGTGACCAGGACATCGTGAAGCGTGCCTCGCTGCTGCGCCGCGACTCGATCCACGGCCAGTTCCAGGGCACGATCACCGTCGACGAGACGAAGAACACCATCGTCGCCAACGGCAACGAGATCAAGGTGATCTACGCCAACGACCCCTCCGAGATCGACTACACGGCGTACGGCATCAAGAACGCCATCCTCATCGACAACACCGGCAAGTGGCGCGACCGCGAGGGGCTCTCCCACCACCTGCGCCCCGGTATCGACAAGGTCGTCCTGACCGCCCCGGGCAAGGGCGACGTGCCCAACATCGTGCACGGCGTCAACCACGACACGATCAAGCCGGACGAGCGGATCCTGTCCTGCGCCTCCTGCACCACCAACGCGATCGTGCCGCCGCTGAAGGCGATGGCCGACGAGTACGGTGTGCTCCGCGGCCACGTGGAGACCGTCCACTCGTTCACCAACGACCAGAACCTGCTGGACAACTACCACAAGGCCGACCGCCGCGGCCGTTCCGCGCCGCTGAACATGGTCATCACCGAGACCGGTGCCGCCTCCGCGGTCGCCAAGGCGCTGCCCGAGCTGAAGGCGCCGATCACCGGCAGCTCGATCCGGGTCCCGGTGCCGGACGTCTCGATCGCGATCCTCAGCCTGCGGCTCGGCCGTGAGGCGAGCCGCGAGGAGGTCCTCGACTACCTCCGCAACGTGTCGCTGACCTCGCCGCTGAAGCGTCAGATCGACTTCGTCACCGCTCCCGACGCCGTGTCGAGCGACTTCATCGGCTCGCGTCACGCCTCGATCGTCGACGCCGGTGCCACCAAGGTCGACGGCGACAACGCGATCCTCTACCTCTGGTACGACAACGAGTTCGGCTACTCGTGCCAGGTGATCCGCGTCGTCCAGCACGTCTCCGGCGTGGAGTACCCGACGTTCCCCGCCCCGGCGGTCTGATCCCGGGCCCCGCGCCGAGGAGGGCGCCCCGGGCGAGCGGTTGCTCGCCCGGGGCGCCCTTCGCACGTCTCCGGACGGCCACCCCCGTGAGCGCTGTGGCGCGATGCCCGGGTGACCACCGAAACGCCCCTCCCCCGGTCGTCGCCGCGGGCCGGCGGACGGAAGGCACGACCGGCATCTGCACGCCCGCCTTCGCGGTGACGTCCCGGGCCCGCTGTGATCACGCCCGGGACGTCACCGGGCCGGTCGCAGGGAGTGCTCGACGACCCCGCCGACCACGACGGTCTCCGCGACCGTGCCGGGGATCTCCTCGGGGGCGACGCGGAGGATGTCGCGGGAGAGCACCACGAAGTCGGCGGCCTTGCCGACCGTCAGCGAACCGCGCTCCGCCTCCAGGAAGTTGGCGTACGCCGAACCCATGGTGTAGCCGTGCACGGCGGTCTCCACGCTGATCGTCTCCTGCGGCATCCAGGGCTCGCCCCCATGGAGCGGGCGCCGGGTGACGGCAGTGTGGATACCGATCATCGGATCCATCTCGGCGACGTTCCAGTCGCTGGAGAGGGCGAGCACCGCACCGGCGCGGTGCAGACTGCGCATCGGCCACGCCTTGTGCCAGCGCTCGGCGCCGACGTTCTCCGCCCAGTCCTTGCCCGGGCCCGCGACCTCCGGCGCGCTGTGGCGGGGCTGCATGCAGGCGACCACGCCCAGCTCGGCGAAGCGGGGGGTGTCCTCGGGGTCGAGGCATTCGACGTGGACGATCTGGTGGCGGGCGTCCCGCTCCCCGTTCACCGCGCGGGCGTGCGCCACGGCGTCCAGCACGGTGCGGATGCCCCGGTCCCCCGTGGCGTGGACGAAGCACTGGAAGCCGCGGGCGTCCAGCTTGGCCAACAGCCCGGCGAACTCCTCGGGCGGGTAGAAGGTGTCGCCCCGGTGATGGCGGCAGCCCGCGTACGGCTCCAGCAGGGCCGCGGTCCGCGGCTCCACCACGTCGTCGATGTAGAGCTTGAGCGGGGCGACCCGGATCCGGTCGTCGGCGTAGTGTCCGGCGGCGGCCGCGAAGTCGTCGAGGTCGGCGTCGGTGGTGCCGCGCGGGTGGAAGAGCGCGGCGACGACACGGGACCTGAGCCGCCCCTCGGCGCGGGCGCGCTCGAAGAGGGGGAGGTCGTCCAGCGAGTTCTGCGGCTCGACGACCGTGGTGATCCCGAAGCCGATGGCGTCGTCGAGGGACCTGGCGAGCCGTCCGTACTGCCGGTCCGGGGAGGCCCACGGCAGGCCCAGCTCCCGCAGCGCCCGGTGGCCGTCGCGGGAGAGGCCCCTGACCGCGAAGTCCTTGATGAAGCCGGTGGGTTCACCGGTGGCCGGGTCGGTGGCGGCCCGGCCGAAGGGCAGGTCGGTGTGGCCCCGGTCGATGCCGAGGCGGCGCAGGCCGGCCGTGTTCACCCAGGCGGTGTGCACGTCGTAGCTGAGCACGAAGGCCGGTACGTCGCCGGTGGCCGGGTCGAGGTCGGCGGCGGTGGGCATCCGGCCGTCCGGGACGGCCGAGTAGTCGAAGGCCTCCGCCTCGATCCACTCCGCGTCGGGGCGGGCCGTGTGCCAGGCACGGATGCGGTCGTGCACCTCGTCGAGGGTGCCGGCTCCGGAGAGCTGGACGCAGGCGTCGTCGGAACCGAGCCGGACATGGTTGTGGGCGTCGATGAAGCCGGGGAGCACGAGCTTTCCGCCGGCGTCGATCAGCCGGGTGTCCGGGCCGGTCCACGCCGACGCCTCGTCGTCGTCGGGGCCGAGCCAGGCGATACGGCCGTCGACCACCGCCATGGCCTGCGCCTCGGGTAGCTCCGGGTCGACGGTGTGGATGCGGGCGTTGCGCAGGACGAGCTGGGCGGGGGTGGCGGGGCTGGACATCTGAGGTGACTCCTTGTGGTGCGAGTGGTGCACGTGATGCGAGCAGCGCGGGTCGGTGTTCCGCGCCGGTCAGGCGGGTCCGTGGTGGGGTACGACGGTCCGGCGGGCGAGCGCCCAGTAGACGAGCCCGGAGACGACGGAGCCGAGCAGGGTCAGGTCGGCGCCGCCGAGCGGGGCGACCAGCGGCCCGGTCCACAGCTCGGAGTCGCAGGTCAGAGCGGCGAAGACCATCCCGATGAGCAGTGCGGCCATTCCGGCGGGGTGGTAGCCGGAGCGGTACCAGTAGGTGCCGTCCCGGCCGGTGTGCAGGGCGTCCGCGTCGTAGCGGCAGCGGCGCATCAGCATGTCCGCGAGGAACACACCGCCCCAGGGCGCGAACACGATGATGAGCAGGGACAGGAAGGACAGCAGCGAGCTGGTGAAGTCGGTGAGGAAGAGCGCGCAGAGTGAGCCGCCCGCGGTCACGGCGGCGCTGATGACGATGGCCCGGGAGCGGCTCCAGGGCACACCGAGCACCTGGAGGTTCAGGCTCGACGAGTAGAGCGTGACGATCGAGTTGGTGACCGAGCCGCCGAGCACCAGGGCCAGGAAGAGTGACTGGAACCACCCCGGCAGCAGCTTCTCCACACCCGCCACGGCATCGGTCATGTCCGTCCGGGTCGCCGCGGCCACCCCGGCCACGCCCAGGGCGACCGAGGAGACGAAGCCGCCGAGCGCTCCGTACCAGGTCAGCGACCGCATCGAGGTGGTCCTCGGCAGGTAGCGCGTGTAGTCGGCCGGCATCGGCACGTACGAGAACGGCCCGGCCAGCATCACGACGAAGGCCAGGCTCCACCCGGAGGCGCCCGGGTGGCCCGCCGCCCCGCCGGTGTGGGCACCCGGCAGCAGGAGCACCAGCATCACGGCGAACCCGGCGGCGAGGACGTACGCGATCCAGCGCTCGGCGAGCTGGACGGTGGCGTGCCCCCAGAGCGCGACGACGAAGGTGAGCGCCAGCGTGACCAGCAGGGCGAGGGCCCGGCCGGTGTTCCCGGAGGCCCACCCGAGATCGCTGAGGAACGCTTCGAGAGCGAGCGTGCCGACGACCGTGTTGAGGATGGTGTAGCCGATGCTGACCACCCAGTTGAGCATCCCGGCCGGCCAGTTGCCTCGGATCCCGAAGGGGGCCCGGGAGACGACCAGGGTGGCGGTGCCGGTGCGCACCCCGCTCAGCCCGGCGGCGCTGATGGCGAAGAACGCCAGACCGCCGATGACGACGACCCCCGTCGCCTGCCAGAAGGAGAGCCCGAAGGCGACGGCCAGGGCGCCGTTGATGACATAGGTGAAGGTCAGATTGGAGCCGAACCAGAGCCAGAACAGGTCCTTCGCGCTGCCGTGGCGGTCCGCGTCGGGGATCGGGTCGATGCCGTGCGTCTCGACCTGGAACGCCTGGTCGACGACGGCTCCCCCACCCGGTGCCCCCGCGGCTGTCTCCTGTTGCGCCATGCGACCTGCCCCTCATCCGTGCGTGGTCCGGGAGCACCGGATCAAGACTTTGAATGCCGTTCTAGGAATTAGAACGGCATTCAAGATGTGATCCTGGGTGCCCGTCAAGACCTCCGGGAAAACCGATGGCCTAAGGTCGGCAGCGGGATTCACCGCAGAGCAGTGACGGAGGGTGGCGTGGCAGTGACGGCGCGACGGCGCGACGGGCACCTGGCCCGGGAACGGATGCTGGAGGAGGCGATGACGGCCATCGCCGAGGACGGCCTGGCCTCCCTCACCATGTCGGCGCTGGCCAAGCGGCTCGGCACCAGCGGCGGCCACATCCTCTACTACTTCGGGAGCAAGGACCGGCTACTCCTGGAGGTGCTGAGCTGGAGCGAGAACACCCTCACCGAGGAGCGCCGGACACTGCTGGCCGGCCGGGCCGGCGCCGGGCGCAAGCTGGACCTCTTCCTCGAGCTGTACCTCCCGCGCGGACCGCGCGACCCGCGCTGGACGCTCTGGATCGAACTGTGGGCACGCACCGCGTCGAACGAACCGCTGCGACAGGCCCAGGCCGAGATCGACCGGGGCTGGCAGAAGGACCTCGAAACGCTCCTCGCCCAGGGCGTACGGCAGGGCCGCTTCGCCGCGGACCTCGATCCGTCGGCACGCGCCGACGAACTCCTCGCCCTGCTCGACGGGTTGAGCACCCGGGTGGTGCTCGGCCAACGGGGGGCCGACCGGGAGAGGGCGCTGCGGATGGCACGGTCGGCAGCCGAACGGCTGATCGAACGGGCCTGAGAACCGGGCGACTTCACGCCGCACACCCCGGGGATAGGGTGAGTCCGCAACACGGCGTGGAGGGGACCACATTGACACGGGTTGCGATTGTCGGCGGTGGCATGGGCGGCCTGGCCGCCGCACTGTTCCTGGGACGCCGGGGCCATCGGGTGACGCTGTTCGAACGGGACGACCATCGACCGGGACACGATCTCGACCGGGACTTCTTCCACTGGAACCGCCCCGGCGTCCCGCACGCGGTCCAGCCGCACGGCCTCCTGGCGCCGGTACGGACCGTGCTGCGCGCGGAAGCTCCGGACGTCTACCGCGCGACGCTGCGGCGAGGGGCCCGCGAGCACAACGAGCTCGACTGGTTCGACACACGTCCGCCCGCCCGCCCCGGCGACGACGACCTGGTGACGCTGCGGTCCCGGCGGATCGTCCTGGAGGCCGCCCTGCACGACGCGGTGGACCGCGAGCCGGGCATCGACGTACGGCTCGGGGAGGCGGCCGAGGGGCTGCTCCTCGACCGGAGGGGCGTGGTCCCGCAGGTCACGGGGGTGCGGTCCGGAGTACGGGAGTATCCGGCCGAGCTGGTGCTCGACGCCGCCGGGCGGCGGTCGCCGGTGCCCGGGTGGCTCGCCGGGGCGGGATGCCGGAACCCGGTCGTGGAGAACCACCGCGTGGGCATCGCGTACTTCTGCCGCTGGTACCGGCTGCGCCCGGACGGCCCACGCGACCCCGGGCGCGTCCGGGCCGGGTCGGTCACCCCCTTCGCGGTCGGCGGGGTCTTCCCGTCGGACAACGGTGTCCTCGCCGCCTCCCTGACGGTCTCCACCGCCGACCCGACCCGTACCGCGCTGCGCGACCCCGAGGTGTTCGAGCGGGCCGCCCTCACGTTCCCGGCCATCGCGGCCTGGCTGGCGCTGACGCCCGAGCCGCTCTCCGGGGTCCTGGCCATGGGCGGCCTGCACAACCGCTGGACCTCACTGAGCGACACCGACGGCCCCGTGGTCACCGGCCTGGTGGGGGTCGGGGACTCGGTCGCGTACACCAACCCCACGATGGGGCAGGGCGTGTCCATGGCGCTGTGGGCGGCGCAGTGGGTGGCCCACCACGCCGACGGGGCGAGCGACCCGGCCTCGTTCACCGCCGCATACCACCGCTGGACCCGGCGGACGCTGCGCCCGTGGTTCGACCGCCAGGTCGCGGCGGACCGGGCCGAGGCGGACCGGCTCGCGCACCCGGCTCGCACACCGTCCGGCCCCGCCACCCCGGCCGCCCGCGAACGTGCCGCCCTGGCCGCCTGCGCACTGGAGGACCCCCTGGTCATGCGGGCGCGGGCCCAGGTCCGCCATCTCGTCCTGACCGCCGATCAGGCGTACGGCACCGAGGAGGTACGCGCCCGGCTGGCGCACTGGCTGGACCAACACCCCGGCTTCACCCACTCGTTCGACGGCCCGACCCGCGCCGAATGGGAGGCGGTCACCCGCCGCCCGGCCCCCACCGCCTGACCTCGGACCGCCCGTCGTCCGCCGCCCTTCGTCCGCCGCTCGTCGGCCGCCGCCCGGCGGCGAACGGCGGGCGACAACTCGAATACCTTTCGCCCCATTTTTACACTGTTCTCACCCGTACGGGTGGTGTATCACTGGGTGTGGCCATATTGTCGATGCAGGAACAACGGCTGGAAGAAGGGCGACGCGCCCGACGACCGCCCCGGGCGGCGTGGGCCCGGGGCCAGGCAGCCGAGGAGCCGACATGCAAAAACACCAGCTCAGGACCGCTTTCACGCTGTGCGCCACCGCAGCGCTCGCCACGGCGATTTCCCTTCCGGCATCCGCTTCCGCCGCCGCTCCCCCATCCGCGGCGGCGACCGCCCCCTCGCACGAGACGGCCCGTGTAGTGGCCATCGACTGCTCTTCGAACCCGCAGGTGCGTCCGGGAGACTTCCTGCTCGCCTGCGGGGACGGCAACAACCGCCTCACCAACATCCACTGGTCGCACTGGGGACCGTCTTCCGCACTGGGGACGGCGCTCGACAACGTGAACGACTGTCAGCCGTACTGCGCGGCGGGCACGTTCCACGCGTACCCCGTCATCGTGCGGCTGGACGGTCCGGAGTCCTCCCGGGCCCGTCCCGATGTGCAGCGGTTCACGCGGATCACGCTCGTCTACACCGACGGCTCGCCCGCCGCCACCGGACGGGTCATGACGCAGCAGCTCTGGGACTGACCGCCCGACCGGGCGGCGCCGGATCCACGGCGCCGCCCGCCCCGGCCGTGAGGGGGATGTGTGAGCGTCCGTGGGTCCGCGTCGAAACCCCGGGGCCGGTGGCGCCCCGGCTATCCGGCGGCGGCCGCGGTCTTCGCGATCGGGATGGCCGGGACCACCCTGCCCACCCCGCTCTACGGCCTCTACCAGCAGCGCATCGGGTTCTCCGAGCTGACGGTGACCGTGGTGTTCGCCGTGTACGCCGTCGCGGTCATCACGGTTCTCCTCCTCGCGGGAAACCGATCCGACGTCGTCGGGCGCCGCCCGGTGCTGCTGTGCGCCATGGGCCTGTCCGCGGCGAGCTCCGGGTGCTTCCTGCTGGAGCACGGGCTGCCGCTGCTCTTCGCCGGACGACTGCTCTCCGGCTGCTCGGCCGGACTGCTGAGCGGCGCGGCGACGGCCGCCGTCATCGAACTGGCCGGCCCCGGGCGCCGGGCCCGCGCGGGCTTCGCCGCCACCGCGGCGAACATGGGAGGTCTGGGCTGCGGCCCGCTGCTCTCCGGGGTGCTCGCCCAGTACACGCCCTGGCCGCTGACCCTGCCGTTCTGGGTCCACCTCGGGCTGGTCGCGCTCGCCTGCGGGATCACCTGGCTGCTGCCGGAGACCGTCGACCGGCCCCGGCACCGCCCGCCGCCAAGACCGCAGGGGCTCTCCGTCCCGCCCGAGGTCAAGGGGGTCTTCCTGCCCGCCTCGCTGGCGGCCTTCGCGGGTTTCGCACTGCTCGGGCTGTTCACCGCGGTCGCGCCGAGCTTCGTCGCGCACACCCTTGAGGTGCACAACCTGGCCGTGGCGGGTGCCGTGGTCTTCTCCGTGTTCCTCGCCTCCACCGCCGGGCAGTCCCTGACCCGGCGGATCGGCGCGCGACGCGCGCTCCCGGCCGGCTGCGGTGTCCTCTTCGCCGGACTGCTGCTGGTCGCGTCGTCGCTGCTCGCCGCCTCGCTGCCGCTGCTCGTCCTGGGCGCCCTGACCGGCGGCACCGGCCAGGGGCTGGCCTTCCGGGCCGCCCTCGCCCTGATCAGCGACGCCGCCCCGGCCCGCCACCGCGGCGGCACCATCTCGGCGTTCTTCGTCGTCGCCTACGCCGGGATCTCCGTACCGGTGATCGGGGTGGGCGCCCTGGCCACCGGGCTCGGGCTCCGGCCGGCCGGTCTGATCTTCGCGGGGTGCGTGATGCTGCTGGCGGCGGGCGCGGGAACCTACGCCGCGCGCAGACTCCCCCGGGCCCCGTGACACCCCCACCGGGCGGAACCACCGCACGGTGGCGGACACGGCGGACTGCGGTCAGCATGGACGCATGCCACTCGATCAAGCAGACCTCATGCCCGTAGCCGTGCTCGGTGCGACCGGTGGCCAGGGCGGCGCGGTCGCCGCCGCCCTGCTGGAAGCGGGACGGCCGGTACGTGCCGTGGTGCGCGACCCGGCCGGCGGGCGGGCCCGTGCGCTGGCCGGGGCGGGGGCCGAGCTCGTACGGGGAGACCTGTCCGACCCGGCGTCGCTGGCCGCCGCCTTCCGGGGCGCGTCGGCCGCGTTCGCCGTCACCACCCCGTTCCAGGACGGGCTGGACGCCGAGGTCGCCCAGGGCGCGGCGATCGTGCGGGCCGCGGCGGAAGCCGCTCTCCCGCACCTGGTGATGGCGTCCGTCGCCAGCGCGGACCGCGACACGGGCGTACCGCACTTCGAGACCAAGGCGAAGACCGAGAAGCTGCTCGCCGCCTCGGGGCTGCCCGCGACGGTGGTCGCGCCCGCCTACTTCTACGACAACGCCCTGGGCGGCAGGGACCAGGTGGCCGCCGGCCTGCTCACCATGCCGCTCCCCGGTGACACCCCGCTCCAGCAGGTGGCCCGGCAGGACCTGGGCCGGGTCGTGGCCACGGTTGTCGCCGATCCGGAGCGCTGGATCGGGGAGCGGATCGAGGTGGCGGGCGACGATCCGACCCCGGTCCGGATGGCCGAGGAGATCGGGCGGGCGGCGGGCGGCACGGTCACCTTCCTCCAGTCGGCGCTGGAGGACCTCCGGGACGTCAACCCCGACATGTTCGCCATGTACCGCTTCTTCGAGAGCGGCGGCTACCGGATCGACATCCCGGCGCTGCGGGAACGTTTCCCGGACGTGCCCTGGACCTCCTACGCCGCGTGGGCGGGCGCCCAGGAGTGGCCGAAGCCCCGTGCCTGACGCCCGCCCCGCGGTCCGTGTCCCTACCAGGTCGCCTTGAGCTGCCGCGGGCTGCGGGAGGTGGAGCCGAGGTGCCATTCGACGGTGTCGGCCGGCTCCGCCAACCGCAGCCCCGGCAACCGGGCGGCGAGCCGGTGCAGGGCGAGCTGGAGCTCCAGCCGGGCCAGCCAGGCCCCCATGCAGTAGTGCACTCCGGCCCCGAACGACAGGGTGGGTGCCGGGAGCGGGGCGAAGAGGTCGTCCAGTTGCCGGGGGGCGAACACCTCGGGGTCGCGGTTGGCCGCCTGGCAGTCGGCGAGCACCACCGACCCGGCCGGAATCACCACCCCGCCCACCTCCGTGTCGACGACGGCATGGCGCGGCGACCCCTGGTCGTCACCGAGCGGGATCAGATGGAGCAGCCGCTCCGCCACGGCCCCGGTGGCCTCCTCGTCCGCTCCCAGCTTGGGCCAGACGTCCTGTCGCTCACCGAGCAGGTAGAGCAGTGAGTTGCTGAGCATCGTCATGGTGCTGTCATGACCGCCCACCACCAACCCGCAGACCAGATCGATGAGTTGTCCTTCCGGAACTCCGCCCTCCTCCTCGTCGGCGGCCATGACCAGCACACTGGTCAGGTCCTCGCCCGGCTCCTTCCGCCGCCGGGCCAGCAGTTCCGCGCCGAAGGCGGAGAACTCGGCGAGCACGGCGGCCGTTTCCTCCTCGGGGTGGGACCCGTCGGAGAAGGCGTACCGGCTCCAGTGGCGCAGCCGGTCCCGGACCTCGTCGTCGAGCCCCATCAGCCTGCTGATCACCGCGACGGGGAGCGGCAGGGTGAAGCCGGACACCAGGTCGGCAGGGCGCTCACCGGCCTCCAGATCGTCCAGGCACTGCTCGACGATCGTCTCGATCCAGGGCCGCCAGCGGGCGACGGCGCGCGGTGTGAAGGCACGGCGCATGGTGCGGCGGAGCCGGAGGTGGTCCTCCCCGTCCTGGTTGAAGATCAGGTCGAGACTGCTCACCAGGCCGGATTCGCCGGAGCGGGACGGGGCGTCCGCCGCGTGCAGCGCGGCGCGGCCGAACCTGCTGTCGGTCAGCACCTTGCGGACGTCGGCGTAGCGGGTCACCAGCCACGCCTCGCCGCCGTCCGGCAGTGCGACGGTCCGGGGCGGTCCGACCGGTGCGAACGTCAGCCGGTGCATCGGCGGGGCGGACGGGCCGGGGCTGACGCGGGCGTCGGCGGGGCAGGACACGGGACCTCCTGGTCTGCACGGATACGGCGGACTGCGGTAGGGGGCGGTTCGGGCGTGGTGGTTCGGTGGCGGGTTCAGAGCTCGACCAGGACTTTGCCCCGGCCGGTGCCCGTGCCCTGGTAGAGGCTCCGGTAGGCGTCCGGGATGTTCTCGAAGCCCTGGTGGAGCGTGTGCTCGCAGCGCACCTCGCCCCGCCTGATCAGGCCGCCCAGCTCGTCGTGGAGCGAGCGCCAGTTCTCCTCGGTGAACCATTCCAGCGAGAAGATTCCCCGCACATGGGCGCGCGGGAACATGATGTACGGCAGCAGCCGTGGGCCGGTGGCCTCGCGGCCCACCTGGGTGGACCACTGCCAGCAGACGGCCACCCGGCTGTCCACGTTGAGCATGGAGAAGACGGTGTCGGTGACGGTGCCGCCCAGATTGTCGAAGTACCTGTCGACGCCGTCCGGTGCGGCCCACTGCAGGGCGTCCCGGACCGCGTCGGGGTGGTCGCCGTGGCGGTAGAGGACGACCGCGTCGAAGCCCAGTTCGTCGAGGTAGTCCGCCTTCGCCGTCGAGGAGGTGGTGCCGACCACCCGGGCGCCGGCCCGCTTGGCCAGTTGGCCGACGAGCGAGCCGACCGGGCCGGAGGCGCCGCTGACCACGACGGTGTTCCCGGGGCTGACGGACAGGAACTTGGTCAGGGTGCCCCACGCGGTCATCCCCGGCCCGCCCATGGAGCTGAGCGCGGTCGGCAGCGGCAGCGCGTCGTCGTACCAGTCCGGGTCCAGACGGCGGAAGGCGGGGAAGACCATCGGGAACGTCCCGGTCTGCCAGGGCGTGGCCGCCCCGTTGCTGACGAGATGGGTGCGCCAGCCGCCGAATCCCTGGACCAGGTCCCCGGGCCGGTGGAGCGCTTCCGGGCCGGCGTCCAGCACTTCCATGATCGAGTCGGCTCCCATGTGCC
This sequence comes from Streptomyces sp. NPDC001108, assembly GCF_053598535.1. NCBI lineage: Bacteria > Bacillati > Actinomycetota > Actinomycetes > Kitasatosporales > Streptomycetaceae > Streptomyces > Streptomyces sp. NPDC001108. The sequence continues at coordinate 173,049 of NZ_JBSFKL010000001.1, forward strand.
CACCGAGCGGAGTGTCCAGCGCGATGCCCTGGAGGTAGGGGTCCACGGAAACGTAGCGTGTCCGCAGGAGCATCTCGTCCGGGGCCAGTCCGGTGTCCAGTTCCTCCTCGACCTGTCCGTAGATCCTCGCTACGTCGGGCACGCCCTCGACGTGTTCGCGAACCACCCACTTCTTGGCCTTCATCCCGTTCCCCTTCGCTCGACGAGAGCCGGTCGGCCCTCCGTGACGGGCCGTGGCACCGGCCGGGGACCCACCTCGATGATCCGGTGGGTCGGCGGTGGACCGTTGTCGTCGACGGACGCGGTGAAAGCACGTCCGTCGTCGCGGCAGATGAACTGCATGACGTGCCGGCCGGCCGCCGCCGCGCGGATCAGACCGCCGGTGGTCGCCCAAACGCCGGACTGGTAGAAGTTGCGCAGACCCGGCAGGCCGGGGCCGTGTTTCTTGATGAGGGTCTCCAGCGTTTCCCCGCTCTCGACGAAGGGCTGCCAGCCGAGCACCGTGCCGTCGTAGTTGCCGGTGTAGCGGACCTGGGTGAGCGGGCTGGACACGTCGCGTACGGCGATCGCGTCCGAGATGCCCGGGTGCTGTCGTTCCAGGAAGGCCACGAGCGTCTCGCGGGCCCGGCGCTTGGCCGCGTAGTAGCCCTTGCCGTGGCGAACCGGAAGGGTGTGCAGTTCCTGGCCGCCCCGCTTGCGGGTCACCTGCTCGGGGCCCTCGTCCAGGGCACGCCAGGGGGCGATGTCGCAGAAGTAGGTGACGTAGGCGACGCTCGTCCCGGCCGGGGAGAGTTCCGGATAGTGCCGGTTGCGGAACTGGACGTTGATGCTGGGATGCCGTATGCCGGTGAGTCCCGCCGCCTCCTTCTCGTCGAGGAGGTAGGTGGTGCAGGGGTCGGCGTCGGGGAACTCGCGGCGCAGGCCGAGGAAGAGCGTGAAGTAACCGGGGAACACCATGCCGGGCTGTTCGATGGTGCGGGTGTAGAGGCGGTGGTAGTCCTCGTTGAGGTAACGGCCCTTCAGCAGGTCCATCATCGTGGTGCGCCCGTCGCAGGCCGACACGATGATGTCGGCACGCAGTTCGCGTCCGTCGCTGAGCCGCACCCCGACCGCCCGGTCGTCCTCGACCAGGATCTCCTCGACCTTGACGTTGTACGTCACCTCGCCGCCGAGCCGCCGGTAGCGCTGCTCGATCGACTCGGCCAGTCCCAGCGAGCCCCCTTCGGGGACGCCGGCGGAGAGGTTGGCGTGCGAGGCGAGCTGGAAGTGGAACGGCAGGACGGGAAAGGCCGGGTGCTTCTCGTACAGGATGAAGTTGAACGCCTCACGCAGCAGGGGGTCCTTGAACCGCGCCGAGTAGTCGGTCATCAGGACGCTGATGGATTTGCGTACGACGTTGAAGTACGGGATGAAGGAGGCCAGCATGCGCCAGCGCTCCATCGGGGGCATCAGCCCGACCGGCCTGAGGAACGGATAGACGGCGAGACAGCGCCTGAAGGCCCGCAGCTGCTTGCAGAAGTTCTTGATCAGCGCGGAGTCCGCGGGTGAGAGCTCGGTGAGATGGGCCTGGAGCCGGTCCGGGTCGGAGTAGAAGTACACCGCCCGCCCGCACGTGCCGCGGACGACGTTGAACACGTCGAAGTGCCGGATCTCCTTGCCCTGGAGCGCTCCGAGCTCCAGCCAGATCTGGTGCATCTCGTTGCCGGGGCCGCTGCCCAGCAGCCAGCTGACGCAGGGATCCAGCCGGAAGTCGCCGCGGTCCCAGGCCGTGCAGCAGCCGCCGGGCAGCTCGTGCATCTCCAGCACATGGGTCCGGTACCCGTTCATCCGGGCGTAACAGCCGGTGGAAAGACCGCCCAGACCTGCGCCGATGATGATCATCGACTGTCGTTCGGAACGCGGCACGTTCGTGCTCTCCTCGGTTTTCATGTCCGGGTGTCACCACGCATGGACCATTTGTCGAGCTGGGGCAGTCGGCCCAGCTTTCCGGGGTGCCAGGGCTCGGTGCCCCGGCTCTCGGACGCGGTGAACCCGACCCCGAGTTCGTCGCAGAGGTACTGGACGACGAAGCGTCCGGTGGATGCGGCGCGGATCAGGCCGCCCATGCCGACCCACTGTCCGGCCATCGAGAATCCGCTCAGCCCGGGCAGCCGCATACGGTCCTTGCCGACCAGCTTGGCCGAGATGTCGTCGGCCTCGGAGAACGCCTTCCAGGCCAGGATGGAGCCGTCGTGGTTTCCGGTGTAGCGGCGGGTCGTGGCCGGAGAGGCGACGTCGACCAGGTCGATGCGCTCGCCCATTCCCGGCATCGTGCGTTCGAGGAACTCCTCGACGAACCGCGCGACCTGCTGCTTCTTCGCGCGGTACGCCTTGCGGTCCGCGGCGCGCAGCGCCTTCCAGTAGCCGAAGTCGCTGAAGTAGGTGCAGTGGATCACTGACTTTCCCGGTGGGGCGAAGCCGTCGGAGTAGTGGGAGCGCAGCTGGACGACGATGCTGTTCTGCAGGGCGCCGGGCAGCCGCTCGGCGTCCTCGGGCTGGAGCAGGTAGGTGGTGCTGTGGGCCCGGTCGCCGTCCAGTTCGCCCCGGATGCCGACGAACGCGGAGACCACCGCGGGGAACAGGGTTCCGGGGCGGTCGAGCAGTTCGTCGTAGAGCTTGTCGATCCGGGGACCGGTGAACCGGCCCTCCAGCAGCCCGTGGATCGTGGTGTGGCCGTCGCAGGCGGAGACGACGTGGTCGGCGAAGTAGCGCCGGCCGTTGCGCAGCTCGATCCCGATGGCGCGGCCGTCCTCGACGAGGATGCGCTCGACGCGCGCCCGGTAGTCGATCCGGCCGCCGAGCGAGGTGTAGCGCTCCTCGATGGACCGGGACAGGCCCAGTGAACCCCCTTGGGGGAAACCGGCGTTCCGGTGGTGGGCGCCCGCCATGTTGAACAGGTACGGCAGGAGCGGGAAGCCCTCCGGGTCCTGGAAGAAGATGTTGCGGAACGCCCGGCGGAGCAGCGGATCCTGGAACCGGTCGGCGAAGGTGTGCATCGGGGTCGCCGCCGTGCGCCAGAAGAGCCGGAACGCGGGCAGGACGGTCCGCATCAGCGCCGCCCGCTCCCGTACGGTCCGCAGCGCGGGGGCCGTGAGGAAGGGGTAGAGCTCGATACGGGTGAACCGGCGCAGGTCCCGGCAGAAGGTCCGGATCAGCCGGGCGTCGGCGGGCGAGAGCTCCATCAGATGACGTTCGAGGCGGTCCGGGTCGTTGTAGAACGTCACGGAGCGCCCGGTCTCGTCGACGACCCGGTTGAACATCTCGAAGTTGGTGATGGTCTTGCCGTCGAGGGCCCCCAGTTCGCGCCACACCTGGTTGGCCTCGTTGCCCTCGGCGGTGCCGATCAGCCATTCGATGCAGTAGTCGAAGATGTAGCCCTCGCGCGACCAGGCGGTGCAGCAGCCGCCGGGCAGTACGTGCTTCTCGAAGATGCGGGAGTTCATCCCGTTCATCTGGGCGTAGCACCCGGTGGACATGCCCGCGACGCCGGCGCCGATCACGATGACCCGGGGCCTTCCGTCCGCCGCCCGGTCCCGGGTGCTCCACTCGTCCTCCACCTCAGCGGGCATCCGCGCCGCCCTCCCGGAGGATGTCGCGCACCAGGTCGGCGTTGCGCGCCACGTGCTTGGCGTCGAGCATGTCGGCGTGGACGCCGGAGCCGCGCAGCACGGCCGTGCCCGTGGTGGAGCTGCCGTGCCAGGTGCCGGTCTCGTCCGCCGCGTAGAGCGCCGTCTTCTCCTGGTCGGTGATCACGCTGACCGTCGCGGACACCGTTCCCAGGTTCGGGGTGCGTCCGCAGAAGGCCAGGTACTCGGTGGCGTGGTCCATGGTTTCGCGGGCCACGGCGTCCGATCCGGTGTGCTTGCGCAGGTGCTCGGAGAGTTCCGCCTCGAAGAATTCGAGGTGCTCCGGTCCGGGTTCGTACGCTTCGACGATGCGGTGCGAGTCCAGGACGACCACATGGGCGACCTCGCGGCCCCGGCCTTCCAGCTCCTTGGCCACCTCGAAGGCGAGGTTGCCGCCGAGCGAGTAGCCGAGGAGCAGGCACCTGCCGGTGGGCTGGTCCGCCTCGACCAGGTCGGCGTAGCGGGCGACCTTGTCCGTGCCGGGGACGTAGTTGAACGCGATCATCCGGTACTCCGGCATTCTCGTGGAGAACTCCCGGTAGACGAGGCCGTGGCCGCCGGCCGGCGGGAAGCAGAACACGGTCCGTTCCTGGTCGCTGTTGAAGGCGAGGTAGGGCAGGTCCTCGAAGACCGATCCGGTGGCGAGGCGCTCCACGGAAGCGGCCATGCCGTGCAGGGTCGTCACGCGGTAGAGCAGGCTGACGGGGATGCCGACGCCGTACTCCTTGCGGAGCCGGTGGATCAGTTCGATCAGCTTGATGGAGCTGCCGCCGGCCTCGAAGAACTCATGGGTGAGGCCGACCTGTTCGAGGCCGAGGAGTTCCTTCCAGTGCCGGGCCATGCTCACCTCGAAGGGTGTGCGGGGCTTCTCCTCGGGCTGGTCCTCCAGGTCGAACCGGGGCATCGGCAGGGCGGTGGGGTCGACCTTGCCGTTGGCGGTGAGCGGCAGCCGCGGCACGGTGACGAAGTGTGCCGGGACCATGTAGCCGGGGAGCTGGTCCGCGAGGTGGCGCCGGAGCGCGCGCCGGTCCGGGTTCGCACCCTCGACCGGTACGCAGTAGGCGCAGAGCACGTCCTCGCCCCGGGCGTCCTGGCGTACGGTGACGACCGCGCGGGCCAGCTCGGGCCGCTGCGCGAGGTGCGCCTCGATCTCGCCGAGCTCGATCCGGTGTCCGCGCAGCTTGATCTGGTCGTCGGCCCGGCCGAGCAGGTGGATCCGCCCGTCCGCGTCCCAGCGCGCCGCGTCACCGCTGCGGTAGAGGCGTACGGGGCTCGCGCCCGGTTCCCGGCTGAGGGTGCGGGTGACGAAGCGGCTGTCGGTCAGTTCGGGGTCGCCCGCGTAGCCGAGGGCCACGCCTTCGCCGCCGATCCACAGCTCGCCGGGGACGCCGGGCGGGACCGGTTCGCCGTGCGCGTCGAGCACATGGAGCGTGCTGTTGCTCAGCGGCCGTCCGATCGGCACCATCCGGCCGGGCTCCAGGTCGTCGAGCGGCCCTTCGAAGCAGGCGCTGTCGATGGTCGCCTCGGTGACACCGTAGGAGTTGATCAGGCGGGTGCCGGGACCGCACAGTTCGTGGAGCCTGCGGTACTCCGCCACCTTCCACACGTCGGAGCCGACGATCAGCAGGCGCATGAAGTCCAGCCGCAGCGAACGGCGTTCGCAGTGCTCCATGACGCCGCGCACGACCGCGGGCACGAACTCCGCGCAGTCGACACGCTCCTCGCGCATCGTGGCGTACAGGCGCTCGGTGTCGAAGAGCAGGTCGCGGTCGACGAGGACCAGGTTTCCGCCGGAGCAGAGCGCGCGGACCACGTCCCCGGTGAAGACGTCGAACGACGGGGCGGCCATCTGGAGGTGGACGCGGACGTCGCGGTCCAGCCGGTACTCCTGGAGCCAGGCCCCGTACGCCGAGGCGAGGTTGCGGTGGCTGACCCGCACGGCCTTGGGGAGGCCGGTCGAGCCGGAGGTGTGGATGACGTACGCGGGCGCGTCGGGGTCCACCGGGCCTCCGGGGCCGTCCGCCGGGGCCGCTTCGTGCAGCTCCCGCAGGGTCAGCGTCCGGGCCGGGAGTTCCGCCAGCCGGTCGCGGCCGGCGTCGTCGGCGGTGAGCACCAGGACCGCTTCCGCGGTACGTACCGCGTGGGCGACCCGGTCGGCCGGGTGGTCGGCCGGGATCGGGAGGTAGGCGCCGCCGGCCCTGAGGACCGCGAGGAGCTCGACGAGGAGTTCGGGCGACTTGTCGAGGCAGAGCGCCACCACCGATCCGGCACCGACCCCGAGCCCGCGCAGCCGCCGGGCGGACGCCTCGGACCTGCGGTCCAGTTCCGCGTAGGTCATCCGGCGGGCCGCGCCCCGGGGTGCCGGGGAGGTGATCGCCACGGCGTCGGGGCGGCGGGCGGCGGTCTCGGCGATCAGCTGGTGCACGGGGCGGAATCCGGCCGCACCGTCCTTCCCGGCCGGCGGCAGGGCGAGGTGCCCGGCACCGCTCCATTCGCCGATCAGCCGCTCGCGTTCCTCGCCGCCCAGCATCGACAGCCGGGAGACCGGCAGCCCGGCCGGGGATCCGGTCATGCTGTCGAGCAGCGCGGTGTAGTGGCGCGCCATCCGTCGCATGGTCTCGGGGAGGAACAGGTCGGTGTTGTACTTCAGGACGCAGTGGAAGCGGTGGTCGGCCTCGTCCTCGTACACGGACAGGGTCACATCGAACTGGCCTTCTTCTTCGGGGAGTTCGATGTACTCCAGGCGGTAGCCGTACTTCTCGGTGGCGACCTTGTGGGTGAGCAGGATGAACATGGCCTGGAAGACCGCGGAGCGGCTGGGGTCGTGCTGGAGTCCCAGCTTGTCGACCAGCAGGACGAACGGGTACTCCTGGTTGTCCAGGCCGCCCAGCACGGTCGCCCGGACCTCTTGCAGCAGCCGGCCGACGGAGGGGTCGTCGGACAGGTCGGCGTGGAGCGGCAGGGGGTTGACGAAGTAGCCGTAGACGGAGGCGAACTCCTGCTCGGTGCGGCCCGTCACCGGGCTCCCGACGATCACCTGGTCCTGGCCCGAGTAGCGCTGGAGCAGCACGTAGTAGGCGCTGAGGAGGACCATGAACGGGGTCACGTCGTGCTCACGGGCCAGGGTGTGCACCCGGGCGGTGAGCCCGGTGTCCAGGACGAAGAACTCCGAGGCTCCGTTGTGCGTCTGCACGGCGGGTCGGGGCTTGTCGACGGGGAGTTCCAAGGTGGGGACCTCGGCCGGCAGGTGGGTGCGCCAGTAGTCGAACATGCGCGGTGCGGCGGGTCCGGCCAGGAAGCGGTTCTGCGCGTTGAGGAAGTCCAGGTAGCGGGCGGTGACCGGCGGCAGCGAAGGAGCCTGCCCCTGGCGCAGCCCTTCGTAGACCGCGAGGAGTTCCTCGATGAAGGTGAAGGTGGAGATCGCGTCGGAGACGATGTGGTGCACCGCCTTCATGATCACCCAGCGGTCCTCGCCGCGCTTGAAGAGCCGGAAGCGGAAGAGCGGGTCGCTTTCCAGGTCGTACGGCTTGCGGTACTCGGCGACGATGGTGCGGTGGATCTCCTCCCACTCCTGGCCCTGTACGTCGAAGAAGGCCACGTCGGCGTCGGCCTCCGGCGAGATCTGCTGGAGCGGGACGCCGTCGACCGTGAGGAAGTTGGTCCGCAGCGCGGGGTGCCGTGCCACCATGCAGCGCACGGCCTCGAACATGAGGTCGGGGTCGAGGGCTACCCGGACCTCGACGGCGCCGCCGATGTTGTAGGCGTAGCCCTCCGGGTTGAGCTGCCGGAGGAACCACAGGGCCTTCTGGTTCTGCGTCAGCGGGTGACGGAGCTCGTCCTCGAACACCTCGACGGCGTCCTGGTCGGCGCCTCCGGCCTGGTGGGCGACCAACTCGGCCAGAGCGTCGTGGAGCTGGGTGATCAGTTCGGCCACGGGGGTACCGCTCAGCAGGGCCACCACGGGCGGGGCGACCCCGAGCTCGGAGCTGAGCCGGGCGCGCAGCTCCATGGCCAGGAGCGAGTCCAGTCCGAGTGCGTTCAGCCCGGCCAGCGGGTCGATCCGTTCGGGGCTGGTCCGCAGGACGGCCGCGGTCAGCTCGATGAACCGTCCGGTGACCAGGGTCACCCGTGCGGCGGGGTCGGCGTGGCGGAAGGCGTCGAGGACGCCCTCGCCGGGTCCGCCGGCCGCCCCGGCGGGGGCCGCCTCGGCCAGCTCGGAGACCAGCGCGGGCGGGGTCGCGTACCAGGCGAGGAAGACCGGCCAGTCGACGACCGTGGCGACGAGCAGCTGGGCGCGGTCCTGGCCGATGACGCGTTCCAGTACGGCCATGCCGACGTCGGGTGCGAGCGAGCTCATCCCGCGGTTGTGGAGGTAGTGGTCGACGAGCCCCAGCTCCTCGATCATGCCGGTGGCCCACGGCCCCCAGTCCACGCTCAGCCCCGGCAGTCCGAGGGTCCGGCGGTGCTGTGCCAGCGCGTCCAGGAACGCGTTGCCGGCGGCGTAGTTGGTCTGGCCGGCCGTGGTCAGCAGGGAGGCGATGGAGGCGAACAGGACGAAGTGGTCCAGCGGTTCGTCCCGCAGGTGGCGGTGGAGCAGATAGGCGCCGACGACCTTGGGGTCGTGGGCGGCCGCGAAGGTCCGGTGGTCCATGTCCTCGACGAGGGTGTCGCGGACCTGTCCGGCGAGGTGGAACACCCCGCGTACCGGGAGCGGGTCGGTGCGGCGGTGGGCGTCGAGCCAGGCGGTGAGCGCCGCTTCGTCGGTGATGTCGAGCGGTGCCAGGACGACCCGGGCCCCGAGTGCCTCCAGTTCCTTGACGAAGGCGGTGGCGCGGCCCACGGCGGTGTCCGGTTCCAGGGTCCGCCAGGCGGAGCGCTCGGGCAGCGTGGTGCGCCCGATCAGGATCAGGCTGCGCGCCCCGCGCCGTACGAGGGTGCGGCAGAGCAGTCGGCCGAGAGCGCCGAAGGCGCCGGTGACCAGGTAGTTGGCGTCGGTGCGCAGGCTCAGGGGCAGCGGGCGGGTGAGCTCCTGCGCCTGGCGGATCCGGCTGGTGAGGCGAGCCCCGCCGCGCAGCGCGACTTCCTCCTCGTCGTCGGTGAGGAACTCGCGCAGCAGCGTTCCGGCCTCGGCCAGTCGGCCCTCCTCGCTCCGCGGGGCCGGGCCCAGGTCGATCAGCTTGCCGGGGTGGGAGAGCAGTTCCTGGTGGCGGAGGACCCGTCCCACGCCCCAGGCGGGCGCTCCCAGCGGCTCCACGATGTCGCCCGGCCCGGTGTGCTGGGCGCCCCGGGTGACGATGTGCAGCCGGCCGGTCGCCTCGCGGCGCAGCAGGGCGCGGGCGAGCGCGATCAGCGAGTAGGAGCCGTTGTCGCCGTGGCGAACCAGGTCCTGCGGGGCTGCCTCGGCGAGCGGCGGCAGGTCGAGGCTCCACAGGTGGACGACGGTGCCGACGGGGCCGTCCGCGCCGAGTTCGGTGAAGAGGCGGTCCAGGTCGGCGTCGGCCCCGGGGTCGATGGTGAACGCGCGGCCGTCGTCGCTTCTTCTGTAGCTCTCCCCCGGGTGTACCAGGTGGAAGCGCCGGCCGTGCTCGGTGAGCAGGGTGCCCAGGGCGTCGGCGACACCCTGACGGTCCGCGAACAGCAGCCAGGAGCCGGTGGTGGGCAGGGGGGTGGTGGTGTCGTCGGTGGAGGGGCTGTCGGTCCATACGGTCTCGGCCAGCCAGGCATCGATGGTGCCGAGGCCGACCGCGGTGGACGCCTTCTCCACGTCGGCGGCGCGGAAGCCGTGGATGCCGCCGAGCGGCTCGCCGTCCTCGGTGTAGAGCTCCATGTCCCCGACGAGCTCGTCGCCGTCGTCGCGGGTCACGCGCGCGTGCACCCAGATCGGGCGGTCGCCGACCGGGGCGAGGCACAGCTCCTCGATCGACAGGGGGAGGCGGATTCCGGTGCCCTGGTCCGGACCGGCGGAGGCTCCCGCTTCGGGCAGTTGGGTGGCCAGCAGGGACTGGAAGCAGGCGTCGAGGAGCACCGGGTGGATGTGGTGTCCGGCGGCGTCGTCACCGATCGCGGCGGGCGGCCGGAGCCGGGCGAGGACTTCCCCGTGGCCGATCCACACTTCGTCGATGGCCCGGAACGCCGGGCCGTAGTGGTAGCCCTGCTCGGCGAGGGCCGTGTAGCAGTCCGCGCCGTCGAGCCGGCGCCGGGTGCGTGCCCGGAGCTCCTCGGTGTCGGCGCGGGGGCCGGCCGGGCGGGGCTGTCCGGAGCGGACCACGCCGGTGGCGTGCACCGCGCGGCCGCTCCCCTCCCCGGTGGCCGACGCGATGGTGAAGGCGGCGTTCTGCGAGGAGAGGGTCAGCGTCACGCCCCGGTCCTCGCCCTCGGGCAGGAACAGCGCCTTGCGGAACTCGATGTCCGTCAGGACGGCGTGGGTGCCGCCGGTGAGGGAGCGGACCGCCTGTGTGGCCATCTCCAGGTATCCCGCGGCCGGGAAGACCACGGTGGACTGGATGCGGTGGTCGTCGAGGTACGGCAGCCGTTCGGTGTCCAGCGTGGCGTGCCAGGTCGGTTCGGTGTCCGTGGTGCGACGGCCCAGCAGGGGGTGGTCGACGTGACCGAGGCGGATCTGGGCGACGGGGGCGGGCTCCGTCCAGTAGCGGTCACGCCGCCAGGGGTACCGGGGCAGGACGACCGGGCTGCCCGTGGAGTGCAGGGCGTTCCAGTCGACGGGGACGCCGAGGGTGTGCAGTTCCGCGAGCGAGGTGGCGAAGCGCTCGGCCTCGTTCTCCTGGCGTCGGATCGACGGAAGGGTCCGTGCGGCCGTGGCCCGGTCCTCCAGGCATTCGCGGATGGAGTGGCCGAGCACCGGGTGCGGGCCGATCTCCAGGAAGAGGCCGAACCCGTCGTCGGCGAGCCGGTCGACGGCCGAGCGGAAGCGGACGCGGTCGCGGACGTTCTTCCACCAGTAGTGTCCGTCGAGTTCGGTGCCGTGGGCCGTGCCCTCCTGCCCGGTCAGGTACAGCGGGACCGTGGCCGGGCGGGGGTCGATGCCCTCCAGCGAGGCCAGCAGTTCGTCCTTGATCGCCTCCATCCCGGCGCTGTGGTACGGGACCTGCACCGTGAGGAACTTGGCGAAGACCTGCTCGGCCCGGAGCTGATCGGCCAGTTCGGCCAGCGCGTCCCGGTCTCCGGCCAGGGTGACCGCGGAGGGGCTGTTGACGGCGGCGACCGAGACACGGTCGCCGAAGGGGGCGACCCTGGACTGTGCCTCCGCCTCGGGCAGGCTGACGGCGAGCATGGTGCCGGTGCCGGTCAGCTTCTGCTGGAGCCGGCTGCGGTGGATCACCACCTTGACCGCGTCCTCCAGGGTGTAGACGCCCGCTTCGTAGAAGGCGGCCACTTCCCCGGTGCTGTGGCCGACGACGGCGTCGGGCCGTACGCCGTAGTGGCGCCACATGGCGGCGAGGCCCACCTGGACGGCGAAGTTGGCGGTCTGCGCGAGCCAGGTCTCGGCCATCCGCGATTCCGCCTCGCCGGCCCGCATCTCCTCGATCAGGGACCAGCCCGCGAGCGCCCGGATGGCTTCGTCGCAACGGGTGACGGCCTCGCGGAACACGGCGTCGCCGTCGAGCAGCTGACGGCCCATGCCCCACCACTGCGGCCCCATGCCGGTGAAGACCCAGACCAGGCCGCGCTGGTCGGCCTCCATCTGCCTGCCCTCGACGACGGCGGGGTGCGGCTCGCCCCGGACGTGGGCGGCGAGCGCCTCGTCGAGTCCGGCCCGCGAGGAGTACACGACCGAGAGCCGTGACTCCAGGTGCTGGCGGCGGTGGGCCAGGGTGTGGCCGAGGTCGGACAGTTCGACCGCGGGGCCGTCGGTGCCCGCAAGCTCACGGCGGATGCCGGCCGCCAGCTCGGGCAGGGCCTCCGGGACCCGGGCCGTCAGCGGCAGGATGTTCCAGGCGCGCTCCTCGGGCGCGGGCCCGGCCGTGGTGCGGTCCGGCGCCTGCTCCAGCACGACGTGGGCGTTGGTGCCGCCGAAGCCGAACGAGTTCACCCCGGCCCGGGCCGGTCCCTCGTGCGCGGGCCAGGGGGTCGGCTCGGTCGGGATGCGGAACGGGGAGGCGGCCTGGTCGATGGCGGAGTTGAGCTGTTCCAGGTTGATGTGCGGCGGGATCATGCGGTGCTCGAGGCACAGCACGGCCTTGATCAGTCCGGCGATGCCCGCCGCCGACTCGGTGTGCCCGATGTTCGTCTTGACGGAGCCCACGTAGCAGGGCGCGTCGGGGCGACGGCCGACGGACAGGGCCCGGCTCAGCGCGTTCGCCTCGATCGGGTCGCCGACGGGAGTGGAGGTGCCGTGCGCCTCGACGTACTGGAGGTCGCCGGGGGCGATCCCGGCCTCGCCGCAGACGCGCCGGATGAGGGAGACCTGGGCGTCCGCGTTGGGCACGGTGATGCCGTTGGTCCGGCCGTCCTGGTTGACGCCCGCGCCGAGGACCACGGCGTGGATCGGGTCGCCGTCGCGCAGGGCGTCGTCGAGCCGCTTGAGTGCGACCAGGCCGACCCCCTCGGCCCGGACGTAGCCGTTGGCCCCGGCGTCGAAGGCGCGCGAGCGCCCGTCGGGCGAGAGGAAGCCGCCCTTGGTCTCGGCGATGGTGTACTGCGGGGCCATGTGCAGCAGCACCCCGCCGGCCAGCGCGAGGTCGGTCTCCCGGTTGTTGAGGCTCTGGCACGCGAGGTGCACCGCCACCAGCGAGGAGCTGCACGCGGTGTCGATCGAGAGACTGGGCCCGCGGAAGTCGAAGCAGTACGAGAGGCGGTTCGAGACCATCGTCATCATCGTGCCGGTGGCGGTGTGCGCGGCGAGCGACGAGAAGCCCAGGTCGGAGAATTGCAGGATCTTGTAGTCCAGCGTGAACGCTCCGACGAAGACCGCGGTGTTGCTGCCGGCGAGCTCCGCGGGCCGCTGGCCGCCGTCCTCCAGTGCCTCCCAGGCGACTTCGAGGAGCTTGCGCTGCTGCGGGTCCATGTGGTCGGCCTCGCGCGGGCTGATCCCGAAGAAGGCGGGGTCGAACTCGTCGAAGCCGTCGATGTATCCACCGCGGCCGCCCACCAGTCGGCCCGGCTTGTCCTTTCGTCTGCTGCCGAGGCTGCCGACGTCGTAGCGGTCGGCGGGCGTCGGTGTGATGCAGTCCTTGCCCGCCATGAGGTTCTGCCAGTAAGAGCGATGGTCCGACGCACCGCCGGGCAGTCGGCACCCAATGCCGATGATCGCTACCTTGTCGCTCACAGAGGCGCTGTTCACGTCGGGCAAGGTCGTACTCCTAGGTCGTGACGCCGCGCGGCACGGCGTGGACATGCAAGTTCAGGCGGGGCCGGTTCCGGGCGTCTTCGCACGGCGCAGGGGGTGGAGAAGGCTGGACACGATCTCCCCGGTGGGCGGGAAGGACGCGGGATCACCGAGGCCGACCGCGACCGGCTCACGGCCGGGCCGCCAGGTGTAGCTTCCGAAGAAGTGGTCCCAGATCGACAGGTCCGAGCCGTAGTGGCCGGCTTCGGACAGGTCGGTGCTGTGGTGCAGCCGGTGCTGCTCCGGGCTGGCGAGCACATGGTTCAGCGGGCCGATGCGCACATCGATGTTGGCGTGGACGAAATATCCCTGGGCGGCCACGAACAGGCCCACGACCAACACGGATGCGCGGGAGAACCCGATGAGCGAGAGCGCGAGCTGCACGACGCCCTGGGCGAGGACGATGTCGAGGACGTGGTTGACACCGTTGTTCGCGACGTTCACCTTCTCCGGCACGTGGTGCACACCGTGCAGCCGCCAGAGCGTGGCATTGGTGTGCCCCAGCCGGTGCACCAGGTAGCTGGCCAGCGAGCCGGTCAGCAGCGCCGCCGGGATCTCCGCCCACAGATTGAGTGCGGGCTCGCTGGGCGAGAGCATCGCGACCACCGCGGTGACCAGATACTGCGCGACCGCGCTGGACACCATGGTCAGCAGGAAGTAGGCCCCGTACCAACGCCATTCGCGGGCGTCCGGATGCCAGGACCGCTGGTACGGGATCAGGCGTTCGAGTGCGGTCAGGTAGACGATGACGCCGACCAGGAAGAGTGGGCTCACCAGGCCGGGGTCCCAGTCGAGCTGGAGCGCAGCGGCACCCACCGCGACCGTACTCACCAGGAGGAGCGGATACGCCGACACGCGCAGTACCGCGCGTACGGAGAACTCCGGAGTATCGTGCCCCCGGGCCCGACCGGAAGTCACCTCCGGGCCACCGCCGGGCAGCGGTTCGCGACTTTCCACTCTCAGCACCTTTTCGGAAGGAAGCAGCACGGCGCGGTGCACGGAACAGTGCGCGGGCCATGAATGAAAATCTGATCGGATACCTGCGAATGCACGCGACCGGACGAATGTTCGCCACTTGTCACGCGCAGGAAATGGGTTCGAAATGCGTGAGGAGCGCCTTCATGGGCTCCGCGAGCCTGGGCGTCGTCACCGGGGTTCGCCCTAGTAATTTTTCCCTGATGAGCTGACTCAACCGTCGAATTCAAGCCGCATGGTGCCACTTTGCGACGGGCGCGACAAAATCAAGAGCGCCCCCCAAGCCACCTCAAATTGCCACTCATATTAATTGCTTTTCATATCGGAAATTGCCGCCCCCGCCCCACCGGCCCTTCGCCGGAAGTGGGTTCGCGACCAACCCCGCGGCAGCAAAGGCCGCCTGACGCAGCCTCAGCAGTTCCGGCGGAAGCCGGCACCTGCCTCCCCCGCCTCCACCGCCCACGTCCCCGGCGACCGTGATCACGGATGTCCGGTAGTCGCCCCCACCGACCCGAATGACCAGGGTCGATTAGTCCATTGCCTGGGTAATTCCCCGGAGTTGTCGGCAGGGATTCGCCAACTCCCGGATGCGGAAAGGCCGGACGAGGACGAGAACCGCGATGGGGCACCGCTCGACCCGCCGGCAGCCGGTGGCGCCACTCGTCCGCGTGTCCAGATCCGATCGACGATGACCTGTTCGAGGTCCTTGACATCCGCCGGGCGGGAGAACTCCAGCACCACACGGACCCCCTCGCGCGATCGGGCGCCAATGGTATGGACATGACCAACGCCTCTGACTAGTCTCGGAGTTGGTCTAGACCTAGTGAGGGTGGGATGCCACTCCCCTCACTCGTCTCGCAGCGCCCCCACACCTCCCTCAGGAGCGAAGCATGCGCAGAAAGATCACTTCATTCGTCCTGGGTCTCGGAATCGCCGGAGCTTCCTTGCTCGCCACGACCGGCAGCGCCCAGGCGCACGGCTACACCGACGCCCCCATCAGCCGTCAGCAGCTCTGCGGCCTCGGCACCGTACGCAACTGCGGCCAGGTCCAGTGGGAGCCGCCGAGCGTCGAAGGGCCCAAGGGCTTCCCCGCCCGCGGGCCGGTCGACGGCACCATCTGCGCCGGCGGCATCGGCCGGTTCTCCGAGCTCGACGACCCGCGCGGCGGCAACTGGCCCGCCACGAAGGTCACCGCGGGGCAGAGCTACACGTTCCGCTGGCAGATCGAGGCGCGGCACGCCACGACCGACTTCCGGTACTACATCACCAAGGACGGCTACGACCCCACCAAGCCGCTGACCAGGGCCGACCTGGATCCCCAGCCGTTCCTGACCGTGCCCTTCGGCGGACGTCTGCCCGGATCCACCGTGACCCACTCCGGAGTGCTGCCGCAGAAGTCGGGCAAGCACCTGATCCTCGGCGTCTGGACGATCGCCGACACCGGCAACGCGTTCTACGCCTGCTCGGACGTCACCTTCTGAGTCGGGGCGTACCCGGCCCGCCGCCGGACGGAGGGTCGTCCGGCGACGGGCCGGCTCCTCGGCCCGCCGTCATTCCGCCTCCGCGCCGGCGAGCCGCCGCCGACCGGGTTCCACGGTGACGAGCGCGACGCCGCCGCAGCAGACCGCGAGCAGCAGCAGTTCCGCGGCGGAGGGCGCGGTCCCGGTGCCCAGGGCCCAGTCACCGAGCCGCACCGTGAACGGGACGGCCAGTTGCACGGCCGCCGTGAAGACCGGCCCGCGCAGCAGGATGAGCCGGTGCTGCACGAGGTAGGCGGGGGCGTACACGGCCCCGCCCAGGAGCACGATGCCGCCGATCGCGGCGGGTGTGGGCGGGTGCGAGACCAGCGCGGGCAGGGCCATCGGCAGCAGCAGGCAGGTGGCGGCCGCGAGCAGGACGGGCAGCACGGTGAGCGGCGCCATCCCCGGCATCCGCCTCCGGTAGAGGAAGCCGTACACCGCGAAGGCCACGGTCGCCGCGGTGACCAGGAGCAGTCCGAGCGCGTCCGCGTCGCCCGTCCCGGCGCCGAGCGCCGCGTACCCGACGGCGGCCGCGCAGGCGAGCACCGCTCCGGTCGCCCGACGTGCCCCGGAGCGTTCGCCGAAGAACAGCGCGCCGACCGCCACCGTGGCGCACGGCAGCAGTGCGACGACGACGTTGGCCAGCGAGGTACCGATCCGGGAGATGGCCAGAAGGGTGCCCGCCGCGTATCCGGCGAAGCCGAGCAGGCCCAGCAGCCATACGGTGCCCGGCCGGGCGGCGGCCCTGCGCAGATCGGCCCGGCCGTCCGCGCGCGAGGCGGCGACGGCGGTGAGCACCGCGCAGCACACCGCCGTGCGGCCCACGGCGACGATCAGCGGATCGGTCCCGGTCACCAGGGCCCCGGACAGCAGCCAGGTACCGGAGAGCAGCAGGACGAGGACGGCCGGCATCGCGTGGCCCCTTCCGTGGGTGGCGAGCGGACGGGGCAGTGGGCATCGACGAGGGTCCGGAGCGCGACGCGCCGTTCCTGCCCCGGGGCCGCCCTCCCGCGGCGGCCGACTATATCGGCGTCGGCCGGCCCGGTGGCAGGGGTCGTCGGGCCAGGTGGCTCACGGGGCGAGGTGGAGGTGGGCGAGGTCGTGCGGGACCGGGCCGCCGTGGCGGAAGAGCGGCGCGCTCTCGCCGTCCGCGGCCGTGGCGGGCGCGTCCGTGAGGCGCATCCGGGTGCGCAGCCGCCCGTAGAAGTCGTGCGGGCCGAGCCGGACGATCCGCAGGCGGCGCGGTGCCGCGTAGACGCCGACCCAGTCCCCGGCGTCCAGTACGCCGCGCAGCTGGCCGTCGATGGTCACCGCGGCCTGTCCGGAGTGCGGCAGGACCCGTACGGCGATCGGTTCGTCGGGGGCGGCGACCACGGTGCGGTCGAAGGTCATGTGCGCCGCCACGGGGGTGAAGAGGACCGCGTCCATCCGGGGCGAGACCACCGGCCCGCCGGCGGCGAAACTGTATGCGGTCGAGCCGGTGGGTGTGGCCATGACGACGGCGTCGGCCGAGTACGAGGCGAGGAGCCGGCCGCCGATGTAGACGCCGAGGCTCACCTGGCGGTCGCGGGCGAGCTTCTCCACGACGACGTCGTTGAGGGCGGTGACGTCCAGCGCCACGCCCCAGTCCTCCGCCGCGACCTCCGCGTCCGGGGCGGGCTGGGGCGGCGGCAGCATCGGGCGCCGCCCGTAGCCCATCAGGGCATCGATGTCCGGGGGCACTTCGAGCACCCGGGAGGCCCGCATGGTCAGGGTCATCCGCTCCTCGAACTCCGCCCGGCCCCGGTGGACGGCGTCGAGCGCGCGCACCACGTCATGGGCCGGTACTTCGGTGAGGAAGCCGACGCGGCCCAGGTCGATCCCGAGCACGGCACCGTCGTGCTTGGCGGCGATCCTGGCGCCGCGCAGGAACGTGCCGTCGCCGCCGAGCGTCACGATCAGATCGGGGTGCCCCGCGACGTCGGCCTCCTCGCGCCCGCCGCGTCGGTGCCCGTCGCCCCGCCACACGTCGATGTCCGTGCAGGGGACCCCTTCGCGGGCGCACCAGTCGCGTACGACGCCCGCGGCGGCGACGGCCTCGGGGCGGCCCTGGTGCACGACGACTCCGACCCGTTCGACACCCATCGCGCCACCGCTCCCCGTGCTCCGACGACCTTCCTCGTCCCACTGTGGGCAAGGGGTGGTGGGTCCGCCCGTCGCCGGGACGGCGCTGCGCCCGGTCGGGCGACGGGCGCGGACGGGGCCGGCCCGCCGGTGGAGGATCTCCACCGGCGGGCCGGACACCGCACGGGACGCGCCCCCGGGTCAGGACCGGGCGTCCTCCGGGATGCTGACCAGCCAGCGGGTCTCGCGGCGGGGCCGCAGGTAGAGCGCCCAGTAGAGCGTGGCGACCGCGGTGATGCCGCCGGTCCACAGAAGGTACTCGACCTCCTGCTGGGTCAGGATGTACGCCAGCACGGCGATCAGCAGTACGGGGACGGCGGGCCAGAGCGGCATCCGCCAGGCCTGCGCCTCGCGGTGCGCGCCGCGGCGGCAGAGCAGGGCCGCGACGGCGACCAACAGGTACATGGCGGTGACGGAGACGCCGGTGACGCCGTACAGGGTGTCGAGGTTGACGAAGCAGAGCGCCGCGCCGGGGACGCCGACGAGGAGGGTCGCGACCCACGGCGAGCCGAACCGGCCGAGCCGGGACAGGGCGTTGTTGACCGGTGCCGGCCACGCCTTGTCACGGGCCGAGGCGAAGAGCACCCGGGAGTTCTGGATGACCATGACGATGCCCGCGTTGATGATCGCGAGGGCGACGCAGAGGCTGACGAAGGTGCCGACCGCCGAGTTGGACCAGGCGGTGACCATGGTGCCGAGGTCGCCGGAGGTCAGGGCCGCCAGGTCCGGGGCGCCCATGGTGATGGCGATGACCGGGATCAGGATGACGGCGGTGGAGATGGCGAGGGTGGCGAGCACGGTGCGGGCCACGTTGCGGCGCGGGTTCTCCAGCTCCTCGGAGAGGTAGACCGCGGTGGAGAAGCCCTGCGTGATGAAGAGCGCGATGGCGAGTCCGGAGACGACCATCATCGCGGTGACCGTGGAGTGGGAACCGCCGGCCGAGGCGACCGTGCCGTGCACCAGCGAGGACGCGCCGCGCTCGGTGTGGGCGAAGCCGAGCACGGCGACGACACCCGCCGCGATCACTTCGAGGACCAGGAAGATTCCGGTGATCCATGCGTTGGCGCGCAGGTCCAGCAGGCCGGCGAGGGTGGCCAGCAGCATGACCCCGGCGCCCGCGAGGGGGGCCGGGATGTGCACGATGGGCGCCAGGTAGTCGGCCGTCCCCATGGAGATCACCGGGGGCACGATCATCACGACGAGCAGCGACAGCACGAAGACGAGCCATCCGGCGAGCCGTCCGGCCATGGTCGACACCATGGCGTACTCGCCGCCGGCGCTGGGGATGAGGGTGCCCAGTTCCGAATAGCAGAAGGCGACCGCGATGCAGAGCAGCGAGCCGATGGCGATGGTCAGGGCGGTGTACGTACCGAGGCTGGAGAAGAGGTCCGGCACGACCACGAAGAGGGTCGAGGCGGGGGTCACGCAGGACAGCGTGAGCAGTGTGCCGCCCACGACGCCGATGGAGCGCTTGAGCTTCTGGGGAGTGGGGCCGGTCGCCGGGGCGAGCGCCTGAGGTGCGCTGAGCGTGTCGGTCATCGTGCGGTTCCGATCAAAAAGTGCGGTGTTTGAGCGCGGGAGCGGTATCGCCTCCAGACGAGGACGTGATGAGTGGTTTCGTCGCTCCCAGCGCGTTATGCAATCCCGACGTGTTCCGCAGGTCAAGAGGTGTTCACCTTCGGAATTCGTTGTTCCTGTGATCAGTTTCGACGATTTGGCGCTAACTGAGCAGAGGACGCCGAAGGATCGGGGGGTGCGGGAACCGAAGGCCGGACCCCGGGAATTTTTCCCCCGGTCGGCATCGGGCGCGGGCACGGGGCCCATGGGTCGCGCATTCGGCGCCCCGGTGCCAGCCTGGATGCATGACTTGGGCGTCATGGACTACGTGTGGTGTGTACTCCGGGCACGGCGGCGTGCTGACGGAGGAGGTCGGTCTCCTGTCCGGGGAACTGACGGTGCACACGACCTGGGCCGAGGACACGGCCCAGATCACGGTGCAGTATTCGGGGGCGATCGACTGGTTCACCATGGTGGGCAGCCCCGTGGCGTGCTGTTCGGAGGAGGACAGCCGCCGCCTGCACGACGCGGCCGTGCAGGCGGTACGGAACGGGGCGGCGGCCACGGTGCCCGTTCCGCCCCGCGCGGCTCCGGAACGGGCGGCCGGGTCCGCCCCGGAGTGACGGTTCAGTAGGCCCCGTTGACGTTGTCGATGGAGCCGTACCGGTCGGCGGCGTAGTTGCACGCGGCGGTGATGTTGGCGACGGGGTCGAAGCTGTCCGTAGACGTGCCGGGCACGTGGTAGGCGAGGAACGTCGGATCGATGATCTGGAGCAGGCCCTTGGAAGGGGTCCCCTTGGCGGCGTTGGAGTCCCAGTTGTTGACGGCGAGCGGGTTGCCGGAGGACTCGCGCAGGACGTTGCGGTGGATCCCCTCGTAGCTGCCGGGGATGCCGTGCTCGGCCATGACGGCCAGCGACTCCTTGATCCAGCCGTCCAGGTCGTCGGAGTACGCCGCGGTCCGCGCGGCGGGCGCGGCGGCCGGCGCCGCCGAAGCGGCCTGGGCACCGAGCAGCGGCAGGAGCAGGGCGGCCGCTCCCGTACCCACGGCTATGAATCCCCTGGTCAGCGAGGTGGCGGCGCGACGGTGGCGCGTACCGGTGAAGGACATGGTGGTTCCTCTCCGTCGCCTGCGAGGTGAGCTGTCGGGTTCGGGCTGGAGCTGCCCGGCCGCGCGTCGACGCGGCTTCACCCCGAGCCGTCCGGATGTCCGGACCGGCGATGTACCTGGGTTCCCCGCTCCTGCCGTACACGAGTGGTCGGAATGCTCCGGACAGCGGCAGGATTCGGCGTTCCGTCCGGATTGACGGAGACCGTAGACGAGAGAATCCGAAGGGGACAAGACCCTTTTTCCGCATGTAATCGCCCAACAAGATCAAGTCATTTCATTTCCGGTAATCCACCTCACACCGACCCGGTGACGACCCTTGCGGGCAAAGGGATCCGCGGCATGCGGCACGGCGGTCGGGGGCGGAATGTGACTCGCACCACGGGGAGAGGGAAGCGGCGTTCCGGGCTCCGCCCCGCCGGACCGGCGAGCATTGCCAACCACTCCCCTCTGCCGCTATGGTTTCCGTGTCCTGTTGTCTCCGATAGAGGTGGACGTTGCGCATCTGAGGTCCGCGAACACCACGCCGTACGGCTCTCGCCGTATGACTGTCACGTCGTCGCAGTGTTTCCGCACTGCCCGTGGCCGCCGCGTGGATGCGACCTCGATGCATGAGCCGTCCCTCGTTTCCAGGACAGCCGCATCCTTCTCCGCTGCTCGGTCGCCGCGTGGTGCTCGCATACGAATCCCCCCTTCATTGCGATCACGACTGCGAGGAAATCCATGGCGACACCCACCGCCCCCAGCGCCTCCCTCACCTGCTCGGCACTGACCTTCCGGTGGCCGGACGGCACCACGGTCTTCGACGGGCTCTCGCTGAGCGTCGGCCGCGGCCGGATCGGGCTCGTCGGCAACAACGGCGCGGGCAAGTCCACCCTGATGCGGCTGCTCACCGGCGAACTGCGCCCGTCCGCGGGCACGGTGACCATCGGCGGCAGCCTCGCCCACCTGCCGCAGAACATCACCCTCGACACCACCCTGCGGGTGGACCACGCGCTCGGCATCGCCGAACGGCGCGAGGCGCTGCGCGCCATCGAGTCCGGGGACGTCGACGAGAAGCACTTCGAGACGATCGGCGACGACTGGGACGTGGAGGAACGGGCCCTGGCGACCCTGGGCTCGCTCGGCCTCGGCGACATCGGACTCGACCGCACCGTGGGCGAGTTGTCCGGCGGGGAGACCGTGCTGCTGCGCCTCGCGGCGCTGCTGCTGGAACGCCCCGACGTCCTCCTCCTGGACGAACCCACCAACAACCTGGACCTGTTCGCCCGCCGGCGGCTGTACGAAGCCGTCGACTCCTGGCACTCGGGCGTGCTGATCGTGGTCAGCCACGACCGTGAACTGCTGGAGCGCGTGGACCGCATCGCCGAGCTGCGCGCCGGTTCGGTGAACTGGTACGGCGGCGGCTGGTCCGCGTACCAGGAGGCCGTGGCCACCGAGCAGGAGGCGGCCGGGCGGACACTGCGCGCCGCCGAGGCGGACGTGCGCCGCCAGAAGCGCGAACTGGAGGAGACCCGGACGAAGCTGGCGCGACGTCAACGCACAGGAAAGAAGGCCGAGTTGGATGGTGGCCTGCCGAAGATCCTGGCGGGCCGCCGCAAGCGGTCCGCCCAGGAGTCGGCGGGCAAGCTCCGCGGCCTCCACGAGGACCGGCTCAACGAGGCGCGCGAGCGGCGCGAGGAGGCCGCGGACGCGATCCGCGACGACGCCGAGATCCGGGTGAGGCTGCCGCACACGGCGGTGCCCGCCGGACGGACCGTGCTGACCCTGGACGAACTGCGCCCGCGGTTCGGCCGGTTGCGCGAGGGCACGCTCCAGGTCAACGGCCCGGAGCGGATCGCGCTCGTCGGCCGCAACGGCGCGGGGAAGACGACACTGCTGCGCACGCTCACCGGTGAGCTGGCCCCGTTGTCCGGCGAGGCCAGGACCTTCGTCCCGACGCGGTTCCTCCCGCAGCGGCTCGATGTGCTGGACCCGGAGCTGAGCGTCGCGGCGAACACGGCCCGGCTGGCTCCCGGGGTCACCGACAACCAGATCCGCTCCCAGCTCGCCCGCTTCCTCTTCCAGGGGAAGCGGGCCGAGCAGCCGGCGGGCACCCTCTCGGGCGGTGAGCGGTTCCGCGCCGCGCTCGCGGCCACGATGCTCGCCGCGCCGGCCCCGCAGCTCCTGATGATGGACGAGCCGACCAACAATCTCGACATCGCCAGTGTGCGGCAGCTGACCAGCGCCCTGGAGTCCTACGAGGGAGCGCTGCTCATCGCCAGCCACGATCTGCCGTTCCTCGAAGCGGTCTCCATCACCCGGTGGCTGCTGGTCGACGAGGAGCTGCGGGAGACCACCCCCGAGGAGGTGGCCGAGCTGCTCGCCGCGCCGGCGGACTCCGCCTGAGCGGCAGTGGGCGCGGGTTCCCGTACGAAGGACGTACGGGAACCCGCGCCCCCTGCGGGGTCAGAGCCGGTCGAGGATCTTGTTCATCTGCTCGATCTCGGCGGTCTGGGCCGTGACGACGGCCTCGGCGAGCTTCTTCGCGTCGGCGTTCCCGCCGTCCTTCTGCTCCTTCTCGGCCATGGTGACGGCGCCCTCGTGGTGGCCGATCATGAGCTGGGCGAACTTCCTGTCGAAGTCCTTGCCCCTGGCCGCCTCGAGGCCGTCCATCTCCTTGTCGGACATCATTCCGGGCATGCCCGCGCCGTCCGAGCCGTGGTCCATCCCGGGCATGTCACCCATCGAGGCGTCGGGCAGCGGCTTGCCCCAGGACGTCAGCCATTCCTTCATCGTGTTGATCTCGGGGTCCTGCGCGTCCTCGATCGCGGAGGCCAGCTTCTTGATCTCGGCGTCGGCGGCCCGGCGGTCGGCCAGCCGTGCCATCTCGATGGCCTGCTGGTGGTGCGGGATCATCTGCTGCGCGAACTCCACGTCCGCGTCGTTGAACGTACCGGCGGCGGCCGGGGCGGAGGCGCTGGGCGAGCCGTGGTCCATGCCCGGCATGGACGAACCGTCCGAGGAGTCGTCGGAGGAGCCGCAGGCCGTCAGGGCCAGGGCGAGCACGGCGGCGGTGCCGACCGCCGCGAGCGTACGGCGGCGGGCGGCGAAGGGCGCGAAAGCAGACATCGCGGTTCTCTTTCCAGGTGTGTGGGCGCGCCACGTCCGTGGCGCGGAAGGGCAGGGAGGTCCGGCCGGTCCGGCCCGAAGGCCATGGACCGGCGGATCCCTGTCACGTCCGCGCGACGCACACCTGGAGCAGCAGCCCCCGGCCGGCGAACGGCGGTCCTCGCCGCGCCGGTCCCCGTACGGCGGTGCGGGCAGCGGAGGCCACGCCCGTGACCGGCACCAGCAGCCCCAGCGCCATCAGCAGGGGCAGCACCCGGTCCCGGGACTGGGTGAAGACGCAGGACTCGCCGTCCGCCGCGGGCGCCGCGACGGCCACCCGCTCGGATCCGTGGCCCTCGGCCATGGCGGCGTGGCCACCGGCCGTCGCCGTACCCGGCGCGGCGGCGATCGCCGCCCCGGCGTCGTGGCAGCCCGCCGCCGCGCCGGCCGGTGCTCCGTGCATGAGGAACAGCCCGAACAGGGCGGCGCAGAGCACGAGCAACCGGAACGCTCCCGGTGCGCGGGTCCGTCCGCGATCCACGGCTGCCTCGAATCCTGGGTCGTACGAGTCCTGCGGTACGGGCCCGACGATACCCCCACCGGGTGTCCCGTCCGGTGGCACCCCCGGTCCGGGAGAGCCGTGAACCGCATGCGGAATCACATACCTCCCTTTACGCTCAAATCCGTATCCACGACCCCTATCCCCGCGGACCGACAGGAAGCGAGTTCCCCATGGGGCGACTCAGGAACTCGGGACTCGCCGGGGAGCTCTCCGCGGAGTTCCTCGGCACCCTGATCCTCATCCTCTTCGGCTGCGGGGTCGTGGCCCAGGTCGCGGCGGGCGGCGCGCTCACCGATCCGCCGGGAGGTCTGGGCAACCACGACAGCATCGCCTGGGCCTGGGGGCTCGGGGTCACCCTCGGTGTCTATGTGGCGGGCCGCCTCAGCGGCGCCCACCTCAATCCGGCGGTGACGGTCTCGCTGGCCGCGTTCAAGGGCTTCCCCTGGAGGAAGGTCGCGCCCTACTCGCTCGCCCAACTGGCGGGCGCGTTCGTGGCGGCGCTGCTGGTTCGGTGGAACTACTCGGAGGCGCTGGCCAAGGTCGACCCGGGGCACACGATCAAGACACAGGCGGTGTTCTCCACACTGCCCGCCAACGGGAACCACGCGCTGCCGATCCATGAGTGGGGGGCCTTTCGCGACCAGGTCATCGGCACCGCGATCCTCGTCCTGCTGATCTTCGCGGTGACCGACCTCCTCAACACCCCGCCGGGCGCCAACCTCGGCCCGTTCGTCGTGGGGCTCATCGTGGTGGCCATCGGCATGGCGTTCGGCACCAACGCCGGGTACGCCATCAACCCCGCCCGTGACCTCGGCCCCCGGCTCGCGAGCTTCCTCACCGGATACGGCGGAGCCTGGCGCGACCAGTACGGGGAGCTCTACTTCTGGGTGCCCATCATCGGCCCGCTGGTCGGCGGCCCGATGGGGGCGTTCGTCTACAAGGTCCTCATCAGCACCTTCCTGCCCTCGCCCGAGGAGGAGCCGGAGGGCAGCATCCCCGTACTGCCCGAGAAATGAGCGCCGGTCCGCGCGGCGGACCGGGACCCAGGAGAGGCGGCATGCCATGGCGGACTTCATCGGCGCGGTGGACCAGGGCACCACCAGCAGCCGCTTCATGATCTTCGATCACGGCGGCAACGAGGTGGCCCGGCACCAGCTGGAGCACGAGCAGATCATGCCCCGCCCCGGCTGGGTGGAGCACGATCCGGTGGAGATCTGGGAGCGCACCAACTCGGTGATGCAGACCGCGCTGCGCACCGGCGGGCTGAGCGGCACGGACCTGCACGCCCTCGGGATCACCAACCAGCGCGAGACGACCGTGGTGTGGGATCCGCGCACCGGGCGGCCGTACTGCAACGCCATCGTGTGGCAGGACACCCGCACCGACTCGATCGCCAAGTCGTTGGAGGACGCCGGGCACGGGGAGGTGATCCGGCACAAGACGGGGCTGCCCCCGGCGACGTACTTCTCCGGCGGGAAGATCAAGTGGATCCTTGACCACGTCGACGGCGTCCGGGCGGCCGCGGAGCGGGGGCACGCGGTGTTCGGGAACACCGACTCGTGGGTGCTGTGGAACCTCACCGGCGGCCCCGAGGGCGGTGTCCACGCCACCGATGTGACCAACGCCAGCCGGACGATGCTGATGGACCTGGAGACGCTGGACTGGGACGAAGAACTGCTGGAGATCTTCGGAGTCCCCCGGGCGATGCTCCCGGCCATCCGGCCGTCCTCCGACGCGGAGGCGTACGGACGGACCCGCACGTCCCGCCCGTTGCGGGCCGCGGTCCCGATCGCCGGGGTCCTCGGCGACCAGCAGGCGGCGACGGTGGGGCAGGTGTGCTTCGCGCCCGGCGAGGCGAAGAACACCTACGGCACCGGCAACTTCCTGCTGCTCAACACCGGTACGACGCCGGTCCGCTCGCGGCACGGCCTGCTGACCACGGTCGCCTACCGCTTCGGTACGGCCCCGGCGGTCTACGCCCTGGAGGGCTCCATCGCGGTCACCGGTTCGGCGGTGCAGTGGCTGCGGGACCAGATGAAGGTGATCAGCGAGGCGAGCGAGAGCGAGCGGCTCGCCCGGACGGTGGACGACAACGGCGGGATGTACTTCGTCCCGGCCTTCTCCGGGCTCTTCGCCCCGTACTGGCGCTCGGACGCCCGGGGCGCCATCGTCGGTCTGGCCCGCTACCACACCAACGCCCATCTGGCGCGGGCCACCCTGGAGTCGATCTGCTACCAGAGCCGGGACGTGGTGGAGGCGATGGAGCAGGACTCCGGCGTCCATCTCGATGTGCTCAAGGTCGACGGCGGGGTGACGGCCAACGATCTCTGCATGCAGATCCAGGCGGATGTGCTGGGCGTCCCGGTCAGCCGTCCGATGGTCGCCGAGACGACGGCGCTGGGCGCCGCGTACGCCGCCGGTCTGGCCACCGGGTTCTGGCGGGACCAGGACGAACTGCGGGAGCACTGGCAGGAGTCCAGGCGCTGGGAACCGCAGTGGGACGAGGAGCGTCGGGCGCGGGGGTACGCGGACTGGAAGCGTGCCGTGCGGCGCACCCTGGACTGGGTGAGTGTGGAGTGATCCGGTGGCGCGCCGTACGGGAGAGGCCCGGCCCCGTCCCGTACGGCGCGCCGGTGGCTCAGGTGTCGGTGCGCAGTCCGGCCAGGAGCTGGTAGACGGTCTCGGTGCCCCGGCGCAGGGCCTCGACCCCGATGTGCTCGTCGGTGCCGTGCATACGCTTGAGCATGTCCCGGTTCACGGTGAACGGGTACATGCCGTACACGGGGATGTTCTCCTCCCGGAACGGCACCGCGCTGGTGACCGCCTCGAACTGGCAGGCGGTGGCCCGTACGCCGGGGTGGGTGTGGCGTACGGCGTTCTGCCAGGCGCGGAAGACGTCCGTGTCGTAGCTGGAGTCGGGGGTGGCGAGGTAGCCGCGCAGCCGGTCCAGGGCCTGCTGTTCGGTCTCGCCGGGGTTGCCGACGACGCTCAGTGTCGCCTGGTTGCCGATCAGCGAGCGCAGTTCGGCGACGACGCGTCCGGGGTCCTCCGCCCCGGGCAGGAAGGCGGCCCGGAACTCCGCGGTCGCCGTGCCGGGCACGATGCTCGGGTAGTAGCCGGACCGGGCGGCGGTGAAGGCCAGGGTGGTCCGGAGCATCGCGTTGTGCAGCTCCGGGGTCTCGCTGAGCCGTACCACCTCCTCCCCGGCCCTGTCCCGCTGCCGGTCGGTGCGGGCGTCGAGCAGTTCGCGCAGGGCCCGGGCGAAGGAGCGGTCGGTGGTGGCCTCGGCCAGTTCGGCGAAGTACCGCCGGGACAGGGCGTTGGGGCGGATGTGGGCGCGCCACTGCCCGAGCTGGTCGAGTACCTCACCGAGCCGGATCACCGCCTGCCCGCTGAACGGCTTGGAGGTGTGGGTGGCGTACGACGCGGTCTCCAGGCGCAGCAGCAGGGACCGTTTGTCGTTGCAGGTGAGCGAGGCGATCATGGGTGTGGTGCCGTCGCGCTGGTTGAGCACCCAGCCGCCCTCGGTGATGACCGCTCCGGCCGTGACCCTGCCGGGGTGTTCGGTGAGGAACCAGCGCACGCCGTAGGGGCCCTGTTCCTCGTCGCAGTCGGACCAGAAGACGATGTCGCGGTCGAAGGCGGCTCCTTCGCGGACGTGGCGCAGCAGGGCGGCGACGAAGGCCGCGTTGACGCCCTTCATGTCCAGTGCGCCGCGGCCGTAGAGCTTGCCGTCCTTGATCTCCGCGGCGAAGGGGTCCGTCTCCCAGCGGTCGCCGATGGCGGGCACCACGTCGGAGTGGCCGAGCAGGACCAGGGGCTTGCGGGTGGCCGGTCCGCTGCCCGGGACGCGGGCGAGGAAGTGGACGTTGCCGTCCTTCGGGGTGGGCACGATCTCGGTGGTGACCCCGGCGGAGCGGAAGACGCCCTGGAGCATCCGGGCGAGCGGGAGCGTTTCGGCGCCGTCGCCCGGGTTGCTGGTGTTCTGGCGGATCATGGCGACGGCGAGGGCCACCGGGTCGGTGGGGTCGCCGTCGAAGGAGGCGTCGCCCTTCTCCGTCGCCGCGGGGGCGTCGGCCCGTGCCTCGGGGGCCGCCGAGGCCACCGCGCCGAGGCCGAGCACCGTGGAGGCGACGGCCGTCGCCCCGGCGCCGAGCACGGAGCGCCGCGACGGCCGGGTGCCGGGGAGTCCGTCGAGGCAGGCGGCGATGACGGCGGCGGGGTTCTCCTGGTGGGCGTAGTGCCCGCCCTCGACGGAGGTGAGGGTGCAGGCCCCGCGGGTCCATCCGGTCCAGCGGCGTACGGCGGCCTCGGGTACGTGCGGGTCGTCGGTGGCCCACACGGCGCGCAGTTCGACCTCGGGGACGGTTCCCGGGCGGCCGTCGTACCCGGCGGCCAGCCGGAGATCGGCCAGGACGGGTGGGAGCAGCACCTCCTCGAACTCGGGGTCCGCCAGGAGTTCGGGATCGGTGAGTCCGGTCCCGGTGACGAAGGCGCGGGCGTCCTCGACGGTCACCTCCTCGCCGTGTCCGTGGAAGTCGCCGGGGCACTGTGCGGCCACCGCGCACAGCCGTGCGACGGGCACCCCGGAGTCGAGCAGGCGGCGGCAGGTCTCGTAGGCGAGCAGGGCGCCGAGGCTGACGCCGATCAGCACCAGGCGCCGCCCGTCCCGCAGTTCGCGGATCCCGTCCGCCACCGCGTCGGCGAAGGCGGCCATGTCGGTGACGGGTTCCTCGTCGACACGGGTGCCGCGGCCCGGGGGTACGACGGTGGCGAGGGCGGTGTCCTCGGGGAGCCGGCCGCGCCAGTGTGCGAACGTGGAGCCGTGGGCGCCGGTGGGTGCGAAGCAGACGACGAGGGTGCTGGTGGCGGCCGTGCGGTCGCCGGGCAGGGTGAGCCAGGGGCTGGTCATATCCGCTCCTCCCGCTGGATCTCGCGGCACGTGGCGGCGATCGCGGTGACGGTGGGGGCGCCGAGGATGCGGCGCAGCGGGACCCGGCGGCCCGCCACCGCGGCCAGCCGGTTGGCGAGCCGTACCGCGAGCAGGGAGTGGCCCCCGGCATCGAAGAAGTTCTGGTCGGCCGATGCGGGCGGGGTGCCGAGCAGTTCGCCCCAGAGTGCGGCGACGGCGGCCTCGGTGTCGTCGGACGGGGTGAACGCGGTCTCGCCGGGCCGGCCGATGTCCGCGACGAGGGTGCGCAGGGCGGCGCGGTCCAGTTTGCCGTTGGTGCCGAGGGGGAGGTGCGGGACGCGCTGGACGCGGGCGGGGAGCATGTAGTCGGGCAGCCGGTCGCGGAGGTACGCGCGCAGGGCGGCCTCGGCGGGTTCGTCGCCGGTGGCGGTGACGCAGGCGACGATGCGCGTCTCGCCGTCCTCGGTCTCCGCGTAGGCCCCGGCCTCGGCGATGTCGGGGGCCTTCCGCAGGACGGCCTCGATCTCCTCCAGTTCGACGCGGTAGCCGCGCACCTTGATCTGGTTGTCGGCGCGGCCGGTGATCTCCAGGCCCGAGTCCGGGAGCAGGCGGCCCCGGTCGCCGGTGCGGTAGTGCCGGGTTCCGGTGTCGTCGGTGGTGAAGCGGTCCTCGCCGTCGCCGCCGACGTAGCCGAGGGCGAGGGGCGGGCCGGAGACCCAGACCTCGCCGGTCGTGCCGGGCGGCAGCCGGCGGCCGTGCCGGTCGCGGACGGTGAGCGAGGCGCCCGCCACCGGGGCGCCGACCGGGACGCGTTCGGCGTCGGCGGGCAGCAGGGCGGTGTCGTACGCGGCGACGTTCGAGGCGGTCTCCGTCATGCCGTACAGGTTGAGCAGGGTGGCGTCGGGCCAGACCTCGTGGAAGCGCCGGACGGTCGCCACCGGCAGGGTGTCGGCGCCGCTGGTGACCAGGACCGGCTGGTGGCCGCCGGGGCGGGCGGCGCTCTCCTCCAGCAGTCCGGCGACGAGCTGCGGGGTGAGGAAGAGGTGGGTGACGCGTTCCCGCTCGACGACGGCGGCGAAGAGCGCGGGGTCGAGGAGTTCGTCGGTGGCGAGCACGACGGACGGGACGCCCTGGAGCAGTCCGCCCAGCAGTTCCCAGGGCGAGGCGACCAGGGCCAGGGACTTCTGTATGGCGAGCACCGCGTCGGCGGGGAACGGGTGGTCCCGCCACATCCACTCCAGCCGGCCCCGGACCGAGCGGTGGCCGACGCGTACGCCCTTGGGGTTTCCGGTCGTTCCGGAGGTGTAGACGATGTGGAAGAGCGCGTCCTCGTCCGGCTCCCGCTCGGGCGCCTGGTGGAGCGGGCCCTCGGTGAGCGGCGCCAGGGTGACGCGCGGCGCGTCCAGGGTGGGGAACTGGTCGAGTCCGGGTTCGGCCAGGACGCAGTGCGGTCCGGTCTCCTCCACCATCCGGCGCTGCCGGCGTACGGGGATCGCGGGGTCCAGCCCCAGGTAGGCGGCACCGGTCTTCAGGACGGCGAGGACTCCGGCGACGGCGGCGGGGCCGCGCTGGGCGGCCAGGGCCACCAGGGAGCCGGGGCCGGTGCCCTTGGCGGTGAGCCGGGCGGCCAGCCGGCCGCTCCACTCGTCGAGTTCGCGGTAGCTGACGCTGGTGCCGGTGTGGCGCAGGGCGACGGCCCGGGGGTGGGCCGCCACCTGCTCGGCGAATCGTTCCAGCAGGGTCGGCGTGGTCATCGTTGATCGTCTCCGGGCAGCAGGTCGAGGGAGCGAACGGTGGTGTGCTCGGCGCGCCGCGGGTCGGTGAGGGCCCGCAGCGCGATCAGGGTGGATTCCAGTACGTTCCGGGCGGCCGGGGCGTCGAGCAGTTCTTGCTGGTAGGCGTATTGGAGGAGGAGTCGGCCGGGGCCGTGCGGCTGGACGTAGAGGGCGCAGTCGTACTTGGTGTAGCCGGTGTCCAGTTCGACGAAGCGGAACCGGACGTCGGAGGCGGTGGTGGCCCGTGCCGGGTAGGGCAGCATGTTGAGCATGGTCTGGAAGACCGGGGTGGCGGACGAGCTCCGGGAGGCGGCGGGCAGCCGTCGCAGCGTCCAGCCGAAGGGGTGCTCGGCGGCGGCGTACGCGTCGTACACCGTCTCCCTGACCTGCGCGGTGAACTCGGCGAGGGTGGCGTCCGGTTCGAGGTGCAGGCGCAGCGGCAGCATGGCGAGGGTGAAGGCGGGTACGTCGGCGGTCTCCGGCCGTTCCCGTCCGGCCATCGGGGCGCCGACGACCACCTCGTCGGCGTCACCGTAGTAGCCCAGCGCCAGCGCGTAGGCGGCCAGCAGGGGGACGAAGGCGGTGGCGGACGCGGCCACCGCGGCGTCGCGCAGCCGCCGGGAGAGTTCCTCGTCCAGGACCGTCTCGGTGACGCCGCCCCGGTAGGTGGGGGCGGCGGGGCGTGGTTTCTGGGCGATCTGGAGGGCCGGGAGTTCGCCGGCGAGGCGGCGCTGCCAGTACTCCCCCGCCGCCGCGACCTCGTCGGTGGCCAGCCGTTCGGCCAGGTGGTCGAGGTAGCGGTCGTAGCGGGTGGCCCGTTCGGGGTCGGGGGCGGCGGGCCGGTGTTCGTAGAGTTCGGCCAGCCGTTGGAAGAGCACGGTCGCTCCCCAGCCGTCGAGGAGGAGTTCGTGCATGGTGACCAGGAGCCGGTGCTGTCCGCCCGGCAGGACGAACAGTTCGGTGCGCAGGGCCGGTTCGGCCAGGAGGTCGAAGGGCCTGGCGGCCTCTTCGGCGGCCACCGCGCGGAACTGCTCGGCGGTGGCGTCCCGGACGGCGGTGGGCAGCGGCACCTTCCAGTGCGGGTAGCTGTGGACGACCTCGTCCCCCGATTCCCCGCCGTCGGTCTCCTCGAACCGGGCGAGGAGCAGCGGGTTCTCGGCGAGCAGCAGGTCCCAGGCCCGGGCCAGGCGCTCCACGTCGAGGGGGCCGTCGAGCTCCAGGGAGCCCTGGTAGCTGTAGTAGGGGCTGAGCGGGTCGAGCCGCCAGTGGAAGTAGACGCCGGCCTGCTGCGGGGTGAGCGGCCGGGTGCGCGGTGCGCCGTCCGGCCGTGCGGGCGGGCGGGCGCCGGTGACGGGGAGCCGGTCGCGGCCGAGTGCGGCGAGGGCGGCGGGGCTGCCGTCGCGCAGTACATCGCGCAGTCCGGCCGCCGATCCGGTGCCGCGCAGGGCGGCGACCAGCCGCATGGCGAGCAGCGAGTCGCCGCCCAGTTCCAGGAACCTGTCGTTCCGGCCGACCCGGCCGGTGCCGAGGAGCCCGGCGACGAGTCCGGCGATCGCGGTCTCCGCCTCGCCCTGCGGCGGGGTGTACGCGCGGGTGTCGGGGCGGCTGCGGCGCGGCGGTGCGGGCAGGGCCTTGTAGTCGGTCTTGCCGTTGCGGGTGAGCGGGAGCCGGGGCAGGACGACGAAGGTGCGCGGCACCATGGGGGCGGGCAGCCGGTCGGCCAGGTGGGTACGGAGCTCCGCTTCGGCCGGTTCGTCGCCGGAGGCGGTGAGATAGGCGACGAGGCGGGGCGGTTCCGCGGCCGCCGGGGTGTGGGCGCTCTCCCGGGCGACCAGGGCCCCGGTGTCGTCGGGGGTGTGGACGGTGACGGCGCAGGCGGCGACCGCGGGGTGGCTGCCCAGGACAGCCTCGATCTCGGCGAGTTCCATGCGTACGCCGCCGAGCTTCACCTGCCGGTCCACCCGGCCCAGGTACTCCAGTTGGCCGTCCCGCCCCGCGCGGACGGCGTCCCCGGTGCGGTAGAGGCGTCCGCCGTCGTCGCCGAAGGGGTCGGTGAAGAAGGCGCGCGCGGTGCGCTCCGGGTCACCGAGGTAGCCGCGCCCGACGACGAGTCCGCCGACGAACAGCTCCCCCGCCTCCCCGCGCGCGCAGGCGTGCCAGAGCCCGTCCTCCTCGCGCAGGACGTACAGTTCGGCGTTGCCGACGGGTGAGCCGATCGGGAGGTGGCGCACGCCGGGGGCGGGCGGGCCGAGTTCGGCGTGGGTGACGTCGTCGGAGCACTCGGTGGGTCCGTAGGCGTTGAGCAGCCGGATCCCGGGCAGGGTGTCGTGCCAGCGCCGGGCCAGGGCCGGGGGCAGCTCCTCGCCGGTGGCGATCATCCAGCGCAGCGCGCCGGGGCCGGTCCCCGCACCCTCCTGGGCGTCGAGGAGGAAGCGCATCAGGGTGGGCACGGTCTCCAGCACCGTGGTTCCCCGTTCGCGCAGTTCGGCCAGGAGCAGGGCGCCGTCCTGCGCCTGTTCGTCGGCGAAGACCTGTACCCGGCCGCCGACGAGCAGCGGGGCGAGCATCTGCCAGACGGAGATGTCGAAGCTCAGCGGCGCGGTCTGGGCCAGCCGGTCGTCGGCGGTGAGGCCGAGGTCGTCGACCTTGGCCCAGAGGTGGTTGAGCATCCCCCGGTGCTCGACGACCGCGGCCTTGGGACGGCCGGTCGAGCCCGAGGTGTAGAGGACGTAGCGCACCTCGTCGGGGGCGGGCGGCCGGGTGCCGGGGTACGGGGTGCCGGCCGGTCGCGGGGACGCGGTGGGGACGCCGGCCGCGCGGGCGCCCTTGACCAGTTCGCCGTGGTCCTCCGGTGCGCCGGTGGTCAGCAGCAGGGCGGCGCCGCTGTCGGTGAGCAGGGACTCGACGCGGGCGGCGGGCCAGGCCGCGTCCACCGGCAGATAGACGGCGCCGAGCAGTTCCAGGGCGAGGAAGGCCACGACGACGTCGGCACCGCGCCGGCCGCCGACCGCGACGATCCGCCCCTCCCCGATCCCGGCGGCGGCCAGCTCGGCGGCGGTGCACCGGGTCAGCTCGGCCAGCCGGCCGTATCCGAGTACGGTGCCGCCGTCCTCGATCGCGGTCCGGCCGGGGTCCTGGGCCGCGAACCGCTCGACGTAGGTGTGGACCTTGTCGCCCAGCTCGTACGGTTCGTGCCGGGTGAGGGCCGCGGCGAGGGCCTCTTCCCGCGCCCCCTCGGCCAGCGGGAGCCGCGGGTAGTGCTCGGGTATGCCGGTCACCGCGCCGCCCGCTTCTCCGCGACGACCAGCAGGTACTCGACGGGGACGCCGGTGCCGCGCTCGTCGGTGGTGTGGAACCCCTCGGTCATCTCGACCATCTCGGCGCGCAGTTCCTTCCACCGCGAGGCCGGCGAGATGGTGTTCCTCGCCGCGATGCAGGGGCCGAAGCAGTTCTCGAAGAAGGCCACCAGTTCTTCGGCAGCGTCGAACGGGTAGAAGAGTTCACGGCGTTCGGCGGTGACGGTGAAACCGGGGCCGAGGAGTTCGGCGAGGTAGTCCGGCGATCCCCACAGCATGGGCTGCCCCTGGTGGCCGTTGGGCGAGGGGAAGTAGGAGGAGAGGATCGCCTGGAAGTGCGCGGTCCAGCTCCGGGCCGTCCAGTTGCACATGCCGATCCGGCCGCCCGGCCGGAGTACCCGGTCGATCTCCCCGCCCGCGGCGGCGTGGTCGGGGGCGAACTGGATTCCGTAGGTGGAGGTCACCAGGTCGAACGAGGCGTCCTCGAAGGGGAGTTCCTGGGCGTCGCCCCGGTGCAGTTCGACCTCGACACCGGCCTCGGTGAACCGTTCGCGGGCGTCGGGGAAGAACTCGTCGGTCAGGTCGAGACCGGTGACGCGGCAGCCGCGCAGGGCGGACAGCAGCGCCACGTTGCCGTTGCCGGTGGCCACGTCCAGATGGGCGGTGCCCGGGGCGGGGGCGAGCCGGTCGACCAGGTCGACGGCGCCCGGCCGCAGCAGGTCGGCGACGTGCCGGTACTCGCCGTACGACCACATGGTGCGGTTGATCTCCTGGATGTTCTGATCGATCGACATGCGGATTCCCCTCAGAGCGTGAGCCGGGCGCCGAGACCGGCGGCTTCGGCACGGGCGTGGATGCGGTCGGCCACGGCGACGTCGAGGATCGACATGCCGAACGGGTTGCTGATCACGGTCTCGTCCTGGTCACGGCGGCCGGGGTGCCGCCCTGCGAGGACGTCGCCGAGCGTGCCGTCCACGGGACGCGCCCCGGGCCGGGCGGCCACCCCCTCGCGCGGGGTGCCGTCGGGGCCGAGCAGGGTGCCCGCCCGGTGCATCCGCCCGAGCAGCCGCCGGGGGTCGTCCCGGACCAGGCTCCAGTCGTCGACGATCACCGTGCCCGCCGCGAGCACGGCCGCCTCGGTGAGGTCGTCCAGCGAGACATGGCAGACGAGCGCGCCGGGCCGCAGCCAGTCCGGCTCGATGTACCCCTCCGTCACCGTGGTGACCGGGACGACGAGTTCGGCGCCTTGCACCGCTTCGCGCGGCCCTTCGGCGACGACGATCTCGATGGATTCCGCACCGGGCAGCGAGGCGATGTGCTCGGCGAGGGACTTCGCCCGGTCGGGTGCCACGTCGTACAGGGCGATCCGGCGCAGGGTGGGGACGGTGGGCAGCAGCAGCGCGATGTGTGCCCGGGCGAGGGGGCCGCAGCCGAGGAGGGCCAGTCCGCGCGGTTCCGCCACCGCCAGGTGGCGTACCCCGAGCGCGGTCACCGCGGCGGTGCGCATGGCGCTGATGTAGGCGGCCTCCATCAGGGCGAGGGGCCGGGCGGTCTCCGGGTCGAGGAGCAGGGTGAAGCCCTGGGAGCGGGGTATGCCGCGCCCCGGGTTGCCGATGGAGGCGTTGATGGTCTTCATGCCGACGACCGGGGGCCGCCCCGGCCGGGTCAGGGCGCCGGGCATGGCCAGCAGCCTGGCCGCGTCGCCCTGCGGGGTGGTCCAGCCGAGGTACGCCTCCTCGGGGAGGACGGACTGTCCGGCGGAGTGCAGCGTGAGCGCCTCGGCGACCGTCGCCACGATGTCCAGGCCGCGCGCGGCCTCGACGACGTCCGCGCGGGACAGGTAGCGGAAGTCGCTGTCGGGGTAGTGCTCGAAGTCCATGACGGGAGGGGCTCCTTGACGAGTGGGGCGAGTGGGGCGGGTGAGCGAGTACGGCGGGTGGGGCGGTCGGGACGGGAACGGTACGAAGGGGCGGGTTCAGCCGCCGGTGGCACGCGCCGCACGGAGCATCGCGAAGGGGACGAGCGAGCCGAGCAGCAGGACACCGGCGAGCGCGATCCAGCCGGCCGTGCCGAGGGCGAGGACGACGCCGGTCATCAGCACCGGGCCCGCGACCCGGTTGGCCACCGTGCGGCTGGTGTTGAACAGCACCAGGTAGGCGCTGCGCGCGCCCTCCGGTGCCAGGTCGAAGGAGAGGGTCCACGAGGCGCCGACCTGGAGCAGTTCGGCGAAGGTCAGCAGGACGACGGCCCCGCCGAGCACCAGCAGCGCCTGCCGCGGGCCGAAGCCGGGTGCGGCGGCGAAGGCCAGGGCGCCCCCGGCCAGCAGCAGCGCCGCGGCGGCGTAGGAGAGCCAGGCCCGGCGCGTGGTGCGGTAGCAGGGGTTGAGCGGGTACTGGAGGGCGATGCACAGCACGGTGTTGACCGCGTACAGGATGCCGACGTAGCGCTCGGGGACGTCGGTCCCGGTGACGAGCCAGAGCGGGAAGGCCACGTTGAGCACCGGCATCCAGAGCGACACCAGCGCGTTGTACGCGGTGAAGCCCAGCAGTCGGCGGTCCTTGAGCAGGTCGAGGACGCGGGCGCTTTCGACCGTCGTCGCGGCCTCCTCCTTCCGCGCCGTCGCGTACACCGCGGCGACCACCACGTAGGCGAGCGCGCCGCCGATCAGCAGCGGCCGGAAGGCCTCCGGCGAGCCGGTGCCCAGGGCGACCCCGGCGATCAGCCCGCCGAGGCTGATGCCGAGGTTGACCACGGTGCGCTGGACGGCCATGACCTTCGCGCGCAGGCTGTCCGGGGCGCGGGCACCGACGTACGACTGGACCAGCGGGGGCGAGGACTGTTCGGTGACGGCGATGACGGCGACCACCAGGAGGAAGCTCCACCAGCCGTCCACCCCGAGATAGCCGACGGTGGCCAGGGCACGCAGCAGCATCACACCGATCAGCACGGGCTTCGGTCCGAACCGGGCGGCCAGCCGCGCGATGGGCACGGCGGCGGCGACGGCGACGGCGCCGCCGATGGTCAGACCGGTGCCGACGACCGAGGTGCTGAGGTGCGCGACCTTGACGAAGTAGATCGTCGAGACGGCGAGGAAGAGGCCCGTTCCGGTCCACTCGATCAGCGTGGCGCCCTGCACCAGGGGGAGGAACTCCCGCGGGCCGGGACGCGTCCGCGGCTGGTCGAGGGTGGTGCTGGTGCCCATGGGTCAGTGCTCCTGGTGCTTCCGGTCGAAGAAGAGACCCTCGCCGCGCAGTCGTCGCACGGCCGAGGCTATCTCCCTGACCACGCCCTGCTCGGCTGCCCAGTCGTCGGAGTAGAGGGTGTCGCGGTACTTGGTCCCGCCGTCGGCGGCCAGGCAGACGGCGAGCCGACCGTCCCCGCCCGCCTCCTGGTCGCTGAGCATCGCCCGCACGGCGCAGCCGCTGGAGCCGCCGAGCACGAGGCCGGTGTCCTCGGCGATGATCCGGCAGACGGCGATGGCCTCGATGTCGTCGACGTGGACGGCGCGGTCGTAGCTGTGCGGCGCACCGAGGAAGACGGAGGGCCGGCTGGCCCCGATGCCCGGGACCAGACGCCGTCCGCCGCTGCCCGAGACGGCCAGCGAGCCGCGTACGTCCACGGCGACCGCGGCCACGTCGGGCCGGTGTTCGCGCAGGTGGGCGGCGATGCCCGCGAGGGTGCCGCCGGTGGAGACGGGGACGTACACCGCGCCGAGCGCGGGTCCGGCCTGCTCGGTGAGTTCGGGTCCGGTGGTGCGCCGGTGGATGTCGGGCGCGGCCCAGTTCTCGTACTGGTCGGGCCAGCGGTATCCGGGGTTGTCCGCGCACAGTTCGCGCACCCGGCGCAGCCGGCTCAGCAGGTAGCCGCCCAGGCCGTCGGGCTCGTCGACGACGATGACCCGGGCGCCGCCGTCGGCGAGCCTGCGGCGGGTGGCGTGCGGGGTCTTGGGGTCGACCACGGCGAGGAACGCGCAGTCGATCGCGGGCAGCAGGCGGGCCAGGGCGAGGCCCAGGTTGCCGGAGGTGGACTCCACCACCACCGTCCCCGGGGCGAGCGGCTTCTCGTCGTGCAGCGCCCGCAGCAGGCCGAGGGCGCTGCGGTCCTTCACCGATCCGGTGGGGCCGTGGGATTCGAGCTTGAGGCCCAGCCGCCGCACCTGGCCGTGGTGGACGACGTCCAGGCGATATAAGGGAGTTGTGCCGATCTTTCGGGCCAGAACACTGTTGACACGTGACACTGATTCCCCCTGTGCGGTACGTGTGTGGCCACGGTGGATCGATGGACCGGCCTGGCTGCGCACTTCCAGACCTTAGGCAGGCGGGCCCCGGCGCCACCACGTCACCGCAGCGCGGCGATCAACCACCGTGGCCAAAACGGAACTTGACTCACCGGCGGCTTCATCCGCCCATCCGCTCCAGGGCGGCCCAGGGTGCGAAAACGTTCCTGCACCCGAGCGGACCCGGTTGGGTGCGGGTTGAGGAATTGGCCGGTTCGACGCCCGGCCGCGCACCCCTCACTCCGCCCGCACGCCGCCCCGCGCCGGGAGTCCACCACGGGCGGCGCACCCCCTCCCGGGGCCTGTTATCTTTACGTGACTTCGCACCGCAACTCTCGGTCAAGCTTTGGCCTTTGCTGTGCCGGAGTTGCCCGCGCACGGGCCGCTCTCCGGGCGCCACGGGGGGACCGGTGTGACCACCGGCTGTGGGGCGACGGACGCGCAACGACCACCGCACGGACGCGGCCGCCCTTCGCGGCCGCGTCCGGCCTGGCACGGCTGGACGGGATGACACAACTCGACGTATTCAGCAGATTCCTGCGCTCCGCACGGGCCTTCGCGGGCCGGGGAACCGGACGCCGCAAGCAGCCCAGACGCCCCTTCGCCCGGCCGCGCAGACCGGACTACCCCCGGGCGGGCCGCGACGGCTGGCGGCGGTGGGTGCCCTCGTGGCGACTGGTCCTGGGCTCGGCGCTGATGTTCGCCGCCACCCTGGCGACCGTGGTGGGGATCGCCTACGCGCGCACCGAGATACCCGAGGACCTCAACGCCTTCGCCACGCAGCAGGACACCGTCTACTACTGGGCCGACGGCACACCGATGGCCCGGACCGGCTGGGTGAGCCGCCAGGAGATGCCCCTGTCGAAGATCCCCGAGCACGTCCGGTGGGCCGTGCTCGCGGCGGAGAACGCAGACTTCTACTCCGACCACGGGATCTCGACGCAGGGCATCACCCGGGCCCTGTGGCGCACGGTCGGCGACGGGGACACCCAGGGCGGGTCCACCATCACCCAGCAGTACGTCAAGAACGTGTACCTCTCGCAGGACCAGTCGTTCTCCCGGAAGTTCACCGAGATGCTGCTCGCGGTCAAGCTGGACCAGAAGCTGCCCAAGGACAAGATCCTCCAGGAATACCTCAACACCAGCTGGTTCGGCCGGGGCACCTACGGCCTCCAGCGCGCCTCGCAGGCGTACTACGGCAAGGAGGTCACCCAACTCAACGCCAGCGAGGGCGCGTTCCTCGCCTCGCTGCTCAAGGGCGCCTCGCTGTACGACCCCGCCGTGAACCCCCGCAACCGCGCGCGGGCCGTCGCCCGGTGGTCGTGGACGCTGGACCGCATGGTGGAGATCGGCAGGCTGAGCAAGGCCGAGCGGGCCACGTACACCACCTTCCCCGAGCCGAAGCCGCCGCACCGGCCGAACGACGCGGGCGGCCAGGACGGCTATCTCGTCCAGCTCGCGGAGTCGTACGCCAAACGGGCCGGGCACATCTCGGACGCCCGCTTCGACCTCGGCGGCTACCAGATCTACACGACCTTCGAGAAGTCCCGGATGACCGCCCTCACCAAGTCCGTCCGCGACGCCCGGAAGCTGCTCGACCCGGACCGGCGCAAGGCCGACCGGTCCGTCCGCTTCGGCGCCTCCTCCGTCGCCCCGGACGGCCGCATCCTCGCGGTCTACGGCGGCCCCGACTTCGAACGGCAGGCGTTCAACGAGTCCAACGCCGCCACGGTGCCCGCGGGTTCGGCGTTCACCCCGTTCGTCTACGCCGCCGGCCTCCAGCACGGCGTGGCCAGGAAGCGCGACGCCCCGCGCACCGCCATAGCGCCCTCCACCGTCTACGACGGCGACGACGGGACGCCGGTGATGACGCCCGAGGGGCCCTACTGGGACCGGGGCGGGAAGATGGTCAGGGGCGAGAACGACGGGAACGCCTCCTACGGCTCCATCAGCCTCCACGACGCCATGACGAAGTCCGCGAACGCGCCCTTCCTCCAGCTCGGCATGGACACCGGCCTGAGGAAGGTCCGCGACACGGCGGAGGCGTCCGGACTCCTGCCGTCGAGCTTCGGTCCGCCCGTCCCGGCGTTCGCCCTGGGCAACTCCACCCCCAGCGCGATCCGGATGGCCGGCGCGTACGGGACGTTCGCCGCCCACGGGATGCACACGGACCCGTACTCGGTCCGCAGGATCACCCGCAACGGCGAGCCGGTCCGCCTGGACCTGCCGCGCCCCCGGCGCGCCATGCGGTCCGACGTCGCCGACGAGATCACCTCGGCGCTCGGCCGGCCCTTCGTCCGCGACGGCTCCGCGTCCGCGACCCGGTTCGCCGGGAAGACGGGGACCACCGAGGACGACACCGCGCGCTGGTACGTCGGCTACGGGCCGGCCGTGTCCACCGCCGTCGTGGTCTACCGGATGGACCTGGCGAAGAGCCTCGCACCGCTGCCGCTCAAGGGCCTGGCCGGCGGCGAGGACGACGGGAAGCTCCCGGCCCTGATCTGGAACACCTACACGGAAGCCACGACCACGTGACCGAGACCCGCACCACGTCCGCCGTCCGCCGCCTCCGGAAGCGCCTCACGCCCCGGGTCGCCCTGGGCATCGCCGGGTGCCTCGCGGCGTCGGGCACGGTGGCGCTCGTACCGCTGCTGTCCGCAAGCTCCTCCGACGACCGCACCCCGGC
Source organism: Streptomyces sp. NPDC001108 (assembly GCF_053598535.1). Classification (NCBI taxonomy): domain Bacteria; kingdom Bacillati; phylum Actinomycetota; class Actinomycetes; order Kitasatosporales; family Streptomycetaceae; genus Streptomyces; species Streptomyces sp. NPDC001108. The sequence continues at coordinate 213,979 of NZ_JBSFKL010000001.1, forward strand.
CGGTACCCGTACCGTCGCCGCGCCGACCCCGACCGCCCGGGAGCGTCCCGAGGGCGGCGGCAGCGCGGAGAAGGGCTGGGACGGAAAGACCAGCGTCCTCGGGGACGGCTCCACCTCGTACACCGGTCCGCAGCCGCACCAGCTGAAGGCAAAGCGGCTGAAGCCCGGCGAACGGCCGCCGCAGTTCGTGGTGTTCTCCTGGGACGGTGCGCTGGAGGGCGACGACCGGATGTTCTCCCGCTTCCGCCGCGCCGCGAAGGAGAGCAACGCCCACATGACGTTCTTCCTCACCGGGATCTACCTGCTGCCGCAGGACAAACGGAGCCTGTACCGGCCGCCCCAGCACAAGCCCGGCTCCGCCGCGATCTCGTACCCGACGCGCGAGCACATACGGATGACGCTGGACCAGCTCGGCGGTGCCTGGAAGGAGGGCAACGAGATCGGCTCCCACTTCAACGGCCACTTCTGCGAGAAGAAGGGCGGCGGGGACTGGAGCACGGCCGAGTGGACCAGCGAGATCGACCAGTTCTACTCCTTCGTGCAGAACTGGAAGACCAACACCGGGTACAAGGACCTCGATCCGCTGCCCTTCGACCCCACCCGCGAGGTCGTCGGCGGCCGCGCGCCCTGTCTGGAGGGCCAGAAGACACTGCTGCCGGCCACCAAGCCGTTCCACTGGCGCTACGACGCCAGCTCCCCCGGCGACTTCCAGCTCTGGCCGGCCAAGAAGAACGGCGTCTGGGACTTCCCGTTGCAGATGCTGCCGTTCCCGGGCAAGGAGTTCCAGGTCCTGTCCATGGACTTCAACTTCCTCTACAACCAGTCCGAGGGCAGCACCGAGGGCGACCCCGCCAAGTACCCGGCCTGGCGCAAGGAGACCCGCGCGGCCTACCTCGCGGGCTTCGAGCGGGTCTTCCACGGCAGCCGCGCCCCGCTCTTCATCGGGAACCACTTCGAGGACTGGAACGGCGGGATCTACATGGACGCCGTTGAGGACACCATGCGCGAGGTCTGCCCCCGCGAGGGGGTGCGCTGCGTGTCCTTCCGTGAACTGGCCGACTGGCTCGACGCCCAGGACCCCGAGGTGCTCGCCGAGTGGCGGAACCTCGACCCCGCCCAGCCGCCGAGCTGGAAGCACCAGTAGCCGGACGGCCGGGAAGCCGGTCCGGTCGTCCACGGGGACGGACCGGACCGGCCGGGCGGATCACTTCGCCCGGTCGACGAACTCCGTGGTGTACGTCTTGGCCAGGTCCACCTTGGCGTCCTTCAGGTTCGGGTTGAACGCCTTCAGGACCCGCTCGACGGTCGCGGGCCCGTCCGCCGGCATGACGCCGTCCGTGGTGAACATGGGCAGCGTGCTCTTGATGGCCCGGGCGTACAGGGCCTTGCCGCCGCCCTGGGCGTAGTCCGCGGGCATCTTCTCGGCGATCTCGTCCGCGCTGTGCGTGGACATCCACTTCAGCGTCCGGACGAAGGCGTTGGCGAGCTTCTGGACGGTCTCCTTGTGGCTGTTCACCCAGTCGGTCCGCATGTACAGGCTGGACGAGGGGTAGAGCCCGCCGAGCGCCTCCTTGGAGCCCTCCGGGGTCCGCATGTCGATGAGGACCTTGCCGAGCTTCTTGTCCAGGATGGTGGCGACCGTCGGGTCGGTCGTCATCCCGCCCTGGATGGAGCCCTGCTGGAGGGCGGAGATGAACGTCTGCCCGGCACCGACCGCGACCGGGGAGAACTCGCTGGTCTCCACCCCGTTGCTGACGGCGAGGTACTTGGTGAGGAAGTCGGTGGAGGAGCCGATTCCGGTCACACCGAGCTTCTTGCCCTTGAAGTCCCTCGCCGACTTCAGGCTGTCGGCCGCCTGGTTGGAGACGATCTCGACCTCGCCGGGGGCCTGCGAGAACTGGACGACGGATTCGACCTGCTTGCCCTTCACCTGGAGGTCGAGGGTGTGGTCGTAGAAGCCCACGGTGCCCTGGACGTCGCCGGAGACCAGGGCCGTCTCCGCCTGCACACCGGCGGGTTCGGTGAGGAGCTGTACGGAGACGCCCTCGTCCTCGAAGTAGCCGAGCCGCTCGGTGAGCATCGCGGGGAGGTAGATGACCTTGTCGAGGCCGCCGACCATGATCTTGACCTGGTCGCCCTTGCCCGCGGAGCCGGAGTCCTCGCCGCCGCAGGCGGTGAGGCCGGTCAGGGCGAGCGCACCGGCGACGGCCAGGGCGGGAACGCGGAGGGAGGTACGCATCTGATGCACGTCCTTGTGGAGAGGGGGTCCGGAGTGGTGGGAGAGGTGGCGCGGGGCGTCAGCGGGGGCTGTCGGCATCGGCGGGCTTCCAGCGGAAGAGGCGTTTCTCCAGGAAGGTGAGCAGCCCCTCGGCCAGCAGCGCGACGATCGCGAGGATGACCATCGCGGCGTAGACACCGGCGGCGTTGAACGTGCCCTGGGAGGCGGCGACCAGCAGCCCGAGCCCCTTGGTCGCGCCGATGTACTCGCCGACGATGGCCCCGATGAGCGCGAAGCCGAAGCTGACGTGCAGGCTGGTGAAGATCCACGACGTGGCGGAGGGAATCACCACCTGGAGGGTGACCTGCCGGTTGCCGGCGCCCAGGATGCGGGAGTTGGCGACGAGGTTGCGGTCGACCTCCCGGGCCCCCTGGAAGGCGTTGAAGAAGACGGGGAAGAAGACCAGGACCACCGCGGAGGCCACCTTCGAGGCCGGTCCGAGGCCGAACCAGATGAGGAAGATCGGCGCGAGCACGATCCGGGGCAGCGCGTTGAGCACCTTGATGTACGGGCCGAGGACGTCGGCGGCGAACCGCACCCGGCCCAGCGCGATCCCGAGCAGCACACCGGCGACGACACCGATGACCCAGCCGAGCAGGGCCTCGTAGAGCGTGTACCAGATCTGCTCCCAGAGCGAGCCCTGGGCGGTGCCGTCCACGACCCAGGTACGGATCTGCTCCCAGATCTTCGAGGGCATGGAGAAGTTGAACGGGTCGATGACGGCGGTGCGGGCCAGCCACTCCCACAGCCCGACGACCGCGAGGAGCACCGCGACCCGGCTCCCCGTCACCAGGTACGCGCGGTTCCGGGCGGCCCGCGCCCTGGCCCGCGCCCGGTCGGTCCCGCCGGCGGGGACGGCCCCGGCCTTGGCCGTGATGGTGTCAGGCGACATCGTGGGCACCCCTCTCGCGGGTGATACGGACTTCTTCGCCGAGCGAGGACCAGATCTCCCGGTAGATCTCGATGAACCGGGGCTCCAGCCGCACCTGCTCGACCTTGCGGGGCCGGGGCAGGTCGATCTCGAAGACCTCCTTGACCGTGGCCGGTCCGGCGGTCATGACCACGACCTTGTCGGCCAGCGCGATGGACTCCTCCAGGTCGTGGGTGACGAAGACGACGGAGGCGCCGGTCCCGGCCCACAGCTCCAGCAGCTCGTCCGACATCAGCGCCCTGGTCTGCACGTCCAGCGCCGAGAACGGCTCGTCCATGAGCAGGATCTCGGGGTCGTTGACGAAGGTGGCCGCGAGGGCGACGCGCTTGCGCTGACCGCCGGAGAGCTGGTGCGGGTAGCGGTCCTCGAAGGAGGCGAGGCCGACCCGGGCGAGCCACTCCCGGGCCCGCTCCTTCGCCTCGGCCTTGGGCACCCCCCGGAACCGGGGCCCCGCCATCACATTGGACAGCACGGTCCGCCAGGGGAAGACCGCGTCCTGCTGGAAGACGAAGCCGACCTTGTCGCCGATGCCTCGCACCGGCTCCCCGGCCACCAGCACCTCGCCCTCGGTGGGCTCCTCCAGGCCGCTGACCAGGGTCAGCGTCGTCGACTTGCCGCATCCGGTGGGTCCGACGACGGCAACGAACTCGCCGCGCCCCACGGTCAGGTCCAGATCACGTACGGCGGTGTGGAGCGCCCCCGACGGAGTCCGGAACGCTTTGCTCGCCCCCCGCAGCTCGATGGCGGGGCTCGTTTCGCTGTTCATGGGCCGGGACGCTAGAGGCGGCCCCGGGGGGCCGGGGAGCCTTGCGCCCACAACTCCCGGTTCTGCCCATATCCCGGGGTTCTGCTCGTTCTGCTCGCGGCAGGACAACGAATGCGCCACGAGGACTGGTCATCGGCGACCCCGGCGTTTACGTTGCGTTCACACGAGGGCGAAACGGAGCAACATGTTCCACACGAGCGGAAGGCAGAGGGCGAGCACATGCGCATCCACTGGCCCCGCCGTGTCTTCGCCCAGGTGCTCCTGACCCAGGTGGCCATCACCACCGGGGTGATCATGCTCGTCACGGGCCTCTTCCTCGCCCCGCTCAGCCGCCAGCTCGACAACCAGGCGATGCACCAGGCCCTGTCCATCGCCCAGACCACGGCGGCCGAACCGGGCCTGGTCGACGAACTGCTCACCACCGACCCCACCCCCGGCGGACCGGTGCAGACCGAGGCCGAGCGCATCCGGCGGGCCACCGGGGCGCTGTACATCGTCGTCATGGACACCCGTGGGGTGCGCTGGTCGCACACCGAGACCGGGCAGATCGGCAGGCACGTCTCCACCGACCCCAGCACGGCACTGGGCGGCCGGGAGATCATGCAGATCGACGACGGCACCCTGGGCAGGTCGGCGCGGGCGAAGGTCCCGCTGCGCGACCGGCGGGGAGCCGTCGTGGGCGCCGTCTCGGTGGGCATCGCCTACGACAGCGTCCACGACCGGCTCCTGGGGACCATTCCGGGGCTGCTCCTCTACTCCGGTACGGCCCTCGCCGTGGGCGTCCTGGCCGCGCTGGCCGTCTCACGGCGCCTCCAGCGCAGTACGCACGGGATCGCCTTCGCCGACATCTCGGCGCTGCTGGACGAGCGCGAGGCGATGCTGCACAGCATCCGCGAGGCCGTGCTCGCCCTCGACGCGCGGGGCCGGATCCGGCTGCTCAACGACGAGGCCCAGCGGCTGCTGGAGCTGGACCGGGACGCCGTCGGCCGTCCGCTGGGCGAGGTGCTGCCGCCGGGCCGGATGACCGAGGTGCTGGCGGGCCGGGTGGGCGGCGCCGACCTGATCACGGTGTGCCGGGGCCGGGTGCTGATCGCCAACCGGATGCCCACGGGGGACGGCGGAGCGGTGGTGACCCTGCGCGACCGTACGGAGCTGGAGCTGCTGGGGCGCGAGCTGGACTCCACGCACGGTCTGCTGGACGCGCTGCGGGCCCAGGACCACGAGCACGCCAACCGGCTGCACACCCTGCTGGGGCTGCTGGAGCTGGGCCGGCCCGATGCCGCGCGGGAGTTCGTGGAGGAGGTGACCAGCGGCCACCGGGCGTCGGCGGAGCAGGTCGCCGAGCGGGTCAACGACCCGCTGCTGTCGGCGCTGCTGGTGGGCAAGTCGGCCATCGCGGCGGAGCGGGGCGCGGAGCTGCGCGTCTCGCCGAACACCCTGCTCCCGGACGCGGTGGTGGACCCGCGGGACCTGGTGACGGTGCTCGGCAACCTCATCGACAACGCGCTGGACGTCGCCACGCTCGTCGAGGTGGAGCTGCTGGCCGAGGGCTCCACGGCGGTCCTGCGGGTCAGCGACAACGGCCCCGGGGTGCCGCCCGCGATGCGCGAGCACATCTTCACCGAGGGCTGGTCCACCAAGGAGTCACCCGCGCACCGCGGCCGCGGCCTGGGACTGGCGCTGGTGCGCCGGCTGGCCGAGCGTTACGGTGGCGCGGCCCGTGTCACGGCACGTGCGGGCGGCGGATCGGTCTTCACCGTCGTCCTGCCCGAGGCACTCACCGTCCGGCCCCTGACAGAAGTGGGAGAGTCGCGATGATCGATGTCCTGGTGGTGGACGACGACTTCCGGGTCGCCGAGATCAACGCCGCGTACGTGGCGAAGGTCCCCGGCTTCCGGGTGGTCTCCCGTGCGCACACCGCCGCACAGGCCCTGGCCTTCCTGGAACGCGACCGGGTCGATCTGGTCCTGCTCGACCACTATCTGCCGGACGAGACGGGGCTGACGCTGGTGCGGCGGCTGCGCCAGCTCGGCCATCCGGCCGATGTGATCATGGTGACCGCGGCCCGTGACGTGGCGACCGTACGGACCGCCATGCGGTACGGGGCCCTCCAGTACCTGGTGAAGCCGTTCAGCTTCACCGGTCTGCGGGCCAAGCTGGAGAGTTACGCGGCGCTGCGCCGGACCCTCGACGGGGTGGGCGGCGGCCGGGGCGAGGCCGGGCAGGAGCAGGTCGACCAGATCTTCGGGGCCCTGCGCACCGCCGGGTCCGGTCCGTCGTCCGGGCTGCCCAAGGGGCATTCGGCGCCCACCGCCGAGGCGATCCGCCATGTGCTGTCGGCCGCCGAGGGGCCGCTCTCCGCGCACGAGGTCGCCGCCCGTGCCGGCCTCAGCCGCTCCACGGCGCAGCGCTATCTCAAACACCTGGAGGGGGCGGGCCGGCTGCGGCTCAGTCTCAAGTACGGCGACACCGGCCGTCCCGAGCACCGCTACACCTGGGCGGCCCTCGGCGCGGAGCCGCTGCGATGAGCCCGGCGGGAGAGGCCGCGGTGGAGCTCACCCCGGCCGCCGAGGAGCTGCTGCGGAAACTGCGGGAGCTGCACGGGCCGCTGATGTTCCATCAGTCGGGCGGCTGCTGCGACGGCAGTGCGCCGATGTGCTACCAGGACGGCGAGTTCCGCACCGGCGGCTCCGATGTGCTGGTGGCCTCGCTCGACGTGGCGGGGGTGGCGGAGCCGGTCCCGTTCTGGATGTCGCGGAGCCAGTACGAGCTGTGGTCGCACACGCGGCTGATCGTCGACGTGGTGCCGGGGCGGGGCAGCGGTTTCTCGCTGGAGGCCCCGGAGGGGGTGCGCTTCCTCATCCGCTCCCGGCTGGCGGGCGGGGACGGGGACTGATACGGCGGTGCGGGTCGCGGTGTGCGCCGCGCCCCGCACCGGGGTCAGGGCCGCAGGCTGCCGACGACGTCGGCCGTGGCGGCCAGGCTGTCCTGGATGGTCGGTCCCATGCTCGAACCCGCGAGGAAGAAACCGAGCAGCGCGCAGACCACCGCGTGCGAGAGTTTCAGCCCGTTGCGGAGGAAGACCACCGCCAGGATCAGCAGGAGCACCACCAGTGAGATCGAAATAGCCATGGCCAACCTCCTCCGCCGCGCCGGGTAGGCGGCATACGGCCGCCAGTCTGGCGCAGCGGAGGGGCCGTTCGGTGCCCCGGCGTGTCCGCCGATCGGGTGGGTGACCGTCCGTCACGCCCGGGGGCGGGCATCCTCGCCACGGGTGTTCCGGTCGTGGGTCCGCAGGAAGCGTTCCAGGCCCGCGAGGTCGTCGGTGTTGAGGTGGTCGACCCCGGCGGCCAGCAGCTCGGTCCAGACCGCCTCCCGTTCCGGCCCGGAGGCGTCGGGGGTGGCCCAGAAGCGGATGCGGCGGCCCTCCCGGTGGGCCCGGGCGACCAGGGTGCGCAGCCGTGCCCGCTCGGCGGCGGGGAAGGGGCCGGTGCCCTGCCAGTCGAACACCTCGCTCCAGCTGGTGCTGATGAGCGGGGCGAAGGACGCGGGGGCGGTGGTGCCGAGGTCCTCGGGACGGCCGTCGTAGAAGGCGTGGCGGGTGCGCTGGGCCTCCATCGGGACGCGGGCGGCGCGGTCGCCGGAGACGACGGGCGTGACGGCGCCGGGCCGTACCCGGCCGTCGTGGTACGAGGTCAGCATGGACCGGTAGCGGTGGAGCTGCCGGTCGAGCGCGAGATAGGCCGCGGCGCCGTCCGTCTTGATGTCGATCAGCAGCTGTACGGGGTCGTGGTAGCCCGGGTGGACCCTGCCGTGGTGGGCCCGGACCCTGGCCAGCAGCGGGTCGAGGTAGAGCGAGGCGAGGGTGCGGGCGGGGTCGAGGCCGGTGGCCTCGTGGGCGACGAGCAGTTCGCCGTCCACCAGGAAGACGTCCGCCTCGACGCTGGTGAAGCCGTGGTCGAGCGCGTCGTGCAGCGGGCGCGGGTGCAGGTAGTCGTTGTGGGCGTGGGCCCGGCGCAGCGCCGGGGGACGGGGCGCCGGGCGGGACGCGGCGGCCGTTCTCGGGGGCAGCAGGATGCCTGCGGCCGCGGTGGCGAGCGCGGCGGTGACGACGCTTCGGCGGGTCGGGGGCGCCATGGGTTCTCCCGGGAGCGAGGGCTGGACGGGCGGACGGGACCGAGTATGCGCCGGTCCGCCGCCCAACCGGCATACCGCGCAGAAGAGTTGACTCGTTCGCCGCCCGCCCGCCGGCCGTCGTTCGCCCGGTGGGGGCCGGGTCAGGGCGCGGGCAGCTCCATGAGTTCGGCGACGGTGGCACGGTGCCGTCCGGCGGTGCCGTACGCGATCGCGTCGGCCTTGGCCCGCTTGAGGTACAGGTGCGCCGGGTGCTCCCAGGTCATCCCGATCCCGCCGTGCAGCTGGACGCACTCCTCCGCGGCGTGCACGGCGGCCCCGGAGCAGTACGCCTGTGCCACGGCCACCGCGAGCGGCGCCTCGGGGCTGCCGGTGGCGAGGGCGTCGGCGGCGTTGCGCGCGGCGGCGCGGGCCGACACGACGTCGAGCCAGAGTTGCGCCATGCGGTGCTTGAGCGCCTGGAAGGAGCCGACCGGCCGGTTGAACTGGTGGCGTTGGCGGGTGTGTCGGACCGCCTCGGCCAGGCACCATTCGGCGATGCCGAGCTGTTCGGAGGCGAGCAGTCCGGCGCCCGCCAGCAGGCCCCGGCGTACGGCGTCGACCGCCGCCGCGCCGTCGGCGAGGCGGGTTCCCGGGGCCCCGGTGAGGGTGATGTCGGCGAGCGGGCGGGTCAGGTCGAGCGACACCAGCGGGGTCACGGCGACCCCTTCGGCGTCCGTGTCGACCGCGTACAGGCCGTCCGTCGTCGGCACCAGCAGCACATCGGCGGCCGTGGCGTCGGCGACACCGGTCACGCCGCCCTCCACCCGGCCCGCCACCACCGCAGCGGGCCGGACCGCCTCGGGCGCGTGGACGGCGAACGGTACGGCGAGCACCGCGACCCGGTGCCCGTCGGCGATCCGGCCGAGGAGTGCGGCGACGGCCCCGGCGGGCTCGCCCAGCGCGAGCAGTGTCTGGACGGCGACGACCGCACCGGTCAGATACGGCGCCGGGGTCACCGCCCGGCCCAGCTCCTCCAGGACCACGGCGGCCTCGCGGTGGCCGGCGCCCTGGCCGCCGAACCGCTCCGGCACCAGCAGCCCCGCCGCGCCGATGCCGCCGGACAGGGCCCGCCAGAGCTCCTGGTCGTACGGGGCGCCGGCCTCGGCGCGGGCGAGCAGCGCGGGCACGTCGCCCCGGTCGGCGAGGAGGGAGCGCACCGCGGCCCGCAGGTCCTCCTCGGCCTCCGAGTAGAGCAGGTCGGGCGTGCCGGTCGCGTCGGCGGATACGGTCGGTGCTGTCATCGGGAGAGGTCCTTCCAGGCGACGTCCTTGTCGGTGCGCGGCTCGGCGGGCAGGCCGAGTACGCGCTCGGCGACGATGTTGAGCAGCACCTCGCTGGTGCCGCCCTCGATGGAGTTGCCCTTGGAGCGGAGGTAGCGGTAGCCGGCGTCCCGGCCGGTGAAGTCGACGAGTTCGGGCCTGCGCATGGTCCAGTCGTCGTACAGCAGCCCTTCCTGGCCGAGCAGTTCGACCTCCAGGCCGCTGATCTCCTGGTTGAGCCGGGCGAAGGCCAGCTTCATCCCGGAGCCCTCCGGGCCGGGCTGTCCGGCGACGAGCTGCTGGCGCAGCCGGGCGCCGGTGAGCCGGGCCACCTCGGCTTCGACCCAGAGGGTCAGCAGCCGCTGGTGGAGGTCGTGGGTGCGCAGTTCGGGGCGTTCGCGCCAGGTGCGGGAGACGGGGCCGATCATGCCGCCCTCGCGCGGGACGCGGGCCCCGCCGATGGAGACGCGTTCGTTCATCAGGGTGGTCTGCGCGACCTTCCAGCCCTCGCCGACCGGGCCGAGCCGGTGGTGGTCGGGGATGCGGACGCCGGTGAGGAAGACCTCGTTGAACTCGGCCTCGCCGGTGATCTGGCGCAGTGGCCGGACCTCGACGCCGGGGGCGGTCATGTCGCAGACGAAGTAGCTGATCCCGCGGTGCTTGGGCACGTCCGGGTCGGTGCGCGCGATCAGGATCGCCCAGCGGGCCAGATGGGCGCTGGACGTCCAGACCTTCTGTCCGTCGACCACCCAGTCCTCGCCGTCGCGCACGGCGCGGGTGGCGAGCGCGGCGAGGTCGGAGCCCGCGCCGGGTTCGCTGAAGAGCTGGCACCAGACCTCCTCGCCGACCCAGAGCGGGCGCAGGAAGCGTTCCTTCTGCTCGTCGGTGCCGAAGCCGAGGATGGTGGGGGCGGCCATGCCGAGGCCGATGCCGATCCTGCGCGGGTCGTTGTCGGGGGCGCCCGCGGCGGCGAGTTCGGCGTCGACGACGCCTTGGAGGGAGCGGGGCGCGTCGAGGCCGCCCAGCCCGGCCGGGTAGTGGACCCAGGCCAGCCCGGCGTCGAAGCGGGCCCGGAGGAAGGCGGTGCGGTCGGTGGTGGCCGGGGGGTGCGCGGCCAGCAGTTCCTGGGTCCGGCGGCGGAGTTCCGCCGCGTCGGGTGCGGTCATCGGGCGGCTCCTCGGGGAAGTACGGCGATCCGGCCGGTGCTGGCTCCGTCGGCGACGCGCTGGACGGCGGCGGCCGCCCCGTCGAGTCCGACGCGTTCGCTGACCAGGGGGCGGACGGAGCCCTCGGCGGCGAGCCGGGTGAGTTCGCCGTGGCAGGCGCGGACGGCGGCCGGGTCCTTGGTGTTGTAGAGGCCCCAGTGGAGCCCGAGGATCGAGTAGTTCTTGACCAGCGCGTGGTTCAGCGCCGGGGCGGGGACGGTCCCGCTCGCGAAGCCGACGACGACCACCCGGCCCTCGAAGGCGACGCACTTGACGGACTTGGCGTACGCCTCGCCGCCGACCGGGTCGTACACCACGTCGGCGCCGCGTCCGCCGGTGGCCTCCTTGACGGCGGCGACGATGTCCTCGGTACGGCGGTCGACGACCAGGTCGCAGCCGAGCTCCGCGGCGGTCCTCGCCTTCTCCGGGCCGCCGACGACCCCGATGACGGTGGCACCCGCGGCCTTGCCGAGCTGGACGGCGGCGCTGCCGACGCCCCCGGCCGCCGCGTGCACCAGCAGGGTCTCGCCGGCCTGCAGGCGCGCCCGGCGGTGCAGGCCGAACCAGCCGGTCTGGTAGCCGATGTGCAGGGCGGCCGCCTCGGCGTCGTCGAGGGTGTCGGGGGCGGGCAGCAGGGCGGCCTCGTCGACGAGGGCGTACTCGGCGAACCCGCCGTGCGGCAGGGCCGGGGTGGCGAGCACGCGGCGCCCGTCCGCCGTGCGCCCGCAGATCTCCACGCCGGGGGTGAAGGGCAGCGGCGGCCGCACCTGGTACTGGCCCCGGCAGAGCAGCGCGTCGGGGAAGTTGATGTTCGCGGCGAGCACGTCGACGAGCACCTGCCCCTCGCCGGGCTCGGGCACGCCGGTCTCCTCCAGCCGCATCACCTCGCTCGGTTCGCCGTTCCGGTGCACTCGCCATGCCTGCATCAGGGGCCTCCACAACGCTGTCGGCATTACCACTGCTCCGGCGCATACTAAGCGGTTGCTTGCCTCTCTGGGAACAACTCGCCCGGTCCCGTGGCCGCCCATGCGTCCGGCCCGGGCCGAAGAGGGCTTCGGTCCGGGCCGGACGTGTGGGCCGTGCGGCGCGCGGGGGTCAGCCGGCTTCGGCCGCCACCACTTCGGCGACCTGCGGGGCGGACGTCCCGGAGCGCCAGAGGAGCCGCACCGCGTCGGCCTCCGCCCCGGCCGTGTCCACCCGGGTGTAGGGGCCGTCGACCGCGCCGGCCGTGCGCCAGGTGCCGTCGGCGGAGCGGAGCTGGAGGTCGGCGCGGCCCGTGGCCCCGGCCGCCTGCAGCACGGTGACGAAGGGCACCGCGCGGGCCGGGCCCAGCGCCAGCTCCAGCGCCTCCCCCGCCTCCGGCGCACGGGCCGCCCGGTAGACGGTGCCCGGGTCCCCGTCGGCCGCCGCGCGCAGCGACGACCCCTCGGCGGCGGGCGGTCCGCCGGTCACCGCCGCCTCGTCGGCCGGGACGCCGAACTCCCGTACCACCAGCCAGTTCTCCTGGCCCGCGGTGGCCCGGGCCCGTACGTAGCGCGCCGTCGTCCCGGCGGGTGCGGCGGCGGTGACGTCCGGGGTTCCGGAGAAGGCGGTCAGCTGCCGCCAGTCCCGCCCGTCGGACGAATACTCCAGCACCCCCTGGTGGAGGTAGTCCTCGGTGCTGCCCGGCTTGCCCATCGCCAGGGTGACGGTGCCCAGCTCCCGCACCCGGCCGAGGTCGACGGTGACGCTGTCGCCCGCGGCGGGCGCCCCGTCGCTCCAGAAGTACGTGGTGTCGTCGCCGTCCAGCATCCGGGCGGCGGTGTTGCTCTGGTACGTGCCCAGGCTGGTCGAGGCCGTGGGCCGGCCGCTCACACCGAGGATCCGGTCGTGCTCGGCGGTGGCCGCGTCGACGAACCGGTCGAGGACACCGTCACCGACCAGCACCGGCACCCGGCGCCCGTCGAGTCCGGTGTACGTGAAGGACTTCGCCGCGGCGAGCTGCGCGGGCAGCCGCTGCCGCAGCTCCCAGGCCCGTGCGCCCTCTCCGGCGCGGGCCGCCTCCACCATCCCCAGCGCGGTGCGGGCGGCGGTGGCCCAGGCGGCGGTGGCGTCCAGCCAGGGCGCGGCGTCGGCGACGAAGCCCCGGTCCGGCAGGGCGACGCGCAGCCGGGCGGGCGCCGCGCCGAGCGTGTCGAGCGCCGCACCGAGCCGGGCGGCGTCGCCGTCCGTCCAGTAGCGGGCGAACTCGGCCGCCAGCTCGGGGGCCTGTGCCTTGTCGAGGGCCGAGCTGTAGTTGACGTCGGCGAAGGCCCGCAGCGCCTTCCCGGTGCGCGGGTCGCCGCCCGCGTACTCCTTCAGGCCCGCGCCCCAGGAGGTGCGCGGATCGTACGCCGCGTCGTTCCACGCGTAGTCGGCGACGGTGTACAGCGCGAGTTTGGAGGCGTACGGCTGGATCATCGGGTTCGCCGTGATCCCCGCCAGCCTGCCGGGCAGCCCCTTCTCCCGCCCGGTGAACGGGCCGAGCAGCAGCCGGCTGGTCGTGTAGTCGTTGACCGGGTAGTTGTCCCAGGTGAGGACGGGGTGGCCGAAGACCGTACGGGCGGCCTCCGCCTGTGCCACGGTCATGGTCGGCGCGACGACGCCGATGCCGGTCCACTCGACGAGGACGTCCGGGTCGAGCTGTTCGGACAGTGCCTTCTTGTACGGCGAGCCGGAGACGTCGTAGTACTCGGTCGGGACCATCTGGAGCGGCTGCGCGCCGGGGTGGGTGGCGATGAACTCCCGGTTGACCCGGTTGAGCAGATACGCCTGCGCCGCCCCGGCCGCACCGCCGCCGGTGCCCCACTTCGCCTTGTCCTCGGCGCAGTTCCAGTCGGTGTAGCTGATGTCGTCGAGCGGGACCGCGAAGGTGCGTACGCCGACGTCCCAGATGGTCTGGAACTTGTCGGCCAGCGCCTCGGCGTCGGCGTCCGAGCTGTAGCAGACCGAGAGGCCGGGCGAGAGGGCGTAGGTGAACTCCACGTGCCGCCGTGCCGCCCGGTCGGCGAGTTCCCGGATCTGCGCCAGCCGGTCGGCCGGGTAGGGGTCGCGCCACTTGGCGCGGAGGTAGGGGTCGTCCTTCGGCGAGTAGGCGTAGATGTTCATCTTGTGCTCGCCGTAGTAGTCGAGCTGGTCGAGCCGGGCCTCGTGCGACCAGGGGGTGCCGTAGAAGCCCTCGATGGTGCCGCGCAGCGCGGTGCCGGGCCAGTCGCGTACGGCGAGTCCGGCGACGGTGGTTCCCGGACGGCTCGCACGCGGCAGGACCTGGCGGAGCGTCTGGGCGGCGTAGTAGGTGCCCGTGACGTCCTTGCCCGCCAGCACGATGCGGTCGGCGCCGATGCCGAGCACGTATCCCTCGGCCGGCAGCGCGGACGGGTCGTCGATCCGTTGCGCGGCGAGCGCGGCCGGGTCGCCGACGTGGACGGTGAGTCCGCCGCGCGCGGGGCGGTCGGCGCGTACGACGCGCTGGGCGCCGGCCCGGCGCAGCGCGCTCTCCACGACCTGGAGGGCGGACTCGTCGTAGACCCCGCCCGCCACCACGGTGACGGTCGGGCTGATGGTGATCCGGTCGGTGCGGGCCCGCGCCGACCGCGGGGTCGGGGTGATGGCGGGGACCGGCGCGCTCTCCGCCGCCGGGCCGGCGGGGCGGGGATGGTCGTCCGCCCGGGCGGACGGCGTCGCGGTCAGCAGGCCGCCGACGAGGAGGGCCGCCGCCGCGGAGAGCGCGGTGAGGCGGGAAGGGCGAGGTGTCACTGATTCTCCCTTGATCACTCAAGTCATCAGAGTCGCGCAACACAACTTCACCGAATTCAACATCATGGCAGTTGCATGTCAATGACACGGAACAAGCCGACCTCCGGTGGCGCGCCCCACCCCAGGAAAAATACCCCTAGGGGTATAGGTGTTAGCCTTGTTCCGTAATACCCCCAGGGGTAAAGCATCGCAGAAGGAGCCGCGTCGTGTTCTTCACCCGCACCCCCGGGGGCCCGTGCCCGCTCGGCCGCACACCGGGCCCCACCGGCCCCGTCCCGAGCGGAGGCGCGATATGACCGCGCTGGTCGTGGCGCTCATCGCCGGCGCCGTGGTCGGACTGGCGCTCGGCGGGCTGGGCGGCGGGGGCAGCGTGCTCGCCGTTCCCGCGCTGATCTACCTGCTCGGGTTCACCCCGGCCGCGGCCACCACCGCCGCACTGCTCATCGTCATCGCGACCTCGCTCACCGGGCTGGTCGCCCACGCCCGGGAGGGCCACGTCCGCTGGCGCACCGGAGGGCTCTTCGCGGCGGCGGGACTCGTTCCGGCCGCGGTCGCTGGGGCGCTGTCGGCGCACATCCCGTCCTGGGCGCTGACGGTCGCCTTCGCGGCGCTCGCGGTGGTCGCCGGCGTACGGATGATCCGGCCGCGCGCCGGAGCGGACGCCCCGGACGGCGCGCGCCCCTCGTCCACCGGGCGGGTGGCCGGGACCGGGGCCGGGCTCGGCGCGGTGACCGGCTTCCTCGGGGTGGGCGGCGGTTTCCTGGTGGTGCCCGCGCTGGTCGCCGTCGTCGCCGTGCCGATGACCTCGGCGGTCGGCACCAGCCTGCTCGTCATCATCGTGAACTCCACGGCCGCGCTGGCCACCCGGCTCACCACGCCCACCGTGCTGGACTGGGCGGTGATCGCCCCGTTCACGGCGGCGGCGATCCTCGGCGCCTGGGACGGGAAGCGGCTGGCCGCGAAGGTGTCCACGGCCGCCCTGCAACGGATCTTCGGCGTCGTACTGCTGGCCGTGGCCGTCTTCATGCTCGTCGACGCCGTGGCGTAGGACACGACGAAGGGGAGGCGCGGAACGAACCCGCGCCTCCCCTCGCTCCGCCCCCGGCCGGCTCAGGCCAGCGAGAGGAAGAGCTTCTCCAGCCGGGCCCGCATCTGGTCCCGGTCCGCGGGCTCCTGCCCGCCGTCGGCCATGCAGTGCTGCAGCCCCGTCGCGATGATCGCGAACCCGGCCCGGTCCAGTGCCCGGGAGACGGCCGCCATCTGCGTGATCACGTCCTCGCAGTCGCGCCCCTCCTCGACCATCCTGATGATCCCGGTGAGCTGGCCCTGCGCCCGGCGAAGGCGGTTGAGGACCGACTTCAGTTCGTCGGCCGCCATGTCGAGTTCCACAATTCCTCCTCCTCAATACCCCAAGGGGTATTCTAACCTGACCGGGGAGGGAGGGACCGCATCCCTCCTCTCCCGGTGAACGAAAGGAATCACTGCTCGTGACCAGCCCCGCATCCCTCTCCCCCGCCCAGGCCGCGGCCCGTCTCGCGGAGTTCACCGTGATCGACGTGCGCGCCCCCGGCGAGTACGCCTCCGGCCACGTCCCCGGTGCGCTGAACATCCCGCTGGACCGCCTCTCCGAGGCCGTGCCCGCGCTGAAGTCCGCCGCCGCCCGGGGCCCGCTGCTCCTGGTGTGCGCCTCGGGCGTCCGCTCCACCCGCGCCTGCGACATCCTCGCCGCCGCCGACATCGAGGCCGTGACGCTCACCGGCGGCACCTCCGCCTGGGAGGCCGAGGGCCGTGCCGTCGCGCAGCCCGCCGGGGCGCGCACCACCTGGCCGATGGAACGCCAGGTCCGGCTCGCCGCCGGTTCGCTCGTGGTGGCCGGACTGCTCGCCGGGGTGCGGTTCCCCGCCGCGCGCTGGATCTCCGCCGGGGTCGGCTCCGGCCTGGTGTTCTCGGCCGTCTCCAACACCTGCGGCATGGCGGCCGTCCTGTCGAAGCTCCCGTACAACCGGGCGCCGCGCTCGGCCACCGGGCTCGCCGACACGCTGCACGCCCTGCAGAACCGTCACGCCTGACCCGTTCCGCGGCGTGGGAGCCGGTCGCACCGGACCGTACGGTGCGACCGGCTCCGCGCGTCGTGGGCGCGCTCAGATCTCGTCGCGGACCAGGGCCAGCAGCCGGTCCAGGACCTTCGGGCCGCCCGCGCGGACCCCGTCGTGCTCGTACTCGTCGGTGACCCAGGTGCGCAGGCCCCGGATCGCGGCGGCGGTACTCAGCGCGTGCGCGGTGTCGACGTACATGTCGTCGTGGTATACGGCCGCCGCGACCGGCACCTCGTTGGCCGCCAGGCGCTCGCCGTCGTACAGCGGGGCCCAGTCGGTGCGGGCGGCGAGCAGCTCGGCGGTCTCGCGCAGCGGACGCAGCGCGGGGTCCACCTCGAAGTGCCAGGGGTGGATGCTCTCGCCGGTGAACAGCACCGGGCCGTCGCCCTTCAGCGCCTCGGCGGCGTCGAACCGCGGGAACTCGGCGCGGACCCGCTCGGCGGACCAGGCGGTGGGCCGGGCGTCCTGCCCGTAGATCGCCTCGTGCATCAGCGCGTAGAGCGGGTGCCCGGCGAAGGAGGTGGCGGTCCGCAGCGCCTCCTGGAAGGTGTCGGAGAGTTCGGTGCCGTGCGGGGTGCGGACGAAGGCGTTCTCCAGCAGGTAGTGCAGCTGGTGGCTGCCGCTGCCGCCGCCCAGCATGATGCCGAGCGACTGGAACGACTCGACGGTCAGCCGGTGCCCGGCGCTCTCGACGGGGCGTTCCAGCAGATGGGCGGCGATCTCCCGGGCGCGCTCGACGTCCTGCGGGTAGCGGGCGTAGTGGGCGGCTACCTTGCGTTCGATCCGGGGGTACGCGGCACGGTAGACGTCGTCGGCGTGGGCGTCGAGGGAGGGCAGCCCGCCGGTGATGAGGACGGCCTTGAGCCCCTCGGGCGCGGCCGAAAGATAGCGGACGGCGCAGAAGCCGCCGAAGGACTGGCCCAGGACCGTCCACGGCTCACCGCCGGTGAGCTGCGGGCGGATCAGCTCGCAGTCGCGCACGATGCTGTCGGACCGGAAGTGCGTGAGGTAGTCGGCCTGCTCGCGCGGGCCGCCGCGCAGCGGCAGGGTCTGCCGGTTGGCGGGGGTGGAAAGGCCGGTGCCGCGCTGGTCGAGCAGGAGCACCCGGAATTCCCGGACGGCCCGGCCGAGCCAGGCCTCCGCGCCGACGAAGCGCCGGGCGCCGAAGCCGGGGCCGCCCTCCAGGTAGACCAGCCACGGCAGCTCCTCGCCGGTCCGGCCGCTCGCCACGGCCTCCCTGCCGAAGACCTCGATCTGCTCGCCGCCGGGGTCGCCGTGGTCGAGCGGGACCGTGAAGTAGCGGTCGGTGAAGACGATGCCGGGTTGCCGGTAGCTGCTCACAAGGTGCTCCTGAATCAGTTGTGCCACGGACAGTTCAGCACACGGCCGTGACCCGGACGGCCGCGGCCCGGGTGCCGGGTCCCGCGGTGCCCCCTACCGTGCAGGCATGATCCGGTTCGAGCAGGTCGGGAAGGTGTATCCGGACGGCACCAGCGCGGTCGACGACCTGTCCTTCGAGGTCGCGGAGGGGGAGCTGGTCACCCTGGTGGGTCCGTCCGGCTGTGGCAAGACCACCACGATGATGATGGTGAACCGACTGATCGAGCCGACGTCGGGCCGGATCCTCCTCGACGGCGAGGACATCTCCGGGATCGATCCGGTGCGGCTGCGCCGACGGATCGGCTACGTCATCCAGCAGGTGGGGCTCTTCCCGCACCGCACCGTCCTCGACAACACGGCGACCGTCCCTTCGCTGGTGGGCTGGAAACGGGCGCGGGCCCGGGCGCGGGCGGCCGAACTGCTGGACCTGGTGGGGCTGGACCCCAAGACGTACGGCTCTCGCTATCCCGCGCAGCTCTCCGGCGGGCAGCGCCAGCGGGTGGGGGTGGCGCGGGCGCTGGCCGCGGATCCGCCGGTGCTGCTGATGGACGAGCCGTTCGGCGCGGTCGACCCGGTGGTGCGCGAGCGGCTGCAGAACGAGTTCCTGAGCCTTCAGTCGCGGGTCCGCAAGACGGTCCTGATGGTCACCCACGACATCGAGGAGGCGGTCCGGATGGGCGACCGGATCGCGGTGTACGGGGCCGGGCGCATCGAGCAGTTCGACACTCCGGGCGCCGTGCTCGGGGCCCCCGCGACCCCTTACGTGGCCCGGTTCGTGGGCGCCGACCGGGGGCTGAAGCGGCTCTCGGTCACCGCGATCGAGCCGGCCGACCTGGAGGAGCCGCCGGTCGCCCGGCTGGACGAGCCGGCCGGCGTCGCGGCGGCCCGGCTGGGGGCCGCGGGCGCCCGCTGGGCGGTGGTGCTGAGCGGGGCGGGCGAGCTGCACGGCTGGGTGGCGGCGGACGCGCTGCGGATCGCCGGGGACCACGGCACGGTCGGCGAACTGGCCCGCCGGATGGATGCCTGGGTGCCGGTCGGGGCGCCGCTGAAGCAGGCGTTCAGCGAGATGCTCCAGCACGACGCGGGCTGGGTCGCGGTCCTGGACGGGGCCCGCTTCCTGGGCGTGCTGACCCCGGCCCGGCTGCACGAGGCGCTGCGCCGCTCGGTCGACGCGGACGCCCGGGGCGTGGCCCGGGACGAGGTGCGGTTCGACTCGGTCGCGGACGCCTGAGGGCCCCGGCGCCGGGCCCGGACCCGACCCGGTGCCGGACCCTTGCCGTGTCCCGCCGGACGGCCAGACTGTCCCCATGACCGAAACGGCCGATCGGCCCACCGAACAGCTCCTCGACCGCTTCATCGATGACCTGCGCCCCGTCGTACCGCTGGTCGCGGTGTGGGCCCACGGGTCGCTCGCCGGGGGCGACTACCAGCCGGGCCGCAGCGATCTCGACCTGATCGCGGTCCTGGAGCGGCCCTGCACGGCGACGGAGGAACAGCGCCTGGGCACAATGCACGAGCGCCTGGACGGTGCCGTCCCGCTCGCGTCCGGGCTGCACTGCGCCTATCCGGTCGCCGCCGAACTGGACGACCCCGCTCGTCCGCACCTGGCCTGGGCCCATCAGGAGCTGCTCCACCGTCCGGTCACCCCCGTGACCCGACGCGAGCTGCACGCCTTCGGACGTGTCCTGTACGGCCCGCCGCCCGCCGAAGTCCTGCCGCCGGTGACCGACCGGCAGCTCGCCGACTTCGTCGTCGAGGACCTGCGCACCTTCTGGCGGCCGGCCCTGGACCACCCGGAGCGGTGGACGCGCGACATCTGGGTGGACCTCGGCCTGCTGACCCTGGCCCGGGCGACGGTGACCCTGCGGGACGGCAGGCTGATCACCAAGGGCGAGGCGCTCGACGTGCTCGCCGGACTGGGCGCCCCCGCCGAGGTCGTGGACGACATCCGCCGACGCCGCTACGGCACTCCCCCGCCCGCCGACCACCGGTGGGCCGAGCGGCGGGCCGGGCTGACGATGTCCTTCCTCGGAACCGCGATCGGTGATGTCGTCGGTCCTCCCCGCCCGGACCGCGGAAGGTGACCGGCCCCGACGGCGAGCGGGGGAGTCAGCCGCCCCGGACGAGCCCCTTGGAGCGCAGATACGTACGCGCGACGTCCTTGGGCAGTCGCCGCCAGCTGTCGACCTGTTCGTTGAGCCGGGCCAGGTCGGCGGTGGTCAGAACGGTGTTGAGGCGGTCCAGCGCGGTGCGTACGCCCTCGCTGCCGGCCCGGGAGCGGTTGACGACGGGGACGATGTAGTCGGCGTTCTGGAGGTGCCGGTCGTCGGCGAGCAGGACGAGGCCGAAGCCGCCGAGCGTGGCGTCGGTCGTGGTGGTCAGCACCATCTGGTCCTCGCCGTTGCGGACGGCCTGCTTGGCCTGGGTGGTGCCGACGCCCTTGGGGTCCACGGCGGTGATCCGGATCCCGTACGTCTTCTTCAGCCCGGGTGCGCAGTAGGGCCGCTGCACGCATTCGTCACCGGCCGCCAGACGCACCGGCAGCCCGGAGCGGCCCAGGTCGGTGAGGGTCCGCAGATGGTGGCGGGCCGCGTGGTCGGCGGTGACGGCGAAGGCGTTCTGGTCGACGGCGCGTCCCGGGTCGAGGACGGTGAGGCCGCGGGGGACGGCCAGCGCGCGCAGGGCCTTCATGGTGGCGGCCAGGTCGGGCGAACCGGCCGGGGCGGCGTCCGGGCCGTTGCTCCGGGCGTTCAGCCAGTCGGCGAAGGTGGCGGCGTACTCGGGTACGACGTCGATCCGGCCGCTCTCCAGGGCCGGTTCGTAGATCTCCCGGTTGGTGACGGAGATGATCTTCGTGGTGTACCCGGCGTGGTCCAGCAGGAGCGCGTACAGCTGGGCGAGGAGATCGCTCTCGGTGAATCCCGCGGTGCCGATGGTGAGGTGTCTGCTGTCGCCGGGCGGTGCGGTGACCTCGCCCCGGTCCTCCAGGGCCGGGCCGGTGGCGCAGGCGGCCGCCCAGAGCAGCACCAGCACCACGGAGGCCTTGGTGCGGGCCCTCATCGCGGTCCTTCGCCGCGGAGCCGGGCGGGGGCCAGCAGCCGGCCCGCCTCGAAGAGTCCTTCGACGATCAGCGCGAAGGCCGCGACGAGCACCGCCCCGGCGACCACCTGCGGGGTGGAGGCGAGGTTGAAGCCGGCCGTGATGATCCGGCCGAGCCCGCCGCCGCCCGCCAGGGCCGCGAGGGTGGCGGTCGCGACGAGTTGGACGGCGGCGATCCGTACGCCGGTGAGGATCAGCGGCAGGGCGAGCGGCAGTTCGACGCCCAGCATGAGCTGTCTGCCGGTCATGCCCATGCCCCGGGCGGCCCGGACCACGTCGCGGTCGACCTCCCGCATGCCGACGTAGGCGTTGGTGAGCAGCGGGGGTACGGCGAAGAGCACCAGGGCGACGACGGTCGGCCAGTCGCCGTGGCCGCCGATCGGGGTGAGGAGCAGCAGCACCAGCACGGCGAAGGTGGGCACGGCCCGGCCGATGTTGGAGATGTTCACGGCGAGGGCGCCGCCCCGGCCGAGATGGCCGAGGAGTACGGCGACGGGCAGCGCGATCAGGCTGCTGATCAGCAGGCAGACGACGGTGAGGAAGAGGTGCTGGCCCAGTCGGTGGGTGATGCCGTTCTCGCCGGACCAGTGCGCCGCGGTGGTGAGCCAGGACCAGGCGTCGGCGAGGGTCTTCACGACCGGCCCCGGGTCCAGGGGGTCAGCTGCCGCTGGACGAGCAGGAGCAGCAGGTCGGCGGTGACGGCGATGAGGACGCAGAGGACGGAGGCGGTGAGCACCTGGGCCCTGAAGTAGGTGTTCATCCCGGAGTAGATGAGGTTGCCGAGTCCGCCGTAGCCGACGATCGCGCCGACGGTGACCAGGGAGACGGCGGAGACGGTCGCGATCCGCAGCCCGGCCATGGCGGCGGGCAGGGCGAGGGGCAGTTCCACGGTGAGCAGCAGGCGCAGCGGCCCGTAGCCCATGCCGCGGGCGGCCTGCCGGGTCTCCTCGGGCACGGCGCGCAGCCCGGCGAGGATGTTGCGGACGAGCAGGGTGAGCGAGTACAGCACGAGCCCGGTGACGACGAGCGAGGCGGAGAGCCCGTAGACCGGCAGCAGCAGCGAGAACATGGCGAGCGACGGCACGGTGTACAGGACGGTCGTCAGGCCGAGCACGGGGCCCGTGGCCCAGCGCCACCGCCGGGCCGCGAGGGCGAGCGGCACGGCGACGGCGAGTCCGATGAGGACCGAGACCGCGGTGAGCTGGACGTGCTGCACCACGGCGTCCCGGAGGATCCCGCGGCGGCTGGTGAGATAGGCCCCGCAGATCCACTCGTTGCGCGCGAGGCAGTCGTCCGGGGGTGCGGTCACCCGTTCATTGGAGCGCGCCCGGCCGTGCGGGCGCGCGTCCTGATCGGCCGTCCGGCGGAGGGGCCGGGGCGGGCCGGTTCAGTGGGGCCGGTCGGCCGGTTCGAGGACGAAGACCGGGATCTGCCGGTCCGTCTTGCGCTGGTAGTCGGCGTAGTCCGGGAACGCCTCGACCGCGCGCCGCCACCAGCGGTCCTTCTCCTCGCCGGTGACCTCGCGGGCGTTCATGTCCTGGCGCACCGGGCCGTCCTGGAGCTCGACGCGGGGGTCGGCCACGAGGTTGTGGTACCAGAACGGGTGGGTGGGGGCACCGCCCTGCGAGGCGACCACGGCGTACGTCCCGTCGTGCTCGACCCGCATCAGCGGGGTCTTGCGGATCTTCCCGCTGCGGGCCCCCCGGGTGGTGAGGATGATCACGGGCATGTCCCGCATCGTGGTGCCCTCGGTTCCGCCGGAGCCCTCGTACAGCTCGACCTGGTCGCGGACCCACTGCTGGGGGCTCGGCTCGTACTCTCCCTGGAGAGGCATGAAGGTGTCCCGTCGTCGTTTCGTCGTCGCGCCACGCGGACCGGTGGGGGCGCGTCCTGCCACGTGGACAACTCTCGCACCTCCGCACGGAATCGGCCTCCACGCCCGCTTCCGGCGGTGGAAAAACCGGTCGCCGGGCGGTCAATGGGGTGAAAGCCTCCGGACATGACCTCCCCGTACGTGATACGCGCCGACTACGACCCCCGCACCATCGTGGTGTACCAGGCGTACTCCCCGGCGATCGCCGGTCCGGCCCTGCGGGCGCAGCGGTTCGTGCCGCCGTTCTCGTTCGGCCGGATGACGTGGATCAAGCCGTCGTTCCTCTGGCTGATGCACCGCAGCAACTGGGCGCGCAAGCCCGGTCAGGAACGTGTCCTCGCGGTGCGGATCACCCGGGAGGGCTGGGAGGAGGCGCTGTCGCGGGCGGTGCCGACGACGGCCGGTGCGGCGGCGATCGCCGGGGCCGAGGTGCACGTCCAGTGGGACCCGGAGCGTTCGCTGCGCGGGGCGGCGCTCAATCACTACAGCATCCAGGTCGGGGTGGGGCGCGGGCTGGTCCGCACGTTCGCCGAGGAGTGGGTCACCGGGATCACCGACGTGACACCGACGGTCCGTAGGATCGCCGAGCTGCGGCAGAACGGCCGGGCCGCCCAGGCGCAGCGGCTGCTGCCGCCCGAGCGGGTCTATCCGCTGGCCGGGGCCGTGGCGCGGCGGCTGGGGGCCGGCGTCTGAAGGCGCGGACTACAGCGGCGGTTCGGCGGCGAGTTCGCGCAGCCAGTAGGCGCCCTCCGGGTCACCGGCCCCGCCGAGGTCGTCGGCCGTGCCCGGGAAGAGCCGGCCCCAGGCGCCCGCCCGGCCGATCGCCCCGAGCCGCCAGGCCAGGCTCAGCGCCCGCCGCAGCTCGGCCCGGGTGTGCCCGTCGCCCGTCCACGCCTCCAGGTACGCGTCCCGCAGCCGGGGCAGGGCTTCGGGGCCGAACCGTTCGCGGGCGTCGCGGGCGGGGATGAGGAAGCTGTGGAAGGGGTGGCCGATCAGCGCGTCGCCCCAGTCGAAGAAGGTGTAGCGGCCCTGTTCGGGTGCGAAGAGCTGGCCGTCGTGGAGATCGCTGTGGTCGAGGGTGTCGGCGATGCCCGTCGCGGCGAGCTCCTCGCACCAGCCGACGAGCCGGGGCCGCAGCTCCTCCAGCGTCCGCCGCTCCTCGGGCTCCAGCGCGGTGTTGTGCCGTACGGCGAGGTCGAAGAGGTCCGGGAGCACGGTGGCGGGGGCACGGGGCACTCCGAGCGCCGCGATCTCGCCGGTGTGCGGGACGAGTGCGCGCTGCACCGCCGCGTACTGGCGCAGCGGCTCCTCCCAGGCGCGGGGATCGGCGGCGGCACCGGTGGCCGCGTCGAGCGCGTCCCGGAAGAGCGTGCCGCCCTCCGGGAGGAGCACCCAGCCCCGGTCCGCGTCCACGGCGAGCGGGGTGAGCACCCGCCCCGGCACCCAGCGGGCCAGGGCCTCGGTGAGCCCCGCCTCGAAGGCGCTGCCGGGCGGGTTGGCCTTGAACCAGACGGCGCGGCCGCTCCCGACGGTCATCCGGACCAGTACGGACCACGGCCGCAGCCGTACCGCCCGGGGCCCGGTCTCCCGCAACCCGTGGGCGGCGAGGGCGTGCTCCGCCCAGCCCAGGACGTCCGCCCGCCACTCGTCCCGTTCCCACGGTGTTCTCGCCGCGGGGTAGTCGCCCCGGTCCACGGCTGTCGGCACATCGATTCGCATCGCGCCATCCCATCACCGCCCGGGCCCGGTTCTCATCCGGTTTTCCGGGCCCCGGGGCGGCCGGCGCTATCCGTGTCCCAGCACGCCCCGGACGAAGGCCGCCTGGCCGGCGTGCTGGAGGTCGTCCGAGATGACGCTGATCAGCCGTACGCCGAGGGTCACCGGCGGCGACCAGGATTCGTCGACGACGTCGTTCAGGGTGCGGCCGTCCAGTTCGCTCACGAAGTCGAGGGTCTGTTCGTGGACGGCGTCGTAGTAGCCGAGGAGCAGTTCGCCCGACTCGACCCGGAGCGCGGAGACGTCCGCGCTGGTGTGTCCGTAGCCGGTGGCCTCGCCCGCGAAGGGCAGGCGGAACCGGCCGACCCAGTCGTCCCGGAACCACACCTGTTCGATGCCCGCGGCGTCCGCGACGTGGTCGTCCTGGACCCGGGTGAGATGCCACACCAGCCAGGCGATCGAGTTCGCCCTGCTGCCGATCCGGGCATGGAGGTCGGTGAGGGACAGTCCCTCGACCGCCGAATGCACGGTCTCCTGGACGCGGTTGAACGCGTCGGTCAAAAGGTCAGCGCTCTTCATGCCCTCACCTTGGCGGCCGACGGGCCGCTCCCGGGCCACCGACACGCCTCGGCCACGATGCCAGGCCCTAAGGTGGACCGCATGCCCCTCGACGTGCCCGCCGCCTTCATCGCCTCGTACGGTGCGAGCGGCGGTGAGTCCGGCCGTGCCTGGCTGGCCGCGCTGCCCGCGCTGGGGGCGGAGTTCCTGGACCGCTGGGCCCTGCGGCCGGACGGTGCCCCGGCGCACGGCATGGCCTCGTTGGTGCTGCCGGTGACCCGCGCGGACGGGATGCCCGCCGTGCTGAAGCTCCAGCAGGTCACGGAGGACAACGCCGGGGCCGCCACGGGGCTGCGGGTGTGGAACGGTGACGGAGTGGTGCGGCTGCTCGACCACGACGAGGACAGCGGCACGATGCTGCTGGAACGGCTTGACGCGGAGCGGCCGTTGTCGGTCGTGGCCGACGACGTGGCCGCCGTCCAGATCCTCGCCGAGCTGCTGGCCCGGCTGGTCGCGGTGGCCGCGCCGCCGGGGATCCGCACCCTTGCCGAGGTGGGCGCGGCGCTGGTGGACGGGGCACCGCGCGCCGTACCGATGCTGCACGACCGCGCCGGACAACAGTTGCTGCGCACCTGCGCCTCGGCGGTCTCCGACCTCCTCTCGGAGCCCGGGGACCGGCTGCTGCACTGGGACCTGCACTACGACAACGTCCTTGCGGGCGAACGCGAGCCCTGGCTCGCCATCGACCCCGAACCCCTCTCGGGCGACCCCGGGTTCGATCTGCTCCCGGCCCTGCACAACCGCTGGGCCGAGGCGGAGGCGACCGGCGACGTGACCGGCACCGTGCTCCGCCGCTTCGACCAGCTGACCGAGGTGCTGGGCCTGGACCGGCAGCGGGCGACCGGCTGGACGCTGGGCCGGGTCCTGCAGAACGCGCTGTGGGACGTCGAGGACGGCGAGAGGGCCCTGGACCCGGCCCAGATCACCATCGCCGAGGCGCTGTTGAGCCGTTAGGGGGTGTCCGGGCGGGGGGTGAGCCGCGCGATCCGGGCCAGCCGGCGCAGGGAGTCGATCAGGGCGGCGCGGTCGTACGTGCTGGTCGTGACGAGCACTTCGTCGGCGCCGGTCCGTTCGATGACGGTCTCCAGCTGCTCGGCGACCTCCTCCTCGGTGCCATGGAGGTGGCCGCGCAGGCCCCTTTCGTAAAGGTGGCGCTCCTTGTCCGTCATGGTCCGTGCCTCGATCCGCTCGGCGGGTTCGAGCGGCGGGAAGACGCCGTGGGTCCGTGAGTACGCCATGGACCACGCCTCCGGGATCAGGATGCGCCGGGCCTCCTCGGTGGTCCCGGCGAGCGCCACGGTGCCCGCCACGATCACGTAGGGTTCCGCCGCCCGGGCCGAGGGGCGGAATTCCCGCCGGTAGCGTTCGACGGCGGCGAGCAGCTTCTCCCGGCCCCGGAGGTCGCCGATCACCAGGGGCAGACCCGCCCGGGCCGCGATGCCCGCGCCCTCGCCGGTGGCGAGCACGAACGGGGGGATGCGCAGTCCTTCGGCGGGCAGGGCGTGGACCTGCGGATGGGCCCGCTGGGTACCGTCCAGCCAGCCGAGGAGTTCGTCGAGCTGTCCGGCGAAGCCGTCGGCGGCCGACCGGTCCTGGCCGAGCGCCCGCCGGATGCCGTCGGTGAAGCCCACCGAGCGGCCGACGCCCAGGTCGATCCGGCCGGGGAAGAGCGACTCCAGTACGCCGAACTGCTCGGCCACCACCAGGGGCCGGTGGTTGGGCAGCATCACGCCGCCGGTTCCGACCCGGATGGTGCCGGTGGCGGCCGCCACCGCCGCGGCGAGCACGGTCGGCGCCGATCCCGCGACGCCCGGTACACCGTGGTGCTCGGAGACCCAGAACCGGTGGTAGCCGAGCCTTTCGGCCTCCCGGGCCAGGCGCACCGTGTCGCGCAGCGCCTGGCCGGGGGCGTGGCCCTCGCGGACGCGGGAGCGGTCGAGCACGGAGAACCGGGTGGATGCGATCAGGGAGCTCACACCATGGTCCAACGCGCGCGGGGCGCGGGCATTCCCCGCCCGCGCCCCGGCCACTGTCCCGGCCGCTGCGGGACGGGCCTACTCCATGGGGCGGATGTCCCCGCTCGCCATGCCGCTGACCTGCTCGCTCTCCGACGCGATCCGGTCGGCCTTCTCCTTCAGGCGGCGGCGCTTCTCGGGGTCGGTGGCGCGCTCGGCCTCGGCGTTCAGGTCCTTCGCCTTGGCTCTCAACTGCTGCACTCGGCTGCGGAGTTCGTCGGACTCGTTCATGATCGCTCCTTGGGTGTGCGAACCCCCCTGCGGCGGCAGGACCCGGCGCCCAGGAAACCCAGGCCGATGCCGAGCATCCAGGAGTCCTTGGCCAGCGGGATGCCGTCCTGGGTGGGCCGGAGGCTTCCGGGCTCCCGCATGCCGGGAACCCGTAGATACAGCCCGACCAGGCCACCGGAGAGTCCGGTCAGCGCCAGCCCGGCCAGTCGGGTGGGTACGCACGGGGCGAGCAGCGCCGCGCCGACCGTGATCTCCGACCAGGCGAGCAGCCGGGTGAACCGCTCGGGCCCGATCCGCTCCAGGAACGGGTAGGCGACGCAGGCCATGCCGTGCAGCCCCTGGGCCGTCTCGGCGTCGGCCTTCAGCTTGCCCACGCCCGAGTTCAGGATGAACGCGCCGGTGGCGAGGCGCGGGGGCACGTCACGCGGTTCGTAGAACGTCCTCATCGGAGTCTCCGTCCAGTACCGGGCCCCCCGTCGAGCTTAGCCAGAAGGGGCCGGTGGCGCGCCACCGGACGCTCCTCACCCCCATCGGCACACCGAAGTCGACTTCTGTCGGGCACGGAGCAACCTTCGGGGCGCGGGTGTCGTCTTGATCAACAACAGGGCGGCGCACCACCAGCAATACCAGCAGCATCCGCTCCGCCCGCACCACATGCAGCACAAGCACCACAGTGCGCCCGATCCCCACGAGTCACCAGGCCAGACCACGGGGCAACTATGCGCTTCATGTATACATAGAGTGCATAGTTGCCTTCCGTCATGATCCGGCCGTGCAGGAAGGCCCCCATGCAGAGCAAGGCACTGGCGCCCGAGTACCAGGGCGCCCTCACCAAGATGTCCGTGAACTCCTCCCTCACCGACGTACTCGCCGAAGGCATACGCCACTTGGAGGAGGCCGAGCGCTCCGGATCGCGGCAGGAGGTGGCCCGGTGCGGGCTCGCGGTCGCCGAGGCGCACCGCAGGCTCGGCAACGTGGCCGAGGCCGACCGGGCCTGGAAGGCCAGTTACCGCTCCGCACGTTCGGCCGACGACCTCGGGGCGATGGCCTGGGCGCTGTGGAGCGGCGGCACCCTGGCCCGGCAGCGCGGTGAACTCCGTCTGGCCTTCCGGCTGTTGGGGCTCGCGGCCGACATGGGCAAGCGCGGCGGCGACATCGTCGCCCGGGGCTACTCCCTGGCGGGCCTCGCCGAGACCGGACGCATCCAGGGCGACTACCGGAAGGTCGCGGAGCTGCACGAACAGCTGCTGGCCGAGGCGCGGGCACGCGGCGAGGCGCGCCACACCGTGTGGGCGCTGGAGGGCATAGCCCAGATCCACCGCAACACCGGCTCGCTCGACACCGCCCTGGCCATGTTCGAGGAGGCGGCCGAGCTCGCCGGGAACGCGGACGACCGGCGGGGCCGGGCCTGGGCGCTGCGCGGGATGGCCGACATCGTCTCGCTGCGGGACGACCCGGAGCGGGCCCTGGCCCTCCTCGCGGAGGCGGAGACAACCTGCCGTGAGATGAAGCTGTCCAGCGCGCTCGCCTACAACCACAAGATGCGCGCCAACGTCCTGTTCCGGGCCGGGCGTTACGAGGAGGCGCGGGACGGCTACGCGGGGGCGCTGGAGGAGTTCCGCGCGATGACCGAGCCCAGGGGCGAGGCGCTGGCCCGGCTCGGCCTGGTCAAGGCGCTGGCCCGGCTCGGCCGGGACCGGGCCGAGACCGCGGCGGACCTGGACGGGCTGCGCCGCACCCTCGACCGGATCGGGCTGCTCAACGCCCGCGAGATGGTCGACAAGGCGTACGCCGAACTCGGCGTGGCACCGGCCGGCACCACCCAGGAGGGCTGACGACGATGACCGCATCGCCCACGACCCAGCAGCTCCCCGTGGTGGAGGTCCTCTCCCGCTGCCGCGAGCAGGTCCGCCCGGCGCTGGTGCGGGCCGTGAACCGGCTGCATCCGTGGCACGCGGAGATGGCCGCCTTCTCGCTCGGCTGGGAGCGGGTGGACGGCACCCCGGCCCCGGGTTCGCAGGGCAAGGGCATCCGCCAGGCCCTCACCCTGCTCGGCGCCGGGGCGGCCGGGGCACCGGCGCGGGACGCGGTGCCCGGCGCGGTCGCGGTGGAGCTGGTCCATGTCTTCTCGCTCCTCCACGACGACATCATGGACGGCGACGAGACCCGCAGGCAGCGCGCCACCGTGTGGAAGGAGTACGGCACCGGCCCGGCGATCCTCGCGGGCGACGCGCTCTTCGCCCTGGCCGTGCAGACCCTCGCCGAGGCACCGGCGGAGCACAGCGCACCCGCGGTACGGCTGCTCGCCTCGACCCTGGCCGACCTGGTCCGCGGCCAGGCCGACGACCTGCTCTTCGAGTCCCGGCCGTGGCTCGGCCCCGAGGCGGTCCAGCCGCACGAGTACCGGTGGATGGCGGAGCACAAGACCGGGGCGCTGCTCGGCTGCGCGGCGGGCCTGGGCGCGGTGCTCGCCGGGGCCCCGGCGGCGACGGCGGACGCGCTGTGCCGGGCGGGCCGGCACCTCGGGGTGGCCTTCCAGGTGGTGGACGACCTGCTCGGCGCCTGGGGCGACTCCGAGGTCACGGGCAAGCCGGTGCACAGCGATCTGCGCCGGCTGAAGAAGACGTACCCGGTCCTCGCCGCGCTGGCCTCGGACCACCCCGCCGCCGGCCGGCTGGCCGCGCTGCTCGGCGCCGGGGAGCCGCTCGGCGCCGCCGACGCCCGCCGGGCGGCCGGACTGGCCGAGGAGGCGGGGGGCCGCGCCGCCGCCCTGGCCGAGGCGCACCGGCAGCTGGACGGGGCGCGCCGCGAGCTGGAGAGCGTTCCGCTCGCCCCGGTCGCGCTCGGCGAGATCCTGGCGCTGTTCCCGTACCTCGTCGAGCGCGCGGAGTGAGGGACGCCCGGCCGGGGCGGGCCGGACGTGGGAGGGTGGAGGGACACCCCTGTGCCGTGTCGTGGGAGGTCTCGGATGCCGGTGCGGCCGGTCGACGACGCCATGCTGCGGGAGCTGGTCGGCGATGCCGTCGCGGCCCCGTCGATGCACAACGCCCAGCCCTGGCGGTTCCGGTTCCGGCGCTCCAGCCGGACGCTCGCGCTGCGGGCGGAGTTCGGCCGTGAGATGCCGGAGGCCGATCCGTCCACGCGCGGTCTGCACGTGGGGTGCGGGGCGGCGCTGCTGAACCTCCGGGTCTCGGCGGCCCACCGGGGCCTCACGGCGGTGACCACGCCGTTCCCGCGCCCGGTCGATCCGGAGCTGCTGGCGACGGTCCGCCTGGACCCGGGCCGGGCCGGGGATCCGGGGGACGCGGCGCTCGCCGCGCTGCACCCGGCGATCCGGCTCCGCCGCACCAGCCGCTATCCGTTCGACGACCGGGTGGTCCCCGACGACGTCCGGGACCTCCTCGCCGGGGCGGCCCGCCGGGAGGACGTCTCGTTCGCCTTCCTGCCGCCGGAAGCGCTGGAGGGCGTGCTCGTCCTGATCCGGGACGCCGAGGCGCTCGACCTGTCGGACCCGGCGCGGGAGGCGGAGCAGCGCTACTGGACCCGGAACACCGACGCCCGGGTCCCGGTGGACGGCGTCCCGGACTACGCCTTCGGCCCCACCGACGCGTCGGGCCGGGCGCTGAACCGGGACTTCGCGGGCACCGAGCCCGTCCCGGGCCGGGCCCACGCCCTATTCGAGGACCGGCCGCAGCTCGCCCTGCTGCGCACCTCGCGCGACCGCCCGGCGGACTGGCTGCGGGCCGGTCAGGCACTGGAGCGCGTCCTGCTGACCGCGGTGACGCACGGACTCGTCGCCTCGTTCGCGACCCAGCCCCTCGAATGGCCGGAGCTGCGCCGTCTGCTGCGCGACCCGGTCCTCGGCACGGGGCATCCGCAGATGCTCCTGCGCCTCGGCTACGGCCCCACGGGCCCGCCCACGCCGCGCCGGAGCGTGGACGAGGTGCTGACGATCGAGCCCTGACGGCGGGCCGGTCGCCCGGCCCGCCGCGCGGTCACTTCACCGTGACGGCGTCACCCGTCGAGACGACCTTCATGGTCGTGGCGGTGCCGAGGAAGGCCCAGCGCCAGCTGCCCGGGGCCGTGGCCCGCACCGTCGCGCGGAGGTGGCCCCTGCTGTCGGTGGTCGCGGTCTTCACCGTGCTGTACCTGCCGCCGGGCTTCTTGTACTGGAGCTTGACCACCTGCTTGGTGTACGCGTGGTACTTCAGGTCCGCCCAGTTGGCCCGGGACAGCTTCCCCGTGACGGTGAGCGTGCCTCCCTTGCGCACCGGTTCGGGCGTGGCGTCGGTGGTGAGGGTCGCGGCGCGCTTCATCTTGAACAGGGCGATGCGGTCCGAGATCCAGTAGTCGCGGTCGTTGGCGTGGACCGTCGCGTTCACCTGCCACTCCCCCGCGACGTCGTTGGCGTTCCAGCCCCGGTTGCCGCTGCCGTAGGGGTCGATCCAGGCCGGGTCGATCTCCATCGTCGCCGTGCACACCGAGACCGTCGCACTGGTCTTCCGGCAGGTCGTCCCGAGGTACGACACCGGTCCGTGGGTGTTCTTCGCGTTGAACGCGGACACATCACTGACGTACTTCACCCCCGAGTCGTCCTTGATCGTCATGGTGATCGGGAACCGCTTGATGTTCTTGATCCCGACGATCACGTTGTCGCCGTTGTTGACGACGGTCCGGGTGATCCGGATGTCCCCGCGCCCTTCCGCGTGCGCGGCCGGTGTCACCGCGACGGTGACGCCGACCGCTCCCGCCGCGGCGAGCACGGCGATGCGTCTGTGCATGTCCCACCCCTTTTCCACCCCGCCCCGTGGCGGGGCAGCACAGCGTACCGAGCACCGCGCCGCGCCCCTCGGGCGGTGGCGGCCGTCGTGCTCAGAGGCCGGTGTCGCGGTGGGTGGGGCGTCCGTCGACCACGGTGAGCGGGACGGGCAGGGCCGCCAGGTCCGTCGCGGGGGTGGTGAGGGGGTTCTCGGCGAAGACGGTGAGGTCGGCGCGGTAGCCGGGGGCCAGCCGTCCGGACTCGTGCTCCTCGCCCGCGGCGCGGGCCGGGTTGAGGGTCATGCCCTGGAGTGCCTGGAGGGCGGTGAGGGCCTGCTCCGGGCCGTGCGGGGGGCGGGTGAGGTCGCGGGAGGGGCGGCGGTGGCGGGCCCCGGCCATCACCGTGAGCGGGGGGTAGGGCGCCACGGGCCAGTCGGAGCCGAGGACGACGGTGGCGCCCGACTCCCAGAGGTCGCGGCAGCGCCAGGCGCGGGAGGCGCGCTCCTCGCCGAGCCGCCGGGACCAGTTGTCGGTGTGGTCGGCGCGGGTGAAGTCGCAGCAGTGCGTGGGCTGCATGGACGCGATGACGCCGAGCTCGGCGAAGCGGCGCAGGGTGTCGTCGGGGACCGTCTCGATGTGCTCGATCCGGTGCCGTACGGTACGCGCGTCCGTACCGGCCGCCGCCGCGACCGCGTCCAGGACGTGGCGGACGGCGGCGTCGCCGATGGCGTGGGTGGCGGTGGGCACCCCGGCCCGGTGGAACTGGCCGATGACGGCGGTGAAGGCCTCCGGGTCGGGCCAGAAGGCATGGGTGGACTCGCCGTGGCAGTCGGGCCGCTCCAGCCAGGCGGTGCCGTTGTCGATGGTGCCGTCCATGAAGAGCTTGACGCCCGCCACCCGCCACAGCCGCCCGCCGGCGCCCTGCCGGCCGACGATCCCGGCCACCGCCTCGTGGTCGGCCCCGGGCTGGCACCAGGGGGCGACCCGGAGGCGCAGCGGCAGCTCTCCGGCCTCGTCGAGCGCCGCGTAGAGCGACAGGCTGTCGCCGTTGGCGTCCATGGCGTGGCCGCCGGTGAGCCCGGAGGCGGCCACCTCGCGCAGGGCCTCGGCGACGCGGGCGCGCCGCTCGGCCGGGGAGGGCTGCGGAGCCACCCGTTCGACCGGTTCGAAGGCGGCGTCCTCCAGGAGCAGGCCCGTGGGGCGGCCCGCCTCGTCGCAGACGATCTCGGCGGACTGCTCGAATCGGCGCGGGCCGTCGATGCCCGCCAGTTCCAGCGCACGGGGGCTGGCCAGCATGGAGTGCGCGTCGAAGAGCATCAGGAGGGCCGGGACGCCGTCCAGGACCGGCCCGATGGAGGCGGAGGCCATGGGCAGGTCGCCGAAGACGTTCGGGTCCAGGCCGTGGGCGCGCAGCCACGCACCGGGGGCCAGCGAGCCCACCTCCCGGGCCAGGGCCGCGCGCGCCTCGTCGAGGGTGGTGCAGCCGGAGAGATCCAGGCCCTGGGCGAGTTCGGCGCCCATGACGGGGTGGATGTGCCCGTCGACCAGCCCGGGGGTCACGACGGCGCGCCTCAGGTCGATCACCGTGGTCGCCGGCCCGGCGAGGGCGTGGACGCTCCGGTCGTCGCCGAGTGCGGAGATCCGTCCGCCGGTCGCGGCGAGGGCGGTCTGCGGGAGCGGTTCCCCGGTGACGACATCCAGCAGGCGGGCGTTGAGCAGAACGAGGCCGGGGTACACGTACGGACTCCTAGGGGGTCGGTGGGCGGCGCGGAGGGGCCGGTCCCCCGTCACCGCCGTCCGCCGCCCTGTGGTGGTGCTCGGCGTTCTGGGACATGGTGACCGATCCGGGTGCGGATCCCCGGTCGCCCGGCCCGTCGGCGCGGCACGGACCCGATGCTATTGATCGTGCAACCAATAGACAAGTGCGGGAGAGCCCTTAGGCTGGACGTGTAGGCACGCAGCCCGATCACGGAGGCGGCCATGGACAAGAACATCGAGTACTCGACCCCGTCCCAGGCCGAGGGCGAGCGACTGGACGAGGACCGCGACCCGACCGAGGAGCGGCACCCCGCCACCCGGCGCACCCAGCCGTCGCAGGCCGAGGGCGAGCGCACGGCGGAGGACGAGGAGCCCCGGCACTGATCCCTCCGGACGCGTCCCGGGGCGGCCGGTCGAGGAGTGCGAGACGCTCCCGTCGACCGGCCGCCCCTCGTCAGGAGGCGGCATCGACCTCCGCGAGCCAGGCGTCGGCGATCAGCCGGTGGCCGAGCGGGCTCGGGTGGACGCCGTCCCGGGCGAGTTCCGTCGCCTCCTTGTCCTCGGCGGCGCGGGCCAGCACCAGATCGGCGCGGACCAGCAGGGCGTCATGGGCGCGCGCCGCCCGCAGCACCGCTTCGGTACGGGGCGTCAGGTCCTCGAACCACTCCGCCTGCTCCGGGGTGACCGGCAGCAGGAACGGGGTGACCACGACCAGCCGCGCGGAGGTCTCCTGCCCGGCCCGGGCGAGCAGGCCGTCGAGGCAGCCCTCGAACTCATCGATGGGGCTGGGGAGTTGCTGGTCGTAGCGGCGCCAGGTGTCGTTGATGCCGATCTTGACCGTGACCACGTCGGGCCGGTGCTCGACGACGTCGGTGGTCCAGCGGGGTTCGAGGTCGTAGACCCGGTGGCCGCTGATGCCCCGGTTGATGACGGTGGGGCCCGGCCCGGCGTCCGGGCGCTCGCCCAGGGTGCGGGCGATCTCCTGGACGTATCCGTTGCCGAGCGACGCCGGGTCGGTGCGGTCGCGTCCGGCGTCGGTGATGGAGTCACCGATGAAGAGCAGGGTGTCCGTGTCCTTGATGTGCATGTTCTCGCCGTCCAGGTCGGGGTCGAAGGGGGCGTGGCTCAGCGCCGGTCCGCCGCGCGTCGCAGCGTATCCGCCTCGCGCGCCAGTACGGCGGGGTCGTCGCCGGGCACGAATTCCAGCAGCGCCTCCAGCGGGACGCCCCGCCGGCCGAGCAGGTCGAAGACGCTGGTCCACAGGTTCTGGCGGTCCGCCAGCGGCAGCCGGTGGTTGCCGGGCCACCACGAGAACACATGGATGGCGCCGACCCGGTCGCCCAGGGCGGCGAGCCCGTCCAGCGCCTCCTCGTCGGAGGCGTTCTGCGGCGGCTGCCAGTAGGTGCGGAGGTTGTCGGCGCCCACCTCCTCCAGGAGCCGGAGGGTGGAGGCGGCCGTGTCGGTGAGGGTGTTGCCGTGGAACTCCAGTCCGAGTTCGAGCCCGTGGTCGGCGCCGGTGCGGGCGGCCTCCCGCAGGGCCGCCACCGTCGCGGCCCGCTGCCCCGCGGTGGCCTCCCGCGACCCGGTGGTGCCCGCCCAGACCCGCACCCGGGGTGCGCCGAGCAGCACCGCCGCGCGGGCGACCGGGGCGAAGCCGTCGTCCGGTCCGGCCGGGCCCCCCGGCTCGGCCCGGAAGTAGGAGCCGTAGGAACAGCACCGCAGCCCGTGCCGTTCGGCCGCCTCGCGGGCGGCGCGGACGGCGTCGGGGTCGCCGGGCGGGGCGTGCACGTCGGCCCCCCACTCGACCGCCGCCAGCCCGGCGTCCGCGGCCAGGCGGGCCACGTCGTCGACGGGCAGATGTCGGAAGGTGACCGAGCAGATCCCCGGGGTGATCAGGGGCGCGGGCGGCCCGCCCGGGGTGGGCGGGCCGCTGCGGGCATCACGGTTCACGTCGCGTTCGGCCCGACGTCCGCGCTGGTGAGGGGGTGCCGGAGGGCGACCGCGGTGGAGTACTGGTCCGCGCCGATGTCGCGCTTGCTGCCGCGCGGGTCGCCGTCGAGGTCGTCGGGCACCGACGTCCCGGTCAGGGTGGCCGCGCCGATAGCCGGGCTGCCCGCCGACAGCCGGGCGACCCCGTCCGCGCCCACAACCAGCTTCGGGTCGGCGCGGGTGAAACCGCCGGCCGGGATGTTGCCGTCGGCGGCGGAGCCCCACAGCAGGTTGGTCTGCCAGGTGAAGCCGGTGGTCGCCCCCATCTCGACCAGGCTTCCGGTGTTGCCGACGAGCAGGTTGTCCGCGAGGACGACGTTGCGGGGCTCGTACGTCCGGTTCTCCCCCGAGAGCGAACCCGCGTTGTTGTAGAGGGTGTTGTGGACGATGATCGCGCGGTCGACGGCGTCGTTGCCGCGGCGCTCCTCCTCGGTCTCGCCCGTGTTGTGGTCGCGGGTGCTGCCGCTGCCGACCACCAGGGCCCGCTTGGACAGTCCGGCGAGGTAGTTGTTGACGATCAGGTGGTCGTTGCCGTAGAGCCGGATGCCCTCCAGGCCGCCGATCACGTGGTTGCCCTCGACCCGGGAGCCGTTGCCGTGGCGGAGCACGATCCCGCCGCGGCTGTCGCGGATGGTGTTGTAGCGGATGGTGTTGCCGGAGGACTTCACCGAGATGGCCTCGGGGTCACCGTTGGCGCGCTCGAACAGGTTGTACTCCACGACCGCGTTGGCGGCGGACAGGGCCCGTCCGCTGACGCCGATGCGGATGCACTCGCCGCCGTTGTCCCCGGCGAAGCTGTGGTCGGAGAAGTAGTTGCGGAAGATGTGGGTCCGCTGGGCCATGTCGGTCGAGCCGGGGCCGTCGACGATCAGGAAGATGCCCGTGGTCGTCTTGTTGTGGAAGTGGTTCCGGTCGATCTTCGTGTCGTCGGCCCGTACGACGACCCAGTACTTGTCGCCCGCGTCCGCGTGCTGGAAGTCGTTGCGGGTCAGCCGGATCCCGGAGCAGGTCACCGGGATCTCCAGCGTGGTGCTCTGCCGGAAGGCGAAGCCGCTGATGGTGATGTTGGTCGAGTTGGCGAGGACGAAGCCGCGTTCGCCCTTGAGGACCGCGCCGCCGCGGCTCCTGGAGACGATGGTGATGGGCGCGGCACTGGTGCCGTTCTTCCCGGAGATGTTGATCGCCCCGCCGGCCGGGACGGTGTAGGTGCCGTCGGCGAGGATGATCCGGTCACCGGGGGCGGCGGCGTTGATGGCGCTCTGGAGCTCGGCCAGTGTGCTGACGGGCTTGTCGGCCGCCGAGGCTTCGAGGGACATCGAGGTACCGAGTGGGACGGCGGCGAGCGCCGCCACCGCGGATCCCCTGAGGAACGTGCGTCGTTGCATGGTGTCTCCTGTCGCGACGAGTGGGACGGGGTGCTCCGGGGCGGTCCGCCCGGCCCGGGACGGGCGGACCGGAGGTGCGGTGCCGGGAGGGGGTCAGCGGGCCAGCGGGCCCACGTCGGCCGGGGTGAGCGGCGGAGTGCGGGGCGCGCGCCGGGCGTACTGGTCGGCGCCGACGTCCCGGGAGCGGCCGCGCGGGTCGCCGTCGATGTCGTGGGTGACGGGCGGCTTGCGCAGGGTGGCCGCGCCGATGGCCGGGCTGTCCGGGGCGAGCCGGGCGACCCCGTCCGCTCCCGTCACCAGCTTCGGGTCGACACGGGTGAAGCCGTCGGCCGGGATGTTCCCGTCGCCGGCCGCGCCCCACAGGATGTTGCCGGTCCAGGTGAACCGTACGGTGTTCGCCATCTCGACCAGTGCGCCCGAGTCCGCGACGAACAGGTTGTCCGCGACGGTCACGTCGCGCGGCTCGTGCGGGCGGTGGCTCTCGCCGGAGAGGGTGCCCCCGTTGCCCACCAGGGTGTTGTGCGCGATGAGGATCCGGTCGGGCGCGTCGTTGCCGCGCCGCGCCTCAGGGGTCTCGCCGGGCAGGTGGTCGCGCTCCGAACCGCTGCCGATCACCATCGCCCGCCCGGCCAGGCCGGAGAGGTGGTTGTTGACGATCACGTGGTCGTTGCCGTAGATCCGCACGCCCTCCGTGCCGGAGAGGAAGTGGTTGGCCTCCACCCGGTTGCGGTTGCCGTGGCGCAGCACGATGCCGCCGAAGCTGTCGCGGATGGTGTTGTGCCGGATGATGTTGTCCGAGCTCTTCACCGAGATGGCCTCGGGGTCGCCGTTGGCGCGCTCGAACAGGTTGTACTCCACGACCGCGTGGGCGCTGGACAGGGCGCGGGGGCTGACGCCGAGCCGGATCGGCTCGCCGCCGTTGTCCCCGGGGAAGGTGTGGTCGGAGAAGTGGTTGCGGAAGATGTGGACGCGCTGCGCCATCTCCTCCGTACCGGCTCCCTCGACGCCGAGGTAGATGCCGAGGGTGGACTTTCCGTGGAAGTGGTTGTGGTCGACGGTGCTGTCGTCCGCGCGCACCATCAGCCAGTGGAGGCCCTCGATGTCGGCGAGCTGGAAGTCGTTGCGGCTGAGCCTGATGTGCGAGCAGTTCGGCGGGAGGTCGAAGGTGGTGCTCTGACGGAAGGAGAAGCCGCTGATCGTGATGTGGCTGGAGGCGTCGAGGACGAAGCCCTGTTCGCCGTCGAGGACGGCGCCGCCGGGGGTCCGGGCGGTGATGGTGAGGGGGGCGTGTGCGGTGCCCCGCTTGTTCCGGACGGTGATCGGCCGGTCGGACGGGACGGTGTACCGGCCGTCGGCCAGGACGATGCGGTCGCCCGGCCCCGCCCGGTCGATCGCGGCCTGGAGTTCGTCCAGCGAGGCGACGGTGGCCGGGGCCGGGGACGCGTTCGCGGCGGACAGGCCGGTGGCGGTGACGGCGAGGGCCGCCCCGGTACCCATGAGGAACGTGCGGCGTTGCATGGTGCCTCCGTGAGCGTGGTGGTGTGCGCGGGCCGGTCCGGTGTCAGCCGGCGGCCGGTTCGGCCGGGGCGTTCAGGAACAGCTCGATGACGGGTACGGGGGTGTCGGGACGCTGTACGGGGATTTCGAGCGTGAGCGTGCCGGCGGGCTGGCCGCCCATCTCGGTGTTCTGCGCGGGCCGGTCGGGGTCGATGTGGACCCGGACGATCTCCGAGGCGTCGTTGAGCAGTTGGGCGTAGCGGACCCGGCCGGCCAGTCCGGGCAGGTGCAGATGGCGCAGCGGCCAGGCGAACAGATGGACGTAGAGCCGGTCGCCGCGCTGGGTGTAACGGCACTCCGGGGGCGCGGTGTACGAGGAGGGGCCGCAGCCGCGCACCGCGCGTTCGTGCAGGTCCATCCAGCGGCCGATCGATTCGAGTACGGCGACGGCCCGGGGTTCGAGGTCGCCGCGCCCGGTGGGGCCGACGTTGAGGAGCAGGTTTCCGTCCTTGGAGACGCCGTCGACGAGCATCCGGATCAGCAGGTCGGCGCTCTTGTGGTCGAGGTTGTCGCGGTCGTAGCCCCAGCTGCCGTTGAGGGTCTGGCAGGCCTCCCAGAGGACGGGGCGGCCGTCCTTGGTCATGGGGCCGGAGGGCTGGTACTGCTCGGGGGTGATGAAGTCGCCGGGCAGGCCGGTGCGGTCGTTGACCAGGATGTGCGGCTGGAGTTCGCGGACGGTCCCCAGCAGCCCGGCGGAGTCCCAGTCGGCCGGTCCCTTGCCGCCCCACCAGGTGCGGCCTTCGTAGGAGAAGTCGAAGAAGAGGTAGTCGATCCGTCCGAAGGAGGTCAGCAGTTCGCGGACCTGGCCGTGCAGATAGCGCTGGTAGTCGCGGATGTCGCGGTCGGCGTGGGCCGCCTTGAACTCCTCGTCGTCACGCTGCGGGTGGGTGCCGTCCACGGGGAAGGACGGGTGGTGCCAGTCGATGAGGGAGTAGTAGAAGCCGACCTTGAGCCCCTCGGCGCGGCAGGCCTCGACGAAGGGGCCGACGAGGTCGCGGCCGTGGGGGGTGTTGGTGACCTTGTACTCGGTGAGGGCGCTGTCCCAGAGGCAGAAGCCGTCGTGGTGCTTGGTGGTCAGTACGACGTACCGCATGCCGGCCGCCCTGGCGGTCCTGGCCCACCGGACGGGGTCGTAGCGGTCGGGGTCGAAGTGGTCGAAGTAGACCTGGTACTGCTCGTCGGTCAGCTTCTCCCGGTTCTTGACCCATTCGTGCCGTGCGGGCAGCGCGTACAGGCCCCAGTGGACGAACATGCCGAACCGGTCGGTGGTGAACCAGGTGGTGTCGGGGGTCGCGGCGCTCGGGGTCATGGACATCGTTCCTTCTCGTCGGCGATCGGCGGGGGCCGGTGCGCCGGCAGCGGGGCGGGGGTACGGGGCGGTCGGGGCGGATGGTCCGCCGGGTCAGCCCTTCAGTGCGCCGGAGGCCAGTCCGTGCACGAAGGAGCGCTGGAAGAAGAGGAAGACGATCACGGAGGGCAGCAGGGCCAGCAGGGAGGCGGCCATCACCACGCCGGGGGTGACGGCCGGGTCGATCCGCAGGGTGCGCAGCGCCAGCGGGAGGGTGTACGAGGAGGAGTCGGTGGAGACCAGGAGGGGCAGCAGGTACTGGTCCCAGATCATGGTGAAGCCGAAGACTCCGATGACACCGAGCGCGG
This sequence comes from Streptomyces sp. NPDC001108, assembly GCF_053598535.1. Lineage (NCBI taxonomy): Bacteria > Bacillati > Actinomycetota > Actinomycetes > Kitasatosporales > Streptomycetaceae > Streptomyces > Streptomyces sp. NPDC001108. Next base: position 254,499 of record NZ_JBSFKL010000001.1, read on the forward strand.
GCTTGCACATCGGGAGGATGATCTGCGCGAAGATGCGCAGGTCACCGGCGCCGTCGATCCGGGCGGCCTCTTCCAGCTCCCGGGGTACGTCCTTCATGAACTCGGTCATCACCAGGATGGAGAATCCCCAGGCACCGAGCGGGACAATCATTCCGGCGAGGGTGCCGATGAGGTTGAAGTGGACGACCGGCAGGTCGGCGAGGATCACGGAGAGCGGCAGGGCCAGGATCTCCTCGGGCAGCATCAGCGTGGCCAGGATGCCGACCAGCACCAGGGTCATCCCGGGGAAGACCTTGCGGGCCAGGGCGTATCCGGCGAGGACGGAGACGGCGACCTGGAGCAGCAGCCCGAAGCCGACCACGAAGAAGGAGTTCAGCAGATACCCGAGCACACCCTGGTCGAAGGCGACCTCGAAGTTGTCCAGGGTGGCGCCGGAGGGGACGACGCTCAGCTGGGTCGGGTCCTTGACCTGGCTGAAGGCGCTGACGAGCAGGGCGAGCAGCGGCCCGGCGAAGACGATCAGGACGAGCAGGTAGGTGACGGCCTTCAGGATCCGCCCGCCGGGGCTGCGGCTCTCGGTCAGGCCCAGCGCGGTCTCGGTCGGCCCGTTCATTTGCTCTCTCTCCGTCGCAGCAGGTGGACGACGACTGTGAGGACCAGCGTCGCGAGGAACAGCAGGACGGCTCCCGCCGCGCCGACGCCGAGCCGGTTCTGCTCCAGCCCGAGCTTGTAGATCAGGGTCATCACGACTTCGGTGGATCCGTCGGGTCCGCCGTTGGTGAGCAGGAACACCTCGGTGAAGACCCGCAGTCCGCGGATCGCGGCGAGGATGAACAGGATCGAGAAGACCGAGCGCAGTCCGGGCACCGTGACGTGCCAGACCCGCTGGAGCCGGGAGGCGCCGTCCACCTTCGCGGCCTCGTACAGGCCGCGGTCCACCCCGGTCAGACCGGCGAGGAAGATCATCATGTCGTAGGGGGCGCCCCGCCAGATGCCGGTGACCATGATGGAGGCCATCGACGAGTCCGGGTCGTTGATGAATCCGGAGGGGCCGAGACCCACCAGGCCGAGGACGGAGTTGAGCATCCCGTCCGAGCTGGGGTGGTACATGATCCGCCAGAGTTCGGCGACGACCGCGATGGGCACCACCACCGGGAGGAACGCCGCGGAGCGGATGAATCCGAGCCGCCGTCCCTGGCCCTCCATCAGCAGGGCGAGCACCAGGCCGAGCGCCATCGATCCGGCGGTCTGTCCGGCGGCCAGGACCACGGTGTGCCAGGCGGCCTCGCGGAAGCCATCGGACTGGAGCACGGTGGCGTAGTTGTCGGTGCCGACCCACTTGTTGCCGAGGTAGGGCTGGACGTCCTGGAAGGACATGGTCAGGGCGCTGACCATGGGGATGAACTTGAAGTACAGGAAGAGCAGCAGGGCCGGGGCCAGGAACAGCCACGGGGTCCACCAGCGGCCGGCCCGGCGGCTGGGCCCGCTGCGGCCGTCGGGCCCGCCGGCCGTGCGGCCCGGCTTCCGGGAGGCGGGCCCGGCCTCCGGGAGGGTGGCCGGGCCCGCCTGGTCGAGACTCATGACGCGGCGATTCCCTGTTCCTCGAGGATGTCGGCGAGCTGCTTGTCCAGCGCCTTGAGCTTGGTGGCGGTGTCCAGGCCGCAGTCGGCCATCAGGGCGTTGACGGCGTCGGCCGTGGTCTGCCGCACCGGGGTCCAGTTCGGGATGGACGGCGCGTAGCGGCCGGAGCTCTGGTAGATGTCCGCGTAGGTCTTCCAGCGCGGGTCGGGGCGGACCTGGGCGATGTCGACCGTCTTGTTGACGGGCAGTTGGACGGTGAAGCCGGTCTCGCCCTGCATCCCGGTCTTCTGGCCCTCGGCGGAGAGCGCGAAGTCGGCGAAGGCGTCCTGGCCCGCCGTGTTCCCGGAGCCGGCCATCAGGTAGACGGAGCCGCCCTCGGCGAGCACGGTGGCGTCCTTCGGCCCCTTGGGCATCGGGACGACCTCGTACTTGTCCTTGCCGAGGGTCTCGTCGAAGCGGGGCAGCAGGTACGGGCCGACGACGAACATGCCGGTCCGGCCGGCCTCGAAGGTCTCGTTGGTGGGCGGGGTCTCCATGGTGACGGCGCCGGGCTGGATGGCCTTCTTCCGGCAGCCGAGGTCGCGGAACCACTGCACGGCCCGGACCGATTCCTTCGTGGTCATCGCGGGCTTGTACTTCCCGTCACCGGCGTCGGCGATGAAGTCCCCGCCCGCCGCCCAGAGGAAGTTGGAGAAGTACCAGGAGGCGTATCCGCGCTTGGTGGAGAGCGGGGCGGCGAGGCCGTACGTGTTGTTCTTGCCGTCGCCGTCGGGGTCCTTGGTGGTGAACGCCTCGGCCATGGCGGCGAAGTCGTCCCAGCTCTTCGGGACGTCCAGCTTCAGCTTCTCGCGCCAGTCCTTGCGGATGAGGAGGGCGGACGCCTGGGCCGAGTACGGCAGGCCGAACTGCTTGCCGTCCACGCTCTTGCCGGAGTCCAGCCCCTGGGCGACGACGTCCTTGCCGCTCTTGAGCTTGGCCAGGTCGATCTCCCTGAGCAGGCCCTGGCTGTGCATGGCGCCGAGCTGGGTCACGTCGTTCAGGACGATGTCGGGGAGGTTCTTCTGCGCGGCGCGCTGCTGGAGCTTGGTCTCGAAGTCGTCGAAGATCGCCGTGACCTCGACCTTGAAGCCGGTGGACTTCTCGAAGGCGGCGGCGAGCCGGAGCGCGCCCTGCTCCCCCGGTCCGCCCGGTGTCGTCCGGGTCCACAGTTCGAGCGGTGCCTTCGGGTCCTGCTTGGCGTTCACTCCCGCAGGCCCGGAACTACAGCCGGTGAGGACGAGTGCCGAAGCGAGGACACCCGCACCTATCCACCGCGATCTCTGCATGACAACTCCTGTTTTCGCCGCATCACATCTGGCCTGGAAAGCGCTTGCTCGGACGCTAACGGGGTCCGAATCCCGGGGTCAATAGTCCGATGAATACAAAGTCTCGCGGAGATGAACCCTCGCCCGCCCGGGCGGCCCCACGACCGCCCGGCAGTGACACGAGGTACGCACGGTGGACTGAGCCTTCCGTGAAAGTACCTCATGACGTGGGAATTTAACTGCCCCAGGCAACGATCCCTCGCCGGGATCCGACCGTTCACCGCCGCGAGCAGTGCGACGATCACAGGGATCGGATGTCCCGGCTTCCCCCGAGGACTTTTCAGTCATCCGATGTATCGTGCTGCACACCCATCAGCCATGGCAATAAACAAGCCACGCCAATCTTCCCCATCCGGTCAGACATTTCCCCACGCACCCGATCAGGGTCGCGGACCGGCCGACCGACGGCCCGGCCGCGCAGAGCCGAGGAGCACATCGCCATGAACGAGCCGGTCCACCGACCGACCGCCCTGCTGGTCATGGAGGAGGGACGCAGGGCGGACGTCTATCCGCCCGAGGTCCTGACCGCGATCGGAGCTCTCACCCGGCTGCAGGGCCCACCCCTGACGCGGCAGCAGCTCGACGCCGCGCCGGACGCGTTGCGCGAGGTCGAGATCCTGCTCACCGGCTGGGGCGCGCCCGTGCTCGACGCAGCCCTCCTGTCGCGCGCGCCCCGGCTGCGGGCGGTCCTGGTCGCCGCCGGTTCGGTGAAGCACCTGACCACGCCCGAGTTCTGGGCGCGCGGGATCCCGATCGTCTCCGCCGCCGCGGCCAACGCCGTACCGGTGGCGGAGTTCACCCTCGCCCAGATCCTGCTCGGGCTGAAGCACGCCCACCGCCTCACCCGGGAGATGGCGAGCAGCCGCCGCTTCCCGCCCGATCCCCGGGTCCCGGGCGCCTACCGCTCACGCGTGGGCCTGCTCGGACTCGGGCACATCGGCCGGCTGGTCGCCGCCCATCTGGGCCGGTTCGACGTCGAGGTCCTGGCCACCGACCCGATCGCCTCCCCGGGGGCCGCCCGGGAGGCCGGTGTCCGGCTGGTCGGCGTCGAGGAGCTGTTCGCCACCAGCCATGTCGTCAGCCTGCACGCCCCGTTGCTGCCCGGGACCCGCGGCATGGTCGGGGACCGGCTGCTGGCCTCCATGGCCCCGGGGGCGACCCTGGTCAACACCGCGCGCGGCGCGCTCGTCGACGAGGCCGCCGCGGCGGAGGTCCTGCGCGCCAGGCCCGATCTCACCGCCGTACTCGATGTCACGCACCCGGAGCCTCCCGCCCATGACTCGCCACTGTTCACCCTTCCCAACGTGGTCCTGACACCCCACATCGGCGGTGCCCTGGGGGCCGAACGTCATCGTCTCGGAGAGCTTGTGCTCGACGAACTCCGACGCTTTATACATGACGTGCCTTTCGCGCACGCCATCGATCCGGAGCACGCGGCGTCCCTGGCCTGAGGCCGCCCGGCCGTCGGCCCAGGTACGGCCCCGGTACGGCCGGTACGGCGGCGCCGCACCGGGGCGTCAGCGAAACGTCAGTGAAACGTCAGTACGAGGAAGAAGAGTTCGAAGCGGCAGAGGACCGTCTCCGGCACCGTCCGCCGCGCCGGTGCTCAGTGCGCCCGCCAGGTGAGCTTGTCGCCACCCACCCAGCGCACCACACCGGGATCGTCGAGGTCGTGGACATGGATCCCGTAGGCCGAGGCGAGGGTGAGCACATCCAGCATCGAGGTCGCCTCGCCGGCGACCTCGCCGTCGATCTCCACCAGGCGGAACGGCGGGTCGGTGCGCTGCACCCCCAGGACGACGATCCGGGGCACGGAGATGTGAGGACTGTTGCTTTCGGTCATACCAAGATCGCTTCCACGCGGCGGGCGACACTATGCCCCGGATCGGAAGGGGTGATTCCGTACCGTCCGGGGCAGGTCCGGCCGGGCCGCCGCAGGGCGGCCCGGCGCCCGCTCAGTCCTCGCCCTCCAGGCTGCCCTCCGTCTCCAGGTACGCCTGACGCAGCGCTTCGAGGACCGCCGGGTCGGGCTCGGCCCACATCCCGCGCGACTCCGCCTCCAGCAGGCGTTCCGCGATGCCGTGCAGGGCCCAGGGGTTGGCCTGCTGGAGGAACTCGCGGTTGACCGGGTCCAGGACGTACGTCTCGGTGAGCTTGTCGTACATCCAGTCGGCGACCACGCCGGTCGTGGCGTCGTAGCCGAAGAGGTAGTCGACGGTGGCGGCCAGTTCGAAGGCGCCCTTGTAGCCGTGGCGCCGCATCGCCTCGATCCACTTGGGGTTCACCACCCGGGCCCGGAAGACCCGGGAGGTCTCCTCGACCAGGGTGCGGGTGCGGACCGTCTCGGGGCGGGTGGAGTCGCCGATGTACGCCTCCGGGGCGGTGCCCCGGAGCGCCCGGACGGTGGCCACCATGCCGCCGTGGTACTGGAAGTAGTCGTCGGAGTCGGCGATGTCGTGCTCGCGGGTGTCGGTGTTCTTGGCCGCGACCGCGATCCGCTTGTACGCCGTCTCCATCTCCTCCCGGGCCGGCCGGCCGTCCAGCTCGCGCCCGTAGGCGTAGCCGCCCCACACCGTGTAGACCTCGGCGAGGTCCGCGTCGGTGCGCCAGTCGCGGGAGTCGATGAGCTGGAGCAGACCGGCCCCGTACGTACCGGGGCGGGAGCCGAAGATACGGGTGGTGGCGCGGCGTTCGTCGCCGTGCGCGGCCAGGTCGGCCTGGGTGTGGGCGCGTACGTGGTTCTGCTCGGCGGGCTCGTCGAGCGAGGCCACGAGCCGGACCGCGTCGTCCAGGAGGCCGATGGTGTGCGGGAAGGCGTCGCGGAAGAAGCCGCTGATACGGAGCGTCACGTCGATGCGGGGGCGGCCCAGTTCGGCGGGCGGGATGGCTTCCAGCCCGGTGACCCGGCGCGAGGCGTCGTCCCACACGGGCCGCACGCCGAGCAGGGCGAACGCCTCCGCCACGTCGTCGCCGGCGGTCCGCATGGCGCTGGTGCCCCACAGGGAGAGGCCGACCGAGGTGGGCCAGTCGCCGTTGTCGGTGCGGTAGCGCTCCAGCAGCGAGTCGGCCAGGGCCTGGCCGGTCTCCCAGGCGAGGCGCGAGGGTACGGCCTTGGGGTCGACGGAGTAGAAGTTGCGGCCGGTCGGAAGGACGTTGACCAGGCCGCGGAGCGGGGAGCCGGAGGGGCCGGCCGGCACGAACCCGCCGTTCAGCGCGTGCAGGGCGTGGTCGAGTTCGGCGGTGGTGGCGGCCAGCCTCGGTACGACCTCGCGGGCCGCGAAGGCGAGGATGTCGGCGACGGCCGCCGGGTGCCCGGCCGCCACCGCCTCGACCGCCTCGGGCGACCAGTCGGCGTCCTCCATCGCCTGGACCAGCGCGCGGGCCCGCTCCTCGGCCTCGTCGGCGGTGATCCGGGTCGCGGCCGACTCGTCGAGACCGAGCGCCTCGCGCAGCCCCGGCAGCGAGGCCGTACCGCCCCAGATCTGACGGGCCCGCAGGATCGCGAGGACGAGGTTGACCCGGTCGGGGCCCTGCGGGGCGCCGCCGAGGACGTGGAGGCCGTCGCGGATCTGGACGTCCTTGATCTCGCAGAGCCAGCCGTCCAGATGCATGATGAAGTCGTCGAAGCCCTCGTCCTCCGGCCGGTCCGCCACGCCGAGGTCGTGGTCGAGCTTGGCGGCCTGGATCAGGGTCCAGATCTGGGCGCGGATCGCCGGGAGCTTCGCCGGGTCCATCGCGGCGATCTGGGCGTGCTCGTCCAGGAGCTGTTCGAGCCGGGCGATGTCCCCGTAGCTGTCGGCCCGCGCCATCGGCGGCACCAGGTGGTCGACGAGGGTGGCGTGCACCCGGCGCTTGGCCTGGGTGCCCTCGCCCGGGTCGTTGACCAGGAACGGGTAGACCAGCGGAAGGTCGCCGAGCGCGGCGTCGGGGCCGCAGGCGGCGGAGAGTCCGGCGTTCTTGCCGGGCAGCCACTCCAGGTTGCCGTGCTTGCCGAGGTGGATCATCGCGTCGGCGCCGAAGCCGTTGTCGTCGGCGCGGGCGGCGATCCACCGGTAGGCGGCCAGGTAGTGGTGCGAGGGCGGCAGGTCCGGGTCGTGGTAGATCGCGATCGGGTTCTCGCCGAAGCCGCGCGGCGGCTGGATCAGGATCAGGAGATGGCCGAACCGCAGGGCGGCGAGCACGATGTCGCCCTCCGGGTTGCTCGACCGGTCCACGAACATCTCGCCCGGGGCGGGGCCCCAGTGCTCCTCGACGGCCTCGCGCAGCTCGGCCGGGAGCGTCGCGTACCAGCGCCGGTAGTCGGCGGCCGGGATGCGGACGGGGTTGCGGGCCAGCTGTTCCTCGGTGAGCCACTCCTGGTCGTGGCCGCCCGCCTCGATCAGCGCGCGGATCAGCTCGTCGCCGTCGCCCGAGACCAGGCCGGGGATCTCCTCCGTACCGAAGTCGTAGCCCGCCTCGCGGAGCCGTCGCAGCAGGGCGACGGCGCTGGCCGGGGTGTCGAGCCCGACGGCGTTGCCGATGCGGGAGTGCTTGGTCGGGTACGCGGACAGCACCAGCGCGATCCGCTTCTCGGCGGCCGGGATGTGGCGCAGCCGGGCGTGGCGCACGGCGATCCCGGCGACGCGGGCGGCGCGTTCGGTGTCGGCGACGTACGCGGGCAGTCCGTCCTCGTCGATCTCCTTGAAGGAGAAGGGGACGGTGATCAGGCGGCCGTCGAACTCGGGCACCGCGATCTGGCTGGCGGCGTCGAGCGGGGAGACTCCCTCGTCGTTGTCCTCCCAGTCGGTGCGCGAGCCGGTGAGGCAGAGCGCCTGGAGGATGGGGACGTCGAGGCCGCCGAGGACGCCCGCGTCCCAGGACTCGTCGTCGCCTCCCGCCGATGCCTCGGCCGGGCGGGTGCCGCCCGCGGCGAGGACGGTCGTCACGATCGCGTCGGCGGCGCCGAGCGCCTCGATGAGTTCGGACTCGGGGCTGCGCAGCGAGGCGACGTACAGCGGCAGCGGGCGGCCGCCCGCCTCCTCGACGGCCCGGCAGAGCGCCTCGACGAAGGCGGTGTTGCCGCTCATGTGGTGGGCGCGGTAGTAGAGCACGGCGACGACGGGGCCGTCGGTGCGGTGGGCGGTGCGCTCCAGCGGGCCCCAGGAGGGGGCGGGGGCGGGCGGTTCGAATCCGTGGCCGGTGAGCAGCACGGTGTCGGAGAGGAAGCGGGCGAGCTGGTCCAGGTTGGCGGGGCCTCCGTGGGCCAGGTAGGCGTGGGCCTCGGCGGCGATGCCGACGGGGACGGTGGAGGCGGCCATCAGCTGGGCGTCGGGGGCCTGTTCGCCGGTGAGCACGACGACCGGGCGGCCGGTGGCGAGCACCTGGTCGAGCCCCTCCTGCCAGGCCCGTACGCCGCCGAGGAGGCGGACGACCACCAGGTCGGCGCCGTCCAGGAGCTCCGGGAGGTCCTGGAGGGGGAGGCGGGCGGGGTTGGCGTAGCGGTACGGAACCGGGCCGTCGGAAGCGCGGGCGCTGAGCAGGTCGGTGTCGGACGTCGACAGGAGCAGGATCATGCGGCGTCGGGCCTTCCTCGGGGTGTCCACGCCCCGGGCGGTGTCGGATGGAACGCCCCTGCCCGGAGAGGACCGGGGGTTCCGGTGAGGGGAGTTCCTGACTCACCCGGCCGTGGCCGGGCTCACAGTGGCGGGACCGCGCCGGAATCGCACCGGGCTTCCTCCCCTTGTCGCCGTCTGTGGCGACGACGTGCCGGTTGGCCCGTCGCTAGGCATAGTAAGGGCCGGGCGCCCGGCGGTGGCAGGCGCATCCGTTCGGTTCCGTCCGGATCGTCGGTATGCTCGCCGCCATGCCCCCACCTGCCGTTTCCCCCGCCGATCCGTCGGGAGCTCCGCCGTCCCGGGGCCGTGGTGACGCCTGCCCCGGCGCGCTGCGGCTGCACCGGGCGGACGACGGTGCGCTGGCCCGGGTCCGGGTGCCCGGCGGTCTGCTGACGGCGGACCGGGCGGACACCCTGGGAGCCGCGGCGCAGGCCCTGGGCGACGGTGAGGTGCATCTCACTTCGCGCGGCAACGTCCAGTTGCGCGGGCTGCGTCCGGACTGCGGGGGCGAGCTGGCCGGACGGCTGGGCGCGGCGGGGCTGTTGCCCTCCGTGCGCCACGAACGGGTGCGCAATGTCGTGGCGTCCCCGCTCAGCGGGCTCGACGGCCGCGGCGTACGGGACGTGGGGCCCTGGCTCCTCGAACTGGACGCGCTGCTGTGCGCGGACGAGCGGGCGGCCGGGCTGTCCGGCAGGTTCCTGTTCGTCCTCGACGACGGGCGCGGCGATGTGGACGCGCTGGGCGGCGATGTGTCGCTGCTGGCCCTGGACGGCGCGTGGGCGCTGCTGCGGATCGGTACGGCCGGGTCCGTGCTGCGGGTCCCGGCCGCGCAGGCGCCACGGGCCGCGCTGGTGGCGGCCGGTGCCTTCCTGGAGCGGGCCCCGGACACCGGGGTGTGGCGGGTCTCCGACCTGCCCGGTGGGGGTGACGGGCTCCTCGGCCCGGTCGCGGAACGGCTGCGGGAGGCGGGGGTCGACGTCGCGGCCGCCGGGCACCGGGAGTGTCCGGGCCGCTCGGACGGGCCGGTGCCGGGCATCGTGACCGGTGCGCCGTCCGGGACGGCCGCGCTGTCGGCCGGGCTGCCGCTGGGGCGCGCCACGGCCGCGCAGTGGCGGACGCTGGTGGAGACGGCCCGTCACCACGGCCGTGGCGAGCTGCGTCTGACGCCGTGGCGCGGCGTCGTCGTCCCGGGCGTGGAGGAGCGGGAGGTGGCCGGGGCGCTGGACGCGCTGGCGGCGGCCGGTCTCGTCGTCGCGCCCGACTCCCCCTGGGCCGGGGTGGGTTCCTGCATCGGCCGGCCCGGCTGCGCCAGATCGCTGGCCGACGTGCGGGCCGAGGCGGCGGCCTCGGTGCGGGCCGTGGGACCGCTGCCGGTGTACTGGTCCGGGTGCGAACGCCGGTGCGGTCACCCGCGCGGCACCTGGGTCGATGTCGTGGCCGCTCCCGGCGGGCGGCACCATGTCTCCGTCGTACGGGACGGGGAGCGGGGCACGCACGTGCCGGTCGCCGACGGACCGGACGGGCTCGCCGCCGCGGTGGCCGCGGCCCGCCGCGCCCACGGCTGACCCCCGCCCCACTCCCCCGAACCCGAACCGTTGTCACCTCCGACGAAGAGAGCGAAAGCACTGTGCACCAGTACGAGAAGGACGGACCGGCGATCTACCGCCAGTCGTTCGCCACGATCCGGGCGGAGGCCGATCTGGCCGGTCTGCCCGCCGATGTGAGCCAGGTCGCGGTCCGGATGATCCACGCCTGCGGGATGGTCGATCTCGTCCGGGACCTCGCCTTCTCCCCGGAGGTGGTGGCCCGTGCGCGCGCCGCGCTGCGGGCCGGTGCGCCCATTCTGTGCGATGTGGCGATGGTCGCCAGCGGTGTCACCCGCAAGCGGCTGCCCGCCGACAACGACGTGGTGTGCACCCTGTCCGACCCCTCGGTCCCCGACCTCGCGAAGGAGCTGGGCACCACCCGCAGCGCCGCCGCGCTGGAGCTGTGGCGCGACCGGCTGGAGGGGGCGGTGGTCGCCGTCGGGAACGCGCCGACCGCCCTGTTCCGGCTGCTGGAGATGGTCGAGGAGGGCGCACCGCGTCCGGCCGCCGTCATCGGTGTGCCGGTCGGATTCGTGGGCGCCACCGAGTCGAAGGACGCGCTGGCCGCGCATCCGTCCGGGCTGGAGCACCTCATCGTGCGGGGCCGCCGCGGCGGCAGCGCCATCGCGGCCGCCGCCCTCAACGCCATCGCCAGCGAGGAAGAGTAGACGTGAGCGAGCAGAGCACGGGCCGGCTGTACGGGGTCGGGCTGGGGCCCGGTGATCCGGCCCTGATGACCGTACGCGCGGTGGAGGTCATCGCCGAGGCCGATGTCGTCGCGTACCACAGCGCCCGGCACGGGCGGTCCATAGCCCGCTCCATCGCGGCGAAGCACATCCGCGCCGACCACGTCGAGGAGCAGCTGGTCTACCCCGTCACGACGGAGACCACCGACCATCCGGGCGGCTACCGGGGCGCCATGGAGGAGTTCTACGCCGAGGCGGCGGCCCGCCTGGCGGCACATCTCGACGCCGGGCGCACGGTCGCCGTCCTCGCCGAGGGCGATCCGCTCTTCTACGGCTCGTACATGCACATGCACAAGCGGCTCGCGGACCGCTATCCGACCGAGGTGATCCCCGGGGTCACCTCGGTCAGCGCGGCCGCCGCCCGGCTCGGGACCCCGCTCGTGGAGGGCGAGGAGGTGCTGACGATCCTGCCCGGCACCCTGCCGGAGGAGGAACTGACGGCCCGTCTCGCGGCCACCGACGCCGCCGTGGTGATGAAGCTCGGCCGTACGTTCCCGGCGGTGCGCGGCGCGTTCGAGGCGTCCGGCCGGCTGCCGGAGGCGCGGTACGTCGAGCGCGCCACGATGGCCGGGGAACGGGTGGGCGAACTGGCGGACGTGGAGCCCGGTTCGGTGCCGTACTTCGCGGTCGCCGTCCTGCCCAGCCGGGTCGGGGCCGTGCGCCCGGAGCCTGTCCCGGAGGGCGGCGGGGTGACGGTGGTGGGCACCGGCCCGGCCGGGCCGCTCTGGCTGACCCCGGAGACGCGCGGGGCGCTGGCCGCCGCGGACGACCTGGTCGGCTACACCACCTACCTGGACCGGGTGCCGGTCCGGCCGGGGCAGGTGCGGCACGGCTCGGACAACAAGGTGGAGTCGGAGCGCGCCGAGTTCGCCCTGGACCTGGCCCGGCGCGGGCGGCGGGTGGCCGTGGTCTCCGGCGGTGACCCGGGCGTCTTCGCCATGGCGACGGCCGTCCTGGAGGTCGCCTCGCAGGAGGAGTACGCGGGGGTGCCGGTCCGGGTGCTGCCGGGGGTGACGGCGGCCAACGCGGCCGCGGCCCGCGCGGGCGCCCCGCTGGGCCACGACTACGCGACGATCTCGCTCTCCGACCGGCTCAAGCCGTGGGAGGTCATCGCGGAGCGGCTGCGCGCGGCGGCCGGGGCGGACCTGGTGCTGGCGCTGTACAACCCCGGCTCACGGAGCCGGACGTGGCAGGTCGGCAAGGCCCGTGACCTGCTGCTGGAGCACCGCTCGCCGGACACCCCGGTGGTCCTGGGCCGGGACGTGGGCGGCCCGGCCGAGAGCGTACGGACGGTGCGGCTGGCCGATCTCGACCCGGCCGAGGTGGACATGCGGACGATCCTGATCGTGGGGTCCTCGCAGACCCGCTGGGTGGAACGCGAGGGCGGGCGGCAGATCGTGTGGACGCCGCGCCGCTACCCGGAGGGCTGAGAGGTCGTCCTCCGCAGGGCGTGCCCGCGCAGCCAGGCGACGGCCGACTCCGGCGTCTCCACGACCGGTACGCCCTCGGGGACGGGGGGCCGCCGCACCACCACGACCGGGATCCCCGCCTCGCGGGCCGCGGTCAGCTTGGGGGCGGTGGCGGCGCCCCCGCTGTCCTTGGTGACGAGGACGTCGACGCGGTGGCGGCGGATCAGCTCGCGCTCCCCGTCCAGGGTGAACGGCCCCCGGTCCAGCAGGACCTCCATCCGGGCCGGGTACGGCTGCTCGGGCGCGTCCACCGAGCGCATCAGGAACCACAGCTCGTCCAGCCCGGCGAAGGCGGCCAGGCCCATCCGCCCCGTGGTGAGGAAGACCCGCCGCCCCAGTGCGGGCAGGGCCGCCGCCGCCCCGGCGAGCGAGCCGACCGGGTGCCAGTCGTCGCCGTCCCCGGGCACCCACCCGGGGCGGCGCAGCGCGAGCAGGGGAACATGGGTGGCAGCGGCGGCGGCCGCCGCGTGGAAACTGATCGTCCCGGCGAAAGGGTGGGTGGCGTCGATGAGCACGTCCACCCGGTGCGTCCGCAGCCACCCGGTCAGCCCGTCCACTCCCCCGAACCCGCCGATCCTGACCTCACCGGGCGGCAGCCTCGGGCCCGCCACCCGTCCGGCCAGCGAGCTCGTCAGCCGGTCACCGGCGGGGAGCTCTTCCACCAGTGCCTCGGCGAGGCGGCGGGCCTCCGTCGTGCCGCCGAGTACGAGTACATGCATCGGAACCATCCATGGGTGAGATCGAGGGCGGGCGCGACGCCCAGCTGAAACACACCGGCCTGCGGCCGGGCTGGACCACCGGCGCCTGCGCGACGGCGGCGGCCACCGCCGCGTACACGGCCCTGCTGACGGGCGACTTCCCCGACCCGGTGACGATCACCCTACCCAAGGGGCAGACGCCCGCCTTCGCGCTCGCGGTGGAGGGACTCACCGGGGAGCGGGCGACGGCCGGAGTGGTGAAGGACGCGGGCGACGACCCCGATGTGACGCACGGCGCCCTGGTCCGGGCCTCGGTGCGGCGGCTGCCGCCGGGCTCCGGGGTGGTGTTCCGGGCCGGGCCGGGGGTCGGCACGGTCACCCTGCCCGGGTTGCCGCTCGACGTCGGGGAGCCCGCGATCAACCCGGTGCCGCGCCGGCTGATCCAGGAGCACCTGGCCCGGGTCGCCGCCGGGCACGGGGGGTCGGGGGACGTCGAGGTCACGGTGTCGGTGGACGACGGCGAGGAGATCGCCCGGTCCACCTGGAACCCGCGCCTAGGCATCCTGGGCGGTCTGTCGATCCTCGGCACGACCGGGGTCGTGGTGCCGTACTCCTGCTCCGCGTGGATCGACTCGATCCGCCGCGGGGTGGACGTGGCACTGGCCGCCGGGCTGACCCATGTGGCGGGGTGCACGGGATCCACCTCGGAGCGGACCGTGGTCGCCGAGTACGGGCTGCCGGAGATCGCGCTGCTCGACATGGGGGACTTCGCGGGCGCGGTGCTGAAGTACATCCGCCGCCACCCGGTGGACCGGCTCACGGTCTGCGGGGGGTTCGCGAAGCTGTCGAAGCTCGCCGCCGGCCACCTCGACCTGCACTCCGGCCGGTCCCAGGTCGACAAGCCGTTCCTGGCCCGGCTGGCCCGGCGGGGCGGGGCGGACGAGGCGCTGGCGGCCGAGGTAGCGGTGGCGAACACGGGGCTCGAAGCGCTCCGGTTGTGCCTCGCGCGGGGGGTGCCGCTCGGGGACCTGGTGGCGGTGACGGCACGGGACGAGGCGCTGTCGGTGCTGCGCGGCGCGCCGGTCTCGGTGGACGTCGTCTGCGTCGACCGGGCGGGCACGGTCGTGGGGCGCAGCGGGGTGCGCGGGCCGGTCCGCGGCGGCTGAGCGGTGCCTTCAGGCTCCGTCCCGCAGGCGCAGTACGTGGGCGGCGGTCAGCGCGACGGCCCGGTCCCGGTCCTGCGCCAGGGCGGCGAGGGCTTGCTCGGCCTTCGCGCCCGGGATGTCGGCGAGCGCCTGGGCGAGCCGCAGCCGCTCGGGCGGTGCGGTGCCGTTCCGGGCGAGCCGGCCGACCAGTCCGGTGGCGATCCGGTCGGCCGCGGCCGGGTCCTGCGCGAGGGCGGCGAGCGCGTCGGCGGCATCGGTGTCGCCCCGGCCTTCGACGACCATGGCGAGGAGTTCGGGGACCGCGTCGGCGGCGCCCCGGGCGGCGAGCGCCAGGGCCGCGGGGGCCCGGACCTCGGGGGCCGGGTCGGCGAGAGCGGCGCGCAGCGGTGCGGCCGCGGTGGTGTGCGGCAGGGCGGCCAGGGCCCGCGCGGCGCGTTCCCGTACCGGGGCGGAGGGGGCGCGCAGGGCCTCGGCGAGCAGGGCCTGGCCGTCCTCGCCCGAGCGGGCCAGGGCCCAGCGCAGGGCCCCGGCCACGTGCGGGTCGGATTCGGCCAGGACCGCCTCGACCAGGGCCTCCACCGGTACGGGGCGGTCGTCGGCCGCGCTCAGGGCGGCGCGCTGCCGGTCCGCGGGGCTGGCGGAGCCCAGTTCGCGCAGGAGCGCCACGGTCCGCAGGACACCGGTCCAGTCGGCGGGTCCGGCGGCGTCGATCCGCCGGAGCCGTTCGAGCAGTTCGGTCTCGGCGGCGATGCGTTCCCGTGTGCGGCGGACCAGGTCGTCGACGAGTGCGGCGGGCGCGAATCCTGGGTCGTCGAGCGCCCGTGCCACCTCGCGCAGCGAGAGCCCCAGGGACCGCAGGCTCTCGATGTGGAAGATCCGCCGGATGTTCTCGTCGGAGTACTCGCGGTAGCCGGAATCGTTGCGGCCGTCGGGCCGGACCAGCCCGAGCGACTCGTAGTGCCGGAGCATGCGGGTGCTCACCCCGGACCGCCGCGCCACCTCGCCGATCAGCACCGTTTCACCGCTCCTCACCGGCGTCGGTGCCGAGGGCCACGACGCGTTTCGCCGCCTCGATCGCGGACGCGGACCCGGCGTCCGGGTCGCGCCGGAGCCGTTCCGTGGCGAGCGCGTGCGCGCGCGCCCGGGGGTCGGGGCCGGATCCGGCGGCGGCCAGGGCCGGCAGGGCCGCGTCCCCGAGCGCGATCAGCGCGCGGCTGAGGCTCAGCCGGGTCTCGTGCGGGCCGCGCCCGAGCTGTCCGGCCAACCCTACGGCCAGCCCGGGCTCCGCACCCTCGGGCACCAGCACGACCGCCGCCCGCCAGGCGCTGCGGGCCACCTCGTCGTCGGGATCGGCCAGCAGCTCCGGCGTGATCACCGGCCAGGCCGCCCGGTCCCCGATCTTGGACAGGGTGTGCAGGGCCTGGGCCCGTGCCCGGGCCCCTCCTGAGCGGACCTCGCCGACCAGCAGCGGGACCGTCGCCGCCGGGGCGTGCCGGGTGAGCGCCCAGGTCAGCATCTCGCGCACCTGGAACTCGGGCTCGACCGCGCACCGTTCGACGAGCGCGCCGACGGAGCCGGGGCCCGGGGCGGAGCCGACCGTCAGGGCCGCCCGGAGCCGGACCGACGGGTCGGTGTGCGCGAGCGCCCGCAGCGCGCGTACGGCGTGCGGGTGCCCGGTGTGCTCGGCGGGTGCGTTCCGGGCGTGCGTGTCCTCGGTGGGCAGGTTCATCGGGACCACCTCCTCGCCCCGCAGTGAACCGCTTGTCACCGTGTCAAGGTCAAGCCGGTGCGGGGCGGGCCGGGCGGGTCAGCACGTGTGACGGTCGCGGTGGGGCGAGTAGAGGTGGCTGTCGCGGAACTGCTCGGCGCCCAGGGTCCGGCCGACCATGATGACGGCGGTACGGATCACGCCCGCCGCCTTCACCTGTCCGGCGATGTCGTCGAGGGTGCCGCGCAGGACGATCTCGTCCGGGCGGGAGGCGAGCGCGACGACGGCGGCCGGGCAGTCGGCGCCGTAGTGCGGCAGGAGTTCCGCGACGACGCGGTCCACGTACCGGGCGGCGAGGTGCAGCACGATCAGGGCGCCGCTGCGGCCCAGGGTGTCCAGGTCCTCGCCCGGCGGCATGGCGGTCGCCCGGTGGGCGATCCGGGTGAGGATGACGGTCTGGCCGACGGTCGGCACGGTCAGTTCCCGCTTGAGCGACGCGGCGGCGGCGGCGAACGCGGGTACGCCGGGCACCACGTCGTAGGGCACCCCGGCCTCGTCGAGCCTGCGCATCTGCTCGTTGACCGCGCTGAACACGGCGGGGTCGCCGGAGTGCAGCCGGGCCACGTCGTGACCGGCCTCGTGGGCGGCGAGCAGTTCGGCGGTGATCTGGTCGATGTCGAGCTGCGCCGTGTCCACCAGCCGGGCGTCCGGCGGGCAGGTGTCGAGCAGTTCCCGGGGCACCAGGCTGCCCGCGTACAGGCAGACGGCGCAGGAGGCGAGGAGGCGGGCGCCGCGCACGGTGATCAGGTCGGCCGCGCCGGGGCCGGCGCCGATGAAGTGGACGGTCATCTGTGGGTGTCTCCTGAGTGCGGTGCGGGTTCGGTCGGGGGTTTGCGCACGGACCACTGGGTGACCGGCATGGCCTGGCGCCAGCCGGTGAAGCCGCCGACCGGTACGGCGTGGGCGACGGCGAGCCGGACCAGTTCGCCGCCGTGGCGGCGGTGCGCCTCGGCGAGCAGGGCCTCGGACTCCAGGGTGACGGTGTTGGCGACGAGCCGCCCGCCGGGCCGCAGCGCCTCCCAGCAGGTGTCGAGCAGACCGGGCCCGGTGAGCCCGCCGCCGATGAACACGGCGTCGGGCACGGGCAGTTCGGCCAATGCGCCGGGGGCGCGGCCGGTGACCACGCGGAGGGCGGGCACGCCGAGGCGGTCGGCGTTGCGGGTGATGCGCGCGGCGCGTTCCGGGTCGCGTTCGACGGTGATCGCGCGGCAGGACGGGTGGCTGCGCATCCATTCGACCGCGATCGATCCGGAACCGCCGCCGATGTCCCAGAGGAGTTCGCCGGGGGCGGGGGCGAGGACGCCGAGGGTCGCGGCCCGGACGTGCCGTTTGGTGAGCTGTCCGTCGTGCTCGTACGCGTCGTCGGGCAGGCCCGGTACGGCGCCCAGGCGCAGGGCGCCGGGGGCGCGGCGGCAGTCGACGGCCACGATGTTCAGCGGGTCGGACGGGGGGTGCGGCCAGTCGTCGGCGGTGCCCTCCAGGCAGTTCTCGGCGGGCCCGCCGAGCTGTTCGAGCACCCGGAGCCGACTGGGGCCGAAGCCCTGTTCGCGCAGGAGCCGGGCCACGGCGGCGGGGGCGTCGGCGTCCGCGCCGAGGACCAGGACGCGGCGGCCCTCGTGCAGGTGGGCGGCGAGCCGGGCGGTGGGGCGGCCGACCAGGGTGACGGTCTCGGTGTCCTCGACCGGCCAGCCGATCCGGGCGCAGGCGTAGGAGACGGACGAGGGGTGGGGCAGGACGCGCAGCCGGTCGGCGCCGAGCACCTCGGTGAGGGCCCGGCCGATCCCGTAGAACATGGGGTCGCCGCTGGCCAGGACGGCGATCCGGCTCCCGGCGTGCTCGGCGAGGAGTCCGGGGACGGCGGGGCGCAGCGGCGAGGGCCAGGCGATCCGCCGGCCGGGGCAGGACGGTGGGAGGAGGTCCAGCTGGCGTCCGGCGCCGATGAGGACCTCGGCGCCGGTCAGTGCGGTGCGCGCCGCGTCGGTCAGTCCCGCCCAGCCGTCGGCGCCGATGCCGACGACGGTCACCGGATCCGGCCGGTCAGCCATGGGACACCTCCTTCAGGTAGGTGGCGAGGGAGGCGACGGCGGCGGGGTTGCGGGGGCTCTCCACGAGGTCGACGTAGTCGAGGACGTGGATGCGGTCGTTCTTGATCGCGGAGACGTTGGCCAGCGGCGGGTAGGACTTCAGGAACGCCTTCTTCTGCTCGGCGCTCCGGTCCCCGTAGTTGTTGATCACGATGACCTCGGGGTCGCGGGCGACGACGGTCTCCCAGCCGACCGTCACCCAGGTGTCCTTCAGGTCCTTCATGACGTGGTCGCCGCCGGCCTTGGTGATGATGTCGTGCGGGCCGGCGAAGACCCCGGCGGTCAGCGGTTTGTCCCGGCCGTCGTCGTAGAGGAAGACCCGGGGGCGGTCGGAGCCCTTGGGCGCCGTGTCGCGTGCCCGGGCCACCTGCTCGCGGAAGCCGGTGACGAGGGCTTCGGCGCGGTCCTCGACGTCGAAGATCCTGCCCAGGTTGCGCAGGTCGGTGTAGAGCGCGTCGAGCGGGGCCATCACCCCGCGCGCGTCGCCCCGGCCGTTGCGGCAGGACTCGCTGAGCAGGTACGAGTCGACGCCCACGCGCCGGAGTTCGGCGGGGGTGAAGCCGCCCTCCTCGCTGAATCCGTAGTTCCATCCCGCGAAGACGAGATCGGCGCGGGCGTCGAGGACGAGCTCCTTGTTGATGGTCTTCTTCGAGAGCCATGTGGTCTTCCCGTACCCGTCCTTCCAGGGTACGGAGGTGAGGTCGCCCTTGTCGTCGGGCATCACGTAGCCGGCCATGTGGTCCGCCAGGCCGAGCGCGAACATGATCTCGGTGATGCCGACGTCGTTGGTGACGACGCGTCGGGGGGCCTTGTCGTAGGTCTTCTTCTCGCCGCAGTTCTCGACGGTCACCGGGTAGTGGCCCGACGCGTCGCTGCCGCTCTTCTCCTCCTGGGAGGTGGGCAGTTGGGCGCCGCACCCGGTGAGGACCAGGGCGACGGCGAGGGCGTACGCGGCGGGGCGTGCGGGGCGGGGCATGGCGGTGAGGCGTCCTCAGGAGTCGGTTCGGGCGGGAAGGAGCCGGTCGAAGATCAGCTGCACGGCGCCGGTCTCCGGATGGGCGACGCGGTGGGCGCGTACGCCGAAGACGTCGGCCAGCAGCTCGGGGGTGAGCACGTCGTGGGGGGCTCCGGTCGCGACGATCCGGCCCCCGGAGATGACGTGGAGCAGGTCGCAGTGGAGGGCCGCGAGGTTGAGGTCGTGCAGGGAGGTGAGGACGGTGGGGCCGCTGTCGCGGACCAGGGCCAGGACGTCCAGTTGCTGGGCGATGTCGAGGTGGTTGGTCGGTTCGTCGAGCACCAGGAGCCGGGGCCGCTGGGCCAGGGCGCGGGCGATCAGGACCCGTTGCTTCTCGCCTCCGGAGAGGGTGAGGAAACCCCGGTCGGCGAGGTGGGCGGCACCGACCCCGGCCAGCGCCTCGGCGCAGGCCGTGCGGTCCGCCTCGGTGGCCCGGCCCATCGACGACTGGTGCGGGGTGCGCCCCATGGCCACCACCTCGGCCACCGTGAAGTCGAACTCGGAGACGGCCTCCTGGGGAAGCGCGGCCAGCCGGCGGGCGCTCTCGCGCGGGCTCAGCGCGTACAGGTCCTCGCCGTCGAGCCGTACGGTGCCCGCGGAGGGGCGCAGCGCCCGGTAGACGCAGCGCAGCAGGGTCGACTTGCCGCTGCCGTTGGGGCCGACCAGGCCGACGAGCTGTCCCGAGCCCGCGCCGAGCGTGGCATCGGCCACCAGCCGCGCGCCAGCGATCTCGACGGTCAGGGATTCGATGTCGATCCGCATCAGGCGCCTCCGAAGGTGTAGGTGCGGCGGCGCATCAACAGCACGAAGCACGGCACGCCGATGGCCGCGGTCAGTACGCCCACCGGCAGTTCGGCGGGGGCGAGGACCACCCGGGAGAGGATGTCCACCCAGATCATCAGGACGGCGCCGACCAGTGGGGCGACGGCGAGCAGCCGCCGGTGGTCCGCGCCGACGAGCATCCGTACGCCGTGCGGCACCATCAGTCCGACGAAGCCGATCGCGCCGCTCACCGCGACCACCGCTCCGGTGACGGCCGCGCAGACCACGAAGAGTTCCTTGCGCAGCCGCCCGGCGTCGACGCCCAGGGCGGCCGCCGTCTCGTCGCCCATGGCGAGGGCGTTCAGCCGGCGGGCGGACCAGGCGAGATGGGCGATGCCGCAGAGCACGGCTCCGGCGGCGATCGGCACCGAGGCCCAGTTGGCGCCGCCGAGGCTGCCGAGCATCCACATCATGGCGGAGCGGGCGGCCTCGCCGTGTTCGGCCGCGAAGACCATGAAGGTGGTGACGGCGGAGAAGCCGTAGTACATCGCGGTACCGGTGAGGACGAGCCGCAGCGGGGTGAGACCGCGCGCGGTGCGGGCGATGGCGTACACCAGCACCATGGCGAGGAGCGCGGCGAGGAACGACGCCGTGGACAGCGCCCAGACGCCCAGGGCGCCGAAGGCCCCGAAGATGAGGACGGCGTTGGCGCCGACGGCCGCGCCCGAGGAGATGCCGAGGACGAACGGGTCGGCGAGCGCGTTGCGGACCATGGCCTGCACGGCGATGCCGATGGCCGAGAGCCCGGCGCCGACGACGGCGGCCAGTACGGCGCGCGGGAAGCGCAGCTCCCAGACGATGGTGTACGCCGCGACCTCGTCGGGCGCTATTCGGCCGCCGGTCAGCCCGGCCCACAGGTGGCGCAGCACCTCGCCCCAGGAGAGCCCGGACGCCCCGATGCCCGCCCCGCAGACCAGCGAGAGCAGCAGCGCCACGACGAGGACGGGCACGAGGAGCGCGGGTGACATCCGGCGTGGTGGAGCGGGGCCGGAGGCGGCACGGGCCGCGCGGGACGGCACGGCGGGCCGGCGGTCGAGGGGAGTGGCCACGGGCGGTTCGCTTTCGCCTCGGGCCGTGCATCTACGTCATCAACGGAGCGGCCCGGACGCGGCGCGCCCGTTGCAGCACCCATCGCAGTCCACGGCGAATTGACAGGAGCCTTCACCGCCACGGGTGATCGGGCTCACGGGGCCCATTCGGGCACCGTCTACCGTTGCGGGTCAGCGCCGGACTTCGACCGGACTTCCCCCGTGGGGCAGATGCAGCTTAACGCGAACGGTTTGGCGGGTTTCCACCCCGTCCTGGTCCGGGCGGGGCCGGCCTGTTCCTCCGGTGCGGCCGGCGGAGCCGTGGGCGCATCCCCCGAACGGCCGACACGGAGGTCGTCCCGACGGCCTCGCATCACCGACCGGTCCGGCTACCGCCGGGCCCGAACGCGCGCCGAGCATGGGGGGCGGGCCCGTACCTCCGGGCGCCGTCCACGGATTCGCCCGGCTGCTGGGCGGCCGATTTGCCCTCAGGAGCGGCCGCGACGGGCGGCGGCGGCCCGGCGGCCCGAGATCAGGTGCCGGCCGGCCAGCTCCACCACGGTCTCGGCGTCCCGGTCGGCGATCGCCGCGTAGAGGTCCTCGTGCTCCCGCGCGACGCCCTCCAGGTCGTCGTGCTGCCCCAGCAGCCAGCGCATCCTGCTGCGCAGGGTGGCCTGGAGCTCGTTCAGCAGCTCGTTGTCGGCCAGGGCGGTGACCGTCTCGTGGAAGTCGGCGGCGGCCCGGCGGGCGGCCACGGCGTCGCCCCTGGCCGCCGCGCCCAGCTCGGCGTCCAGGTCCGCGCGGAGCTTTTCGAGCCCCGCGCGGGTGCGCCGCTGGGCGGCCAGCCGGAAGGTCAGGGCCTCCAGCGCCGCGCGCACCTCGTCGAGGTCGTCCACGTCCGCCGGGGTGAATTCCCGTACGACGGCCCAGGTCCGGGGCCTGGGGGTGACCAGGCCCTCGGTGACCAGCGCCTTCAGGGCCTCGCGGACGGGCAGTCTGCTCACCCCGAGCTCCGCGGCGAGTTCGCGCTCGACGAGCTTGCTGCCCGGCTCGCGCACACCGTCGATGATCTCGTCACGCAGCTGGCGCGTGACCCGTTCCGACTCGGGCTCGAAGTCCCCAGACCCTGTCATGTGCCCGATTCTCTCATCACCCGGTGCCCGCTCCGGGCAGGCAGTTCCCCGGTGCGGGCCCACCGGGCGGGGCGTAGCCGCGGGTGCGGACCAGATCGTGGACGAGCCGGGTGAAGGCGCGGGCGGCGGCGCTCTCGTAGCCGCTCTCCCGGCGCAGCAGGGTCGCGACCCGGGTGGGCAGCGGGGGGTCGACGGGGACGTGGCCGAGGTGCGGGTCGTCGTCCGTGACCGCCAGGGGCAGCACGGTGGCGAGGGGGCCGATGCGCCGGACGATCTCGGTGAGGGCCTGGATGGTGTTGGCCTCCACGGCGATCGGGGGGTCGATCCGGTGCCGGGCGAAGTAGTCGTCGACATGGACGCGTGTGACGAAGTCGCCTCTGAGCAGAGCGAGTTGCTGACCGGCGAGCTCCCGTACCGGCAGTGGGCGCTCGCCCCCGGCCCGGTGCGCACCGGTGACCAGGCCGAGGGGTTCGGTGAACAGCGCGGTCGATGCGATGCCCTGGAGGTGGGTTCCCTCGAAGGCGATGCCGAGGTCGAGTTCGTCGGCCAGCAGGCCCGCCTCCATGCGGTCCTGGGGCATCTCCCGGAGGTCCAGGGTGATGCCGGGATGGTGCGCGTGCAGCGCCGCCACGAGCGGGCCGACGAGATAGGCGGTGAAGGTCGGGGTGAGCGCCAGCCGCAGGTGCCCCCGGGCGAGATCGGCGACGTCGAGGACGGCGCGCTCGGCGGCGGCCAGCTCCCGCAGCGCGCGCCGCGCGTAGTGCACGTAGGCGGCGCCCGCGTCGGTGGTGCGGACTCCCCGGCCGCTCCGGTCGAGCAGCCGGGCGCCGACGACCCGTTCCAACTGCTTGATCTGCTGCGACAGCGTGGGCTGCGAGATCCGCAGCTCCTCGGCGGCGCGCGTGAAGTTGCCGTGCTCGGCGACCGCGATCAGATAGCGGAGGTGACGTAGTTCCGGACCCATGAGCGCATTATAGAACCGACCTATAAGGATCATGGATATCAAGTCTTGGACTCTATAGGCCCAGGTCATGCATGGTGGTTTTCGTCAGCCCCTCGGGGGCGGCCCCATCGAAAGGAGTGACCGATGCAGGACCTCACGGACGGCGTCGCACGATTCCGCCGCGACGTCTTCCCCGAGAAGGCGGGGCTCTTCGCCCATCTGGCCACGACCCACCGCCCGAAGACGCTGTTCATCGGCTGCTCCGACGCCCGGGTGGTCCCGGAGCTGATCACCCAGAGCGATCCGGGTGAGCTGTTCGTGATCCGTACGGCGGGCAATCTCGTCCCGGCGTACGGGTCGGGCCGCGACGGCATCGCGGCGAGCGTCGAGTACGCCGTCGCCGTGCTCGGCGTGACCGACATCGTCGTCTGCGGCCACTCCGCCTGCGGGGCGATGACCGCCCTGGCGGAGGGGCACGACCTCGGTTCCGCCCCGGTCGTGGCCGACTGGCTGCACCACGCGGACGCCGCCCTGGCCCGTACCGCCGCCGGTCCGGCCGTGACCGGCCCGGAGCGGGTCGACGCCCTGGTGCGGGCCAACGTGGCCGCGCAGCTGCAGAACCTGAGCACCCACCCCTCCGTGGCCCGCGCCCTGGCCGAGGGCTCGGTCACCCTGCACGGCTGGGTGTTCGACATCGCCACGGGCACCGTCGAGCCTGCCGGGACCGCCCTGGCCGCCGCCTGACCACCCCCACCCCCACCGAACCACCGGCCCCGCCCGGGACCGGCCCCCCGAAAGGAACCCTCGTGCCGCACGCGCAGTTCGACCCCACCGCCCGCCAGACCCTCGCCATCGCCGCCGTCGAGGCCAAGACCCGCAAGGACCTCACCTGGGAGCAGATCGCCGACGCCGCCGGGCTGTCGGTCGCCTTCGTCACCGCCGCGGTCCTCGGCCAGCACGCCCTGCCGGAGGACGCCGCCCGCGCCGTCGCCGAGCTGCTCGGCCTCGACGAGGACGCGGTGCTGCTGCTCCAGACCATCCCGACCCGCGGATCGATCCCCGGCGGCATTCCCACCGACCCGACCATCTACCGCTTCTACGAGATGCTCCAGGTCTACGGGACCACCCTGAAGGCCCTGGTCCACGAGCAGTTCGGCGACGGCATCATCAGCGCCATCAACTTCAAGCTCGACGTGAAGAAGGTCGCCGACCCCGAGGGCGGCGAGCGCGCCGTCATCACCCTGGACGGCAAGTACCTCCCCACCAAGCCCTTCTGACCCACCCCTCCCCCACCGCCGTACGCAACACGACACGGCGGGCCGGAAGACGCCCCCACGGCGGACTCCGGCCCGCCGTGTTCTCGCATTCCGCTCAAGGGCCTGCATCGCCGCGTAAACGGGATACGGAACACTCCGTCGCTTCACGCACCGCTGGCCCCGGTCTCAGAGCAGACCCCGGCGGGCGGCGATCACCCCGGCCTGGAAGCGGTTGGCGGCACCGAGCAGTTCGTGCAGCCGGCTGATCCGGCGGCGCATGGTCCGTACCGACCAGCCGAGCTGGCGGGCTATCGCCTCGTCCTTGAGCCCGCTGACCAGCAGGGTGAGAACGAGCCGGTCCTCCTCGCCGAGCGGGTCCTCGGCGGGGGCCTCCAGCGGCAGCGCCTGCTTCCAGCACAGCTCCCAGTAGTGGGTGAGCGCGTCGAGCAGGGTGGACGGACGGATCACCGCGGCGCGTACGTCGTGGAGGTCGAGGGAGAGCGGCATCAGGGCGAGCTTCCGGTCGGCGACGGCGAGCTTGATACCGAGGCCGGGCAGGACCCTGGCCTGCTCCCCGTGGCGGACCAGCTCGCGGATGTCGTCGAGGACGCCGGGCCACTCCAGCGCCTCGGGGGCGTAGACCGCGCGGTAGCGGACGCCCCGGCCCAGCGCCGTCGCCTCCACCGGATTGGAGGTGGTCAGGGCGTACGGCGGCCGGTCCAGGGTCATCACGTCCTCGCGGGCCTCCTGCTGGAGGCGGACGAACCAGCGGCCGAGGGCCTCGCTCCCGGTGGTGATCTCCACCTCGTCCTCGCCGCCCGCCCCGGCGCACGCCGCGGCGAACAGCCGGGACAGCTCCCCCGCCGCCGACCGGACCTTCTCCAGCTCCTTGCTCCTGGCCCGCACCAGCGCCTCGACGGCGGCCTCCGGCTCGATCGCCGCGTACCGGCGGCGGGCACCGGCGAGCCGGCCGACGAGCCCGTGGTCGCGGAGCCGGTCCAGCGCTCGGGCGACGCGCTCGGCCGAACATCCGAGGTCTGCGGCGAGTTCGGCAGGCGCCGCGGTCCGCCGGGCGAGCACATGACGGTAGACGCTCTCGTCGAACGGATCGATGCCCGCGGCGGTGAGCTGTGAAGTCTCGGGATTCATGGGGGGATCGTGGCCCAGTTGTGCCACCTGCAGCAATGGACCACGGGGATCCGTTGTGCGACAAGTGCCGCGACCAGTAGGACCTTTACGCATGGCAATCAAGTCACGAAGACCACGTCACGCGGCACTCGCCGTCGTCGTGCTCGCCGGTGTCCTGGCGGCGACGCCGGGCGCCGCCGACGCGTCCACCACCCCCGACCCGCCGCGCCGGGTGCTCGTCGAACTCTCCGGCAGCCCCGCCGTGACCGCCGCGCCCGGCGGTTCGCTGCTCGCCGCCGGGGCCGCCCGCGACGTCGGCGCCGCGCGCCGCGCCCTCGCCGCACGGCAGGAGACGTTCCTCGGCTCGGCCCGGGGTGCCGGGCTGCACCCCTCGGCCACCCGTAAACTCGGCCTGCTCGTCGACGCCGTGGCGATGACGGTGCCCGCCTCCGAGGTGGGCCGGCTCTCCTCTCTGCCGGGGGTCGCCGCCGTCCACCCCGACACCCGGATGCTGACGAAGACCGACGCGAGCGTGCCGCTCACCGGCGCCCCCGACGTCTGGCGGCGCGAGGACCGCGCCGGGGCCCGGGTCACCGGCACCGGGACCACCGTGGCGATCCTGGACAGTGGCGTGGACTACACCCACCCCGACCTGGGCGGCGGTATCGGCAAGGGGCACAAGGTCGTCGGCGGGTACGACTTCGCCAACGGCGACGACGACCCGATGGACGACAACGGCCACGGCACCCATGTCGCGGGCATCGTCGCGGGCCGGGCCGCCGGGAAGGAAGGCGTCACCGGCATGGCGCCCGGCGCGAACCTGCTGGCGTACAAGGTGATGGACGCCGACGGCTCCGGCTACACCTCGGACATCATCGCCGGGATCGAGGCGGCCGCCGACCCGGCCAATCCGCACCGCGCCGACGTGATCAACATGAGTCTCGGCGGCCCCGGCGACGGCACCGACCCGCTGGGCCGCGCGGCGACCGCCGCCGTGGCGGCCGGTGTGGTCGTGGTGGCCGCGGCGGGCAACGAGGGACCGGGCACCGGCACGGTCAGCACCCCCGGCATCGCCGAGGGGGTGATCTCGGTGGGCGCCTCGACCAGCGGTCTGCGGCTGCCGAGCGCCTATCTGGCGGGCAGGGAGCCCGAGTTGATCCAGACCTACCGGGGCATCCTGTCCGCGAACCCGCCCGAACGGCCGGTCACGGCACCGCTCGTCGACGTCGGCAGGGGCACCGCGGAGGACTGGGAGCGGGCCGGTGACGTCCGCGGGAAGATCGTCCGCGCCGAGATGCTCATCGCCTCCGAGACCCGGGACGTGAGGGCCGACGCCCTGGAGTGGGCCCAGGAGGCGGAGAGGCGCGGCGCGCTCGCCGTGCTCGGCGGGCTGCCCACCTCCGACGGCCCCGTGTTCCTGGCCGGGGAGCCGGGAGCGGCCCGGCCACCGGTGGCGGCCCCCGGACCGGGCATCGTCCAGGTGCCTTCGTCGTCCGCGCGGATCGACGCCTCCGGCGACTCGCTGCGCATGGACCACCTGGTGGTCATGGGCATCGACCCGACCCAGTACACCGAACTGAGCACCCGGCTCGCCGCCGGGAAGGTGTCGGTGACCCTGCGCGGCACCGACACCACCGACAGGATCGCCTCGTTCTCCTCACGCGGCCCCACCCCGTCCTTCGGCCTCAAGCCCGACCTGGTCGCACCGGGCGTGGAGATCCGCTCCACCATCCCCTCCTCCCTGTACGGGCCCGGCCGGTACCGCATGTCCGGTACGTCGATGGCGGCCCCGCACGTCGCCGGGGCCGCCGCCCTGCTGCGCCAGCTGCACCCCGGCCGGACGCCCGCCGGGATCAAGGCCGAACTCATGGGCACCGCGCAGCCGTTGACTGACACCGGGCCCACCACGCACGGCGCGGGCCGGCTCGACGTGGCCGCGGCCGCCGCCACCGCCCTCGCCGCCTCTCCCCCGTCGGTGTCGTTCGGCCTCGCCGACCTGTCGGGCAACCGGGTCGGCGGCACCACGAAGGTGACGCTGCGCAACACCGGCGACCGCGCCCTGTCGGCCGCGCTGAGCACCGACGGCCCGGCCACCGTCTCGCCGAAGCGGATCACGGTACCGGCCGGACGCACGGCGACCGTCACGCTCTCGCTGCGCACCGCCCGGCCCGGGACCGACACCGAGATCGCCGGCCGGCTCACGGCGACCCCCGACCGCGGCCCCTCGATCGGGGTGCCGTACCTGCTGGTGGTGCGGCACCTCGCCGTCCAGGCGGCCCCCGACCCCAGCGACGGCCGCACCACCGTGCACATCGCCCCGCCGACCCCGCTCGTCGCCCCGCCGACCGTCACCGTCACCCCGCCCCGAGGCCGGTCCGTCGAGGTGCCCGCCACCCTCGACACCCGGACCGGCTACTACCGGGCCCCGGCCGCCGGCGCCGACCCCGGCGTCTACCGGGTCTCGGTCCGCGGCACCGCCCACGGCGGCCGGCTGCTCACCGGAACCGGCTTCTTCGAGGTGACCCCGGTCGACAGCCGCGCGGACCGCTGGCAGCCCACCGGGCCCAACAGCGAGGCGGGCTGGGTCGCGCTCTCGCCGGACCGGCCGCGGCAGGCCGTCCTCACCCAGTACCAGCAGGCGGCCCCCTGGCTCACCACCGACCGCGGCGCCTCCTGGCGCCGCCTGGGCCGCCTCCCCGTCCCCGAGGGCACCGGACCGCTCGTGGTCGACGCGAAGAACGCCGACCGCTGGTGGTACGCGGTGAACAGCGTCCACGACGGCAGCAGGCAGGGCA
This sequence comes from Streptomyces sp. NPDC001108, assembly GCF_053598535.1. NCBI lineage: Bacteria > Bacillati > Actinomycetota > Actinomycetes > Kitasatosporales > Streptomycetaceae > Streptomyces > Streptomyces sp. NPDC001108. The sequence goes on from NZ_JBSFKL010000001.1 coordinate 282,675, forward strand.
CCGTCCTGCGCACCGACGACAACGGACGCACCTGGCGCACGCTCGACGTCCCCGACACCCGGTTCGTGGCGCTCACCGCCGACGAGCGGACCCGCACCCTGGTCGCGGTCACCTCGGACGCGCTGCTGGTCAGCACGGACGCGGGCGACCACTGGACGACGTACCCGACCGGTGTACCCGGCCAGGTCAGGACCGCCGTCCTCACCGGGGACACCCTCTACCTGTCGACGTTGCACGGCATCTGGTCCCGGTCGGGCATCGGCGCGGGCGAGCCCGGCGAGGCGCGCCGGATCCTCGACCCGGACGGCGCGACCGTCGGCTCGACGGCCGCCGACGCCTCGGTCGTGGCGGCGTACGTCCCGGGCCGGGGCGTGGTCGGCTCCCACGATGCCGGGAAGACGTGGGCCACCCTGTTGCCCCTGGTAGAGCGCGGCGTCACTCTGCTGGCCTCGGGCGGTGACCTGTACCTGACCACGACGCTCGGCACCGGCCGGCTCAGCCGCGACGGCGGGAGGACCTGGACCGAGGTGCCCCAGCCGACCCCGGCGGCGCTGCCGCTGGACTACGACCGGTGGGCCGACGGGTCCGTGACCGTCGCCAGCGAGCAGGACGGCCTCTACCAGGGCTCCGCCCACGGCACCGGGCTCCGGCGGATCGGCGTCCAGGGACTGACCGTCAACGACCTCGCGGTCAGCGACGGCCATCTGCTCGCCGCCACCGACAGCTCGGTCTACCGCACCGCGCTTCCCGTCCAGGGCCCGGAGTGGGGCCGGTCGGGCGGCGAGGGAAGGAGAGGGGTCGCCGTCCCGCAGCTCGCCGTGTCGGCGAAGGACCCGAAGGTGGTCTGGCGGGTCCGGCGCACCGCGTCGGGGACGTTCGACGTCGAACGCAGCGGTGACGCCGGTGCCACCTGGCACCGGCGGGGCACCTCCTCCGAGGTCCCGACGTCCCTGCTGGTCCACCCCGCCGACCCGGACCGGGTGCTGGTCGGCTTCCAGAGCCTGCTCGGCAAGGGGTTGTTCGCCACCGGTGACGCCGGGGCCACGTGGAAGAACCTGTACCACGGCCGTTCCTTCACCACCCTCGTGGGCGACCCGGCCGACCCGCGGCGCCTGTGGCTCGGCAGCCGCGACGGTCTGTTCCGGTCGGACGACGGCGGGGTGACCGTCACCAGGGTGGCGGACGGCCCGGTGACGGCGATCGGACTGGACGGGCGGCGCCTGGTCGTCGGCGGCGAGGACGTCCGGGTCAGCACGGACGGCGGCCGCACCTTCCGCACCTCGGAGACGGGCCCGCTCGCGGTCCACGTCTCCGACCTGCTCCGGGTGAAGGGCACCTGGTACGCGGCCACCACCGCCTCCCGGGCCAGCGGCCTCCCGCAGGGCGGGCGCGGCGTGCTGCGCAGCACCGACGGCGGCCGCAGCTGGCAGAACATCTCGTCCGGTCTGCAGAACACCGACACCACGAAGCTGGCCGCCGCCCCCGACGGCTCCACGCTCTTCGTCGGCACCGTCGACGGCGGCGTCCACCGCCTCGCGCTGCGTCGCTGATCCACCGGCCCCGCGGGGGCGCCGGGACGGGACCGCACCGTCCGGGCACCCCCGCGGGCGCTGACGCCGGAGCCCGGCACCGAGCCCGCCACTCCAGGCCCGTCCGGTGGCGGTGCCCCTGGCCGACCGGGCGGGGGCGGCGATGGCCGGACGACCGGCACGGAGACGCACGGCTGACGGGGCGGGGCGGGCGGCTCACGGCCCGACGTCGCGGCCGACGAGGTCGGCGAGGGACTCCCGGCGGACCAGCAGCCGGGCGCGGCCGTCCGCCACGGCGGCCACCGGCGGGCGGCCCACCAGGTTGTAACCGGACGCCATGGAGAGGTGGTAGGCACCCGCGACCGGTACGGCGATCAGGTCCCCGGGGCGGACGTCACCGGGCAGGTCCACGTCGGCGGCGAGTACGTCGCCCGCCTCGCAGTGGCGTCCGACGACGGTCGCCGTGCGGGGCTCCGCCGTGCTCCGCCGTCCGACGAGCCGGGGTGCGTACCGCGCCCCGTAGAGCGCGGGCCGGGGGTTGTCGCTCATCCCGCCGTCCACTGCCACGAAGACCCGGGTCCCGGTCCGCTTCACCGCGAGGACCCGGTAGAGCGCCACGCCCGCGGGCCCGACCAGCGCCCGGCCCGGCTCGACGGCGAGGCGGGGCACGGGGAGGCCGGCCCCGGCGCAGCTCTCGGCCAGTTCCCCGCGGAGGAGGGCGCCGAGGGCGGGGAGGTCGAGCGCGGTCTCCCCCGGCCGGTGGGCGACCCCGTGGCCGCCGCCGAGGTCCAGCTCCGGCAGGGCGGTGCCGTGCCGGTCGCGGATCCGGGCGAGCAGCGCGACGACCGTGCGCAGGGCGGCGGTGTAGGGCTCGGGCGTGGTGATCTGCGAGCCGATGTGGCAGTGCAGCCCGACGAGTTCGAGTCCGGGCTGGTCGAGGATCCGGGCGACGGCGCGCTCCGCGCCGCCGTCGGTGACCGACAGCCCGAACTTCTGGTCGTCCGTGCCGGTGCGGATCGCCGCGTGACCGCCCGCGCTGACGCCGGGGACCACCCGGACCAGTACCTTCTGGCGGGTGCCCGCCGGTACGAGCGCGGCGATCCGGGCGATCTCCCAGGTGCTGTCGATGACGATCCGGCCGACGCCCAGGCGCAGCGCGGCCTCCAGGTCCTGCGGGCTCTTGGCGTTGCCGTGCAGCACGATCCGTCCGGGCGGGAAGCCCGCGGTGACGGCGTACTCCAGCTCGCCCGCGGAACAGACGTCGAGGCCGAGCCCCTCCTCGCGCACCCAGTGCAGCAGGGCGCGGCAGAGGAACGCCTTGGCCGCGTAGAGGACGTCGGTGTCCGGGAAGGAGCGCAGGTAGGTGCGGCAGCGCTCGCGCACCTCGTGCTCGTCGAGGAGGTAGAGCGGGGTGCCGAACCGTTCGGCCACCTCGGTGAGCGGGACGCCGCCCAGCGCGACGTCCCCGCCGGGAAGGTGACGCGCCGAGGCGGGCCAGACGGACAGACCGGCGGGGGCGGCGGGCGCGACCGTGTCCGGGCCCTCGGGAGCTGCGGTGGTCATGGTGGTCTCCCTCGGCCGGTCAGGAGGCGGATGTGGCGGACAGCGACGGTGTCCTGGCGGTGCACGGTTCCCGCACCGTCCGGCACGCGGGCCGCCGGGGCACGGCGGCGGGGCCCGGTACGACGAGCAGCGGGTCGACGACGAGTCCGGGGACGCCGAGCGGCGCGACCAGGGCGCGGACCGCCGGTTCGGACAGCCGGATCCAGTGCTGCCGGACGCCGAGGGCCCGGACCAGTTGCCGTTCACCGGTGAAGGCGACGGCGGTCCGCTCCCCGAGCGGCGTGCGGAAGAGGCGGGCGCAGCAGCCCGCCGGTCCCGGCCGGACCGGGACGAACAGCGTTCCGGTCCGGCCGGCCCGAAGGGGGTCGGGGTCCTCTGCGCACGGGTGGTCGTTCATGGCACTCCTTGTGGGAACGGGCGGTTCGCCCCGGACCGCCGATGGCCGGGGCACGGTACGACGCCGGGGTGCGTCGCCGGACCGCCGTCGCCGCCCGACGGGGCGGCCGGGCATCCGACGACACACCCTAGGCCCGCTCCCGCCCGCCCGGACCCACCCGTTAGCGCCCCCTTGACCTCGTACGCGCCCCTCTTGACGTCCGTTTGACGACCGGTCACCGGCCGGGCCCGTGCGGGCGGCGGCCGAGTTGGGTGACCACGTACAGAAGCACTGAATGTGACTTCACGCATGCGATTGAGTACGTTGAGTGAGTGATCGCTGCCGCGCCCCTCCCTCCGGCGCATCGCCGGGTGCGCGGCAGCGGTGTGCTCCTCGCGCTGGTCTGGATCGCCTTCCATCTGCTCGGCTGTGTGCACAGCCATGCCTCGGAACTCGGCGCCCACCACATTCCGATGGAGGTGAGCGTCACCGCTCCGGCTTCCCCCGCCCCGCCCGGGACCGGCCCGGTGACGGCGTCGTCCTCCGATTCCGGCTCGTGCTGCCCGGAGTCGGATCACGCGGCGGACTGGCTCCGCACCGACACCCCGTCCGCGCCGGTGCCGGGCGGGGCGTTGACGGCGCAGGTCCGGCCCTGTCCGGCCACCGCCGCGCTCATGGGGTGCGGAGCGGACCGGGCTCCGGTGCGTCGGCCGACCGGTGGGCGGTGCGTTCTCACGGCACTCTGCGTGGCGCGGACCTGACAGGGGTGCGGTGTGTCCGGCGGACCGGATCGCCCCGGTCCGGATCCGCCGGGCATACCCCGGCGCCGCCGCCCGACCGCCCCCGGCGCCTGCCGGGCCGGTCGCGGGCCGCGGTGCCCCGGTCCCCCATTCCCCGATGCCCCGACGGCCGCTTCCGGCCCGGGGCGAGGAGCCGTGACACCCGCATGAACATGTCCTCGTACGCACCTGCCCCGACCTCCGCCCGGGGGCCCTCCGAGCTGGTGGGCCGCACCCCGGTGCTGTGGATCGGCGAACCCTTCGCCGATGCCGGCCGCGGTTTCTGGGCCAAGCTCGAAGGCGCCAACCCCGGCGGCATCAAGGACCGGCCCGGCCTCCACATGGTGGCCCGGGCCCGCGAGCGCGGCGAACTGGCACCCGGCGCCCCGGTCGTGGAGTCCTCCAGCGGCACCCTGGGACTGGGGCTGGCGCTGGCCGGGATCGTCCTGGACCATCCGGTCACCGTCGTCACCGATCCCGGTCTGGAACCGGGCATCCGGCGGGCCCTGACCGCCCACGGCGCCCGGATCGAGACCGTCGACACCCCGCATCCGTCCGGCGGCTGGCAGCAGGCCCGGCGGGAACGGGTGGCGGAACTGCTGGCCGCCCTGCCCGGGGCGTGGTGCCCCGACCAGTACAACAACCCGGACAACGTGGCGGCGTACGCGCCACTGGCCGCCGAACTCGTCGCGCAGCTGGGCCGGATCGACGTGCTGGTCGCCTCCGTCGGGACCGGTGGGCACTCCGCGGGGATCTCGGCCGCGCTGCGGCCCACGTTCCCCGGCCTGGAGCTGATCGGCGTGGACTCCGTGAGCTCGACGATCTTCGGGCAGCCGGCCGGGCCGCGTCTGATGCGGGGGCTGGGCTCCAGCATCCACCCGGGCAATGTCGCCCACTCCGCCTTCTCCGAGGTGCACTGGGTGGCCCCGGCCGAGGCGGTCCGCGCCTGCCGGTCGCTGGCCCGCCACCACTACGCCTCGGGCGGCTGGAGCGTCGGCGCGGTCGCGCTGGTCGCGGGCTGGGCCGCCCGCACCCGTCCGGCCGGTACGCGGATCGCGGCGGTCTTCCCCGACAGCCCGCACCGCTATCTCGACACCGTCTACAACGACGCCTGGTGCCAGGGGCAGGGCCTCGCGCACATCTCCGCGCCGCCGCCGGAGGAACCGGACGAGATCACCGATCCGGGTGAGCGTACGGTGACGTCCTGGACCCGCTGCCGCACGGTCACCGGCCCGGCGGCCGGCACCGCAGCCACCCCCGTCGTCGCGGCGGGTGCGCGGTGAGGGGGCTGCACGCGCGGGTGCGCTCCTTCGATCCGGGCATCCAGCTTCTGATGGTCAATCAGTTCGGCATCAACCTCGGCTTCTACATGCTGATGCCCTATCTCGCCGACCATCTGGCGCACGGCCTGGGGCTGGCGGCCTGGGCGGTCGGCCTCGTCCTGGGCGTACGGAACCTCTCCCAGCAGGGGATGTTCTGGCTCGGCGGGACCCTGGCCGACCGGATCGGCTACAAACCCATGATCCTTGCGGGCTGTGCCCTGCGGACCGGGGCGTTCGCCCTGCTGGCCCTCGCCGGGAGCCTGCCCTCGCTGGTCGTCGCCTCCGCCGCGACGGGGCTGGCCGGCGCCCTGTTCAACCCGGCGGTCCGCGCCTGCATCGCCGAGGGTGCCGGGGAGCGCCGGGTGGAGGCGTTCGCCACCTTCAACGTCTTCTACCAGGCGGGCATCCTCCTCGGCCCGCTCGCCGGACTCGCCCTGCTCACGCTCGACTTCCGGGTGGTGTGCGCCGCCTCCGCGACGGTGTTCGGGGTGCTGGCCGTCGTCCAGGCGCGCCGTCTGCCCGCACGGCGTCCGGTGCCGGACCCGGAACGCGCGGGCGGCTGGCGGGGCGTCGCCACCGACTGGCGGGCGATCCTGGGCAACCGGCCGTTCCTCCTGTTCTCCGCCGCGATGGCCGGTTCGTATCTGCTGGCCTTCCAGACCTATCTCGCCCTGCCACTCCGGGCCCGGGCCGTGCTGGGTGACGGGAACGGTGCCGCGATGGGAGTCGTCTTCGCCGTCTCCGCCCTGGTCGCGGTCGCCGGCCAGCTCCGGCTGACCGACTGGGCCAGGAAGCGCCTGGACCCGGCGCGGGCCATCGCGCTCGGCCTGGTCGTCATGGGCGCGGCCTTCCTCCCGCTGCTGCCCGGCCCGGACCGGGGCGCGGGCCGCGTGGGCGCCGGGCTGGGGCTCGTGGGTCTGGTGGTGTGCGCCGCGCTGCTGGCCACGGGGTCCTCACTCCTGTACCCGTTCGAGATGGACACCCTGGTACGGCTCTCCGGGGAGCGTCTGGTGGCCACCTACTACGGCGCGTACAGCACGGCGGCCGGGATCTCCGTCGCCGTCGGGAACCTGGGGGTGGGAGCTATCTTCGACCTGGCCGCCCGGGTCCAGGCGCCCTGGCTGCCCTGGGCCGCGCTCTCCGCGCTCGGCGCGGCATGCGCGGGCGCCCTGACGGGCCTGCACCGCACCGGCCATTTGCGCCTCCCCTCCGCCGTCCCCCCGGCCGGAGCACCGACCGCGGCCTGAAGCGGGCGCGGCGGCCCGGGTCGGACATGCGGGCGGTGGCCGGTCCCGTTGCAGAGGGCAGGAGCGGGCATCGGGCATCGGGCCTCGACGGATGCGCTGCCATCGGGGCAGCCCTCTACGGCCTGGCCACCAGGGCCGCGCGCGACGTCCGCCCCGCGACATGAGCCTGACGTCCGCCGCTGCCCTGGTTTGCCACCCTGGACCGGGCCGCGGCACCGATCGGCATCAGCACCATGGCGAAGTTCAGGTCCGGCGTGCTGACGAGGAGCCTGCCAGGAGGCGGCGGGCAGGCTCCTCGTCGGCATGGGCGCGCACAGCCCACACCACACGGCACAACCGGGGCCCGGCCCGGACCCGGGGAGCGATGAGCGCCCTTGCTGCCCGACTGAGAGACTTGTCGCTCGGGCCGCGTGTCGGCGTACAGGCGCGGAAGCTCCAACTAACGAGCGCAGCCCCGACCCGTGCCTGGTGTGGCCGAGCCGACCGCCCCGCTGAACGACGTCGAGCACGACAGCCTCCTACGAGGCAGGCGCGATCGTCCCGACGCGCAGATACTGCGCGAACTTGATGTGCGTGAGGGACGCGTAGCCGTCGCCGTTGGTGCCTGGCGGCTTCGATCCGTACTCGGACGTGAAGCTGAACCTCCCGGCGTTCTTGACGTTGAACGCGCCGTACTCCTGCAGCGACTTCGCCACCATCCGCTCGTACGGCCTGAGCGAGGTGTCGGCGTCGATGTTGTACGCGCGGTCCAGCCAGATGAACTGCCCCTCGCGCCAGCGGCCTTGCTCCTGGCCGTCGCTGCCGACCGCCGGAAAGACATACCGACCGTTGTTGTCCGGGGTGCCGAAGCTCAGGGCGTGATCGATGCGGCCGGCCTTCCAGTCCGCGCGGGTGATCACTCCGGCGAGGCGGGACAGGCCGCTGCCGGTGGCCTGGCCCTTGAGGGAGACCGATGAGCCGCGGGTGTCGGACACGGCTCCCCATTCGCAGCTCGGCCTGCCGTCCCGCACCTCGGTCCGCCAGCACTCCACCGACCGGCCGTCCGGTGTGAGCACCACCGTCCATTGGCGATCCGGTGACGGCGCCTTCCACGATGCGTCCCAGGGAACGCCGACGCCTTCGAAGGGGTTGGGCCCCCATGGCCCGATGTGCTTGCGCGGGGTGACTTCGTAGGTCGGGGTGCTCGCGGTGGCTCGGTGGATCGGAGGCGCGGCCTTGCCGGTGTACAACTCCACCCGGCCCAGAGCGAGCAGGTCAGCGGCCATCTGCGCGGAGTCGGACGACAGGTGGGGACGCGGGTGCCGCTGATTGAAGGCGTCATCGTCGGCGAAGAAGCGGGGAGAGTGGTCGGGGCCGCCCGACGGTGGCGGCTCGTGCGCCAGCCGACTCGCGAGAACCGCCGCTGCGGCCACCAGTGCGAGCGTCGTACCCACGCCGACGACGATCGGCCACCGTCGTCCCGGTGCCGGTGCCGGTACTGGCGCCGTGCCTTGCTCGGCCTTCGCCGCCCGCCACCGTCGTTCCCATTCCGTGCGGTCGCCGTGGCAGGCTTCGGCATAGGCCAAGGCGACGTCCAGGGGCGGCAGTTGTCTGCCCTTCGCGGCGTTGGACAGGGCACTGGGCGACTGGCCCGTACGCGCGGCCATCTGCCGGTACGTCGGGCCGCCCGCCGAGTTGCGGAGGGCCCGTAACTCCAAGGCGAACCGCTCTGCCGGATCCTCCGCCGGATCTCCCGATGGGGGCTGTGTTGCTGCGGCCACCCGTCCGCCCTCCAAGCCATCGCCTGTGATCGTCTGTGTGTGACGCCTGGTCAGCTTCCCCGAGTCTAAGAGGCACGCGGATCTGGGGAAAAGGTCTCGCTCGGCGGCGTACCGCAGAAGGATGGACTGCATGGATGAAGGATGGGCTGCCCTGGCAGGAGCCGGAGTAGGTGTCGCCGGCGCTCTGTTCACCTCGTGGCTGACGTACAGGGCCGCGCGGCGGCAGGCGCCCGACCAGGGGGTGGTCGAGCATGGCCGGGCGCTACGGAGTGAACGCCTTCAGGCGTACCTCGCCTTCATGGAGGCGGCGGAGCCGGTCGACAGCGTGCTGCACCGGATCGCGCACCAGGACGGCGCTCTGGCATCCGTCCGGGACGCCCCGCCTCCGACCGATGTGTTGCGTACAGCCGTCGAGGAGCTCGGTACCGCGGTGGACGCGCTCTACAAGGCACAGGCGCGGCTCGATCTGATGGGGCCGGAAGCCGTGGCCGCGGAAGCCGTGAACGTATGGTCGGACGTGCGGTCCCTGCGGACGTACCTCGAAGGTGTGCTCCACGGGACACACGAAGGGGAGTTGTCGGACGGCGGGTACCGCACCGGCCTCGAAGACGCCGTCGACGCGGTGGAAGTGAGCCGGGAGAAGTTCGCCCGGCGTGCTCGCGGGGTGATAGAGACTCCACCGTGAGGCCGCAGGATGATGTCGGGGGCTGGGAGCGGCCGGTGGCCGGCCCAGAGGTCTCCAGGGCAGATGCCATGCCACCAACCGGGCTCCTGTGCCTTCACCTCGGTGGGTCCTCGCCCGTGAGCCCGTCGACGGATTCACGGATGAGGTCGGCGTGACCGGCGTGGCGGGCGTACTCCTCGATGAGGTCGAGGAGGATACGGCGGAGGTTGGGGCGTTCGCCGCTACGGGTGGTGTAGGCGCCGAGTTGGTCCAGTCCGCCCGTGCTGAGCGCCTGGTCGACGACGGCACGTGAGCGGGCGACCGATTCCCGCCAGAGAAAGCGCAGTTGCTCGGGGGTGTCCTCGGCGGCGGAGCGGTAGTCCCAGTCGGGAGTGCTGTCCCAGTCGACGGTGTCCCAGGGAGCACCCACGGGGGACCCGAGCCACAACCGGGCGAAGTGACTGTCTTCTGTGTGCGCCAGATGCTTGAGGAGGCCGCCCAAAGTGATGGCGGACGTGCCGAGCGTGGCGCGAAGACCGGCGGCGTCCAGGCCGGAGCACTTCCAGGCAAGGGTGGCCCGCTGACGTTCGAGGGCGCCGAGGATCGCTGCGGCCTCGTTGCCGGCGAGGGGAGGTTCCGGCCAGGCTTCGACCTTGCTCTCGATCATGGCTGCAGACCTTAGCGAACGGAGCTGACAGCGCGGCTGACGGGTGGACCGCAACGAATCGCTCACTCAAGGTCCGCCGGACAGGCCGTGGTCCGGGACGCTCGATCTCGTTTCGCCGACCCGCTTCATGAACGGGCTCGGCGCGCGAGTGCGGGTGCGGGGCCGCGTACAGAGCCTCTGGCGGAATGGTCGACGTATCGTCGGCTGCCAGGGTTGCCCGGCAGGTGACAACGCCCTTCCCACTAAACGACGTTGAGGGAGAGAAGGGCGCCCGGACGCCTACCGGACCGCGGCCCGGGCCGCCACAATCTCGGTATGACGATCACGCCGGGCCCTCCGAGCGCACCGCCGACGCGCCGCACCCCTCTCGACCTCGCGCGCGGGATCGTCACGGGCGCGGTGATCGGGAGCTCGCTCGCCGCACTCGTCGTCGGCACCGTCCTCGAACATGTTCCCCTGCTGGTCGGCGGCCTGGCCGTCCCCATCGCCTACGGACTCCTGGTCCTCGCCGCCGGGGCGCCCGCGCGCGCACGCGAGGCGGCCGTCGTCCCCCGTACCGCGCTCGCCATGATCGAGAGCCTGCGCGCCACCGGCGGGGAGAGCAGCGACGTGCCCGTCCGCTTCGACCTCACCGTCGCCCCGGACGGCGGACCGGCGTACCGCGTCGAGTCCACCCAGTCCGTCAATCTCGTCGACCTCCCCGACTACAAACCAGGCGGCATCGTCGTCGTCCAGTACCCACCGCACCGGCCGTGGGCGGTGAAGCTGGTGAAGCGCCCGACACCGGAGTGGGAGGACCGCGCGGCCGCGGCCCGCATCGATTCGGCGCCCGGCCCGGTCCTGGCCGACGAGCCGCCCCCGGGCGGCACCGTCGGCGGCTACCTCACGCTCCTCGCCCTGTTGCTCGGCGCGGCCGGCGTGGTCTTCGGCTTCCGGGCCGAACTCTTCGGCCCGGAAGACCCCACCGACCGGCCCCCCTCGGCCGCTGGGCCCGCCGACCCAGGCACCTCGTCCACCACGATCGTCTCGGCCGCGTCCGGCACCGTCGCCCTCGGCCCCGGGCAGTCCCTGTTCGACGAGGGCCGACTGCGTCCGGCGGTCGACTCGCTCACCAAGGGCGACGACAAAAAGCGTCAGGCCCTCACTGTCGTCGTGCAGGACCGCCTCCTCACCGTCGTCTTCACCCCCGCGGGCTCGCAGGCACCCGGCTTCGACCTGGACGCCCTGCCCTACCCACGCATCCCCGCCCTCGTCCGGGAGGCCAGGACCACTCTCGGCGTCCGCTCCCCGCGGACCTGGCAGCTCACCGCCGAGAGCCTGTCCGGCGCCCTCGTCCTCAGGGTCGGGGTGACCGGCACCGACGGCACCGCCTCGTTGGAGGCGAACGGCCACGGCGAGATCGTGCGGCGCGTCCCGGCGCGCTGACGGGACGGACGGGACGGGCACCCGGACGGAACGGGTGAGCCGGGTGGGGCAGGCGGTTCCGACCAGGAGGAGCACGGATGGATCGGCACGGATATCTGGCGTTGTGGTGCGTCGCCCTCGGCGCCGTCGCGCTCGTCGGATACGGACGGTCGCTGGCCGGGGTGACCCGCGGCCAGCGGGCGGTCCGCGTCATCGGCCGGATCGAACGGGTCGCGGAGCCCCGGCACGGGAGCTCGGGACGCGAGGGGATCGCCGTGGTCGTCACCTTCCGCGATCCCGCCACGGGTCAGGAGTTCACCGTCACCAACGACGGCGAGTGCGGCGACCGAATCAGCACGGCCTGGACGGGCCGGGAGATCGGCATCCGCTACCCTCCCGGCCGCCCGCACGCCTACCGCTTCACCACCGACCCGGACGCCGGACGGAGCGGGCTCGGCTGGCCCAACTTCGCGGTCTTCCTCGTCTACGTCGGGCTGGTCGTCGCCGCCTCGATCGACTGGGGCTGGCCGTGGGCCCTCATCGGCTTCGGCGTGCCCTGGACGCTGCTGGGCGCGGCCTACCTGCCCGGGGCCGTACGCGACACACGCCTGCGCATCGAGGGCCTCGCCTCCGGCGGCCCGGTCCCGGGCCGCGTCATCGCCGTACTGAAGGACGTCACGGTCGACGAGGACGGCGACACCGCCACCAGCCACACCCCGGTCGTCACCTTCACCACCCACGACGGCACCGCCGTCACCGCCTACCGCACCGAAGGGCTGCGCGATCCCGCCGGCTCGCGCGGCCGGGACCTCACGATCCACTACCGCCCCGAAAACCCGGCCGTCTTCACCACGGACCTCGCCGCCGAACACCGCTCCCGCGTCGGCGAGATCGCGTTCAGCGTCGTGGCCCTTCTGGTGGGGGTGGCGGCGGCCGTTGCGGGCGGCATCCTGACCGCGGGCTGACGCCCACCGCCCCCCGACGTGTCGGCCCTGCGGTCGGCACGACGTCAGGCGACAGCCGGCGCGGCCCGGGCGCCCGTCGCACGAGGCATGGCGCGGTTGAGGTCCTGGCGGATCTTCCGTAGATCCCGCATCGACCCCCGCCGCATGAGCGTCGCAATCCACACCGAACCGGAAGGCCCTCACCCGTTCAAGATCCCTCAGCCGAGACCTCGCCCCTCACGCGAACCGCCCCCTGCTGGGGTACGTCGAACCGCATCAACGCGTCCGCACGCCCGGGGATGCTCGGCAACCTGCGCCCTCCATCTATCGGCGACAACCTCACGACCGGGCTGACGTCGCCGTTGACGGCCTGCCCATGACAGCTCTCCGCGCACGCTGGTCCACCGCTGCGCAGAAGGTTCGTGATGACGGGCCGGGCGGGCCATCGTCCACGCCGTCTCCGCGTCCATCTCTTTGCCGAATTGGGTAACTGCCGTCGAGCACCCACCCGCGCACCACCGCCCACCTCCGCGGTCCGGCGCCGGAAAGCGGTCACCGCGGCACCTTCGGACACGGTCGTCCATGGCGGGAGGTGGCCTGGTCACCCCGGCCCGAACATGCAACCCTGGCCCGGCCCCCTCGTTCTCCGACGCACCGTCAGGCACATGCGCCCCCATCAATGTGGCCCGGACCCATGGCAGTTCCTCACCCGGACCGGCCCCCACGACAGCAGCCTTCGACGCGGGGAAGCGTCTCCCGCCCCGCAGGAACGGAGTCGCACATGCCACACGGTCGCACCAATCCCCCGCACCACCTCACTTCGCTCGGTCCGCCGACCCCGCCCCCGGGCGGCGACGGTGGACCGCTCACCTTCGGTGTCGAGGAGGAGTTCCTCCTGCTGAACCCGGAGACGGGCCGTCCCGCCGCCCTGGCCCCCCTCGTCATCAGCGATGCCGCTCCCGCTGCCGATGGCACGCTGACCGAGGAGATCACCCGGTTCCAACTGGAGGCGGCCACCCCGGTCTGCCGCTCCGCCGACCAGGCCCACCGCCATCTGGCGGGCGCCCGGCACGCCCTGGCCGACGCGGCGGAACGGCTCGGCCTCGGCCTGGTCGCCGTCGGCTGCGCACCCCACGGTGCCCCTGCGGCCCTCCCGCTGACCGACAGGCCCCGCTACCAGCGCATCGGCAACCGGTTCGGCGCTCTGGTGGAGTCCTACACCGTGTGCGGCTGCCACGTCCATGTCGGGATGCCGGACCTGTCCACCGCCCTCGCCGTCTCCAACCACCTGCGCCCCCACTTACCCACGCTGCTCGCGCTGAGCGCCAACTCCCCGTTCTACCAGGGGCGGGACACCGGTCACGCCAGCTGGCGCAACGTCCTCTGGTCGCGTCTGCCCTCCGCCGGCCCGCCGCCCATGTACCGCACCATCGACGACTACCACCACGCCGTCGACGCACTGCTGAGCGGCGGCGCCGCCCTCGACCAGGGGATGGTCTACTGGTTCATACGCCCTGCCCCACGCCTGCCCACCCTTGAGATCCGCGTCGCCGATGTGGCCGCGACCGCCGAGGAAGCGCTGTTGCTGGCCCTCCTCGTCCGCGGGCTGGCCGCCACCGCCCTGCAGGCCGTCGCAGACGACCGCCCCGCCGCCGAGGTGCCCGACCAGGTGCTCCGCCTCGCCCTGTGGCGCGCCGCCCACGACGGGCTGGAGGGGAACGGTCTGGAGACCGCCACCGGCGCCCTGACCCCCGCCCGCGCCCTGCTCGACAGCACTTTCAAGGCCGCGCAGCCCGGACTGGACGCCACCGGTGACACCGTCGTCGTCGCCGGTCTGATCGACCGCCTGCTCCGCTGCGGCAGCGGGGCCCACCGCCAGCGCGCAGCTCACGCCCGCGACGGCCGGCTCAGCGATGTCACCGCCCTGCTCGTCGAGCAGACCCGCACCCCGCTGCCCGCATAGCCCGGCGCCCCGCTCTGTCACGGGCGCACCGGCCCCCTGGCCATTGGGCATCCGGCCGTGTTCGGCGGGCGCCCGGCACGAGGGGCCCGGTTGTATCGAAGGGTCAGGCGGTCACGAGGTCTTTGACCGCCTTGGCGACCAGGTCGGCCTGGAGGTCACGGCCGGTGCGGTTCGGGTGCACGAACCAGGGCAGCCGGACCAGCCCGAGCCTGGCCTCGGACGTCTCCAGCATCGCGCCGATGCCCCGTTGCTCGCCGTCGCACGCGGTGTGGGTGCCGGACCGGTCGTAGATGTTGACGAAGGTGGCGCGCGCTGCCTGTGCTTCGCGGCTCATCAGGTCGTTGAGGGGCTTTTGGACTTCCTTGTCGAGGAACTTCAGAGCGTCCTGGTTGATGTCGGCGAGCGGCTTCCTGAACCCGCCGGGGATGGCGGTGAGGCACGTGGCGGTGTCCTCGGGAATGATCCTCGGGTAGCCCACCAGCACGGTCTTCGAGCCGGGGGACTGTTCGCGGATCTCGGCGAACATCCGGCGCAGGTCCCGCTTCACTGTCGTGAACCGGCCCTTGAGCCAGGCAGCCCCGTCACCGTTCTCGAAGAAGTCGGCGCAGTCGGCGGCCGGTGAGGTCCGGTCCACCGGGTCGACGGGCAACAGTGCGCCGGCCAGGCCCCGCAGCTGCCTGGAGCACTGCTTCATCATGGGGGCGAAGCCGACCGTGTTTCCGCCGAGGCTGCCCACGACCAGCTGGGTGTCCGGCCGCAGAGCGTCCTCCTGCGGCGCGACAACGGCGTCGCCATCGACGCCGCAGCCAGCCATCTCCGATCCGGCGACGCGGACGCGGCCTTCGACATGGCTGCACGCGCCCTCGCGGAGGGCCTCCGGCTCCGCTCAGGAAAGATCGTCGAACGGGCTCGCCGTCTTCGCTCCACCTACACCGACTCCGGGCGCACCGCTACGGTGCGCGAGTTCGACGCCCAACTCCATGCGACCTATCTCTAGAGAGGCAATCACATGCGTATCGGAATCACCGGGCACCGTGGCCTGCCCGCGGACGTAGCCAAACAGGTTCGCTCCAGCCTTGTCGCCCACATTGAGGCTCTGGACGCCGCCGACCTCGTCGCCATCAGTTGCATTGCCGATGGCCCTGACGCATGGTGGGCACAGATCGCGCTCGACGCAGGTGCCAAGCTCGAAGTGGTCATCCCAGCAGTTCAGTATCGGGACGGCCAGCCCGACTGGTACCACTCCGAGTACGACCAGCTCCTCGGGAGTGCCTCGGACGTTCACCGCACCGGTCTTGTCGAGTCGACTCCAGAAGCCCACCAGGCTGGTAGCGAAATTCTCGTGGGTCTCTCCGACCAGCTTCTCGCCGTTTGGGACGGGAAGCCGGCCCGAGGCTTCGGAGGAACTGCCGACGTCGTCGGCTACGCCCGCGAAACAGGTGTGCCCGTGACCATCATCTGGCCGGACGGGGCCTCGCGGTAGCCCTCGCGACCGCTTGCTCCAGGTCGGGTGACCGCGCGGTGGAGCTTTCACGGCCGACTCGACTCCACTGCGCGTGATCCGGTCGTGGCCCGAATGCTCTGCGGCACCGAGGGTGGGAGCGCGATCCGCGCGCCCACGCCTCCGCGTTGCCCATCGCCGCACAGCGCTCCCCGCCCACCTGACATCTCGACCAGCAGGCTAATGACAGCCCGTCAGCAAAGTCAGCATTGGGTCAGCATCAGGACTGGCACAGGTGGTCACACATGAGCAGACCCGGGAGCGACCAGAGGCCCAAAACTCCGATACGAAACCCAGGCCGGTCCTGGGCGCAAACCCGGGTGCCACTCTCGCCGTCCCTCCGCCGCCTACTGCGCCCCGGATTGTAAACACCCAGGTCAGCGCACTCGCCCCCGCGGCTTCAGCGGAGTCGCGGGCAGCTCGGGGGCAGGGAGCGGCGGGCCGTCGTACCCGTGGACGGTGCCGAACCGGTCCCCCGTCGCCCAATCCGCGCGGGCCTGTGCGATCTCCTCCTGGGACCGTCCGATGAAGTTCCACCACATGATCAGTTCCTCCTCGAACGGCTCGCCGCCCAGGAGCATGAGGCCCGCGTCGCTGTCCGCGCGCAGCGGGAGTTCGGTGCGGCCGCAGCCGAGGTAGAGCATCGAGCCGGGCAGGACGGGCACCCCGTCGACCTCGGCCCGGCCCGACATGGAGAGCACGGCGTACTCGAAGTCCGGTTCGAGCGGCAGCCGGGCCTCCGCTCCGGCGGCCAGGGCGAGGTCGGCGCCGATGAGCGGGGTGTACGTGGTGCCGGGTGAGGCGGTGCCGTCGAGTTCGCCGAGGATCAGGGTGGCGGTGAGGCCGGGGGCCGAGACGGTCGGCAGGTCGGTGTGGTGCTGGAAGTGGGGCTCGACCTGCCGGTGGGCGTCGGGAAGCGCCACCCAGAGCTGGGCGCCGTGCAGGAACCTCGCGTGGGCGCGGGGGCTCTCCTCGGAGTGGCTGATGGCCCGGCCGGAGGTCATCAGCCCGAGTTCGCGCGGGCGGATCGTACGGAGGCTGCCGAGGCTGTCCCGGTGCAGGACCTCGCCCTCGTGCAGCCAGCTGACCGTCTGGAGCCCCATGTGCGGGTGGGGCGGCACCTGCATCCCCGGCTCGTCCGCGATGTCGTCGGGGCCGTAGTGGTCGACGAAGGCCCAGGCACCGACCATCCGGCGGCCGAGGTTGGGCAGCAGCCTGCGGACCTCGGTGGACTCGCCCAGCCGCACATGGCGCGGGGCGAGGAGTTCGCGTACGGGCTCGGCGACGACGAAGCCGCGCCCGCCGCAGACGGCGGGAACGGCCTGGCGATCGAGATTGCTCATGGCGCTCAACCTATTCCCGCGCGGCACCGGGGTGCCGGTACCCACGCCGGAGATTTGGTGGAATATTCAACAACTGCACGGGGTTGGAGCGTGCGGAAGGACCGGGCGGCAGCCGGGTCGGCGGCAGGACCGGGCCGGGGACGTTCCCGATGACGGTCCACGACGGAGGAGACCAAGTGAGCGACACCTACTTCGAGTTCGGCACGGCCGCCGACCGCTGGGACCGGGCCGGGATGTTCTTCGAGGCGAAGGAGTACCTGACGGCGGCGCGGATCCTGGAGGGGCTGGTCGAGGAGGCTCCGGAGCTGGTGGCGCCGCGGCTGCTGCTGGCCCGGTCGTACTACCACTCGGCGCGGCTCGGCAAGGCCGAGACCGAGCTGCGGGCGGTGCTGGACCGCGACCCGGTGGAGCACTACGCGCGGCTGATGCTCGGGCGCACCCTGGAGCGCCAGGGCAGGGGCGCGGAGGCGGCGGGCCACCTGCGGATGGCGGCGGCGCTCGCCGGGGACTTCGACGACTGAACGAGGAAGAGGGAGCGGGCGGAGAGGACGGGGACGAACCGGAGGAAGGGGCGAGGCCCTGCGGGGAGAACCGGCGCTTCGGCGGCCGCTCCGGTGCGGGGCTCGCCCGGGGCGGGCAACCGGGCCGGGCCAGGCCGGACCAACCGCCTCTTCGGCGGACGCCCAGCCCGCTTCGGCGCCCCGGGCGGCCACGACATGGGGATCACGACGCGGCCGTACGCGCTGCCGTAGCGGTCCGCGCCCGTACCGGACCGGCCCGCACCGGCTCCCCGGCCGTGCCGGGGAGCCGGTTCCGGTCAGCCCGCGGTGGCCACGGTGCGGTCCCTCCCGGGGGCGACGGCCGCTCCCGGCACCAGCAGCCGTTCGGTGAGGTGGCCGAAGACCAGGCCGAAGGCCGCCCAGAGCGTGGCCTGCACGGCGAGGGTGCTCAGCCGGAACTCCCACAGCAGGGCGGCCGGGAAGTCCTTGCCGACCTCGTTGTACGAGGGCAGGAAGACGTACGAGACCCCGATGACCACGACGTAGGCGAGGGACGCCACGACCGTGGCGTTCCAGTTGCCCAGGCGCGGGGCGAGCCGCTTGCCGAGGATCACCGCGGCGACGGCCAGCAGCACGCTGAGCGCGACCATCAGGAAGAAGAGCGCGGTGCGCTTCCCGATGGTGTCGGGGTTGCCGACGGCCGGCGGGTTGGCCGGGTACTTCAGGAACGGTACGACGTACACGGCCAGCAGTGCCGCGCCCGCGATCAGAGCGGCCGTGGCACGTGGCCCGAACCGGCCGATCCGGCCGAGGGCGTAGCAGAAGACGAGCGCGGCGATACCGCCGATCGCCACGCCGAAGACGAGCACGCCGGTGGCGAGCCCGGCCGTGGACTGCACGGTGCGGCTGACGAGTTCCTCGCCGCCGTCGTGGGAGTGGCTGTGCGCCTCTTCGAGGGCGATGGCCGCGTCGACGCGCGACTCACCGAGGAAGTAGGCGACGAGCAGGGCGAGCACGCCCGCGACGAGGCCGGCCAGCATGCCGCGGACGAGCAGGGCTCTGACGGATATGGAGTTCATGGGAGTTCCCCTGGATCTGCGCGGTGGGTCAGTGGCAGGGGAAACCGAGAAGGTGGCGGCCGTCGTGGACCCACTCGTGGACGCCTTCGCCGGAGATGACCGCGGTGGCGCCCTGCTCTGCGCCGACGAAGTAGAGCAGGACGAGCATGAGGATGCCGAAGAAGACCGCCCAGGGGGCGATGGCCTTCAGCGAGATGGGGGTGATCGCCGGTGCGGCGGTGGCGGGGGCAGCAGTCTGTGCCATGGCAGAACCTCCTGGGGAACACGCGTCCCGATCGTGGTGCCTGAGACGTGGGTACTGGGTCTGACTTCCCGCACACGTACGGGTTCACAGTGGCGCGACCGTGCCGGATTCCCACCGGACTTCCAGATGCACCCACGTCATGTCCGCCGCGACCATACCGCTCGGGAGGACGCGCCGCCATGGCCCCGACAACAGCTCGGACGCGCTGGTGCGAGGGTGGACCCCTCGGGCGGGCACGGAGCCCGGACACCCCTAGGAGTTGACCGGAGATCATGGCGGTACGCGTGATGTTGATCTCGCCGGCGCTGAACGCCGCGCTGCGCGAGGCCCGTTTCGACGGGGACGCTCCTCTGGACGCCGCCGGGGCCCGCCGGGCCCGGGCCGCCGCTCCGGGTGTGCCGGACGCCGGACGGCGGCTGCGCGGACCGTCCGTGCGGTGTGCCGGGACCGCCGAGGCGCTGGGGTTGCGCGCGGTGCCGGAACCGGCCGTACGCGGCTGGGACCTGGGCCGGTGGAGCGGGCTGCGGCTGGACGAGGTGGGCGCGGCCGAGCCGGCGGCGGTCTCGGCCTGGCTGGCCGATCCCTCGGCGGCTCCGCACGGCGGCGAATCCCTGCTGGAACTGTGCTCCCGGACCGGGCGCTGGCTGGATTCGCTCGGCTCCGGCTCCGACGAGCGCGCCGGGGAGGACCGGGTGCTGGCCGTCGTCGAGCCCTCGGTGGTGCGGGCGGCGGTCGTCGCGGCACTGTCCCTGCCGCCGGAGTCCTTCTGGCGGCTCGACGTCGCCCCGCTCACCCTGACCGCGCTCTCCGGACGGTCCGGCCGGTGGAACCTGCGGTGCGGGCAGCCCCTTTCCCCGGCACCGGCCGACTAATCCCGTCCGGCCCGTTCCGTCCCTCATCCGTGTGCAAGAACTACGGTCCGCACCGCTTCTTGACACGGTATTGCTTCACTTCTTAAATCACGTACAGCACCACGACCTCTCCCTGCTCCCCCACACATGCGGCCCGTCATACGTATGACCGAGCTCCGGCCGCTCCCTTTCGCACGGGAAGGACCCCCATGACTCTTCCGTACCGTCCGCGGCGTCTGCTGACGTCCGCGCTCTGCGCGCTCTCCGCCCTCGCCCTCGTACCGACCCTGTCGGGACCGGCGGCCGGAACCCAGCCCTCCGGGCCGCGCGCGGCCGCTGCGGCGGCGGGCTTCGTCGACGACTTCGACGGTCCCGCGGGCTCCGCCGTGGACGGCGCCAAGTGGCAGACCGAGACCGGCGACAACGTCAACAATCACGAGCGGCAGTACTACACGGCCGGGAACAGCAACGCGGCGCTCGACGGCCAGGGCCACCTGGTCATCACCGCCCGCCGCGAGAACCCGGGCAACTACCAGTGCTGGTACGGCACATGCGAGTACACGTCGGCCCGGCTGAACACCTCGGGCAGGTTCAGCCAGACGTACGGGCACTTCGAGACCCGGATGAAGATCCCGCGCGGCCAGGGCATGTGGCCGGCCTTCTGGATGCTCGGCGACGACATCGGCCAGGTCGGCTGGCCGAACTCGGGCGAGATCGACGTGATGGAGAACGTGGGCTTCGAGCCCTCCACCGTCCACGGCACCCTGCACGGTCCGGGGTACTCGGGCGCGAACGGCATCGGCGCCCCGTACAGCCTCCCCGGCGGCCAGGCGTTCGCGGACGACTTCCACACCTTCGCCGTCGACTGGGCACCGGACTCGGTGAGCTGGTCGGTGGACGGGAACGTCTACCAGCGCCGCACCCCGGCCGATCTGAACGGGAACAACTGGGTGTTCGGCAAGCCCTTCTTCCTGATCCTGAACCTCGCGGTCGGCGGCGACTGGCCCGGCGCCCCCGACGGCAACACCGCCTTCCCGCAGCAGCTCGTCGTCGACTACGTGCACGTCACCACCAGCGGCGTCCGGCCGCCCGCCTGAGCCGCCACGGCCGCCACGGCCGCCACGGGGAGGCGGCGGAGCCGGATCGGCGGCCGGGTGCCGGTGATGAAGGGCGCTCCCCGGTCCCGGCCGCCCGCGCTGCCGGGCCGCCGGTGCTTCAGCCCCGGTACGCCTCCAGCAGACGCAGCCAGACCTCGCTGATCGTGGGGTACGCGGGGACGGCGTGCCACAGCCGGTGGACGGGCACCTCGCCCGCGACGGCGACGGTCGCCGAGTGCAGCAGTTCGCCGATGCCGGGGCCGACGAAGGTGACGCCGAGCAGGATCTCCCGGTCGAGGTCGACGACCATGCGGGCGCGGCCCCGGTAGCCGTCCGCGTAGAGGCCGGAGCCGGCGACGGCGGCGAGGTCGTGGTCGACGGCGCGGACCCGGTGGCCCGCCCGTTCCGCCTCGGCGAGGGTGAGGCCGACCGAGGCGGCCTCCGGGTCGGTGAAGACGACCTGGGGTACGGCGGCGTGGTCGGCGGTGGCGGCGTGGGCGCCCCAGGGACCGGTCTCCAGGGGCGGGGCGCCGGTGGCGCGGGCGGTGATGGCGGCTCCCGCGATGCGTGCCTGGTACTTGCCCTGGTGAGTGAGGAGCGCCCGGTGGTTGACGTCGCCCACCGCGTAGAGCCAGTCGCTGCCCTCGACCCGGCAGCTGTCGTCGACGGTGAGCCAGGAGCCCGGCTCCAGGCCCACCGTCTCCAGCCCGAGGTCGTCGGTGCGCGGGGCCCGGCCGGTGGCGAAGAGGATCTCGTCGGCCTCGATCCGTTCGCCGTCGTCCAGCTCGACGGTGACGGGCCCGTCCGGGGCGGTGCGGTGCACGGCGGTGGCCGAGGTCCCCATACGAATGTCCGCGCCGGCCTCGGTGAGGGCCCGGGCGACCAGCTCACCCGCGAAGGGCTCCATCTTCGGCAGCAGCCCGGTGCCGCGGACCAGCAGTGTCACCCGGGCGCCGAGGGCCTGCCAGACGGTGGCCATCTCAACGCCGACCACACCACCGCCGACGATCACCAGACGGCCGGGCACCTCCTTCGCGCTGGTCGCCTCCCGGCTGGTCCAGGGGCGGGCCGTGTCGACGCCGGGAAGTTCGGGGACGACGGCGCGGCTTCCGGTGCACAGGGCGACGGCATGGCGGGCGGTGAGCCGGTGCTCCGTGCCGTCGGGGGCGGTGACGGAGACCTCCTTCTCGCCGGTCAGCCGGCCGGTGCCCCGGTGGACGTCGGCGCCGATCCCCTCCAGCCAGGCGGCCTGGCCGTCGTCCTTCCAGTACGAGGCGTAGGAGTCGCGGTGGGCGAGGACCGCCCCGGTGTCCAGCGGCCCTTGGACGGCGGCGGCGAGCCCCGGGACGCGGCGGGCGTCGGCGCGGGCGACCACCGGGCGCAGCAGGGCCTTGCTGGGCATGCAGGCCCAGTAGGAGCATTCGCCGCCGATCAGTTCCGACTCGACGACCGCGGCGGTCAGCCCGGCGGCCCGGACCCGGTCGGCGACGTTCTCGCCCACCGGGCCGGCTCCGACGACCACGACGTCGTATTCCGTGTTCAGAGAGGGATCTGTCATGGGGACAGTCTGGTGGCGGGTGTGGACGGCGGCCACATGGGCAGGCGGAATAGCACGGGGTCGGGCACCGTTGTCCGGACAGATTCCGAGCGGGCAGAGAAAGAGGTATCGAGGACATGAGCACCATCGAGCTCACCAAGGAAAACTTCGACGAGGTCGTCAGCGGGAACGACTTCGTCCTGATCGACTTCTGGGCTTCCTGGTGCGGTCCGTGCCGCCAGTTCTCGCCGGTCTACGAGGCCGCCTCCGAGCGCCACGACGACGTGGTCTTCGCGAAGGTCAACACGGAGGAGCAGCAGGAGCTGGCGGCGGCCTTCGAGATCCGCTCCATTCCCACGCTGATGATCGTCCGGGAGAACGTGGCGGTGTTCGCGCAGCCCGGGGCGTTGCCGGAGGCCGCGCTGGAGGACGTCATCGGGCAGGCCCGGAAGCTGGACATGGACGAGGTCCGCAAGTCCATCGAAGAGCAGAAGAACCAGGCGCCGGGGCAGTAGGCCCGGTTCTCGCCGGGACCGGGCCGGGGCGCCTCAGCGCCCGGCGGCGGTCCCGGCGTCCCGCGCCCTGACCCTGACGGTGAGGCCGTAGGTCAGTTCGGCCCCGTCGACCAGCAGGGCCTCGACCGTGCGGGTCGCGGGGTCGATGTCGGCCACGACGCCGTCCCCGGCGTACCGGGGGTATCCGGACGCGCCCGTCTCGCCGGTCGCCGAGACGACCGCCGAGCGGACGGCATCACCGGCGCCGCCGTCCGGTTCGGCGGGGTCGTCGGCCCCGGCGGGCTCGGCCGTTGCGGTGGTGCCGTCGCTCTCCCCGGTCCCGGGGGTCTCCTCCACGAATCCGGGGACGAGGAGGATCTCGTAGCTCTGCGGATGGCTCATGGCCCTCACGTTAAGGGCTCTCCCCCGGTCCGGAACGGATCCGTGCGTGCCGGACCGTCCGGTGTCTCAGGCAGACTCGCGCCGTACCACCGCGACCCGGAGCAGGTCGTGGCGCTCGGGGTCGGCCCCGGGCTCCTTGACCAGCCGGTCCACCAGCTCGGCGAGCGGCTGCGGGGTGGCCAGTTCCATCCGTACGGTGGTGAGCCGGGGCCGCAGGAGCCTGCCCAGCATCAGGTCGTCGGCGCCGATCACCGCGGTCTCGCCGGGTACGTCGATGCCCGCGTCCTGGAGGGCCCGCATCAGGAGCATCGCGTACGCGTCGTCGAAGGCGAAGACGGCGTCGAGGTCCAGGGAGCGCCACCGGGCGGCGAGCCGGGCGGCCGACTCCTCGTCGTACCGCAGGGGCAGCGGTTCCACCCGGGCGGTGTGGCGCCGGGCGGCCCGCCGGGCGCCGGTCAGCCGGGGGCCGGCGAGGCGGTCCGGTCCGCTCTCCTCGGGCATGACCACGCCGATCCGGCGCCGGCCGCCCGCCAGCAGGTGCCCCACCGCACAGTCGCCGACCGCCTGCTGGTCCATGACCAGGGCGTGGGCGCCGGGCACCGGGCGCGGGCCGAGGGTGATGACGGCCCTGGCCCCGGACCGCCGGAGCATCGCTATCCCGGGCGGGGTGAGGTCGACGGCGCCGGGGGCGATCACGGCGACCGGGCGGAGTTCGGCCCAGGCGCGCGGCGCGTCCTGCGGGTCGAGGCCGGTGCTGCCGTACTGGACGACCGTGTAGTCGAGTCGGCGCAACCCCGCCTCCAGTTCGCGGAAGAAGCGGTGGTGGAGCGGGCCGGCCGGGGGATCCACGGTGGGCAGCAGGACCATGCGGGTGTGTCCGGCGCGCAGACTGCGGGCCGCGGCATGGGGCACGTAGCCGAGTTCGGCGGCGGCTTCCCGGACCCGGCGGCGGGTGGTCTCGCTGATCCGCACGGAGGCGCTGTTGTTCAGTACGTACGAGACGGTGGCCCTGGAGACCCCGGCGAGCCGTGCGACGTCGGCGCTGGTGGGGACGGGGCGTTCGGTGGGCTGGTTCGGTAACTGGCTCATGGCTTGCGGCAGTCTTCCAGAGCGCGCCGCCCGAATGCGCCCCGGGGCACGTACCGGTCCGGCGGATGTCCCGTCCGCCCCCGCGCCCCGGCTCCGCTGAGCGGGCCCTACGGTGTGGGGATGATCATCGAACACCGTGACGACAGCTTCGATCCCTCGGCCGACCTCCCGGGCCGCTCCGGCCCGGCCGCCACGACGGAGGTCGACCCGTTCGGGGTGGGGCCGGTCCGCACCTCCTACGCACCGGACCGGGACGGCGACCCGGATCCCGGGGAGATCGTCTGGACGTTCGTCCCCTACGAGGAGAACGACGGGCGGGGCAAGGACCGCCCGGTCCTGGTGGTGGCCCGGGAGGCGGCGGGCACACTGCTCGCGGTGCGGCTCTCCAGCAAGCAGCACGACCGGGACCGCGAGTGGGTGGCGCTCGGCTCCGGCCCCTGGGACGGCTCGGGCCGCCCGTCCTGGGTGGACCTGGACCGGGTGCTGCGGGTGCACGAGGACGGGATGCGGCGGGAGGCGTGCGCCCTGGACCGGGCGCGGTTCGACCAGGTCGTGGGACGGCTGCGGGAGCGTTACGGCTGGGCGTAGGCGCCGGGGCGTGTCCGGCGGATCGGGGACGGGCACCGCGACCCCGGTTCCGGTCCGTCGGACACGCCCCGTACGGCGCTACGCGGCACCGAAGGCGCGGTCGAAGGCGGCCCGGGTGGCGGAGTCCGGGGCCCGGTCGAGGATGCCGAAGACGATCTGTTCGAAGTGCCCGGCGAACCGGCCGCCGTCCAGCAGCAGCGCCCCGAACGCCCCGGCCACCTGCGCCGGATCGTTGCGGAACACCCCGCAGCCCCAGGCCCCCAGCACCAGCCGCCGGTACCCGCGCACCGCCGCCACCTCCAGCACCCGCTCCGCCCGGGTGGCGAGGGCGGCGGGGATGCGGTGGGCCTCTTCGGGGGTGCGGGCGCGGACGACGCCGGCGTTGGGCGCCGGGGAGGTCAGGAAGCCGACGGTGAACGGGGTGTCGAGGAACCGTCCCCGGTCGTCCCGGAAGACCGGTACGCCCGGGGAGTGGATCACCCGGTCGGTGTAGAGGGGGCTGCGTCCGGCGCGGTGGTGGGCGTAGAAGTCGGGGGCGCGCAGCAGGGTGGTGTACAGGCCGGAGGACCGGCACAGCGCCTCCTCCTGGGCCTGGGCGCCGTTGAGGTAGCCGCCGCCGGGGTTGCGGGCGGAGGCGTAGTTGAGCACGGCGACCTTGCCGGGGCCCTCTCGGGTCATCCGGTGGGCGGCGGCCAGGCTGCTCTCGCCGGTGACCTCGACGGACGGGGTGCGGTCGCCGTCCAGGACGACGAGCGGCAGCGGCTCGGGCCCGTACAGCGTGGTCCCGGAGATCGCGCTGCTCAGGGCCCGTTCGATGGACACCTCCCGGCCGTCCGGGGTGCGGTAGTGGCCTGCTGCGACGACGGCCTCGGTCTCGCGCGCGATCCCGCGCAGCCTGGCGCTCATCGGTACTCCCCCGTGTGGTGCATACGGGGCATGCTCGGCGCCCCGACGGCGGCGGCGCAACCCGATTTCTCCCGTCCAGGGGCACTCTTGTGCGATCCACTCGCAGGGGTTTGGGTGGTGGGAGAGACCTGTGGAAGGAGGCCCGCATGTCGTACGACACCTCCGGGGGCCATGGCCCGCCCGGCGGTTCCCCGCCCCTGGACGAGGGCGAGGCCGAGGACTTACTGCGCTGCATCTGTTTCAAGACGGGACCGCCCCGCAAGGTCGGTGTGGAACTCGAATGGCTCATCCACGACCGGGACCGTCCGCGTGTCCCCGTCGAGCACGACCGCCTCGAAGCGGCCACCGCCGTCCTGCGGGCCCTGCCCCTGAGCGCGGCGGTCACCTTCGAACCCGGCGGCCAGCTGGAGCTCAGCTCGCGCCCCGCCGACTCCCTGACGGAGTGCGTCGAGACCACCGCCGCCGACCTGGCCGCGGTGCGCGCGGCCCTGGACCCGCTGGGGCTGGTGCCGGTGGGGCTCGGCGTCGACCCCTGGCACGCCCCCCGCCGGCTGCTGCGCGAACCCCGGTACGACGCCATGGAGATCGCCCTGGACCGGTCGGGTCCGGCCGGTCGGGTGATGATGTGCAACACCGCGTCCGTCCAGGTCTGCCTGGACGCCGGGGAGGAGGAGCCGGGGCCCCTGGGATACGGGCGGCGCTGGCAGTTGTGCCATCTGCTGGGCGCGGTCCTGGTGGCCGTCTTCGCCAATTCGCCCCTCCGGCTGGGCCGCCCCACCTCCTGGCGCTCCACCCGTCAGTCGCTGTGGGCCGCGCTCGACCCGTGGCGGCCGGTGGCTCCGCCGCACGGTCCGCTGCCGCGCGACGCCTGGGCCGGGCATGTGCTGGACACGCCGGTGATGTGCATCCGGGAGGAGAGCGGTCCGTGGTCCGTGCCGAACGGACTGACGTTCCGGGACTGGATCCGCACCGGCGCCCCGAGACCTCCGGTGCGCGCCGATCTCGACTACCACATCAGTACGCTCTTCCCGCCGGTGCGCCCGCGCGGCCATCTGGAGCTGCGCATGATCGACGCCCAGTACGGGGCGGACGGCTGGCTGGTGCCGCTCGCCGTGACCACCGCCCTGTTCGACGATCCGGAGGCCGCCGAGAGGGTGTTCCGTGCCGTGGCGCCCCTGGCCGGGGCGGCCGGGCCGGAGCCCGCGCCGCTCAATGCGCTCTGGACGCGCGCCGCCCGCGACGGGCTGGCCGATCCCGAGCTGCGGGCGGCGGCCACCGCCTGCTTCGGGGCCGCGCTGGAGGCACTGCCACGGCTCGGGGCGTCCGGGCGGGTCCAGGAGGCCGCGGCCGGTTTCCACGACCGGTACGTGGCTCGGGGCCGCTGCCCGGCCGACGACCTCCCCGCACTGCTCGCACCCATCGGGCCCGGCGGTCCGGGCCACCACTTCGAGGGACTCCGCCCATGAACGACTCCCCCGCACCCCACGGGATGGACCCCGAGCCGCTGCGCAGCCGCGCCCTCGCCGCGCTGAGCACCGCCCGGGACCGCACCACCCGGCTCACCGACAGCGTCGACGACCGCGAACTGACCGCCCAGCACTCGCCGTTGATGTCCCCGCTGGTCTGGGACCTCGCGCACATCGGCAACCAGGAGGAGCTGTGGCTGCTGCGCGGGGTGGCCGGGCGCGAGGCGATGCGCCCGGAGATCGACGGCCTGTACGACGCCTTCGAGCACCCCCGGGCGACCCGCCCCTCGCTGCCGCTGCTGCCGCCCGCCGAGGCGCGGGCGTACGCGGCGGAGGTCCGCGGCCGGGCCCTGGACGTCCTCGACACCACCGCCCTGGACGACGACCGGCCGCTGGTGCGGTCCGGATTCGCCTTCGGAATGATCGCCCAACACGAACAGCAGCACGACGAAACGATGCTGATCACCCATCAGCTCCGGTCCGGACCGCCCGTGCTGGCCGCGCCCGTGCCGCCGCGCGCCGAGGACACGGCGGATCTCCCTGCCGAAGTCCTGGTCGGGGGCGGCCCGTTCACCATGGGTACGTCCGCCGACCCCTGGGCCCTGGACAACGAACGCCCGGCGCATGTGCGGGACGTACCGGACTTCTACCTCGACACCGCACCGGTCACCTGCGGCGCGTACCAGGAGTTCGTCGAGGACGGCGGCTACACCGAGCGGCGCTGGTGGGCATCCGAGGGGTGGGAGATGGTCCGCGCGCACGACCTGGCCGCCCCGCTGTTCTGGCACCGGGACGGCGGCCAGTGGCTGCGCCGCCGCTTCGGGGTCACCGAACCCGTCCCCGGGGACGAACCGGTGCTCCACGTCAGCTGGTACGAGGCGGACGCCTACGCCCGCTGGGCCGGGCGCCGGCTGCCCACGGAGGCGGAGTGGGAGAAGGCGGCCCGCCACGACCCGGTGTCCGGGCGGTCGCGCCGCTACCCCTGGGGCGACGAGGACCCGGCGCCCGAGCGGGCCAATCTCGGCCAGCGCCATCTGCGGCCCGCGCCCGCCGGGGCGTACCGGCAGGGCCGGTCCCCGTACGGGGCCGGGCAGTTGATCGGTGACGTGTGGGAGTGGACGGCCAGTGACTTCCTGCCGTACCCGGGATTCCGCGCGTTTCCCTACCGGGAGTACTCGGAGGTGTTCTTCGGGTCCGCCCACAAGGTGCTGCGCGGTGGTTCGTTCGCCGTGGACCAGGTGGCCTGCCGGGGCACCTTCCGCAACTGGGACCTGCCGGTGCGTCGGCAGATCTTCGCCGGTTTCCGTACCGCGCGGGACGTCGGCTGATGTGTCGTCATCTCGCCTATCTGGGGCCGCCGGTGGCGCTCGGCGAACTGCTGTCCCGGCCGCCCCACTCGCTGGTCCGCCAGTCCTGGGCACCGCGCCACCAGCGGTACGGGACGGTCAACGCCGACGGCTTCGGCGTCGGCTGGTACGCGGACGGCGACCCGGTGCCCGGACGGTACCGGCGCCGGGGCCCGGTCTGGGGCGACGAGACCTTCGCCGACCTGGCCCGGGTGGTGCGCAGCCCGGCCCTGCTGGCCGCCGTCCGGGACGCCACGGAGGCGGGCGCCGACGGCGAGGCGGCCGCCGCGCCCTTCACCGCCGGGACGCTGCTCTTCAGCCACAACGGCGCGGTGCGGGGCTGGCCGCACACGGTGGCCCCGCTCGCCGCGGCGCTGCCGCCCGCCGAGCTGCTGTCCCTCACCGCCCGCAGCGACTCGGCGCTGCTCTGGGCCCTGGTGCGACGCCGGCTGGCGGACGGCGACGCGCTGCCCGAGGCCGTCTCCGCCACCGTGCTGGACGTGGCCGCCGCCGCACCGGAATCCCGGCTGAACCTGCTGCTCACCGATGGCGCGTCGATCGTCGCGACGGCCTGGGGCGACACCCTGTGGTGCCTGACCGGGCCGGGCCCGCGCACGGTCGTGGCCTCGGAACCCTACGACGACGATCCGCTCTGGCGCCCGGTCCCCGACCGCACCCTGCTGGTGGCGACCCGCGCCGATGTCTCACTGACCCCGCTCAAGGAGCCCCTTGCGTGAGTCCTTTCCTGCTGACCCGCACCCTGCCGGCCGACGCGACGGACGCGGCGCTGCGCGCCGATGTCCTGCACGGTCTGACCCGGCACCCCAAGTCACTGCCGCCCAAGTGGTTCTACGACGCCCGGGGCAGCGAGCTGTTCGAGGAGATCACCCGGCTGCCCGAGTACTACCCGACCCGCGCCGAGCGGGAGATCCTGATCGAACGGGCCGACGAGATCGCCCGCGCCTCGGGGGCCCGGACCCTGATCGAGCTGGGGTCCGGTTCGTCGGAGAAGACCGGCCATCTGCTGGACTCCCTGCCGGAGCTGCACAGTTACGTACCGGTCGACGTGAGCGAGAGCGCGTTGCGCGGTGCCGGCGAGGCGCTGCTCGCCCGGCGCCCCGGGCTCTCGGTGCACGCCCTGGTCGCCGACTTCACCGGAGGTCTGGCGCTGCCGGGGACGCCAGGGCCCCGGCTGCTGGCCTTCCTGGGCGGCACGATCGGCAACCTGCTGCCCGAGGAGCGGGCGGCGTTCCTGCGGTCGGTGCGGTCGCTGCTCTCCCCGGGCGACGCGCTGCTGCTCGGCACCGACCTGGTGAAGGACGAGAAGGTGCTGGTCGCCGCCTACGACGACGCCACCGGGGTGACCGCGGAGTTCAACCGGAACGTGCTGCGGGTGGTCAACCGGGAGCTGGGCGCGGACTTCGACCCGGAGGGCTTCGACCATGTGGCGCTCTGGGACCCGGGTAACGAATGGATCGAGATGCGGCTGCGGGCCCGGCGGGCGCAGACGGTGAAGGTCCCGGCCCTGGATCTGCTGGTGGGTTTCGAGGCCGGTGAGGAGCTGCGTACGGAGGTGTCGGCCAAGTTCCGCCGGAAACGGGTCCGGGCGGAACTGGAGGCGGCCGGTCTGCGGCTGGATCAGTGGTGGACGGATTCCGGGGAGCGGTTCGCGCTCTCGCTGGCGACGGCCCTCTGAGCGCGGCGGGCCAGGGCCCGCCGGTCCGGCAGGGCGGCCGCCGGGACTGGTGGCAGGACGTGGAGCTCGGCGGTCAGTCCGGCCGCCCGCACCACCCGCCACAGGGAGGCGGGGAGCGGATCGTCGCCGACGAAGGCGGCGGCACCGGCCGGGGCGTGGCGCTCCGCCGGTGCCGCCAGGTGGCCGGTGACGCGGTAGCCGATGCGTACCGGCAGGACGGTGGCGCCGGCGTCGATCGCGGCCTGGAAGGCGGCCGGGCCGAACCGGCCGCCGGGGCCGCGCCCGCACCAGGTGGTGCCCTCGGGGAAGACCACCACCCGTGATCCGCCGCGCATCGCCGTGGCGAGGGCGCGGACGGTCGCCGGCAGCGCGCGCAGCCGGTCGCGGTCGACGAAGAGGGTACCGCCGTGGGCGGCGAGCGGGCCGAGCACCGGCCACCGGCGGATCTCGCGCTTGGCGAGCATCCGGCCGGGGACCACGGCGGCGACGAGCGGGATGTCCAGCCAGGAGATGTGGTTGGCGACGACGAGCGTCCCGGGTGTCCCGGCGGGCGGTACGGGAGCACCGGTGACCCGCACCCGTACGCCGAAGGCGCGTACGGCCCCGTACGACCAGCGGCGGATCAGCCGCTCCCGGCGGGCCGGGCCGAACAGGGGCAGGAACGGCGCCCCCAGCACACCGGCCAGGGCCCAGACGCACCCGGCGAGCAGCAGGGCCGCCGCGACGGGAGGGAGCCGGGTCCGGCCGGTGTGGGCGGCGCAGGTCCCCGGGGCGCAGGGCGCGGTGGGCAGCCAGGGGTTCATCGCAGCGGGGCGAGGGCGAGGAAGTGGCGGAGGTAGCGGGGGTCGGTGCGGCGCAGCGACAGCAGGACGTACAGGTCGGCGACGTCGAAGTCCGGGTCGTGGGCGGGTGCCCCGCACACCTGGGCGCCCAGCCGGAGGTAGCCGCGGAGCAGCGGGGGCAGGGTGGCGAGTCCGGTGCGTACCGGTCCGGCCGTGCCGGAGGGCTGCCAGAGGTGGTGCGGGGTGACCCAGTGGTCCTCGGGGGCGAGGTACTTGGTCCGTACGGTCTCCCAGGCTCCGGCCGCCGCCGTGCCGCCGTCGGAGAGCGGGATGGAGCAGCAGCCGGCCAGCCAGTTGTGTCGGGTGCGTTCCATGTAGCGGGCGAGTCCGGCCCAGATCAGGGCTATGACGGCGCCGTCGCGGTGGGCGGGGTGGACGCAGGACCGTCCGACCTCCACCAGGTCGTCCCGGATCGGGGCGAGCCGGCCGAGGTCGAACTCGCTCTCCGCGTAGAGGCCCCCGGCCGCCTCCGCCCGTTCGGGAGGCAGGACCCGGTAGGTGGCGACGACCTCGCCGGTGGCTTCCTCCCGGACGAGCAGGTGGTCGCAGTACGCGTCGAACGCGTCGCTGTCCAGGCCGGGTTCGGGGCTGTGCAGACGGGCGCCGAGTTCCCCGGCGAAGACGAGGTGGCGCAGGCGCTGGGCGGCGCGGACCTCGTCCGGGCCGGTGGCCAGGGTGACCCGGTAGCGCGGCCGTTCGGGGGCGGTCGGCGGTGAGGTGGCGGGAAGGGAGGCAACGGGCATCGCGTTCATGACAATCTCCCGGACGGATCGGCAAGGACGGCCGCCGGGCCGTCGCACGGGGTGCGAAGGCCCGGCCCCTTACTTCTTCCGCGACCGGCTGGATTCGACATGACGGTCCGGGAGCGCCGACATGTGCGACGGCTGAATCCCGGGGGTGGCCGGTTCGGGCCCCTCCGGACGCCCCCGGCGGAGCCCTGCGGGGTCAGCCCCCGAAGAGCTTCGCGGTGATCTTCCCCGAGGCGGTGCGCGCCTCCCGCAGGGGGTCACCGCCCTCCAGGACCGCTGTCATGTACGGCTTGATCGGGTTGTCGGCCTCGACGTCGGCCCACTGCGGCGAGTTCGGGGTCGCCCGGCCCTGCGTGGCCCCTTCGGCCATCGCGGCCGTACCCGCCTGTCCCACGACGGCCTTCGCGAGGCCCGGCTTGTTGGGCACGTAGCTCATGGTCCGGGCGAGTTCCTCCTGCCACTTCCGGCTCGCCAGCGCCTTGACCACCTCGACGCCCTCGGCGCGCCGGTCCGCCTTCTCCGGGACGATGAGGTCGGAACCGCCGGTGAAGACGGCGCCGGGCTTCTTGGCGGTCTTGCCCGGGATCGGGAAGTAGCCCAGCTTCCCCTTGAGTTCGGGGTTCCGCTTCACGATCTGGGCCACGCTGCCGGGCACCGAAATGATCTGTGCGACATTCCCCCGGGCGAACACGTCGGACTGCGGGGGCTTTTCCTCGTCGGCATCCTTGGGGCCCTCGCCGAGCGCCTGGAGCTCCTTGTAGAAGTTCATGCCGCGGAGGGCCGCGGGGCTGTCCAGGGCGCCTTTCCACGAACCGCCCTCGTCCTCGGCCAGTTCACCGCCCTCGTCCCAGATGAATCCGGCGAGCACGTACCAGTTCTGGCCCGCGAGATAGATCCCCTGATTGCCGTTCTCGTTCAGCAGCCGGGTATCGGCGATCCACTCCTGCCGGGTTTTCGGCGGATTCTTGATTCCGGCGCGCTCGAAGATCTCCTTGTTGTAGATCACCACCCGGTTGGCCGCGTACCAGGGAATGCCGTACTGCATGCCGTCGATGCTGCCCGGGTCGGCGAGGCCCGGAAGCCAGTCCTCGCTGCCCATGTCCCGTACGGCCTCCAGCGTCAGATCGCGCAGGCCGCCGCTGGCCGCGTACTGAGCGACCTGGGTGTTGCCGACCTCGATGACGTCAGGGGTGTCCTTGCCCTTCAGGGCGCTGATGACCTTCGGGCCGATGCCGCCCCAGCCCTGGAACTTGAACTCCAGCTCGATGGAGGGGTGCTCGTCCTCGAAGTCCTTGGTGAACCGCTTGAGGAAATCGGCGGAGACGCTGTCCTTCATCAGCCAGACAGTGACCTTCTTGCTGTCCGAGCCCCCCATGCCGAATACCGTTCCACATCCTGTGAGCGCACAGGCGGAAACGAGCGCGACAGCTCCGACGAGTATGCGGTTCTTCACCAGGTTCACCTTCTGCTGAACAAAAACGGCTTGATTCAGGAACCCGGTGTGGGGGACTGCGGGCGGCGCCCGCACGGGCGTGGCTGGATTTTGGTATGGACCATTGATTTGGTCAAGGGCCGTTCACCGGGCGTTTTCCGCGCCGATCCCTCGCGGAGCGGGGCCGGATGGGGCACCGTGATAGGGACGAGAGGAGACATATCATGTCAAACCACACCTATCGGGTCACCGAAATCGTGGGAACCTCCCATGAAGGGGTCGACGACGCCATCCGGCGGGGCGTCGCAAGAGCTTCGGAAACGTTGCACAATCTCGACTGGTTCGAGATCACCGAGGTGCGCGGGGAGATCAAGGACGGCCGGATCGAGCACTACCAGGTGGGCCTGAAGGTCGGCTTCCGGCTCGACGGGACGAGCTGACCCGGAGGCACTCCGGCGGGGTACGGCCGGTCAGGTACGCCCCTCGCGCTCCTGGGCGTCCTTCAGTGCCGAGGACTCCTCGGCCCAGCGGGCCCGCACCACGGTGAAGCCCGCCCGCTCCGCCGCGTCGCAGACGAGCTCGTCGTCGTCGACCAGCATGCGGACCTCGCGCCCCCGGCCCAGCCGGCGCAGGATCTCCAGCTTGGCGTGCCGGGCCGGCCGGCGGTCGTCGTCACGCCGCATGTGGAGCCGCCCCTCCGGCAGCCCGTGCGCCGCGAGCCAGGCGAGGGTGTCCGCACGGCACCGCTCGGGCCGACCCGTGAGGTATCCGACCTCGCACTCCTCGGCGCTCTCCAGCGCCAGCCGCACCCCTTCGGGCAGGGGCGGGTCGTCGACGGCCGCGGCGAAGAAGCCGTCCCAGTCGCGCCGCGGACCTTCCAGGTAGTGCTGACGGTGGCCGCTGTCCGCGAGCGTGCCGTCCAGGTCGAACACGGCCAGGGGCCGGGGGTCGCTCTTCATGTCCCCATCCCACCAGACCGCCCCGCGGTCGACAGCGCCGAGCGGCCGCTCCGGGCGTCACCGACGCCGGCACTCTTCCCACCGAATCGGCACAAGTGAGCACAGAATCCTCGCGCGCCGACCCTCCACGGAGGTGACATCACCCGCTCACGTTCCGCCAAGATCGCAAAAGGTTGTACAGGATGCACGTGGAACCAAAAACGATCGTAAAGCTATATTCATCTTTGTGGCATCGAACGTGAACGACGTGAAGCGAATACTCCTGCGCTCGGGGAAGAGCCCCTTCGACGTGGTCCCGGTCGAACGCGCCCTCCATGAGGACGTGTTCGCCACCAACTCGGGGAACCTGATCTTCAGCGACGCCGCCCACAAGATCCTCCAGACGCCACACACGGAGGTGGTCTCCAACGGGATCGCCACCCGGATCGCCGACGTGGACCGCATCAACAGCGAGTACGACGTCTTCGTCGTTCCGCTCGCCAACGCCTTCCGGCCCTCCTTCGAGCCGCAGCTGAAGCGGCTGACCAAGCTCATCTCGAAGCTGAAGATCCCGGTGGTCGTTCCGGGCGTCGGCGCCCAGACCGGGGTCAACTACTCCGCGGACCGGCTGAAGCCGATGCAGTCCTCGGTCTACGCCTTCGTCTCCGCCGTGCTCGACCGCAGCGCCTCCATCGGGGTGCGCGGCGAGTTCACCGAGCGCTACCTGCGGGACATGGGCTTCCGGGACGTGGACGTCATCGGCTGCCCGTCGATGTTCCTGCACGGCGACACGCTCACCATCCGGGAGGGCGGCGGGGCGCTCGGCCCCGGGTCGCGGATCGCCGTCAACGGATCGCACGACGCGGTGCGCAAGACCAAGCTCGGGCAGATCATCGACCGCACCCACGCCCGCTACCCGCACCTCCGGTTCATCGGCCAGAACCTCTCCGACGCCCGCCAGCTGCACTGGCGCGACCTCTCGCACCCGAACGCCGCCGTCACCGGCATCCCCACCCACCCCGACCACCCGATGTACGCGGAGGACAAGGTCCGCGTCTACATCGACCCGGTCACCTGGATGGAGGACCTACGGGGCTTCGACTTCTCCTTCGGCTCACGGATCCACGGCAACATCGCCGCGCTGCTGGCCGGGACACCGGCCACCGTGCTCTGCGGCGACTCCCGGACCCTGGAGCTGTGCCGCTACTTCGAGATCCCGCACCGGACGCTCGCCCAGGTCCCGGCCGACCTCGACCCCGCCGAACTCCACGAGTCGGCGGACTTCGGACCGCTGACCCGCGGCCACCGGGAGCGGTTCGACCGGTTCACCAACTTCCTCGACAAGAACGGGCTGCAGAACACCTTCACCCACGGCGACGGCGGCGCGGCCTTCGAGCAGCGGATGAGCAAGCTCTCCTTCCCGCCCGGCGTCCGCCCCTGGACCGGCCCCGAGGCCGCGGAGCTGGCCCCCCGGCTGAACTGGCTGCAGACCCGGCTCACCGAGGTCGAGGCCGAGAACACCCGACTGAAGCGCACGGTCGCGAAGAGCGCGGCGCTGCCCGCCCAGCGCTCCACGTACCAGCGCGCCCGCAGCGTCGTGGGACGGCCGATCAAGCGCGCCCTGCGCCCCTCCCGCTGATCCGTCCGCCCCGTACCGGTCCGGCCGGTACGGGGCGTCCCGGAACCGTACGGCCCCGCCGGGCCTACTATCGGAGTGTTTGCCCCGGTCCGCCCCCGGACCACCGGCCCGCCCCGATCCGTACGGAGTCCCGCGCCCATGCCCACCCCCCACGATCCGTACGTACGGGTGCGCGGCGCCCGTGAGCACAACCTCAGGGACGTCTCCGTCGACATCCCGCGCGACACCCTCACCGTCTTCACCGGGGTCTCCGGCTCCGGGAAGTCCTCGCTGGCCTTCGGGACGATCTACGCGGAGGCCCAGCGCCGCTACTTCGAGTCCGTCGCCCCGTACGCCCGGCGGCTGATCCACCAGGTCGGGGCGCCCGCGGTCGGCGAGGTCACCGGTCTGCCGCCGGCCGTCTCGCTGGAGCAGCGCCGCTCGGCGCCCGGGGCCCGCTCCTCCGTCGGCACGGTCACCACGCTCTCCAACTCGCTGCGGATGCTGTTCTCCCGGGCCGGGGACTACCCGGCCGGGGCCGAGCGGCTGGACTCCGACGCCTTCTCGCCGAACACCGCCGCCGGGGCGTGCCCGGCCTGCCACGGACTCGGCCTCGTCCACCGCACCACCGAGGAACTGCTGGTCCCCGACCCCTCGCTGTCGATCCGCGAGGGCGCCATCGCCGCCTGGCCGGGCGCCTGGCAGGGCAAGAACCTGCGCGACGTGCTGGACGCGCTGGGCCACGACGTCGACCGGCCCTGGCGCGAGCTGCCCGCGAAGGAGCGGGAGTGGATCCTCTTCACCGACGAGCAGCCGGTGGTGACGGTCCACCCGGTCCGGGAGGCGGGCCGCATCCAGCGCCCCTACCAGGGCACCTACACCAGCGCCCGCCGCCACGTGCTGCACACCTTCGCGGATTCCAAGAGCCGCACGCTGCGGGCCAAGGCCGAGCGGTTCCTGACCTCCGAGCCGTGCCCGGAGTGCCACGGCAGCCGGCTGCGCCCGCAGGCGCTGGCCGTCACCTTCGCCGGGCGGACGATCGCGGAGCTGGCGGCGCTGCCGCTGAGTTCGCTCGCGGAGCTGCTGGGCGGGGCGGGCGGCGACGCCACGGCCCGGATGCTGACGGCGGACCTGCTCGCCCGGATCGCCACCGTCACGGAGCTGGGCCTCGGCTATCTCAGCCTGGACCGGACGGCCCCGACGCTCTCATCCGGCGAGTTGCAGCGACTGCGGCTGGCCACCCAGCTCCGTTCGGGCCTCTTCGGTGTCGTCTACGTCCTGGACGAACCGTCGGCCGGGCTCCATCCGGCGGACACCGCGTCGCTGCTCGGGGTGCTGGGGCGGCTCAAGGAGGCCGGGAACACGGTCTTCGTGGTGGAGCACCAGATGGACGTGGTGCGCCGGGCGGACTGGCTGGTGGACGTGGGGCCGCTGGCCGGTGAGCACGGGGGCCGGGTGCTGCACAGCGGTCCCCCGGCCGGTCTCGCGCAGGTGCCGGAGTCGGCCACCCGGCGGTTCCTCTTCGACCAGGGCCCGCCGCCGGAGCGCACGGTGCGCACACCGACCGGGTGGCTGCGGCTGACCGGGGTGGACCGGCACAACGTGCGCGGGGTGGACGCGGCCTTCCCGCTCGGGGTGTTCACCGCCGTGACGGGGGTGTCGGGGTCGGGGAAGTCGACGCTGACCGGTCAGGTGCTGGCCGGGCTGCTCGCCGACCTGCGGCCGTCCGCCGATTCCGGGGAGCCGGGCACGGAACCCGCGCGCCGCTGGTGCGCCTCGGCCGAGGGGCTGGAGGCGGTGGACCGGCTCGTCCAGGTCGACCAGCGGCCGATCGGCCGTACGCCCCGGTCCAACCTGGCCACGTACACCGGGCTCTTCGACGTCGTACGGAAGCTGTTCGCCGCCACGGACACCGCCAAGGAGCGCGGCTACAAGGCCGGGCGGTTCTCCTTCAACGTGGCGGGCGGCCGGTGCGAGACCTGCCAGGGCGAGGGCTTCGTCTCCGTGGAGCTGCTCTTCCTCCCCAGTACGTACGCGCCCTGCCCGGACTGCCACGGGGCCCGGTACAACGCGGAGACCCTGGAGGTGACCCTGCGCGGGCTCGACATCGCCCAGGTGCTGGATCTGACGGTGGAGTCGGCGGCCGGGTTCTTCGCCGGGACCGCGGCCGCGGAGCGCAGTCTGCGGACCCTGCTCGACGTCGGGCTCGGGTATCTGCGGCTGGGGCAGCCCGCCACGGAACTCTCGGGCGGCGAGGCCCAGCGGATCAAGCTGGCGGCCGAGCTCCAGCGCACCCGCCGGGGCCACACGCTGTACCTGCTGGACGAGCCGACGACCGGGCTGCACCCCGCCGATGTCGAGGTGCTGATGCGGCAGTTGCACGGCCTCGTCGACGCGGGCGACACCGTCGTGGTGGTCGAGCACGACATGGCGGTGGTGGCGGGGTCCGACTGGGTGATCGACCTCGGTCCCGGCGGTGGCGACCGGGGCGGGCGGATCGTGGCGGCGGGCACTCCGGCCGAGGTGGCGGCGGCCCCCGGCAGTCGCACGGCTCCGTACCTGGCCGCGGCACTGCACCACCCCTGACGTCAACTCGCCGAGGAACATGGCGAGTTGATGGACGGCAAGCAATGGGGAATGAAACGGCAAAGACTCTTGACCGCGTTCTGGTCCAGACCAATTATGGGCATGCCTCACGGCCGCTCCACACCGTGCGGCGTGTGACCCCCGGCCGGGATTCACAGGAACGGGCCGCGCCCTTCGACGGGCGCGGCCGAGCCGTGCGATCCGCCCGTCGTCTCACCCCCGGGAGCATCCCCCATGCGATGTCCAAGAGCACTCGGCGCAGTCCTGAGCGCCCTGGCCACCACCGTCGCCTCCGCCGGACTGGTCCTCGGTGCCGGTGCCGGTGCCGAGGCCGCCCCCACCGCCGCGACCCCCATGCCGGCCCATGTCTTCGCCCCCTACTTCGAGGCGTGGAACGGCGACAGCCCGGCCGCGCTGTCGCAGGCCTCCGGTGCCAAGTACCTGACCATGGCCTTCATCCAGACCGAGGCCCGCGGTTCCTGCACCCCGTACTGGAACGGCGACACCGGCACCCCCATCGCCCAGTCCGTCTTCGGCTCCGACTTCACCACCATGCGGTCCCGGGGCGGCGACGTGATCCCGTCGTTCGGCGGCTACACCGCCGACAACGAGAGCACCGAGATCGCCGACAGCTGCACCAACGTCGACTCGATCGCCGCCGCGTACGAGAAGGTCATCACGACCTACGACGTGTCCCGCCTCGACATGGACATCGAGGACAACTCGCTGGACAACAACGCCGGGATCGACCGCCGCAACAAGGCGATCAAGAAGGTCCAGGACTGGGCCGCCGCCAACGGGCGCCCGCTGCAGATCTCGTACACCCTGCCCACCACCACGAGCGGTCTCGCCGACAGCGGGCTCGCGGTGCTGGAGAACGCGGTCTCCAACGGCGCCAAGGTCGACGTCGTGAACCTCATGACGTTCGACTACTACGACGGCGCCACGCACAACATGGCGCAGGACACCAAGACGGCGATCACCGGTCTCAAGAACCAGCTCGCCCAGCTCTACCCGTCGAAGACCGAGGCGCAGCTCTGGGGCATGGCGGGCATCATCGAGATGCCCGGCATCGACGACTACGGCCCGGCCGAGACGTTCACCACCGCGGACGCCCCGGTGGTCTACGACTGGGCGGTCTCCAAGGGGCTGAGCACCCTGTCGTTCTGGGCGCTCCAGCGCGACAACGGCGGCTGCCCCGGCACCGGCGGCAGCGACACCTGTTCCGGGATCGCGCAGGACACCTGGTACTTCAGCCACACCTTCGCGCCGTTCACCGGTGGCGGCAGCGGCCCGGTGACGGACGACTACTCGGTCGCCCTCTCCCCCGGTTCGGCCACGGTGGCCCCCGGCGGCTCGGTCTCGACGGCGGTGAAGACCGCGGTCGTCTCGGGCAGCGCCAAGACCGTCGCGCTGACGGCGAGCGGGGCGCCCGCCGGGGTGACGACGACGCTCAGCCCGGCGTCGGTGACCGCGGGCGAGAGCGCGAAGCTGGCGATCGCCGTCCCGGCCGCCACGGCGCCGGGCACGTACCGGATCGACGTGACCGGGGCCTCCGGCACCCTGAGCCACACCGCCACCTTCACGCTGACGGTCCCGGGGCCGGGCGGCGGCACCGGGGTCCTGGTCAACGGCGACTTCGAGTCCGGCTCGCTCAGCCCCTGGACCTGTGGCGCGGGCGGCGCGGTCGTCTCCACCCCGGTGCACGGCGGCACGCACGCGCTCGCCGCGGCGGCCACCGCCTCGCAGACCGGCGAGTGCGCGCAGACCGTCACCCTGTCCCCCAACACCACGTACACGCTGAGCGGTTGGGTGCAGGGGAACTACGGGTACCTCGGGGTGCGCGGTGACGCGACCGCCAGTGTCTGGGGTTCGTCGAGCGGCTACGCGAAGCAGTCGGTGAAGTTCACCACCGGTTCGACCGGCGCGGTCACCGTCTACCTGCACGGCTGGTACGGGCAGGGCACGGTCTACGGCGACGACATCTCCGTGACGTCCTGATCCGCCGCGTCCGGTGAGTCTTCCCGGTCCCGGGGGTGGGCGGCCCCCGGGACCGGGAATCCGTGCGTACCGGCCCCGCGGCCGGTCAGCGGCGCACCTTGCGGGTGGCGCGCAGCCACTCCTTGTTCATGGCCGAGATCGACGGGAGCGGGATGCCCTTGGGGCAGGCGGTGGCGCACTCCCCGGTGAGGGTGCAGCCGCCGAACCCCTCGGTGTCCATCTGGCCGACCATGTCCAGGACCCGGGTCTCGCGCTCCGGGGCACCCTGCGGCAGGACGTTCAGGTGGTTGATCTTCGCCGAGGTGAAGAGCATCGCCGAGCCGTTGGGGCAGGCCGCGACGCAGGCCCCGCAGCCGATGCACTCGGCGTGCTCGAAGGCGGAGTCGGCGTCCGGCTTGGGCACCGGGGTGGCGTGCGCCTCGGGGGCGGTGCCGGTCGGGGCGGAGATGTAGCCGCCGGCCTGGATGATCCGGTCGAAGGCCGAGCGGTCCACGACCAGGTCCTTGACGACCGGGAAGGCCGCGGCGCGCCACGGCTCGATGTCGATGGTGTCGCCGTCCTCGAAGGACCGCATGTGGAGCTGGCAGGTGGTGGTCCGCTCGGGGCCGTGGGCGTCGCCGTTGATGACGAGGCTGCAGGCGCCGCAGATCCCCTCGCGGCAGTCGTGGTCGAAGGCGACCGGGTCGTCGCCGTCCAGGATGAGCCGTTCGTTGAGGGTGTCGAGCATCTCCAGGAACGACATGTCCCGCGAGATGCCGTCCACCTCGTAGGTGGACATCGCTCCGGGGGCGTCGGCGTTCTTCTGGCGCCAGACGCGCAGGGTGAGCTTCATGCGTAGCTCCGCTGGGTGGGGTGGACGTACTCGAAGACGAGTTCTTCCTTGTGCAGGACGGGGGGTTCGCCGGTGCCGGAGAACTCCCAGGCGGCGGCGTAGGAGAACTCCTCGTCGCGGCGGGCGGCCTCGCCGTCGGGGGTCTGCGACTCCTCGCGGAAGTGGCCGCCGCAGGACTCGGCGCGGTGCAGTGCGTCGAGGCACATCAGCTCGGCGAGTTCCAGGTAGTCGACGACGCGGTTGGCCTTCTCCAGCGACTGGTTGAACTCGGTTCCGGTGCCGGGGACCTTGATGCGGCGCCAGAACTCCTCGCGGATCCGGGGGATGCGGGCGAGCGCGGTGCGCAGTCCGGCCTCCGTGCGGGCCATTCCGCAGTGCTCCCACATGAGTTCGCCGATCTCCCGGTGGAAGGAGTCCGGGGTGCGGTCGCCGTTCACCGAGAGCAGCAGGTTGAGCCGGTCCTCGGTGTCGGCGACGGCCTCCTCCACGGCGGGGTGCGAGGCGTCGATCTCGTCGTGGTGCGGGTGGCGCGCCAGGTAGTCGTTGATCGTCGAGGGGAGCACGAAGTACCCGTCGGCGAGGCCCTGCATCAGCGCGGAGGCGCCGAGCCGGTTGGCGCCGTGGTCGGAGAAGTTGGCCTCGCCGATGGCGAAGAGGCCGGGGATCGTGGTCTGGAGGTCGTAGTCGACCCAGAGCCCGCCCATGGTGTAGTGGACGGCCGGGTAGATCCGCATCGGGGTCTCGTACGGGTCCTCGGCGGTGATCCGGGCGTACATGTCGAAGAGGTTGCCGTACTTCTCCTCGACCTTGTCGCGGCCCATCCGGGCGATGGCGTCGGCGAAGTCCAGGTAGACGCCCTGGCCGCCGGGGCCGACGCCGCGTCCCTCGTCGCAGACGTTCTTCGCGGCGCGGGAGGCGATGTCCCGGGGGACGAGGTTGCCGAAGGAGGGGTAGATGCGCTCCAGGTAGTAGTCGCGCTCCTCCTCGGGGATCTCGGCCGCGGGGCGGTCGTCGCCCTTGGCCTTCGGGACCCAGATCCGGCCGTCGTTGCGGAGCGACTCGCTCATCAGCGTCAGCTTGGACTGGTGGTCGCCGGTGCGCGGGATACAGGTGGGGTGGATCTGGGTGAAGCAGGGGTTGGCGAAGTACGCGCCGCGGCGGTGGGCCCGCCAGACCGCGGTGGCGTTGGAGTTCATGGCGTTCGTCGACAGGTAGAAGACGTTGCCGTAGCCGCCGCTGGCCAGGACGACCGCGTCGGCGAAGTAGGTGTCGATCCGCCCGGTGATCAGGTCGCGGGCGACGATGCCGCGGGCCCGGCCGTCGACGACGATCAGGTCGAGCATCTCGGTACGGGCGTGCAGTTCCACGTTGCCCGCGGCGATCTGCCGGGACAGCGCCTGGTACGCGCCGAGCAGCAGTTGCTGTCCGGTCTGGCCGCGGGCGTAGAAGGTGCGGGATACCTGGACGCCGCCGAAGGAGCGGTTGTCGAGGAGGCCGCCGTACTCGCGGGCGAAGGGGACGCCCTGGGCGACGCACTGGTCGATGATCTCCACGGAGATCTGGGCGAGCCGGTGGACGTTGGACTCCCGGGCGCGGAAGTCGCCGCCCTTGACCGTGTCGTAGAAGAGGCGGTGGACGGAGTCGCCGTCGTTGCGGTAGTTCTTCGCGGCGTTGATGCCGCCCTGGGCGGCGACCGAGTGGGCCCGGCGGGGCGAGTCCTGGAAGCAGAACTGGACGACGTGGTAGCCCTGTTCGGCGAGGGTGGCGCCGGCCGAGCCGCCGGCCAGGCCGGTGCCGACGACGATCACGGTGTGCTTGCGGCGGTTGGCGGGGTTGACCAGCTTGGCCCGGAAGCGGCGGGTGTCCCAGCGTTCGGCGACGGGCCCCTCGGGGGCCTTGGTGTCGGCGACGGGGTCGCCGGTCGCGTAGTGCGCGTAGTCGGTCATGTCAGCTCACGACTCCGGTCATGACGGCAACGGGTACGGAGATGAAGCCCAGGGTCAGCACCGCGGCCAGGGCGTTGGCGAGGGCCCGCAGGAGCCGGTCGCGGCTCGCCCGGCCCGCGCCGAGGGTCTGCGCGGCGCTCCACAGCCCGTGCCGGACGTGGAGCCCGAGGGCGAGCACGGCGGCGATGTAGACCGTGTTGCCGTACCAGGTGGAAAAGGTGTCGACGACGTTCTGGTACGGGTGGCCGGGCTGGAAGCCGCCGGGGTGCGCGGTGCCCGTCGTCAGGTCGAGGATGTGCCAGACGATGAACAGGGCGAGGATGATCCCGCCCCAGCGCATGGTGCGGGTGGCGTAGGCGGCGCGCGGTCTGCGGTGCACGTAGCCGGTGGGCCGTGCCCGGATGTCGCGGCGGCTGAGCTGGTACGCGGAGACCGCGTGCAGGACCACGGCGGCCACCAGCACCACCCGGATGATCCACAGGGCCCACTCGTAGTGCAGGAAGGGCTCGCCGAGGGTGCGCAGCCAGTGGGCGTAGTGGTCGAACTCGCCGGGACCGAAGAAGATCTTCAGGTTTCCGATCATGTGGACGACCAGGTAGGCCAGCATGATCAGGCCGCTGACCGCCATGACCGTCTTCTTGCCGACGGACGAGTCCCAGAGCGTACGCGTCATGGACGGCCGTCGGTCCGTCCGGGTTGCCAATGCCATGCGCACGACGCTAGGGCCGAACGACCTCATCAGTCCAAGACATGGAACGGCTGATCTCCATAGGGAATGGCTATCGTGCGGGCTAGAGT
Organism: Streptomyces sp. NPDC001108; assembly: GCF_053598535.1. NCBI lineage: Bacteria > Bacillati > Actinomycetota > Actinomycetes > Kitasatosporales > Streptomycetaceae > Streptomyces > Streptomyces sp. NPDC001108. The sequence continues at coordinate 326,774 of NZ_JBSFKL010000001.1, forward strand.
GGGTATATGCAGTTCCAGCAGCTGACGTATTTCGTGGCCGTGGCCGAGACCCTGCACTTCACCCGCGCCGCCGAGTCGGTGCACGTCTCGCAGCCCTCGCTCTCCCAGCAGATCCGGGCGCTGGAGAGCGAGCTGGGGGCGGAGCTGTTCAGCCGGGCGCGCGGCCACATCGCGCTGACCGACGCGGGCGAGGCCCTGCTGCCGCTGGCCCGGCGCATCCTCGCGGACGCGGACACCGCGCGCCACGAGGTGCAGGAGCTGGCGCAGCTGCGCCGGGGCCGGGTCCGGCTCGGTGCGACGCCCAGCCTCTGCACCGGCCTGCTCCCCGACGTGCTGCGCGCCTTCCACGACCGGCATCCGGGGATCCGGCTGCTGCTGGAGGAGGGCGGCTCGCTCGATCTGGTGCGGGAGCTGGCGCGCGGCGCGCTGGATCTCGCGCTGGTGGTGCTGCCGCTGCCCGCCGCGTCGCCCGCGCTGACGACGGTCGAGCTGCTCCAGGAGGACCTGGTCGTGGTGTCGTCGGCCGAGGCGCCCCGGCCGGGGCGGGGCGGCCGGGTGCGGATCGCCGATCTGGCGGGCGAGCCGCTGGTGATGTTCCGGCACGGCTACGACCTGCGGGAGCTGACGGTGGCCGCCTGCCGGGCGGAGGGGTTCGAGCCGTCCTTCACGGTGGAGGGCGGCGAGATGGACGCGGTGCTGGGCTTCGTCCGGGCGGGGCTCGGGATCGCGGTGGTGCCGAGCATGGTCGCCGGACGCTCCGGCCACGGGCTGCGGACGACGCCGCTGGCCCGGCCCGGTCTGCGGCGCACCATCGCGCTCGCGCACCGCAGCGACGTGGCCCCGCCGCGTGCGGCGCGCGAGCTCCAGAAGATGCTGCTGGCGGTCGGCTGAGCCGGCCGGACGGGGGTACGGGCGGCTCTCCCGTACCCCCGTCCGGTCACACCGCGTCGGCCAGCAGCAGCGAGTGGATCCGGTCCGGGGCGCCGGGGCGGGCGTAGTACCAGCCCTGGGCCGTGTCACAGCCGAGCTTGCGCAGCTGTTCGGCCTGGGCGCCGGTCTCGACGCCCTCCACCGTGACGGCGAGGTCCAGGCTGTGCGCCAGCGAGACGATGCCCTCGACGATCTTCAGATCGACCGGGTCCGCCGGGTGCTGCTGCATGCCCATGGTGAACGAGCGGTCCAGTTTGAGCACGCTCACCGGCAGCCGGCGCAGGTTGGCCAGGTTCGAGTAGCCGGTGCCGAAGTCGTCGAGCGCGATGTCGACGCCCATCTCGGCGAGTTGCCGAAGCGGCTTGAGCAGGTCGTCGTCGGCGCCGATGAGCGCGGACTCGGTGACCTCCAGGCAGAGCGCCTCGGGTTCGAGCCCGGACCGCTCCAGCACGTCGACCGTCTCGGCGACCAGCCGGGGGTGGTGGAGCTGGGTCGGCGAGAGGTTGACGTTGATCCGGACCCGGCCGTTGTCGCTGTGCCGGTTCTGCCAGAAGTTGGCCTGGCGCACCGACTCCTCCAGCACCCAGCGGCCCAGGGGCACGATCAGTCCGGTGTGCTCGGCGAGCGCGATGAACCGGTCCGGGCCCAGCACCCCGTGCTGCGGGTGGCACCACCGCACCAGCGCCTCCGCGCCGTGCACGGTGCCGTCGCCGAGATGGACCAGCGGCTGGTACTCGATGAAGAACTCGCCGCGCTCCAGGGCGGCGGGCAGCGCGGTGGTCAGCCCGTGCCGGGTGATGGCCCGGGCGTCCGCCTCGGCGTCGGCGAACTCGAAGCGGTTGCCGCCGGCCGACTTGGCCCGGTACATGGTGATGTCGGCGCTGCGCAGCACCTCGGCGGCGTTGCGTTCGCCCGCCGGGCCCTCGACGACCCCGATGGAGCCGCGCACGGTCAGCTCCCGGCCGTCCAGGCGGATCGGGGAGCCCAGCGCGCCGAGGATGCGGCAGGCGAGTTCGTCGACCTCGGTCTCGGTGTCGGGTCCAGTGGTCAGGGCCACGAACTCGTCGCCGCCGAGCCGCGCGACCATCTCGCCGGGCGCGGTGGCACAGCTCTGCAACCGGTCGGCGACCTCGACGAGCAGCCGGTCGCCCGAGGCGTGGCCGAGGCTGTCGTTGATCGCCTTGAAGCCGTCCAGGTCGAGGTAGCACAGGCCGAAGCGGTTGCCGTCGTCGGCGGAGAGCGCTTTCTCCAACCGCTCGAAGAACAGCGTCCGGTTGGGCAGCCCGGTGAGGGCGTCGTGCGTGGCCTCGTACCGCAGCCGCAGGTTGAGCAGGCGGCGCTCGGTGGTGTCCTCCATCAGGGCGAGCTGGTACTGCGGCCGGCCCTCGGTGTCGCGCAGCAGGGAGACCGTCAGGTTGGTCCACAGCACGGTGCCGTCGTTGCGGTAGAACGCCTTCTCGACCCGGTAGTGCTCGCGTTCGCCGCGCACCAGCTCGTCGTAGTACTTCCACACGTACGGCGGGTCCTCGGGGTGGACCCACTCGTTCACCTTGTGGCTGCGCACATGGTGGTCGAGTCCGCCGAACATCCGGGTGAGGGTGTCGTTGATCTCCAGCACGTTGCCGTCCAGGTCGGCGATGCCGATGCCGATGGCCGCGTCCTTGAACACGGCGCGGAACCGCGTCTCGGTGGCGTGCAGGGCGAGTTCGGCCTCCGTCCGGGCGGTGAGGGCGGAGCGGGCGATGGCCTCCTGCTCGGACCGGGTGCGTTCGCGCAGCGCCCGGGTGAAGCCGGCCGCGAGGGCGTGCTGGATGCGGGCGCAGCGGGCCCGGCCGTCCTCGGCGGGCAGGGTGGTGGTGCCGTCGCTGCCGCAGTAGAGCACCAGATACGCGTCGACGACGCCGAGCGTGCTGCTGAGCGCCTCCGGGTCGGTGCAGTGCGCGGCGACGAGCGCTCCGCCGACCTCGGCGGCGGGGGCCGCGTCGAAGGGGTGCGCGTGCAGGACGGAACTGAGCGCGCGGGCCAGCGGCAGCAGATGCTGCTCGAACTCGGCGCGGGTCAGGGAGGTGGCCGTCGAGGGGAAGATGGCCCGGCTCCAGATGGTGGCGAATCTTCGGAGCCGGCCCTCGGGACCGTCGGGCTCCGTGTCCGGTGTGCCCGACGACTGGGCGGGGATGCTCACGCCTTGCGTCCCACTCCCGCGAAGCCCGAGAACGCGTAGGGGTCCTCCTGCTCCGCGACGACCGGGGTGTCCGGGCGCCAGTGCGGCATCTGCACCAGTCCGGGCTCGACCATTTCGTATCCCTCGAAGAAGCGCGCGATCTCGTCATGGGACCGCATGACCAGGGGCTTTCGGATGCTGTTGTAGACCTCGACCGTGCCGCCGGCTTCCTCCCGGCTGAGCGGTATGCCCTCGTACGAGGCGTGGGTGAGGACGACGAGGCTGCCGGGGGCGAGGGCCTCGCGCAGTTCGGCGAGGGAGCCCAGCGGGTCGTCGGCGTCCTCGATGAAGTGGAGCACGGCGACGAGCAGCAGGGCCACCGGGCGGTCCAGATCGAGAAGTCCGGTTATCTCGGGGTTCTTCACGATCTCCTGGGGGCGGCGGAGGTCCTCGGCGGCGATCACCGCGCGGTCGTTGCCCTCCAGCACGGCCCGGCTGTGCGCGACGGCGACCGGGTCGTGGTCCACGTACGCCACCCGGGCCTCCGGGTCGGCCGCCTGGGCCACTTCGTGCACATTGCCGAAGGTCGGTATTCCGGATCCGATGTCCAGGAACTGGGTGATGCCCTCACTCACCGCGTATCGCACGGCTCGGCGCATAAAGGCGCGATTCGCCTGCATGATCTTGGGCAGCCCCGGCATGAACTCCATGGCCCTGCGGGCGGCTTCCCGGTCCACCTCGAAATTGTGCGAGCCGCCCAGATAGAAGTCGTACATGCGGGACACGCTCGGCACCGAAATGTCTATGCCTCGCGGTGCCCAAGCGGGACGCTCCATCAAAGTCTCCAACAAGTCGCTACGGCGATCCGGCCATGTTCATGGTCAGTGTTGACCAGAGGCTACTGATCGTCCGCCAAGAGAGCGAGCGGAAACGGAAATTAGCCGTCCGTTATTGGTCACACACCACTGGCATGTGCAACCGACCCGTCGCTACGTGTGACATTCGGTACCGATCGGGCGGGCGTCGGGCCATCGACCCATCCGCCCCTCCTGGCCCGGCCGTTGTTATATCCGGGCACGGCACCGGTTTTATCGCGCGGGAAATGGGACGGACCGGACGACACGCCTTGTCCGGTCGCACGGGAGTGGCGCTTCGATTGCGTTCGGTAAAACCACGGTCACCGACTTTATTGGCAGCATTCTTTACCAATACGGCATTGGCGGGCGCCACACCCCTCCGCGCCCCGCCCTTCCACGGCCGCTCCCCCGCCCGTTGCCACACCCCGACCGGCCACGGCAGCAACTCCCTTACCAGACAACCGGGTTGGCCACCACTCCGGCCAGGACCCCGGCCAGGGCATGGAAAGCCGCCGCCACCTGCGCCGATACCCTTCCACCCGGCGCGCGGCCACCGAGGAACCGGCTTCTCCAGATCCCCACCATCAGGCGAATCACGCCCCCGCACCGCGTGTCGCGCGACGCGCCGGTCCATGCTCCGGCTCGTGTACGGATCATTCATAGGACGGTTCGGGGCGGCCCTCGCGCTGCTCTGGCTGCTGGGCACCCCGACGCCCGCACGGGCGGACAGTTGCGCGTACGCCTCCGTCGGCGAGGCCGGTGACGGCTCGTCGTGGATCGCCACGGCGGGAATCGGCCCGTGCTTCCCGAGCCCGACGCCCACACCGGCGCCGCCCGCCCCGCCGCCCTCCTCGTCCCCCCCGCCCGCGCCCGTCCCTCCGCCGCCGTCCCGGCCCGCACCACCCCGGCCGACGCCAGGCCCCGTGGTGCCGCCACCCCCCGCGCCACCGTCCCCGCCGGCTCCCTCGCCCGACCCGACCCCCTCGTCCTCGGCGCGCCCCGCGCCACCCTCGCCGCGCCCGGTGGCGCTGCCCCACTACCGCAGGCCGGAGCGGAAGACCGTACGGCACAGCGGCTCCGTGGTCACCACCACGCTGCTGATCACGGCGCCCGCGGTGTTCGCCGTCGCCGTACTGCGCCCCCGCTCCCGCTGACCTCCGGAGAAAACACATGTCGGAATGGCTTGTTCTCACCCTGGCCATGACCGCGGCCTGTGCCGTCGTCCTGACCATCGCCGTCCTCACCAACCGCCGGGTCCGGGCCGATGACGACCCGTCCGAGACCCCCGACGTCATCGAGTACATGACGATGATGATCGGGGTGGTCTACGCGATCGTGCTGGGGCTCGCCATCGCGGGCGTCTGGGAGGGCCGGGGCGAGGCCCAGGAGTACGTACGCCAGGAGGCCCAGGCCCTGCACGAGGTGCAGGCCCGGTCCTCGGCGTACCCGCCGGAGGTGCGCTCGCGCATCCGCGCCGATGTCGACGCCTATGTGCGCCATGTCGTCGACGACGAGTGGCGGGCGATGAGCGAGCACGGTTCCCTCACCGCCGAGGGGACCCGCCTGCTGGACCGGGTACGGGCCGACGTCACCGATTACCACCCGCGCAACGACTACGAGGGGCAGTCGTATCAGCCACTCGTCGACCAGGTCGCCGCGGCCGACGACGCGCGCAGCGCCCGTGGCCAGAGCGCCGGTGCGACCATGCCCGGCGTGGTCTGGTTCGGCCTGATCGCCGGTGCCCTGGTGACGGTCGGTCTGCTGTTCACGCTCCAGATCCGCAGAACCTTCCGCGAACTCCTCCTGGCCGGTCTCTTCAGTGTTCTGATCGCCTTTCTGCTCTTCCTGATCTGGGACTTCGACACCCCGTTCGGCCGGGACATCTCGGCCACCGCCGAGCCGTTCTTCGATCTGTTCCCGCATGCCACCGGCGGCTGAGGCCGATCCGCCGGGACGGTCCCGGCCGCGTCCGATGCTCCGCCCGGGGGACGCCGGTGCCCCGGGCGGAGCACCCGGTTCGCGGCGCCCCCGGGCGACTCCTAGCGTGTGGCCCGTCGAGGTGCATTTCTGACACTCTGTGGAAACTCGTTCCGCAAGTGCTCCTCGGGGACCCGGAGGACTCACCCATGCGCTCGATACGAGTAGCACCCGTCGCCCTGCTCGGCGCCGCCGCTCTCGTCCCGACGAATCCGGCCGCGTACGCGTACGCGGCGGCGTCGGGAGGCGCGTCGCCCGCGACCGGGGTCACCGTCGCTCCGTCGGTGACCCCGCCGGGACGCCAGGCCACCCTGGCCGCCCGGGGGTGCCCCACCACCGCAACCGCCGGTTCCGGCGCCCTCGGCACGGTCACCGTCACACGTGACGGGTCCGTCGCCGCGAGGGTCGACCGGGACGCGAGGCCCGGCGGCGCCGTCGACCGGATGAGCACCGCCACGACGGCGGTCGGCGCGGCGCCGGCAGTGACCGCCGTCGCCGGAGCCGCCGTGATGGCGCGTCACCGCGAGGAGCGCCGCGCGCACTGACAGCAGGGCAGTGCCGGACGGACGGCACGTCGCCCCGGGTCCTTCCCCAGGACCCGGGGCGACGTACGTCGTGACCCCTCTCCGCAGGTGGCGCAGCCTACGGATAGCCTCACTGCCGTGACAGAACGGCAGCCCCATCAGTTCGAACGTGGCACGGACGGCCCGAAAGTGATCGTCGCGGGCCTGGACGGTTCCGATTCCTCCATGCGGGCGGCGGCGTACGCGGCCGGCCTGGCCCGGCGCCAGGGTGCCGTGCTCGCGTTGGTCTACGTACAGCCCGTGCTCTCCGCCGGGGCCGCGCTCGGCGCGCCGATCGCCGACGCCACCGGCGAGGTCGCCCAGGGGCTGGTGGACGAGATCCGCGAGGCGACGCACCGGATCAAGGACACCTGGAACGTGCGCTGGGAGTTCCACACCTTCCGCGGCGATCCGTACAACGGACTGGTGGCCGCGGCGGACGAGCTGAAGGCCGATGCCGTGGTGGTGGGCGCCTCGGAATCGGCCGGTCACCGCTTCATCGGCTCGGTCGCGGTACGGCTGGTCAAGGCGGGTCGTTGGCCCGTCACGGTGGTTCCCTGACGATTCCGGTCCGAACCGGGACCGAGGAACAGACCGGGGAACGGACCGGGGCGCGTACCCGCTCGGACCGGTCCGGACGAACCCGCGGAAAAGATACGGAATCATCCATTCCGTCCGACGGCACGCCTTCTTTCGCACCAGCCCCACCTGAGCCATCATGAGCGCCCGTCAGGGACAGCCGTCGGTGGAGAGGTGACTCATGGCAAGGCTCCGAGTGGGCGAGGGCGTACTGCGCCGCAAGCCGATCGAGCAGATCGACGAGAAGGGCCCCGAGGGCGGGGCAGTCTCCCAGCTCACCAGAACCCTCGGGCTGTGGCAGCTCACCGCCATCGGCGTCGGCGGCATCATCGGCGCCGGCATCTTCACCCTCGCCGGCACGGTGGCCAACGGCACCGCCGGCCCCGCCGTGCTGGTCTCCTTCCTCATCGCGGGTCTGGCGAGCGCGGCGGCCGCCTTCAGCTACGCCGAGTTCGCGGGCCTGATCCCGAAGGCCGGCTCCGCGTACACCTACGGGTACGCGGTCCTCGGCGAGCTGGTGGGCTGGTTCATCGGCTGGGACCTCCTGCTGGAGTACACGGCGATCGTGGCGGTGGTCGCGATCGGCATCTCCGGCTACTTCAGCTTCCTGCTCGGCGAGGTGGGGCTCGACGTGCCGAAGTGGATGCTCGGCGCGCCCGGCACCGGCGACGGCCACAAGGTGGACCTGTTCGCCGCGCTGCTCTGTCTGCTCGTCGCGTACCTGCTGACCCTCGGCATCAAGAACGCCGCCCGGTTCGAGACGGTCGTGGTGGTGCTGAAGGTGCTGGTCGTGCTGCTGGTCATCGGGGTCGGGGTGTTCCACATCAACACCGCCAACTACAACCCGTTCTTCCCGTTCGGGGTGAGCGGGGCCTTCACCGGCGCGGCCACGGTGTTCTTCGCGGTGTTCGGCTACGACGCCATGTCGACGGCCGCCGAGGAGTCCAAGGACGCCCAGCGCCACATGCCGAAGGCGATCGTGTACTCGCTGGCCATCTCGATGGTGCTCTACGTGGCGGCGTGCCTGGTGCTGACGGGGATGCAGAACTACAAGGACATCGACCCGGAGTCCGGTTTCTCCACGGCGTTCAAGTCGGTGGGGCTCAGCAGCCTCGCCGATGTGATCGCGGTCGGCGCGATCATCGGCATCCTCACCGTGATGTTCACCTTCATGCTCGGGGTGACCAGGGTGTGGTTCTCGATGAGCCGCGACGGGCTGCTGCCGAAGTGGTTCGCCAAGACCCACCCGACCCGGCACGTGCCGACCCGGGTGACCTGGATCGTCGGCGCGGCCTCGGCACTGATCGCCGGGTTCCTGCCGATCGGCGAGGCGGCCGAGCTGACGAACATCGGCATCCTGCTGGCCTTCGTGGTGGTGTGCATCGCGGTGATCGTGCTGCGCTACAAGCGGCCGGAGCTGCCGCGCACCTTCCGTACCCCCGGCATGCCGTTCGTCCCGGCCCTCGGGGTGGTGTTCTCCCTCTGGCTGATCACCTTCCTGCAGTGGCAGACCTGGGTGCGGTTCGTGGTGTGGTTCCTGGTCGGCCTGGTCATCTACTTCGGCTACTCGTACCGGAAGTCGGAGATGGCGAAGGCACCGGAAGCCACCCCGGAGCAGCGCTGACCGGGTCACCGGGCGGCCGGTCGGGGGCCGTCGGGCGGCGGCCGCCCGCGCCGCCGCCCGACCGTTCACCGCACCACTCGCCGCACTGTGCGACCGCTCGTCGCAGAGAACCGCCCGTCGCCTGTTCCTCGGCGCCCCGATGCGTTCGGATACGCGAATCGGCAGTGCGGCGGCAGGGGCCTCGGCGGAAAGGGCGTTCACGATGACCACCACGACGACCGACGAGCGGGCCATCGCCGCGCTCCAGCGGGACCACGGGCCCGCCCTGCTCCACTTCCTGCTGGGGCTGACCTTCGGCGACCGGCAGCGGGCCGAGGACCTGCTCCAGGAGACGCTGGTGCGGGCCTGGCAGCACCCGGAGGCGTTCGACGCCCCGTACGAGTCGATGCGGCCCTGGCTCTTCACGGTGGCCCGGCGGCTGGCGATCGACGCGCGCCGGTCCCGGCAGGCCCGGCCGGCCGAGGTCGGCGACGCGGTGCTGGAGACCACCGCGACCGGTACCGACACCGCGGAGGCCACGGTCTGCGCGCTCGACGTGCGCGAGGCGGTGCGCACCCTCAGCCCGGAACACCGCGCGGTCCTCGTCCAGATGTACTTCCGCGGTCTCACCGTCGACGAGACGGCCGAGGTGCTCGGCATCCCGGCCGGCACGGTCAAGTCCCGGTCGTACTACGCGCTGCGCCGGCTCTCCCGCAGCCTGCCCGGCTACTCCAGCAGGTCCTCCTCACGCACCAGGGCGAGCAGCGAGACCGCTTCCGCGGCCGCCACGTAGTCGGCGGCACAGCGGTCGCAGGACTGAAGGTGCCGGGAGACCTCGCGGGTCTCGCCGTCCGTGAGCGCGTCGAGTACATAGGCGCCGAGCACATGCCGCACGTGCGTGCCCTCCCCGGGGTCGGCGGTCATCGCATCCTCGCATCGTGAGCGGATCCGGTCCCGACGGATCCGGTACTTCTGGCCACGCGGGGCGCACTCCCCCGGTTCAATGCTCCCTGAAGCGCGGTATCGAACAGAGAAAGAGGCACGACAGGATGGGCCCGGAGCGTCAGGACGGAACCGGTGGTGGCGGGCTGCTGGTCCCGATGGACTGGATGTACGCGGAGTACGTCGCCGACACCATGCTGCGGACCGGCGATCTGATGGAGCCGGCCACCTTGGAGTACCGGGCCGGGCGGGACGCCCTGGCGCTCACGGTCTTCCTCTCCGGCGGTGCGGTGCCCGAGGCGCTGTCCGCCGCCCGGCTGGACGAGCTGATCCTGCTGACGGCGTACGGGGCGGCCTGGTCCGGCTGGGTCCGGGAGCGGCTGGACGCGCTCGGCGCGCACCCGGCGGCCGGCGGGGACCCGGACCTGCGCCTGGCGCGGGCCGCCTGGCGGTGGCTGGAGGAGACGGAACTGCTGGCGGCCGACCTGGACGCGATCGGCTCGCCGCCCCCGGCCCCGCCGGAGGAGCGGCCGGACCTCTCCGACCCGGCGCAGGACGCGGCCCAGGTCTGGACTCCGGCCTGGCAACTGGGGCTGCCCCTGGGTCATCTGGCGATCCATCTCCACTGAGCGCCGCCGGTCATGAGCCGTGCACCCCGGCGCGGTACTTCGGCAGCCGTACGGTGATCTTCATCCCGGCGCCGATGCCGGTCTCCATGACGAGCCCGTAGTCGTCCCCGTACACCTGGCGGAGCCGTTCGTCGACGTTGAGCAGGCCGATGCCGGTGGAGCGGCCGCCCTCGCCGCGCAGGATCTGGCGGAGCCGTTCCGGGTCCATGCCGGTGCCGTCGTCCTCGATGACGACCTCGGCCTCGGAGCCCGCGTCGAAGGCGCTGATGGTGATCCGGGTCGCGCTCCTGGTCCCCTCGGCGCCGGAGGTGCCGCCGGTGCCGGCCTCGCTCCGGGCCGCGGGGACCGCCCCTTCGAGGCCGTGCTTGACGGCGTTCTCGACCAGGGGCTGGAGGCAGAGGAACGGCAGGGCGACGGGCAGCACCTCGGGGGCGATCTGGAGGGTGACCGCGAGGCGGTCGCCGAACCGGGCCCGGACCAGCGCCAGGTACTGGTCGATGGAGTGGAGTTCGTCGGCGAGCGTGGTGAAGTCGCCGTGGCGGCGGAACGAGTAGCGGGTGAAGTCGGCGAATTCCAGGAGGAGTTCGCGGGCCCGCTCGGGGTCGGTGCGGACGAAGGAGGCGATGGCGGCCAGTGAGTTGAAGATGAAGTGTGGGGAGATCTGCGCCCGCAGGGCCCGGATCTCGGCCTCGATGAGCTGTGTGCGGGAGCGGTCGAGCTCGGCGAGTTCCAGTTGTACGCAGGCCCAGCGGGCGACCTCCCCGGCGGCCCTGGCCAGGACCGCGGATTCGCGGGGCGCGTAGGCGACCAGGCTGCCCAGCACCCGGTTGTCGACGGTGAGCGGTACGGCGACGGCCCAGCGCAGCGGGCAGTCGAGGTCGTCGCAGTCGCTGCGGAAGGCGGTGTCCCGGCCGGTGGCGAGCAGGTCGCGGACCTGGTCCATGACGGGGCGGCCGTGGTGCTCGCCCTCCCCGTCCCAGACGAGGACCCGGTCGCGGTCGGTGAGGCAGAGGGCGTCGGTGCCGAGCAGGGAGCGCAGTCGTCGGGCGGCCTTGCGGGCGCTCTCCTCGGTGAGCCCGGCGCGCAGCGGGGGTGCGGCGAGCGAGGCGGTGTGCAGGGTCTCGAAGGTGGCGTGCTCGACGGGGGTCCCCACGTCGCTGGTGCGCAGCGGGCGGGCGGTGCGGCGGCCGAGCAGAAACCCGGCGCCGAGCAGCAGGAGGGCGAGCAGGACGAGTGCCGCCCAGCCGGCTCCGGTCATCGGTGTCTCCCGGAGGTGAGCGCTTCGGGCAGGTGGAAGCGGGTCATGGCGGCGTTGGTGCCGGGAGGGATCCGGCTCGGGGTGGCGAGGGAGACCAGGACCATCGCGAGGAAGCCGACCGGTACGGACCAGACGGCGGGCCAGGCGAGCAGTGCGTGCGGCCAGCCGGGCGGCTCCACCGCGCCGCTGACGGTGATGGTGACGGCCAGGAACGCGGAGCCGCCGCCGAGGAGCAGTCCGGCGACGGCTCCGGGCGGGGTGAGCCGCCGCCACCAGATCCCGAGGACGAGCAGCGGGCAGAAGGAGGACGCGGAGACCGCGAACGCCATGGCCACCGAGTCGGCCACCGGCACCCGGCTGACCAGCAGCGAACCGGCCAGCGGCACGCACATCGCGAGGAGCGTGGCCAGCCGGAAGTGCCGGACCCCGCGGGAGGGGAGCACGTCCTGGGTGATGACCCCGGCGACGGCCATGGTGAGCCCGGAGGCGGTGGAGAGGAAGGCGGCGAAGGCGCCCCCGGCGATGAGCGCGCCGAGCAGGTCGCCGCCGAGCCCGCCGATGACGCGTGCGGGCAGCAGCAGGACGGCGGCGTCCGCGTCCCCGCCGTGGACCAGCTCGGGGGCGTAGAGGCGGCCGAGTGCCCCGTAGACCGGGGGCAGCAGGTAGAAGACGCCGATGAGGGCGAGGACGGCGACCGTGGTGCGGCGGGCGTCGCGGCCGTTGGGGCTGGTGTAGAAGCGGACGACGACGTGCGGCAGGCCCATGGTGCCGAGGAAGGTGGCGACGATCAGCCCGTAGGTGGCGTACATCGGGTGCTCGGCGCGGAAGACGGGGAGCTGCTCGGTGAAGGTGACCCGGGGGCTGCCGTCGCCCCGCCAGGCGAGGACCAGGAAGATCGCGGGGACCAGGAGCGCGGTCAGCTTGAGCCAGTACTGGAAGACCTGGACGAAGGTGATGGAGCGCATGCCGCCCGCGGCGACGGCCACGACGACGACGGAGGCGACGAGCACGTCGCCGAGCCAGCCGGGCGCCCCGGTGAGGATCTTGAGGGTGAGGCCGGCGCCCTGGAGCTGCGGGACGAGGTAGAGCCAGCCCGCGGCGACGACGAAGACGCTGACCAGTCTGCGCACCGTCCGCGACTCCAGCCGCCCCTCGGCGAAGTCGGGCAGGGTGTACGCCCCCGAGCGGCGCAGCGGAGCGGCCACGAAGACCAGCAGGACGAGGTACCCGGCGGTGTAGCCGACCGGGTACCAGAGCATGTCCGGGCCGTGCACGAGGACCAGTCCGGCGATGCCGAGGAAGGAGGCGGCGGAGAGGTATTCGCCGCTGATGGCAGCGGCGTTGAGCCGGGGGCGCACGGTGCGCGAGGCGACGTAGAAGTCGGAGGTGGTGCGGGAGATGCGCAGTCCGAAACCGCCGACGAGCACGGTCGCGAGGACGACGACGGCGACCGCCGCCACCGCGTACGTACGGCTCACGGGGTGGGGCGGCCTTCCACGAGCCGGGCGAAGTCGCGTTCGTTGCGCTCGGCGCGCCGCACGTACCACCAGGCGATGAGGGTGAGCGGCGGGTAGGCGGCGAAGCCGAGGACCGCCCAGACCAGCGCCGAGCTGTGCAGGGCCTCGAAGACCAGCGGCAGGGTGGCGACGACCACCGCGACGACGGTGAACGCGGTCAGTCCGGCCCGCAGTTGTCCGCGCATCAGCGAGCGGACGTACGCGCCGCCGAGCGCGGTCTGCTCGTCGATCTCCGACTGGGTGCGGTAGCGCGGCAGCGGGCGCACCCGCCGGGGCTCCCCCGTCACCACTTCGCGCCGGGGTGTTGGCTCTGCGGACATGGGGCCGGAGTGTACGCAGCCCCGGACCGCCGTGGGAAGGCCGGATTCCGGCGGGAGGTGGTCAGCGGCCGGTCTGGCGCATCAGCAGGTCGCGCAGGGCGCGGGTGTGGCGGCGGCTGACGGCGAGTTCGGCGGTGCCGATGCGGACGCTCATGCTGCCCGCGTCGAGGCGGAGTTCGTCGATCCGGCCGAGGGCGACCAGGTGGCGGCGGTGGATCCGGACGAAACCCCTCGACCGCCAGCGCTCCTCCAGGGTGGTCAGCGGGACGCGGACGAGGTGGCTGCCGGTGGCGGTGTGCAGCCGGGCGTAGTCCCCCTGGGCCTCGGCGTAGGCGATGTCGTCGACGGGGATGAACCGGATGACTCCGCCGAGTTCGACGGGGATCTGGTCGCCGGGGGTGTCGAGCACGGGGGCGGTGCGGTCGCCGACCTGTTCGGCGACCCGGCGCACGGCTTCGGCCAGCCGCTCGCGGCGTACGGGTTTGAGCACGTAGTCGACGGCCTTGAGGTCGAACGCCTGGACGGCGAAGCCCTCGTGGGCGGTGACGAAGACGATGAGCGGGGGTGCGGCGAATCCGGCCAGCAGTTGGGCGACGTCGAGGCCGGTGAGGCCCGCCATGTGGATGTCGAGGAAGACGACGTCGATGGCGGCCGGGTCGTCCGGGCCCGCCTCGACGGCGCCGCCGATGCGGCGCAGTGCCTCGGTGGCGCCGGTGGCCCCCTCGGCGCTGCGGATGCGGGGGTCGGCGCGCAGGAGGTAGAGGAGTTCCTCCAGGGCGGGTTCTTCGTCGTCGACGGCGAGTACGCGGAGCATGGCCGGAGTGTAGAGCGCACATCGGGCCGCGGGGACCGGTCGAGGCACGGATCCGCTCTCCGTCGCGGTCATTTGAGCAGCCGGGACATCCGGCGGTCGGCCAGCGGCCGGCCGCCGGTCTGGCAGGTCGGGCAGTACTGGAGCGAGGAGTCGCTGAACGACACCTCGCGGATGGTGTCGCCGCAGACCGGGCACGGCTCGCCGGTGCGCCCGTGGACCCGCATCCCGCTCCGCTTCTCCGACTTGAGGTCCTTGGCCGCGAGCCCGGCGGAGCGGGCCACCGCGTCGTCGAGCGTGGTGCGCAGGGCCGTGTGCAGCCGGGTGATCCGGTCCTCGGTGAGGTCGGTGGTGAGGAGGTACGGCGACATCTTCGCGGCGTGCAGGATCTCGTCGCTGTAGGCGTTGCCGATGCCGGCGATGAGCGACTGGTCGCGCAGGGCACCCTTGAGGCGGCGGCGCTCGCGGCCGAGCAGGGCGGCGAACGTGTCGCGGTCGAAGGCGTCGTCGAGCGGGTCGGGGCCCAGCCGGGCGATGCCGGGCACCTCGGCGGGGTCGCGCACCAGGTACACGGCGAGGCGTTTGGTGGTGCCGGCCTCGGTGAGGTCGAAGCCGTCGCCGCCGGTGAGGACGGTGCGCAGGGCCAGGGGGCTCTTGCCGGGGCGCGGCGGGACGGCGGGGAAGGAGTCCCTCCAGCGCAGCCAGCCGGCCCGGGCGAGGTGGGTGATCAGGTGGAGCGGCCCGGCCTCGACGTCCAGGAACTTTCCGTGCCGGGCGAGGCCGGTGACCGTGGCGCCGTGCAGGGCGGTGAGCGGCGGGTCGTAGGTCTTGAGCACGCTGATGTTGAGCGGCAGGACGCGGTCGATCTCCCGGCCGGCCAGATGGTCGTCGAGGAAGATCCGCAGGGCTTCGACCTCCGGCAGTTCGGGCATGGTTCCAGACTGCCAAAGAGCCCGGCGGGGCGCCTGTCAGAGCCGGTAGATCCGTTCGGCGGTGGTGGCGAGGACCTGGGCGCGCTCGTTCTCGCCGAGGGTGTCGGTGAGGCGGTACGCCGTGTCGACGACCTCTCCGTACGTCGCGGCGAGCCGGCAGACGGGCCAGTCGGAGCCGAACATCAGCCGGTCGGGCCCGAAGGCGTCGAGGACGGTGTCGGCGTACGGGCGCAGGTCGTGCACGGTCCAGCCGCGCGGATCGGCCTCGGTGACCAGCCCGGAGAGCTTGCAGACTGTGTTGGGGCGGGCGGCGAGGGCCCGTACGTCGTCGGCCCAGGGCCGCGGTTCGCCGGTGGCTATGGGGGGTTTGCCCGCGTGGTCGAGGACGAAGGTCAGTCCGGGCACCAGTTCGGCGGCCCGGACGGCGGCGGGCAGCTGGTGGGCCCGGACGACGAGGTCGTAGACGAGACCGGCGTCGGCGACGGCGCGCAGTCCGCGCAGTACGTCGGGGCGGAGCAGCCAGCCGGGGTCGGGTTCGCCCTGGACCTGGTGGCGGATGCCGACGAGCCGGTCGCCGCCGGGGAGCGCGCGCAGGGCGGCCAGGGTGTCGGCGACGTCGGGTGCGGTCAGGTCGCACCAGCCGACGACCCCGGCGACCAGGTCGCTGCCGTGGGCGAGGGCCAGGAACTCGGGGGTCTCCTCGGCGACGGTGACGGTCTGGACGAGGACGGTGGCGCGCACCCCGGCGGCACGGGCCTCGGGTTCCAGGTCGGCGAGGGTGAAGTCGCGGCGGAGCGGGGCGAGTTCCTCGCCGGTGATCCAGTCCTGGTCCCGTACCGCGAGCTCCCACACATGGTGGTGGGCGTCGACGATGCCCGGTCCGGTGGTCATGTCACAGCTCCCAGGCGACCGGGAGGCCGGCCCCGGCGCCCTCGGCGGAGTAGTCGTGGGCGACGTCGAGCAGTTCGTCCATCCGGGCCTGCCAGGCCACGTTGACCGGGAGCTGTTCGAGTTCGGCGAGGAGGGCCGCGTAGTCCGCGCACTCGATCACGTGGAAGAGGTCGGTGCCGCTGCGCCAGATCGTCCAGGAGGTGGCGCCCGCGGCGCGGATCGCGGTGGTGAGTTCGGCGGGGACCTCGCGGTGGGCGGCCTCGTACTCCGCTATGCGGTCGGCCCGGACCTTGGTGTGCAGGGCGATTCTCATGTCAGTTTCCGTTCTCGGTGAGCAGGCCCTCGGCGCGCAGCTCCTCCCAGAGCTGGTCCGGGACGGCGCGGCGGAGCAGGTCGGCGGCGTCGCGCACCTCGCCCGGGGAGCGGGTGCCGACGAGGACTCCGGCGACGGCGGGGTGGGCGAGCGGGTAGTGGAGGGCGGCGGCCCGCAGCGGGACGCCGTGGCGTTCGGTGACGGCCTTGATGCGCAGCGCCCGGTCCACGAGGGCGCGCGGGGCGGTGGTGTAGTCGTACGTGGCGCCGGGGCGGGGGTCGGCGAGCAGTCCGGAGTTGAAGACCCCGCCGACGACCACGGAGCGGCCCCGGGCGGCGGCCTCGGGCAGCAGCTCGTCGAGGGCGGACTGGTCGAGGAGGGTGTAGCGCCCGGCGCAGAGGACCACGTCGGCGTCGGTGTCGCGCAGCAGGCGGGTCAGCATCGCGGTCTGGTTCATCCCGGCGCCGATGGCTCCGACGACGCCCTGGGCGCGCAGCCTCTCCAGCTCCGGGTACGCCTCGTCGAAGGCGGCCCCGGCGTGGTCGTCCGGGTCGTGGAGATAGGCGATGTCGATGCGGTCGAGACCGAGCCGTTCCAGGCTCTCCCCGATGCTGCGGCGGACGCCCTCGGCGCTGAAGTCCCAGCGCCGGACGTGGGTGGCGGGGACGGCGAAGCCCTCGCTGAGCCCGTCGGGGCCGGGTCCGGCAGCGGCCCCGGCGGGGAGCGGGTCGAGCACCCGCCCCACCTTCGTGGACAGGACGTACGAGTCGCGGGGGCGGTGGCGCAGGGCCTCGCCGAGCCGCCGTTCGGAGAGGCCGAGCCCGTAGTGCGGCGCGGTGTCGAAGTAGCGGACGCCCTCGTCCCAGGCGGCGTCGACGGCGGCGGTGGCCCTCTCCGGGTCGACGGCGGTGTAGAGGTTGCCGATGGCGGCGGCCCCGAAGGACAGCTCGGTGATCTCCACCGCGCTCTTTCCCAGCGTGTTGCGCCGCATGCTTCCGCCGCCCTCCCCGATGATCGCTTCCTGCACAGAGCGAATATTCATCGGATCACTCGGGCACGTCAACACCCGGGCTGCCATCAGATCCGGCAGTTCTCGGGAAATCTGTCCGATCTCTGGACGGCTCCTATGGTTGTTCGACGGGTCCGGGGCGGGGGGCCGCGACGGACGGCAGCAGCGCGAGCAGCTCCGCCACCTCCTCGTCGGCGCAGCGCGCCAGCCGCTCCAGGTCGGGCAGCGCCTCGCCGTCGGCGACCAGCCCGACCCGCACCCGGCCGCCGTACGTGGCGAGCGCGACGGCGAGCGCCTGGCCCCGGGCGAGGGGCGCCATCGGGTAGACGGCGCGCAGCGGGCAGCCACCCAGCGAGAGCGCCGAGCGCGGCAGGGGAACGCTGGTGACCAGGACGTCGAAGAGCATCCTGGCCGCTCCCTGGGCGAACGGGGCGCCGAAGCGGTGGGCCAGCGAGGGGAGCTGGTCGGCGAGGACGGCGACCGCCCCGGCGCCGCGCAGCGGGCCCGCTGCCTTGTTGCGGTCCATGGCGGAGCGCACGGCGTCCAGCCGCCGCCAGGGGTCGGGGTCGCGGACCGGGAGGTCGAGCAGATAGCCGGAGAGCAGGTTCCCGCTCGTCGCGGACCGGCCGGGCCTGCGCCGGGAGACCGGGACCAGGGCGCGCGGGTCCTGGCCGGGCAGGGGTTCACCGCGCTCGCCCAGCCAGCGGCGCAGCGCCCCGGCGACGACCGCGAGCAGGACGTCGTTGACGGTGCCGCACGCGGCGCGGCGGATGCGGCGGAGGGCGTCGAGGTCCAGGTCGGCGGTGGCCAGCCGCCGAGTGCCGCTGGAGGGCGCGGTGAGCGCGGGGGTGCCGCGCGGGTCCAGCCGGCTGGCCCGCACCATGGAGGCGCCGACGCCGAAGGCGCGCCCGAGGTCCTCGATCCGGCGCAGCGCGAGCGGGCCGGGCGGCCGGGAGCGGGACGGAGCGGGGCGGGACCGGCCGACCGGGGCGTGCCCGGCGGCGATCTCGTCGAAGATCCCGGACCCGATGGTGACCGCGCGCATGCCGTCGGCCAGCGCGTGGTGCAGTTTGACGAGCACCGCGAAGGGGCCGCCGGGGGCGCCGTCGATCAGGTACATCTGCCAGGGCGGCAGCCCTCGTTCGAGGGGCCGTTCCATCAGTTCCCCGGCGAGCCGGGTGGCACCGGCCATGAAAGCGTCGCCGTCCTCCTCCCCCGGGGCGGCCCCGGTCAGCCGTAACCGGTGGACGTGCCGGCGGACGTCGAAGTCCTGGTCCGTGAACCAGGCGGCCCCGCCGACCGGCAGCAGCACGTCCCTGACCCGCATCCGCAGCCGTGGGATGGCCGCGGCCCGGCTGCCCAGCAGGGCCAGCACCGCCTCCGCGTCCGCGGCGGGCGGCGTGGCCGGGTCGAAGACCGCCAGCGCGCCCAGGTGCATCGGATGGGCGGCGGATTCGAGGTGCCAGAAGGCCAGGTCGAGCGGGGCCAGCAGCTCAGTGTCCAACGGGTCCTCATGGGGGCGCGGCGTCGCCGGAAGGCGGCGGAAGACAGAACCGACGGAACCGCAGTCAATCGCTATGGTCGATTACGGTCAAGTACAGACATGTAGCGATCTGTTGCGGTCGGACAGTGCGGCCCTGGCTTCACTCGGGTGCCGGGGCGTCCGCCGCGTACGCGGTCACCCGGGTACCGGGATGACGAACTCGCACCAGACGCACTTGCCGCCGCCCCGGGACTCCACGCCCCACAGGTCGGCCAGCCGGTCCACCAGCATCAGCCCCCGCCCGGAGACCCCGGTGTCCCCCGCGTCACGCCGTCTGGGCAGCGCGCTGGAGCGGTCCTCGACGTCGACCCGCAGGCGCCGTTCGGGGCCGGCGAGCACCCGGACCGTGACGATGGCCCCGCCGTCGGTGTGCATCAGCGCGTTGGTGATCAGTTCGTCGGCGGCCAGCTCGATCTCGTCCGCCCGCTCCTTGGCGCCCCAGGCGCGCACCGCCGCCCGGACCATGTGGCGGGCGGAGCTGAGCGCCTCCGGGTCGTTCTGGGCGACGTGCTGCTGGAGACGGCCACCGGGCTGCGGGGCGTGCGCGGCCTTGCGGCGCAGCAGCAGGACCGCGACGTCGTCCTCGCCCCCGCGTTCGTCGACCGCCGCGCAGAGCCGGTCGGCGAGCCGCTGGAGGTCCTGGGGGCCGTTGCGCACCATGGCGGTCAGCAGGTGCACGCCCTCGTCGAGGTCGGCGCCCGGCAGTTCCACGAGTCCGTCGGTGAAGAGCACCAGGGTCTGGCCGGGGTCCAGCTCCACGGTGCTGACCGGGTACTCCAGCCGCCCGAACTCGGCCGAGAGCCCCAGCGGCAGCCCGCCCTCGACGGAAAGCCTGCGGCAGTCGCCGTCGCTCTCGCGCACCAGCGGGTCGACATGCCCGGCCCGGACGAGCTGCACCACTCCGGTCGTCAGGTCGGCCTCGGCGTAGGTGCAGGTCGCGAAACGGTCCGTGTCCAGCTCGTGCAGGAAGACCGAGGCCCGCGCCATCACCGTGGCGGGGCTGTGCCCCTCCGCCGCGTAGGCCCGCAGCACGATGCGCAGCTGCCCCATGACGGCCGCGGCGTGGGTGTCGTGTCCCTGGACGTCCCCGATGACGGTGCCGACCCGGCCGCCGGGCAGCGGGATCACGTCGTACCAGTCGCCCCCGATGTCCCGGCCGAGCCGGGCCGAGCGGTAGCGGACGGCGATCTGCGCGCCGGGGACGTCCGGGATCCGGCGGGGCAGCATGGCTTGCTGGAGCCCCTCGGCGAGATCGTGCTCCTGCTCGTAGAACATGGCCCGCTGGATACTCTGCGCGATCGAGCTGCCGAGCGCGATCAGCAGGTTCCGTTCGTCCGGGGTGAAGCCGCTCTTGTCGCGGTAGAGCAGGCCGAGCGCGCCGATCGGACGGGCCTGGGCGACCAGCGGCAGATAGGCGGCCGCGGTGATGCCGAGGTGGCTGATGTGCGGCCACAGGATCGGGTACGAGGCGGCGAAGTCGGCGGCGGAGTCGATGAAGCGCGGCACGAGCGTGCGCACCACCTCGCTCATCGGGTACTGCTCGTCCGTCCGGGTGTACCTGGTGCCCGGCACGAACGATCCCTCCGGGCCGTCCGCCACCAGATGGATGCGCCCGGACTCCATCAGCCCCATCACCAGGCTGGTCGCGCCGAGGAGCGCCAGGCCACGGGAGTTCTTCAGCACCTCGATGACGTCGGCGACGGTCCGGGCGTGCGCCAGGGCGGCCGTGGTGGCGTCGACCAGGCTGGTGCGGCGGCGGCGCTCCAGGTCCAGTTCGTGGCGGGCGGTGGAGTCGGCCAGCTCCTGGGTCGCGTCGCGGACGATTCCGATGATCCGGCGGGCGCGGCCCTCGCCGTCGCGCCGGATGAAGCCCTGGGTGTGCGTCCAGCGCAGACCGCCGTCGCGCCGCCTGATCCGGAAGTACGCGCCGTAGTTGGCCTGCCCGCCCCTCAGCGCCCGCGCGACCATGCCGTCGAGCCGTTCGCCCTCCTCCGGCGGCACCCGGACGGCGAGCGATTCCGGCCGGTCGTCGTACTCCTCCGGCCGCAGGTCGAACACGTCGAGCGCGGGCCGGTCCATGTGCATGAGGCCGCTGTCGAGATCCCAGTCGAAGCTGCCCATACGGTTCAGGGCGAGGCTGAGATCCGGGTGGGCGGGCCAGTCGTCCGGGAGTGACAGGGCACCCGCTACCCGATCATCCATGTGGGTCACTCTGCCATCATTTGTCCGTTTCTTCGAGCGAACCCCGCGCGGTCGGGCGAATCACCCGAGCACCACCCGGCCGCCACCGCGGACCGCCCCGCGACGCCGACCGGCGGGACGGGGCGTCTCGCAGGGCGAACCGGACGTGGCACCCGGACGGGCAGCGGATACCGTATCCACGGGCACGGTAAGTCCAGCCTTACCTTTACCCTGAGCTGCACAGACCGCACCAGTTCGTTCTAAGGACCAGCACCTGATGACCCGCCCCGTCCGTGTTGCCATAGTCGGAGCCGGCCCCGCCGGCATCTACGCGGCGGACGCGCTGCTGAAATCCGATGCCGCCCAGGACCCGGGGGTTTCGATCGACCTGTTCGAACGGATGCCCGCCCCCTTCGGTCTGATCCGCTACGGGGTCGCCCCGGACCACCCGCGGATCAAGGGCATCGTCCAGGCGCTCCACCAGGTGCTCGACAAGCCCCAGCTGCGCCTGTTCGGCAACGTCGACTACCCCAACGACATCGGCCTGGACGATCTGCGCTCCTTCTACGACGCGGTGATCTTCTCCACCGGCGCCGACGCCGACCGCGCGCTCGACATCCCGGGCCACGACCTGGACGGTTCGTACGGCGCCGCCGACTTCGTCTCCTGGTACGACGGCCACCCCGACGTCCCGCGCACCTGGCCCCTGGAGGCCGAGAAGGTGGCCGTGCTCGGCGTCGGCAACGTGGCGCTGGACGTGGCCCGCATCCTCGCCAAGACGGCCGACGAGCTGCTGCCGACCGAAATCCCGGCCAACGTCTACGACGGCCTCAAGGCCAACAAGGCGCTGGAGGTGCACGTCTTCGGCCGCCGCGGCCCCGCGCAGGCCAAGTTCAGCCCGATGGAGCTGCGGGAGCTGGACCACTCGCCGAACATCGAGGTCATCGTCAACCCCGAGGACATCGACTACGACGCGGGCTCCATCGAGACCCGGCGGGGCAACAAGCAGGCCAACATGGTCGCCTCCACGCTGGAGAACTGGGCCATCCGGGACGTCGGCGACCGCCCGCACAAGCTGTTCCTGCACTTCTTCGAGTCGCCGGTGGAGGTGCTCGGCGAGGACGGCCGGGTCGTCGGCCTGCGCACCGAGCGGACCGAGCTCGACGGCACCGGCAATGTCAGGGGCACCGGCACCTTCACCGACTGGGACGTGCGGAGCGTCTACCGCGCGGTCGGCTACTACTCCCAGGAGCTGCCGAAGCTCCCGTTCGACGTGGTCTCCGGCACGGTCCCGCACGCCGCGGGCCGGGTCCTGGACGGCGGGGAGCACCTGCCCTCGGTCTACGTCACGGGATGGATCAAGCGCGGCCCGGTCGGGCTGATCGGCCACACCAAGGGCGACGCCAACGAGACGGTGGCCTGCCTGCTGGAGGACCGCGCCGAGGGCCGGCTGGCCGCGCCCGTCCGCCCCGAGCCGGAGGCCGTCACCGCCTTCCTGGAGGACCGCGGCATCCGCTACACCACCAAGGACGGCTGGCACCGCCTGGACGCCCACGAGCAGGCGCTGGGCGCGGAGCAGGGCCGCGAGCGGATCAAGGTCGTGGACCGCGAGGCGATGCTGGACGCCTCCGAGCCGCAGGACTGACCCGTACGGAACCGACCGGCCGGCCGCGTGACGCGGCCGGCCGGTCGGCGTGGGGCGGCCCCGTCCACCTCGGCAGGGCCGCCGGTCCGGTGACTCCGGGGCGTCAGCGCCCCTGGAGCGCCTTGACGTTGTCCCCGAAGGTCCAGCCCTTCGAGCCGTCCCAGTTGAGCGACCAGGTCATCAGGCCCTTGAGCCCGTTGTTGTAGCGGTTCCACGCCTGGGCGACCTGACCGGTCGACATGTACCCGCCACCGGCACCCGGCTGGGCCGGGAGCCCCGGCACCTGCTTGTCGTACGGCACCCTGATCGTGGTGCCCTGGATGACGAGCCCCTTGTCCAGGCAGTCCGTCTGGGCGGTGAACCCCTGGACGGTGCCCGCGGAGTACGAGTCGCCGGAGCAGCCGTACATGCTGCCGTTGTAGTACTGCATGTTCAGCCACCACAGGCGGCCGTTGTCCGCGTACTTCTTGATGATGGGCAGGTACGCGCCCCAGATCGAGCCGTAGGTGATGCTGCCGCCGGTGACGTAGGCCGTCTCCGGCGCCATCGTCAGGCCGAAGTTCGAGGGCATCCGGGCGAGCACGCCGTCGATGATCCGGATCAGGTTGGCCTGCGAGGCCGAGAGCTGGTTGATGTTCCCGCTGCCGGAGAGTCCGGTCTCGATGTCGATGTCGATGCCGTCGAAGTTGTACTTCTTCAGGATCGGCACCACGGTCTCGACGAAGCGGTCGGCGACCGTGCTGGAGCTGAGGTCGATCCCGGCCGTCGCGCCGCCGATCGACATCAGCGTGGTGAGGCCCGCGGCCTTCGCCTGGCACATCTCGGCCGGGGTGGGGACCTTCACCGTCGAGTCCATCCCGTCCTCCCACTTGACGGTGCCGTCGGAGAGGATGACGGGGAAGGCCGCGTTGAGCACGTTGTAGCCGTGCTGGGCGATGCGGCTGTCGGTGACCGGGATCCAGCCGAGCGGCGGGTGCACCCCGTTGGAGGCGCCGTCCCAGTTCTCCCAGTAGCCCTGGAGCACCTTCCCGGCCGGCTTCGACTTGACCGCGCAGGTCTCGTCGGCGGCGGAGCTGGGCGTCGCCGCCACCAGCATCTGTACGGCACAGGCCGCCGCGAGGCCGACCCCCAGCAGGCGCGTTGTCCGACCGAACATGGTTGCTTCCCTTCCTGTCACGGCCGGGCACCACCGGGGTGGCGCACAGGCCCGAATCGGCCCGGTGCGGGGCGAGTTGAGCCGTGGAATGACATGCGCCTGACAACACAGAGACGGAACGCGGTCCCGCATTTCACGGCCCGTCACACGCTAGGGAGGCCCGAACGGCCCGTCAATAGGTCTGGACCAAAGAAGCCTCGCCCCCCGAGGGCATTTGTCGCCGTGAAATGCATTAGCTTAGGCTTACCTAACTCCCTGCGACGCGCATCGGGGCCGTCGTCGTACGCCTTCGGCCACCGCTTCGGCACGCCCTCGTGCGGTCGCCGGGTCCGCTCCGTCCCCCAGCACGAGGAACACCCATGTCCCGCTTCACCCGCGTACGTCGCCGCACCCTCCTCGCGACCGCCGCCGCCACCGCTCTCGCCCTCGCCGTGGGCGGCTGCTCGTCGGGCGGCGACGAGGAGAAGTCCGGCGCGGCCGGAAAGGGCTCCGGGGCGTTCCCGGTCTCCATCAGGAGCGCGCTCGGCACCGCCGAGATCGAGCGGCGGCCCGAACGGGTCGTCACCCTCGGCCAGGGCTCGGCGGAGACCGCCATCGCGCTCGGCCACACCCCGGTCGGCATCGAGAAGTACGAGTGGGGCAGCGACAAGTCGGGCTATCTGCCCTGGGTGCACGAGGCGGTGAAGAAGTCCGGCGACAAGCTGCCGGTCCAGTTCGCCGGGGGCGAGGACATCGACTTCGAGGCGATCACCGAGCTCGAACCGGACGTCATCCTCGCGCCGTGGTCCGGGATCACGCAGAAGGACTACGACATCCTCAAGGACATCGCCCCCACCGTCGCCTACCCGGGCCAGGCGTGGAGCACCGGCTGGGAGGAGCAGATCGACATCATCGCCAAGGCGCTCGGCCGGCCCGAGCAGGCCGAGGTCCTCACCTCGAGGATCGAGAAGCAGTTGGCCGACGCGGCGGCGAGCCGGCCGGAGTACAAGAAGCACACGTTCTCGTACATCTACAACACCGGCCCCGGCACCCTCGGCGTGTTCAAGCCGGAGGAGCAGCGCGTCTCCATGGTCTCCGCGCTCGGGCTGAAGGTCGACCCGGTGGTGGACACCTTCAAGGAGACCAAGGGCACCGCCTCCGCGCTCATCGGCCTGGAGAACGCCGAGAAACTGAAGAACAGCGACCTCGTCTTCACCTTCTACATGAACGACAAGGCCCGCGAGGAGATCGAGGCGCAGCCGCTGTACGCCGCGATCCCGGCGGTGCGGAACGGGGCCGTGGTGGCGGGGACGGACAACTCGTTCGTCACCGCTTCCTCGATCATCAACCCGCTCACCGTGCCGTGGGTCATCGACCGTTATCTGCCGCTGATCGACCGGGCCGTCAAGGCCGCCGACAACGGCTGACACCGGCCCCATGGTCACCACCACGCACGCGCCGCCGGGCGCCGCCGGAACCTCGCGGTCCGGCGCCGTCCGGCGGCTGTCCCTGCTCGTCCTCGCCGTCGCCGTGCTGGCGCTCGCGGTCTGTGCGAGCGTCATGTACGGCAGCCGGACCACCTCCTTCACCGATGTGCTCCACGTCCTGGACGGCACCGCCGACGCGGGCGTCACCACCGTCGTCGAGAGCCGCTACCCGCGCACCGCGCTCGGTCTGCTCGCCGGGCTCTGCCTGGCCGTCGCGGGCACCCTGATGCAGGGGGTGACCCGCAATCCGCTGGCCGACCCGGGGCTGCTCGGGATCAACGCGGGCGCCTCCGCGAGCATCGTCGCCGCCACCGCGTTCCTGGGCGCCTCGGGCGGTACGGCCACGATGTGGTGGGCGCTGCCCGGCGCCCTGGGGGCCGGACTGCTGGTCCATGCCCTCGGCTCGGCGGGATCGGGCGGCGGTCTCGTCCGGCTGGTGCTCGCCGGGGCGGTGCTCTCGGCGGTGCTGACGGCGTTCGTCCAGGCGGTGACCCTGAGCCGGCCGAAGGTGTTCGACAGCTACCGGTACTGGGTCGTCGGCGCGCTCGGCGGGCGGGACTTCGACGTGTTCTGGTCGGTGCTGCCGTTCGCGGGGGCCGGTCTGGTGGTGGCCGCCCTGCTCGGTCCGGGACTCAACGCGCTGGCCCTGGGCGACTCCACCGCGGCCTCCCTGGGCGCCTCCCCCGCGCTGGTGCGCGCGGGCGGGCTGCTGGCGGCCACGCTGCTGAGCGCGGCGGCCACCGCGGCGGTCGGGCCGGTCGCCTTCGTCGGGCTGGCGGTTCCGCATGTGGTGCGGGCGCTGGCCGGGGTCGACTTCCGGGCGCAGCTCCTCTTCTCGGCGCTGGTCGGTCCGGCGCTGCTGCTCCTGGCGGATGTCGTGGGGCGGGTGGTGATGCGCCCGCAGGAGCTGATGGTCGGTGTGGTGACCGCGTTCCTCGGGGCGCCCGCGCTGCTCGTCGCCGTACGCAGGATGAGAGGCGAGGCGGGATGAGGGACACGGCCATGACGGCGCGTCGGGGTGCGGTCCGCACCGCGTCGCCGCGGAAGGTGCTGACGGTCGGCCGGCGGGTGGCGCTGCCGGTCCGGCGGGTGTCGGTGCTGACGGCGGTATCGCTGCTGGTGCTGCTGGCGGCGGGGGCGGTGGCGACGTTGTCGCTGGGGCGGCTCGGCATCGGCCTCGCCGATCTGCCCGGGGCGCTGACCGGCGGGGCGGAGGGCAAGGACGCGTTCGTCCTGGAGCGGCTGCGCGGGCCCCGGCTGACGGTCGCCGCCGGGACCGGCGCGGCGCTCGGGCTCTCCGGGGCGCTGTTCCAGTCCGTGACCCGCAATCCGCTGGGCAGCCCGGATGTGATCGGCCTGGCCTCCGGTGCCGGTGCGGGCGCCGCGATCAGCGCGCTGTTCCTCCCGGACAGCGTGCCGGTGGCGCTCGGCGCGCTGCTCGGTGCCGTCCTCGCCATGACCCTGGTGTACGTGTCGACCGGCACCGGCTTCCGCGACCCGGCCCGGCTGGTGATCGCGGGCATCGGGGTGGCCGCGATCGGTACCGCGATCACCCAGTACGTCGTGTACGCGATGGAGCGGGACCGGGCGGCCGTCCTCACCGCCTATGTCAACGGCAGCCTGTCCGCGCGCTCCTGGACCGACGCCGCGACGATCGGTCTGGTGCTGCTGGCCGTCGCCCCGTGCGCCGCGCTGGTCTCGCGGCGGCTGGACATCGGGGAGATGGGCGACGACATCGCACACGCGCTGGGGGCGCGGCCGCGTACCACGAAGACCGTGGCCGTGGTCCTGGCGATCGTGCTCTCGGCCGGAGCGGTGAGCGTCGCCGGGCCGATCGCGTTCGTCGCGCTGACGGCTCCGCAGATCGCCCGGCGGATCACCCGGCTCCCGGGCCCGCATCTGACGCTGTCGGCGCTGACCGGTGCGGTGCTGCTCGTACTGGCCGACCTGTGCGCCCAGCAGTCGCCGCTCTTCGACAACCTGCCGGTCGGCATCTACACGATGGCCGTCGGCGGGGCGTACCTGGGATGGCTGCTGGTCCGGGAGTGGCGCCGAGGGGTTCTCTGACCCCGCCCGGAACAGCCGGAAGGGGGCGGTCCGGCACGGGACCGCCCCCTTCCGGCTGTTCACCCACCCCCTTCTTGAACGCGTTCAAAAGAAGCCGTAGAGTCACCGCCAGACGGACTTGAACACGTTCAAGTCGAAGGGGGCGGTGCGGCGATGTCGTCGTTGGTCAACGCGATCGTGATGCTGGGCATGCTGGTGGTGGTCCCGATGGGGCTGCGGCTGGTGGGGGCGCCCGAGCTGGACCGGATACGGCGGCTGTGGCCGCTGTTCGCGGTGCCCGGCGCCGTCGCCCTGTGGCTGCCGCGCGGACCCGCGGCCACCGCGCTCGCCGCCTGCTACGCCCTCGGGACCGCACTGCTCGCGCTGCACGCGCCGCAGCGCCTGCTGCGCGAGCCCCGGGCCCACCGGGCACCGGCCGAGATCGCCCTGCTCACCGCCCTGGTCATGCCGTCGATCGCGGCCACCGCGCTGGTCGCCGAGCGCTCGGGCCACCGGCTCTTCGGCTTCGGACTCGGCATCCTCGCGCTGACCGTGCCGCACTTCCACTTCGCGGGCTTCGCCGCGGCGCTGGTCTCCGGGCTCGTCTGCCGGGTCGCCGACACCCCGGCGGGCCGGTTCGCCGCGCTGAGCGTGCCGCTGGGCACCCTGCTCGTCCTGGGCGGCTACTTCGTCGGCGACCGGGCCGAGCTGGCCGGTGCCCTCGTGCTGACCGCGGGGATGTGGGCCGTCGCCCTGCTCACCTGGCGTTCGGTCCGGGGGCCCGACCGGGACCGGACCACCCGGCTGCTGCTCGCGGTCTCCTCCGGCGTGCTCGCCGTCACCATGCTCCTCGCGCTGAGCTGGGCGCTCGGCGAGGCCACCGGAATCCCCCATCCCACCCTGGGCTGGATGGCCGCCACCCACGGCCTCGGCAACGCGCTGGGCTTCGCGCTCTGCTCGCTGCTCGCCTGGCGAAGGCTCCGGGAGGCACCGTCCGGCCACGGCCGGACGGCTCCCCGGCACGACACCCACCACGAAGGACGGACCGCGTGAACGCATTCTCCTACCCGGAGGTCGGGACCACCCGGCTCGGCCCGCTGCCCGACGGGTACCACCACCTCCACCACCGGACCCGGGTCGGCCGCGGCCGGGCCGACCTCGAAACGGTCGGCGCCGCCATCACCGGCTGGGGCATGCACCGCGGCTCCGGGGCCCGGGTCGAGTCCTCGGCGGACCGGGCCGAGGCCGGGACCACCCTGACCGTCTCGCTCGGGATCGGCCCCCTCCGCTTCCACGCCCCCTGCCGGGTCGTCTGGACCGCGTACGAGCCCGACCGGATCGGGTTCGCGTACGGGACGGCCCCCGGCCACCCCGAGTCCGGCGAGGAGTCCTTCGTGGCGGAGCTGGCGGACGACGGGACGGTGTGGTTCACCGTCACGGCGTTCAGCCGGCCGGTCGCCTGGTACGCCCGGCTCGCGGGGCCGGTCGTACCGGTGCTCCAGCGCTGGTACGCCCGCCGTCTCGGAGCCACGCTGCGCCGGATCGCCGCCTGAGAGCCTGTCGGGCGTCCGCTGACCGATACTGGAGGCGATGCAGTGGTTCACCGCGGACGGGTACTGGCTCAGCCGGCTGGTCTTCCAGCGGGCGCTGGCCGCCGTGTACCTCGTCGCCTTCCTCGCCGCCGCGCTCCAGTTCAGGGCGCTGATCGGCGAGCGCGGCATGCTGCCGGTGCCGGCGTTCCTGCGGCGCACCGACTGGCGCGACGGCCCCGGCCTCTTCCGGCTGCACTACAGCGACCGCTTCTTCGCCTCGGTCGCCTGGACCGGCTGCGCGGTCGCCGTGGCGCTGCTCGCCGGGGCCGACGCGTACCTGCCGCTCTGGGCGGGGATGGCGCTCTGGGCGGTGCCCTGGGCGCTGTACCTGTCGATCGTCCAGGTGGGTCAGACCTGGTACGGCTTCGGCTGGGAGTCGCTGCTGCTGGAGACCGGCTTCCTCGCGGTCTTCCTCGGCAACGGGCACACCGCCCCGCCGGTGCTGGTGCTGTGGCTGCTGCGCTGGGTGCTGTTCCGGGTCGAGTTCGGCGCCGGTCTGATCAAGATCCGCGGTGACGACTGCTGGCGGAAGCTGACCTGTCTCTACTTCCACCACGAGACCCAGCCGATGCCGGGGCCGCTGAGCTGGTTCTTCCACCGGCTGCCCCGGCCCCTGCACCGGGCCGAGGTCGCGGTCAACCACGTCACCCAGCTCCTGGTGCCGGTGCTGCTCTTCACACCGCAGCCGGTGGCGAGCGTGGCGGCCGGGCTGATGGTGGTCACCCAGCTCTGGCTGGTCCTCTCGGGCAACTTCGCCTGGCTGAACTGGCTGACGATCACGCTGGCCCTGTCCGTCGTCGACTGGTCGCCCCTGGCCGAGCCGCCCGCCCAGACCGCGCCGCCGCTCTGGTACGAGGTGGTGGTGGCGGCGGTGACCGCGCTGGTGCTGTTCCTCAGCTACCGCCCGGCCCGCAACCTGGTCTCCCGCCGCCAGGTGATGAACCGCTCGTTCGACCCGTTGCACCTGGTCAACACGTACGGCGCGTTCGGCAGCGTCAGCCGGGTCCGGCTGGAGGTGGTGGTGGAGGGCACGGACGAACGGGTCCTCCACGAGGGCACGCGCTGGCAGGAGTACGGCTTCCGCGGCAAACCGGGCGACCCGCGCCGGCTGCCCCGCCAGTTCGCCCCGTACCATCTGCGGCTGGACTGGCTGATGTGGTTCGCGGCGCTCTCCCCCGCGTACGCCCGGCCGTGGTTCGGCCCGTTCATGGAGCGGCTGCTGGAGAACGACCGGGACACCCTGCGGCTGCTGCGGCACAATCCGTTCCCCGACGCCCCGCCCGCGCACGTCCGCGCCCGGGTGTACCACTACCGGTACACCACCTGGCGCGAGCTGCGGGCCACCGGACGCTGGTGGCACCGCACCTACGTGCGCGAGTTCATGCCGCCGGTCTCGCTCGGCCCGGACCGCCGGTCCTGAACCGCCGGGCGCGGGTCACTTGGACTCCTCCCGGGCCCGCAGCAGCCGGGTGATCTGCTTGACGAGCTCGTCGTCGCTGGTGATCCGCTTGCCGGAGACCAGGGCGCCGAGGCGTTCGGCCGTCTGGAAGTCGTAGGCGCGCTCCCGCTCCGTGCCGGGGACCTTCTCGTACTCGTCCTTCGCCCGGAAGCCGACGGCCACATCGACCAGTTTCGCGATGATCCAGGTGAGCAGGAAGGAGAACGCGATCACGCAGACGATGGCGAGGAGCTGTCTGCCCAGCAGTCCCCAGCCGCCGCCGTAGAACAGCCCCTTCTTGCCGCTGATCCGCGCGGTGGCGAACAGGCCGACCATGATCAGCCCGACCAGTCCGCCGACCCCGTGCACCCCCACCACGTCGAGGGTGTCGTCCACGGAGAACCGGTACTTGAGCGTGATGGCGAAGGCGCAGACCGCCCCGACCACCAGTCCGGTGATGACCGCGCCCAGCGCGTTGACCTCGCCACAGGCGGGGGTGATGGCGACCATGCCCGCGACGGCCGAGGAGACCACGCCCATGGTGGTGACGGTGCCGGTGCGCCACTTCTCCACCAGCGGCCAGGTGACCATGGCGCCCGCGGCGCCCAGCTGGGTGTTGAGGAACGCGGCACTGGCGGCGCCCTGGGTGGTGAGCGCCGAGCCGGAGTTGAAGCCGAACCAGCCGAACCACAGCAGCCCGACGCCGATCACCACCAGCGGGATGTTGTTGGGGCGCTCCTCCCGGCGGGCGAAGTCGCGCGGGGCCCGCAGCACCAGTGCGACGGCCAGTCCGGAGACCCCGGAGTTGAGCTCCACCGGCAGCCCGCCCGCGAAGTCCAGCGCCCCCAGGTGCTTGACGATCCACCCGTTCTGGTCGAACACCCAGTGCGCGAGCGGGGCGTAGACGACGAGCAGCCACAGCGGGACGAAGACGAGCCAGCCCCGCATGGTGGCGCGGTCCGCGATCGAGCCGCTGATCAGGGCCACCGTGATGATCGCGAAACCCATCTGGAAGGTGCTGTAGACATAGGTGGGGATGTGCCCGGTGAGGGTGGTCAGCCCGATGTCGTGCATGAACACGTGGTCGAGGTTGCCGATGAGTCCGGCGCCGCCGACGTCCGGCCCGAAGGCCAGCGAGTAGCCGATGATCCACCAGACGAGCGTGCCGAAGGCGAGTGCGGCGAAGCTCATCTTGATCATCATCAGGATGTGCTGGGTGCGCACCATACCGCCGTAGAAGAACGCCAGTCCCGGCGTCATCAGCAGCACCATGGCGGTGGAGGCGAGCAGCCAGGCGGTGTCACCGGAGTCGTACGCCGGCGGCATCGGTGGGGGTGCGAAGTTCATCGGCGGGTCCCTCGTCGTGGTGGGGTGT
This sequence comes from Streptomyces sp. NPDC001108, assembly GCF_053598535.1. Classification (NCBI taxonomy): domain Bacteria; kingdom Bacillati; phylum Actinomycetota; class Actinomycetes; order Kitasatosporales; family Streptomycetaceae; genus Streptomyces; species Streptomyces sp. NPDC001108. The sequence goes on from NZ_JBSFKL010000001.1 coordinate 358,508, forward strand.
CAGGGCTTGCGCAGGGCGGGGGCGGGGTGGCCGGTGAGCAGTCGGCGTACGGCGTCCCAGGCGGCGGTGTGCGCGGCGGCGACCCGTACCGGGCTGTCGTCCAGCAGCCGCAGCCAGGCGCCGCAGTCCCGGGGCAGCACGCTGACCCCGTACAGGACACCGAGCCCGGCGAGCGCGGTGTGGAGGGTGTCGGCCAGCTCACCGGCCGGGGCCCGGTCGGTGACGACGAAGAGCGAGGCGACGTGGTCGTGCCCGGCGAACACCCCGGGGCCGAGGACGCCGCCGTCCGCGGCGCCCGGCGTCAGGCGCAGGGTGTCGAGGGCGAGGAGGGTGCCGTCGGGGCGGGTGACGCGCAGATCGGTGGCGAGGGTCCGGTAGGCGTGGCGCTCGCCGCGCGCGAGCCGCCCGGCGGTCACGGTGTCGCCGAGGAGCACGGTGGCGCCGGGGGCGACGGTGGCCTCGGTGCGCTGGTAGAAGCGGGAGTCCGCGAACGGGATCAGCGGGTCGGGCAGGTACTCGACGTAGGCGCCGTCCTCCGCCGTGATGTGAACGCGCTGGCTGGCGTAGTCGTGCTCCATCCGGAAGATCTTGGTCGCCGCCTGGGTGGTCAGATGGACCTGGGTGCCGGGCCCGCAGCGGAAGTCCATGCGGTAGCGGTCGGCCTGGGCGACCCCGCCGCCGGTGGCCATCAGGTAGACGTAGCTCATCCCGGGCATCGCCGGGTCGATCCAGAGCGGCCGCATGATCTGGAGCGGGGTCTTCTGGTAGCGCTCCACGAGTTCGGTGCGCCCACCCCGTACGGCGAAGGCCAGGTCGAGGATGCCGACCTTGGCCGGTGCGCCGGGCCCGAGCGTGTCGGGCACGGACGCCAGGGCCGCCACCTCCGGGGGGAGGCGGTCCACGGTGTAGTGGCCGGGGGCGAGCCGGTCCGGCCGGGGCGGTGACGGGGTGGGCCGCATCTCAGATCAGCGCCTTGCGACGGGATTCCAGGTAACCGGCGACGTCCTCGACCCCGATGCCGGTGAGGCAGTCGGTGAGGACGACCGGTCCTTCCCCGCGCACCCGGTGGGCGTCGGACTCCATGACGCCGATGTCGGTGCGCACGTACTTCGCGATGTCGATCTTGTTGATGACGAGCAGGTCGGAGTCGGTGATGCCGGGGCCCCGTTTGCGCGGCATCTTCTCGCCCTCGGCGGTGTCCAGGACGAAGACGAAGAGGTCGACGAGGGCCGGGCTGAACGTGAGGGTGAGGTTGTCGCCGCCGGACTCGTAGAGCAGGGTGTCGGTGTCCGGGAAGCGTTCCAGCATCTCGGCCCCGGCGGCCAGGTTCATCGTGGGGTCGTCGCGGACGGCGGTGTGCGGGCAGGCCCCCGTCTCCACGCCGACGACGCGCTCCGGTTCGAGGACCCCGGCGAGGGTGCGGCGGATGTGCTGGGCGTCCTCCTGGGTGTAGATGTCGTTGGTGATGACGCTCGGGCGGTGGCCGCGCTCGATGAGCACCGGCACCAGCGCCTCGATGAGCGCGGTCTTGCCGGAACCGACCGGTCCGCCGATGCCGACCCGCAGTACGTTGTCGTCCATGGTGTTCCCTTTTCCTCGCGTCGTTGGGGGTGGGGTGGGGATCAGCTGGCGAACAGCCGGGCCTCGGCGCGTTCGTGACGGCCCGACATGATGTCCGAGGCGAAGACGGTGGCGCCGACGTCGGCCAGTTCGCGCCGGAGCGCCGCCTCGGTGGTCTCCTCGACGACGGGTGCGGCGTTCCGCAGCAGGACCTGGGCCCCGCGGTGGTCGGTGAGCCGCAGCCGCAGCGCGGCGCCGGCGAAGCTCGCGCAGAACGCGAACAGGTCGCAGGCCACCGCCTGGCGGACGGGGACCCCGGCCGCCGCGTGGACCACCCCGGCCGCCACCGCCTGGGTGCCGGGCGACTCGCCGCGTACGACACGGTCGAAGTGCTCGGTGATCTCCGGCCGGTCGAACACCTCGGCGGCGAGGTCGAGGAGCTGCCGCCCGGTCCGGGTGGCGGCCTGGCGCATCTCGCGCCCCAGTTTGGTGGCGAACAGGTGCTCGTCGATCCGGACGACGGCCGCCGCGTCGCCCGCCCGGGTGGCCCGGTGGGCGAGCGCGAGCGCGGTGGCGTCGGCCGGACCGACCCCGTGCCGCAGCAGGTCCGCCAGCAGCGCCGGGAGGCTCTGCCGGTCGACCGCCCCGGCCTGCGCGAACCCCTCCAAGCTGTGGGAGAGCGTGTAGAAGCCGCTGGGGAACGCCGAGTCGGTCAGCTGGAGGCCGACCAGCAACGGCCCGAGCGCCGGCCCGGCCTTCGCCTCCGCGTTCGCCGGAGCGGGCGCCACCCCGCCCCGGATCTCTTCCTCGTCCTGGTACACGGCCGCGTCTTCCTCGCGCCCTAGACCAGGAAGTACAGATGGTTGAGCGGGAGCTCCTCGGCCGGGTCGATGGTGGCGACCTTGCCGTTGAGGGTGACCTTGAACGTCTCGGGGTCGACCTTGATGTCGGGCAGGGCGTCGTTGCGCACCATGTTGTGCTTCCCGATGGTCCGGGTGCGCCGGACCGGCAGCACCTTGCGGTCCAGGCCCAGTTCGGCCGGGACCCCGGCGGCGATCCCGGCCTGGGACATGAAGGTGACATGGGTACTGGCCTGGGCCTTGCCGTACTGCCCGAACATCGGCCGGTAGATCACCGGCTGCGGGGTCGGCAGCGAGGCGTTGGGATCGCCCATCTGCGCCCAGGCGATGATGCCGCCCTTGATGATCATCTTCGGCTTGGCGCCGAAGGAGTGCATGGGCCAGAGCACGATGTCGGCGAGCTTGCCCTTCTCGATGGAGCCCACGTGGTCGGAGATCCCGGTCGCGATGGCCGGGTTGATGGTGACCTTCGCGAGGTAGCGCAGCACCCGCTGGTTGTCGTTGCGGGCGGAGTCGCCCTCCAGGGTGCCGAGCTTGTCCTTGCAGTGGTGGGCGATCTGGAAGCAGCGGGTGACGGACTCGCCGACCCGGCCCATCGCCTGCGAGTCGGACGAGATCATGCTGATCACGCCGAGGTCGTGCAGGACCGACTCGGCGGCGATGGTCTCGGCCCGCACCCGGCTGTCGGCGAAGGACACGTCCTCGGGGATGTCGTGGCTCAGGTGGTGGCAGACCATGACCATGTCGAGGAGCTCGTCCACCGAGTTCCTGGTGTACGGGAGCGTCGGGTTGGTGGAGGACGGCAGGATGTTGGGCTCCCCGGCGACCCGCAGGATGTCCGGGGCATGTCCGCCGCCCGCGCCCTCGCTGTGGAAGGTGTGGATGGTGCGGCCGTCGATCGCGGAGCGGGTGTCCTCGAAGAATCCGCTCTCGTTGAGGCTGTCGGTGTGGATGGCCACCTGGATGTCGTGCCGGTCGGCGACCTTGAGCGCGTTGTCGATGACGGCGGGCGTCGCGCCCCAGTCCTCGTGCACCTTCAGCGCGCAGACCCCGGCCCGGACCTGTTCCTCCAGCGCCTCGGGGAGGCTGCCGTTGCCCTTGCCCATGATGCCGAGGTTGATGGGGACGCCCTCGGCCGCCTGGAGGAAGCGGGCGATGTTGAAGGGGCCGGGTGTGCAGGTGGTGCCATTGGTGCCGTCGGAGGGGCCGGTGCCGCCGCCGATGAGGGTGGTGATGCCGTTGGTGAGCGCCTGTTCGGCCTGTTGGGGTGCGATCAGGTGGACGTGGGTGTCGATGGCGCCAGCGGTGGCGATGAGGTGCTCACCGGCGATGGCCTCGGTGCCGGGGCCGACGACCAGGTCCGGGTGGACGTTGTTCTGGGTCTGCGGGTTGCCGGATTTGCCGATGCCCGCGATGAAACCGTCCTTGATGCCGATGTCGCACTTGACGATGCCGACGACGGGGTCCATGACCACCACGTTGGTGATGACGGTGTCGAGCGCTCCCTGGGCGGCGGTGGCCTGCGGGTCGGCGGCCATGCCGTCGCGCATGGTCTTGCCGCCGCCGTAGACGACCTCGTCGCCGTAGAGGCCCTCGCTGTAGTCCTTCTCGACCTCGACGACGAGGTTGGTGTCGGCGAGGTGGAAGCGGTCGCCGACCGTCGGGCCGAACATGTCGGTGTACTGCTTGCGCGGCAGGATGGGCATCAGCGCGAACCCTTCTTCTTTTCCTTGGCGTCCTTCGCGGCCTTGGCGCTCTTGGCGTCCTTGGTGTTCTTGCCGCCCCCGGCCTTCTTCTGGGCCCCGGCGAAGCCCAGCTCGATCGCCCGGCGGACCGCCTCGATCCGCACCGGCTGCGAGGCGAGGCTGCCGTTGAACAGCCCGCTGAAGCCGACGAGCCGGCCCGTGCCGGCGTACGCGCACAGCTCCACCTCACGCGTGCCGCCGGGCTCGATGCGCACCGAGGTGCCCGCGGGGATGTCGAGGTGCATGCCGAGCGCCTGCTGCCGGTCGAACGAGAGCGCCGAGTTGACCTCGAAGAAGTGGTAGTGCGAACCGACCTGGACGGCCCGGTCCCCGGTGTTGCGCACGGTGAGCTTCACCCGGCGGCGCCCGGCGTTGATCTCGATCGGTTCCTTGCCGTAGATGTACCTCTGGCGGGGTGTCATGCGGTGCTCCTGATGACTCGGCCCGCACCGTGGACATGCGGGTGCGGATGCGGGTGCGTGTGGACGGCCCCGTAGGGGTGGCCGTGCCCGTGGCCGTGGAGGTGGCCCTCGCCCGGGGGGTGGGTGTGGGCGTGGCCGTGGTGGTCGGCGGCGGTCAGCCCGGCCGCGATGCCGTCGTCGCCGTGCTCGGCCCGATGGCGCCGGGCGTCGGCCACCCGCTCGGCGAGCACCCGGGCCAGCGCCGCCGGGGAGAGCAGCGGGCCGCCGTCCGTGATCCGCGCGCCGGGTACGTCCGGCAGCGGCGGCCGGGCGAACGCGGCCGGGAGCAGCACCACCTCGCGGGCGCCGAGCAGTTGACAGCGCCGGACGCCCTCGGCGGGGCTGGGGTCTCCCCCGGTGAACGCGACCTCGACCAGTTCGTGGCCGCCGTAGCGGCGCACCAGGCTGGCGACGCGGTACAGCTCGGCGTCCTCGAAGGGGTCCCCGGCCGGGGCGGTGACCAGCAGGGCGGCGGTTCCGGGGGCCCGGCCGGCCGCCGCGCGCAGCCAGGCGGTCAGGTGCTGCGCGGTGCCGAACGGCTCGGTCAGCAGGGTGCGGGCGCGGGCGGCGGGCGGCAGTGCCCGCAGGGTGCGGGCGGTGTCGGCGACGAGTTCCGGGTCGCGGCCGAGGGTCATCGGTACGACACAGCTCTCCTCGCCGCGGCGGGCGAGGGCGGTGACCGTCCGGAAGAGGGCGCGCCCGTCCCGTACGACGGTGGTCCCGGTCCCCGCGAGATCGTGCAGGGCGGCGCCGTACCCGGCTTCGTGGCCGCAGACGGCGATCACCCGGCGGTTCGCGTCCACCGGGTTCAGCCGCCGATGGGATCGTGGCAGGAGACCAGCTTGGTCCCGTCCACGAAGGACGCCTCGATCTGGAGCAGGCCGAGCATCTCCCGTACGCCGGGCATGGTGTCGTCCTCGCCGACGACATGGCGGCCCAGCTCCATGCAGTCGGCGACGCTCTTGCCGTCGCGGGCCGCTTCCAGGATCGCCTCGCTGATCAGTGCCACGGCCTCGCTGTAGTTGAGCTTGAGGCCGCGGCCCTGGCGCTTGCGGGCCAGGTCGGCCACGACGTAGACCAGCAGTTTGTCGATCTCGCGGGGGGCGAGGTTCATCGTCAGTACCTCTCTGGGGTGAGGGGGAACGGGCGGTCAGCCGCTTTTCCGGAACCGGGGCAGCAGCGGCACCGCCGCCATGAACGCCCAGGTCACGAGGATGAACGGCCAGGTGAAGGTGTGGCCGCCGAAGGGTTTGAAGAACGAGGTCAGGGAGGCCGTGAGGCCCGTGGAGGCGGCGGCGCCGAAGAGCGCGTACGCCCCGTTCCACACCGTCGGGGTCAGGAAGACCGCACCGATGGCGATGGCGACGAGCACGGCGTTGTATCCGTAGATCCCGTTCGCGATCAGCGAGCTGGGGGCGCCCAGCAGCCAGGCGGCGAGGATCCCGACGACGCTGCCCCCGGCCGCGAAGAGCACCACCCGCACCCCGGCGCAGGCCAGGCCGACGAGCATGATGAGCCCGACGTACCAGGCGTCGACCAGGAAGATCTGCGCGACGTTGGTGAAGAAGCCGTGCCACAGATCGCTCCAGGAGAGCCCGGTGGCGCCGCTGGTGGTGCTGGACACCTGCTTCGGGGCGCCGTGCCAGATCCGTGCGAAGGACGGCGCGCCGAGCACCATGACGCCGGAGACCAGGCAGAACGGTGCGGTGAGCGCGGTCAGTCCGTACGGTTTCAGCAGGTTCGTCAGGGCCATCGTCAGCACGGTGCACATGATCGAACCGATCACCGCGAGGACGTACGTGGCGGGGTGGTTGCCCAGCGAGGTGACCAGGGCGATGCCGGTGAGACAGCCGGAGTACCCGTGCAGGCCGAGGGCGATGGAGGGGCGGTCGACGCCGAACGCGTAGGCGGTCAGCGTCGAGAGGGCGGTGCCCAGGGTCGCGAAGAGACCGATCTGCCAGCCGGCCACCCAGAGTCCGGCGAGGATGAACGCCCCGGTCCACAGGCACGGCTGGAGGTCCACCTGCCCGACCCCTCGGATCGTGGCCAGCAGGAACGCGGTCGGCTGCCGCTGCTCCAGCCTGCGGACGGCAGTCGGCTCGGCGAGGGACAAGGGGACTCCAGCGCATAGCGGATCAGGGATGGAACGCTCTTCGCGGTCTGCCACCATCAACGCACAGGTCGGCCCGGTCTTCTCGCGGAGCGCCGTCCGGCTGCGCCGTTGGGGTCGTGAACCGCGCCGTCGAGCGTGGGAGACGGGGATGTCCGGACCGGCTCGTTAGCTTCGGTGGATGTCCCCGCAGATGCGCCTGCACCGTCGCACCCACCCCGATCACCACCCCGGGGCGCAGCCCGCCGTCGTGGCGGCGGTCGCCGTCGGCGGCGCCGTGGGCGCGCTGGCCCGCTACGCCGCCGAGCGGCTGTGGCCCGACGGCCCCGAGGCGTTCCCCTGGACGGTGCTGCTGGTCAACGCCGTGGGCTGTTTCCTCATGGGCATCCTGATGGTGACCCTGAAACTGCGGTTCCCCGGCGCGCCCCGGCTGATCAGCCCGCTGCTCGGCACCGGGGTGCTCGGCGGGTTCACCACGTTCTCGCACTACACGGACGGGGTGCGGCAGCTCTTCACGGAGGGCCGGACCGGTGACGCGGTCGGCTGTCTGCTGCTGACCGTCGTGGCGGCGCTGGCCGCGGTGACGGCGGGTGCCTTCGCCGCGCACCTGGTGCTCGGGCGGGGTTACGCGGAAGAACCGGAGAGTGCCCGATGACCGACTGGCTGCTGGTGCTCGTCGGCGGGATGGTCGGTGCGCCGCTCCGCTACCTGCTCGGGGTGGACGCGAAGTTCCGCCTGCACACCGCCTTCCCGTGGGGCACGTTCGCGGCCAACGCGGGGGCGGCGTTCTTCCTCGGCTACGTCTCCGAGGCGGTGACCGACGGGGAGTTCGGGCCCCGCCTCCAGTTGCTGCTGGCCACCGGATTCTGCGGGGCGCTGTCGACCTGGTCGACGTTCTCGTACGAGCTGCTGACCTTCGCCTCGGCCCGGCGGACGGCGCTGGCCGCCGGATATCTGACGCTCACCGTCGCGGCGGGCATGGGACTGTCCTTCGCCGGGGCGGCTCTGGCGGACGCGGTCCGATGAGCGCGGGGCCCGGGCGGCGACGGTGCGGGCGGCGGGGACGGGTCCGCGCGCGGGGGTGGCGCACGGCCGGGCAACGGGTTTCGGCCCCGGCCCGCGCGGAGCGGACCGAGGCCAAGGCCGAAAAAAGGTGGTTCCCGGGAGCTCGGGGTGGAGCGGGATCAGTCGATGCCGGGCAGGATGTGCGGCTCGGCGAGGTCGTCCTCGTAGCCGGCCAGCCGGATCGGGGCGGACCGGGCCCACACCTCGATGTTGCGGAGCTTCTCGGGCCTGCGGGCCGGGCCCGTGTGCCGATCGGCGGGGCGCTTCTCGTGCTTCGTCAGTTCCGGTGTCGTCACCGCGCACTCCTTTGTGTCGCATAGCCCCGGACGTTGCCGAAGCTCCGGCCTGACTGCCGGAATCGGCCGCCCGTGCGGGGCAGGGGCAGAGAACAGCTCGGTCGCGGTGGCGCCGGGTACAGGGCGGGACGGCGACCTGGTTGACAAGTCTGTCCCGGGACGGTCGAGGAGGGTTTGTGGACTTCTCGATGGCGTCCGTTCACATCAGAGTAACCAAATGAGCGCTTCCGCGCTCGATAGAACGTGTGCAGTAGGTCACTTTCAGCCACTCCGCAGGGAAAAGACCCGTCCGCGATCACGGCCCGGAGAGCGGCCGTGACGGACAGCATGGCACCGCACCCCGCGTGTCCGGGACGGCATGTCGGCAAGCTGCCGGTACCCCGCCGGGCGGAGCGGCATCACACGGTCCGCCCCATGACGACATCCGCCCCGGGGCGACGGGCCCCGGGGCGGTGGTTGGGACGGCTACCAGTTGGCCGGGGCGTAGTCCTTGAGGAAGCAGCCGTAGAGGTCCTCGCCGGCCTCGCCGCGCACGATCGGGTCGTAGACCCGGGCGGCACCGTCGACCAGGTCGAGCGGGGCGTGGAAGCCCTCTTCCGCCAGGCGGATCTTGTCGGGGTGCGGACGCTCGTCGGTGATCCAGCCGGTGTCGACGGCGGTCATCAGGATGCCGTCGTTCTGGAACATCTCCTGCGCGCTGGTGCGGGTGAGCATGTTCAGGGCGGCCTTGGCCATGTTGGTGTGCGGGTGACCGGCGCCCTTGTAGCCGCGGCTGAACACACCCTCCATCGCGGAGACGTTGACGACGTAGGCCCGCTTGGCCGCGGTGGCCGCCATGGCCGGGCGGAGCCGGCTGATGAGGATGAACGGGGCGGTCGAGTTGCAGAGCTGGACCTCCAGCAGCTCGATCGGCCCGACCTCGTCGACGGTCTGCACCCAGCTGTTCGTGTCGTGCAGGTCGGGGACGAGCCCGCCCGCGTCGATCGCGGTCCCGGCGGCGATCCGCTCCAGTGAGGCGGAGCCGGTGACCAGGGCGAGCTCGGTGACGTCCTGGGCGCTCAGCCCCTCCTTGCGGGCGGACGGCAGGGCGGCCACCCGGTCGACGGTGCCGCTGCCGAAGGTGCCGATGACCTCGGCGGCGGGCAGCTCGCCCGCCGGGAGCGGCGCGGACTCGGCGTTGACCAGTTCGCTGTAGGCGTTGGGTGAGCGGCGCACCGTCTGGGCCGCGTTGTTGATCAGGATGTCCAGCGGGCCCTCGGCGGCCACCGAGTCGGCGAGGGCGACGACCTGGGCGGGGTCGCGCAGGTCGATGCCGACGATCTTCAGCCGGTGGATCCACTCACCGCTGTCCGGCATCGCCTTGAAGCGGCGGATCGCGTCGTTGGGGAAGCGGGTGGTGATGGTGGTGTGGGCGCCGTCGCGCAGCAGCCGCAGCGCGATGTACATGCCGATCTTGGCCCGGCCGCCGGTCAGCAGGGCGCGCTTGCCCGTGAGATCCGTCCTGGCGTCGCGGCGGGCGCGGTTCTCCTGCGCGCACGACTGGCAGAGCTGGTGGTAGAACGCGTCCACCTCGACGTACCGGGTCTTGCAGATGTAGCAGGACCGGGGGCGCTGGAGCACGCCCGCGATCTCGCCGCGGGTGGACGACGACGGCAGGACGCCCTGGGTCTCGTCGTCGATCCGGTCGGCCGAGCCGGTCGCGGTGGCCTCGGTGACCGCCTTGTCGTGGGCGGTCTTGGCGGCGCGGCGCTCCTGACGGCGGCGCTGCTTCACCGTCCGGTAGATCCCGGCGGTGGCACGGCGCACGGCGACGGCGTCGGGGTGGTCGACCTCGATACGGTCGAGCTCGTCGAGCACACTGAGGCAGACGGCGAGCCGTTCCGGGTCGATCCCGGGGCCGAACTCCTCCGTACCGGGAGCGAGCTCCTGGCTGTCCTCTGTCACCGTCATCGCCGTTCCTCTGCCGTCCGTCTCTCGTGGCGGCCGACCGCCGTACCTGCTTCTGCCGGGCCGAAACGCCCCGGTCAAGTCTGCCATGCACCTGATGCTGCTCCGTTCGCGTGACGGGGTGGGACCGGCCGTACCCGGGGGCGGTACTCTTCGCTGCGGCGTCGTGGCCGACCGGTGCGGCGGTGGCCGGGAACTGCCGGGTTTCCGCCGGAGTGGGACCGTGCTTCGCGGGTAGGCGGACACCGAGAAGCCGTCACAGAACACCCCTGCGTCGCCCTGGCTGGAGCACATGAACGAACAGGTCACCTCACGACCGGCGGACGGGCCGTGCCCGGACCGGCCCCTGGAGGTTCTGCACAGCGCCGAGGTGTTCGACGGCGAGCCGGGCTGCATCGCACAGGCCCGCGCGCTGGCCGACCGCTTCCTCGTCCGGCTGGCCGCCGAGTGGCTCGCGGTCCTGGGCGAGCGCACCCGCGGCGATCTGCTGCTGGCGGTGAGCGAGCTGGTCACCAACGCCGACCGCTACAGCCAGGGCCCCTACCTGCTGGAGCTTGAGGGCACCGCGGAGCGCGTCAGTGTGACGGTGTACGACTCCAGCACCGCGCTTCCGGTCTTCTACTCCCCCGACCCGGCACGCCCCGGTGGCCACGGCATGGAGATCGTGGTGGCGTTGTGCGACCGGCTGACCGCCGAGCGGGTGCCGGTGGGCAAACGCATCCGGGCCGAGTTCGAGCTGAGCAGCTGAGCCGCCGGACACCCGGACCGCGGGGCGGGCGGGGTCAGCGGCGTTCGAAGACGCAGTCGCCGCACAGTCCGCCCGCCGGGACGCGGTAGTAGAGGCAGCAGCTGCGCCGGCGGAACGCCGTGTCGTGCGGGGCGCCGGTGGTCCGCAGGTCCGGGTGGTCGAGGAGTTCGGCGGTCAGGGCACGGGCCCGGGCCGCCGCGTCGGGGCGGCGGTGCTTCGCCGCCCAGGAGACCAGCTGGCGCAGGGCCCCGGCGAGCGCGGAGCCGGCGTTGCCCCACAGCAGCCGGTCGGAGAGCGGCCCGTCCCGGTGGACCGCCTCGGCGAGCGGTACGAGGTGCCCGTACTGGACGGTCTCGCGGATACGGTCGGCGGTTCCGGGCAGCGATTCGGTGCCGTCCAGCCACAGGTCGTCGGGGGACGACTGCCCCGGGTCCCAGTGGAGGGAACCGGCCGACAGGTCGGGGAAGCGGCCGGTCACCGCCGCCGGTCCGAGCGCGGTCGACCAGAGGCGGGCGGCCAGCCCCAGGTGCGCGATCGAGGCGGCCACCCTGCGCTCGGCGGTGCCCAGCCGGGCGGCGACCGTGTCGATGCGGGCCGTCAGCGGGGCCTGCTCCCCCGCGTACAGCCGTGCCAGGGGGCGGTGTTCGCCACCGGTCGGTGCGACGGTCCGCAGTGCGAAGAACCCCTCCGCCGGACCCTGGGCGGACTCGTCCATGGGCTGTTGCTCCTTCCCGGCGCCCGTCTTCCGTGGACGAAGCGGCCCCGCCCACCGTAGCCCCGTGGGCGGAGCGGGAACGGCCCCCGGGTGGAAGGGCCACCGTCCGGGGGCGGAGAAGCGGGCCACGCCCGTACTACTGGAGCAGTACGTCCGATTGCCCTCTCAGGGACGACGACGTGGCGCCGCCGGAGCGACATGGTGGGGTACATGAGCTCCCTCGCGCTTTCCGTGCTGCTTTCCCTGGTCTCGGCGGTCGCCTACGCGGCCGGGGCGATCGTCCAGGAGCGCGTGGCGGCCACCGGTGGCGGTGGTGCGTTCGCCCCGCTGCGCGACCGGGTCTGGTGGGCCGCCGTGGCCCTGAACGGGGTGGGGGCGCTCCTCCATGTCGTGGCGCTGGCCTGTGGTCCGCTCAGCCTCGTCCAGCCGCTCGGCGCGCTGACCATCGTCTTCGCCCTGCCGATGGCGGCGCTCCTCGTCCGCCGCCGGGCCGGGGCCACCGCGTGGCGGGGCGCGGTGATGGCGGCCGCGGGGCTGTCGGGGCTGCTCGCGCTGACGGGGCATGCCACGTCCCATGCGCTGCGCGGTCCCGAGCAGTTGGTGCTCGCCGGGGTGGCGCTGGGCGCGGTCGCGCTGCTCGCCCTGGTCGCCACTGCGGGGGTGCGCCGACCGGCGGTGCGGAGCGTGGTGCTGGCCGGGGCGGCGGGCATCGCGTTCGGGGTCGCCTCGGTGTTCATAAAGACGGTGGCGGTGGCGTGGACCTCGGGGGCGGTGCTGGTCGGGCTGGTGGCGATCGCCGTGTTCGCGGCCGCCGGAACGCTGCTCTCCCAGGCCGCGTACCGGGGCGCCGGGCTGACCGCGCCGCTGGCGACGGTGACGGTGGCGAATCCGGTGGTGGCGGCGGTCGTCGGCATCACGCTGTTCGGGGAGCGGTTCCGGTACGGCACGGCCGGGACGGTGCTCGCCCTGGGCTGCGCGGTAATCGCCGCGGGCGGTCTGGTCCTGCTCGTGACGGAGCGGCTGGGCGCCGAGCGGAACGGGGCGGCGGACGACGGGCGCCACGGAGCGGACGGCGGTCCGGGAACGGCCGGGGCCCCGGTGCCCGTGACGCGTCCGCTGCCTCCCGTCCTGCCGTTGGAGCGCCTGGACCGGGTGACGTTCGCCACGGGGAACCCCGTCGGGCCCCGGGCGGCCGGGCGGGGTCCGTCGGTCCGCCCGGTCCGTACGCCGCCGTTCAGACCTTGACGCCGCCCGCCCTCAGGTAGGCCAGCGGGTCGATGTCCGATCCGTAGCCGGGGCCGGTACGGATCTCGAAGTGCAGGTGCGGTCCCGTGACGTTGCCCGTCGCTCCGGAACGGGCGATGCGCTGGCCCGCCGTGACATGCCGGCCCTCGCGCACATGGAGCGCGGACAGATGGGCGTACTGGCTGTACTTGCCGTCGCTGTGCCGGATCACGACCTGGTAGCCGTACGCCCCGCCCCAGCCCGCCGAGACGACCGTGCCGGAGGCGATCGCCCGGATCGACGTACCGGTGGGGACCGGGAAGTCGACCCCGGTGTGGTAGCCGCTCGCCCAGGACCCGGGCTTGTGGTACGGCGTCCCCAGGCCGGCCGCCACGGGGGCGACGAGGGCGGGGCGGTGTGCCGTCTCCTTCGGGTGCGGCTTGGCCTGCTCGTGGTGGGGCTTCGGCCGGGTCGTCGGCCTGGTTTTGGCGGGCTCGTGGCGCGTCCCGGGCTTCGCGGACTCCTGGTGGGGCTTGGCGGCCTGCTGCTTGGGGGCGGTGGCCCGGTCGTGCCGGTCGGTGTTCGCGGCCTCGGTCCGGTGCGGCGTCGCGGCCTTCGCGGTCCCGGTCCCGGTTCTCTTCGGTGCGGTGGTCTGCTGGCGCTTCGGTGTGGTCGCGGGGGCGGAGCGCTTCTGCGGACGGGGGGCGCGGGTGGCGTCCAGGCTGAGCCGCTGCCCGGGAAGGATGAGGTCGGGGTCGTCGCCCACCACGTCCCGGTTGCGCTCGTAGAGGTGCTGCCAGCCGCCCTTGAGGCGCTTGTTCGCCGCGATCGCGGAGAGCGAGTCCCCGCGCGCCACGGTGTACGACTCCCGCTTGCCGGGCACGGTGGTCGGGGTGGCGGGAGCGGCGGCGGGGCGCGAAGCCGGCTGCCCGGTCCCCGCCTTCCGGGTGGTCTGCGACTGGGGGGCGACGTCGGGTTCCTGCCCGTCGCGGGTCAGCCCCGCTCGCGTGGAACAGGTCGGCCAGGCACCGGGCCCCTGTGCGTCGAGCACCTTCTCCGCGACGGCGATCTGCTGCTGCTTGGTGGCCAGGTCGGCGCGCGGGGCGTAGGCCGTACCGCCGTAGGCCGACCAGGTGGAGCGGGTGAACTGGAGCCCGCCGAAGTGGCCGTTGCCGTTGTTGATCTGCCAGTTGCCGGTGGACTCGCAGGCGGCGACCTTCTCCCAGACGTCCGTCGGGGCGGCCTCGGCCGGTACCGCGGCGATGAGCGGGAGCGCGATGCCCGCACCGCCGATGGTGACCGTGAGCGAGGCGCGGTTGATCCGGCTGGGCTGGTACTTGCGGTGCCGTCCGTTCGCGGCCATGACTTGGCTCCCCCACTGGCATAGGACACGTCGCAATCGCCCAACTTATGTGCAGGTGAAGGGAGATGACAAGGGAGCGAGGGGGCGCACGGGGCATGGGGGGCGCACCCGCGCCGCCCCGCCGCGGCCCGTGCGTCAGGGTGTCGGCACGCCCGCCCGGGTGACGGAGCGGTCCCGGGCCGCTGCCACGAGCGCGGCCATGACCCGGGTGTCCTCGCCCGCCTCGGGGTGCCACTGGACCCCGAGCACCAGGGTGGTGCGGCCGGTCAGCTCGATCGCCTCCACGGTGCCGTCGGCCGCGTGGGCACTCGCCGCGAGCCCGGCCCCCAGCCGGTCCACGGCCTGGTGGTGGTAGGTCGGCACCGCGACCGGCCCTGCGACGGCCTCGGCGTACCGGGTGCCGGGTACGGGGGTGACGGTGTGTTCGCCGAAGACGCCGGTGCCTCCGGTGTGCCCGTCCAGGTGCTGGTGCAGGGTGCCGCCGAGGGCGACGTTGAGCAGCTGCATGCCCCGGCAGATGCCGAGCAGGGGAACGCCCCGGTCGATCGCCGCCTCGATCAGCGCCAGCTCCCAGGTGTCCCGGGCGCGGCTGGGCGGGCCGGTGCGGGGGTCGGGGCGGGCGCCGTAGCGGGCCGGTTCGACGTCGGCGCCGCCCGCGACGACCAGGCCGTCCAGCGCGTCGACGGCCTCCCGGGCCGCGTCGGTGGTGTCGTCGGGCGGCAGCAGCACCGCCAGCCCGCCCGCCGCCCGCACCAGGCGGGGGTAGCCGGCGGGCAACAGGGCGGCGGGCATCTCCCACACGCCCCACCGGGCCGGTTCCTGGTAGGTGCTGATGCCGATGACGGGCCGGGCCATGGGGCTTCCTCCGGTTTCTCCCCGACTCCCTTGTCGTTCGGGGGTGTTCAGTCGCGTGACAGTTCGGCCTCGGCCACCGCCAGGGCGGCGAACTCCTCCTCCGGGGCGCCCGCGACCAGGCGGTGGCGGCTGTAGAACGCGAAGTAGGCCAGCGCCACCGCGTACACGCCGAGGGCGATGAACGCCGCGTCCCGGTCCACCAGGAAGGTCGCCACCAGCGCCGAGCATGCCAGGACGAACGCCACGGAGGAGGTCAGCGCGCCGCCCGGGGTGCGGTAGGGGCGTTCGAGCGCTGGTTCGCGGCGGCGCAGCACGATGTGGGAGAGCGCCATCAGGGCGTAGCTGATGGTGGCGCCGAAGACGGCGACGTTCAGGATCCGGCCGCCGTTGCCGATCCAGGCGGCCAGGGTGAAGCCGATCGCGCCGGGGATCAACAGGCCGAGGTACGGGGACTTGCGGCGATTGGTCAGCGAGAGGAAGCGCGGCAGGTAGCCGGCCCGGGAGAGCGCGAAGAGCTGACGGGAGCCGGCGTAGATCAGTGAGAAGAAGGACGCCACCAGTCCGGCGAGGCCGGCGTAGTTCACGAAGCGGCTCAGGCCGGTGGGTCCGCCCCCGCCCTCCAGCGCGACCACCAGGGGATTGCCCGCCTCCTGGATGGCGCGGGCGCCCTGGGCCCCGGTGGCGGCGAGGAAGGTGAGCACCGCCAGCCCCACCAGGACGGTCAGCGAGATGGCCAGCGCCCTCGGCATCGACCTGACCGGGTCCCTGGCCTCCTCGGCGGCGAGCGGCACGCCCTCGACGCCGAGGAAGAACCACATGCCGAAGGGGAAGGCGGCCCAGATGCCGAGCAGCCCGAAGGGCAGCCAGCTCGACGCCCCGAAGGCGCCGTGGTCCACCGGTATGTCGTCGAGCCGGTGGACGTCGAAGTCGGTGAGCGCGCCGACGGCGAAGACGAGCAGCGCGGCCACCGCGACGGCGGTCACGACCAGGCTGAACCGCAGCGCCTCGCCGACGCCCCAGAGGTGGATGCCGATGAACAGGGCGAAGCAGACGAGGTAGACGGGCCAGCCCGAGGTGAGCCCGAACAGACCGAGGGATTCGACGTAGTCGCCGATGAACAGCGAGATGGCGGCGGGGGCGAGGATGTACTCGATGAGGATGGCCGTTCCGGTCAGGAAGCCGCCCCAGGTGCCGAGCGCCCGGCGGGCGAAGCCGTAACCGCCGCCCGCGGTGGGCAGGATGGCGGAGAGTTCGGCGAGCGCGAAGACCAGGCAGGCGTACATCAGGCCCATCAGCACCATGGCCGCCGCGAGTCCGCCGAAGCCGCCCTTGGACAGGCCGATGTTCCAGCCCGAGTAGTCGCCGGAGACGACGTACGCGACGCCGAGACCGGTGAGCAGCAGCCATCCCGCGCTGCCCCGGCGCAGGGTGCGGCGGTGCAGGTAGGCGTCGGTGCCGGACGGTTCGCCGGGTGGGCTGGTGGGGGTGTCGGTTCCCTGGGCCATGGGCGCTCCAGACGTGTGGCGACGGCTCCGTGTCGGCACGGAGTCGCTGGGATACGGGGAGACGGGGAGAGCAGACGGACCGGTCGTCGATCAAAGGTTCAACCGCACACCTTTGTGGAACGCCCGGTGAAACACAAGAGGCAGGCATCGAACGGCGACACGGATGACGTGATCTCCCGTCAGCAGCCACCGTCAAGACCTCCGCACCCGCCCGCCACGAGCGGCCGGAACACCGGTCCGGCACCCTCGGCCGGGCCCTCTTCCCAATCAATGGTCTCCTGTCATACCTTACGGATCCCGGTGCACCCAAGGAGGAATCCCGTGGCAGACCGCACACCCCCGCTGACCGTCGAGAAGCTGCGCGCGCTCGTCGCGGACGGGTCCGTCGACACCGTCGTGCTGGCCTTCCCGGACATGCAGGGGCGGCTCCAGGGCAAGCGGTTCGCCGCGGACTTTTTCCTCGCCGAGGTGCTGGAGCACGGCACCGAGGGCTGCAACTACCTGCTCGCGGTGGACACCGAGATGAACACCGTCGACGGGTACGCGATGTCCTCCTGGGAGCGCGGTTACGGCGACTTCGCGATGCTCCCGGACCTGGCGACGCTGCGGCCGGTGCCCTGGCACCAGGGCACCGTGATGCTGCTGGCGGACCTCGCCTGGGACGACGGCAGCCCGGTCGCCGCCGCACCGCGCCAGGTGCTGCGCCGCCAGCTGGACCGGCTGGCCGCCCTCGGGCTCCGTGCCCAGGTGGGGACGGAGCTGGAGTTCATCGTCTTCAAGGACAGCTACGAGCAGGCCTGGGACCGCGGCTACCAGGGGCTGACCCCGGCCAACCAGTACAACATCGACTACTCCATCCTCGGCACCGGCCGCGTCGAACCGCTGCTGCGCCGCATCCGCAACGAGATGCGGGGCGCCGGACTGACCGTCGAGTCCGCCAAGGGCGAGTGCAACCTCGGACAGCACGAGATCGTCTTCCGCTACGACGAGGCGCTGGTCACCTGCGACCAGCACGCCGTCTACAAGACGGGCGCCAAGGAGATCGCCGCGCAGGAGGGCGTCGCGCTCACCTTCATGGCCAAGTACGACGAGCGCGAGGGCAACTCCTGCCACATCCATCTCTCGCTCACCGACGCCGACGGCGTGAACGCCATGGCCGGTGACGGCCCGGACGGCATGTCGGAGCTGATGCGCCACTTCCTCGCCGGGCAGCTCGCCGCGCTGCGCGACTTCTCCCTGCTGTACGCGCCGAACATCAACTCCTACAAGCGGTTCCAGCCCGGCTCCTTCGCGCCGACCGCCGTCGCCTGGGGCCACGACAACCGCACCTGCGCGCTGCGCGTGGTCGGGCACGGCTCCTCCCGCCGCTTCGAGAACCGGCTGCCCGGTGGCGACGTCAACCCGTACCTCGCCACCGCCGGGCTGGTCGCCGCCGGGCTGTACGGCGTCGAGAAGGGGCTGGCGCTCCCGGAGCCCTGCGCGGGCAACGCCTACACCGCCGGGTACGAGCAGGTGCCCACCACCCTGCGCGAGGCCGCCGACCTGTGGGAGGCCAGCCCCATCGCCAAGGAGGTGTTCGGCGAGGAGGTCGTCGCGCACTACCTGAACATGGCCCGTGTCGAACTGGCCGCCTACGACGCCGCCGTCACCGACTGGGAACTCCGGCGCTCCTTCGAACGCCTGTGATCTCCTCCCCCGCCCCGTCCGCCACTCCCGATCGAGGCCCGTACGTGTCCCACCCGAACGCAGCACCCACCACGGACGCACGACCGACCCTGGACGTCCTGAACCCGGCCACCGCCGAGGTGGTCGCCACCGTCCCGGCCGCCACCGCCGCCGATGTCGACGCGGCCGTCGTCCGCGCCGCGGCGGCCCAGCGCGTCTGGGCCGCCGCGGCACCCGCCGACCGCGCCCGGCTGCTCCGCCGGTTCGCCTCCGCGGTCGACGCGCACGTCGAGGAGCTGGCCCTGACCGAGGTCCGCGAAGCCGGTCACACCCTCGGCAACGCCCGCTGGGAGGCGGGCAACGTACGCGACCTCCTCGACTACTGCGCGGGCGGTGTCGAGCGGCTGCTGGGCCGTCAGATCCCGGTCTCCGGGGGCATCGACTTCACCCTGCTGGAGCCGCTGGGCGTCGTCGGCGTCATCGCGCCCTGGAACTTCCCGATGCCGATCGCCGCCTGGGGTGCGGCGCCGGCGCTCGCCGCCGGCAACGCCGTCCTGCTCAAACCCGCCGAGACCACCCCGCTGACCGCACTGCGCCTGGCCGAACTGGCCCTGGAGGCCGGTCTGCCCGACGGACTCCTCCAGGTGCTGCCGGGCGAGGGGCCGGTGGCCGGTGCCGCCCTGGTGGAGCACCCCGGCGTCGCCAAGATCGTCTTCACCGGTTCCACCCGGACCGGAAAGCACATCATGGCCCGCTGCGCCGACCGCGTGAAGCGGCTCACCCTGGAGCTCGGCGGCAAGAGCCCGAACGTGGTCTTCGCCGACGCCGATCTGCCGGCCGCGGCGGCCGCCGCCCCCATGTCCTTCCTGGACAACGCGGGACAGGACTGCTGCGCCCGCACCCGCATCCTGGTCGAACGGTCGGTCCACGACCGCTTCCTGGAGCTGCTGGAACCGGCGGTCGCGGGCGTGGTGGTCGGTGACCCGTCCGACGAGAAGACCGCGATGGGGCCGCTGATCTCGGCCGCCCAGCGGGACCGGGTGCGCTCCTTCGTGGCCGGCGCGCCGTCGGCCGGGACGGGCACGATCCTCGGATCGGCGCCCGACGGCCCGGGGTTCTGGTACCCGCCGACCGTCCTCTTCGGGGTGGATCCCGACGCCCCGGTCGCCGTCGAGGAGGTCTTCGGCCCGGTCGCCGTGGTGCTGCCGTTCGACGACGAGGCGGACGCCGTGCGGCTGGCGAACACGACGGAGTACGGACTGTCCGGGTCCGTGTGGACCCGGGACGTGGGCCGTGCGCTGCGGGTCGGCCAGGGGCTGCGGGCCGGGAACCTCTCGGTCAACTCGCACTCCAGCGTCCGGTACGCCACCCCCTTCGGCGGCTACCGGCAGTCCGGGCTGGGCCGCGAGCTCGGCCCCGACGCCCTCACCGCGTTCACCGAGACCAAGAACATCTTCATCAGCACGGAGGACTGAGCACCATGACCGACACCACCAGTGTCTGCCGCCGCCTGACCGGTCGTACCGCCGTCGTCACCGGGGCCGGAAGCGGCATCGGGCTGGCCACCGCGCGACGGCTGGCCGCCGAGGGCGCGCACGTCGTCTGCGCCGATGTGGACGAGGAGCACGGCAAGGCCGCCGCGGAGGAGGTCGGCGGCCTCTTCGTCCGTACCGACGTGACCGACGCCGAGCAGGTGGAGGCCCTGTTCAGGGCGGCGTTCGACACCTACGGCTCGGTCGACATCGCCTTCAACAACGCGGGGATCTCGCCGCCCGAGGACGACTCCATCCTGGAGACCGGGCTCGACGCCTGGCGCCGGGTGCAGGAGGTCAACCTCACCTCCGTCTACCTGTGCTGCAAGGCGGCCATCCCGTACATGCGCCGCCAGGGCAAGGGCTCCATCATCAACACGGCGTCCTTCGTGGCCAGGATGGGCGCGGCCACCTCGCAGATCTCGTACACCGCGTCCAAGGGCGGGGTGCTGGCGATGTCGCGGGAGCTGGGCGTGCAGTTCGCGCGGGAGGGCATCCGGGTCAACGCGCTCTGCCCCGGGCCGGTCAACACCCCGCTGCTCCAGGAGCTGTTCGCGAAGGACCCGGAGCGGGCCGCCCGCCGGCTGGTGCACATCCCGGTCGGCCGTTTCGCCGAGGCCACCGAGATCGCCGCCGCCGTGGCCTTCCTCGCCAGCGACGACTCCTCCTTCGTCAACGCCACCGACTTCCTGGTGGACGGCGGGATCTCCGGCGCGTACGTCACGCCGCTCTAGAGCATTGCCCCATACCCCTGTTGAACGTGTTCAACAGGGGTATGGGAGTCTGCTTCCCGACGGTCCGGCCGGTACGGACCGCGTACGGGAGGTCCTGATGGCGGGTGGGTACGGGCCGCGCACACGGCGGACCCTCCTCGGAACCCTGATGATCGTCGCGACGGCCGTTCCGGCGACGGCGTGCGCCGGGCCCTATCAGTACTACGACGGAACCGGGCTCCACGACGCCACGTCGGCGGAGCTCGCCGGGAACTGGAAGTGCGTCGAGGGTACCCGCGTCGCCCTCCGCCAGGACGGCACGGCCGTTCTGGAGAAACTCGACGGACAGGACTTCGACTTCGACGACGGCTGGCGCCTCTCCGGCCGGGGGACCTGGCGGCTGGCCGACAGCAGTGGCGGGCAGACCGTCCGGCTCAGGCTGACGGACCGGACACGGGTGGACCGGCGTTCGCCCGGGACGTCCACCGACACCCCGGACCCCGGCACTTCGGACACCGACGCCCCGTCGACGTACTCGTGGAGCTTCCACGTGGACCGCGACAAGCGCGACGCTCCGGTGCTGTTCTTCTTCTACGGCGACCCCGACATCGGGAACACCTACGTGATGGAGCGCGAGCCGGCATCGTAGCCGAAGGCCGCGCGCGGGGGCGTCACCGCCGGTACCGCCGCGCCACCGCCGCGAAGGCCTCCTTGGGCTCCCATTCCATGTCGGGGTAGGTGTGCCCGCGACGGCCTTCGAGGAGTTTGACGATGCCGAGCCCGGCCCGGTCCAGGTCGTCCCGGGGGTCGCCGTCCGGGCGGTGCGGGTAGCCGGACAGGGCGAACAGGAACACGAACGCGCTGTCCACGCCCTCGGTCTCGAAGACCTCCAGCAGTTCGTCCAGGTAGGCGGCCTGACCGGCCTCGTCGCGCTCGTACACGCCGTCGAGCCGCACCGGCGCGCCGGTCTCCGGATCGTGCTCGACCACGTCCAGCACGCGCCCGCCGCGGTCCCCCGCGCCGAGGTAGGCCGCGGTGCCGAACCCGGTCATGGCGAGCGGCTTCGACCCCCGGACCAGGGTGCGCACCGCGTCCCGGAACAGATGGGCGATCTCGGCGGAGCGGATCAGCTCGAACGTGGTGATGTCGAAGGGGTCCCAGTCGATCTGCTCGAACTGGATGGCCGCGTAGGTGAGCCGCCCCCCGAACCGCTCGCGGACGGTGGCCGCGGCGTCGCGGAGGAACGCGTTTATACGGACGCCGAGTTCGCCCATCGCCTCGCCCCGCCGCTCGGGCCGCCCCATCAGCCCCTGGACCCGCTCCTCGGGAGTCCCGCCGGGCAGGAAGCCCCGGTTCATCACGCTCAGCTCGACCCCCGCGACGAAGACGACGTCGGCTCCCCGCCGCCGGATCCGTTCGGCCCGCTCGGCGCAGTCGGCGAAGAGCGCGAGGATCCGCTCCGGCTCCAGCTCCAGGGGGTAGGGCGAGAACCAGACCTCCAGACCGAGCTCCGCGGCGATCCCTGAGGCCAGCTCCAGCCGGTCCGGGTCGCCACCGATGACCTGGACGGCATTGCAGTGCAGGTCGTCGCGGATGACGGCGAGTTCGCGCCGGACCACCTCGGGGTCGAGCCGCTCCCGGGCCGTCCGGCCGTTCCGGACGAATCCGGTGTCGTAGGTCATTCCTCTTGCTCGCACGGTGGCGTCCTTCCTCTCACTCCCGGAGGCACCGAGGCTGACGTAAAAAATGCGTGCACGCAAGTTTGCGTGCACGCATTTTCACGTGGGAGGCTGTCGCCATGACGACACCACCACCGGGTCTGCGGGAACGGAAGAAGCAGGCGACTCGTGCGGCGTTGCGCGAGGCGGCGCTGCGCCTGGCCATGGAGCACGGACCGGACCAGGTACGGGTCGAGGACATCGCCGAGGCGGCCGGGGTCTCGCCGCGCACCTACAACAACTACTTCGCCAGCCGCGAGCAGGCGATCGTCTCCGCCGTCACCGACGACCGGGAGACCCGGATCGCGGCGGCGGTCGCGGCCCGTCCGGCCGGAGTGCGGCTGGCCGACGCCGTCACCGAGGCGGTGGTCGGGCAGTACACCGACACCGGCGAGCAGGCGCCCCGGGCGCTGCTGCTGATCACCACGCGGACCGCGCTGCGCGAGGCGTTCCTCGGGACCACCGCCGCCATCGAACCGCCGCTCGCCGCGGTGATCTCCGAACGGCTGGGCGGCACCGGAGCGCAGACGGCCCGTGTCCTCGCGGCGAGTGTGGCGGCGGCGGTCCGCATCGCGCTGGAGGAGTGGCTGCGGCCCGCCGGGAGCCCCGGGGCCGGAGGGCTGGTCGTGCCCTCGGGCCCCCTGGCCGACCGGCTCCGCGCGGCACTGGCCCCGCTCGCGCCCGCGCTGGACGCCGCCGAACGGGCCGCCCGGCCGTGAACCCGCGCCCGCCGGAGCCGTCCGGCGGGCGCGGCCCCGGGCGCAGCGGTATCGGACTCCCGGGCGGTCCCGCTCACACGGTGCCCGGCGGCTCCTCGTCGACGGGGGTCAGAAGCCGGGTCAGATGGCGGGCCGACGCGTCCCAGGACCAGGACTCCTCGACCCAGGCACGGCCGGCGGCGCCCATCGCGGCACGGTCCGGGTCGAGGAGGACGCCGGTCAGCGCCTCGGCCACGGCCCCGGTGTCGGTGCCGTCCACCACCCGGCCGGTCCGGCCGTCGAGGACGGTGTCCGGGGCGCCGCCCGAGTCGCCGACGACCACAGGCAGTCCGCTCGCCGCCGCCTCCAGGAAGACGATGCCGAGCCCCTCCGCCTCCAGACCGGCCCGCCGGGTGCGGCAGGGCATCGCGAAGACGTCCGCCGCGGCGTAGTAGGACGGTGTGCCGCTGTGCGGGACCCCGCCCACGAAGTGGACGGCCCCCTCGCCGTGCCGGGCCGCCAGCTTGCGCAGCCGCGCCTCGTCGGGCCCCTTCCCCACCACCAGCAGCACCGCGTCGGGCACCCGCCGCCGGATCAACGGCAGCGCCCGGATGAGAGTGTCCTGACCCTTCCGGGGCACCAGTCTGGCCACGCAGAGGATGATGCGCGCGTCTCCCAGCCCGAGCGCGGTGCGCGGGTCCGGTCCGGCGTCGGCGCGGGGGCGGTACGCCTCGGGGTCGACCCCGGGGACCAGCCGGCTCATGCTCGCCCGGGGACCGAGCGCGGGCTCGATCCGGGCGCGGGTGTACTGCCCGAGGTAGGTGACCACGTCGACACCGGTGCCTATTCGGCGCATGAGTTGGCGCGCGCCGGGCGTCCTGGCCCACCAGATCTCGTGGCCGTGGGTGGTGGCCACGATGCGCCGCACCCCGGCGCGTCGCAGGGCCGGCGCCATCAGGGCCAGCGGGGCGGCGGCGCCGAACCAGACCCGGTCGCAGCCGTGCGCCTCGGCGATCTCGACGGCCCTGCGGGTCACCCGCCCGGTCGGCAGCAGCGTCCGGGCCGGGTCGCGCACCACGGGGAACGGCAGGCCGGCGTCGTAGGCGGCGTCACCGGGCTCGTGCGAGGTGTAGACGACCACGTCGTCGTCGGGGACGCGGGTGGCCATCGCGTGCACGAACGTCTCGATACCGCCCTGACGTGGCGGAAAGTCGTTGGTGATGACGAGGGTGGAGCCCATGTGGTTCTCGGTTTCCTTCGGCAGGCGGGGAACGGTCGGATTCGTACGGAAGCGGGCAGCCCGGAGCCCGGTCACGGCATGACGGCTCACCGGGGCGGCCCAGGGGGCGTCCGGTCACCGGTGTGATGAGGGTGCGGGCGGGACGGTACCCGGCAGTACGCTACCTGCAAGAGGCAGCCAACTGCCGTGTGAAAGGTGGTTGTTCAGTATCCGGTGGGGCGCACCAGGCCGGTTTCGAAGGCGTGGACCGCGGCCTGGGTCCGGTCGCGCAGCCCGAGCTTGGCCAGGATCCGGCCCACATGGGTCTTCACGGTCTGCTCCGCCACCACGAGCCGTCCGGCGATCTCGGTGTTGGACAGCCCCTGGGCGATCAGCGCCAGGACCTCGGTCTCGCGCTCCGTCAGCTCCCCCGCCCGCCCGGCCGGGGGGCGCGGGGCGGCGCTCACCCGGGCGAACTCGGCGATCAGCCGCTTGGTGATGTTGGGGGCGAGCAGCGCGTCGCCCTCGGCCACCACCCGTACCGCGTGGGCGAGTTCATCGGCCGAGGCGTCCTTCAGGAGGAATCCGGAGGCCCCGGCGCGCAGCGCCTCGTAGACGTACTCGTCGAGATCGAAGGTGGTCAGGACCAGGACCTTGGTGGTGGCGCCGTCGGCCCCGGTGACGGCGCGGGTCGCCTCGATGCCGCCGAGCCGGGGCATCCGGATGTCCATCAGGACGACGTCCGGGGCGAGTTCGGCCACCTTCTCCACCGCGTCGGCGCCGTCCACCGCCTGGCCGACCACCTCGATTCCGGGTTCGGCGTTCAGCAGCACCGTGAAGCCCTGGCGGACCATCATCTGGTCGTCGGCGATCAGGACGCGGATGTCCGTCATCGGGGATCCTCTGCGGGGTCGGCGGGGCGGACGGGTCGGCGGACGGGCTCCGCCGGGGGCAGTGCGGGAAGTATCGCAGTGACGTCGAATCCCCCGTCGGGGGTGGCTCCGGTGGCGAGTTCGCCGCCCAGCATCGCGGTGCGTTCACGCATGCCGAGCAGGCCGTGGCCCCCGTCGCGGGCGGGTGGGGCGGCCCGGTCCGGTCTGGTGTTGGTGACCCGGACCACGACCGCGTCCGGTTGGTGGCCGATCTCCACCCGGACCCGGGCGCCGGGGGCGTGCCGGATCGCGTTGCTGAGCGCCTCCTGCACGATGCGGAAGGCCGACAGTTCGACGCCGGGCGACAGCGGGCGCCGTTCCCCGGTGACCGTGGCGGTGACGTCGAGTCCGGCCGCGCGCGCGTTGCCGACGAGGTCGTCGAGCCGGTCGAGGGTGGGCTGCGGGGCGTGCCGGTCCGCCTGCGGGAGGGGGTCCTCGGAGCGCAGTACGCCGAGGACGCGGCGGAGTTCGGTGAGGGCGTCGACCGCGTTGCGGCGGATGCCCTCGACGTTCTCCCGGAGTTCGTCGGAGGGGTTGTCGACCAGGTGCGGGACGACCTGGGCCTGGATGGAGATGACGGACATGTGGTGGGCGACCACG
Organism: Streptomyces sp. NPDC001108; assembly: GCF_053598535.1. Classification (NCBI taxonomy): domain Bacteria; kingdom Bacillati; phylum Actinomycetota; class Actinomycetes; order Kitasatosporales; family Streptomycetaceae; genus Streptomyces; species Streptomyces sp. NPDC001108. The sequence goes on from NZ_JBSFKL010000001.1 coordinate 384,039, forward strand.
TCGTGGAGTTCGCGGGCGATGCGGTTGCGTTCCTCCAGCAGGGTGCGTCGGGCGCGCTCCTCGGCGGTCAGCCCCTCCTGCACGACCAGTCGGGTACGGGCCACGGACAGGCCGCGCAGGGCGGCGCCCAGCATCGTGACGACGACGAGGACGACGAGGGCGAGTCGGGGGCCGGGGCCCCCGCCCCGGGAGACCGCCGCGTCGCAGGCGAGTCCCACCAGTACGGTGATCGCCAGGGCTTCGACGGCGACCCTGGGCCGCACCCTCAGGGCGAGCAGGAAGAGCACCCCGGCCTGCACCGCGACACAGGTCGCGTTCCAGGGGTACACGGAGGGCTCGGGCCCCGCGAAAGGGTTGGCTCCGAAGAGGATTTCCTCCGGCGCGGAGGCGGCGTTGGCGGCGAACGGGGTGACCACCACCGTCACGAGCAGCGATGCCCACCAGGCCGGGACCGGGCGGTACAGGACGGCGAGGAGCGCCACCGTCTGGACCACGGCGAAGGGGAGGCCGAGTTGGATGCCCGCACCGAACTGGAAGGCGTACAGGTTGGTGTTGGCGACGAGCAGGCCCGCCGCGACCATCACCAGCGGCACCATGATGACCGGTCGCCACTCCAGCCAACGCGGCTTCCCGTAGCTCCTGTTCGGGTCCTCCCGCGTCGTCAGAAGGTCCTCGCGCAGCGTACGGGGCAGGGCCCGCAGCCACCGTACCGAACGTTTCACCGTGTATTCCCCGTTCACGGTTGGCACCTTAGACACCTCCGGCCGCCGTCCGTCGGGGGCGTTCCGCTCCGACGACCGGGCTCTCTCCGCGCGGACGCCGCCGCTCGTACCCATGGAAGGCCGCCCGGCAGAGCGCCAGCGCGACGGCGAACACCGGCAGCCAGGCCAGCCGGGCGAGCACCCAGCCGGGGTGGTCGGGCGGGGTGTGCAGGCCCGGCAGGGGGGTTGGGGCCGTCAGGCCGAGCGCGGTGACCGCGATCATCGCGGTCTGGTGCCAGAGGAACACCGTCATGGCGGAGAGGTTGAGTACGGCGACCCCGGCCCGGAGAGCGGGGCGCCGCAGCATCCGGCGCAGCGGGCCGAGCAGGAGCAGCGCCGCGCCGCACTGCGCGAGGCCGAAGGTGACCACCGCGAGGGTCGGCGGGTCGAGGTTGGAGATCTCCGTGCCGGGCACACCGACCATGGACGCGGGGGAGCCGCCCCAGCGGACGAGCGCGGCGGTGGCCGCGGCGCCGCCGAGCAGCAGGGTCCAGCCGGTCCGGCGGCCGCACAGCTCGCCGCGCGCCCAGGCCGCGCCGAGGCAGTACGGCACCAGCCAGCCGGCCGCCACGTTGACCGAGGCGAGCGCGGTGGGGGCGTCCAGTCCGAAGCGGTACAGGTCGACGACGAGCACGACGGCGAACGGCCAGAGCGGATGGAGCCGTGCCACCAGGGGGGTGGCTGCCGTGAGGCCCATGAGGACCACGACGAACCACAGCGGCGACCAGACCAGCTTGCCCAGGGCCCGCACGGTGTCCTGGTCGGTGCCGGAGGCCAGCAGGGCGACCGCCACGGCGGCCCACACGGCCAGGAGCACGGCGGTCGGGCGCAGCAGCCGGACGGTCCGGGCCCGCAGCCAGCGGCCGTAGCTCTCGCCCCGGGCGCGGGCCGTGGCATGGCTGCGCGCCCCGACCACCCCGCCGACCAGGAAGAAGACCGCCAGGGTCTGGAACAGCCAGGTGGCCGGAACGAGTTCGGGGAGTTCGCGCAGCGGGCTGGCGCCGTGCACGGTGCCGCTGTCAGCGACCAGGGCGGTCACCAGCCAGTGGCCGAGGACGACGCCGAGGATGGCGAGGGCGCGCAGGGCGTCGAGGGCGCGGTCGCGGTCGGTGGTGGTGGTTGCGGCGGATTCGATCCGCCGGGTGACGTCATGCATGGCGTTCTCCCCGGGTCGGTTCGGATCCGGCCCGGCCGACCACGATCCGGGCGATGTTCCGCAGTGGTTCGGAGCCGCTCTTCAGGTAGTCGCCGTGGCCCCCGTCGCCCGCCGCGAAGATCCGGGCGCCGAACCGCGGCGAGACGGGGTCGGTGCCGAAACCCAGCTCCAGGAAGGGCAGTCGCAGCCGGACGTGCGGCACGTCGGCGATCCAGTCGCCGCCGGCGCGGCCCGCCCAAACGGTCGCCCCGGTGCGCAGGGCGGCGGCGTCCGGGTAGCCGGTTCCCGGGCTGCCGTACAGGACGATGTCGGCGGCCCGTACTCCGTGCGCGGCCCGCGCGCAGACGACGGTGCCGTAGGAGTGGCAGAGCAGTGCGGTCCGGGCATCGGGCTTGAGCCGTTCCAGCTCATGGGTGAAGTCGACGAGTCCGGGGGCCGCCGCGATGGCTCGGTCCGGGGTGACGGCGCCGGCGCTCACCGTGTCCGGGGTCGGGTATCCGAGCCAGGCGATCACCGCGGAGCGGCCGCCCAGTTCGCGGAGCAGGGCGCGCGATCCGTCGCGCAGCCGCCAGTAGTGGTCGAGGCCGATGCCCGCGCCGGGGACGAGTACGGCGATCCGTTCCGCCCGCGCCAGGTCGCCGAAGACCTCGGCGGAGCGGCCGCCGTCGCGCCCGTCGAAGGTGAGGAAGGTGCGGGCGGGGCCGGCCATCTCGTGGAGTGCGGCGGCCCGGACGCGGTCCCCGTGGCCGGCCGCCGCGCGTTCGGCCGCGACGATGTCGGTCCGGGTGGCCGCGTACCGCTCGGCGAGGGCCGCCGGGGCGGCGGTGCCCAGCGGGTTCCGGGCGGCCGGTGCGGGCGCCGGGACGGCCTCGGGGCGCGCCATGCCGGAGACCGGCACGGCGACCGAGGCGGCCACGAGCCCGGCGAGCAGACCCCGGCGCAGTCGACCGGTGCGGGGTGAGGACGGCATGACGAGGCGGTTCCTTCCGTGCCTGGCGGCTTCGGGGAGGGGCGGGCGGGGAGCGGAGTGGTACAGAAGCTAGGGACCGGGCCGGGTAGTCGGCGTCCCACCGGGGTGTGAACCTGTCCCGTAGCTCCCTGGGACTACGGGTATGACCGGCGGTCAGGGGCGGGAACGGGTGGAACCGGACGGTCGGCAGCACGTCCGAACTGTGCCGTTGGTACAGTCACAGCCCGAATTGCCGGACCAGGAAGAGGCCAGCGGACCATGGCGGTGGACGATCTCGACACCCGAATCCTCCGGTTGTTGATCGAGCAGCCGCGTACCAGCGTCCGCGAGTACGCGCGCATCCTTTCCGTCGCCCGGGGCACCCTCCAGGCGCGGATCGACCGGCTGGAGCGGGACGGTGTGATCACCGGCACGGGTCCGGTGCTGTCCCCGGCGGCGCTGGGCCATCCGGTGCTGGCCTTCGTCCATCTCGAGGTGACCCAGGGGCATCTGGACGAGGTCGGCGAGGCGCTCGCCGAGGTGCCGGAGATCGTGGAGGCGTTCTCGACGACGGGCGGCGGCGATTTGCTGGCCCGGGTGGTGGCCCGTGACAACGGACATCTGGAGGATGTGATCCAGCGGTTGATCCAGCTGCCCGGGGTGGTGCGGACGCGTACGGAGGTGGCGTTGCGCGAGCGGGTCGCGCACCGGCTGCTGCCGCTGGTCGAATCGGTGGGCCGGACAGCGGCGGCCGACCGGAGGTGATCAGGGTCGGGCATGCCGGGCATGCCGGACGGCGATGCCGCTCGGCGGTCTTCGGAGCTCGGCGGACCGATATCCTGATCTTGCCGCGCGCCCCCCACCCTCCCGGTTGCGATCGGGTCGCCGCCGTGGCATCAGATGCAGAAGCGGCCCACGATCCGAGAAATGGTGTACAGGTGCTGGTAGCAGGTCGGTACCGGTTGATATCCCCCATCGGCCGCGGCGGCATGGGCGAGGTGTGGCGTGCCGCCGACGAAGTGCTCGGCAGGGCCGTCGCGGTGAAGCTGCTGCTGGGCGACCACGCGGACGAGTCGGCGACCGCCCGGTTCCGGCTGGAGGCGCAGACCGCGGCCCGGCTGAGCCACCCCCACCTGGTGGCGGTGTTCGACTTCGGCGCCTGGGAGGACCGCTTCTACCTGGTGATGGAGCTCATCGAGGGCCGGAGCCTGGGTGCCGTCCTCGCGGCGGAGGAGCGGCTCGGCGCGGAGTGGGTCGCCCGGATCGCCGGGCAGGCGGCCGCCGGGCTCGCCGCCGCCCACCGCCAGGGCATCGTGCACCGCGACATCAAGCCCGGGAACCTGATGCTGGACGCCGAGGGCGCGGTCAAGATCGGCGACTTCGGGATCGCCCAGTTCGTCGACGACCCGTCCGCGGCACTGACCACCACGGGGCAGATCGTCGGCACCAGCCTCTATCTCGCCCCGGAGCGGGCTCTCGGGCGCACGGCCGGTTCGGCGTCCGACATGTACTCCCTCGGCTGTGTCATCTACCAACTCCTGCTGGGCGAGCCGCCGTTCCGCTCCGACACGGCGACCGCGACGCTCTATCAACATGTCGACACCCCGCCCGTGCCGCTGCGGCAGCGGGGTGTGGACCTGCCCCCGGCCTTCGACTCCTACCTCCTCGGTCTGCTCGCCAAGCAGCCCGAGGACCGGCCGAGCGCCCAGGACGTCGCCGAGTGGTTCCAGAGCGACGCGTGGCGGGGGCAGCCGGAGCCGCTGCCGATGTACGCGCCCGCCCCGCACCCGGCCGCCGGGCCCGCCCCGGCGATGCCGGGGCTCCCGCACGCACCTGCCGGCGTTCCTCCGTACGGCGCGGCCCCGCAGCCCGGCGCGGCCGAGCAGGGCGCGGGCCAGGCGACGTACCGGCTGCCGCAGTCGAGCGGGCACCGACGCCGTCAGCCGGACCGGTCCGCGCCCACCCGGATCACCGGCACCAGCGCCCGGGAAGCGATCCGGCGCCGCCCCCGGGTCGCGAGCGCCATCGCCGGCACGGTCGCCTTCATCGCGGCCGTGTACGTGGGGATGACCCTGTTCTCCCCGGACTCCGACGACTCCGGCACCCCTGACCCCGCCCCGTCCGCGACGGGTGACATGCGGCAGCAGGACGCGTCCACCGCCCCACTGCCCCCCGCGCAGGGTTCGGAGGACGGCGACCAGGGCGATCAGGACGACTAGTACCTGGCTCTGTTGTGGGGCAGGAGGCGGTTTCGGGCGGTACGGGCGCCGGTCCCGCCTCGACAAGGACCTCCGCGCCCCGCCCGGCGTCAAACAACCGTCAGGACCGTGCGCCGCGACGTCAGCGGTCCGTCAACGGCGGCCGGGGGCGCGGCCGGCCCGCCTAGCGTCGCCGTCATGCGACACCATCTCCCCCGTACCGGGCCGCGTCCGGTGCGTTCCGGCACGCTCGCCCATGACCTCGGCTGGGCCGCCGAGCTGCGGTTCGCGGTGCACTGCTCGGTGGTCCTGCTCGTACTGCTGCTGGGGGTCGACGGGGCGGCCGGGCGCCTCACCGGGCCGCGCGCGCTGTTGTGGACCGGGCTGGCGGCCCTGTTGTGCGCGGTGCTGGTGCCGCCCCGGGTCCGGGCGGGTGCCGGGTGGCTGTCCTGCCGGGGGCTGCTGTGCGAGCGGACCGTGCGCACCGACCGGCTCGTCGCGGTGTGCCGGCCGGAGGGTGTCGCCCGGCGGGTGGTGTTCCGGGACGCCGGGGGCGCGCGGGTCGAGGTCGATCCGGAGGTTTTCCTGGCCAATCCGGCGTTGTGGCACCGGGTGGACACGGACGCCCGGGGCAGTGCGGAGCGCGGGACCCTGCGGTGCGGGGTGACGACGCTGCGCCGCCTGTCCGAGCAGGTCGACAGCAGGCACGCGCTGCGGGTGTTCACCCTCTCCGGGCTGGAGTGAACGGCCTCGTAAGCCGGTTGTGCGATCCCACCAGCGCGGCTTGACCAAACTTGCCAACTACCGCCACCAGCACCGCAGTTCATTGACGCGACCATGACCACGTGTGAGTGTTCGGTCGCTCGATCACGGACACCGGGGCGCGGGCGGTCGGCGACGGCCGGGCATGTGCGCCGTGGTACGCGGCTGCCCGTGGTCGAGGCCCCCACCGATTCAAGGAGCCTCGATGAATCTCAGACCGATGACGGCCGGGACGACCCTGGCCGTCCTCGCCGCAATGCTGGTGGCGACGGGTGCCCCCTCGGCGTCCGCCGAACCGTCCCCGCCGGCGCCCGCCCCGAGCGCGCTCACGGCCGCCGTCACGGCCGCCGACCGGGCCGCCGCCAGTGGTCTCGACACCCTGGCGAAGGGCCCCGAGGAGCGGTACGAGCGGCAGATGGTGACCCCGTGGATCAAGGGTCTGTACTCCGTCGCGTACCAGCGCACCTACCGCGGCCTGCCGGTCGTCGGCGGGGACGCCGTCGTGGTGGCCGACTCGAAGGGCCGGGTGCGCGGCACCCAGTCCGCGGTCTCCCGGCGGATCAACGTGCCGACCACACCGACCGTCTCCGCCAAGGCGGCCGAGAAGACCTCCCGCGAGAAGCTGCGTACCGTGCGGCGGGTGGAGTCCCACCGGCTCGTCGTCCGCGCCACCGGGAAGAACTCCCGGCTGGCCTGGGAGACGGTCCTGGCCGGGCGCACCGCGAAGGCGCCCAGCCGGCTCCATGTCTTCGTCGACGCGGGCACCGGCAAGGTGCTCGACAGCTACGACGACGTCAAGGCGGGCACCGGCAACAGCCAGTGGAACGGCCCGTCCCCGCTGGCCATCGACACCACCTCGTCGGGCGGCAGCTTCTCGCTGCGCGACCCGAACCGGCCCGGCCTGAGCTGCGCCGACTACAGCACCGGCGGGGTCTTCACCAAGTCGACGGACTCCTGGGGCACCGGCAACGCCTCCAGCAAGGAGACCGGCTGCGTCGACGTGATGTGGGCGGCGCAGCACGAGTGGAACATGCTCAAGGACTGGCTGGGCCGCAACGGGCACAACGGCAACGGCGGCAGCTGGCCGGTGAAGGTCGGGCTGAACGACGTCAACGCCTACTGGGACGGTTCCTCGGTCTCCATCGGCCACAACAACGCCAACCAGTGGATCGGCGCGATGGACGTCGTCGGCCACGAGTTCGGCCACGGCATCGACCAGTACACCCCGGGCGGCGCCAACAACGAGTCCGGGCTCGGCGAGGCCACCGGCGACATCATGGGTGCCCTGACCGAGGCGTACACCAATGAGCCGGCCCCGTACGACGACCCCGACTACACCGTCGGCGAGAAGATCAACCTGGTCGGCAACGGGCCGATCCGGATCATGTACAACCCGGGCCAGATCGGCGACCCGAACTGCTACAGCTCCTCCATACCCAACACCGAGGAGCACGCCGCGGCCGGGCCGCTCAACCACTGGTTCTACCTGCTGGCCGAGGGCTCGAACCCCGGCGGGGGCAAGCCGACCAGCCCGACCTGCAACAGCTCCTCCGTCACGGGCATCGGCATCCAGAACGCCGGCAAGGTCTTCTACGGCGGCATGCTGCTGAAGACGAGCGGGATGACGTACAAGCGGTACCGCACGGCCACGCTGACCGCCGCGAAGAACCTCGACCCGAGCTGTGTCTTCTTCGACCGGGCCAGGGCCGCCTGGGACGCCATCAGCGTCCCCGCCCAGACCGGCGACCCGACCTGTACGCCGAGCGGCAACAACGACTTCTCGCTGTCCCTGGACCCGTCGTCCGGCACCGTGAAGGCGGGCGCCTCGGTGACGTCCACGGTGCGGACCACGGTCAGCTCCGGGAGCGCGCAGACGGTCACCCTGTCGGCGAGCGGTCTGCCGAGCGGCGTCACCGCGACCTTCAGCCCCGCCTCGGTGCAGGCCGGTGCCACCTCGACGATGACCGTGTCGGCGTCCTCCGCCGCCACGCCCGGCCCGTACACCTTCACGGTGAAGGGTGACGGCACCCAGAGCCACACCGCGCAGTACACCCTGACCGTCACCAGCGGGGGCGGCAACCCGGGCGGCGGCGCGCCCGACATCGACGTCGCCAAGATCCAGGCCCACCTCGCGCAGCTGAACACCCTCGCGACCCAGAACGGCGGCCACCGCCGCGCCGGGAGCGCCGGTTACACGGCGTCCGTCGCCTATGTGAAGGGCAAGCTCCAGGCCGCCGGATACACCGTCAGCGAGCAGCCCTGCACCAGCTGCACCTACGGCGGCAACAACCTGATCGCCGACTGGCCGGGCGGCCCGTCCGACCAGACCGTCATGTTCGGTGCCCACCTGGACGGGGTCTCGGCCGGTCCCGGCATCAACGACAACGGCTCCGGTTCCGCGACGCTGCTGGAGAACGCGCTCGTCCTGGCCCAGCAGAACCCGACCATGACCAAGCACGTGCGCTTCGCCTGGTGGACCGGCGAGGAGCAGGGCATGCAGGGATCCGCCTACTACGTCGGCCAGTTGAGCTCCGCCCAGCGCAGTGCCGTCAAGGCGTACTACAACTTCGACATGGTCGCCTCGACCAACGCCGGTTACTTCATCAACAACGTCAACTCGGCCGCCTCGGCCCCGATGAAGGAGTACTGGGACTCGCTGAACCTGGCGCCGGAGGAGGACGTCGAGGGCCGGGGCCGGTCCGACGACTACTCGTTCCAGCAGGTCGGCATCGCCACCTCCGGATACGCGACCGGCGCCAGCGCCACCAAGACGTCGGCGCAGGCCGCGAAGTGGGGCGGGACCGCGGGCCGTTCCTACGACCCCTGCTACCACTCGTCCTGCGACACCACGTCCAACATCAACGCGACCGCGCTCGACCGCAGCGCGGACGGTGTGGCGTACACCCTGTGGAAGACGGCGGTCGGCACCACCGCGCCCGCCGACGACTTCTCCGTCTCGGTCAGCCCGGTCTCGGGCAGCGTCCAGCCGGGCGCCTCGGTGACCGCCACGGTCTCCACCGCCACGACCGCGGGCTCGGCGCAGTCCGTGCAGCTGACGGCCTCCGGCGCGCCGAGCGGGGTCACCGTCTCCTTCGCCCCGGCGTCCGTGCAGTCGGGCTCCTCCTCGACGATGACCGTCGCCGCCGGGGCCCAGGCCACGGCCGGTACGTACACCCTGACGGTGACCGGGACCGGCAAGGCCACCCACACCACCACGTACTCGCTGGTGGTGGGCGGTGGCGGCAGCTGCCAGCCGAAGCAGGTCGTCGGCAACGGCGGCTTCGAGAGCGGCACCGCCCCGTGGTCCCAGTCGGACGGTGTGATCAACAACCGGACGTCGGAGAAGCCGGCCCACACGGGCGCGTACCAGGCCTGGCTCGGCGGCTGGGGATCGACGCACTCCGACACGCTCTCGCAGTCGGTGACGATCCCCTCGGGCTGCTCGGCGTACAAGCTGTCGTTCTACCTGCGCATCGACACCGGCGAGTCGGCGGGCGACCCGACGGCGTACGACACGCTGACCGTGAAGCTGGGCACCAGGACGCTCGCGACGTACTCCAACGCGGACGCGACGAACTCCTACGTCCAGAAGACCTTCGACGTCGGTGACCTCGCCGGCCAGACGGTCACCCTCGGATTCGCCAGCAAGGAGGACGCCTACCTCCAGACGAGCTTCGTCCTGGACGACGTGGCGCTCGACGCGAGCTGATCCGGGGTCTTTCCGGGCTCCAGCCGGGGCGGGGCGTGTGCGGACACGTCCCGCCTCCGGCGTTCTCAGCGGACGACGGCGGCCAGCCGCCTGATGAAGTCCTCGGTCTCCGGCCGGTCGTCGTGACCGGCCGCCAGCCGGACGTGCAGGCCGCGCAGTTCCTGGCCGAGCAGGGTCGACGCGTTGATCTCGGTGGTGTCGAGCACCGGCCCGGCGATGTCGATCGCCGCCTGCGGGTCGCGGGCGCAGGCGTGGGCGTCCGCCATCCGGGCGAGGAAGAGCATCCGCGCCGAGTGCATCCCGGGCGGGAGCAGCCCCAGCGCGGAGCGGGCCGTCCCGACCGCGCGCAGCGCCAGCCGGCGGTCCCCCGTCGCCGCGGCGAGGTCCCGCAGCGCCCCGGCGGCACCGGACTCCACGCGCAGTCGGACGGAGGCGACGGAGAGCCAGGGCGCCTCCGTCTCGTCCCGCTCGCCGACTCGGTCCAGTTGGGACCAGGCGCGGTCGATGTGGGCGAGGGTCTGGCGGGCGTCGCCCCGGACGGCGTGGCCGCGCGCCAGGTACAGATCGCTCATCGCGCCCGCCCAGTACCGGCCCGCGGCGGCCTGCCGGATCGCTCCCCCGTAGGCAACGGCGGACGGGCCGTCGCCCTCCAGCCGGGCCAGGGTGCTCATGTCGCCGAGCGCGGCCACCTCCGTCCCGATGTGCCCGGCCAGTCCGGCCCAGCCCAGGGAGCGGTCGAGCCAGGCCATCGCGGTGGCGTTGCGGCCCCACAGCAGCCGCAGACAGCCCGCCGACTGGGCGTACTCCGCGGCCAGGGGCGCGAGTTGGCGCTGGTAGGGCGCCGCGGGCAGGGCCATCCAGCGGAGCATCGCGTGCAGGGTGCGCTCGACCACGGCGGTCGCCCCGGGCCAGGCGCGTTCCTCGTCGGCGCGCAGGCAGGCGGCGAGCAGCGCCGTCAGGGCGTGCACCGTGTCGAGGTCCAGCGGCGGGGCGTCGACGGTGGCCGGGCCGAGGGCGCAGAAGGCGGCGTGCAGGGCGACGACGTCGGCGAGGACCGGGACGGTGCAGCCGCCCCGCCCGTGCACCGGGCACATCAGGCCGTAGCTGGGCAGGCGGGTGGGCAGGACGGTGTCCGGCGGCAGCATGGCGAGCAGGCCGGCGCCCGCGGGCTCACCGGGCAGTGGGCCCCGGCGGGCGGGCCCGGGTGGCGGGAGCACGGCCGGAGACTCCTCGCCCGTGCCGCCCGCCCCGGCCGCCTCCGCCTCCTCGCAGGCGGCGAGGAGCGCCCCGTCCGCCGACATCAGCCCGTCCAGTCGGCGGGCCAGCGGCAGCGGGGTGCGGCGGGTGCCGTGCTCCAGCTTGCTGATGGCCGTGTGGTCGTATCCGACGCGGGCCCCCACCTGCACCTGGGTGAGTCCGGCGCGTCTGCGCCACTGGCGCAGCCGGGTGCCGAAGACCCGCCACGCCTCGGCGGTACGGGCGTCCGGCGCGGGGCCGACGCCCTCGGTCACCCGGCGCTCCGCGGAGCCTCGCCGGACCCTCCACCCTTGCCGTGCTCATGACTCATGGCCGGGAGGATAGCGAGCGCGCGGCCACACTGTCCTCCGTGCGCCGGGAAGATGGCGCCTTCCCCTTCCCTGCCGTTCGGCGGCGGTCCGGCCGACCGGACACTCCGTCATATTCCTTCCCTCATATGACTGGTGGGACGATTCGGCCGATCACGGCCGGTGGCCAGGACAATCGGCGGGTGGCCGCATGAACGGTCCGCCCGCCGGGCATATGACGGGTTACCGTCAGGAGGTGATGGCCGTGGGCCGCATCAGGATCGTCCGACGACCACAGACCCCGCACCGACCGCCGCCGCCGCTCGATCTGCGCACCCCGTCCGGCCGTCCCCTGCCCTACTGATCCCGGCACCCGCGCGGCGCGCCGCGCCGTGGCCGGTGGAGCGTCCGGGGCCCCGGTCCGCGTGATGATGAGGGCGGCGAGCCGTCGTGGCGCGCGGTGTCCGGCCCGGGGCGCCCGGCCGGCCGGCTCGGAAGGGACGGCCCCCATGCACGCAATCCGGCCGAGGAGACCGGTCGCCGCGGTGCCGGTCGCGCTGGCACTGCTCGTTGCCGCCCTGGCCGGCTGCCAGGGCGGCAAGGGCGCCCCGTCCAGCAGCACCGCACCGCCCGCATCCACCGGCGGGCGCGGTCATGTCCTCGCCGTGAAGGTCGACAACGTCGCCCCCGCGCGCCCGCAGTCCGGACTGGACGCGGCGGACCTCGTCTACGTGGAGCAGGTCGAGGCCGGTCTCAGCCGCATCATGGCGGTCTACTCCTCCCGGCTGCCGTCCACGGTGGGCCCGGTGCGCAGCGCCCGGGAGACCGATCTGGAGCTGCTCCGCCAGTTCGACCGGCCGACGCTCGCCTTCTCCGGCGCGCAGTCGAAGCTCCTCCCCGTCATCGCGGCGGCGCCGCTGAACCGGCTGACCCCCGATCAGGACCCGGGCGCGTTCTACCGGGCCCAGGGACGGGCGGCTCCGCACGACCTCTACCTGCGCCCCGGGAAGGCCCCGCGGGTCACCTCGGGAGTGAACGCGGCCGAGGACCTCGGACTGCGGTTCGCCGCCGCCGTGCCCGGTGGCCGGGCCGTGACCGGCCGTACGGTCCGCTATCCGGAGGCGAGTCTCGCCTTCACCTGGTCCGCCGGGGAGCGCCGTTGGCTGGTGTCGATGGACGGCGCCCCGGCCCGTACGGCCGACGGGGCCCGGCTGCGCGCGGCCGATGTGGTGGTGCAGTACGTGACGGTGCGCCCGTCCGCGTACCGGGACAAGTGGGGCAGCACCTCCCCGTACACCGAGACCGTGGGTTCCGGGTCCGCGCTGGTGCTGCGGGACGGCAAGGAGTACGAGGCGCGCTGGTCGCGCCCCTCGGCCGGGGACACCACGGAGTTCACCACCCCGGACGGCGAGCGGATGACCTTCGCGGCGGGGCAGGTCTGGTTCGTCCTCGCGCCGAAGTGACCGGGTGCCGGTTCCGGTGGGCGTCGGCGTTCCGCGGCCCGGGAAGCCGTGGCGCCGGGTGGTTCCGCGCCTGCGGTGGGGACCCGTCCGTGGTGCTCGTGCGGCGCTCCTCGCGCGGACGGAAACGTGGACCGTCACCGCTCCGGCCGCTTCGCGTCGTGGCCCGCGCACAGGAGGGTGGAGGTTTCCCGGATCACCCACGGACCGGCCGTCCATGATCGATGATGTGCGGACGACTGCCGTCCCCGGTACGGCACCGGCTCCAGGAAGGGAACCCCGATGCGGGACACGACGCCAGAGCGGTCCACGTCACACGCGCCGTCCGAGCACGGCCCGGCCGAGGAGGCCCAGGTGATCGTGGTGGGGGCGGGGCCCGCGGGCTCGTCCGCCGCCTTCCACCTGGCCAGAGCCGGTGTCGACGTCCTGCTGCTGGAGAAGTCCCGGTTCCCCCGGGAGAAGGTGTGCGGGGACGGCCTGACCCCGCGCGCGGTGCACCAGCTCATCAGGATGGGCGTCGACATCAAGGCGCCGGGCTGGATGCGCTCCCGCGGCATGCGCTGGATCGCCGGGAAGCACCAGGTGCACATCGACTGGCCGGCGCTGGGCCAGTACCCGGACTTCGGCCTCTCCCGCAGCAGGCACGACTTCGACGACATCCTGGCCCGGCACGCGGCCGACGCCGGGGCCCGGCTGCGCACCGGCGTGAAGGTGACCGAGCCGCTGACCGACCGGGTCGGCCGGATCACGGGCGTCGCCGCCGTCACCGAGGAGAAGGAGCCGCTGGCCTTCCACGCACCGGTCGTGATCGCCGCCGACGGCGCCTCGGCCCGGCTCGCCCTCGCCATGGGGGTCGAGCGCGACCCGGCCCGGCAGATCGCGACGGCCGCCCGCCGCTACTACCACAGCCCCGAGCGTTCGACGGAGGAGTACCTGGAGCTCTGGGCCGATCTCACGTTCCCGAACAGCGACCGCTTCCTGCCCGGGTACGGCTGGATCTTCCCGATGGGCGACGGGCGCGTCAACGTCGGCCTCGGCGCGCTGCCGCACCGGCGGCACGGCAAGGCGGACCTGCGTGCCGTACTGGACGGCTGGCTGGCCCGTACGCCGGAGTCCTGGGGACTGCGCGAGGAGAACGCGCAGGGGCCGGTCCGCAGCGCGGCCCTGCCGCTGGGCTTCAACCGCCACCCGCTCTACACCCGCGGGCTGCTGCTCGTCGGCGACTCGGGCGGCATGGTCTCCCCCTGGAACGGGGAGGGCATCGCCCAGGCCATGGAGGCGGGCGAGGTCGCCGCGGACTCCGTCACGCTGGCCCTCGCACTGCCCCGGGGCGCCCGCCGCGAGCGGGTGCTGCGCGGCTACCCGGTCGAGATGAACCGCCGCTGGGGACGCTACTACCGCCTCGGCAACACGGCCGCCGACCTCGTCTTCAGCCGCTCCGGCTTCCAGCCGGTCCTCAACCGGTACGTGATGGGGTCGCCGTTCCTGCTCAACACCATGGCCCGCCTGCTGACCAACCTCACGGACAAGCCCTCGCACGACCTGATCGACCATCTCCTCAACGGCGCCGTGCGGCTCGTACCGGAGCCGAAGGCGCGGCTCCGGCGGCGCTGAGGTCGTGCCCGGCGGACGGGGGCCGGGCGGACCGGGGGCGGGGCCTGCCGGTCAGGACCGGCGGCGGGGCCTGCCCCGCTTGGCGGCCTTGGCCTGCTTGGCCCCGCCGGTGCCGGTCCGCGGCTTCCGGGCGCCGGACGAGCCGCCGCCCTGCTTCCCGGCCGCCCGGCCGGGGGCGGGCTTGCGCCGGGCGTCCTCCTGCTTCTTCTCCGGTTCCACGCGGGAGCGCGGCCGGCCCCGGGTGGAGTTGACGGTCCGCCCCCGGACGATGCCGATGAACTCCTCCACCAGGTCGGTGGTCTCCTCCTCCGGCCAGGACAGCACCACGCTCGACCCGGGGGCGTCCGACACCGGCCGGTAGGTGAGGTCCTTGCGGTGGTGGAGGCGGGCGAGCGACTGCGGGACGACGAGCACCCCGATGCCCGCCGCCACCAGCTCGACGGCGTCCGCCGTGGTGGCCGGGCGCTCGATCGCGGGCCGCCCCGGAAGCCGCTCCCAGCCGAGGATGTCGTCGAGCGGGTGCAGCACGATCTCGTCGGCCAGGTCGGCCACCGTGATCTCCTCGGCCGAGGCGACGGCGTGGTCCTTCGGGACGATCACCACGGTCGTCTCGGTGTAGAGCGGGATGGCGCTCAGGACCGTCCGGTCGACCGGCAGCCGTACCAGCCCGGCGTCGGCGGCACGCCCCCGCAGCGCGTCGGACGCCTCGGCGGCCTCCACGGCCACGAGGGTCAGCGGGACGTCCGGCAGCCGCTCGTTCCAGATGCCCACCCACTTGCCGGGGGTCACCCCGGGAACGTACGCGAGCCGGAACGACGGGGTTTCTTCCGAGCTTGTCACTCCGCCAGGTTACCGGCCCTGGTCAGGGGTGGTGCACATGCTCGATACCCTGGTACGCATGACGTCGCACAAGACCGCCCAGACGATGAAGCCCGCGACCGCGGCGAAGAAGCTGGGTGTGTACCTAGAGGCCACCCCCGCCGAGTTCCAGGAGGGTGTCGTCTCGCGCACCGAGTTCAACGCGCTCCAGGCCGATCCGCCCGAGTGGCTGCGCGAGCTGCGACGCAACGGCCCGCACCCCCGGCCGGTCGTCGCCGCCAAGCTCGGCGTCTCCATCTCGGGCCTCGCCCGCGGCGGGGTCACCGAGGCGCTCACCACCGAGCAGATCGACGCGCTCAAGCAGGAGGACCCCGAGTGGCTCCGCCAGGAGCGCACCACCCAGGCCGAGGTCCGCAAGGAAGCCGTGCGCATCAAGGAGAAGCACGCGGCCCGAGCGGCCCGGGCCGAGGACGCCCGGTCCTGATCCCTTCCGTTTCCGTCGCCGCCCCCAGGACCTTCACGGCTCCCGGGGGCGGCGACGGCGTTTCGGCGGGCCGGGCGGGGATGCTCCGGCGGCGGCCCTCAGGCCACGCCCAGCATCCGGGCGTGCAGGGCGCGGACCTCCTCGGCGAGCACCGGGTCGGGGCCCGAGACCGGTACGCCGGGGGCGACGACGTTCACCGGCAGCGCCGCGACCGGTCCCGCGTCGAAGCCCCAGCCCTGCCGCCAGGCGACCAGCTGCCCGCCGCTCGACGCGTACACGATGCGGCCCAGGCCGACCCAGGCGTGGGCCGCGCTGCACATCGGGCAGTGCTCCCCCGAGGTGTAGACGACGCTCGCCCGCCGCTCCTCGGGCGAGAGGTTCTCGGCCGCCCAGCGGGCGATCTCGAACTCCGGGTGCCGGGTGGCGTCGCCGTCCTTGACCCGGTTGCGGTCCTCGAACCGGACCGTGCCGTGCTCGTCCAGGAGCAGCGAGCCGAACGGCTCGTCACCGGCGTCGAGCGCCTCGCGGGCGAGCTCGACGCAGCGGCGGAGGAAGGTCCGGTCCGTCTCCGTGACCGGCTCCGCGACCCCTTGCGCGCCCGTCCCGTTCTCCGTGCTCATAGCCACTCTCCGTAGTTGTTCTTCCAGGCTCACAGTCCTGCGACATTCGGTATACCATTCGGGGCTCCATAACCGTTCACGCCGCGGCCCCACTTCACCGCATGCCGGTCCGGCGACGGCGACACGGAGGCCCCGGCCAGTGAACAACGCCCCGACGCACAGCATCACGCACACCTCGGTATCGGTGTGGAGGGCGCCGGGCATGCCCGCCCTGCTGCTCCTGACGGCCGCCGGGTTCTCGGGGTTCGCGGCACTGCTGCCCACCGCGCCGCTCTGGGCGGTGCGCGGCGGCGCGGACACCGCCGGGGCCGGTTCGGTCAACGCGGTCCTGATGCTGTGCACCGTGTGCGCGCAGACCCTGGTCCCGGCCACGATCCGGCGCCTGGGCTGGCGGGCCACCCTGGTCGCCGGGGCGGTCCTGCTCGGCGCCCCCTCGCTCGCGCACCCGTGGGCCACCGGACTGGGCTCGGTGCTGGCCCTGGCCGCGGTGCGGGGGCTCGGCTTCGGGGTGCTCACGGTCTGCGGCGCCGGTGCCGTCGCCGAACTCGTCGGGCCGGAGCGGCGCGGGAAGGCGGTCGGGGCGTACGGACTGGCCATCGCGGGGCCGCAGTTCATCCTGGTCTCGACCGCCCCGTGGGCCGCGGAGAACATCGGGTTCACGGCCGTGTTCGTGGTCGGGGCGCTGCCCCTGCTCGGGGTGGTGCCCGCGGTGCGGCTGGCCCGTCGGCTGGACGGGCGCCCGGCCGGGACCGGCGACGCGCAGGACCGGGCCGTCGTCGCGCGCACCGCGTATCTGCCGCTGCTGCGGCCGATGGTGCTCCTGCTCGGGGCCACGACGGCCGGGGGCGCCCTGATCACCTTCGCCCCGCAGATGAGCGACGACCCCGCCGCGACGCTGGCCGCGCTGTTGCTGCTGACCGGGACGGCGGCCGTCGCGCGCTGGCGGTTCGGGGCGGCGGCCGACCGGTACGGCACCCGGCCGTTCCTCTGGCCGCTGGTGGCCGCCACCGCCGCCGGGCTCGCGCTGACCGCCTGGGCGGTGGCCACGCCGGGAGAGACGCGGGTGGTGCCCCTGCTGGCCGGGACGACCCTCGTCGGCGTCTGCTACGGCGGACTCCAGAACCTGACCCTGGTGGACTCCTTCGCCGCCGTCGACCCCCGGTCCAGCGGGGTGGCGAGCGCGGTGTGGAACATCGGCTTCGACGGCGGGACGGGGCTGGGCGCCCTCCTCGTCGGATTCCTGGCGACGGGCACCTCCTTCTCCGTCGCCCTCCTGGTCACCGCCGCGCTCTCACTCGCCACCCTGCCGCTCGCGCTGACCCGCCGGAACGGCTGACAGACGGGGCTTTTGGCATACCATCTGGTCATGGTTGATGTGATTCTGACGAACGTCCGTCCCTGGGGCGGGGCGCCCGCGGACATCGTGGTGTCCGGCGGCGAGATCCGCTCCGTACAGCCCGCGGGCCCGGCCCCGGGCGACGGCGTCCACCTCGACGGCGGCGGTCTCCTGGCCCTGCCCGGCTTCATCAACGCGCACGCCCATGTCGACAAGAGCTGGTGGGGGCAGCCCTGGGTGTCCTACGGCGGCGAGGCCACGACCCAGGGGCGCATCTCCCACGAGCGCGCCGAACGCGACGCCCTCGGTATCCCAAGTGCGGACTCGACCGCGGCGGTCCTGCGCGAGTTCCTCCGGCACGGCACGACGGCGGTGCGCAGCCATGTGGACGTGGACCTGGGCGTCGGGCTGCGCGGGATCGAGGTGGTCCGCGAGGCGGTGGTGGCGCTCGAGGGCGCGGTCGACGTGGAGATCGTGGCCTTCCCGCAGGACGGTGTGGTCGCCGCCCCGGCGTGCTGGATCTTCTGGACCGGGCCGCGGCGGCGGGGGCGACCTCGATCGGCGGGCTCGACCCGGCCTCGATCGACCGCGACCCGGTGGCGCAGCTCGACGGCCTCTTCTCCGTCGCCGAACGGCGCGGGGTGGGGCTCGACATCCATCTGCACGACCGGGGCGAGCTCGGCGCCTTCCAGTTCGAGCTCATCATCGACCGCACGCTGCGCACCGGGCTGCGCGGCAGGGTGACGGTCTCGCACGGTTTCGCGCTGGGCGAGCTCCCGGCCGACCGGCAGCTGCGCCTGGTCGAGGCCTGCGCGGAGGCCGGTGTCTCCTGGGCGACCGTGGCCCCGGTCCGTACCGCGCCGCTGCCCTGGCGGGGGATGCGGGAGCACGGTGTCCCGATCGGCCTCGGCACCGACGGGATCCGGGACCTGTGGTCGCCGTACGGTGACGGCGACATCCTCCGCGTCGCGCTCGGCTTCGCCCGGCTGCACGGCCTGCGCACGGACGGGGAGCTGGCCCACGCGGTGGAGCTGGCCACCACCCGCGCGGCGGGCTTCGTCCACCGCGCGGCCCACGACCTCGTGGTGGGGGCTCGGGCGGACATCGTGCTGCTGGACGCCGAGAACGTCCAGGACGCCCTGGTCCGCGCACCGCGCCGACAACTGGTGCTCGCCGGCGGCCGCGTGGTGGTCCAGGACGGCGAACTGCGGGTCTGACCCTGCCGAGCGACCGCCGGTCCCGCGCTTCGCGGCGCGGAGCACGGGACCGGCGGCCCGGCAAAGGCGCCGGCCCTGCGGCACGTCAGCAGTGGCGCGCCGGTCCGCGTCGTGGGAGCTGTCCGCGAGATGGACCCGCGTGCGACCGGACCGTAACGTCGCCGCTCGCCGCCCGACCCGGTCACGTGGGCGAGCAGGCGGACCGGGCCCGAGGCACAGGCCGCTCAACGACGCGTCAGGGGACGTCCACCCCGCTGTACCGGACCAGTTGCGGGACCCTGGCCGCGAGGGTCAGCAGAACGACGACCAGCAGGAGTCCGCTGAGGAACGCGGTGGCCTGGACCCCGACCAGCTCAGCTGCCGCGCCGAGTCCCAGCGAGGCGACCGGCATGACGCCGATGGCGAGTTCCTGGAGGCCGAGGGCGCGGCCGCGCACCTCGGGCGCGGTCGTCATCAGCAGCAGGGTGGTCTGGAGCACCCCGAACGAGGCGCTCATCAGGCCGATGCAGGCCATCAGGGCGAACGAGAGCGGCACGCTCCGGGACAGCGCGAACAGGGACCACAGGGCGCCCCAGGCCGCGGTGCCGAGCACGAACAGGCCGCCCTTGAAGGTGAAGTCGCCGAGCATGGCGATGACCAGCGAGCCCACCAGGCCGCCCAGGCCGCTACAGGTCAGGAGCCAGCCCAGCCCGGCCGCGTCCAGCCCCAGGGCGTCCTTCGCGAAGACCGGCATGAACCCCTGGTAGACGGGCCACAGCAGAACGTTGGCCGCCAGGGTGACGAACAGGACGGCCGCGGTGAGCCGGCTGGTCAGGACGGTGCGGAACCCGCTGACGAGCATCCCGAGCACCGGCTCCGGACGGCCCCGTCCGGCCTGGCCGGTGCCGCGCAGCGGCCAGAGAGCCAGCAGGGAGACCGCGTACCAGGTCGTGGAGATCCACAGGGCGGCGGGCGCGCCGAAGGCGCTGATCATCGCCCCGCCGATCGCCGGGCCGACGACCTGCGTCATGTTCATCGCCAGTGCGTTGAGGGCGTTGGCGTTGCTGAGGTTCTCCCGTCCGACGAGGTCGAGGACGAGCGAGCCGCGCGCGGGCTGGGACGGGGACTGGGCCAGGCCGATCGCCAGCCCCCCGGCGACCAGCGCCCCGTACGACACCTGGCCCGCGGACGCCATGACCGCCACCACGACGACGGCGCACAGCGCCCACAGGCAGGCGATCATGAGCAGCCGGACCCGGTCGTACCGGTCGGAGAGCACTCCGGCGAAGGGGCCGAGGAGCATGGGGGCGAGGCGTACTGCGGTGAACACGGCGAGCAGGAACTCGGAGTCGGTGGTGTCGAAGACCAGCCAGCCCAGCACCATGGTCTGGGTCCAGGCCCCGCCGTAGAAGAACAGGTTCGAGACCCACAGCAGCCGGAACCCCGGGCTGCCGCGGAGCGAGGCGATCGCCTGGCCGGACCGCGCCGCCTGCGGTTTTCCCGCTTTCGGTGGTGTCTCCACCGGTTCCTCCCGCGACAACGCGCCCCTCCTCATCCGACGACACAGAAATGGTATACCGAATGTGTCGGACGATGGCCGCGCCCCCGGGCGAGGGTTCTCCTCGATGCGTTCCCCGTGGACGGCGGGGAGCGAGCCGGCCGTGCGGGCGGCCGGCACCCCTCGGGGCGACGGCACCCAGGAGCCGCGCCGTTACTCGAAGCGGGTCACGTCACCCGCGCCCCGGCGGACGATCTCCGGCCCGCCGCCGGAGAAGTCGACGACCGTGGTGGGCTCGGTGCCGCAGTCGCCGGAGTCGACCACGGCGTCCACCACATGGTCGAGCCGCTCCTTGATCTCCCAGCCCTGGGTCATCGGCTCGTCCTCGTCGGGCAGGAGCAGCGTGCTGGAGAGCAGCGGCTCGCCGAGCTCGGCGAGGAGGGCCTGGGCCACGACGTGGTCCGGGATCCGCACGCCGACGGTCTTCTTCTTCGGGTGCAGCAACTGGCGCGGCACCTCCTTCGTCGCGGGGAGGATGAAGGTGTAACCGCCCGGGGTCGCCGCCTTGATGGCCCGGAACACGTCGTTGTCGATCTGCACGAACTGGCCGAGCTGCGCGAAGTTCTGACAGACGAGCGTGAAGTGGTGGCGGTCGTCGAGGTGCCGGATCGACCGGATGCGGCCGATGCCGTCCCGGCTGCCGATCCCGCACCCGAGGGCGTAGCAGGAATCCGTCGGGTACGCGACGAGCGCGCCGGAACGGATGCTGTCGGCCACCGTGCTGATGGTGCGCCGCTGGGGGTTCTCGGGGTGCACGTCGAAGTATTTCGCCATTCGCGGAGTCTACGGGCTGCCCCGTCGCCCCCGACGGATCGGCGGGCGGCGTCAGGCGCGGGCGCGGAGGGTGGCGGGGGCGAGGCCGAGGAGGCGTTCGGCCGTCGCGATGGCCATGTCCTCCAGCACCGGGTGATCCAGTTGCGCGTCGTCGTTCGCGTACACGCCGAGGCCGTCGACGGTGACCAGGATGTGCAGGGCCGCGCCGAGCGCGTCGTCGGTGGCGAAGATCCCGGCGCTCCGGCCGTCCTCGATGAGCCCGGCGAGGGCGTCGCGGGTCGCGGACTCCTCGGCGCGTACCGCCTCGCGCAGGCCGGGGCGGAACCTGCTGGCGTGCCGGGCGTTGAGCCAGAGCCGGCTGAGGTCGCGGTAGGCGCCGTCGGCGAGGCGGACGAGGAAGCGCGCGAGCCGTACGTCGGCGGGCAGCCCGCGCTCGGCGAGCGGCAGCAGCCCCTCGCGCTCCTCCGTCGCGGCGTGCGAGAACGCCTCGCTCACCAGCCGGTCCGCGGCCGGGAAGTAGTGGCCGATGAGCCCGGGGCGGACACCCAGGTCGTCCGCGACGCGGCGGAGCGTCACGCGCTCCAGCCCCTCCTCCAGGGCGATGGCCGCCGCGGTCCGCAGAATCTCCGCGCGGCGCTCGCCGGGCTGTTTGCGGACTCTTGCCGACCGGGGTCTTGACGTCATGGGGGACACGCTATTGGATGTGTGACCAACATGCAGTTGGCCAGTTGCCCAATAGCGGACCACGGCCGGCGGAACGCGAGAGGTCCTCGATGACGACGACGCACACCGGCTCCTCCGCGAGCCCCCTGGACGAGCCCGGCTCCGAGCGCGCGGGACACGTCGAGACCAGGGGGATCGACCTGGTCCCGGAGGACGAGCGCGGTGGTCGGCCGCGTCAGCTGTTCGCCGTCTGGGCGGCTCCCAACGTCAGCTATCTGAGCTTCGTCGTCGGCGCGGCGCTGATCCTCATGGGCCTCACCCTCCCCCAGGCCCTCGGTGTGATCGCGGCCGGGAACCTGCTGTGGATCTGTACCGGCGTCCTCGCGGCGAGCGGACCGGTCGCCGGGACGAGCGGATCGGTGATCAGCCGGGCGTTCTACGGGATCGTCGGGAACAAGGTGGTGCTGGTGGTGACCGGCTGGCTGATCGCCGCCGCCTACCTCGCGCTGAACTGGTCGGCCGCCTCGGTCGCCGGGATCGGCCTCGCGGGCCGGTTCGGCCTGCCGGTCAACACCGCCGTCGACGCCACGGTCATCTGCCTGATCGCCGGTGGCACGCTGCTGATCGCGATCTTCGGACACGCCACGATCGTCCGCCTCTACACCGCCCTGAGCGTGCTGCTGACCGTGGTGTTCCTCGTGGTCACGGGGTACGTGCTCGCCCACACCGACTGGTCCTACGCCCCGGCCGAACCGCTGAAGGGCGGTGCGCTCGCCGTGGCGCTGGCCACCGGCTTCACCCTCATCGCCTCCACGCCCCTCTCGTACAGCAACAGCCCGGACCTCGCCCGTTACCTGCCGCGCGACAGCAGCCCGTTCGCCGTCGCCGGGTGGACGGCGCTGGGCGCGTACCTGCCGAGCACCGTCTTCACGATGGTCGGCGCGCTGGCGGCGACCACCCTCGACATGAACGAGCCGGAAGCCGCGCTGGAGAGCATCCTGCCGGGCTGGTTCATCCCGGTCTTCGTCATCGCGGTCGTCGTCAACACCATGACGAACAACGGCATGACGGCCTACAGCGCCAGCCTCTCGATCCAGTCGGTCGGCGTGCGCCTCGCGCGCGTCCCCGCGGTCCTGATCATCGGAATCCTCGGCACCGTCATGACGCTGTACGCCATCCTCGTCTTCGACTTCCTGACCAGCGTCCAGACCATGCTCCAGCTGGTGGTCGTGGTGACCGGCCCGGCCATGGCGGTGGCGGTGTGCGACCTGCTGCTGCGGCGCAACCGCTACAGCGGGACGGACCTCATGGAGCAGCGGCACGGCGGCCCGTTCTGGTACCGCGGCGGCTTCCACCGGGCCGGGTTCCTCGCCCTCGTGACCGGGGGCGTCGTCTCCGCGCTGTGGGTGAACACCAGCTTCTGGACCGGCCCGATCGCCGGGGCGCTGGGCGAGGTCGACCTGGCGATCCCGGCCGGGATGGTCACCGCCGCCGCCGTCTACTGGGCGGCCGCCCGCGCCCTCGGCAGCATCCCGCGCGGCTGACCCGCGCCCGGTCCGCGCGCCGGACCGGGCAGGACGGCCCGCCCCGCACCCTCCGCAAGACCCGAAGGAAAGCCTGTGTACGCCGACGTCATCGTGTACGCCCAGCACATCGAACACCTCGCCGGGGAGGCCGTGGACGCCTCCGCCGACGCCGTCGCCATCACCGACGGCCGGATCGTCGCGGTCGGCACCGCGACGGAGATCGACGGGCTCCGGGGCCCCGGGACGGTCGTCCACGACTTCCCCGGCGCCACCGTCCTGCCGGGCCTCACCGACATCCACGCCCACCCCGTGTGGGGATCGATCTCCATCGGCAGCGGCGTGGACCTCTCCGGCGCCGCCACCCTGGAGGCGGTGTTCGACCGCCTGGCCGGGGCGGTGGGCACCGCACCGGAGGACGAGTGGATCAGCGGGTACGACCTCGATCTGAACGTCTTCGACGGCGACCCGGAGGGCTCCGTGTTCGAGGAGCGCTTCCCCGGCCGGCCGATCTCGCTGATGACCAGCGACGCGCACGCGCTGGTGGTGAGCCCCCGGGCGGTGGAGCTGGCCGGGCTGACCGGCGGGGAGACCTTCACCGACGCCTCCTGTGTCGAGGTCGGCCCGGACGGCCGCCCCAACGGCTACGTGGTCGAGCTCCAGGCGATGGACCTGGTCTTCGCGCACTACCCCGAGGTGCCGGTGGAGACGGCCGCCGGCTACGTCCGCGAGCAGCTCGAACGGCTCGCGCGCGGCGGGCTGACCGGGCTGCACGCGCTCGACTTCTCCGACCCCTCCGAGGAGGTGTACCGGTACCTGGAGGACCACGGCGAGCTGCCGCTGCGCATCCGCTGCTCGCCGCTGGTCCCGGCCGACTCGCCGCCCGAGGTCTGGCAGGAGGTCGCCGGCCTCCAGGGCCTGCGCGGACGGCGCTGGCACGTCGAGGGCGCCAAGTTCATGCTCGACGGCACCGCCGACAACGGAACGGCCTGGTTCGAGGAGCCCGACATCCACGGCGAGAACCGCGAGCCGCTGTGGCGGGACACCGAGGCGTACCGGGCGGCGATGCGCTTCTTCACCGAGCGCGGCATCCCGACCGCCACCCATGCGATCGGTGACCGGGCCGTCCGCTTCGCCCTCGACGTCATCGAGAAGGTCGGCCCGGCGGGTCGCGCCCCGCACCGCATCGAGCACCTGGAGTCCGTTCCGGACGACCTGCTGGACCGGTTCGCCGCACTTGACGTCGTCGCGAGCCTCCAGCCCGTGCACGGCACCCGGCACACCCGCGCGGACGGCAGCGACAACTGGTCGCGGCGGATCGGCCCCGAGCGCGCCGCCCACGGCTGGCGCACCCGCGACCTGCTGGACCACGGCGCCGTCGTCGCGCTCGGCTCCGACTGGCCCATCGGCCCCGGCGATCCGCGCGTCGGCCTGGCCGACTGCCAGCTGCGCCGCCCGGTCGAGGAGTCCGGGGCCGCGCCCGTCCAGCCCGGCCAGGCCGTCACCGCACGCGAGGCGTACACGGCGATGACCGCCGCCGCCGCGTACGCCGCCGGGGCCGGGGACGAGCTGGGGCGGATCGCGCCCGGCTGCCTCGCCGACCTCACCGTCTTCGCGGCCGACCCGCTCCGTCTGGCCCCCGAGGCACAGCCCGGCAACCCCGTCCTCGCGACGGTCGTCGGCGGTGCCGTACAGCTCCACCCGCACCCCGTGAAAGGACAGTCGTGACCACGACGCCGATCCCCCGCCCCGCACACCGCCGCCATGTCGAGGCCGCCGGCGCCGACCCGCGCGCCCGGGGCGTCGTCAGGGGCGAGCAGCTGCGCGACGCCCTGCCCGCCGCGATCGAGACGTACGACCGGCTCTTCGCGCTCGGTGGGATCTCCGCCGCCACGGTGCGCGGGGACGCCGAGCGAGCCCTCGACGACATCGGCCGGTTCCGTCCCGGGGCCCGTGCCGAGATCGAGGGCATCGCCCACGGCTCCGGCACCGACCTCTGGCGCGTCGCCGCCCTCAACGCGCGCACCGAGATCCTGGCGCGCAGCGCGACCGTTCCGCCCGGCGAGTGCACCACGCTCGTCCGCCGGACCACCGGGGCCGACGGCCCGGCGCGCACCTTCGGCGTCCAGACCTGGGACTGGCACGTGGAGCTGAGCGGTGCCTGGCACACCCAGGAGATACGCGGCGGGCGCCACGGCTTCGTGGGCCTCACCGAGGACGGCATCCTCGGCAAGATCGGGGTCAACGGCGCCGGGCTGGCCCTGCACTTCAACATCCTCGGGCATGTCCGCGACGGTGTGGGCGGCGTCCCCGTGCACGTCCTCGCGGCGATCGTGCTGGAGGAGGCGGGCAGCGTCGCCGAGGCGGTCGAGCTGGTGCGCTCCGCCCCGCTGGCGTCCTCGGGGTCGTTCGCCCTGTTCGACGGGGCGGACGCGGTGCTGCTCGATCTCAGCCCGGCCGGAGTGTTCCCGGTGGAGGCCCGGGGCGGCACGCTCGTGCGGACCAACCACTTCCTGACCCCGGCCCCCGCCATGGACGAGAAGACCTGGCTCTACCAGCCGGACTCGGGCGAACGGTACGACTTCGTCCGCGCCCGCCTCGACCGGGCACCGGCCGCGACGCCCGAGGAGCTCGCCGCCGTGCTGGTGACGGGGGAGGGCGAGCCGGCGGTGACCTGCCTGCCGGACCTGGACAAGCCGCTCGGGCAGCGCTGGGCCAGCCTGGCGACGGTCGCCCTCGACCCGGCGACGCGTACCGCCCGGGTCCTCGACGGCACGCCGGCCGACATCGGTTCGCGCGACTGGCGCGTGCTCACCGCCGGCTGACCGCGCCGCGCCCGCCCGACCGGGCCCCCACGGGTCCGCCGGGCGGGCGCGCGGGTCCGCTCAGCCGGCGGACGCGTACGAGGTCTTGCTGACCCACTGGGAGAGCGTGATCTGCCGTGTCGCGGCGCGCTCCGCGCCACGCCGCCCCGAGGGGGCGTCTCCCCGGCCCGGTCCCTGGCCGTGGGCGAGGGCCTCGCGCAGCAGGGCCAGATGGGCCGGGACCTGCGTGGGGCGGCCGTAGGCCCTCCGGCAGGCGGGGCAGGCCGCCAGGTGGGCGGCCACGGCGCGGGCCTCGTCGGGGGTGAGGGTCTCGGGTGCGTTGGCGGCCAGCTGTTCACGGATCGTGCGGCACTTCTCGGCAACGGGCTTCTTGCCGGACGTCTCGGTCAGGCAGCGGGCTCCGGTCATGGCGAAACCTCCGTTCATGGCCCCACCATCCCCCGGCGAGGGGTCCGGGCACATCGTCCGCACACAGTGATTCGCGCCTACCACGGCCGTGGTATCCGGTCCGCCGGTGTACTGCCGGGCCCGCGGCCCGGCGCCCGCCGGGGTCTCAGGCCGCGGGGCTGACCAGCCCGCACTGGTAGGCGACGACCACGAGCTGGGCGCGGTCCCGGGCCGCCAGCTTGGTCATCGCCCGGTTGACGTGCGTCTTCGCGGTCAGCGGGCTGACGAACAGGCGGTCGGCGATCTCCTCGTTGGACAGGCCGAGCGCGGCCAGCGCCGTGACATCGCGTTCCCTCGGCGTCAGGGAGGCCAGTCGCTCGTGCACCCCGGCCGGGCAGGGGTCCGGCTGGGCCAGGAACCGAGTGATCAGGGCCCGGGTCGCGGTCGGCGACAGCAGGGCCTCGCCGCTCGCGACCGTACGGACGGCGTCCAGCAGCTCCTCCGGCCGGGCGCCCTTGCCGAGGAAGCCGCTGGCGCCCGCGCGCAGTGCCTCGGCGACGTGCTCGTCGTCCTCGAAGGTGGTCAGGACGAGCACCTTGACCCCGGCCGTGCCGTCCGCCTCGGTGATCAGCCGGGTGGCCTCCAGACCGTCCATCTCGGGCATGCGGATGTCCATGAGGACGACGTCCGGGCGCTCGGCGGCGGCCAGGTCGACCGCCTCGCGGCCGTCGGACGCCTCGCCCACGGTCTCCATGTCCTCCGTGGCGTCGAACAGCATCCTGAAGGTGCCCCGCAACAGGGCCTGGTCATCGGCAAGCAGTACGCGGATCGTCATGCCCGTCCCTCTGGTCCCGTGCCGGTCCGGGGCGGGAGCGGCCGGGGCGCAGCGGCAGTTCGGCCGTCACCGTGAATCCGCCCTCGGGGCGTGGTCCCGCGCGCAGTCGGCCGCCGATGGCGGCGGCCCGTTCGCGCATGCCGATCAGTCCGTGACCGGCGCCCGGATGCGGACGGCGCGGCCCGTCGGACCCGTCGTCCTCGACGGTGATCGTAAGCCGTTCGCGGTGGTAGTGCAGGCAGAGCCGGGCGCGGTCGGCGCCGGCGTGCTTGCGCACATTGGTCAGGGACTCCTGGACGATGCGGAACGCGGCGAGGTCGACGGCCGGGTCCAGGGGGCCGGCGTCGCCGTGCCGGGTGTGGCTGACGGACAGCCCGGCGCGTTCGAACGAGGCGAGCAGGGCGGGCACCTGGGCCAGGCCCGGCATGGGGGCGCGGGGGGCGACCGGGTCGTCGGACTGCCGCAGCAGCCCCACGGTCACCCGTAGTTCGTCCAGGGCGGAGCGGCTGGTGTCGCGGATGTGCTCCAGTGCGGTGAGGATCTGTTCCGGCCGTTGGTCCACCAGGTGCACGGCGACGCCCGCCTGGGCGTTGATCAGGGCGATGTGGTGCGCGACGATGTCGTGCAGTTCGCGGGCGATGCGGACCCGTTCGGCGGCCACCCGCTGCCGTGCCTCCTGCTCACGGGTGCGTTCCGCGTGTTCCGCCCGTTCCTCGACGGCCAGTACGTAGGCACGGCGCGAACGCACCCCCTCCCCCACGGCGGCCGGCAGCGCGGTCCAGGCCACCGTCGCGAGGGTGTCGGGTTCCAGCCATGATCCCGCGGTGCCCACCGTGGCGCCCACCAGGACGGCGGCCGAGACGGCGGCCGCCGTCCACGCGGTACGCCGGTCGGTGCGCACCGCCACGGTGTAGACGGAGACCAGGACCGGACCGGCCACCAGCGGGCTGTCGCGGACCCCGAGCAACTGGAAGAGCACGCCGCAGCCGGTGGTGACGGCCAGTACGCCGAGCGGGTGACGGCGCCGCCAGACGAGCGCGGCGCAGCCGATCGCCGCCACGACCACCGTGGACCAGCGCATCTCGAAGGTGCGCTGGTGCGGGTTGACCGAAGCCGCCACGACGGACAGCACGAACAGCGCCGCCGCGCGCATCGCGTCCGCCGCGAGGCCCCGGGCCGGTCCGCCCGGCCGCCACACCTGGGTCATGGCCATCCCCCCACCGTAGGGGCGGGGGACGAATCGGGCATCGGCTGCGCCGGGGGGCCCGCGCGGGACGTGCGGGTCCGGCCTCCGCGCCGCGCGTCGGGGGCACCTGGAGACGGAAAGCCCTTTCGGGTTGCTGTGACCTTCGACACACCGCATGTTTCATGCCGGGGACACGCGTGTCCGACACGTGTCATGACCATGACTTGCAGGTGACGGCCGGTGCACACCCGCGCGAGGAAGTCCGCATTGCCGCACCTCGGGGTCTTTGCGGTTCACACCCGCTTAACGCGCGTAGACACCTTGGCCGGGAGAGGACATCACGACCTGTTGACCCCGCTGATCCCTCACCAGTTAACTACCGCAGATCACGCCAACAGACCCTTGAATCGGGGGACTTCATGCCGATGCCGTTACCCGGCGCGCCCGCCCTGCCCTCGGCGCCGGACCTGGTCATCGCGGTCAATCCGCTCCACCGTCCCTCCCCCCGGCTGACCGCCGCGGCGGCCCGGGCGGGCGCTCTCGGTGTACTGGAGCTGCCCACGGGGGACGCGCGCGGGGCCGAGGAGTTACTGGCCCGTACGGACCGGTGGACCCGGGCCCCGTTCGGCGTGAGGATCCGCCCCGGCTGCGTACTGCCGGACGACGACGGCCCCGGGGCGCTCCCCGGGCGCGCCGCGACCGTCCTGCTGGCCGATTCCGCCCGCCGCCCCGCCGACTTCCCCGGCCGCCGGGTCCTGGTGGAGGTCACCTCCCTCACCGAGGCCCGCGCGGCGGCCCGGGACGGGGCGCACGGCCTGGTGGCGCGCGGTCACGAGAGCGGCGGCCGGGTCGGCGAACTGAGCACGTTCATCCTCCTCCAGCAGATCCTGGCCGACGAGGCGCTGACCCTGCCCGTGTGGGCCGCGGGCGGCATCGGCCCGTACAGCGCGGCGGCGGCCGTCGCGGGCGGCGCCGCCGGAGTGGTCCTCGACACCCAGCTGGCCCTGTTCGACGAGGCCCAGCTGCCCGCCGGAACCGCCGAGGCCCTGCGCGGGCTCGACGGCTCCGAGACCGTCGTCCACCACGGCCACCGGGTGCTGCGCCGCCGGGGCCCGGCCGCACCCGCGCTCCCCGGGGACGCCGAGGAGTTCACCGCCCGGATCGGCGGGGACGACCCGGGCACCCAGTTCCTGCCAGCCGGGCAGGACGTCTACCTGGCCGGTTCGTTCGCCCGGCGGTACCCGGACGCCTCCCGGGCGCTGCGCGCGGTACGGGGCGCCGTGGCCGGGGCGCTGACCGACGGCACGGCCGGCGAGGCGCTGGCGGCGGGCTCCCCCGGGGCCCGGACGCTCGGCACCGCCCTGCCCGTGGCCCAGGGACCGATGACCCGGGTCAGCGACCGGCCCGCGTTCGCCGCCGCCGTCGCCGCCGAGGGCGGGCTGCCGTTCCTGGCTCTGGCGCTGGCGGGGCCCGAACGCACCCGCGCGATGCTGGAGGAGACCCGGGCGCTGCTCGGGGAGAGCGCCTGGGGCGTCGGCATCCTGGGCTTCGCGGACGACGCCGTGAAGGAAGCCCAGCTCGAGGTGGTCCGCGAGCTGCGGCCCTCCCACGCGATCATCGCGGGCGGCAGGCCCGCGCAGGCCGCCGCCCTGGAGGCCGAGGGCATCACCACCTTCCTGCACGTGCCGTCACCCGGTCTGCTGCGGCAGTTCCTGGCCGCCGGGGCGCGCCGGTTCGTCTTCGAGGGTTCGGAGTGCGGCGGCCACGTGGGACCGCGCGGCAGCTTCCCGCTCTGGCAGGCGCAGACCGAGGTGCTGCTCGACTTCCTGGCCGAGTCGGGCGGCCGGGGCGCCGACGAGCTGACCGTGCTCCTCGCGGGCGGCGTCCACGACGAGCGGTCGGCCGCGATGGCGGCGGCGCTGGCCGCCCCGCTGACCCGGGCCGGGGTGGGCTTCGGCGTCCTGATGGGCACGGCGTACCTGTTCACCGAGGAGGCCGTGGCCGCCGGGGCGATCCAGCCGCTGTACCAGCGCCAGGTGATCGCGGCGGACCGCACCGATCTGCTGGAGACCGCCCCCGGGCACGCCACCCGGTGCGCGCACTCCGCGATCACCCGCGACTTCGCGGCCCTCCGGGACGAGCTGCGCGAGCGCGGGGTGCCCGACCGGGAGGCGTGGGAGCGACTGGAGCGGTTCAACGTGGGCCGGCTCCGGCTGGCGTCCAAGGGCATCGAGCGGGTCGGCGACGAGCTGCTGGCGGTGGGCGAGGAACGCCAGGCGCACGAGGGCATGTTCATGGCCGGCGAGGTGGTGGTGCTGCGGCACGGCCCGACCGGGGTGGCGGCGCTGCACTCCTCGGTGACCGAGGGCGCCGCCCGGCTGCTGCGGGAGCGCGCCACCGCTCCGGAGACGCCCGCCGAGGAGTCCGCGCCGCTGCGGATCGCGGTGGTCGGGATGGCCGGAATGTTCCCGGGCGCGGCCGACCTCTCCGAGTTCTGGGCCAACGTGCTGTCCGGGAAGGACTGCGTGACGGAGGTTCCGGCGGACCGCTGGGACCCCGGGCTGTACTACGCGCCGGACGGCGACGGTGAGCGCACCCCGTCCCGCTGGGGCGGCTTCCTGCCCGAGATCCCCTTCGACCCGCTGGTGTACGGCATCCCGCCGGCCTCGCTCGCCAGCATCGAGCCGGTGCAGCTCCTGGCACTGGAGGCGGCCCGCCGCACACTGGCGGACGCCGGGTACGACGCGCCGGGCACCGACCACCGGCGCACCTCGGTGATCTTCGGGGCGGAGGCGGGCAGCGACCTGTCCAACGCGACGGCGCTGCGCACGGTGCTGCCCTCGTACATCGGGAGCATCCCGGCCGGTCTCGACGAGCAGCTGCCCCGGCTGACCGAGGACTCCTTCCCGGGGATGCTGGCCAACGTCATCGCGGGCCGGATCGCCAACCGGCTCGACCTGGGCGGCGCCAACTACACGGTGGACGCGGCCTGCGCCTCCTCGCTGACCGCGGTGGACGCGGCCTGCAAGGAGCTGGTCACCGGCACCAGCGACCTGGTGCTGTGCGGCGGCGCCGATCTGCACAACGGCATCAACGACTACCTGCTGTTCTCCTCGGTGCACGCGCTCTCCCCCTCCGGCCGCTCGGCCACCTTCGACAGCGGCGCGGACGGGATCGCGCTCGGCGAGGGCGTGGCGTGCGTGGCGCTGAAGCGGCTCGCCGACGCGGAGCGCGACGGGGACCGGATCTACGCCGTCATCGACGGGGTGGGCGGCGCGAGCGACGGTCGGGCTTTGGGGCTGACCGCGCCCCGGCCCGAGGGCCAGCGCGCCGCGCTGGAGCGGGCGTACGCGGGCGCGGGCGTCTCCCCCGCCGAGGTCGGCCTCGTCGAGGCGCACGGCACCGGGACCGTCGTCGGCGACCGTACCGAACTCGCCACCCTCACCGAGGTGTTCACCGAATCGGGTGCCGAGCCCGGGAGTTGTGCGATCGGGTCGGTAAAATCCCAGATCGGGCACACCAAGTGCGCGGCGGGCATGGCCGGTCTGATCAAGACGGCGCTCGCCCTGCACCACGGGATCAGGCCGCCGACGCTGCACGTCCGCGAACCGAACGCGGCCTGGTCCGAGGAGACCAGCCCGTTCGTCTTCCACACCGAGGCGAGTCCGTGGCCGGTGGAGCCGGACCGGCGGGTCGCCGGAGTCAGCGCCTTCGGCTTCGGCGGCACCAACTTCCATGTGGTGATGCGCGCCCACGAGCAGGCTCCGGCACCGCACGCCCTGGAGCACTGGCCCGCCGAGCTGTTCGTCTTCCGCGGCGCGGACGCGGAGGCGGCCGGCCGCTCCGTACGGCGGCTGCTCGATCTGCTGGGCCGGGGCGGGCCCTGGCGGCTGCGGGACTACGCCCGGCACGCCGCGCACCGCGCCGACCGGGCCGCGCTGAACGGGGAGCCCGTCCACTACGCGGTGGTGGCCGAGTCGCTCGGGGCGCTGCCCGGCCTGCTGGAGCGGGCGGCCGCCGGTGAACACGCCCCCGGTGAGGGCGTGTTCGGCGCCGGACAGGAGCGGGAGGGCCTGTACGGGGAGACCGGGGAGGTTCCCGCCGAGGCGCTGGCCTTCCTCTTCCCGGGGCAGGGCAGCCAGAAGCCGGGCATGCTGGCCGACCTCTTCGTCGCCTTCCCCGAACTCCACCGCCATCTGCATCTCGGCGCACGGTGGGCCGGGGTGCTGCACCCGCCCGCCGCCTTCGACGCGGAGACGAGGGCCGGGCAGCTGGCCCGGCTCACCGACACGGCGGTCGCGCAGCCCGCGCTGGGCATCGTGGAACTGGCCGCGGCCGAGCTGCTCGGCGGGCTGGGAGTGCGGCCCGCGATGGCGGCAGGGCACAGCTACGGCGAGCTGGCCGCACTGGGCGCCGCCGGGGTGTTCGCACCGGAGGACCTGCCGGCGGTCAGCGCCGCCCGCGCCTCGGCGATCCTCGGCGCGGTCGACGGCGGTGACCCGGGGGCGATGGCCGCCGTGAAGGCGTCCGCCGAGCGGGTCGAGGAGGTGCTGCGGCTGACCGGCCACGACGGCGACGTCGTCACCGCCAACCACAACGCGCCGGAACAGACCGTCGTCTCGGGGCCGACCGCGTCGGTGGAGGCGGCCTGCACCGCGTTGCGGGACGCCGGTCTTCCGGTCGTGCGGCTCCAAGTGGCCTGCGCCTTCCACAGTCCGCTGCTGTCCGGCGCGGGCGAGACCTTCGCCGGACGGCTGGCCGGGGTCGAGGTGCGTCCGCCCGCCTTCGACGTGTGGGCGAACCGGACCGCCGACCGCTACCCGGACACGCCCGGGGAGATCCGCGCGTCGCTGGCGGCCCAGATCGAATCGCCGGTCCGGTTCACCGCACAGATCGAGGCCATGTACGCGGCGGGCGCCCGGGTCTTCGCCGAGATCGGCCCCGGCCGCACCATGTCGCGGCTGGTGGGCGCGATCCTCAAGGGCCGCCCGCACCGCACCGTCCCGCTGGCCGCCGACCACCGGGGCGGGCTGCGCGGACTGCTCGACGCCTTGGCCCGGCTCGCCGTCCTCGGCGTCGACGTCCGCCTCGCCCGGCTCGTCCAGGGCCGCGCCACCGTCGACCCGGAGACCGCCACCGCGCCGCGCGCGCCGGGGTGGACGGTCGACGGCCATCTGCTGCGCCGCGCCGACGGCACCATCCCGTCGGGCGCCCTCCATCCCCCCACCCAGATATCGGAGTCGGTCGTGCCGGAGCATCTCCACCCCAGCGGTTCCCCGTCCGGGCCCGACGCCCTGATCGCGGAGTTCCTCCGCAGCAGCCGGGAGATGGTCGCCGCCCAGCGCGACGTACTGCTGCGCTACCTGGGCGGCCCGGAGGGCGGACATCCGGCGCCTCTGTCGGTGCCGGGCACGCCGGTGCACGCCCCGGCGGCGTACGAGCCGCCCGCGCTGCCGGCCGTCCCCGTCCCCGTCACCGTTCCCGGCGTGTCCGAGGGTCCCGGGGCGCCCGCCACCGACCGGGCGGGGGTGCTCGCCGCCGTCCTCGGCGTCGTCGCCGACCGCACCGGCTACCCGGTCGACATGATCGAGCCCGGACTCGACCTGGAGGCCGACCTCAGCGTCGACTCCATCAAGCGCGCCGAGATCGCCGGCGAACTGGCCGGCCGGCTCGGCCTGCCCACCGACACCCCGGAGGGGCTGGACCGGCTCAGTGCGGCCCGCACCGCCGCCGCCCTCACCGACCTCCTCGTCGAGGCGCTCGGCGGCTCCCCGGAGCCCGGGGCCGCCGCACCGGAGGCGCCGGAGGCGGAGCCCGGGGCCGTCGAACCGGAGATCGTCGCCCCCGTCCGGCTGGAGTTCACCGAGGAGGAGCTGCCCGGGGTGGCCGCCGCGCTCCCGGCCGGGACCCGGGTGCTGCTGCTCGGCGGTGGTACGGCCGCCGGGGCGCTGGCGGACCGGTTGCGGGCCGCGGGCGCCGACCCGGTCACCGCCGACGACGTACCGGACGAGCTCCCCGGCACCGTGTTCTACCTGGGCGCCCTGGACGCCGACGCACCGCCGCTGCCCGAGGCGCTGCCGCTGTTCCAGAAGCTGCTGGCGGCGGCCCCGGCCCGGCTGGTCGCGGTGGAGCGGCGGGAGACCGGCGCGGTGACCGGGCTGCGCGGCTTCTTCCGGACGGTCGCCCGCGAGTACCCGGAGTGCGCCGCGACCCTGCTGGAGGTGGCGGCGGACGCCGGTGCCGGGGACGTCGCCGGGGCCCTGCTCACCGAGGCGGCGGCCACCGACCGGGAGCCGGTCGTGCTCACCGACGGCACCGTCCGGCGGGCGCTGCGGCTGACCCCGACCGGGCTGGGCGCGCTCGCCGAGACCGGCGCGGGCCCGGCCGGGGACGGGGTGGCGGAGGCGGAGGCCGTCGGTCTCGACCGGGACGCCGTGGTGCTGCTGGTCGGCGGCGCGCGCGGCATCACCGCCCGGTTCGCCCGGACGCTGGCCACCGCGAGCCGCTGCCGGCTGGTCCTGATGGGCCGCACCCCGGTCCCGGCGGAGACCGAGGACCCCGCGACGGCAGGGGCGCAGGGACGTGACGCGCTGCGCCGGGCGCTGCTGGCGACGGGGTTGACCCGGCCCGCCGAGATCGAGCGCAGGCTCAACGCCCTGCTGGCGGCCCGCGAGGTGCGCGCCACCCTGCGGGAGCTGGCGGAGCTGGGCAGCGAGGCCCGCTACCACTGCGTGGACGTGCTGGACGGCGAGGCCGTGCACACGGCGGTGAAGGAGGTGCACCGGGAGTACGGCCGTCTGGACGGGGTGGTGTACGCGGCCGGGGTCATCGAGGACCGGCTCATCGCGGAGAAGACCGCCGACTCCTTCGCCCGGGTCCTCGCCACCAAGGTCCAGGGGGCACGGGCGGTGCTGGACGCGGTGGACGCGATGCCCTCCGGGCCGCGTTTCGCGGTGCTCTTCGGCAGCATCGCGGCGGCGCTGGGCAACCGCGGCCAGAGCGACTACGCCACCGCCAACGACGCCCTGGAGGAGCTGGGCCGCCGCTGGACCCGGCCCGGACGGCGCGGGCTCACCGTGCACTGGGGGCCCTGGGCGGCGGCGGAGACCGGCGGCGGCATGGTGACCCCCGAGCTGATGCGCTCGTACGCGGCCCGGGGGATCAAGCTGATCGACCCGGAGGAGGGCCCGCTGAGCCTGCTGCGGGAACTGGCCTGGGGACCGGCCGGGACGTACGCCGCGGTCTACACCGCGTCGGGCTGGTGACCGGCGTGACCGCACAGACTCCGGTCGCCGTCGTCGGCATGGGCGTCTTCCTGCCGGGCGCCGGGGACCTGGACACGTACTGGCACAACATCGTCGGCGGGGTGGATGCCATCACCGAGGTGCCGGACGACGGCTGGGACGCCGGGTTCTACGCGCCGGGCGCCACCGGCGGCGACCGGCGCAGCGACCGGATCTACTGCCGACGCGGCGGGTTCGTGGACCGGACGGCCGAGTTCGACGTGGCCCGGTTCGGGATCATGCCGTCGTCGGTGGCGGGGACCGAGCCGGACCAGCTGATCGCGCTGGAGGTGGCGTACCGCTCGCTCCAGGACGCGGGGGGCGACGGTGTGCTGCCGTCCGCGCGGGAGCGGGCCGGGATCGTGCTGGGCCGGGGCGGCTATCTGACGCCCGGCCTGGTCCGGCTGGACCAGCGGGTGCGTACCGCGCACCAGTTGGTGCGGACACTGGGCGAGCTGGCTCCACAGCTCGGCGAGGAGGAGCTGGAGCGGGTCCGGGCGGCGTTCACCGAGCGGCTCGGGCCCGAGCAGCCGGAGTCCGCCATCGGACTGGTGCCCAATCTGGTGGCCTCCCGGGTCGCCAACCGGCTCGACCTGCGCGGACCCGCGTACACGGTCGACGCGGCGTGCGCGTCCTCGCTGATCGCGGTCGACCACGCGGTGCGCGAACTGGCCTCGGGGCGCTGCGACCTGATGCTGGCGGGCGGGGTGCACCACTGTCACGACATCACCCTGTGGAGCGTCTTCAACCAGCTCGGGGCGCTCTCCCCCTCCGAGCGCATCCGCCCCTTCCACCGGGGCGCGGACGGGGTGCTGATCGGCGAGGGCACCGGGGTGGTCGTCCTGAAGCGGCTCGCCGACGCCGAACGGGACGGGGACCGGATCTACGCCGTGGTCACCGGCACCGGAGTGGCCGCGGACGGCCGTTCGGCGAGCCTGCTCGCCCCGGATCCGGGCGGGCAGGTCCGTGCGGTGCGCCAGGCGTGGCAGGCCGCCGGGCTCGACCCCAGGGCCGCCGGGTCGATCGGTCTGCTGGAGGCGCACGGCACCGCCACCCCGGCGGGCGACGGGGCCGAACTCGCCACGCTTGCCGAGGTGTTCGGCCCGGCCGGGGAGGACAACCGGGCGGCGATCGGCTCGGTGAAGTCGATGATCGGGCACACCATGCCGGCCGCCGGGATCGCCGGACTGATCAAGGCGGCGCTGGCGGTGCACCACGGGGTGCTGCCGCCGACGCTGCACTGCGAGGACCCGCATCCGGCGCTCGCGGACACCCGGTTCGCCCCGCTGGCCCGGGCGCGGCCCTGGCCGGATCCGGTGGGCGGTGCGCCGCGCCGGGCGGGGGTGAACGCCTTCGGGTTCGGCGGGATCAACGCCCATGTGGTGCTGGAGCAGCCGCCCACGGCCGCGCCCCGGGCGGTGCCCCGGGTGACGGTGAGCGAGCCGGAGCGGGTGCTGCGGCTGGCCGCCGGCTCAATCGACGCACTGGCCGCGCTGCTGGCCGGTGACGACGCCTCGGTCCTGGCCGCGGGCCGGGACGAGCGGGCGCCGGGTGGCGGTCCGGTGCGCCTCGGCATCGTCGACCCGACCGAACGCCGGCTGAAGCTGGCCCGCAGGGCCGTAACCAAGGGGATGCCGTGGCGGGGCCGCAGCGACGTGTGGTTCACACCTCGCCCGGTCCTGGGGCCGGGCGGCGG
This sequence comes from Streptomyces sp. NPDC001108, assembly GCF_053598535.1. NCBI lineage: Bacteria > Bacillati > Actinomycetota > Actinomycetes > Kitasatosporales > Streptomycetaceae > Streptomyces > Streptomyces sp. NPDC001108. The sequence goes on from NZ_JBSFKL010000001.1 coordinate 421,377, forward strand.
GCGGACCGCGTTCGTCTTCCCCGGCCTGGAGGCCGAATTCACGCCGCGTGTCGAGGAGTTGGCCACCCGCTTCGCCCTGCCGTGGTCCCTGGGCTCCGACGCCCGGGTCGGCGACGTGGGCCGGCACGGCGCTGCCGTCTTCCAGCTCGGCCGGCTGCTGGACACCGCGCTGCGCCGGGTGGGCGTGGTGCCGGACGCCGTCGCCGGGCACAGCGTGGGCGAGTGGACGGCGATGGCCTGCGGCGGCATCCACGCGGCCGACGAGGTCGACGCGTTCCTCTCCGCCTTCGACCCGGACGCACTGCGGGTGCCCGGGGTCGCCTTCGGGGTGCTGGGCCTGCCCGCCGAGCGGGTGCTGGCGGAGCTCGGGGACCGTGAGGACGTCGTGCTCTCGCACGACAACGCGCCGCGCCAGTCGATGATCTGTGGCCCCGAGGAGGAGGTGGCCGCGCTGGTGCACCACTTCCGCGCCCAGGGGGTGGTCTGCCAGGTGCTGCCGTTCCGTTCCGGGTTCCACACCCCGCTGCTCGCGCCGTACCTGGGGCCGATCCGGGAGGCCGCCGAGCGCTACTCGCTGCACCCGCAGACCACCCCGGTCTGGTCCGCGACCACCGCCGCGCCCTTCCCGGCCGGGGCGGACGCGGTGCGTGAGCTGTTCGTCCGCCATCTGCTGGAGCCCGTCCGCTTCCGGGAGACGGTCCTCGCGCTCCACGCGGCCGGGTTCCGGGCCTTCGTGCAGCTCGGGGCGGGCCAGCTCGGTTCGTTGATCGACGACACGCTCGCCGGGCAGGACCGGCTGGTGGTCTCCGCGCACTCGTCGGCCCACGACAGCCTGGCGCAACTGCGCCGGGTGGTGACCGCGCTGTGGGTGGAGGGCGCCGCCCCCGACGTGACCCCGCTGCTCACCCCGGGCACGGCCGAACCGGCCGGATCCGCGGCCCGGGAGGCGGAACGCACCGCCCGCCCGGGGGTGCGGCTGGACCTCGGCGGGGCGCTGGTGTCCCTGCCCGCGCGGGAGCACGGGCTGCTGGCCCGGACGGCCGCGCCGGCGGCCCCGGCGCCGGCCCCCGGTGCGGCGCGCGATCCGCTGAGCGCCGAGTTGTCCGCTCTGCTCGACGCCACCGCTTCGGCGGCCAGGGAACTCGTCGGCGCCCGCGCCCTCGCCCGCCGCTCCCCCGCCGCCCGGCCGGTCCGTCCGGTGGGTCCGGCCCGTCCGGTGGGTCCGGTCGCGACGGTCCGGCCGCCCGGGGCGGAGCGGGAGCTGCGGGTGGACGTGGCCACGATGCCCTATTTGCTGGACCACTGCTTCTTCCGGCAGCGCCCCGGCTGGCCCGACGAGGGGGACCGCTGGCCCGTGGTGCCCGCCACCACGGTCGTCACCCACCTCATGGAGTTCGCCGAGCGGGCCCGCCCCGGGACGCGCGCCGTCGCCGTGCACGACGTACGGCTGCTGAAGTGGATCGCCGCGATCCCCTCGGTGCGGGTGCCGGTGGAGGTGCGGGACGTGGCCCCGGACCGGGTGGAGGTCGCCCTGACCGGCTACTCCCGGGCCGTCGTCGAACTGGCGCCGCGCTACCCCGACGCCCCGCCGACGTGGCCCGTCGACCCGGCCTCGGAACGGTGCCCCGAGCTGCGCGCGGAGCAGCTGTACACGGAGCGGTGGATGTTCCACGGCCCCCGCTTCCAGGGGGTGAGCGAGCTGACGGCCGAGGCGGACCACTACGTACGGGGCGTGCTGACCACCCCCGAGGCGCCCGGCGCGCTGCTGGACAACGTCGGCCAGCTGCTCGGCTACTGGATCATGTCGAAGCTCGACGAACGCACCACGGTCTTCCCCGTGGCCATGGAGCGCATCCGCTTCTTCGGCCCGCACCCCGCCCCCGGCACCCGGCTCACCTGCGCGATCCGGATCACCGGAGTGACCGCTTCGACGCTCACCGCCGACATGCGGCTCAGCCACGAGGGGCGGCTGTGGGCCGAGTTCACCGGCTGGCAGGACCGGCGCTTCGACAACGACGCGACGATGCGCGCGGTGGACCGCTTCCCCGGCCGCAACACCCTCTCCGAGCAGTATCCCGGCGGCTGGCTCGCGGTGCGGGAGCGCTGGCCCGATCTGGCCACCCGCGAACTGGTGATGCGCAACATGCTGGGCGGCGCGGAGCGCGAGGTGTACGACGGGCTGAAGCCGATGGTCCGCCGCCGCTGGCTGCTCGGCCGGATCGCCGCCAAGGACGCGGTGCGCACCCTGCTGTGGCGGGAGGGCGCGGGCGACGTGTACCCGGCGGAGGTGGCCGTGCACAACGCCGCGTCCGGCCGGCCGCTGGTGCGCGGGGTGCACGGCCGCGAACTGGGCGAGGACCTGGTCGTCTCGCTCGCGCACTGCGGGGAGACCGGGGTGGCCATCGCCCGCCGGGGCCCCTGCGGGATCGACGTCGAGGAGGTCGCCGACCGCTCGCGGGAGACCATGACGGCCTCCTGCGACCCGGCCGAACTGGCCCTGCTCGACGGGCTCGTGGCGGCGGACGACGAGGGTGCGGCGGTCTGGTTCACCCGGTTCTGGACGGCCAAGGAGGCGGTCTCCAAACGGCTCGGGACCGGACTGCGGGGCCGCCCCGCCGACTTCCGGGTGGTGTCCGCCGCCCCCGACCGGCTGAGCGTCCTGGCCGGGGGCGTGGCGTACGAGGTGAACAGCGCCGAGCTGACCGGCGGCGCACGGGAGCCGGACGGGCGGCGGTACGTCGTCGCCTGGACGGCGGACGACGGAACGACAGGAGCCCAGGATGACCACTGAAGCGACCGAGGCGATCGGGGCCGCCGTGACGGCCACCGTCCCGGCGGACGAACTGCGCGCGAGGACCCTCGACGACATCGCGGGCATGCTCCGCGAGCTGCTGGCCGAGGAGGGGCTGGACGACATCGGGATCGACCGGGACACCCGGTTCCACGACGACCTCGAACTGGAGAGCATCGACCTGGTCACCCTGGCCGGTTCGCTCCGCGAGCACTACGGCGAGAGGGTCAACGTGGCCCTGTTCATCGCCGATCTGGAGCTCGACGAGATCATTGCCCTGACGGTCGGTCAGCTCGTCGACTTCGTGACGGACTCGCTGCGGTCCGCCCCCTGAACCGGGGCGCCCGTCCCGCCGGACGGGGCCCCCGCTCCCGGGCCCGTCCGGCACTCCCGCGCCACCTTCCCACGAAAGGCCCCACCCCCCATGGCCAAGATCCGTACCGGCGAGATCACCACCCACGTACAGCGGCTACCGGCCACCGCCGTGCCCGCCCACGGCGGTGAGCCCCAGGTCGTCGTCCTCGTCCACGGGCTGCTCACCGACAGCCTCGCCAGCTACTACTTCACGCTCGGCCCCGCCTTCGCCGCCGCCGGGCACGACGTCGTCATGTACGACCTGCGCGGGCACGGGCGCAGCGACCGGCCGCCCACCGGCTACCGGCTGGAGGCGTTCGTCGACGATCTGGCGGCGCTGCTGGACGGGCTGGACGTCACCGGCCGGGTGCACCTGGTCGGCAACTCCTTCGGCGGGACGATCGCCGCCGGTTTCGCCGCCTGGTACCCGGACCGGGTCGCCACCATCACCATGATCGAGTCCGAACCGCCGGTCGCCCTGTGGAACGAGCACATGCGGGCGGGGCTCGCGGACGCCAAGGAGCACCTGGTCCTGGAGGAGTCGATCAGCTGGATCGCCGCCCACCACGGCGCGCACACCGCCCGGCTCTCCCGCAACGCGGGCCGCATCCTGCGGGCGACGACGCTCGCCGAGGACGTGCCGCTGAGCCGGACCATCGACGACGACCTGTCCGCGCTGGCCTGTCCCCTGCTCGCCGTCTTCGGCGACGAGTCGGGGCTCAGCGCCCAGGTCCCGGACCTGGAGGAGCGGGTGGCCGGCTGCCGCACGGTGGTCCTGCCGGAGCAGGGCCACTCGGTCCTGGTCGAACAGCCCGCCGTCACCCGTGACCTGATCCTGGGGTGGATCGCCGAGCACACCCCGGCGGGGGTCGCGCGGTGACACGGTTCCTGCTGGTCGTACCGCCGCTCGTCGGCCACACCAACCCGCTGGTCGGGGTGGCCGAGGAGCTGGCCGGGCGCGGCCACACCGTCGCCTGGTGCGGGAACGCCGAGCAGCTCGGGCGGCTCGTGGGCGGGGACGCGCGGATCTACGACTGCCCGATGCCGGTCGACGGGCGGATGGTCCGGCCGCCGGGGCTGACCGGTCCGGCGGCGTTCCGGTTCCTGTGGGAGAACTTCTTCGTCCCGCTGGCCGAGGGCATGGCCCCGGGCGTGGAGGCCGCCGTCGACGACTTCGCGCCCGATGCCGTCCTCACCGACCAGCACACGCTGGCCGGTGCGCTTGTCGCGGAGCGGCACGGCATCGTGTACGTCAGCACGGCCAGCACCTCGGCCGAACTGGTCGATCCGCTCGCCGCGTTCCCCAAGATCGGTGCGTGGCTGGAGGAGCTGCTGGCCGGGTTGCGGAGCCGCATCGGGGACCCCGCCGCCGAGGGCGACCCGCGGTTCTCCCCGTACGGAGTGGTGGCCTTCACCGGGCGCGAGCTGATCGGTGACGCGCCGCTGCCGCACGACCGGGTGCGGTTGGTCGGCCCGGTCATCGCGGAGCGCCCCGGTGACGGCGACTTCCCGTGGGAGGAGCTGGACGGGGACCGCGCGCTGGTGCTGGTCTCACTGGGCACCGCCAACACCGACGCGGGGGGCCGTTTCCTGCGGGAGGCGGTCACCGCCCTGGACGGGCTGCGCGACCGGGTCCAGGGCGTGGTCACCGACCCGGGCGGCCTGCTGGAGGAGGTTCCCGACGGCATTCTGGTCCGCGGCCACGTGCCCCAACTCGACCTGCTGGCACGGGCGTCGGCGGTGGTGTCGCACGGTGGGCACAACACTGTCTGCGAGTCGCTGTGGCACGGGCTGCCGCTGGTCCTGGCGCCGATCCGGGACGACCAGCCGATCGTCACCGGACAGGTCGTCGCGGCGGGCGCCGGGATCCGGGTCCGGTTCGGGCGGGTCGACGCGACCCGGTTGCGGACGGCGCTGGAGACCGTGCTCGACGACACCGGCGGCCACCGCACCGCCGCCCGGGCCATCGGCCGCTCGCTGCGGGCGGCGGGCGGCCGGCGGGCCGCCGCGGATCTGGTGGAGAGCGCCGTGGCCGGCCGGTCCTGAGGCGCGTCCGTTCCACAGGGGCGGGGGCGCCCGGCCGCCCGGCCGGACACCCCCGCCCCGCTCCTCATCCGTTCTCCCGAATTCCCGCCACGGCAGGCGTTTCGAATTCCACCCGCCAGGAGGGCCGGTATTTCAATTCCCGTTCCCGCGGCCACTGAATTTCGCATGCCTTTTTCATGGTCTCACCGCGCCGGAAATCAAGGGAGTCCGGTTCAGCCGGTAATACCGTTGAGCAGCGCGAGATATCCGTCGCGGTGCCCGGCGGTGTTCGGGTGGTAGGACTCGTCCAGCTTGCTCCACTCCAGGCTCGTGACCCATTCGGGACCCTTGGAGCAGATGGTGTGCGGGTCGAACGAGGACCGCGGGTCGAGATAGGTGAACCCGGCGGCGGAGGCGGCCGCCGACTCCACGCCGGCCAGCGTGTCGGCGGCCGAGTTGAGCGCCGTGCGCTCCTTGTCGCTCAGCCCGAGGATGCCGCAGCTGCCACCGATGGTGTACAGGCGCGGGTAGCCCACGACGACGACCCGGGCCTGGGGGGCGCGGGCCCGGATCGCGGCGTACACCTGCTGGAGCCGGCCCGGAAGATAGCCGGTCGCGGCGGCCTTCGCGGCCTCGACGCCCGCGACGCAGTCCTTGTCGTCGATGGTGAGGATGCAGTTCTTCAGCACGTCGACGAAGCCCACGTCGTTGCCGCCGACCTGGACCGTCACCAGGGTGGTGTCCGCCGTCACCTGGGGCACCTGGTTGGCCAGCAGCTCCGTGGTGGTGTCGCCGGAGCAGGATGCCTCGACGAAGGCGTAGCCGGTGTGCTGGGCCGCCCACAGCCTGCTGTACGCCAGCGGTCCCCGGCGGCAGGCGTCGCCGGAGTTGTCGTACGTACGGGTGCCGACGCCCACCGCGTAGGAGTCGCCGAGCGCCACGTACTTTCCGCCCGCCGCATGTGCCGGGGCAGCTGATATCGCACCGACCAATAAGGCGGAAACCATACCGAGAACGATCTTCATGGATCGCATGGGACCCTCTCCGATTGAGGAAATTACCGACCCCCATGAAATACCATCGGTGAATGCGCCGGGAACACCCATTCATCGGAAAAATCAAAAACTCCCGATGACGTCCGTCCGAACGGACGCCTTCTGTTCCCGGCACCGCACGGCGTGTCCGGGGGGTGTCCGGCCGACCGGTGGCCGCGGCGCCTATGCTGCGCTCAACACGGACACGTCAAGGGGGGCTGGACGGATGACGGCTGGTTCGCTCGATTCGCTGCCGGAGTGGGGCTCGGCCCTCGATTCGGTCGTGGTGTACGCGCGGGGCGCCCTCTGCCGCCGCCTGGCCCGGGGCAGTGTGCCGCCGGACGGCCGGATACGGGTGACGGGCCTGCCCCGCTCGCTGGACCCCGGCTCGCTGCGGGTCCGGGTCCTGGGGGACTCCGGGGCGCGGGTCACCGGGGCCCGGGTGGAGGTCGGGGCCGAGCCGTCCGGCACCGAGGTGCCCGAGGGACCCCGGCGCGAGGTCGAGCGGCTGACCGAGGAGTACGCCGCGGCGCGCGGGCGCCGGGACCGGCAACTGGGCCTGATCGAGGAGGTGTCCGCGCTCCGGCCCGTCCCGCCCGCCCGCAGGCGCGAGGACCCGCACCGTCGTACCGCCGCCGATGCCTGGCTGGCCCTCGCCGACTTCGTCGACGGGCGGCTGACGGGACTGCACGCCCGTCTGGTCGAGCTGGAGGAGGCGGTGCGCGAGGCGGAGCACCGGCTCACCGTCGCCGCGGACCGCCTCGAACGTGCCTCCACCGACGCGCCGTCGACCGGTGTGGACACCACGGTGCGCGCGGTCCTGACGCTCGACGGTGCCGGGGACGGCCCCACCGAGGTGGAGGTGGAGTACGGGGTGCCGGGCGCCGTCTGGGTGCCGACGTACCGGCTGGGCCTCCGTCAGGACGACGACGCCGGACGCCTGGTGCTCCGCGCCTCGGTCGCCCAGCGGACCGGCGAGGACTGGACGGGCGTGCGCATCGCCCTGGCCACCGCCGACCTCCGCCGCCGTACCGATCTGCCGAGACTCCGTTCGCTCCGGATCGGGCGCGGGCGGCCCGCCCCCGCGCCCTCCGGCTGGCGCGAACCCCCGGCCGGGCTGGCCGACCTGTTCTCCGGTTACGACGCGGCGGGGCCGGCCCCGGAACCGGCGGGCTTCCTCGCGGTGGCCGTCGGAGCCGGATCCGTACGGCCGTCCTCGCCGCCCCCGCCGCCTCCGCCGCCGACCGGGGCCCCGATGGCCGGCGGGTACGGCGCCGCCCCGGCCGCCGCCCGCTCCGCCGCCCCGGCCGCGCCCGGCGGGGCCGTACCGCCGCCCCCTCCCCCGGTGACGGGGCCACCGTGCCCCGGCGACGCCGAACTCGACTACGCCGGGCTCGTCCTGTGCGGCCCCGACGAACAGGGCGGACGCCGGGGCAGGCTCTTCCCCGGCGCCGCCTTCGACCCGGTGACGGCCGAACACCGCCGCCGCGCCGAGGCCGTGGCCGGGCTGCCGCTGCCCGGTCACGCGGTCAGGCCCCGTGAGTCGGCGGGCTCGTTCGACCACCGCTTCGACGCCGCCGCCCGCGCCGACATCCCGTCCGACGGCACCTGGCACACCGTCACCGTCGGGGAGATCCCGGTCGGTCTGCGGACCGAGTACCTCTGCGTGCCGTCCGTGGAGCGGACCGTGTACGCGACCCTGGTCCTGTCCAACGCCACCGACCAGGCGCTGCTGGCCGGCCCGGTGGAGGTCACCGCCGACGACGAGTTCCTGCTGACGGCCGCACTGCCCACGCTCGCCCCGGGCGGGGTGCGCCGGATGGGTCTCGGACCGGCGGAGGCCGTCCGCGTCACCCGCCGCACGCGGCTGGACGAGTCGACCTCCGGCCTGCGCGGCACGACCACGGTGCTCGACCACCACGTCCACGTGGAACTGGCCAACCGGCTGGCCCGGCCGGTCACGGTGGAGGTGCGCGAGCGGGTGCCGGTCACCTCCGACCCGAACGTCCGGATCGAGGAACGGGGCGACTGGACGGCCCCGGAGGACGGTGCCGGACCCGATCCGCACCCGCCGGGCACCCGCGTCTGGCGGCTGGACCTGCCCCCGGGCACCACCGCCGCCCTCGACGGCGGCTACGAGATCCGCATCCCGGCCGGCAAGTCCCTGGCCGGCGGCAACCGCAGGAGCTGAACACACCATGTCCACGCCCCCGAAGCCGATCGCCCTGCCCGTCACCGCCGTCACCTGCCTGGAGGACCGGGCCCAGGTGGAGCGGACCGCCGTACTGGACCTGGCGGCCGGGGTCCAGCGGCTGCGCCTCGGTCCGGTCGGCGCGGCGGCCGTCGACCGGACCCTCCACGCCGAGCTGGTCTCCGGTCCCCCGGCGACCGTGCTCGACGCCCGGATCGTCCGCACCTGGACCCCGCGCGGGCCCCGGCCGCCCGCCGACGGCGACTCCGCCCTGCGCCACCGCCTCCACGCTCTGAAGACGGAGCAGCGCGAGCTGGAACAGCGGCGCGACCGGCTCCGTACCCGGCTCGACGTCCTCGGCCGTCTCGCCGCCGACCTGCTGCGGGAGATCGGCGAGGGTGCCGGTTCCGGGGAGAGCGAGCTCGCGCGCTGGACGCGTGAGCTCGACCGCGCCGACGAGGAGCGTGACACGTACGCCGAACAACTCCGCTCCTGCGAGGCCCGGTTGACGGCACTCTCCGCCGAACGCGCCGAGACCCGGCACGCGCTGGACCTCGCCGAGGAGGAACCGGCCGAGCTGGTCGGCCACATCGAGCTGACCGTGGCGGCGGAGGCGGCCGGTCCGGTCACCCTGCGGCTGAGCCACCTCACCCCGTGCGCCCTGTGGCGGCCCGCCTACCGCGCGGTGCTCGACGGGGACACGTTGACGCTGGAGACCGAAGCGGTGGTCTGGCAGCACACCGGCGAGGACTGGTCCGACGTACGGCTGACCCTGTCGACGGCCCGTTCGTCCCTGGCCGCCGAGCCGCCCCGGCTGGTCGAGGACCGGCTGGTCCTGACGGACCGACCCCCGCACGAGCGCCGCACGGTCGAGGTGGAGCTGCGCGAGGAGGAGATCGCGGACCTGGGCCCCGCCCCGGTGCTCGGCCTGCCCGGGGTCGACGACGGCGGCGAGACCCGCGTGCTGCGGGCCCCCGCACCGGTCTCGGTGCCGGGCGACGGCCGGGCCCACCGGGTGCCGGTCTCCGTGTTCAGCACGGACGCGCCCACCGAGTATGCCTGCGTCCCCGAGCTCTCACCGTTGGTGACCCGGGTGGTGCGGTTCGACAACCGGTCCGGCCACGCCCTGCTCGCCGGGCCCGTGGACCTGGTCCGGGACAGCGGCTTCGCCGGGCGCGGCACCCTGGAGTTCACCGCCCCCGGCGCCCCGGTGGAACTGGCCTTCGGCAGCTGCGACGACCACCGGGTGGTCCGCCGTACCGAGGAGTCCCGCGACACCACCGGTCTCACCCAGCGCACCGTGGTCACCCGCACCGTCCGACTCGACCTGTCCCGGTTCTCGGCCCCCGGCGAGCGGGACGAACGCACCGTCGCCGTCCGCGAACGGATCCCGGTCGCGGAGGTCTCGGCGGTGGAGGTCCGGCTGCGCGAGAGCTCCTGCTCCCCCGCCCCGGACGAGGTCGACGCCGACGGCATCGTCCACTGGACCGTCCCCCTGCCACCCGGCGGCCGACGCACCGTCACCCTGGTCTACGAACTGGTGGCGAGTGCCAAGGTCACCGGTCTGTGAGCCCGTCGGCGGGCCCGGCCGCCGGGCGGGTGCGGCGGCACCGGCCGGGCGACGGGGCAGGGCGGTGACCGGCGGCACACCCCCCGGGCCACCTCCGAGGACGGGGCGGGCCCGGCTCTTCGACGCGGCTCTGTGGACGGCGCTGGCATGTGCGGTGGTGTGGGACTTCCGGTCCGCGCTCGCCCCCTCGGCGGTACGGGACCTGGTGGCGCCCCTTCTCGTCCTGGCGGTGGTCGTTCCGGCGAGCCGCCGATGGCCGGCCACCGCCGTGGTCGCCGTGAACGGGCTGTGCGCGCTGGGCCTGGCCGACGCCTCGGACCCGGCCAACGCCGCCGCCCTGGGGCTCGGCGCGATGACGTGCCTGCTGGGCGCCCGGGTGCGGGAGGTGCGCGTCCCCCTGGTGGTACTCGCCTCGTGCCTGGCCGTCGACCTCGCGGTGTGCGCGGTGCTCGGACAGGGCGCGATCTGGTGGTTCTACGCGGTCACCGTGCTGCCGGTCGCCCTGCTGGTGCCGTGGCTCGTCGGCCGCTACCAGCAGGCACGGCGCGCCCTGGTGTCGGACGGGTGGCGGCTCGCACGGAACCTGGAGGAGCGGCAGCGGTTCGTCGCCGAGCAGGCCCGACTGCGGGAGCGGACGCGTATCGCGGCCGACATGCACGACTCCCTCGGGCACGTACTGAGCCTGATCGCCCTGCGGGCGGGCGCCCTGGAACTGTCCCCGGACCTGACCGACCGGGACCGTGCCGACGCGGCGGAGCTGCGCGGGACGGTGTCGGAGGCCGTCGACCATCTGCGGGAGACGGTGACGGTGCTGCGCGACGGACCGGACGCGGGCCCCGAGGACTCCTCCGTGGAGTCGGTCGAGGAGCTCCTGGACCGGGCGCGGGCCTCCGGGGTCGCGGTGGAGCTGGTCCGGGAGGGTGACAGCCCGTCCCTCTCCCCGCTGGTCGGACACGCCGTGTACCGGGTGGTGCAGGAGTCCCTGACGAACGCGGCGAAGCACGCCCCCGGCAGTGCGGTACGTGTCCGGATCGCCCATGCGGACGGCCGTACCGAGGTCGCCGTGGTCAACACGGCTCCTCCGGCGGGCCCGCTGCCCGGACAGGTGCCGGGCAACCGGGGTCTGACCGGGCTGCGGGAACGGGTGGGCGCGCTCGGCGGGGTGCTGCGCGCCGGGCCGTTCGAGGACGGGTTCCGGGTCACCGCCGTGATGCCGGACCGGGTGGGCGGTACGCCTCCGGACCGTGCCGTACCGGACGGCCACTACGACGGGGCGGAGTCGGCGCGCCGGATGCGGGACGCGCGGCGCGAGGTCAGGCTGCGGTTCGCGGTGGCGTTCGTCGCCCCGGCGGCCCTCGCCGCGACGGTCCTGCCGGCCGCCGGATACCTCGCCTACCAGTTGTCGACGTGCATACTGCGCCCGGTGGACTACGCCGCCGTCCGGATCGGCCAGGACCGGGCAGAGCTCGTCCGTCTGCTGCCGCCGCGCGGATACCGCTACCCCTCGGACGCGGCACGCACGGTCCCCCGCCCGTACGGCAGCACCTGCGTGTTCTACCGGTCGAACGGCAGCCTTCTCGACCAGGCCGACCTGTACCGGTTGTGCTTCTCCGATGGCCGGCTGGTCGCCAAGGACGTCATACCGGGCGGCCCGCTATGACGTCCCGGGGACCGGGTCAGGCGTCCCGGTGCCGGAGCACGCAGGCACCGGCCAGCTGGGCGGCGGCCGTCCACCCCAGCAGGACCAGGAGGCCCACCGGGGCCGGGTAGGGGGCGCTGCCGTCACCGAGCATGAAGTACCCGCCCGCGGTCTGCGGCAGATAGTCGTTGACGGCCAGCAGCGTCGGGCCGCCCAGCCCGACCAGCATCGCGGGGAGCGCGGTGATCAGGACGAAGAGGGCGGCGACGGCACCCGCCGCGGCCCGCGCGGCGAACGAGACCCCCACCGCCAGCACCCCGATCAGGGCGCAGTAGACGCCCATGGCGAGGATCCGGGAGGCCACTTCGGACACCTCGAACTCGGCGTGCCCCCGGAACGGGCCCCAGGCCACGGCAGTGCCCAGCGCGCCGAACACGGTGCCCGCCACGAAGCCCACCACGGCGCTCAGCAGCGCCTTGGCCCCCTGCACCCGGTGTCTGACCGGCACCCACAGCAGCGAGTTCCGCACACTGCCGGTCGTGTATTCGCTGGTCACCACGGTCACCGCGAGGACCACCAGGACGAACTGGGTGAGGGCCACCGAGGAGACCGGGGCGTTGCCCACCGGCTGGACCGGCTTGTCGTTGATCCGGGCGATCGACCCGTAGTAGAAGGTGAAGACCGCCGTGACGGCCAGACCGGCGACCAGGCAGACGTAGGGCGTGTGGAGGGACCACAGCTTGGTCCACTCCGCGGCGAACGCACCGGTGAACCCGCCGCCACGGCCCTGTTCGGGACGGCCGCGGTCCGAGCGGTCCCGGTCCGGGTGCTCCCGCCGTTCGCGGTCCGCGACGGTCGGTTCCACGCTCATGCGTTTACTCCCCGCTTCTCGCCGCGTCCGGCTTCGCCGGTCCCCGTGCTCCCCGTCCCGTACTCCACGCTCCGCGCGGTCAGTTCCATGTAGACCTGTTCCAACGAGGCCGAATCGGTGCGCAATTCGTGCAGCCGGACGCCGAGCCGGTGGGCCAGGTCGCCGATCTCCCCGGCGGCGCGGCCCTTCACGACGAGCCCGCCGTCGGCCGTGGTCTCCACCTCCGCCCCGCCGTCCTCGCGCAGCCGGCCGGTCAGCAGGCGCAGGCCGTCCGGGTCGGGGACGCGGATCCGCACCGACGCCGGGGAGCCGCCGGCCAGCAGCTCGGCCATCGGGGTGTCGGCCAGGAGCCTGCCCCGGCCGATGATCACCAACTGGTCGGCGGTGAGCTGCATCTCGCTCATCAGGTGGCTGGAGAGGAAGACCGTCCGGCCCTCCGCCGCCAGGGACCGCACCAGCTCGCGCACCCAGCGGACGCCGTCCGGGTCGAGTCCGTTGACCGGCTCGTCGAGGACGAGCACCCCCGGGTCGCCGAGCAGGGCGCCCGCCATCCCCAACCGCTGGTACATGCCGAGGGAGAACGCCCCGGCCCGGCGGTGCGCCACCCCGGCCAGACCGACGGTCTCCAGCACCTCGTCGACCCGGCGCGGCGGGATGCCGTTGCTGCGGGCCTGCGCCACCAGGTGGGCACGGGCGGAGCGGCCCGGGTGCAGCGCCTTGGCGTCCAGCAGCGCGCCGACCTCGCGGACCGGGTGCGGGAAGGAAGAATACGGCTTCCCGCCGATGAGCGCCTCGCCCCCGGACGGGCGGTCCAGGCCGAGGATCATGCGCATGGTGGTCGACTTCCCGGCGCCGTTGGGCCCCAGGAATCCGGTCACCCGGCCCCCTTCGAGGTCCAGGGTCAGACCGTCCACGGCGACGGTTCCGCCGTAACGTTTGGTCAGGCCTCGCAGGCTTATCACTGGTTGTCCCTTCGACTCGCTCGTACTCCCGTCACGCTAGGGAGCGACCGGGTCCGGCACATCGGTCGTTCGCCGGGAGCACCCCCTGCTTTCGTCGGGGGTGGCGTCGGGTACCGGCCCGGAGGGCGCGTCCACCCCGTAGGGTCGTCCTGTGCGGGAGACACGGGCGAGCGGGGAGACCGGGGAGGCGCGACCGCTGCGGATCCTGCTCGCCGACGACGAGGCGATGATCCGTTCCGGAGTGCGCGCGATCCTGGCCCGGCATCCGGGCATGGAGGTGGTCGCGGAGGCCGCCGACGGCCGGGCGGCCGTGGAGCTGGCCCGCCTGCACCGGCCCGACGTGACCCTGCTGGACATCCAGATGCCCCGGCTGGACGGCCTGGACGCGGCGGCGCGGATGTACCGCGACCGCCCCGGCGCGGCGGTGATCATGCTGACCACGTTCGGCGAGGAGGCGTTCATCGTCCGCGCGCTCCACGACGGGGCCAGCGGGTTCCTGCTGAAGGCCGACGACCCCCGCGAGCTGCTCAACGGGGTACGGGCGGTGGCCGCCGGGGGCGCCTACCTCTCACCGAGAGTGGCGGCGCGGGTGATCAACGCGCTGCGTACCGGCCGGGCTGCGCACGGGACGCCGTCGTGGCAGGCCGTGGAGCACCTCACCAAGCGGGAGCGGGACGTACTGGCCCTCCTCGGGGCCGGACTGTCCAACGCCGAGATCGGGGCGGAGCTGTTCCTGGTGGAGAGCACGGTCAAGGCGCACGTGAGCGCGATCCTCGCCAAGCTCGGGGTACGCAACCGGGTCGAGGCCGCCATCACCGCCCACGAGGCGGGCGTGGTCCGCCGCGTCCGGGCTCCGCTCTCCTGCCCGACGCCCCGGACCGGCGGCCAGGGCCCCGCGGCAGTCGCACGACCAGCCGGACGGGGCTCCCCCGCGTGACCGGGTCCGGGCGCCCGGACCCGGTCCGCAGGCGCTCGGCGTGCAACTCGGCGTCCCCGAACGGGGTGGACGCGCGTCAGTGCCCCGGTTCCCCGTCGGCGGCGCAGACGTCGGACAGGGACCGCTTCTGGCGGCCCTCCGCGTCGAAGTTGTCGGGCGAGAGCCACTGCCGCAGCGCCGTGCCGACTCGCGGCCACTCGGCGTCGACGACGGAGTACCAGGCGGTGTCGCGGCTGCGGCCCTTGTAGACCACGGCCTGACGGAAGATCCCTTCGAAGGTGAAGCCCAGCCGCAGGGCCGCCCTGCGCGAGGGCGCGTTGAGGCTGTCGCACTTCCACTCGTAGCGGCGGTGGCCGAGGTCCTCGAAGACGTAGGACATCAGCAGGAACTGGGCCTCGGTGGACACCGGGGTCCGCTTCAGAAGGGGAGAGAAAGTGACGCTGCCGACCTCGACGACGCCGTTGGACGGATCCTGGCGCATCAGGGCCAGGGTGCCCACGGCCCTGCCGGTGCCCAGGTCCACGACCACGTAGGTCAGGGGGTCGTCCGCCCGCGCCGCCTCCTCCAGGTGGGCGCGGTGGTCGGCCGGTCCGTCGAAGGGGCCGACCGTCATGTACGTCCAGTCGCTGCCGTCCTCCGCGAGGGCGAAAGCCGCGTACAGGTCGTCGGCATGGCGGCCCACGTCCAGGGGCTCCACCCGGCAGAAGCGGCCCTCAAGGGTGACCCGGCCGGGCGCGGGAACGCCCGTCCAGCCGGGCAGAGGGGGCCCGACGGGCTGGCCGTATTCGTTCAGACGTGCGGACATGCTGATCTCCTCGCGTGGTCCGGCTCTTCCGGGCCAGGCATCGCGCGGCCCCCGACGGGGACCACAGTAAGGTCATTCCGGGGGGCCAGGACGGGGGGTACGCACCGCGAGGGCGCGAGGACATCGCGCCGTCACGCCGTCGCGTCGCCGTCCGCCGGAACGAGGGCGGATCAGGCTGAGGCCATGCGCAGCACCAGCGCGGCGACCGCGAGCAGGGTGAGCACGACCACCGGCGCCACGGCGTAGTCCTTCACGCGCAGGTGGGCTATGACGGCTCCGGCGAAGTAGAGCACCAGCCCCACGGCCGCGGCGATGCCGAGCGGTGCGACCACCAGGCCCGCGAGCAGGCCGAGCGCGCCCGCCGCCTTCGCCATGGCGAGCCGGGGAAGCCAGGAATCCGGCACGCCCACCTTCGCCATGCTGCCCACGACCTGGGGGTTGCGGGTGAACGTGAGGAAGGCGGAACCGGCGGAGGCGAGCGCGAGCAGCGCGGCGACGACGACATAACCGATGAACACGATGGAACAACTCCAATGATCAATTACGAGCAATCGTTGAACAGTATCAACGATTTGCCGCGATCCACAATGGAGTCACTGTTACGGTGGCGCCATGGCAGCTGCGCGACCGGACGACCGACTCGGCTTTCTCCTCTCCTTCCGCGGAGAGCTCACCGGCGTACGCATCCGCGCCGCCCTGGGCGTCGTCGGGCTTCCCCCACGCCAGGCGATGACCCTGATGCGGCTGGCCCCCGGCGCCACCAGTCAGCGCGAACTGGCGGCCGCGATGGAGATCGACCCGAGTCAACTGGTCGCCATACTCAACGAGTTGGAGTCGTCGGGACTGTGCGAGCGCCGACGGGACCCCGCCGATCGGCGGCGGCACATCGTCGAGATCACCCCGGCGGGCCAGGGGGTCCTGGAGCGCATGGACGAGGCGGTGCGCGAGGCCGAGCGCGAGATCTTCGGTGATCTCACCGAAGCCGAGCAGTCCCTGCTGCGGGAACTGCTCGACCGTGTCGTGGTGGACCCCGCCACCCACGAGTGCGGCGAGTGAAAAGCCGCACCGGCCCGGCCGAGAGTCTCGGCCGGGCCGGTGCTGGTGCCCGCGGTCGGGTATCGGTGCCGGTATCGGCGAAGTACGCGGCGGGCCTACCGCGCCGCCCGGGTCAGCCCGCCTTCGGCGGGTTCTCCGTGTCGAAGGCGAAGATCGTGTTCTGGGCCGCGGTGACGACCACGACCCGCCCCACGACGGTCACGCGCGGGGTCGCGCCCAGCTCGCCCGTCAGACCGTCCGCCTGCGGGTCCGTCGTCCACAAGGTGGTGCCGTCCTTCGGCGACAGTGCGACCACCCGGCCGGTGGCCGAGCTGAAGTACAGCGCGCCGGTGCCCCCGGCGGGGCCGGAAGCGCCCTCCACGCCGGTCTGCCGTACCCACTTCGTCCGGCCGGTCATGGGGTCGAGCGCCGTGATGCGACCGGTCCGGCCGCTGACGTAGAGGGTGCCGTCCACCATGCCCGGCGTCCCCGCGTACGGCTCGGCCAGCCGGGAGTACGCGACCTTCCCCGAGTCCGGGTCGACCCGCACCACCCCGTCGTACCCGGACATGTCCGCCCCCTCCCGGTGTTCCTGGAGGAGTACCAGCCTGTCGTCCGCGACGCCCATCGGCACGGCGGGGCCGTCCACCGCGATGGCCCCGCCCAGCTTCCCCGAGGCGCGGTCGACCGGGTACAGCGTGGCGTGGCGGACCTCCACGGCGTTCGCCTCCTCCGCCGGGGCGCACATCGCGAGCAGCCGCGAGCCCACCGGGACGGGGGCGCACCACGAGTCCGCGGGGAACGGTGCGGTCCAGGCGATCTTGCCGCTGCGCGCGTCCCGGTACTCGAGGCGGGAGTTGGAGACGTCGACCGTCACGACGGAGGAACCGAGCACCAGGGCGTCCGTGGACCGGCCCATGACGGCCTGCGGCTGGGCGCCGGACGGCGTGGACCACAGCTCCCGTCCGCTCCGCGCGTCGACCGCCACCACCTCGATGGGAGAGCCCACCGCTTCGCCCTGGGCGGCGATGCGGTAGCCGAGCACGGTGTCGTCCGTGGCGCCCACCAGGTGTATGCCCTGGACGGGGACGCCGGGGCTCTTCACCGTCCACGCCCGTGAGCCGTCCACGGCGCTGACGCGGGTCGCGACCACGCCGCCGCCCCCGCAGAACACCGCGTCGCCGTGCGCGACGCAGCGCAGCTCGTCGGGGATGTCCTCGCGGGCGCCCAGCGCGACCGTGTGCCACGGCTTGAAACCGTCCGGGAGGGGGGCGACCGGGGCCTCGACCCTGTCGCCCTTGCCGCCGTCCTTCGTGCCGAGACCGGCCACCGTCAGCGCGGCGGCTCCCCCGCCGATCGCCGCCACCGCGACCGCGGCCGCCAGCACGGGGCGCCATCGGCGGTGCGGACGGCGACCGGTGGCGGTCCCCGCCTCGCCGGATCCGGCCGGGGCGGGGGCGGGGGCCGGTTCGGTCGGCGCCGGGGTGTCCCGCGTCGCGAGGTGGTGCTGGGTGCTCACGTCGCGGGTGTGGCCCGCGCCGGGCCCGTTCGCGCCGGTGTCGCCGGCGCCGCCGAGGTCGGCCGGCAGGTCCCGCAGCAGCACGAGGAGTTCGTCCGCCGAGGGACGCTTCTCGGGCTCCTTGTCCAGGCACAGCTCGACGACCGTGCGCAGGGCCGTCGGCACGGCGTCCAGCGACGGCTCCTCGTGCAGCACCTGGTACGCCGTCATGTAGGGGCTGTCCGCGTCGAAGGGGCCGTGGCCCGTCGCCGAGTACACCAGCAGAGTGCCCAGCGAGAAGACGTCGGAGCGCGGTCCCACACCGCGCGGCGCCTGGAGCTGCTCCGGCGACATGAACGGCGGCGTGCCGATGATCCGCCCGGTCATCGTCAGCGTCTGCTGGTCGATGGCGCGCGAGATGCCGAAGTCGATGACCCTCGGGCCCTCGGGCGAGAGCACGACGTTCGAGGGTTTCAGGTCGCGGTGGACCACCCCCACCCGGTGGATGTCGCGCAGCGCCTCCGCCAGCCCGATGGCCAGCCGCCTGAGCTCCGCCCCGTCCAGCGGGCCGTCCGCCGCGATGCGCTGGGTGAGCGTCTGCCCCTCGATGAAGGCCGTAGCCATCCACGGCTGGTCGGCCTCGGGGTCGGCGTCGACCACGGCGGCGGTGAACGCGCCGCTCACCCGCCGTGCCGCCGCCACCTCCTGGCGGAAGCGGATCCGGAACTCGTCGTCCGCCGCGAACTGCTGGTGGATCACCTTGATGGCGACGGGCCGCCCCGAACTCGTACGGGCGAGAAAGACCGTACCCATACCGCCCGAGCCGAGCCGGGCCTCCAGCGGATAACCGCCGACCTCGACCGGATCACCTCCGCGCAGCGACACTCTTCCCGACCTCCCCGTTCCCCGTGCATCTCCGCCGCCACGGGCCCGCTCCATTTGTGCTGCCTACAAAGTAGCCGCAGGCAGGTGGCCCGGAGCAAAGCGGGTGGCGGACGGCCTACCGGCTCCGGGCCGGACGAGGCGGGAACGGACGCCGGGAAGAACGTCTCCCCGCGCCCCGTCCCGTCGCCACGCCCGATTGACGCTCCCGGAGGCCCGGAGAATACTCTCTGCCCGGTCGGACCCGGGCGCGCGCGGAGCACCGGACGGGCGCGCCGCGGACCGGCGTGACAACGCACACCGGACGAGCACCATGAGACGGACCGTCGGACAGACATGGGGTGACGCTTGTGACCGAGTGGATTCTGGCATTCGACGCCGACTGCCCGTTCTGCGAAGAAGTGGTGAAACGGGTGCGTGCGTCCGTCGGCGACACGTTGACCCCTGCGGGCCTCACCGAACCCCGGGTCCGCGAGCTGCGCGCACGGGCCATGGGCGCGAGGGCCGCGTGGGCCCCGACCCTGCTGGCGGTCGACGGTGACCGGGTCCGGGCCTGGACCGGAACCGCGCTCTCCGTCCGCCTGGCCCGGCTGCTGGGACCGGCGGACTCGCTGCGGGTGGTGCGCGCGCTCCGGGGTCTGGACGTGCTGCGGTCGCCGAGCCGTCGGGGGATCCTCAGGGCCGCACCGGGGCTCGCCCTGGGCGCGTTCCTGGTCACCGGCGGGCTGGCGGCCTCCCCCGCACAGGCCATGAACCGGGTGAAGGGCAGCCGGGCATCGCGGTGGGTGAAGGCCAACGCCGGCCGGCTGCCTTCCGATTACGCCGAGTTCGTCTCGTACCCGGCGGACTACCGGCGCGCCGTCTACGGCTCGCTGCCCGCTCCGGCCCGGAGCGATCTGTGGGTGGCGCACTTCGCGGAGTACCGCAGGACGCACCCCGACCTGTCGGCCGGGCAGTCCGCCGTCCTGGACGACGCGGCACGGCTGGCACCGCGGATCATCGCGGGACACCGGCAGGAGGCCGCTCTCGAAGAGCTGGAGAGAGCGACCAGGGAGGCGTTCGGCGACGACGGGGCACGGGCGGTCCTCATGACACTGGGACCTGCCGAAACACGGGCCGCGGCGCCCGGGAACGGCCGGGACACCGTCCAGGTCCTCGACTGCAATTCCCAGTGCGCGGGAAGCGGAAGCTGCGACACGGTCTGCTACGACCAGCCGTACTGCAACTGGACCGACCACGGCTGCGGCCCGCTGTGGCTGGGCCCGTGCAGCGGCTTCTGCATCTGAGAGCGCACCCTCCGGCGCTCCGTGGCCACGGGCCGGGACGGCCGGTGGCCATCGGGCGGGAGCCGTCCGCGTAAGAAGGTGTCCCCCATCCGGGGTGCCCGCGGCCGTGTCCGGGACGGTGCGGGCGGGCGGGGCGGCAGACTCGTGGGTGCGCGTACGCGGCCACGGCCCCGCCCGGCGTCCGCCGCGTTCCCCCGGACCGCGCGCACCCAGCCATCTCCCAGGAACGAGGTACGGCCATGACGGACGCGGCCCGGCAGCGCCCGCGCGTCGGCTGGATCGGCACCGGCCGCATGGGCTTCCAGCTCGCCGCCCGGCTGCTGGACGCGGGATACGACGTGGCGGTGCAGAACCGTACGCGGGCCAAGGCCGAACCGCTGGCCGACCGCGGGGCGGAGGTCGTCGACGTCCCGGCCGACCTGGCCGACCGGGACGTCGTCTTCACCACGGTCTCCGCCTCGCCCGATCTCCAGGCCGTCACCACGGGACCGAACGGCGTGCTGACCTCGTCGGCCGCCGCGCCGGGGGTACTGGTCGACAGTTCCACGGTCTCCACGCGGATGTCGGCACTGGTCCGGGACGAGGCCGCGCGGCGCGGGACGGAGTTCCTCGCCGCCCCGCTGAGCGGGAACCCGAAGGTGATCGCCGCGGGAGGGCTGACCATCGCGGTCTCCGGCCCGCGGGAGGTGTTCACCCGGGTCGAACCGCTGCTCTCCGCGCTGGGCCGCGGGGTGACCCATGTCGGCGAGGGCGAAGCCGCCCGCCTCGTCAAACTCGCGCACAACGTCTTTCTCGGTGTCGTCACCCAGTCGCTCGCCGAGATCACCGTTCTCGCGGAGAAGGGCGGCGTCAGCCGTGCCGCCTTCCTGGAGTTCCTCAACGACTCCGTGATGGGCTCGGCCTTCACGCGCTACAAATCGCCCGCACTGGTGCATCTGGACTTCACTCCGACGTTCACCATGCCGCTGCTGCGCAAGGACCTCGACCTGGGACTCTCCGCGGCCCGCGAGCTGGAGGTCCCGATGCCGCTGGCCGCCGCCACCGCCCAACTGGTCGCCGCCGCCATCGGAGCGGGGCACGCCGAGGAGGACTTCGCGGCCCTGATCGTGGAGCAGGCCAGAAGCTCGGGCCTCACGCTGGAACCCCAGGACGTTCCCGTGGACGACGGGCTGTGACCGGTCGCCGCGTGCTGCCGACGACCGCTCGACGAAGGCGCGCGGGCGGGCCCCGGACGGTGTGTCAGGCCGGATCCCCGGACCCGATCAGGGCGGCGAGGGCGGCCACCCCGCCCGCCGCCGCGATCTGTTCGGCCAGGGCTCCGGCCCGGCGCCGGTAGGCGGGCTCGGCCAGCACCCGGCGGGCCGCCGCGCCCAGGGCCCCGGCCGACGGACTGTTGGTACGCATCCCGATGCCCGCTCCCGACCAGGAGACCCGCGCCGCCACCTCGGCCTTGTCCTCGGTGGCCCCGGCGACCACCAGCGGGACCCCGTGGCGGAGCGCGAAGTGCACGCCGCCGTACCCGCCGTTGGTGATCATCAGGGCGGTGCGCGGCAGCAGTTCGTCGTACGGGAGGAAGGAGGCCGTTCGCACGTTGCCCGGCAGCCCGGCCCGCCAGGCGGGGGTCCCACGGCCGCCGGTGGCGACGACGACGGTCACGTCCTCGCCCGCCAGTGCCGCCACCGCAGGATTGATCAGCTCGTCGAAATCGGTGTTGGCCGCCGTGCCCTGGGTGACCAGGACGACCGGGCGCTCGTGGTCGAGCGCGCTCCACCAGTCGGGCAGCGGATGGTCGCCGCTGGAACTGCGGGCCAATGGGCCGATGAAGTGCACGGGCGTGGCCGTGCCGGGGCGCGGGTACTCGAAGGCCGGAACGGTCAGCTGCACCAGGTCGTCCGCCAGCGCGGGCCAGTCGAGGAACAGTCCGGGCAGGGGTCGGCCGGTGATCCGCCGGCACAGCTCCGACAGGTTCCGTTGCTGCTCCGGGAAGACCACCCGCCGCACCAGCGTGGTCAGCACCCGGTTGCGCAGCCGGCCGAGCGGGCCGCCGCGCGGCGGCAGACCGAGCCCGAACGGAGCGACCTCGGGGCCCGTCAGCGGCAGCGGGACGATGCCCGCCAGCATCAGGCGCGGGCGCCGGTCACGGGGAAGCAGGGCCAGTGGAGCGGCGCCGAGGAACAACGGCTCGGCGAGTACGACGTCGATGTCGTGCGCGTCGATCAGCGCGGTGACGGTCTCGTACTGCGGTTCCGCCGCCCGGAAGAACATGTGGTCCAGGTCGAAGCGCATCGCCGCGAGGCCGCGCTTCCCCGCCCGCTCCGGATGGGTGTCGACCCAGGTGTCGTCGAAATCCACCGCCTGCGGCAGTGGCGCGAAATCGGCCCCGGTGGCCCGGACCCGGTCGGCGAAGCGACGGCCCGTCAGCAGGATCACGCGGTGCCCGGCCCCGACCAGGCCGCGGGCGACCGCGAGCAGCGGGGTGACGTGCCCCTCGGCGGGCGACGAGCAGATGAGAACTCCGGACATGTGTGCCTTCCCCCTCCGTTAGTATTCACTAACGTCAGTGAGTATTGACTACACCCTGAGGAAGGTCAAATGAGTGGGGCGGAACGCCGTGGCTACCGGTCGGCACTGCGCGCGGAGCAGGCCGAGGCGACCCGGCGGCGGGTCCTCGCCGCGGCCGCGGACCGCTTCGCGGAGCACGGGTACGGGCGGACGAAGCTGACCGGGATCGCCGAGGACGCCGGCGTCTCGGTCGAGACCGTCAAGGGGTACGGGCCCAAGCGCGCCCTCCTGCTGGCCGCCTTCGAGCAGACCTTCGCCGGGGCCGAGGGGTCGGTGCCCCTGCTGGAGCGCGAGCCGTTCACCGCCATCGAGCACCTGGAGGGCGAGGCGTACCTCGCCGCCGGGATCGAGCTGATCGCCGCCGCCAACGCCCGCTCGGCACGGCTGTGGCGCGCCTTCCTCGCCGCCGCGGACACGGAGGCCGACGTGCGGGCCGTCCTGGACGAGTTGCTCGACCGCCGCCGCACCGACATCGGTGAGGCCGTCGCCCGGCTGCGCGCCCGTGGCCTGGTGGACGAGTCCGTGGGCGAGGAGGCCGCGGCGGCCCTGCCGTTCGTCCTCTCCCCCGAGGGGTACGAACAACTCGTCCTCCACGCCGGGTTGACCGAGCAGCAGTACCGCGACTGCCTGGTCCGGCTCGTCGCGGCCGTGCTGCGCCCCGGCCCCTGACCGCGCCGCACGTCCCGTACGACGTCGCGGTCGGAGGTGCTCGCGGACAGGCTGCGAAGGCGTGGCGGAGCGGCCCCCTCGCGGTCGGTGCGGGCGGGGGCCCGCCCGCACCGACCGGCGGGAACCGGGCGGTCTCTCCCGGTCAGCCGTTCGGGCTGGTGAGATAGGAGTCGATCACGCGCATCGCTTCCTCCGTCCCGCCCCTGCGGTACAGCCAGTGGCCCACGACGTCCATGGTGTACAGGGACGCCCGCGGGAAGGAGCGGGCCATCCGCCGCGCACCCGGCAGGGGGGTGGCGAGGTCGTGGGTGGCGTTGACCACGAGGACGGGCGGGAGGGAGCCCGGTACGCGGACGGGCCGCGGCTTCGGCGGCAGGGTCCAGCCCTGGCAGCCGAGGACGGTGTCCAGGGACTGGGCGTTGTACCGGACGTGCGGGGCCGCCTTCGCGACCCGCTCCCGGATGGCCCGGTAGTGGGCGTAGTCACGGATCCGGAAGTCGTGGTCCCGGCAGAGCACGAGCCGCGGGAACGACTGGGCACCTGTGGGGATCCATCGGACCTCGCCCTTCCCCGTTTCCAGGGCGGCCAGTTGGCGTGCCGTCTCTTCCCGGCTCCCCTTGCCGAGCGCGAAGGTCAGGAAGTCCGAGAGCCTGTCGGCGTCGACCCTGGTCCGGGTCGGACCGTTCGGACCGGGCTCGCGGAGGGTGCCGGCGTCGGCCCGCGCGAACAGTGTGTCGGTGACGGCTGTGAGGTCCCTGCCGTGCAGCGCGCACGCCGTCTCCGTGGCGCACCAGGCGGCGAGCCGTTTCAGGGTGTTGTCGATGGTGACGCTGCCGTCGGTGAGGTAGCGCTCGGCGTCCGGCCGGTCCGGGTCCATCGCGCTGTCGAGGGCGAGGGCGCGCACCCGGTCCGGGAAGAGCCGGACGTAGCGCTCACCGAGGAAGGTGCCGTAGGAGTGGCCGATGAAGCTGATGCTGCGTTCGCCGAGGGCGGCGCGGATCGCGTCCATGTCGCGGGCGACGCTCTCGCCGTCCACATGGGCGGCGAGCGGGCCCGTCCGCTCCAGGCAGCTCTCCGCGAGCCGGCCGTTGAGGGTGCGCAGCCGTTCGAACTCGGCGGCGTCCCGGGGGCGGGCCGGGATCGCGGCGCTGATCGTCTCGTCGCATTCGGCGTTCCGGCTGCGGCCGATGCCGCGCGGGTCGAAGCCGACGATGTCGAAACGCCGGAGCATCTGCGGGGTGTAGCCCTCGGTCGGGTCGTCCGCGTACAGCGCGTCGTCGGCCCCGGCGGCCCCGGGACCGCCCGGGTTCGACATCAGGACGCCGATCCGCCGCGCCGGGTCGGTGGCCCGGTACCGGGCGACGAAGATGCCGGTCTTCGGGCCGTCCGGCTCCGCCCAGTCCACCGGAACATCGACCGTCGCGCACTGCGCCCTCGGGCTGGGGTCGGGGTAGGGCGGCTCGGCCGACGGGCAGGCGCCCCAGCGGATCGGCGGTACGGAGGCGGTGCCCGTCGGCCGTCCCGGGGCGGCGGCCGCCGCGGGGACGAACAGCGTGCCGACGACGGAGAGCGCCAGCATGACGGAGACGGCGCGCCGCCGCCCGGGGCCCGGGCGGGAAAGCCGCTCCGAGGGGGTGCGGAGCGTGGTCCTCGAGGGGGATTTTGGGCTCCGGTTCCGGCGTGCGGGCGGTCCCGGGGGCGGTGCCCCGTTCATGGTCGTGTTCATGCATGGCACTGTGGAGACGCCGTATGACGGTGGCTCCATGGCCACGTGGTGGGAACGTAACAAGGGTTCCTTCCAGCCCCGCACGGCGCGACCGCCGGAACGTCTCCGGCGGGTCCTTCGGCGGTCCCTCGGTGACTCCCTGGGCGAACGGACTCGGATCGCCTTCCGGTGACCGTGCTCGCCGGTCCGGACGGGGTGGCCGGGGAATGGGCCGGCCCGGGCCTCCGGCCGTGTCGGGGGCACGGGCCGGCAGACGGCCTCAGCGGCGCGCCTCCTCCAGCAGTCCCCCGAGCGCCCCGGGCAGATCGCCGGTGTGCACCACCCCGAGGTGCTGGGTGGCACGGGTCAGCGCGACGTACAGATCACTCACCCCGTACGCGCACGGCTCCACCACCAGCACGGTGTCGAACTCCAGGCCCTTGACCTGTCGCGCGTCCAACAGCACCACGTCCCGGGTGAGGTCGGGCGCCGCCCCGTGCCCCGCGTCCGGCAGCTTCGCCAGCAGCGACGCGTGCAGCGCGGCCGGAGCGACGACGGCGACCCGTCCCCCGCCCTCGGCCGCCGCCGCGGCCTCCCGGGCCACGGCTACGGCGAGCCCGTCCACGGCGACCCGCAGCGCCCAGGGCCGCACCCCGGTCGACCGCACCGAACCGGGCGCCACGAACGACGGGTCGTGCGCCCGCAGGAACCCGGCCGCCACCTCCATGATCTCGGCGGGCGTACGGTAGTTGACCCCCAGCCGTACGTGCTCCCAGCGGTCGCCCACGTACGGTTCCAGAATGCGCTGCCAGGAGCCGAGGCCGGCCGGCTCCGCGGTCTGGGCGGGGTCCCCGACGAGGGTCATGGAGCGGGTCGGGACGCGCCGCATCAGCAGCCGCCAGGCCATCGCCGAGAGCTCCTGCGCCTCGTCGACGACGATGTGGCCGAACGCCCAGGTCCGGTCGGCCGCCGCCCGTTCGGCGGCGGTGCGGTGGTCGGCCTCCTCATGGCGTTCGGCCATCCGCTCGGCGTCGATGATGTCGTGCGCGGCGAGGACTTCGGACTCCTCGTCCTCGAACTCGTACGTCTCCGAACCCGCCGAGAGGTCCAGCACCCCCTGCGCGTAGGCGATCCGCTCCTGCCGCTCGGCCTCGGCGGCGGCACGGGCGGCGCTGTCGTCCTCACCGAGCAGCTCCGCCGCCTCGTCGAGGAGCGGCACATCGGCCGGGGTCCACTCCCCCGCCTGCCGGCGGATCAGTCCGGCCGACTCGTCGTCGAGATGGACCGGCTCCGCGAGGAAGTCCGCGACGAACTCCTCCGGGGTGAGCTGCGGCCACAGTTCGTCGACGGCGGCATGGACCTCCCGGCTCGTCGCGATCTCCTTGCCCATCTGGGCGAGGTCGTCGGGCCCCAGCAGATTGGGGCCGCCGAACGGGTCGGCGCCGATGCGCTCGGCCAGTTGCGCGGTGAGCGCGTCGATGACGTGGAACGCGAAGACGGGGCGGGCCAGGTTGTGGGGCAGCCCGCTCTCGCGCGCCCGGTGGCGCGCGTCCTCAGCCATGGCCCGGTCCAGCAGGAGCGTCCCGTACCCCTCGTGGTCGATCTCGGTCGCCCGCTCGGGCACGGTCTGCCGGTCCCGCAGCGCCTCGGCCAGCACCTCGGCCATCCCGGCCCGGCCCTTGGCCTCGGCGGCCGCCGGGCTGTCGGTGCCGGTGGCGTGCACTCCGGGGAAGAGTTCACCGACGGTGGCCAGGAGCACCCCGGTCTCGCCCAGGGACGGCAGTACGTCGCCGATGTAGCTCAGGAAGGCGGGGTTCGGGCCGACGATCAGCACGGCGCGGCGGGCCAGCAGTTCCCGGTGCTCGTACAGCAGGTACGCCGCGCGGTGCAGCGCGACGACGGTCTTCCCGGTGCCGGGACCGCCCTCGACGACCAGCACACCCTGGTGCGGAGCCCGGATGATGGCGTCCTGTTCGGCCTGGATGGTCCGGACGATGTCGTGCATCCGGCCCGTGCGGGACGCGTCGAGCGCGGCCAGCAGGACCTCGTCGGCGTCGGCGCCCTCGTGTCCGGTGCGGGTCGGGTCGGCGAGATCCATCAACTCGTCGTGGAGCGCGGTGACGGTGCGCCCCTGCGTGGTGATGTGCCGCCGCCGCCGCAGCCCCATCGGGGTGTGGCCGGTCGCCAGATAGAAGGGACGCGCCACATCCGCCCGCCAGTCGACGACCAGCGGTGTGCGGGATTCATCGTCCTGGCGAATTCCGATGCGTCCGATGTGATGGCTGCGGCCGTCCCGGAAATCGATGCGTCCGAAGCACAGCCCGTTCTCCCCCGTCTGGATCGCACTGAGCAGTCCGGACTGTTCCGCCACCAGGACGTCCCGCTCGATCCTCGCCTGGAAACCGTTCCCCACCTGCGCGAGCGCGGCGCGCACCGACTCCTCGGCCTGCTTCCTGAGGAGATCGAGCCGTGCGTAGAGGCCGGTGATGAATTGCTGCTCCTGCCGCATTTCCTCGCTTGACAATTCCGCTCCTGACGCGATATGGTTCTCGTAGAGAGTTTCTCTTCACGACCTTTTCGCCAAAGTCATGAAGAATCAAATATACGCAGGATCGGGCTCCGAGTGTCAATTCACTCGGAGCCCGATCCTTTTGTACAGGAGGCTTGCGTACGGAAAGCTTTGGTATGAGCGGGCGCGAGGATCACCCCTTGCTGTTCCTGGACATTGACGGACCTCTCCTGCCGTTCGGCGACGGCCCGCAGCGCGAGCCGTCGGGCGCCACGACAGACTTGCACCTGACGCGGCTCGACCCGCGCATGGGGCCCCGCCTCGCGGCCCTGCCGTGCGAGCTGGTCTGGGCCACCACATGGGAGGACGAAGCGAACGCCCACATCGCACCGCGGCTCGGACTGTCACCCCTCCCGGTCGTGCACTGGCCCGACCCCTCCGACGCCCATGAACGCGAGGACCAGTGGTACAGGCTCCACTGGAAGACCCGAACCCTGGCGACATGGGCGGACGGACGCCCGTTCGCCTGGGTCGACGACGGGATCACCGGCGCCGATCAGGACTGGGTGAACGCCCGCCACCCCGCCCCGACGCTCCTCCACCCCGTCGCGCCGTCCCTCGGCCTCACTGACGAAGACTTCGCAGCCCTCGACCAGTGGCTACGGGCCCTGCGAGCATTCCCGCGAGACCCGCAGGAACCGGAAACAACTCGGCCGACAACGCGATAGGGCGGACGGTCCGGTGACCCGGAAGGACGAGACTCACGGAAGTCAGTCCTTGCGCTCCAGGGAGGCCCACCGCCCGGCCTCCGCCGCAACGCGGAACTCGGACCAGGCGTCGCCGCGGCCGTCGAGAACATCGAGCAGGTAGGCGCCGACCGCGTCGGCCACGAGGGCAACGCGGGCGGGGTCGGGGTCGGTGGTCTCGGCCACGGCTTCCCCGGCGATCCCGCCCAGGGTGTGCTCGCCGTTCGGTACGGCCATCAACCGCTTCGGCGCGGGGCTCAGGTGATAGGCGTCGAGGAACCAGTCCGGGCCCCGGGTGGACATCTTCGACTGGTCCTTCTCACCGGCGATGACGAGCGCGGGAGCCCTCATGGTGCTGTAGTCCGGCCTCATGAAGGACAGATGCTCGGCGGCGAACGGACTCAGGGAGTCCCCCGTTCCGGTCGCGGCGATCAGGACGCCGGCCCCGATGCCCTCGCGGGAGAAATCCTCCCCGGGGCTGCCCGCACCGTCAACGACGCGGGCGCCGAGGAGCGCACCCACGGTCTGGGCACCCCAGGAGTGCCCCACCAGCGCGACACGTGACGGGTCGACCCGGCCTGCGAGCCCGGCCTGCTCCATGACATGGCCGAAGTGGTCGAGCACACCATGGAGGTCGGCGATCCGAACCCGCCAGATGGCGCCGAAGCGCGGGTCGTCGAACCCGATGCCGAACCGGCGGGAGTCGAGATGCGTGGGCTGGACGACGACGAAGCCCGCAGCGCTCCAGCGGTCGACCAACGGCTCGTAGCCGTCCATCGACCACGCGTTGCCGTGGGAGAACACGATGACAGGCAGGTCGGCGCCCTGGACCGGGGCGGTCACCTTCACCTGCAGCTCGAATTCTCGGCCATCGGTGGGGACGGTGATCGGCTTGACGGCGATCGTCCGGTGCTGTGCGAGAACAGGCATGTGCGCTGGCTTCCTCTTGGAGGGCATGTCCCGCATACTTGGCGGAACAATGTTCCGTCACACTAGCGGAACGATGTTCCGCGAATCAAGGAGAAGTCGTGCCGCAAGAAGGAGGCGTCCGGGAGGCCGGAGCCAAGCGCACCCGTCAAGCGCTCTTGACGGCAGCGGCCCAAGTGTTCGTGGAGCAGGGCGTGAACGCCCCCATCCGCACCATCGCCAGCCGCGCCCAGGTGGGCCTGGGCACCGTCTACCGGCACTTTCCCCAGCGGGCCGAGCTGGTCGTCGCCGTCTACCGGCATCAGATCGACGAGTGCGCCGCCCTCGCGACCGAACTGGCCGACTCGCCCGACCCAGGGGACGCCCTGTCCCGCTGGACCGACGCGTTCGTCGAGTTCCTGGTCACCAAACACGGCCTCGGAGCGGCCCTGCAGTCGGAGGACACCAGCCTCCACACCCTGCACTCCCTGATGCTCGACAAGCTCGTACCGGCGTGCGGGCTGCTCATCGAGGCCGCCGCGGCTCGCGGACAACTGGACCCGGACGTGAGCGCGTACGTGCTGATGCGGGCGATCGGCAACCTCTGCATCCTGGGCCCCGGCTATGAGCGGGAAGACGCGCGCGCCATGGTGGCCCGACTCCTGGCCGGCTGCCGGCCGGATGCGTGACCACCGCCTGGACGACCGTGAGCAAGTACCCCCGCCCGTGCCTGAATCCCATGGGCGCCACGGCGGCGCAGCATCCATGGGATTCAGGCACGGGCCGTCGCGGACGCCGTCGTCACAGTCACCGATCGAGCGGATGGCAGTGGCGACGCGGACCGGTACAGCCTCAGTGGGCGGGCACAACGACTTCACCTGCCCGGCCACGTTCCTCCGGCGCAGCGATGCCCAACGGGTACGCCGAGGACGACGACAGCGGGGTTCGTCGCACCGGCCGATACGCACCGGCCCGGAAACCACGTGCAGGAGACCGGGGGCCCGGCGGTCACAGGTCTAAAGACGTTCCTGCACCCACGAGGAACAGCGGACACGGGTGACGCAGACCTTCCACTCCAGGGTCGCATCGGGCCAGTTGTAAGGGAGGTATTTGTCCTTCCACGTGCCGTTGCCCGTGTCGTTCTCAAACTCGTCCCAGTAGGTGTCCACGTGCCAGCTGATGAATACGGTGTGACCGTCGGGTTCGGTGTCGCCCAGCCCGAACATGAGTCTTCCCGGGTCGAAGTAGCCGTAGGCGCCCGTGATGACCCTGCTCTCGGCAGAGGCCGGCGATGTCACCCCCACGGCCGTCGCCAAGGCGATCACCGGCACGACGAAGAGGCGGGCGAGTCGCCTCGCCGTTAACGCCCGGCGGTTGACGGGCGACGGCTGGACGCCGTCGGTGGTCCGTTCGGTGCGTCGCATGATTCCTCCTGGTGTCCCGTCGGCCGATCCGGCGTACGGCCCGGCTGCGGCCGTCGGTGAGTGTGGGGACGGGTGGGTGTGTCACCCGAAGTGGGCTTCACATCCTCGTGGCAGTGCGAGGAGCGCACTTGGCCCCGTGCGCCGTGCTACTTGGCGGGAGATGCCACGCGAGGAGCTTCGTTGGACGCGGTTCGGTTTCGGAAGGCACGGGGACTCAGCCCGTACGCCGTTCGGAAGGCACGGCTGAACTCGGCGGGTGCCGGGAAGCCCCAGCGGGACGCGAGGACGGCAATCGGGTACGCGGCCAGGCGGGGGTCCGCGAGGTCGGCACGGCAGCGTTCCAGGCGGCGTCGGCGGATCGAGGCCGCCACGGTCTCCTGCTGGTCGTCGTAGAGCCGGTGGAGCGAGCGGACGGATATGTGATGGTGCGCGGCGAGGTGAGTGACGGTCAGGTCCGCACTCCCGAGATTGCTTTCTATGTAGCAGTCGATTCTGGTGCGCAGCGCCTGGCGGCGGGTCTCCGGTGGTTGGAGGTACCGGGTGTCGGAGTGCTCGGCGAGGAATGCGGCGGCGAGATCCACCGCGATCGTTCCGAGTCGGTGGCGCTCGCCCGTACCGAGGTCGGCCGCCCGGTCCCGGATCGTGGTCAAGTACTGGCAGAGCACATGCCCGGTCACCCCGTCCGGGGCGAGTCGCCGGGCCAGGACGCGGTCGACCCGGCCGGCGGGCAGCGGAAGGGCGCTCCTGGGTATCCGTAGCAAGGTGACGCGGCCCTGTCCGCGTTCGTCCGTGACGAGGGTGTCCAGCGGGTGGGAGGTGTCGAAGAACACCAGGCTGCCGGTGGGGATCTCGGCTTCGTTGTCGTGCTGGCGGGTGACCATGGGACTGCCACCGATCAGGGCGAGCTGATACGTCTCCGGGTCACCGCGCCTGATGTGCCGAGGGGTCCGGACGGCGTGAAGCGGCTCGAAGACGAGGTGTGTCAGCTGCGCGGAGCCGAGATCCACTCCGGTCATTCGGGCTTCGAAGTCGTGGGCATGGGCGCTTCCGAGGGAGAAGGCGGCGACGTTCTCCCGCACCAGTTCCGTGAACCAGTCGAACCTGTCGCCGCGCGGCAACGCACCACTCGACAGCGATACCAGAGCGCTGGCACCAGCGCCCCGCCCGTCCGCCGACACCGACTCCTCCGTCATGACCACCATCATGGGCGTGGGACTCACGGCTCGGCAATCACTTCCCGGCGACCGTCCCCGGGCGCTGGTTCCCGCCCCGCCCAGGCACGACCTGCCGTCCCGCCGTCCCGCCGTACGAACGTGCGGGTCGCTCCTGGTCGGCGAACTGCGGGGTCCGGCATCCGGATTCAGGGGAGCGCGAGGGTGTCGAGTTGTGCAGCGAGGTCGGGGTGGTCGGCAGTCAGGTGGGGGCGGCTGGCGTGGAGGGGGCTGATGAGCTCTGCCGGGTCGTCGTGGGCCAGGGCCGCGTGGAGCTGACTGATCGGTAGGCGGGCCACGGTGGGAAGGTCGGTGAGTGCGGTGATCTGGCCGGCGAGGCGGCGCAGGGCGGCCGCGTTGCTACGGGCCCAGGCGGCGGTGCTGCGGTCGGCGGCCCGGGCCTGGCGAGTGGCCAGGACGCGCTGCTCGCCCGTGGTCCCGGCCGGGCCGGGACGGCCGCGCAGGTAGCGGCGTTCGGCAGCCTGGCGGCTGGCGACTCCGAGGGGATGCGCGAGGTCGGCCCAGCTGGCGCCCGCGTCGCGGGCCGTTTCGATCAGGCCGGTCTCCCATCCGGCGAGCTGCTCGCGCACCTGCCGGAGCAGCGACAAGGAGGCCAGGGCCTGCTCCGGCCCCGGGGCGGGGGCCTCCGGGGACTCGCGCCGGGCTTCGCGCAGGGCGGCGTCTATGGCGTGGAGGGCCGCTGCGGCGGCGAGGAACGAGACCGGGCTGTGGGCGTCGGTGTGGGGCAGTGACGGCTGGTCGGCCGGGGGCACGGGCACCCTCCCTCGGTTTGTCATCGCACTGACGACATCGTGTTTGTCATCCATTGGATGACATGTTACAACGGAGTCAGTGAAGCGCATTGGCAGCAACTGCCTGAACCTGCTGGAGGTGTTTTCACGATGTTGATGCGCACTGATCCGTTCCGTGAGCTGGACCGGCTGGCACAGACGCTGATGGGCCCGGGAACCTGGTCGAAGCCGTCGGCGATGCCGATGGACGCCTACCGCGAGGGCGACGCGTACGTGGTCGCCTTCGACCTCCCCGGCGTCGCCGCGGACGCGATCGACATCGACGTCGAGCGCAACATGCTCACCGTCAAGGCCGAGCGGCGCCCGATGGCGAAGTCCGACGACGTGCAGATGGAGCTGTCCGAGCGACCGCTGGGCGTCTTCTCCCGCCAGATCATGCTCGCCGACACCCTCGACACCGAGCACATCCAGGCCGACTACGACGCGGGCGTGCTCACCCTGCGCATCCCGATCGCCGAGCGCGCCAAGCCCCGCAAGATCTCCATCGGCGTCGGCTCCGGCCAGCGGGAGATCTCCGGCTGAGGCCGGCCGGACGGGTGCGGAGGGCATGTGACCTCCCCCTCGGTCCACCCTCCGCACCCGTGGGCAGTCCGAAGGACAGGAAGGGGCGGCAGCCGAGATGACTCTGCGACGCGAGGCGTTCCTCGACCGCGTGAAGGAACGCGGCAAGTACACGACCGAGCAGGAAGCCGAGCGCGCGGCCCGCGTGGTACTGGCCCTGCTCGGCGCGCACCTGGTCGGCGACGTCCGCGCCCAGCTCGCGGCACGCCTGCCGGAGGGCTTCGCCC
Source organism: Streptomyces sp. NPDC001108 (assembly GCF_053598535.1). Lineage (NCBI taxonomy): Bacteria > Bacillati > Actinomycetota > Actinomycetes > Kitasatosporales > Streptomycetaceae > Streptomyces > Streptomyces sp. NPDC001108. Next base: position 454,589 of record NZ_JBSFKL010000001.1, read on the forward strand.
TGATCCTCCTCAACCCGCTCCAGAGCGCTGAACCGCTCTCGCCGGAGCGGTTCGTGCGGGCGACCGCGGCCTGGATCGAGGGCGCCACCGAGCAGACCGCGACCTGGGACGTCAGCGCAGTACTGTCCACGGTCGCCGATACGGCCGACGACGACCTGCTGGGGCAGATCCTGCTCCAGCTCCCCGCCGGCTACGACCTCCTCTTCGGCCGCCCCCAGCCCATCTGACCACCACATCGGTGCCGCACACCGGGCACCGTTCCACCCTGGCTCCACGAAAGGCATGCACTGCAGTGATCACCGAGGTGCGCGCACCGCTTGAGCACCAGCAGTCCTACGGGACGGCGTACGAGCAGATGCTGGAGAAGGTCCGCTACGAAGGCGCCTATCCCACCCGCGAGAGAGCCGACGAAGCCGTCCGCCTGGTCCTGGCGGGGCTGGGGCGCCAACTGACCGGCGACGAACGCGTCGACCTGGCCGCCCGGCTGCCGCTGGAGGCCGCACGCGTCCTGACGGCGCAGATCCCTGACACGCGGCCGCTGACCGGCTGGGCCTTCGTCAAGGACATCGCCGGCCGCGCCAACGCGTCCCTGGCCACCACCCGTTGGGACACGGGCTCCGTCTTCTCCGTCGTCGGGGCCTGCGCGGGCCCGGACCTCCTGACCCGCATCCTGCAGCAGCTCCCCTCCGGCTACGCGCTCCTGTTCGGCCGCGCCGAACTCGCCCCGGCCTCCTGAACAAGCACCCGGCACCGGGGAGGGCGGCGGGGCTCCCCCAGCTCCTCTCCCGACGGAAAGGCGGAAGTCCCCGATCCGCCGCCGCGATCGGGGACTTCCGTCCTGCGACTCACCACGCCTGGTCGACGCCGCCGACGAAGACGTAACCGCCGTGAATCTGCGATGGCCCTGTGCGGCTTCAGGTGGTCGGTACGTCGGCCGGGGCGGTGGCGGCGTGGTTCACGTAGCGCGCCAGCCACGTCAGCAGAGCGTCCAGATCGGCGGCCGCCGAGAGTACTCGGTCGGCCGCTTCGGGAGTGTGCAGCCACTCCTCGCAGCCCAGGGAACGGGCGGCGATCAGCGAGCGGTGGCGCAGCAGGTCCGCGCGAGGGTGGCTCGCCGGATAACCTCGCGGAGGGCGTTTCATCATGTCACCGGAGATGTCGTAGCCCTTGTGCCGTACGTCGTCGACGATGGCCGCCAGTTCACGACCGCCGCTCTCGGAGGCCACAGCGCTACGGAACGTGTCCACCTGGCCGGGGTCCGGATACCACCAGGCGCCCTGGATCCGCAGGCCGTCGAGGGAGAGCCGGAGCCCGATCTCGACCTTGCGGCCGAGTCGGATCACCGCGCTCTGGTGCTGCCACCACCAAGCCCCGGTACGAAAGTGCCAGACCGAGAAGTCCTCGTACCGGGGATCGGTGTCGGCGATGTCGTTGAGCAGAGCGATCATGGGCCGACGGACCAGGCGCTCGCGGTCCGCCCGGTAGCGCTCCTTGGTCGTTCTGGTCGGTTCACCCTGGAGTTGCCACAACACGTCCATGGCCTGCGGCGGCCAGCCGGTGAACTGTCTGCGCATGCGGGGAGAATAGCCCGGCCCGGGACCCGCCCGCGCACGTGCGCTGCGGACCGGGACGGTGCACCTCGGGCCGTGCGACGCGGAGTTGGAGACGGCCGACCGCCTATGTCTGGGGCGGCGCCGCGTAGACCTGCGCGGCGAACGCGTGTACCTGGTCCTCGGGCAGGCTCCGCGCGACGTCCGCCTCGCTGATCATTCCGACCAGCTTCTTGTCCTCGATCACCGGAAGCCGGCGGATGTGATGGGTGCCCATCTCGGTGATCACGTCTTCCACGCTGGCGTTGCCGTCGATCCAGCGGGGCGTCCCTTCGACGAGGTCCGCAGCGGTGCACTGGCTCGGATCGTGGCCCTCGGCAACGCACTTGACCACAATGTCACGGTCGGTGATGATCCCGCACAACCGCTCGTCCTCGTCGCTGACCGGCAACGCCCCGACATGCAGTTGGCGCATCCGCTGCGCGGCGTGGAGCAGCGTCTCCGTCTCCGGGACCCACTGCGCGCCCTCGTGCATGATGTCCTTGGCCGTGGTCATGAAAATCTCTCCTCACCGGGTGCGGTGACTGCTCTTTTGCCAGGCATCCCCGTCTCTTTGCCAGGCATCCCTGTGCACGTCTCCTTCAATGGTTGCGCCACGGATGGGGTCCGGCGAGCGGGCGCCGCCGCTTACCGCAGTGGATCCGAACCGCTCCCCGCCACCGCGGGAAATTCCCCCGATCGTGGGAGCGACCAATCCGGCGGGGCTTCGGGACCGTATTCCCCACGTGAGCGAGAACGAGAAGAATCCCTGCCGCCGGCCCGGTCCGGTCCGGTTGCTGCTGGGCGCGCTCAGCGGGGCGCTGGCCGGGTGTGCCGCGCTCGCGTTCGCCGAAGCCGTGGCTGCTGCGATCCGTCCGCAGACCGGTCCCGTCGTCGCCGTCGGCGGCGCCGCGATCGACCGCACGCCCACCGCGGTCAAGGACTGGGCGATCCGAAATTTCGGCACCGACGACAAACTGGTTCTCCAATCGGGGATTCTCGCGATCCTCGCGCTGTCCGCGGTGTCCCTGGGAATTCTCGGGCTGCGGTTCCGCCGCCGCGCTGCGGTCGCTGTGTTGCTGTTCGGGGCCGTGGGAGCGCTCACGGCTATCGGGAGGCCCGACTCGACCGGCGTCACGGACGCGCTGCCCTCGGTGGTGGGAGCCGTCGCCGGATCGGTACTCCTGTACGTGCTCACAGGCCGCCTCGAACCCCGGACGGAACCCCACGCGTCCCCGATGGCCCCTTCCGCAAGGGACTGGGACCGGCGCGGCTTCGTGATCGCCGCGAGTACGGCGGCCGTGGCCTCGGCGGGAGCCGGTCTGTTGGGCCGGTCCTTGACCGGGGCGGGCGGCCGGGACGCGATTGCCTCCCGGCGCGACGTGGTGCTGCCCGCGCCCACGTCCCCCGCCCCCGCCGTGCCGAAGGGCGCCGGACCGCGGATCCCGGGCCTCAGCCCGTTCCTCACGCCCAACCCGGACTTCTACCGCGTCGATACCGCGCTGGTGGTCCCCAGGGTGGACGCGACGACCTGGAAGCTGCGGATCCACGGCACGGGCGTCACCCGTCCCCTCACGCTCTCCTACAACGATCTGCTGCGCCACGACCTGGTCGAGCGGGACATCACGCTGGCCTGTGTCTCCAACGAGGTCGGCGGCCCGTATGTCGGCAACGCCCGCTGGATCGGCGTACGCCTGGCCGACCTGCTGGCCGAGTGCGGGGTGAAACCGCCCTCGAAGGGCGGCCCCGCCGACCAACTGGTGGCGCGCTCCGTGGACGGCATGACGATCGGCAGCCCGGTCGAGGACGTGATGGACGGCCGTGACGCTCTCCTCGCCCTGGGCATGAACGGCGAACCGCTGCCCTTCGCGCACGGCTTCCCGGTCCGCATGGTGGTGCCCGGCCTGTACGGCTTCGTCTCCGCCTGCAAGTGGATCGAGGACATCGAACTCACCACGTTCGCCGCGTACGACCCCTACTGGGTCAAGCGCGGCTGGGCACGCAGGGCGCCGATCAAGACGCAGTCGCGCATCGACACGCCCAAGCCGTTCGCACGGCCCAAGGCGGGAACGGTGACGATCGCCGGCGTCGCCTGGGCCCAGCACCGCGGCATCGACAGGGTCGAGGTCCGCGTGGACGACGGCCCCTGGCAGGAAGCCCGGCTCGCCACCGAGGACACGGCCGACACCTGGCGCCAGTGGACCTTCCCCTGGAAGGCCACCAAGGGCGGCCACACCCTCACCGTCCGGGCCACCGACCGCACCGCCGCGGTGCAGACCGAGAAACGCACCCGCACCATCCCCGACGGCGCCGACGGACGGCACTCCGTGGTCGTGACCGTCGACTGACCCCCGAGCCACCTTCCCCATTCCCTGTCAAGGCAGCTCAGGCTGCGCCAACCAAGTAGGAGAACCATCATGAACGCCCGTATCCGCCGCACCGCCGTGATCCTGGCAGCCGCGGCCGTCCTGCCCCTCGCGCTGACCGCCTGCTCCGACAGCGGCTCCGACTCCACCAAGTCGGACTCCGCGGCGGAGTCGTCGGCGTCGGCCCCCGCCCGGGACGACAGCGGGACCGGATCCAACAGCGCCGCCTCGACGGACCAGCCCTTCGGTACGGCCTGTTCGGCGGTGCCCAGGAGCGGTGCCGGTTCCTTCGACGGCATGGCCCAGGACCCGGTCGCCACCGCCGCCTCCAACAACCCCGCCCTGTCCACGCTGGTGACGGCGGTGAAGAAGGCCGGCCTGGTCGACACCCTCAACAACGCGCAGAACATCACCGTGTTCGCGCCGACCAACGACGCCTTCGCGAAGATCCCCAAGGCCACCCTGGACAAGGTACTGGGCGACAAGGCCCAGCTCACCAAGATCCTCACCTACCACGTCGTCGGCCAGAAGCTCGACCCGAAGGACCTGGAGAACGGCTCCTTCGACACCCTGGAGAAGACGAAGCTCACCACCACCGGTTCCGGCACGTCCTACACCGTCAACGACTCCGCCAAGGTGGTCTGCGGCAACGTCCGGACCTCCAACGCCACCGTCTACATCGTCGACAGCGTTCTGATGCCTGCCAACTGATGCCTCGTCGCCTGCGGGGTGCCACACCGGTGGCCCCCGCAGGCGACTTGGAGCCTGACGAAACCGGCCGACCTCCTGGTCGCGGAGGTGCGTGGTCGACGCCATCGGCCACGCACCTCTCTGGGCGAGAGCTTCCGGCGACGCCACAGCGAGAAGGGCGAACCGGCGCTGCTCGACGACATGGACCCCCAGCGCTTGGTCGTGGCGCCTGCGCGACGGGCGGGGAACGTGGTCCGCTTGACCAGTGGTCGCGGCCGGGTCGCTCGCCCATGGGCGAGCATGCCTTCCGCGCCACGTTCCGGCATGGCTCCGTGCGCGTTGGTTCAAAAGGACCGGCCGAGGAAGGAGCCGCGCGGACGGCCCTGATGTGCGGGTGCCGAGAGCAGGCGTCGACCGAGGAGAAGCATGAGCAGGGAACACCGCCGGGCACCGGACGTGATCGTCGTCGGAGCGGGCCTGTCCGGCCTGGTGTGCGCGCTGGACCTTTGCCGTGCCGGGAGGCGGGTGATTCTCCTGGAGGCGTCCGAGGGAGTAGGCGGACGCATGCGCACGGACCGGCGGGACGGGTTCCTGCTGGATCGTGGTTTCCAGGTGTTCAACACTTCGTATCCGCAGGTGAAGCAGCGTATCGATCTGAAGAGTCTGCGGCTGCGGCCGTTCACCGCGGGCCTCGTCGCGCACACGTCGAAGGGGCCTGTCCGCCTCACCGACCCGACGAGAGAACCCAGAGCGGCGGGGCCTCTGCTGATGGGACGGGTCCTCTCGCCGCGCGACCTCGCAGCGCTGGCGGCCCTCACCGTGCGGGACGCCGTTCTGCCCGCTGCCGTCGCCAGGAGACGCGAAGACGGCTCCACCTCGGCGGCCCTGGCCCGAGCGGGAGTGTCGGACGCCGCGGTCGCCGACATTCTGCGGCCGTTCCTGTCCGGCGTCTTCCTGGAGGACCGACTGGAGACCTCCGCACGCTTCTTCCACCTCGTCTGGCGGAGCATGGTCCGAGGGTCTCTGTGCCTGCCTGCGCAGGGCATCGGCGCCGTCCCGGCCCAACTCGCCGACGAGCTGCCCAGCGGCGTACTGCGGACCGGCGCCCCCGTCGCCGCGGTCACCGACACGGGCGTGCTGCTGGAGGACGGGAACGAGGTGCCGGCCCGGACGGTCGTGGTGGCGACGGACCCGGCGACCGCCGCCCGCCTGCTGCCGGGGCTGGCCGTACCGGACACCCGCACCGTCACCACCTACTACCACGCCACCGGCAGGACACCGATGGCCGAACCGATCCTGATGGTGGACAGCACCGGAGCAATCCTGAACACCTGTGTACTCAGCGAGATCGCACCCACCTACGCACCCCGCGGTACCGCGCTGGTCTCCACCTCCGTACTGGGAACCGACCTACCCGGCAGGGCACAGGCGGTGCTGTCCCGTCTGGCCGACCTGTACGGCACCGACACGGGCGACTGGCAGCAGGTCGCCGCCCGCACGGTCGAGGGCGCGCTGCCCGCGATGCTTCCGCCCTGGCCGCTGAGTCGCACCACCCGCCTGCGCCCAGGCAGGTACGTGTGCGGGGACCACCGGGCGACCGGATCGGTGCAGGGTGCCATGGCATCGGGCGCGCGCGCCGCGCGCGAGGTGCTCGTCGACCGGTGACACCGAGGTGGAGCCGGTGGCCGAGCCGTCTCCGGCCGCATCCCCGCTCACTGTGACGGTGACCGGAAAGGTGGGCGGCTCAGCTGCTCCTTCTCGGGCCCGCCCGACCTCCCCGGGTGTGTGCCTTCCCCCTCACCCCCATGCTCACCGTCGGCACCGCACGTAGCCGGGCGGACGGAGCGCGCGAAAGCCGGCAGCCCCCGCGCAGGCCGGTGAAGAGAATGAGAGACACGCCGGTTTGCGCCGTCGCCCCTGTCAGGGAGCATGGTTCACAGAGAGATCCTCAGGGGGGCGCGCCTCGTTCCGAGGCGCCCACACACTGGAGCACACATGACGCAGCTTCCGCCGCCCGTCACGCCCTACCTGGAACCGGCCGCGAAGGAACTCGCCGAGGCCACCGACGCCCACCCACGCATCTACGAGGTCCCGCCGGAACAGGGCCGCGACATCCTCGCAGGGCTGCAGAGCGGCGAGGGAGTGGCGCGGCCGGAGGTCGACGAGGAGTGGGTGGAGGTGGACGCGGGCGAGTGGGGCACGGTCCGCACCCGCATCATCCGGCCGAAGGGCGTCACCGGCCCCCTGCCCGTGATCGTCTACATCCACGGGGCGGGGTGGGTCTTCGGCGACGACAAGACCCACGACCGCCTCTTCCGTGAGCTCGTCGTCGGCGCGGGCGCGGTGGGTGTGTTCCCCGTGTACGACCGTGCGCCGGAGGCGAAGTACCCGACACAGGTCGAGCAGAACTACGCGGTGGGTCAGTGGGTACGCAAGAACGGCTCCGACCACGGCATGGACACCTCCCGCGTGGCGGTCACCGGCGAGTCCGTCGGCGGATGCATGTCCGCCGTCTTCGCACTGATGAACAAGGAGCGTGAGGACGGCCTCGACCTGAAGGCCCAGGTCCTGCTCTACCCGGTGACCGACGCCGACTTCGACACGCCGTCGTACCAGCAGTTCGCCGAGGGCTACTACCTCACCCGCGACGGCATGAAGTGGTTCTGGGACGCCTACACCACCGATCCCGCCGACCGGAAGGATCACTACGCCTCCCCTCTGCAGTCGACCCTCGATCAGCTCCGGGGTCTGCCCACCACCCTGGTCATCACGGACGAGGCCGACGTCCTTCGCGACGAAGGCGAGAAGTACGCCAACAAGCTGCGCGAGGCAGGTGTCGATGTGACCGCCGTCCGTGTCGCCGGCATGGTCCACGACTTCCTGCTCCTCGACAGCCTCCGTGACACCCGCGCCGCGAACGTGGCACGCAAGCTCGCCATCGACGCCCTGCGGACGGCCCTGCACGACAGTTGATCGCGGACACCGGTACCCCACCGGTCCCCAGGAACGACCGAGGGGCGGTTTCGGATGACTCCGAAACCGGCCCTCGGCCGGCGGAGCACGGGCGGCCTGCGGCAAGCAGGTAAAGGGGTACCGGACGACCGGGCCGGCAGCGGGCGACGCCGCGCCCGGTGGGGCACGGCGTCATCGCTGAGGCGTCGTGTCACCGTGGGGGTGCGGCGTCACCGCTGTGGCCCGGCCGTCGGATCAGACCTCCAGGTCGGCCTCGATCCGCTTCAGCTGGTGCCGGGCCATCGCCAGATTGGCGCGGCCGGAGTCCAGTACCAGGTACAGGAACAGGCCGCTGATGCCCCGGGCCTTGAGCAGCCGGATCAGGTGGTACTGGCCGCCGAGCGTGATCAGGATGTCTTCGATCTCGTCCTGGAGGCCGAGGTGCTCCATGGTGCGGAGCTTGGCGCGCACCACGTCGGTGTTGCCCGCTGCCGCGACCTCCAGGTTGAAGTCCTTCCCGCCGCCGAGGGTGCCCAGCGCCATGCCGCTGGTGTAGTCGACGAGGGCGACACCGAGGGTGCCCTCGATGGACGACATCGCTTCCTTCAGTGACGCTTCCGTGTTCGCCATGTGCTCGTTCCCTTTCCTTGGCCGGCCGAGGCGACCGGATCCGTTGATGAGGTGTCTGGGGTCGTTGCTGCCCGGGGCATTTCAGGGGGCGGCGTTACGTGCGGTGCGGCAGTGGGCCGGGATGCGGGGCGCGCGGCCCGGGAGGGCGGGCCGGAGGCGCGGGCTGTGCCGCGCGGTCCAGCGCGGCGTCGACCAGTTCGCCGATGCGGGTACCGGCCCGGCGGCCCTCCAGATGGAGCCTGCCGACATTGATCCGGTCCTCGGCCAGCAGCGTGAGGACGGCACTGGAGCCTGCGGCGTACGTGGCGATGTAGCCGTCTTCGCCGCGTACGAGTTGTTCACGGAATCCGCCCCTGCCGGTGGCCTGCGTCATCCGGATCGCTACCCCGAGGGCGGCGGCGGTCAGTGCGGCGACGCCCTCCGCCTCCACTCCCGGGGTGTCGTGGGCCAGGACGAGACCGTCGGCACTGGCCGCCAGGGCTCCGGAGAGAAGCGGAACCCGGGCCCTCAACCGCTGCAGCTCGGCCAGGACATCCTGCGCTTCGGCCTCGGGCACCATCAGCTGTCTCCTCCCGGCACGCTGTCTGAGTGCACGTATCACAGAGCCTCCAATGCGTCTCGGAGCCGACGCAGTAGGGCGACGTCGGGGTCGGCCGTGACCTCCGGAATCGTGATCCGGCCGGAGGTGGAAGCGGTGGCGCCGGGTGTTTCCCGTAACACGTCCACCAGCCCGGCCGCTGCCAGCCGCCGGAGATCGACCAGGATGTGGAACGCCGACCGGCCCAGCTCCTGGGCGATGTCCGATGCGGTACGTGCCCCGTCCACGAGATCGAGTACGCGGCGTTGGCGGGGCGGAACGGGGGCGTCGACCGGATGCGCGGCCCGTACGAGCGGGGCGCTGTCGGTCACCGCTTTGGGCCAGATCCGGTCCAGTAGTTCCCGGCGCCGGAGCGTTTCGCGGTGCACGGCTTCGACGGGGACGGGGCGGACGGGGCCGATCCAGTGGGAGACCCCGTAGCGGAAGCGGGCCGGAGTACGGGCGGGCGCCAGGGCGAAGAACGCGGCGTCGTACAACGCACCCAGATGGCACAGTTCCAGGGCCCCGCCCGGTATCCATCCGCTGTCCACGAGATATCGGCCGACGCGCTGCCCGGCGCCCGCCCGGGCGACCGCGTCCCACCAGCCGTCGCGGTGCAGAGCGCCGCCCGTGGTGAGCAGGACGTCGATACCGGGTGTCGCCGGGCTCTCGGCGTGCACCACTTGGCCGTCGGCGAGATAGAGGGTGCCGCGGTCGCGTATCAGGGCGCCGGTGGCGCGTTCGGCGGCGAGACGCTGCAGCATCGGGGAGAGAGCCGTGGCTGGTGCGGGGGCGGTAGCTCTCACGCCAGGACCAGCCGCTCCGCCATCTCGCCCAGCCGTATTCGGGCGAGAGCCAGATTGCCTTCCGCACGGTCGAGCCACAGATGCAGGAAGACACTGCTGTCGAAGGCCGTCTCGACGAAACGGAGGATGTGGTACCCGGCGCGGGTGGTGACGATGACATCCTCGACCGGAGGTGCTGTGCCCTTAACATCCCCTTGTTTCGAAGAAGTTGAGGGATCAGAAGCGGGCAGCGCGAAGGCGGGCTGTTCGGCCGCCATTCTCGCCACCTCGGCCGTCTCCGCTGCGGCGGCCTCGTGATCGCCGTTGGGCGAGTCGCCGATGGTGCCGAGGGCGAGACCGCTCGTCCAGTCGACCACCGCGGCGCCGCGGGCACCGGGCAGCCTCATGACTTCGAGTAAGCACTCGTCGATTCCGGGCACGCGGACTCCTCTCCCGACGCGGTGTACGGCTGTGCCCCGAGGCTACGCAAAGTGCTCGCCTCCGGCGGGAGTTCTGGCATTTTCCATAGGTACATGCTCCGAGGCATGTAAAGGGCTTCCCGGCGCGGGGCCGGCGTCCTCCGAGCGCGAGAGGTCTCCGGCACCGGTCGGGCCAAGTGGGGGCGCGTACCCGTTGACTACGGGTATGCGCTGCTTCGTGCTGCGCTTCCCGGCCACGACAACATGATCAAGTTCAAGGCCCCTGGGGGCTCAGCTCGCCAGGCCGTGACGGAACGCGTAGACGACCGCTTGGACGCGGTCGCGCAGGTTCAGCTTGGCGAGTATGCGGGAGACGAACGTCTTCACCGTCTCCTGGCTGATGACGAGGGCGGCGGCTATCTCGCTGTTGGACAGGCCGTTCGCGATCAGCCTCAGCACCTCCAGCTCGCGGGGGGTGAGCGGAATGTCCTCGGGGGCGCCGTTGGTGGGGCGGATGCGGGTCGCGTACCGGCCGACGAGCTGGCGGGTGACCTCGGGGTCGAGGAGCGCCGCGCCCATGGCGACCGTGCGGATGCCGTGCAGCAGGTGGTCGGGCGGGGCGTCCTTGAGGAGGAAGCCGCTTGCTCCGGCGCGCAGCGCCTCGTAGACGTACTCGTCGAGGTTGAACGTGGTGACCACGAGGACCTTGACGGGGTGGGCGACCCCGGCTCCCGCCAGCAGGCGGGTGGCTTCGAGGCCGTCAAGGACCGGCATGCGGATGTCCATGACCACGACGTCCGGGTCGAGCTCGCGGGCGAGGTCGACTCCTTTCCGGCCGTCACCGCACTCGCCCACCACCTCCATGTCGGGCTGGGCGTCGATGATGGTGACCAGGCCCGTGCGGATCAGCGCCTGGTCGTCGCAGACGAGCACCCGGGTCGGCGCGGACCCGGACGGCGGAGGTGTGTTCACGAGCGGCCCCCGGCCGGTATCCGCGCCCGGACGACGAAGTCGCCGCCCGTGACGGCGCCCGCGCTGAAGTCCCCGCCGAGCACGTCGACCCGCTCGCGCAGACCGGCCAGCCCCCGTCCGCTGCCACCGACGGCGGCGGCCCGTGATCCGGTGCCGTCCGTGCTGACCTCCACGGTGATCTCCCTCTCGCCGTGTCGCACGGTGACCGAAGTGCGGCTGCCGTGAGCATACTTGAGGGCGTTGGTGAGTGCTTCCTGCACCACCCGGTAGGCCACGAGGTCGGAACTCCCGGTGGACTCCGGCGGGGTGCCCTCCTCGGTGAACTCCACCGGCTGGCCCGCCCGGCGTGTCTGCTCCACGAGGGTCAGGACGCGGCCGACGGCCGGTGTCCTCGGCTCGGCCGCGGCATCGCCGCCGTTCCCGGTGCCGTGATCCGGGTTGAGCAGGTCCAGCAGGTGCCGCAGATCGGTGATCGCCCGGCGCCCGACGTCGGAGACGGCGCTGAGGGACTGCTCCAGCCGCTCGGGCGCGGCGGTCAGATAGCGGGCGGCCTCCGCCTGCACCACCATCGCCGTCACATGGTGGGTCACAACGTCGTGCAACTCCCTCGCTATCCGGGTGCGTTCGGCGTTCCGTGCCTCCACCGCGACCCGCTTTCGACGTTCGGCCTCCGCCTGCCGGGTGGTGCGCAGCCAGCTTCCGGCGCCCCAGGCCAGGCCCAGCGCCATGTAGAAGGTGGTGAACTCCGTGGCGGTCTCGCCCGTGCCGAGGTGGGACAGGCCCACCGACAGCGCCACGTACGCCACGGTGAGGCCGGCCACAAAGCTCCGGCGGTGCCGTTCCAGGTGCGAGCCGGTGCTCACCAGCACGACGCTCATCGCGGTGGCCGCGAAGGTGTGGTAGCCGAGGAGCTGGTCGACGGCGAACCCGCAGGACACCAGGGCCAGGGAGAGGGCCGGCCACCGCCGGCGCACCGCCAGGGGCAGGGTCTCGAGGATGATCACCACAACGGCCAGCGCGTCATGCGGGCGGTCGGGGACACCCCCGATGACCGTTCCGTTGCTGCGGAGCGCCGGGAGGAAGGAACCGATCAGGAGGAAGAGCCCGAAGGGAAGGTCCCGGACGACAACGTCCAGCCGGTACCAGACTCCACCGAGCCGCTTCCGGGTGCTGTCCAGACGGTGTCGGATGCCGTCCAGGCGGGCCCGGTTCACCAGCGGCCGGAGCCGGAGCCCGGTCGGCCGGTGCCCCGCACCGCTCTCGCGGTGTCCGGCTCCGTCCGTCCAGTGCTCCGGCGAACCGGCGGATCGCTGTTCCGTCATCGGGCGAGCGCCGCGAGGGCGTCGACGCGCTCGACGCGGCGCCGGGGGACGATGTTGCCGCGGCGGTGGGCCACGACCAGGAAGCAGACCGTCAGCAGCGCACCGAAGACCACCGAGTAGATGCTCGCCTCGGGACCGAACTCGCCGCCCGTGATCAGGTGGTTGCCCGACAGGGTGGCGTCCAGCAGACCGTGGGTGTCGCCGTTGCCCGAGACCTGGGTGCTGAACACGCCGGACTCCATGTAGTTCCAGGCGAAGTGCACGCCCATCGGCAGCCACAGGTTGCGGGTGGCGGCGTAACCGGCGGCGAGCATGGCGCCGGCCTCGATGGCGATGGCCAGGGCGCCGGCGACGGTGGCATCGTCGTTGAGGAGGTGCATGGCGCCGAACACGAGGCCGGACAGTACCAGGGCGATGTATGTGCCCGTGCCGCGTTCCAGCAGCCGGAACAGCAGTCCGCGGAAGATGATCTCCTCCGTCGATGCGGCGGCCGCCATGAAGCCGATCAGCCCGATGGCCCCGCTCACCGAGTCGATGCCGTGGACCTCGTAGTCACCGAGGAGGTAGATGTTGCCGATGACGCAGAGGAACATCAGCGTGCCGAAGACCAGGCCCCAGAAGGTCGCGCTCGTCGCTTCCTTCCCCCGCAGTTCGGACACCTCGCGGTTCTCGGTGCGCCGCACGGCCCACCGGTAGACGAAGGTCATCACGGCCACGGTGAGGGCGCCCACCAGGAGCGAGAGCCAGGGGTTGTCCTTCACCCCGTTGGTGAGACCGCCGCACACCGCGTAGACCGCAAAGACGACGACTACCTGCAGGACTATCTTCCAGGCTCTCATCACGTGGACTCCCTTTGCCGGTTCCGACTCCGGTTCCTTCTCCGGTCCGCGGCCCGGCGTTCCGCGGTGATTCGAACACTACGAATTCGATGGTGGGGAATCGTCACCGTGCAGTGGACACTCGCTTGTAGCTCGCACGGGGGACAGAGGGGCGGGACGTCACCCAGAAGAGGCACCCGATCTCGCCGGGCTCGTACGGGACAACTTCGGCGCCTCGGACGGAGAACGCTGGGTCGGGCCTGCTGGCGCCCCAGTCGTCCGACATGCCGGGCATTCCTCGATCGCCCGGCGGCTGCCGGCGACGCGGATCAGCTCGTCCAGGCTGGCGCCGACGAGGCAGTAGGCGATGTAGTAGGAGAGCTCTTCGGGGTGGGCGACGCTTTCTGCGGCGCCAGGGTGCGGATGCCGTTCGCAAGGGCCGGCCGCGGAGTCTTCCGCTGGAGGACCGGGCACTGCCGGTCGCGGCGCGCACGACCCTGACCGCGCGGCAGCTCGGGCCGCTGTGGGGGGCTCGAAGTCGGCGGCGGACCTCATCATCGACCACCTCGGGCCGATGCTCGCTCTCCAGCCCCGCAAGCGGTTCGCCAAGGACACCGTGCTCATCGTGGACGGCATCCTGGTCCCCACCCGGGACCACGCCGTCGCCGAGCGGTCGAAGAACGGCCACTGTCCCGGTTCGAGGCGCACGGCCGGAGGACGTCGCGGTCGAGGCGGTATGGCATACAGCGGTTGCACGCACCGGGGGCGGACGCTGGAAGCCGGGTGAAGGCGCCGTGCCGGCCTCATGCGTCCCCGCCGTCAGCCGTGCGCGCCCGGCCCCGCCGCAGCAGCACGACCGCGAGCGCCGCGCTGGTCAGGCCCACCGACGTCGCGACCGCGGCGACCTCGCCGAACATCCGGGTGTACACGGCCCTGTCCGGGTCCGGCAGCCCGACGAACAGCCCCCCGCACACCGCGACCCCCACGGCCAGACCCACCTGCCGGGCGGTGTTGGACACGGCGGACGCCACCCCCGCCCGGGCCGGGTCGGCGTCCCGCATGGCGGCCGGCGCCAGCACCGGGGAGACCATGCCCGCGCCCACGCCGGTCAGCACCAGCGACGGCACCAGCGCCACCGGCCCGTACACGAGACCGAGCAGCAGGAAACTCAGGCAGCCGACGGCGCAGAGCGCGGTGCCGACGCCGAGCGGCAGCCACAGCGGGGCGCGTTGGAGCGCGGCGCCGCACAGCGCCGAGACAACAAAGAAGACGACGGGCTGCACGGACAGCAGCAGGGACGTCCGCACGGCGTCGAGCCCGGCGGCGTCCTGGAACCAGGACGACAGCACGGTCAGCGGCCCGAACGCGGCGAAGTAGTAGCCGAACGCCACCGCGACCACGGCGAGGAACCGCGGGTGGCGGAAGAGCGCCAGGTCGACGAGCGGGTCGGGGACACGGCGTTCGCACCCGACGAAGGCGACGCCGCACACGCAGGCGACCAGCGCCGCCGCCGTCGGCCCGGGGCCCGCGCCGTGTTCGCCGTACAGCAGCGCGGCAACCACCAGGGCCGCGAGCCCGGCGCCGAGCAGCACGGCGCCCGCGAGATCGACGCGGCGGGCGCCGCGCTCCGGGTCGCGGGGGAGGAAACGCACGGCCAGAACCACGCCCAGCGCGCCCGGCACGACGGCCAGGAGGAAGATCGACCGCCACCCCAGCGCCTCGGCCAGCAGCCCGCCCGACACATTGCCGACGGCCGCCGCGAGCCCGGCCACTGCTCCCCAGACCGCGAAGGCCCGTTGCTGCTCCCGACCGCTGTAGGAGGCCCGGATGAGCGGGAGCGTGGTAGCGAACATCGCCGCCCCGCCGACGCCCTGGACGCCGCGGAACGCGGTCAGGGCGACGACGTCCGGAGCGAGCCCACAGGCCAGCGAGGCGAGCGTGAAAAGGACGAACCCGGTGACGAAGACCCGGCGCCGCCCCAGGACGTCCCCGACCGCGCCGGCCACGACGAGGAGCGCGGCGAGCGCGAGGGTGTACGCGTCGACGACCCATTGCAGGGCGGCGAAGCCGGTGTGCAGCCCGTCGGCGACGGCGGGGATGGCCACCGTCACGATCGTGGCGTACGCCAGCAGCAGGAAGGTGGCGAGACAGGAGACGACGAGGGGCATCCGGTGACGCGTCTTCACGGCCGCCTCCCTTTCCGCGGAATCGCCGTGCCGGTCGGCCCTTCCGACGGGCGCGACGGGCGCGACGGGGACGAGGAGGACGAGGGCGACGACGGAGACGGCGGGTACGACACCCGCGACGGGCGCGGCCGTCGTCGCCGGGGGCCGTCGAGGAAGGCGAGGGCGAGTTCCCCCGTCACCGGGTTCCGGTACGTCTCGCACTCGACCTCGTAGACCGCGCGGACGAGTTCGGGCGTGAGGATCTCCTCGGGCGGCCCGTGGGTCACCACGGAGCCGTCCTTGAGGACGTACAGCTCGTCGCAGTAGCGGGCCGCCATCGTCAGGTCGTGCAGGGCCGCGAGCACCCCGATGCCGAGCTGCCCGACCAGGGAGAGGATCTGCAACTGGTACTTGATGTCGAGGTGGTTGGTCGGCTCGTCGAGGATGAGGAAGCCGGGCTCCTGGGCCAGGGCCCGCGCGAGGACGACGCGCTGCTTCTCGCCGCCGGAGAGCGACTGGTAGGCGCGGTCGGCGTACCCGTCCATCCGGACCCGGCGCAACGCCTCCGCCACGATCGCCCGGTCGTGCGGGCCGGTGGTCTCCAGCAGGCGTTTGTGCGGTGTGCGGCCCATCGCGACAATCTCCGCGACGGTGAAGTCGAAGCTCAGCTCGTTGAACTGGCCGACGACGGCGAGCTCGGTGAAGACGGCGCCCGGCCGACTCGCCAGGACGTCCAGCTCCCCCAGCGTCACCGTTCCGGAGTGCGGCCGGACGGCCTTGTAGACGCTTCTGAGGAACGTGGACTTGCCGCAGCCGTTCGGGCCGACGACCCCCACGAAGGCGCCGGCGGCGACCCGCAGGGTCAGATCGTGGACGACCGGGGTCCCGCCGAGCCGCACCGACACGCGCTCCGCGCGCAGTCCCACGCCCTGCCCCGGGGCCGCGGTCGCCCCCGCGTCACGCGCTGCCAAAGCCGTACTCCTTCCGGATAAGCATGTACATGAACAGGGGGGCGCCGAGGACCGAGGTGACGATGCCGATCGGCAGTTCGGCGTTCGGGACGGCGACCCGGGCGACGACGTCCGCCCAGACGAGGAACAGGGCTCCGCACAGCACGCTGACCGGCAGCAGCCTGCGGTGATCGGGGCCCACGGCGCTGCGCGCGATGTGCGGCACGATCAGGCCCACGAAGCCGATGATTCCGCAGCAGGCGACGAGCACCCCCGTGGCCAGGGCGGCGACGACCAGGTATGCGCGCCGGAACAGCCTGGGGCTGATCCCCAGCGTGACGGCGGCCTCGTCCCCGACCAGCATCGAGTTCATCACCCGGCCCTGGAGGAGGAAGAAGACCGTGGCGACGAGGACGACCCCGGAGACGACCAGCAGGGAGTCCCACGCGGCGGAGGCGAGGCTGCCCATGGTCCAGAAGGTGACCGAGCGGATGCCCTCGGCGCTGTTGGCGAAGTAGACGAGCGCACTGGAGGCGGCGCCGCACAGGGCGTTGACCGCGGTCCCGGCGAGGATGAGCTTGACCGGCGACGTGCGCGAACCGACGCTCCCGGCGCCGAGCACGAGCGCCGCCGCCCCGAGCGCCCCGAGAAATGCCCAGAACGGCACGCCGAACCCGCCGGCCCCGCCGAGCGCCCCGGCCGCCCCGAACCCCACGGGGAGGGAGAAGGTCGCGCCGAATGAGGCGCCGGAGGAGATGCCGAGGACGAACGGGTCCGCGAGCGGGTTCTGCAACGCCGCCTGCATGACTGTCCCGCAGAGCGCGAGCCCGGTCCCGACCACGGCAGCCAGCAGCACCCGCGGGAGACGGATGTTCCAGACCACGTCCACGGCCATCGGATCGCCGCCCGCGCCGTTCCCGGTCAGCCTGCCGGACAGGATCCGGAACGACTCCCCCAGCGGGATGCCGACCTGTCCGATCGAGACCGAGGCCACGACCGAGACCCCCAGCGCGAGCCCCAGGACGACCAGCAGAACGGGAAGCGGCACGCTCCGCAGCCCGCCGCGCCGGAGCTGCCCGCTCCGGAGCCCGCCGCTCCGGGGTTCCCCTGCCGCGTCGGCCCCGGTCGCCGCATCGGACACGCGGCCGGACACCTGCGTACCGGAGGCGCTCATGCGGCGGGGAAGAGGTCGGGACGCACGAACGCCGCGATCTTCTCGCAGAGGTCCGCGAGCGCCAGCGAACCGCGGATCGAGGTCGTGTAGTCGGCGGTCATCACGTCGCCGTTCCTGATCGCGGTGACGTTCCTCAGCCGGGAGTCGCGCAGCAGCCGGTTGCGGGACTTCTCCGCGTCGGACTTCTGGAACTCCGTCACGACGATCTTGTCCGGGTCGGCCGCGATGATCGATTCGAGCGAGAGCTGCGCGTAGGTGTCCCGGGTCAGCTCCAGGTACGTGCCGCCCGCCCCGTTCACCATCTCGTCCACGAGTCCGAGCGAGGGCGAGTAGTAGTCGTACGTGTCCCGCCCGCCGCTGGCGACCAGCAGCACCCTCGGCGAGCCCCCGGACCTCCGCGAGCCCCGGGCCTTTCCCTCCTTCCCCGCCGCCTCCACCGTCTTCGCGATGGCGGCGATCCTGCCCTTCTGCTCGGCGATGCGGGCCCCGGTCCGCTTCGTCACCCCGAAGGCCTCGCCGACGTGGCGCACGTCCTCGAAGTAGCTGTCCAGGTCCCGGCCCACGGTGTAGTTGACGGCGGGCAGCACCGCCACGCCCCGGGCGTTCCAGAACGGGACCTCGCCGATCTTGTCGGGCTTCAGCGCGAACGACATGGTCAGCACGAGGTCGGGCCGGCGTTCGAGGACCGCCTCCTTGGAGGGCATCTGGTCGGAGATCTTCGGCAGCTTCCCGATCCGGTCCGCGTGGGCCGAGTAGGAGTTGTCGAGATAGCCGACGCCCACGATCCGGTCCTCCAGACCGAACTCGATCATCAGCTCGGCGAGCGCCTGCCCGATGACCACCACCCGCTCCGGGCTCTTCTCCACGGTCTGGGTGATCTTCCCGCCCGAGTCGTCGACGACGTCGAGGGCGACGGGGTAGTGACCGGACGGCGCCGCGGCGCCGGTGCGCCCGGCGGCGGGTTCCGCCGGGGCCGCACAGCCGCTGAGCAGCAGGGCCGCACCGGCGGCGAGCGCGGCGCAGACGCGTATCGGGGAGATGTTCACGATGTCCTTTCGAGCCGGGCGTGGCAACGGCCACGGGCCCATGCTGAAACGGACGAAAGCGGAATTCGTACGGAGCGCGGTCCCCCGAAATATGGAGCGAACGCCCCGACGCCCGCACCACCGAAGCCACTCACGACACTCAGGGCACCCGCAGCACCAACGGCGCACTCCCTCCCGCCGCGCCACCGCGTCACCGCACGGCCATGGCGCTACGCCGCGTCCGCGCCCCGGCCACCCGCGCCGCTCCTCCGCCCGACCCGGTACTGCCGCGGGGTCCGCCCGAACCTCTTCTTGAACGCGTAACAGAAGTTGCTGGGGCTGGAGTAGCCGACCCGCAGCGCGATCGCGGCCACGCTGAGATCGGTCTCCACCAGCAGCAGCGAGGCCCGGCGCAGGCACTCGTTGCGGTGATGGCTGAAGATCGTGTCGCCGTAGAGCTGCTTGAACCCGTGGCTGAGCCGCTTGGGGTTCATCCGCAGGGCACGGGCGAGGGATTCGCCGGTGTGCTGTTCATGCAGGTTCTCCATCAGCAGCGCCGGCACCGTCCGGATGCGCTCGATCTCATACTCCGCGAGCGGCGGTTGAGCCGGTCCGCGCGGGACGTCGTCGCGGGAGACGATCCGGGCGAGGACCTCCATGACCTTCGCCTCGTAGTAGAGCGCCCGGAAGCGGACGGGCAGCGTGCACAGGAACAGGTCCCCGAAGGCGGCGGCCAGTTCGGGCGGGGCCTGACGGCCGAGATAGTGCGCGTCCCGCTCGGCGGCCGGCATCCCCTCCACGCTCTCCTCCCAGGCCCCGGCCCCGACGCTCCCGAAGAACGCGGTGGTCGCCGCCCGCTCGGCCGCAACCGACACCCCCCGATAGCGCTGCCCGGCCGGCCGCGTCAGCCGCCCGGCCGACGCCCGGGAGTGCGAGATGGACAGCTGCCCCGCCCCGAAGACCGACGCCCCCGTGCCCGCCTCCTGCAGCAGCATCAGGCCGTCGACGCAGTACTCCAGCTCGAAGTACTCCCCGCCCAGGTCGAAGTCGAGGACGAGTTCGTCGTGGAACTCCACGTCGTACAGGGTGAGCGTGACCCCTTCGAGCAACTCGTACACCGTGATGCGCCCCTCCCCCACCTCGGGCCGCAGCTCGTGCACCACCGCCCCGCCCCCGAGCTCCCGCCGCTCCGCGACGGCCGCGTAGAACGCGCGGTACTGCCGCTCCAGATCCGCGAACCCCCGCGCGGAAGTAACCGAAAACCGGCCTGCCATGCCTCACCCCGGGTCACGAGGAAACGATCACCTACTGAAGTAAGGGTACCCTTACCGGCCTGGGTGGCAGATGGAAGGGACCAGCCCGTTCGAGCCGAGCCGGGTGGGGGCGACACCCGCGTCGGGGGTCGATCGGGCGACCGCCGGCAGGGATGGGCATTGGTACGGGCGCAAGCGACGGGAACCCGGTCGCGCCCGTCTTTGCAGCACCGGGATTGCAGCCGACCCGGACGATACCCGCAGCACCCCGCTGGGCTCACAGCGTGAGGCCAGGCGTGTGGCACTGGACCGGGGGCGGTCACGTCGGCTGGGCGTCGCCTCCGACGGGGAGTTCCTGCTCGATCTCTCCCACGCCGTCCGCATCAGTTCGAGGGCCTCGCGGCGCAGCCGGCCGGCGCGCTCGCGCAGCTGTTTCACCTGCCGCGCTGCTGCTGGGGGCTCAAGGCGTCGACGTACTGCCCCGCGCGGCGCGGTGAGCAGCCCCTCGGCGATTAGCTGGTGTACGGCGGCCGCGGCTTCCTTGCCGCCGATGTCGAGGCGCTGGCCGATGTCGTAACGGGTCATGAACCGTTCGCCGGGCTCGTAGCTGCGGTGGATCGCGGTGCGCAGGAGCCGGTAGGCGCGTTCTGTCGGTGTCGTGGTGCCGACGCTGTAGAGGCGGTAGCCCTCGCAGAGGGTCACCATCCCCTCGGCGGCGAGCCGCTCCAGCGCGGCCCGGACCGTGTCCCTGGACAGCCGGAGGTCGGCGGCGATCTCGGCCAGCACGGGCAGGTGGGTGCCCGGCTCGGTGCGCGAGAGCCGTACCCGCTGGCGCACTGCGCGAATGTCGTCGTCGGCTGTCCAGGCGCGTCGGATCACGCAGCGGACCGTGATGACGGTGCAGGGATCCGGCCAATGGCTTCGGGTCAGGTCCGCTTGCGGCTCGCGATCTCGTCGGAGAGCCGCTGCACGTGGGCGGGGTCCGCGTCTCGGGCAAGGGCGACGTAGTGGTCCCTGACGGCCGGCCGGTAGCGCACGGGCAACGTCTGTCCTGGGGCGAGTCGGGTGAGCTCGGTGATCGTGAGGTCTTCGTCTGCGATACCGCGGAACGAGCGGCCGCCGGCGGTCTCCACGTCGAACATCAAGACCACGCGCGGGTTGCTGTTGACCTCCCGCCAGTCGACGAGAACGCCGAGCGCAAGCGCCCCCGTACGCAGTTCCGCATTGCGCTGCCGTGCATCACCGCTCAGGAGCGGGTTCGGGGCGACGCCCGGGAAATCGGGCCCGACACCGAGCGATTCCCGACTCAGGTCGGGCCTGAGCTGCGCCATCACATCGTTGAGCTTCTTCTGCGAACTGAACATGTTGATGGTGAGCTTCTTCTTCGAACCGAACATCCTGCCCCCTCCCTCACGCCGGTGCCGGAATCTCGGCCGGGTGCTTCGCACTCCGCGCGATTGTACGAGCGTCCGGCAGCAGGTGTTGGCAGCAAGGCAGGCACGGTTCACCCGATCATGGAGTTTTCTACGCTTCATGATCACCGAGGGATCCGTGCCTGCCGTCCCATCATGCGTTCTCGACCCGATCCGCGACCAGTTTCTCGCGCTCCTGCCCGTGCGCGAGAACCGGCACCCGCTGGGCTGTCACAACCCCCGGATCAGCGACGCCGTCGTCTTCGACCGGCTGGTGCAGGTCTTGGTCTTCGGCTGCGGATACGAACGCGCCGCCGACGAACACTGTTCGGCCACCACCTTGCGCCGACGCCGCGACGAGTGGATCTCCGAAGGCGTGATGGAGAGCCTGCGGCTGCTCGCGCTCGCCGCCTACGACCGCATGATCGGCCTCGAACTCGACCGCGTGAGCGCCGACGGCTGCATCACCAAGGCGCTCTCCGGCGGTGAATGCGCCGGGAAGAGCCCGGTCGACCGTGCCAAACTCGGTCTGAAACGCTCGCAGTTGACCAACGGCACCGGCATACCCCTGGTCACCGAGCCGGCACCGGCCAACGTCCGCGACCACACCCTGCTGCCCGCCACCCTCGACCGCTTCACGCCCTCGAACAGGCCCTCGGACCGCTGCCGGAGCATCCACATCTCGCCCTGGACGCCGGCTACGACTACCGGATCGTCCACGACGACCTGGCCGGCCGCGGGATCGATGCCCGTATCGCCCCGCGCGGCGCGAAGACCCCGATCCAGACCGGCGGCCGGTGGGTCGTCGAGCGCACGAACTCCTGGATGAACAACTTCGGCAAGCTCCGACGCTGCACCGAACGCCGGAGAAAGGCCGTTGAATTCTTCCTCGCCCTGGCCGCCACCGTCATCACGGTCCGCTGCCTGATCCGACGCGCCTGGACCCTCTACCGCTGGAACACCCGCCCGCGAAACCCACGCATCCGATGACCTACTGGCGGACGCCCTTACATCATCTGGCGGACGGGCGAGATCCTGCGGGAGAACGGCGAGTCGGTGGAACTGCCGTCGCAGGCAACGCTCTACCGGCTGCTGGGCCTGTGACCACCGCCCTGGTGCAGGCCAAGACCGCCGGCCACAATCCCCGACGTCTCCTGTTACCGAGGTGAGCACCCAGCAGGATCTCGACAGCGCGAGGACCCCGCCGAGGTTCTCAACGGGCGCAGCTCCGCTCAACCGAACCGGCGGAAGCAAATGGCTCACAACCGAAGTGCCCTTGGCAGTAGCTCGGCCCGATCCGCCACGTCGCACCACCCGGCCGCGCCAGTGGTCACGAGGCCCGAAGCGCAGCCGATACCGCTGACACCCCGATCCCATGCTCACCACGCGTCGTGGCGGCGCAACGGATCAGCTACAGCACAGGTTCGTGATCGTGTCGTAGAAGTCAGCTCTTGTGCCCCGCGCGGTGATCGCTGCCGACGGGCCTGGTTCGGTACCCGGCCGGCCCCAGGATGTGGGGCCGGCCGCGGGGTGCTGGGGATGCCCGCGCACCTGTCACCTGGTCGGAGTCCGCACCGTAGGGGTTGGCCGGTGCGGGCCTCCTGCCGGGGATCACCCGGACACCACGACGATGACAGGACGACGGTCTCCAGGTGACAGGCCGCGCATCATCACGCATATGTCGAGCGTGGTTCACTCGACCTGCAAGGAACAGGGGAGCTTTCGGCGCGCGACTCGTGCGTGGCGCGCATGATTCGGGGAGTTGGCCGTGGACGCGATCGACCGTCACATACTGAACATCCTCCGCAAGGACGGGCGAGCGCCCGTGTCGGAGATCGCGCGTGCTGTGGGACTCTCAGCGGCTCCGTGCGCGCGCCGCATCGAGCGCATGGAGAGGGCGGGCGTGATCCGCGGCTACACCGCGGTCATCGAGGACAGTCGGGCGGGCATGCTTCAGGCGTTCATCGAGATCCGCCTGCTCGGCGCGACCGACAGCGACGAGATCCAGGGCATCGCCGAGAGCATCCCGGAGATCGAGGAGAGCCACAGCATCGCCGGCACCTCCGACGCCCTGCTCAAGCTCCGGGTCAGGGACGTGAAGCATCTTCAGCAGGTGATCAACGCCGTACGCCGGACCGGCACAGTGGAGGGCACCAAGACCTTCATCATCATGAACACCTGGACCCGCGCGACCGCGCGTGCCGGCACCCCGTAACCCCGAAACGACCTCGTGCTGCGGCCCGGAGGCCGTCCGTCTGCCGACGGCGGCCTCGATCGGTGGTGCGGGCCCGACGTCGTCGCCCGGTACACGACTGAACCCGGCGGCTTCCGGGGCCGTCGGGGCGGATCACTCACGTGCTGGTGTGACGGTGTGCGCGAGTTGGAAGCGTGAGCGCAGGCCCAGTTTCCGGGTGAGGGTCGCTTCGCCCGTCTTGACGCTGAGGGCGGTTGTGGTGTCGCCGGCGCTCTCGGCAAAGGCGGTGGCCCGACCGGCCAGGGCACACGCCCGGTGAGGGTCCCCCTCGTTGACGTTGGCCCAGACGGACTGGCGGATGAGGATCCGCGCGGTGAGGTCGCATCGTCCGGCCGCCGCGCGGAGTGCGGCGGCGAACAGTTCGTCCGCGCTGTACAGGTGCTGGCCGCTCGCGTCGATCAGGGCGACGAGGGCATCGACGCGCTGGGCGGGGGTGGTGTCCTGGCCCAGGACAAAGCGGGCGGCGGGCCGACCGCGGGTCGTCGGCGTCGGCCGCCGGCACGGTGTGCCGGTCGCGGCGGACGCTGTCACGGCCGGCCTCGGCCCGGCGAGCGTGCAGGAGCCTGCGCGCGTCGCCCGGCAGCCGGGCCACGACTTCCGTGCCGATCGCGGTTCGAGCAGCCCGGTATACGGGATCCCGGTGTCCTGTGGGCCCGGGGCCTGTCGCAGGACGGGACCGGCCTCGTGGGCCGTGCTGATCCACATCTCGGAGTCCGGCATCGGGCCATGGTGCGCCCGCCGGGCCTCCCCGTCCAGGTCAAGGGTTTACCCCGATGTCGGCCGCTCTCTGCATCTCTAGCCTCATGGCCACAACCGAGCCAACTGCCGCCGAACACCCCCCGCACTCCAGGTGACGTCCTGCGGCAACTCCCCGACGAGGCCCGGTGGAAGGATTTGTCATGTACCGCAAAAACGCCTTGGCTGCCGGTGTCGCGGCAGCCCTCGCATTGGGTTCCGTGACCATGGTGGTCACCCAGTCCGCCGCAGCCCCCCGGTCCCACGGGGCAGCCGCCGACTCCGCCGCCGACCCCGGCGCCGGGTTCCGGGCGATGACGCCCGACACGCGCAGCGGGGCGATACGCGCCGCCGAGCGCGGTACGGCCGCCACCGCCCGCGCGCTCGGCCTGGGCCCGGCCGAACGCCTGGTGGTCAAGGACGTGCTGATCGACGCCGACGGCGCCCGGCACGTGCGCTACGACCGCACCTACAGCGGCCTGCCCGTCATCGGCGGCGACCTGGTGGTCCACCTCGCCAAGGACGGAAAGATCACCGGCTCGGACCTCGCGCACCAGGGCGCGGTCAAGGTCGCCGGCACCACGCCGAAGCTGTCGGCGGCCGATGCCTCGGCCAAGGCCGTGAAGCACGCCAGGCACGTGAGGAAGGCGAAGGCCGCCGGCAAGGACAGCACCCTGGTGGTGTACGCGGTCGGCAAGGTCCCCGTACTCGCCTACCGCTCGACCGTCACCGGCGCGGGCGAGGCCGGCCCGGCCTCGCGGGAAGCGGTGATCGTCGACGCGACCAGCGGCACGCTGCTGGACCAGTACGAGCTGCACCAGAGCATCACGGGCACCGGCAACGGCGTCACCTCCGGCCAGGTCTCCATCGAGACCACCCAGACCGGCAGCGGCTACACCTTGACCGACGCGGCGCACGGCGGCACGGTCGTCTACGACTCGTACAACAGCCCGCAGTCGAACCCGAAGCAGAACGCCCGGGCCTTCTCGAAGACCACCAACTCCTGGGGCAACGGCACCACGTCCAGTCGCGAGAGCGCCGCCGTGGACGCCTCCTACGGTCTGGCGAAGACCTGGGACTACTACAAGGAGTCCTTCAACCGTTCCGGCATCCGCAACGACGGCCGCGGCGCCCCCGCCTACGTACACGTCGACAGCGGCCTGCTGAACGCCTTCTACGACGACACCTGCTTCTGCATGTTCTTCGGCGACGGATCCTCGCAGAACGGCAACACCCCGGTCACCGCGCTCGACGTGGCCGGTCACGAGATGAGCCACGGCGTCACCTCCGCGACCGCCAACCTCAACTACTCCGGTGAGTCCGGTGGTCTCAACGAGGCCACCAGCGACATCTTCGGCACCATGGTCGAGTTCTACGCCAACAACGCCGGCGACCCGGGCGACTACTTCATCGGCGAGAAGCTCAACATGTCGGGCGGCTACATGCGCCGGATGGACAACCCCTCCGCCGACGGGAACTCGCTGTCCTGCTGGAGATCCGGCGCCGGCTCCGTGGACGTCCACTACTCCTCCGGCATCGGCAACCACTTCTTCTACCTGGCCGCCGAAGGCACCGGCGCGAAGACCATCGGCGGACGCTCGCACAACGGCACCACCTGCAACAGCGACACGTTCGCGGGCATCGGCAAGGACAAGGCCGCCGCCGTCTGGTACCGGGCGCTCAGCGCCTACATGACCTCCACCACCAACTACGCGGGCGCCCGCACCGCCACACTCCAGGCCGCCGCCGACCTGTACGGCACCAACTCCCAGGAGCGGTACCTCGTCTCCAAAGCGTGGGCGGCCGTCAGCGTCGGCACCGCCCTGCCCGACCCCGGCAACGGCACCCCCACCCCCACCCCCGACCCGACCGATCCCCCCACCGGTAACGCACTGACCAACGGCAGCTTCGAACAGGGCACCAGCGGCTGGACGCAGAGCGACGACATCATCACCAACTCGCCCCTGCAGCCCGCGCACGGCGGGTCCTGGTACGCCTGGATGATGGGCTACGGAACCTCCGCCATCGAGTCCGTGTCCCAGTCGAACATCGCAGTGCCCTCCACCGGCACCCCGAAGCTGACCTTCTGGCTGAAGGTCAGCACCCAGGAGTCCGGCTCCACCGCCTACGACACCCTGAAGGTCAAGGTCAACGGCACCGCACTGGCCACCTACTCCAACGCCAACGCCAGTGCCGGCTACGTCCAGAAGACCATCGACCTGTCCGCCTACAAGGGGCAGACGGTGAAGCTGGAGTTCGCCGGCACCGAGGACGCCTACCTGTCGACCATCTTCCTGCTCGACGACATCGCGATCGGCTGACCGCTCCGGCCCACCACCCGTGCTCCCGCGGCCGAAGCCCCCGCTCAGGTGCTCCGGCCGCGGGAGCCACCGCATACCCGTGGCGGCCCGGTTCCCACTCCGAGGGATTTCCGGTGTATTCAACCGCCCAACCTACCTACCTGTCGCATACATAACAGGCACGATCGCGGGTTTGATCGTGAATGTCTTCCCTGCCAGTCAAATCACTTCATACAGGGAAGAAAGAGCGTCCACTCGTCCCGGACCACCCCTCAGTCACCCCTGGTGTCACGCGGTTCGGAAATACCCGCCCCCAGCGCACACCGCAGGCGAGCAGTCACGCTCGTCCCTCCGGCGTGCGTGGAAATCCATGAGGAGAGTTCGTGTCACGCCTGCCGCGTAGAACATCGCGCAACCGGCGAGCCGCCCTCGCCGGGTTGCTCACCACCGCCCTTGCCTCGCTCAGCCTTCCCCTTGCCACGGCCGCGACCGCCGCCACTCCGATCGCCGAATCCGCCACGGGCACCTACCTGGTCACCCTCGCCGACGAGCCCCTGGTCACCTACGACGGCGGGGTGGGCGACCTCTCCGCGACGAAGCCCGTCGAGGGCGGCAAGCTCGATGTCGCATCGGCCGCCGCCAAGCGGTACCGCACCCACCTGACGGACCAGCAGACCCGCGTCGCCAAGAAGGTCGGCGCCACCGTCCGGCAGCACTACGCGGTCACCACCAACACCTTCAGCGCCCGGCTCGACGCCCGCCAACTGGTGCGCCTCGCCCACACCGGGAGCGTCGTGCACATCGCCCCCGACCGCTTCCACCACGCCACCGACGACCGGAACTCCACCGACTTCCTCGGACTCTCCGGCCGCAAGGGGCTGTGGAAGGCCCTCGGCGGGACCGCCGAAGCCGGCAAGGGCATCGTCGTCGGCGACATCGACACGGGCATCTGGCCCGAGAACCCCTCCTTCGACGCCCCGGCCCTGAGCTCCCGCAAACCCGGCGAGAAGGACCGCCACCGCCCCTACCGCGTGGGTACGACCACCGTGATGCACAAGGCGGACGGCGGCACCTTCAAGAGCACCTGCCAGACCGGCGACAGCTTCACCACTGCGGCCTGCAACGAGAAGGTCGTCAGCGCCCGCTACTTCGGCAAGGCCTGGTTCGACGCCGTTCCGGAATCCAACCGGGCCGGATACGTCTCCCCGCGCGACAGCCAGGGCCACGGCACCCACACGGCATCCACCGCGGCCGGCAACGCCGACGTCCGCGCCACGGTCGGCGGTGAGGACCTCGGCACCGTTTCCGGCGTGGCCCCCGCAGCCACCATCGCCGTCTACAAGGCCCTCTGGCAGAGCAAGGACGGCCAGGCGGACGGCGGTCTGACCAGCGACATCGTCGCCGCCATCGACCAGGCCGTCGCAGACGGCGTGGATGTCATCAACTACTCGCTCGGCGGCGCGATCGAAAGCGTGTACAACGACCCGGCGCAGGTCGCGCTCCGCAACGCCGCCGCGGCCGGAGTGTTCGTCGCCACCGCCGCGGGCAACTCCGGCCCGGGCGCGTCCAGCCTCTCCAACACCGCGCCCTGGACCACCACGGTCGCCGCCGGCACCATCAAGTCGCACACCGGCACGGTGACCCTCGGCAACGGCTCCGGCCACACCGGCATCAGCACCACCGTGCACCGGCAGATCGGCCCCGCCCCGCTCGTCCTGGGCTCAGCGGTCCGGGTCTCGGACACCGTGGACGTCTACGCGGACTACTGCATGCCGGGCTCCCTCGACCCCGCCCGCACGGCCGGGAAGATCGTCGTCTGCGAACGGGGCTTCAACGGCCGCGCCGACAAGTCCGCCGAGGTCAAACGGGCCGGCGGCATCGGCCTCGTCCTGGTGAATCCCGGCGACGAGAGCACGGACGGCGACCTGCACAGCGTGCCGGCCGTCCACCTCGACAACGCGGACGCGGCCCCCGTGCGCACCTACGCCGCCACGGACGGAGCCACCGCCACCCTCACCGAGGGAGGCGCCTCGGACGTCTACCCGCAGGTGGCCGGCTTCTCCTCGCGCGGCCCCTCTCTCGTCGGCAACGGCGACCTGCTCAAGCCCGACATCACCGCGCCCGGCGCCACGATCCTCGCGGCCGTGTCGCCCGACGGCAACCACGGCCACGACTTCGACTACTACTCCGGTACCTCCATGGCCACCCCGCACATCAGCGGCCTGGCGGCGCTCTACCTCACGGAGCACCCCACCTGGTCCCCGATGAGCGTCAAGTCGGCCATGATGACCACCGCCACGCAGACGAAGACCGCGGACGGCAAGAACGGCGGCGACGTGTTCGCCCAGGGCGCCGGCGAGGTGGACGCACGGGCCATGCTGCGGCCCGGACTCGTCTACGACTCGGGTGAGCGGGACTGGCTCGCGTACCTCGAGGGCTCCGGTGTGGACACCGGAACCGGAACGAGGGCCATCGACCCGAGCGACCTCAACTACCCGTCCATAGCCATCGGCGACCTCTTCGGCAAGCAGACCGTCACCCGCACCGTCACCGCGACCACGGCCGGCACCTACCGCGCCCGGGTGGACCTCCCCGGCATCAAGGCCACGGTGAGCCCGTCCGTGCTGCACTTCAGCCACCCCGGCCAGAAGCGCACCTTCACCGTCACCCTGGACGTGGCCACCGCGCCCGCGGGACGCACCGCCACCGGGGCCCTCACCTGGCTCTCCGGCCGCACCACCGTCCGCAGCCCGATCGTCGTCACCCCGCAGACCGTCCGCGCCCCCGCCGAGATCAAGGGCTCCGGGTCCAGCGGCTCGACCGAATTCTCGGTCACCCCGGCCACCAGCACCCTGACGGCCACCCCCTACGGACCGGTCACCTCGCCCGTCACCAAGGGCACCCTGACCCAGATGCAGGAGATCTCCTACGACGCCGAGATCCCCTCCGGCACCAAGGCGTCACAGATCACGGTCCGCTTCGACGCGGCGGAGGACACGATCACGGGCGTCCTCTGGGGCAACAAGGTCGGCGGGGTCCTCCAGGACGTCCACATCGCCGTCCCTGACAGCGGCGGAACGGTCACCATCACCGTGCCGCATCCCACGGCCGACGCCCTCTTCGTGTCCCTGGTCGCGATGGGGGCCGACGGGGAGACCGTCACCCCGTACACCTACCAGGCGAACCACATCACCGCGGACAGCCCCGTCACCGGCAAGGTCACGGTCACGCCCGACCGGGCCCGCGTCACCCCCGGCGTGCCGACCGACCTGACCGCCGCCTGGTCCGGCGTCCCAGCGAACGCCCGGTCCGGCGCCTGGATCGAGTACGGCAACGAGGCGGGCTCCTTCCTGACCCTCAACTGAATCCCGATACCCACCGGCGGGGCGGCACGCACACACGTGCCGCCCCCACACACGCCCTCCGCACATGCCGGCTACTCGAACCGCGAGGTGTCGCCCGCGCCCCTGCGGACGATCTGCAGCTCGCCGGTGGGGAAGTCAATGACGGTCGTCGGCTCGGTGCCGCAGTCACCGGAGCCGATGACGACGTCCCCCCGTAGTCCAGGCGCTGCTTGATCTCCCAACCCCGGGTCAGCGGCTCATCCTCGTCGGGCAGCAGCGTGCTGGAGAGCAGCGGCTCGCCCAGTTCGACGAGGAGCGCCTGGACGACGGGATGGTCCGGGACACGGACGCCGACGGCGAGTGATTGCGCCGCACACCGGACCGACCTGGTTCGCCGGCGCAGGAGTCCACGTACACGTCCTCCGCAGGATCGCCAGCCACGCCGCAACCCAGCGCCACCTGCACCCAGACGTTCAAAAGATCACGGCTGCCGGAGCGGCGCTCTCCCCACACCTCAGCGGCGGGCTGCGCCCACCGCGCTCGCTGCCGAGCCCGATCGTCATGACCCGCTGACCCCGGTCAAGGACGCCGGTCCCCAACTGGTCCCCGAGAATGATCAAGGGCCGGTTTCGGATTACTCCGAAACCGGCCCTGACCTGCGACTGTCTCCAGTCGGGACGACAGGATTTGAACCTGCGACCCCTTGACCCCCAGTCAAGTGCGCTACCAAGCTGCGCCACGTCCCGATACCCGCTGACCTGGGGTTTCCCCCGGGCCGAACGCGCATGAGAACAATACCGCACTCGGGTGGGTGGTCACGAACGGCTTTGGCGCTTGACCTCAACCGAACTTGATGTTCAACGCTTGTTCCATGACGCACACGACCACCGCGGCGCGGCGCGACCACCGCGAGATGAACCGCCTGATGGGCATGATGACCGGGGACGAGAAGCACGGCCCCGCGGCCACCTCCACCCTGGACGTGCTGTGGGTGCTGTACGACCGGGTGCTGCGGGTGACGCCGGACACCGTGGACGCACCGGACCGCGACCGGTTCCTGCTCTC
Source organism: Streptomyces sp. NPDC001108 (assembly GCF_053598535.1). Classification (NCBI taxonomy): domain Bacteria; kingdom Bacillati; phylum Actinomycetota; class Actinomycetes; order Kitasatosporales; family Streptomycetaceae; genus Streptomyces; species Streptomyces sp. NPDC001108. The sequence goes on from NZ_JBSFKL010000001.1 coordinate 485,386, forward strand.
CAAGGGCCACGGGCCGATGGCGTACTACGCGGTCCTCGCCGCTCACGGGTTCTTCGGCGAGGAGCTGCTGCCGGGCTTCGGGACGTACGACTCGCCGCTCGGGCACCACCCGGACCGGACACTGCTGCCCGGGGTCGAGATCGGCAGCGGCTCACTGGGGCACGGGCTGCCGCTGGCCGTCGGAAGCGTGCTCGGCCTCCGGGCCCAGGGGCTCACCGACCCCCGGGTGTGGGTGCTGGTCGGGGATGCCGAACTGGACGAGGGCAGCAACCACGAGGCGCTCGCCTACGCGGGCCCGGCCGGGCTCGAGCAGCTGCACACCGTGGTGATCGACAACTTTTCGGCGTCCTATGCCCGGCCGGGCGGGATCGCGGCCCGGTTCGAGGCCGCGGGCTGGTCGGTCGACACGGTCGACGGGCGCGACCACGAGGCGCTGTACACGGCCTTCACCGCACCGCACCCCGGACGGCCACGCGCCGTCGTCGCCCGCGTCGAGCCCAAGAACTGAACGCCCCGCAGAACACGGAGGACCCGCACATGGACACGATGCGTGACCGCTTCATCGCCACCACGACCCGGTTGTTGGACGAGGACCCGGCCCTCGCGCTGGTTCTGGCCGAGATCAGCCGGGACGGCTTCGGCCCGGCTCTGGAGGCGCATCCGGACCGGGTGGTCAATGTCGGCATCAGGGAGCAGCTGCTGGTCGGCGCGGCGGCCGGAATGGCGCTCACCGGGATGCGGCCGATCGTCCACACCTTCGCCAGCTTCCTGGTGGAGCGGCCGTTCGAGCAGGTCAAGCTGGACTTCGGCCATCAGGGGGTGAGCGGAGTACTGGTGAGCGCGGGTGCTTCGTACGACTGGCCGGCCGGCGGGTTCACCCATATGGCGCCGGGTGATGTGGCGCTGCTGGACACCCTCGACGGCTGGACGGTGCATGTGCCGGGCCACCCGGACGAGGCGGAGGCGCTGCTGCGCCAGGCCGCGGCCGACGACGGCCGGGTGTACGTACGGCTGTCGCTGCAGTCCAACGAGCGGGCCCGGGCGGTCGGCGCGGGGACCGGGTTCGCGCCGGTGCGGGAGGGCGGGGGCGGCGTGGTGATCGCCGTCGGGCCGATGCTCGACAACGTACTCGCCGCGACCGAGGGGCTCGATGTGACGGTGCTGTACGCGACGACGGTGCGCCCGTTCGACGGCGCCGGGCTGCGACGGGCGGTCGGGGCCGGAGCCGGAGCCGATGTGGTGATCGTCGAGCCGTATCTGGCGGGCACCTCCACCGCGGCCGCCAATGACGCGCTGGTCGCGCTGCCGCACCGTGTGCTGGGCCTCGGTGTGGGACGGGCCGAGCTGCGCAAGTACGGGGAGATGGACGAGCACCTCGCCGCGCACGGGCTGGACGCGCGAGGGCTGCGGGAGCGGATCGGGGGCTTCCTCGGTCGGCCCCGGCCCTGACGGTCGCCGTCTGCCCGGACGGGCGGTGTCTGTCCGGGCGCGGCCGGACCGGTCGAGAGCGGTGCGGGGCTGCGCGACCGCGCTGCTCGACCGAGCCGGTCCCCGGAGCGGGCCGGGTCAGGTCCGGAAGCCGTGTCCCTCCCGTTGGTCGATGTGCACCACGAGCTCCAGGGCCAGTGACTTGATCGTGTCGAGCCCCGCCCTGCCCCACGAACGGGGCACGGTGTCGACCGCGCAGACGGCGCCCAGGGCGATGCCGGTGCGGTCGATGAGCGGAGCACCGAGGTAGGAGCGGATGCCTATCTCGTCGACGACCGGGTTGCCCGCGAACCTCGGGTAGTCGCAGACGTCCTCCAGCACCAGCGCCTTGCGCCGGACGACGACATGGGGGCAGTAGCCGCGGTCGATGGCGACATAGCGGCCGCTGCGGCTGCTGCACGCGGCCGCGATGCCCAGGTCGGTGCCCTTGCGCGTACCGGCCGGGGTGTGCAGACCGGCGAAGAACTGCCGGTTCCCGTCGATGAAGTTGACCATGGAGAAGGGGACCTCGGTCAGCTCCGCCACCCGGTCGGCGAAGGCGTCGAAGTTGTCGAACGACGCGTCGGCGCGCTCCCCGAGTCCGAGCGTCCGCAGCCGCCGGGTACGGGCGACGGCATCGCGGTCGACCGGTGTGAGCAGCAGCCGGCCGGACGCGTTCCGCGTCACGGACGGACCCCGAAGCCGGTCAGCGGCGCCGGGGCCGAGGTCGCGTTGATCAGGTGCTGGACGAGGGTGACCAGGGCGCCCGTGCCCGAACTGGCGATCCGGGCGTCGCAGAGCACCACCGGGACGTCCGGACCGAGATCGAGCGCGGCCCGGATCTCCTCCGGTGCGTAGCGGTAGGCACCGTCGAACTCGTTGACCGCGATGATGAATCCGATGCCACGCCGTTCGAAGAAGTCGACGGCGGCGAAGCACTCCGCGAGCCTCCGGGTGTCGGCGATGACGACCGCGCCGAGCGCCCCCTGGGAGAGCTCGTCCCACATGAACCAGAAGCGTTCCTGGCCCGGGGTGCCGAACAGGTAGAGCACATGCTGCTCGTCGAGCGTGATGCGGCCGAAGTCCATCGCCACGGTGGTGGCGGTCTTGGACTCGATGCCGTCGAGATGGTCGGTCCCGACGCTCACCTGGGTCAGCAGTTCCTCCGTGCTCAGCGGCGCGATCTCGCTGACGGCGCCGACGAACGTCGTCTTGCCGACGCCGAATCCGCCCGCCACCAGCACCTTGAGCGCGACGGGGAAGCCCTCCGTCCCGCCCGGTCCCTCGGCCCCGGAGACGTCCGGGTCGGCCGACGGGTGCGAGGTGTGCGGGGCGTCGTCCGGTACGTGCGGGGCGGGGCCGGGGTCGGCGTAGCCCTGCGGTGCCTGCCCGTAGCCCTGCGGCTCCCCGTAACCCTGCGCGTAGCCGTAGTCCGGTGTCCCCCCGTAGTTCCGCGTCTCCTCGTACCCCTCGTACCCCTGGGCCTCCCCATGGGTGGGCGGGTGCCCGTAGTCCTGCGTGCCCGGGTGGTTCGGGGTGCCCCCGTGGCTCTCCGGACGTCCGTAGCTCTCCGGACTCCCGTGGTCGCCGGAACGGGCATGGCTTCCCCGGCCTGCGAAACCTTCGGGGTCCGAGCCGTTCCGGTACGCGGCGGAGCTGCCGAATCCGTCAGAGCTGTCGTCGTAAGCCATCGAGCACTGCCTCCAGCAGAGATCGGTCGGTGGGCATGTCGTGGAAGGCGGGCGGGTGCGCGGTCACCGCCCCGCAGTCGACCAGGTCGGAGACGAGCACCTTGGTGACGACCGCGGGCAACCGCAGATGGGCGGCGATCTCGGCCACGGAGGTGGGACCGTCGCACAGCCCCAGCGCGACGGAGTGCTCGGGACCGAGATGGGTCTGCGGCTCGCTCCCCGTGGCCATGATCAGCGAGAGCAGGTCGAGCACGGCCGAAGGACGGGTCCGGCCGTTGCTCACGGTGTAGGGACGGATGAGCCGCCCGGCCGCGTCGTCGAGCAGCGGCCCGTCCTGCGGCACCGACACCCTCACAGTCCCGTGCTGCCGGGGGCGCCGGCCGCTTGTCTCACGGGCGTCATCAGGTACGGGCGGACGCTCTTGACCAGCATCGTCATCTCGTAGCCGAGCACCGCCGCGTCCGCCTCCCGACCGGCGAGGACGGCGAGACAGGTGCCCGATCCGGCCGTGGAGACGAACAGCAGGGTCGAGTCGAGCTCGACCACCACCTGCCGGACCTCGCCGCTGTCGCCGAAGCGCGCGCCGGCGCTGCGCCCCAGCGAGTACAGACCGGCGGCCAGCGCCGCCATGTGGTCGGCGCTGTCGGCATCCATGCCGTGCAGGGATTTCACCAGCCCGTCGGCAGAGAGCAGCACCGCGCTGCGCGTGTACGGGACACGCTGGACCAGGCCGCTCAGCAGCCAGTCGAGGTCCGAGACCTGACCGGACGGCATGTCGGTCGCCATGAAGCATCTACTCCTTCGGGGGGTGCGTTTCGAGGGGATCGACCGCCGGGGTCCCCTCCGGGCCCGGTGCCGGGCTCGCGGGGTAGGGGGCAGCGGTCGGGGTGCGGCCGCGTACGGGCAGCGGTTCGAGCGGGGCCGGCGGCTGCCAGGGCTGCCGGGCCGCCGCTTCGGGGCCGTGGGCCGGCTCCGGGGAGCCTGTGGTGTCGGACTCGGTGCGGGCCTCGGCGAGTTCGATGCCCCGGCGGAAGGCCGCCATGAGCCCCGGGTCGTGGAGGGCCTGCTCGTCCTGGGTGCGCGGGACCGGGGCCTGCCTCAGCTGCGGGACGAGGTGCTCCTGGTTGCTGCGCCGGGGCAGTTGGGGGCGGCCCGCGGCTCCGCCCGTACCGCCGGGCTCGGGGCGGGGTGCGTCGCCGGTCCGCTCCGGGGGCCGGGGGCCGGGGACGTTCTCGGCCGGTTCGGGGTGGGCGGGGTGTTCGGTCCGCTGCGGGAGCGGCGGGGCGTCGCCCGGTCCGGGTGCCTGCTGCGGTGCCGGGTGCGGCCCCGGGGACTGGCTGGGGACATACGGCTGAGGGCCGGTCTCCGACTGCGGGGCGGCACCGGGGCCGGGAGTGAGGCTCGGCAGGGAGCGGCCGTGGTGCCCGGCCCTCTCGTCCTCGGCCGGCGGACGGTGCACGGGGCCCGGGGGCGGGACCGGCGCGGCGCCGCGCTCGGCCGCGGCGTCCCCGTCCACTCCCAACAGGCCCTGGGGCAGGACGAGTACGGCCTGGGTGCCCCCGTAGATGTTGCTCTGCAGCCGGACGGCGATGCCGTGCCGCCGGGCCAGTGACGCGACGACGAACAGGCCGATCCGGCCGTCCTGCAGCAGGTGGGCCACGTTGACCTGGTCGGGCGCGGCGAGCAGGGCGTTCATCCGCTTCTGCTCGTTGACCGGCATGCCGAGCCCCCGGTCCTCGACCTCCAGGGCCAGTCCGGCGGTGACCTGCTGGGCGCGCATCAGCACCTGGGTGTGCGGTGCGGAGAACACCGTGGCGTTCTCCACCAGTTCGGCGAGCAGGTGGATCACGTCCGCCACCGCGTGGCCGCGCAGCGTGCCGTCGATCGGCGGCACGAGCTTGACCCGCGGGTACTGCTCGACCTCGGCGATCGCGGAACGCAGGACCTCGGTCATGGTGACGGGGTTGCTCCACTGGCGCCGGGAGACGGCGCCGCCGAGCACCGCGAGGTTCTCGGCGTGCCTGCGGATCCGGGTGGCGAGATGGTCGACGTGGAAGAGGCCCTTGAGCAGATCGGGGTCCTCGACCTCGTGCTCCAGCTCGTCGAGGATCTGGATCTCGCGGTGCACGAGCGACTGCAGGCGCCGGGCGAGGTTGACGAAGACCTCGACCTTCTGGTCCTCGCCGGAGCGGTCGGCGAGCCGGGCCGCCTGGACGACCGCGGCCACGGCGGCGGTCTGGTGGCGGCCGAGCTCCTGCGCGAGCAGTTCGAAGGCGTCGCTGCCCGGGGTGCCGGGGCCGGCGGGCCGGCGGACGGCCACCGGCTCACCGTTGCGGAGCTGCTCCATCACCCGCTGCAGCTCTGCCTGGCCCTGGGCACTGGCACGGCGCAGGGCCAGGCAGCGGCCGAACACGGTGGTGGCGAGCCGGTTGGCGGCCAGGAAGGCGGCCAGCACCGCGGCGAGCGCCAGCGCACCGGCCGCGCCGAGCGCGATCCAGAGCTCGGTGGAGAGCCGGGCTCCGGTGGAGCGGATGGTGAAGACGACCGCCGCGGCACCGCTCAGTACCGCCGCCGTGGTCGGCAGCACCGCGGCGCGCAGGATCTGGGGGCGTATGCGCGTCTCGGCGGTCGGCTGGGCGGCGCGCGGTCTGGCCGCGGCCGAGTGGGAACGGGCGCCCGGTCGGCCGTGCCGCCCGCCCTCACGGCGCTCCGGTCGCGCTTCGGGTGCGCGAAGTTGAGACATCGGTGTCCTTGGTACGTGGGGCACCCGGAAACGGTGTTCCTGCGGTGGCACCTACGGTGGTCGGTCAGGCCCGGTGCATCGGTCGGGCAGGCTCGAAACTTATGAGCCCACCGTTGATCACCGGCCACACACGGTAGTCGTCCCGCACCGGGGTGCGGCGGCGAGTTGTCGAACTTGCCCGCCATCCGTCCCGCTCTGGTATGAGCTCTCGCACAACCGACCGATCACGTTGTTTTGACACCCGGTCGGCCGACGCCCGAACGATCTACCGGTACGAACCCGTGAACGCGCGGCACCCGCGTCCCGCCCACTCCGCGCGGACCGCACGAGCACTCCGTACCGACCTACCGGTTTGCTACGCGGCGTAACCATCATGGCCATGGGGCCGATCGGGTGAATGGCTCGATCCGAGGGGGATCGACGGACGGGGAATCCGGACGCGTGCGACGGGACTGCCCCTCGTGCGTCTCATCCGTCACAGGGGTCTCAGCGTCAGTGATCCGGCCATCGTCGGCCACGGATCATGGGGCTGCTGCGGGGGCTCGCGTTGGTCGGTTCCAGGCGGCGGTTGGAGGCGGGCGCCGTGCGGAATCGGGCGTTGCGGGCCCTACGGCCTCGGCAACGGCTCAGGGGACGGGGGCAGGGGCTCGGTTCGGGGCCCGACCGGCCGGGGCAGCCGGGCGGCGGCGCGGGCCACCGCCACGCCCCGGCCACCGCCCGCGCGGCCCCGGCCGTCGCCCGCCGGGCTCAGCGACCGCTGGTGAGATCGAGATTCTGCTCGTCGGTCTCCGGGGCGGCGAGCGGGGTCCCCCGATCGCTGCGCCAGGGGTGCGCGATCGGGTGGGAGACGGGCCGCCACCACGGCTCGGTGGGCAGCGCCCCGGCGGGCTCGAACGGCAGCCCCGGGGTCGGGAACGCGACGTCCTGCCCGGCTTCCTCCGCCACGTCCATGGTCCACTCGGCGGGCTCGGCCCACGGGTGCGGTGCGAGATTGAAGGTGCCCCAGTGGATCGGCAGCATCACGCCGTACGGTCTGCCGCCCTGGAGATCGAGGTGGGCCCGCATCCCCTCGGCCGGAGTCATGTGGATGTCGGGCCAGTACTCCGCATAGGCGCCGATCTGGATCATCGTCGCGTCGAACGGGCCGTGTGCGGCGCCGATGTCCCGGAAACCGGAGAAGTAGCCGGTGTCGCCGCTGTGGTAGATCCGGTGCTCGGGACCGGTGACGGCCCAGGACGCCCACAGGGTGTGCTGCTGATTGCGCAGGCCACGGCCGCAGAAGTGCCGTGCGGGAGTGGCGGTCAGGTCGATCCCGGCGATGCGTGTCGTCTCGTTCCAGTCCAGCTCGCGCAGCCGGTCGGCCGGGACCCCCCAGTGCTCCAGATGGGCGCCGACACCGAGCGGGACGGCGAACACCGTTCCGGTGCCCGCGAGGGCGCGGATGGTCGGCAGGTCGAGGTGGTCGTAGTGGTCGTGCGAGATCACCACCGCGTCCACCGGGCCGAGCGCGGCGAGCGGCAGCGGCACGGGGTGCAGACGCCTGGGGCCGGCGAAGGCGAAGGGCGAGCAGCGCTCCCCCCAGACCGGATCGAAGAGCACCCGCCGCCCGTCGATCTCGGCGAGCACCCCGGAATGGCCCATCCAGGTGAGCCGCAGCCCCGTGGCCGGCGGCTCGGCCAGGTCCGCGTACGTGGTGGGGTGGACGGGCAGGGTGCCCGACGGGGCCCGGCGGACCCGCTCCTCCCTGCGGAAGTAGACCTTCGCGAACTCCAGCGTGGATCCCGAGGGTCTGGTCCGTGCTCCCACCGGGTTCTGGAAAACGCCGTCGGCGAAGTTGGGCGAGCGCCGGATGCGCTCCATGCGGGCGCCCTCCGGATCCGCGCCGAAGGCGGCGGGGCGCAGCGCACGCAGCCGGGTGCGGAGCGGGGGCAGGACATCGGCGCCGGTCACAGCATCTCCTGGGGGAGTCGGTGTCGTTTCATTATGGGCAGGCGGCACGACGGTGCGAGCGCGAAGGACCCGGTCCGGACAGCGCCCGCACACGTCTCCGCCGCCCGGCGGGCGCGCTCCCGGGCGGCGCGTTCCACCCCGTGCCGCGTCCCCTCACGCCGACTCCAACGTGCGGGCCGGTGCCAGGATTCCGGGTCCGGCGGTCCGGCATGTCACATCCGCGGGTGTCCCGTCCGTCGCATCGGTGCAAACAGCCGTCGGCACGGTCCCCGCGACCTCACCGGCGGTGTCCGAGCCGTACCGAAGGAGACCGGTCATGACCGCCCGTATCCCGCTCGACCCGCCCCGTACGCTCCTCTTCCGCGCCGTGTCGTGGTACTCGAGGCGCGCGTACGGCAAGGTTCTCGACCCGCTGCGGGCCGCCGCCCACCACACCGGGGTGCTGTGGGCCCAGTCGCGTCTCGAACTGTCGGCCGGCCGCTGGAAGAAGCTGGATCCGCAGCTCAAGGCGCTCGCGGTGATGGCGTCCGCGGCCACCATCGGCTGTGGCTGGTGCATGGACTTCGGGTACTGGGAGAACCACCGCCACGGCATGGACCCGGCCAAGCTGCGCGATGTCCCGGCGTGGCGGGAGAGCGAGGTGTTCGCCCCGCTGGAGCGCGACGTCATGGCGTACGCGGAGGCGATGAGCCTCACCCCGCCGGAGGTCGCGGACGATCTCGCCGAGCGGCTGCGGGGCGCGCTCGGCGAGGCGGCGTTCATCGAACTCACGACCATGGTCGCGGTGGAGAACATGCGCTCCCGGACGAACTCCGCCCTGGGCCTGACCAGCCAGGGCTTCAAGGACAGCTGCGAGGTGGGCCGGCCCGCGAACCGGTGAGCCGGCCGGGCGGACCGGTGACGGGGCGTGCGCCGCTCCGCCCCCGGTCTTCCCGCTCCTGGCATATTCGTTAGGGTGACGGCGTGGCAAGAGTGCGCTTGAGTGTGGCGGAACGGCGTGAGGAACTTCTGCGCGCCGCCGTCGAGCAGATCGAGGTGCGGGGGGTCGCCGCCGTCCGGATCGCCGACGTGGCCTCCGTCCTCGGTGTGAGCAACGCGCTTGTGCTCTACCACTTCTCGACCAAGGAGAAGCTCGTGGCGGCGGCCTTCGCGCATGCCGCCGAGGCCGACCTCGCCCAGTTGCGCAAGCTGCTCGGCCGGCGCACCAGCGCGGTCCGGCGGCTGCGCGCCGCCGTCCGCTGGTACGCGCCGACCGGTCGTGCCAAGGGCTGGCGGCTGTGGATCGAGGGCTGGGCCGCCTCGCTGCGTGATCCGGCGCTGCGCAATGTGGCCGGCGATCTCGACCAGCAGTGGAAGGCCGAACTCGCCGAGGTCATCGAGGAGGGCGCCGCCGCCGGGGAGTTCCACTGCGACGACCCGATGTCCGCGGCCTGGCGGCTGACCGCCCTGCTGGACGGCCTGGCCGTGCAGACGACCGCGTACGCCGGCCCCCTCTCCCGGGCCACGATGCTGGCCTGGACCGACGAGGCACTCGCCCGCGAACTCGGCATCGACCGCGCGGCCCTGACGGCCTGACCCTCCCGGGCCCGCGCCGGACAGCTGTGCCGCTCCCGGACCGTTCCGGTCAGGTCTGGCGCACCGGGGCGTAGGCCTCGCCCGCCAGCCCGAAGGTCCACGCCACACCGTCCTTCGCCGTCCTGGTGCCGGGCGGCACCCGCAGCCAGTAGACCCGGTGCGTACCGTCCGGCTCCGGGGTGGAGTTGACCACCTCGACCATCACCACGTCCTCGTCGCCGTTCATCGCGATCCGCCACAGGACGCCCGTCTCGTCGCGGTGGACCGGCTCCGCGCCGGACTCGGTGAGGTAGCGGTCGTAGCCGTAGAACTCCAGCATCACGCGGCGCAGTTCCGCGTTCTCCTCCTCGCGTATCCGCTTCGGGGTGAGGGAGTTCAGCTCCTCCAGGAACTCGGCGGGCACCGGCATGCCGCGCCAGGCGTACAGGGCGAAGCCGTCCCGGTAGGCGAGCGCCGGGCCGTCTCCCCGGTCGAGCCGGCCCGCCTCGTCCCGGTGCAGCTCCTGCGGCCGCTCGCTGATCACCACGGCGCGCTCGTACGGCCACCACCAGCCCGCGTGCCGAGCCACCGCCGCCAGGCCGTCGAGCCGGCCGCCCCTCCCGTCGAAGGCGGCGAGCCAGGCCGCGTCGTGCTGGCCCAGGACCGCGTCGAGCAGGACCAGCCGGACACCGGTCTCGTCCTCGGGGCGCCGGGCCAGGTCCGCGACGATCCCCGACCTGATCCGGTCGGCGAGGGCGGCGGTGGTCTCCCAGAGCTGGGCGCCGGTGGCGGACCACAGCGCGGACCAGCCCGCCGGGCCCAGTTCGTCGTACATCCGGCGGCGCTCCCGCGCCCAGGGGTGGGTGCGCACCTCGTCGCGGACCGAACGTCCGGCGTCGACGAGCTTTCCGACGGCCTCCACGGCGGCCCTGGGCGAGTCGGCCCAGACGATCCGCTCCGGTTCGGCCAGCCCCGCGCTCCGGTAGGCGAGCCGGATCCCGTCCTCCGCGGCGGCCCGGTCCGCCGCGCCGGTCGCCGCTGCCACGGTCCGCCATGAGTCCACGTACTGCATCGGTCTTTCCCGTCCCCTGTGTTCGGTGTGGTGTCTTCGGTGTTCGGTGTGGTGACTTCGGCCCGGCCGGTGGTGCCGCGGGCCGTGCGCGCGGTCAGTCCGCGACGATGCGGACCGCCCCGGGCGCGTACTCCCGCTGGCGCACCACGCGGTACCAGCCCTTGGAGAGGGGGATCGTCGCGTGCTCCTCGTGGACCACCCGGCCGCCCTCGGGGAGGTGGAGCAGCATGGGGCCGAACGGGCCCGCCTCCCGCATCAGGCGGCCCGGTCCCTGCACCGCGTGGGCGTGGCCGGTGACCTCGCCGAGCGCGAGGACCATGCGGCCGCGGCCGTCCCTCGGCTCGCCCGGCGCCTCCACCAGGTGCGCGGGCACCGCCGACTCCTCCACCGACACGATCAGTACGTCGCCCTGCCTGTACACAGACCTCTCCCCTCGACGGGCCGCACCCGCTGTGCCGGCCACGCAGAAGACGCTACGGCGGGGGTCTGACAATCGTCGGCGGCCGGTCCGCCCCGGACGGGCGCTCGTGCCGTCCCGGTCGCGGCGTTGTCAGTGGGGCTTGATAAACCTTGTGCACATCAGTCGTCCTCCAGTACCAGGAGTTCAGCGTCATGTCCGGTGTGGACCATCTGCAGGAATTGCTCGGCCTTCCCGTTGTCGATTTCCCGCACACGTCGGGGGCGGCGCCCGAGCAGGCCGCCGGGGCGGCCGCCTGGCGGATCTCCGTCGATCCGTACGAGGACGACGAGGTGACCTGGGACGACGCCTTCAAGGCGTTCCTGGAGAAGGTCGATCCGGCCGGGGTGCGGGCGCTGGTCGTCGGTCAGTGGGGCGAGGCGTACGACAACAGTTCGTCGTACGTGGTCGAGCGGCTCGTCGCCGCCGCCGACCGGTTCACGTCGCTGGAGGCGATCTTCCTCGGTGACATGACGATGGAGGAGAGCGAGATCTCCTGGATCGAGCACGACGACGTCACGCCGCTGCTGACCGCCTTCCCCGCCCTGGTCGAGCTGGGGGTGCGCGGCGGGACGGGGCTGCTGTTCCCGGCCGTGAAGCACGAGCGGCTGCGGTCGCTGACCATCGAGAGCGGTGGTCTGCCGGTCGGTGTGGTCCGGGGCGTGCTGGACAGTGAACTGCCCGCGCTGGAGCGGCTGGACCTCTGGCTGGGGGTCTCCGCCTACGGGGGCGACGCCGACGTGGCCGACCTGGCGCCGCTCCTCTCCGGCACCCGTTTCCCCCTCCTCACCCATCTCGGGCTGCGCAACAGCGAGTTGCAGAACGAGATCGCCTCGGCGGTGGCGAGCGCCCCGGTGGTCGCCCGGCTGCGCGTGCTCGGCCTGTCGGACGGCACCCTGGGCGACGAGGGCGCGGCGGCGCTGCTGGAGGGCCAGCCGCTGACCCACCTCGAACAGCTCGATCTGCACCATCACTTCATGACCGAGCCGGTGGAGCGCCGGATCGTGGCGGCGCTGGAGCCGCACGGGGTGCGGGTCGACGTGTCGGAGCGCGAGACACCCTGGGGTGACGGGGGCGTCGAGGGCCGCTACACCTCGGTCGCGGAGTGAGGCGGCGATGACCGGTATCGATCACCCCGAGACGTTCCACGGCCTGCCCGTCCACACCTTTCCCCGCCCCGGTGAGTCCTCCGGCGGCGTGCTCCCGGAGGCCGCTGCGGTCGCCTGGCGGCTGGAGAGCGCCTGGCAGGGCGACCTGACCTTCGAAGCGCTGTGGCGGCACTTCACCGGCACGGTCGACACGACGCGGGTGCGGGCCCTGGTCATCGGCGCCTGGTGGCAGGAGGAGTACGCGTCCTTCACACCGGTCGTCGAGCTGCTGGCCGCCGACGCCGACCGCTTCCCGGCCCTGCGGGCGCTCTTCCTCGCCGACGTCGTCAGCGAGGAGTGCGAGCTGTCGTGGCTGGAGATGTGCGACATCACGCCGGTGGTCGAGGCGTTCGGGCAGTTGGAGGAGCTCGTGGTGCGCGGCTGCGGGCAGCAGTACGGCGAGCGGACGTCCCTGGCGCTGCGGCCGGTGCGGCACAAGGCGCTCAAGACGCTCCGGTTCGAGTCGGGCGGGCTTCCCGCCCCGGTCGTACGGGCGGTCGGCGCCTCCGAGCTCCCGGCGCTGGAGCGGCTCGAACTCTGGCTCGGCGTCGAGGAGTACGGCGGGGACGCCGGGGTGGCGGACCTGGCCCCGTTCCTGTCCGGCGCCGGTTTTCCCGCCCTGCGCCACCTGGGGCTGCAGAACAGCGAGATCCAGGACGAGATCGCGGCGGCCGTGGCCTCCGCGCCGGTGGTCGCCCAGCTGGAGTCGCTCGCCCTCTCGATGGGCACGCTGGGCGACGAGGGCGCCGAGGCGCTGCTGCGGGGACAGCCGCTCACCCATCTGGCCTCGCTGGACCTGCACCACCACTACATGAGCGAGCCGCTGGTGGAGCGGCTGAGGGAGCTGCTCGGTCCCGACCGGCTGAACGACGACATCGACGACGCCGACTGGGACGACGACGAGGACGGCCACCGCTATGTCGCCATCGACGAGTAGCACGGCCGGTCCGTCACCCCGTTTCGCCGTCGTGGGGGTGCCCGGCAACCGCCGGGTCACGCTCTTCCAGGACGCCGTGCGCGCCGCCGGGCTGCCGGCGGCGCGGGTGGTGCCCTGGTCCTCGGTGCTGCGGGGCGAGGCGGTCTTCCTGCCCGGGGAGACCGTGCGGCTGGACTCCCCCGGTGAGGACGCCGAGGTGGAGCGGCTGCTCCGGAAGGTCGACGACCCGACCAGGGTCGAGGGCGGCGCCGCCTGGTACGCCGGTTTCACCCGGGCGGTACGGGAGGTGGCGCGGGCCGCGGCGGATGCCGGGGCCACCCTTCTCGACGGCCCCGGCGAGGTGGCGGTGCTGTTCGACAAGCGGCTCTGCCACGCGGTGCTGGCCGGGGCCGGGGTGCCGGTCCCGGCCTCGCCGACCTCGGGGGCCGCGGCCCCCGTGGTGCGGGGCTGGGCGGACATCCGCGGCCGGATGGCGGAGCACGGCATGCCCAGGGTCTTCGTGAAGCCGGCGCACGGCTCGTCCGCCTCCGGGGTACTGGCCGTGGAAACGGCCGGGCCCGGCCGGATCAGGGCGACCACCTCGGTGGAGCGCGACGCCTCCGGCCGGCTCTTCAACTCGCTCCGGCTCCGCCGTCTGACGACGGAGCCGGAGGTCGCGGCGGTCGTCGACGCCCTCGCGCCGGAGGGGCTGCACGTCGAGCGCTGGCTGCCCAAGGCCACCCTCGGCGGCCGGGCCACGGACCTGCGGGTCGTGGTGGTGGCGGGCCGGGCCACGCATGCCGTCGCGCGTACCAGCCGCTCCCCCCTGACCAACCTCCACCTCGGCGGTGAGCGCGGCGACCTCGGCCGGGTCCGCGCCGCCGTAGAAGCGGCGGGAAGCAGGTGGAGCGAGGCCCTGGCCGTGTGCGAGCGGGCCGCCGCCTGCTTCCCGGACACCCTGTGCGTGGGCGTCGATCTGCTGCCCTCGGCCGGCTGGCGGCGCTTCGCCGTCGGTGAGGTCAACGCCTTCGGTGATCTGCTGCCCCGGCTGACCGGCCTCGACGGCAGCGGTGCCGAGGGCCTGGACACCTACGCGGCGCAGGTCGCCGCCGTCATGAACAGAGCAAGGAACCACCGTGCAACCGCCACCGTCTGACACCGCGCGCTCCCCCGAATCCGCCGGAAATCCCGACATGAGCCGGATCGTGGGCAGCCACGACCTGCTGTTCGTCACCCTCGACACCCTGCGCCACGACGTGGCGGCGGAGCTCGCCGCCGCCGGCCGCATCCCGAATCTGGCCCGCCATCTGCCGGGCGGTGCCTGGGAGGAGCGGCATGCGCCGGGAAGCTTCACGTACGCCTCCCACCAGGCGATGTTCGCCGGTTTCCTGCCGACGCCGACGGGTCAGGGGCCGCATCCCCGGCTCTTCGCGGCGCGGTTCGCGGGCAGCGAGTCGACGGCCTCGGACACCTTCGTGTTCGACACGCCGGACCTGGTCTCCGGACTGGCGGGCGTCGGCTACCGCACGGTGTGCATCGGCGGGGTCGGTTTCTTCAACAAGCAGGCGGCGCTCGGTTCCGTGCTGCCCGGGATGTTCCAGGAGAGCCACTGGGAGCCGGAGTTCGGTGTGGCCTCGCCCACCTCGTTCGAGGCGCAGGTGGCCCGCGCCGAGCAGGTCGTCGCCCGGCTCCCCGCGGAGCAGCGGCTGTTCCTCTTCGTCAATGTGTCCGCGCTGCACCAGCCCAACTGGTTCCACCGGCCGGGGGCCACCCGCGAGGCGGGCGACTCCCGCGCCACGCACGCCGCCGCCCTGGAGTACGTCGACGCCCACATCGGCCGGCTCTTCGCGGCCGCGAGCAGCCGCCGCCGCTGCTTCGCCATCGTCTGCTCGGACCACGGCACGGCCTACGGGGACGACGGCTACACCGGTCACCGCCTCGGCCACCCGTCCGTGTGGACCGTTCCGTACGCGCACTTCTTCCTGGAACCGGGGGCCTCCGCACGATGAGCCGCACCACATCGGCATCGACCACGGCTGCCGCGTCCGCCGTCCGGCCGTACCAGAGCTATGTCTACGCCTACCCGCACAAGACCGCCTACCGGCCGCTGGCCGGGCGGCCCGGGCTGCGCGAGCTGTGGGCCGGTGAGCGCAAGGACGCGCTCTCGCTCTATCTCCACATACCGTTCTGCGAGGTCCGCTGCGGCTTCTGCAACCTCTTCACCCGGATCGGCGCGCCCGACGAGCTGACGACGCGCTATCTCGACGCGCTGGAGCGGCAGGCCCTCGCGGTCCGGGACGCGCTGGGCGACGAGGAGCCCGTGCGGTTCGCCGCCGCCGCTTTCGGCGGTGGTACGCCCACGTTCCTGACGGCGGCCGAGCTGGAGCGGCTCTGCGACATCGCGGAGAAGCGGATGGGCGCCGATCTGCGGTCCGTGCCGCTGTCGGTCGAGACCTCGCCGTCGACCGCGACGGCCGACCGGCTGGCCGTCCTCGCCGACCGCGGTACCACCCGGATCAGCATCGGGGTGCAGAGCTTCGTCGAGTCGGAGGCGCGGGCCGCGGTGCGCCCGCAGCGTCGGGCCGAGGTGGAGTCGGCACTGGGCCGGATACGCGAGACCGCCATCCCGGTCCTCAACATCGACCTGATCTACGGCATCGACGGCCAGACCGAGGAGAGCTGGCGCGCCTCCCTGGACGCGGCGCTGGCCTGGCGGCCGGAGGAGCTGTACCTCTACCCGCTGTACGTGCGCCCGCTGACCGGTCTGGGACGGCTCGGCACCGACGAGGGGGCGGCGGACGCGGCCTGGGACCAGCAGCGGCTGCGGCTCTACCGGGCGGGCCGCGACCACCTCCTGGCGCACGGCTACGAGCAGGTCTCGATGCGGATGTTCCGCCGCGCCGACGCCCCGCGTGCGGAGGGTCCGGACGACTACGCCTGCCAGACCGACGGCATGATCGGCCTGGGCTGCGGCGCCCGCTCGTACACCACGGCCCTGCACTACTCCTTCGACTACGCGGTGGAGATGCGGGAGGTGCGGGCGATCATCGACGGCTACACCGCCACCGAGGACTTCTCCCGCGCCGAGGTCGGGCGGTACGTGGACGGGGACGAGGCGCGCCGCCGCCATCTCCTGCAGTCGGTGCTCCAGGCCGAGGGGCTGGCCCTGGCCGAGTACGAGGAGCGGTTCGGCACCTCGCCCGGCGCGGACTTCCCCGAGGAGCTCGCCGTGTTCGAGGCGCGCGGCTGGCTGGACGCCTCGGCCGGGGCGTCGGGGCTGCTGCGTCTGTCCCCCGAGGGCCTGGCCCACTCCGACGCCCTGGGCCCGGAGCTCTTCTCACCCGCCGTGCGCGCCGCGATGGCCGCGTACGAGCTGAAGTGAGCGCGTCGATGGAGCTGACGATCCTGTACCGGGGCCCGCTGGCCTCGTGCGACTACGACTGCCCGTACTGCCCGTTCGCCAAGCGGCGCGACAGCCGGGAGCAGTTGCGGGCCGACCGGGCGGCGCTGGAGCGGTTCACGGCGTGGGTGGCGGAGCAGACCGGCGACCGGATCTCGGTGCTGTTCACGCCGTGGGGCGAGGGCCTGGTCCGCTCCTGGTACCGCCGGGCACTGGTGGAGCTGGCGGGGCTGCCGCACGTGGCCCGGGTGGCGATCCAGACCAATCTGAGCAGCCGTACGGGCTGGCTGGCCGAGGCCGGAGCGGCGGGGCGGGAGAAGATCGCCCTGTGGTGCACGTACCACCCGGGGCAGACGCCGTACGAGCGGTTCCTCGCCAAGTGCGGGGAGCTCGACGCGCTCGGGATCCGGCACAGCGTCGGGATCGTCGGGCTGGACGCCCACCTGGAGGAGGCGCGGCGGCTGCGGGCCGCGCTGCCCGAGGAGGTCTATCTCTGGGTGAACGCGGCGGAGGGCCACCGCTACACCGACGCGGAGGCGGACCGCTGGACGGCGATCGATCCGCTCTTCCCGTACAGCCGTGATCCGCACCGCTCGGCCGGGCTGCCGTGCCGGACCGGTGAGTCGGTGATCTCGGTGGACGGGGAGGGCACCGTGCGGCGCTGCCATTTCGTCCCGGCGCCGCTCGGCAATCTCTACGACGGGAGCTACCGGCGGGCGCTGCGGCCGCGCGCCTGCCCGCTGGCGGTCTGCGACTGCCACATCGGCTATGTGCACCTGGAGACGCTGCCGCTGTACGACGTCTTCGCGGGCGGTGTGCTGGAGCGGATACCCGCCTCTCCGCGGCTGCCCGGCGGGCGTGGCTGAGCTTCGGCCACGTCCGCCGGGCGGCGGCGGTGCGTCGGGAGCAAGTCCGCGGGGCTACAGCGGCAGCAGGTCGGGGCGCTTGGCCTCGACGTGGTCGCCCGACGACTCGCCGCGCAGCCGCCGCCCGATCCACGGCACCAGGTGCTCGCGCGCCCAGTGGATGTCGTCGCGCCGGACCTCCAGGGTGCCGCGCTGGGCCTGCGGGGGCCATTCCTGGTCGGGGTCGGCCGGTACCTCGATGCCGAGGACCTGGGCGGCGCGCAGCGCGACCCTGGTGTGCCCCTCCGGCGACAGGTGGAGCCGGTCGTCGTCCCAGGCGCGCCGGTCCTGGACGGACCGCAGCGACCACAGGTCCAGCACCGGGCAGTCGTAGCGGTCGGCGATGGCCCGCACATGGGCGGTGTACGTCGCGACCTTGCCACGGAGATGGCGCAGGACCGGGATGCCCCGGGTGTCGAAGCCGGTGGTGACCATGACCGTGCCGACCGCGCCGGTGAGTTCGGCGACGGCGCGCTCGAAGCGTTCGGCCACGTCGTCGGGGTCGGTGCCCGGCCGGATGATGTCGTTGCCTCCCGCGCAGAAGCTCACCAGGTCGGGGGCGAGCTCCTTGGCACGCGGCACCTGCTCCTCGACGATCTGGTCGAGGAGACGTCCGCGTACGGCGAGATTGGCGTATCGGAATTCCGGGTGTGCGGGTCCTTCGGCGTCGTGTGCCGTATCGGGGTCCGGGAGTTGGTCCGCGAGAAGTACCGCGAACCGGTCCGCCCAGCCGACGAATGTTCCGTCCGGGCCGGGGTCACCGACTCCCTCGGTGAAGCTGTCGCCGATCGCCGCGTACGACCCGATGACGCCCTGTCGGTTGTTGACGCCACGCTGCATTTTTCTCGAATCGTCTGCCACAAGCGCTTATCCTGCACCGTCGAATGTGACCTACGCGACCGTAATAAGGGGTTGACGGGTGGTGACATAGGCCACCCGGTCAGTTTTTGGCAAAGGGGGAATAGGCGGAAGGGGCGGTGCGCCACCGCGCACCGCCCCTTCCTTCGTCCTGCTCCGGGTCACGCTCAGACGTAGATGCCGTGCGAGGCCAGGTAGGCGATCGGGTCGATGTCCGAACCGTACTCGGGACCGGTGCGGACCTCGAAGTGGAGGTGCGGGCCGGTGACGTTGCCGGTGGCGCCCGAGAGGCCGACCTGCTGGCCGGCGCTCACGGACTGGCCCGCCGAGACGGAGAGGGAGGACAGGTGGCCGTACTGCGAGTAGTGGCCGTCGACGTGCTTGACGACGACCTGGTTGCCGTAGGCACCGCCCCAGCCGGCGGTGACGACGGTGCCGGAGGTGATGGCCTTGACGCCGGTGCCGGTGGAGACGGGGAAGTCGATGCCGGTGTGGCTGCCGCTGGACCAGTTGGAGCCGGAGGCCCGGTAATTGGTGGTGTGGCTGCCGGGGACCGGGTGGACGTAGCCGGAGCCGGTGTTCTCGGTGGCCGGGGCCTCCTTGGTGGCCGGGGCGGGGGCCGGGGCCTCCTTGGCGGCCGGGGCCGCCGGGGCGGGCTGCTCGGCGGCCGGGGCGGCCTTCGACGGCGTGGCCGCACCGGTGGGAGCGGTCGTACCGACGGCGGCGGCGAGGGTCAGCTTCATCCCGGGGAGGATCAGGCTGGGGTTCTTGCCGACGACCTCGCGGTTGTCCTGGTACAGCTTCTGCCAGCCGCCCGCGACGTGGTGCTCGGCCGCGATCTTCGACAGGTAGTCGCCGGGGACGACGGAGTACGTGGTGGGCGCGGACTGCGGGGCGGCCTTCGGCGCGGTGTGCGCGACGGGGGCCTGCTCCGGCGCGGCGGCCTGGTCGGCGGCGTGGGCGCCGGTGGCACCGAGCAGCGGCAGTGCGATGACGGCGCCACCGGTGCTGACCGCGGCGAAACCGCGAGCGATGGGGCCGATCTTGGGACGGCGGTGCTTACCCGTGATGGGCATGGCGTCTTTCCTCTCCGGCGCCTGCGAGGTGAGCTGTCGGGTTCGGGCTGGAGATGCCCGGCCGCACGGTGTGCGACTTCACCCCGAGCCGTCCGGATCTCTCCGGCCGGCGGCCTACCTGGTTCCCCCGCTCCTGCCACGCGATAAGTGGATGTGAATTCCGGTCGGCGGCAGGATTGGGCGGGCCGTCCGGAATGCGGTGACCGTAAGCGAGTCGGGACGGCGAAAACAAGCACCGGGTTCCCCGCCGGTATTCCTTTTCGGGAATTCGGTAGGGAATTCCGGTCACCCTCCGTGGATTACGGATCTTGTTGTTCCGCGCGGCGAACGGAATTCCCGTCCCGCCCGCCGCCACACACCGTCACGAATATGATCCCGCTCACGGGGCGCCGACCATCCCCCTTATAAGCGGGAGATGTTCGTAAAAAGTGCGCATTACGGACACGGCGGGGCGGTCAGTCCCGTCGCAGGCGCAGCACCTGCGCGTCGAGATCGCCCCGGAGGCCGGTGTGCAGCCCCCGGTGGAGCAGGACCGATCCGTGGTGGACCGCCCCGGTGTCCCGGCAGGTGTACGTGGCCGCGGGGTCGAGCCCGCGCAGCCGCAGGGCCGGCGGGCGCTCCCCGTACCGCTGGGCCTCCAGCCACATCAGCACCACGGTCTCCTCGCCGTGTACGTACTGGACGGCGCTGAGTCCGCCGCGCGGTTCGCGCAGCCGGTACAGCGCGCCCTGCTGCACCACGGGGCGGATCTCCTTGTAGAGATCCACCCAGCCACGCGCCTCGGCCAGCTCCTCCTCGCTCCATTCGGCGAGGTTCCCACCGATGCCGAGCACTCCGGCCATGGCGCTCACGAACCGGAAACGCAGCGAACTGACCCTGCCGTTGAGCTGCCGGTTCGGGCTGTCGGTGACCCAGGCGGCCATCACCCGGGCCGGGTGGAGGTGGCTGAACCCCTCCTGGATGGCGAGCCGGTCGAGCGGATCGGTGTTGTCGGAGGTCCACACCTGGTCGGTGCGGGAGAGGATGCCCAGGTCGATCCGGCCGCCGCCGCCCGAGCAGGACTCGAAGGCGACGTGGGGGTGCGCGGCCCTGAGCCGGTCGATCAGCGCGTACAGAGCGTCCACATGAGCGGTCCAGATCCGCTGCGGGTACTCCTCGCCGGGCCAGCCGGGGTCGGTGAAACAGCGGTTGAAGTCCCATTTCACGTAGTCGACGGGGGTGCCGGAGAGCAGTGCGTCGAGCTGCTCCCAGAGGTGCTCCCGGACATCGGGCCGGGCCAGATTGAGCACCAGCTGGTTGCGGTACTCGGTGCGGGTCCGGCCGGGGACGTGCTGGACCCAGTCGGGGTGCGCCCGGTAGAGGTCGCTGTCGGGGTTGACCATCTCCGGTTCGACCCAGATACCGAACCGCATGCCGAGTGCGTGCACCTCGTCGGCGAGCGGCTTCAGCCCGCCGGGGAACCGGTCCGGGTTCGGGGTCCAGTCGCCGAGCCCGGCCCGGTCGCTGGTCCGCCGCCCGAACCAGGCGTCGTCCACCACGAACAGCTCGACCCCCATGTCCGCGGCGCGCCGGGCCAGGGTCCGCTGCTGGTCCAGCGAGATGTCGAAGCCGGTCGCCTCCCAGGAGTTGTAGAGCACCGGCCGAAGGGTTCCGGCGTCCGGGATCACGTGGGCGAGCTGCCAGGCGTGCCAGGCCCGGCTGGCCCCGCCGAAACCCTGATCGCTCCAGAGCCCGGCGAAGACGGGCGTGGTGTAGGACTCCCCCGGGGCGAGCCGGAGCAGTCCGGACTCGTCGTGCCCCGCGCCGCCGGTGATCTGTACGAGGCCGTCGGGCAGCCGCTGCACGCAGATCCGCCAGGAGCCGGACCAGCCGAGCGCACAGCCGTAGACCTCGCCGCTCTCCTCGGTCGCCGCGCCGTCGGCGTCCAGCGCGGCCCACGGCAGGTACTGGTGGCCGGTGTGGCCGCGTCTGCTGGAGATGACGCTCTCGCCGTGGAGCAGCTCCGCGCGTTCGATCCGGGTCTCGGCCGACCAGCGGCCGTGCAGCCGGCTGATCCGCCAGCCGTCCCGGGCGGGCAGCGACCAGGCGGCCGCGTCGGCGCGCAGCAGTTCCAGCGGCGGGCCGTCCGGGCCGGTGTGGGCGACGGTGGCCCAGCGCTCCACGACGTCGGAGTCGCCCCGCATCCGGTAGTGCAGGGTGAGGCCGAGCCGGTGCACGGCGTCGGTGAAGCCGATCCGCAGTTCGTCGCCGTCGGTCTCGGCACCCCGGAAGGTCCACTCGGTGCCGCGGACGAGCGGGGTGCGGACCGAGAGGGCGGGGCGGACGAACCGGGGGCCGCCCTCGACCGGGTACTCCTCGTGGCCGTCGAGGGGGGATTCGAAGCTCCGGTGGGGGAGGTCGGGTGCGGCCGCCAGGGCCTCGGCGGCGGCGAGGCCGATCCTCGGTCCCCAGTGCAGATGGAGCAGCTCGTCCCGTTCGGTCAGTGCCAGTGCGTAACCGCTGTTCTCGCCGGTGAGCAGCCAGGTGCGGCCGGTACGGCCCGTCTCGATCATCGCGCCCCCATTTTCCGACAGTTCCGCACATCATCGGCTGGCGGGAGGGTGCGGGCAACGGTGCCTCGGGGGACGCGTCGGCTGGGCGGGCCGCCGGGCGGACCCGGGTTCGCCCGGGTATCGACAGCCAGGGCCCGAGATGGTTGCCTGAGGAATCGATGCCGTAGGGTCGCGGCAGTCGTGCCGCCGACGACCACGACGGCGCCGGACATTCCTGGAGTAACCGTGACGCAGCAGCTGCCGCAGACACCGTCGACGGAGCCCGAACTGGCGGGTGTCCGGAACTTCCGCGACGTGGGCGGCCTGCCCACCGTGGACGGCCGGCGGGTGCGGTACGGGCGGCTCTTCCGCAGCGGTCACCTGGCGCACGCCACCGCCGAGGACGCCGCCTTCCTGGGCGGCCTGGGGCTGCACACGGTCTTCGACTTCCGCAACTCCGCCGACCGCCGCCTCGACGGCGCGGACGTGGAGCTGCCGGGCGTGCGGAACGTGAGCATCCCGCTCTCCGACCCGGCCGACGGCGCGGAGTTCTGGCGCATGGTCCGGGACGGCGACATGGACCAGCTGCGGTCCGTCCTCGGCGACGGCAAGGGGGTGGACCGGATGGTCGCCTCGTACCGTTCGATCATCCGGGAGCGCACCGCCGAGCACGGCCGGGTGCTGCACGCCCTGGCCGAGGACAGCGTGCCCGCGCTGATGCACTGCGCGGCGGGCAAGGACCGGGCGGGGCTGTCGATCGCGGTGTCGCTGCTGGCCGTCGGGGTCGAGCGCGAGGCCATCGAGGCCGACTACCTCAAGTCCAACGACGCGCACCGCCGCTACCGGATACGCCGCAGCGACACCTCGCCCGCCGGGATGTCGGCCGAGGTCATGGAGTTGCTGAACCCGCTCTTCGGCGCCCGCGCCGAGTATCTCGCCGCCGCCTTCGACACCATCGAGGAGACCTGGGGCTCCACGGAGCGGTACTTCTCCGAGGGTCTCGGCCTCGCCCCCGAGACCCGTGAGCGGCTGCGCGACCGGCTCCTCGACCGGGCGTGACCGGGGCCGTTCAGCCCTTGCCGGCCACCTCGAACAGCAGGTAGAGGAAGGCGGCGACGACGTGACCGGCGACGAGATAGGCGATGAGCCGGATCACGATGCCGCGCGGGAACCGGGACTCCTGGGCCTCGTAGTGCTTGCTGGAACCGAGCGGGTCGTAGTTCTCGGAATCGGACATGACGGTCCTCTCTGGCGACCGGGAACCGGTCTCAGTGGTGGATGCCGCCGCCGAGGCACAGCTCGGCGGCGGGGCTCTGCAGCAGGGTGTGGACGAAGAGGAGCTCGGCGCCCTCCCGGCCGGTGGCCGTGATCCGGTGCGGGGTGAGGGAGTCGAAGTGCGCGCTGTCGCCGGGGGCGAGGTCGTGCACGGTGTCCCCGAGCCAGACGCGGAGGTGCCCGGACAGCACGTAGAGCCACTCCTCGCCGGGGTGGACCCGGACGAGTTCGCCCTGGGCGCCGGGCGGGACCCGGACGCGGAGGGCCTGCATGGCCCGGCCGGAGCCACCGGCCCGCCGGTACATCCAGCCGTCGGCCTCGGCCCCCTCGTACGCACCGCCCCGGATGACCGCGTCGCGCTCCGGGGGCATCTCGCCGAGGAGCTCGGAGACGGTCGTGCCGTAGATCCGGGCAAGGCCCAGGAGCATCGGCAGCGAGGGCTGACGGCGGCCCGTTTCGAGCCGGGAGAGATGGGCGGGCGAGAGCCCGGCCCGCTGCGCCGCGCTCTCCAGGGTGAGGCCACGACTCCTGCGCAGGTCGCGCAGGCGGGGCGCGACACCGGGCAGCTCCTCGGCCGCCCCTCCTTCGGGAGGATTCATGTACCCATTGGGCCAGGCGACCTGTCTCAGAGGCAAATTTCTTACCTCTGAGGCAAAAACTCTCAGCGGTTGGCCACCGCCTGCTTCACCAGTGTCCTCCCGAAGTCCCACATGAGCCCACCCCCACCGTGTGCGTCGTCCATCACCTCGGTGAAGGCCGCCACGAACCGGTCGACGTCCGCCTCGTCGATCACCAGCGGCGGGATCAGCTTGATCACCTCCAGGTGGTCGCCCGAGACCTGGGTGAGGATGCGGTGCTTCTGGAGCAGCGGCACCACGACCATCTGCGCGAAGAGCCCCTTGCGGGCCGCCTGGAGCATCGTCCAGCGGCTGCGCAGCTTCAGCGAGGACGGCCGGCCGAACTCGATGCCGATCATCAGCCCGCGCCCGCGCACCTCGTGCAGCAGCTCGTACCGGTCGACCAGGGCGGTCAGCCGCTCGCGCAGCAGGTCACCGGTGCGGCGCGCGTGGGCGACGGTCTCCTCGCCCTCCATCACCGCGAGCACCGCGAGCCCGGCGGCCATCGCCTGGGCGTTGGAGCCGAAGCTCGCGGAGTGCACCAGCACCCGGTCCATCGAGGAGTAGACGCGGCGGAAGATCCAGTCCTTGCCCAGGGTCGCGCCGACCGGCACGTAACCGCCGGAGAGCGCCTTGGCCACGCAGACGAGATCGGGCTCGACGCCCTCCTCGTGCTGGTACGCGTAGAAGTCGCCGGTGCGGCCGAGGCCGGTCTGCACCTCGTCGGCGATGAGCAGCGCCTTGTGCCGGTGGAGGAGCTCCTGCGCCTCGCGCAGGAAGCCGGGGGGCGCGGCGTGGACGCCCTTGCCCTGGATCGGCTCCACGACCAGCGCCGCCACGTCGCCACGGGCCAGCTCGCGCCGGAGCGCGTCGAGGTCGCCGAGCGCGATGGCGGTGTCGGGCAGCAGCGGTGCGAAGCCGTCCCGGAAGCCCTTCTCGCCGTTGACCGAGAGGGAGCCCGTCGTGAGCCCGTGGAAGGCGTGGGCGCAGTACAGGACGCGGGGTCTGCCGGTGGCGTAGCGGGCGAACTTCAGCGCCGTCTCGACCGCCTCGGTGCCGCTGTTGCCGAAGAAGACCCGGTCCAGGTGCGGGCTGTGCGTGAGCAGCCGCTCGGCCAGCAGTCCGGGCAGCGGCTGGCAGTCGAAGCGGGTCAGGTCGGCCAGCGAGGCGTCCAGCACGTCGTGCAGTGCCTTGCGGACGACGGGGTGGTGGCGCCCGAGGCCCATCACGCCGAAGCCGGCGAGCATGTCGAGGTAGTCGTTGCCCTCCGCGTCCCAGAAGTGTGCGCCCTCGGCCCGTTCGTAGACCTTGTCGAAGCCGATGGTGTGCAGCATCCGGGGCAGTTGGTGGTTGAGGTGCCGGGTGTGCAGCTCGTAGCGTTCGGCGCCGCGCTCGGCCAGCAGCCGTGTCAGGTCGAAGCCCTGGGGCCGGTCGTCCGTCATCGCCCGTTCTCCTCGTTCCTGGGGTCCTCGGTGGCGTCGTGGGGCCGCGCGGCGGCGAGGGCGGCGCCGGACCGGCGGCCCGGGGTGGTGGTCCCGGGCCGTCGGTCCGTCCACGGCCCCGTCGTCAGCGGTTCCCGGAGACCGTCTCGCGCGCCGCGCGCAGGGACTCCTTCAGCGACCCCATGGTGGCGAGCACCGCGGTGGGCTCGTAGCCGCAGTGCGCCATGCAGTTGTCGCAGCGCGGGTCCTTGCCCCGGCCGTACTTGTCCCAGTCGGTCTCCTCGATGAGCTGACGGTACGTCGGCACGTACCCGTCGCTCATCAGGTAGCAGGGCCGCTGCCAGCCGAACAGCGAGTAGTTCGGAATGGCCCAGGCCGTGCACGGGAAGTCCGCCTTGCCCTCCAGGAAGTCCAGGAAGAGCGGCGAGTGGTTCAGCCGCCAGCGGGACCGGTTGCCGCCCGCGAACGCCTTCCTGAAGAGTTCACGGGTCTGCTCCACGCCCAGGAAGTGGTCCTGGACGGGCGCCTTCTCGTAGGCGTAGGCGGGCGAGATCATCATTTCGTCGACCTTGAGGTCGTCGTTGAGGTAATTGAGGACCTCGATGATGGTCTGCGGGGTGTCGGTGTTGAAGAAGGTGGAGTTCGTGGTGACCCGGAAGCCGCGCCGCTTGGCCTCCTTGATCGCCGCCACCGCCTCGTCGAAAACACCTTCCTTGGCCACGGATTCGTCGTGACGTTCGCGCAGCCCGTCGATGTGCACGGCAAAGGCGAAATACGGCGAGGGAGTGAATTTCTCCATCTTCTTCCGCATCAGCATCGCGTTGGTGCACAGGAAGACGTACTTCCTGCGCGCGACGAGCTGCCGGACGATCTCGTCGATCTGCGGGTGCATCAGCGGTTCGCCACCCGCGATGGAGACCATCGGGGCCCCCGACTCGAGCACCGCGCCCACGGCCTGCGCCACCGGCATGCGCTGTTTGAGCACGCCCGCGGGGTGCTGGATCTTCCCGCAGCCCTCGCAGGCGAGATTGCAGGCGAACAGGGGTTCCAGTTCCACAATGAGCGGGAACTTGTCCCGCTTACGAATCTTCTGTTCGATGAGATACGTAGCAACCTTGATGGACTGACGGAGCGGCATGGCCATCTGGCTCACCTCCTGGGGAGCAGCAAGGATCGGTGCCATTCGTAGAAAGCAGGCAGGACGGCACGGAGGACACGGAAAGCCGATATTCCACCGCGTATCGTCCCGATGCGCACGAGCTCATGCTCCGGAGCATCCACGACCACCCGTACGGCGGCAACCGGGCGTGGCCCGGAGCGCAGGGCGGTGCGCAGGGTGGCGGCGGACTCCATGTCCACCGCGATCGCCCCGGTGGCGCGCAGACCGGCCCGCTCATGTCCGCGTACGACATGGTCGGAGCCGGCCAGCGGACCGGTGTGGACGGTGCGACCGGGCACCGCCCTGGCCAGGGCCTCGACCAGCAGGCCCGTGCCGGTGCAGGCCGTCGGCTGCCCGGCCTCCCGGGTCTCGTCGGCGACCACCAGGTCCCCGGGCCGCATCCCGGGCCGCAGCCCGGCGCAGAACCCGGAGGCCAGGACCGCCGTCCCGGCCGCCCCGGCCCGGCCGAGCGCCCGTGCGACGGCCGCCTCGGCCGCCTCGGGGCCCATGCCGGTACGGAGCACGGTGACCGGGCCGGGGGCGTCGCCCGCCCCGGCCCGGCCGCGGCTCAGGGCGAACCGCTCGATGCCGAGCGCACAGGCGATCAGCAGCGGAGCGGCGGGGGCGAGCACCCTCGGCCCGTCGGCCATCAGGCCCCCTTCGGGACGGCCAGGCGGTCGGCGAAGGGTTCGCCGTGCACGTACCGTCCGAGCGCGGTGAGCGGGAAGACCTGGCGGTAGAGGTGGTAGTTGATGGAGAAGTCCCACGGGAAGCCGGTGCCGGTGAAGTACGGCTCGTCCCAGGACCCGTCCGCCCGCTGGGTCTCACAGAGCCAGCGGACGCCCCGCCGTACGGCCTCGCCGTCGCGCTCCCCCGCCGCCAGCAGCGCCAGCAGCGCCCAGGCCGTCTGGGAGGCGGTCGAGGCGCCGTGGCCGATCCACTTCTCCTCCTGGTAGGAGCGCAGGTCCTCGCCCCAGCCGCCGTCGTCGTTCTGCACGGACTCCAGCCAGCCGACCGCGCGCCGGATCGCCGGGTGCGTTCCCGGGAGTCCGGCGGCCACCAGCGCGGGGACCACCGACCCCGTGCCGTACACGTAGTTGACGCCCCAGCGGCCGAACCAGGCGCCGCTCTCCTCCTGTTCGGACAGGAGCCACCGGATGCCGCGCCGGGTGGCGGGGTGACCGGAGCGCCCCTCGACGGCGAGCATCTCCACCACGTGTCCGGTGACGTCGGCGGACGGCGGGTCGACGACCTCGCCGAAGTCGCAGAACGGCAGGCGGTTGGGGAACGGGCTGGTGTTGTCCGCGTCGAAGGCGCCCCAGGCGCCGTTGCGGGACTGCATGCCGACGCTCCAGCGCACGCCGCGCCGGATCGCGGCCTCGACCCTCGCCGGATCGGGGTGGCGGACCCGGCGCAGCGCGAGGACCACCTCGGCGGTGTCGTCGATGTCCGGGTAGTTGTCGTTGTGGAACTCGAAGGCCCAGCCGCCCGGTTCGAGCCGGGGGCGGCGCACGGTCCAGTCACCGGGCCGGACGATCTCCTCGTCGAGCATCCAGTCCGCGGCCCGCACCAGGGCCGGGTGGTCGGCGCGGACCCCGGCGTCGGCGAGCGCGATGGTGGCGAGGCAGGTGTCCCACACCGGCGACTGGCACGCCTCGATCATCCGGGAGCCGTCCTCGCGCCACACCGCGAACCGGTCGAGCGATTCGAGCCCGGCGCGCATCACCGGGTGGCCGAGGTCGTAGCCCATCAGGTGCAGGGCGATGACGGAGTAGACGGCCGGGGGCTGGATGCCGCCCCAGCAGCCGTCGTTCTCCTGGCGCTCGATGATCCAGCGGACCGCTGTGTTCATCGCGGCCCGGCGCAGTCCGCGCGGGGCGATCCGGCGGTAGAGGTGCAGCGCCTTGTCCAGGCGCTGGAAGACGCCGTCCCAGCTGGTGGCCGGCGCGGGGCGGCGGGGCGGGGCGGGGTTGCGGGCGTCGGTGTGCAGTTCGTCGAGCGGGAAGGGGGCCGGGCGGACCGGCCGCTTCGCCGAGACGATGGTGAGCGGCACGATGGTCTGGCGGGCCCAGCAGCCGAAGTCGTAGATGTTGAGCGGCGCCCACGTCGGGAAGAACATCAGCTCGGGCGGGAGTTCGGGGAGGTCGTCCCATTTCCACCAGCCGAAGAGGGCCAGCCAGATCCGGGTGAAGACCCTGGAGGCGGCGATCCCGCCCTGTTCCCGGATCCAGGCCGAGGCGCGGGACATGTGCGGTTCGTCCGGCCGGTCCCCGGCCAGCCGCAGGGCCACGTACGCCTCGATGGTGGCGGAGAGGTCGCCGGGCCCTTCGTGGAAGGTGGCCCAGGTGCCGTCCCCGAGCTGTTCGCCACGGATGAAGAGGGCGGCGGCCCGTACCGTGTCGGGGTCCTGGATGCCGAGGAACTGGCGGAGCAGCAGGTCCTCCGCGTCCATCGTGACGTTGGTGGCGAGGTCGCCCTTCCACCAGCCCTGCTCGTCCTGCCGGCCGAGGAGGTGCTCCACCGAGCGCTCCGCGGCCTGCCGCGCGGCGTCGAACACGCCGTCCGCGGTGGTTGTGTCGGTCGGTTCACTGGCCGAGGCCGCCCGGGAGTTCACGGCCCCGGTGCTTCCGTCGGTCGTCGCTGTCATGGCTTCCCCTTCGTGCAGTAGGTCCTCTGCTGTGCTGGGGTCTCCGTCGGCCGGTGCCTGTCAGGGCACCGGCCGGCGACTGCGAGTCATATGGACCAGATGGTCATCATCTCTTTCGTACGACGACGAAGTCCGCGAGCGCCGTGAGCTGCGCCCGCACGGTCTGCGGCATGTCGACGCGGTGCAGCGCCTCGATGGCGACCGCATGCTGCCGACGGGCCTCCTGGGCGGTCCAGTCGCGGCCGCCCGCCTCCTCGATGAGCGCCGCGCGGGCGGCGAACTCCTCTTCGGAGAAGCTGTCGAAATCGCTGCTCTTGGCGTCGGCGGCGAGCAGTTCGCCCAGCCGCTCCGACGCCGGACCGCCCGCGGCCAGCGCGGCGACGACCGGCAGCGACTTCTTGCGCTGGCGCAGGTCGCTCCAGGTCTGCTTGCCGGTCGACTCGGGGTCGCCCCAGATGCCGAGCAGGTCGTCGACGGCCTGGAAGGCGAGACCGAGGTGGTAGCCGTACGCCTCCAGGGTGTCGGCGGTGTGGTCGTCGGCGCCGCCGAGCACCGCGCCGATCGAGCAGGCGCAGGCGAGCAGGGCGCCGGTCTTGTTGCCCTCCATCTCCAGGCACTCCTCGACGGTGACCCGCTCGCGGTGCTCGTACGAGATGTCCTGGGCCTGGCCGTCGATGAGCTTGCGGCTGGCCGTGGTCAGCCGGCGGGTGGCGCGGCCCGCCTCCACGGTGCCGAGCTCCAGCAGGACCTCGCTCGCCAGGGCGAAGAGCGCGTCGCCGACCAGGATGGCCTGGGCGGGGCCGTGGACCTTCCAGACCGTGTCGCGGTGGCGGCGCTGTTCGTCGCCGTCCATCAGGTCGTCGTGCAGCAACGAGAAGTTGTGCACCAGTTCGACGGCGACGGCGCCGGGGACGCCCGCCTCGGGGGCGGCACCGGCGGCCTCCGCGGACAGCAGGGCGAGGGCCGGGCGGACGGCCTTTCCGCCGTCGCCGTCCGCGGGCCGCCCGTGGGCGTCGATCCAGCCGAAGTGATAGGCGGCGACGGTGTCCATGGGCGGTGCGAGCCGGTCGACGGCGGCCCGGAGCACCGGAGCGGAAAGGGCTCGTCCACGCTCCAGAAGCGCGGTGACATCCGTGGTGTCGGCCACGGTGTCGGAAGCCGTATTCGCCGGGGTCACTGACTCTCCTCTTGTTCCGGTGGTACTGCTCATGCCGCCTCCTGCAGCGGATGTTCATGGGTGCGGCCGAGCGCCCGGAGCGCGACGTCCGCCGCGCTGGATCCGCTGCGGACGGCGCCCTCCATCGTGGCGGGCCAGCCGGTGGCCGTCCACGCCCCGGCCAGGCCGAGGCCGGGCAGCCGGGTGCGGGCGCCCGGTCGCAGCCGGCCCACGCCCGGGGTGGGGGCGAAGGTCGCCGTACGCTCCCGGGTGACGAAGAAGTCCCGGATGCCGGCCCCGCGGGCGGCGGGCAGCAGCCGCTCCAGCTCGGGCAGGTAGCGGGCGCGCAGCTCGGCGACGGGCAGGTCGATCTCGTCGCCCGCGGCGGACTGGGAGACCGCGAGGTACTGACCGGGGCCGGTGAGCCCGGAGGCGTCCGTACGGTCGAAGACCCACTGGACCGGGGAGCCGAGCGCGGTGAAGAACGGGCGGCGCAGCACCTTGCGGTCGTAGACGACGTGCACGTTGAGGATCGGCGAGGTGCCGATGGCGAGCAGCCGGTCGGGGTCGTCGAGCGCGCCCTCGGGGAGCAGGCCGTGCGCCTCGCGCTGCGGGACGGCGAGGACGACGGTGTCCGCCTCGATGTGTTCGCCACCGATCAGCACCGTCCACCGGCCTTCCGCCGTGCGGGTGAGGCCGGTGGCCCTGGTCCGCAGTTCGGTGCGGACCCCGGCGGCGTCGAGGGCCTTTCGCGCCAGCGTGTCGTGCACCTCGCCCAGCGGTACGCGGGGCAGGCCGATGTCGGCGGCGCCGGGCTCGGAGAGGAGGCCGGTCTTGAAGACCTTCGCGGCGAGCGCCAGCGAGGATTCGGGGGCGGTGGCGTTGAGCGTGGCGACGCCGACCAGGTCCCACAGGGCCTCGACGGTGCGCGGCGACTGGCCGTGCCGGGCGAGCCAGCTGCCGAAGTCGACGGTGTCGAGGGCGGGGTCGTCCAGGTCGAGCCGGCCGAGCGCCAGCGCGGCGCGTCCGACGCTCGCCCGCTCGGCGAGCGAGAGGTGCGGGTAGCCGGCCAGCCCGGCGGCCAGGTGGAAGGGGACCGGCAGGCCGTTGCGGCGCAGCCGGCCGAGCCGGGGGCCCGAGGGGCGGCCGACGTCGAGCACGGGTACGTCCAGCCGGTCCTGGAGCGGCGCGAGGTGGGCGCCGCCGACCCGGTCGAGGAACCAGCGGTAGGCGGTGCAGCAGCGCAGATAGACGTGCTGCCCGTTGTCGATCGTCAGTTCGCCGCGCCGGAAGGAGAAGGCGAGGCCGCCGAGCCGGGGCCGCCCTTCGAGCAGGGTCACGTCAAGCCCGGCGTCAGCGAGGCGCAGGGCCGCGGTGATACCGGCGAGCCCGCCGCCGACCACGACCGCGCGGGCGGTCGCCGGTGCGTCGTGCGTCATGCCTTCTCCTTCCGCCGGGTCACTTCAGTCAGGGACGCGCCGTCGCGGCACGGGGTTGATCGTCGGCACGACCGGTTCTCCGTGATGCACATGGTGCGCGAGATGTCCTCACGGCGCATCAGACGCGCCCCCTGGCGGTGCGCCGGGAGACGTGCCGGGCGTCGAGGCCCGACAGTCCGCGGACGGCGACGTACGCCTTCTCGTGTCCCGGCAGCGAGACCCGACCGCGCAGCACGGCCGCGGGGTCGCGCTCGATCCGGTCCAGCAGCCGCCGGTAGATGCCCGCCATGGCCGCCACGCAGGCCCCGCTGCGCCGGTCCAGCATGGGCAGCAGCCGGTACCCCTCGGCGAACAGGGCGCGGGCCCGGCGCACCTCGAAGTGGACCAGCCCCGCGAAGTCGGAACCGGGCGGGGGCACGGAGCCGTGGAAGCCGGCCGAGCAGCCGAACTTGGCGAGGTCGTCGGCGGGCAGGTAGGTGCGCCCGTTGCCCGCGTCCTCGCGGACGTCGCGCAGGATGTTGGTGAGCTGGAGCGCGAGGCCGAGGGTGTCGGCGTACTCCGCGGCCCGTTCGGCGCCGGGCGCGCCGGGTTCGGTCCCGAAGACGCCCAGGCTGAGGCGGCCGATGGCGCCCGCGACGCAGCGGCAGTAGACCTTGAGGTCGTCCCAGGTCTCGTAGGTCGCTCCGCGCACGTCCATCAGCACGCCGTCGATGAGCTCGTCGAGCCCGCCGAGCGGCAGCGGGAAGCGGCGCGCGGCGTCGGCGAGCGCGACGGCCACCGGGTCGGTGTCGTCCTCGTCGACCGCTCCGTCGCGGATCCGGTCCAGGACCGTGCGGGTGTTCTCCAGCCGGACCCGCTTGGTCTCCGGGTCGAGCGCGCCGTCGCCGATGTCGTCGACCCGGCGGGAGAAGGCGTACAGCGCCGACATGGCCTGCCGCTTCTCGGTCGGCAGCAGCCTGATCCCGTAGGCGAAGTTACGCGCCTGCTGTCCGGTGACCGCCTCGCAGTAACTGTATGCGGCCTGTACCGGTGCCGACATGTACGTCGTCTGTCCCTCCACGGTCCGGCTCACCCCTCTCCACGCGCTTCTCGCAAGACAACTCCCACTTCGCGCAGCCGTCCGGGCTTGCTGGGCTTGGGCGGTCCGGGCAGTACGTCGAACCCGGCGGCCGTGATCGCGGCCAGGGCGGCGGTCCCGCCCGCCACGAATCCGGCGAGCAGGAGCTTGAGCCTGCCGTCGACGCTGGCCACGAGGGGGATGCCCTCGTCCAGCAGGGCGCGGGCGCGTTCGGCTTCGTACGCGATCAGCGAGCGGACCGCCGCCCCCGCCGAGGGGGCGGCGAGGTCGGCCTCGGTGACATGGAACCGCGCCATGTCGTCCGCGGGCAGGTAGATCCGGTCGCGGCCGAGGTCCTCGGCGACGTCCTGGAGGTGTTCGACGATCTGGAGTCCGGTGCAGACGGCGTCGGAGCGGCGGACGCGCTCGGGGCTGGCGGTGCCGGTGATCTGGAGGACGAGCCGGCCCACGGGGTTGGCGGACAGCTCGCAGTAGGCCAGGAGTTCCTCGTAGGTCCCGTAGCGGCGGACCTTCTGGTCCTGCCGGTTCGCCTCCAGGAGGCCGAGGAAGGGCTCCGGGGTGAGGGCGCGGCGCCGCACGGTGGGGAGCAGCCCGCGCAGCAGGGGGTGGCGGGGTGCGTCGCCGGAGGTGTCGAAGACCCTGCGCAGGTCGGTCTCCAGGGCGTCGAGCAGGGCGAGCCGGTCCACGGCCGCCTCCGGATCGAGGCCGAGATGACGGGCGTCCGCGCCGCCGGGCGCCAGGTCGCCGTCGCCGATGTCGTCGACGAGGCGGGCGTAGCCGTAGACGGCCATCAGGTCGTCCCGCCAGGCCCGGGGCAGGAAGAAGGGGGCTACGGGGAAGTTCTCGTGCGCGGCCTTGTCGAGCGTGCCGGCCACCGCTTCGTCGACGTGCGTCGGGGTCACCGGTCGCCGCCCGGTGCTGGGACGGCGTGAGCACCCCGGAGCTGGAGATCTTCCGTCATTGCCGCCACATCTCCCGTTCTACACCGCTGACCCAAAACATCCCATTCCGGACACGCCGCCCGGTCGGCCGAGTGCGGAGCGCTGGTTGCGGGCCGTGCACCAGGGACGATCGCCCCACTTGCCTCGAATCAGCACCGGTACAGCTTACGTTGTACAACGCTCATCCATACGGCGGGGTGCGGGCCGCCCCGCCTCTCCGCCCGACGCCCCGCCAACCCTCTAACGGATCAAGGTATTTGGCGTCATCCGACGGGACGAGATCGGGAACGGCGCATACCGCCGGGCGTGGACACGACCGCCGGGACGGCCTCCCGGGGCGGCGCGACCGCGGTCCGCACAGCGCGACGGTCCCCGCCGGGATGGCCGGCGGGGACCGTCGGGAGGCCGCGGAGCGGCGGGCTACTTGCCGGTCTCGCGCTCGTACGCCTTGAGCACCTCGTCGGTCGGGCCGTCCATCAGCAGCTCGCCCTTCTCCAGCCAGAGCACCCGGTCGCAGGTGTCCCGGATGGACTTGTTGCTGTGGCTGACCAGGAAGACCGTGCCCGCCTCCTTGCGGAGTTCCCGGATGCGCTTCTCGGAGCGGATCTGGAACTTGCGGTCACCGGTCGCCAGCGCCTCGTCGATCATGAGGACGTCGTGGTTCTTCGCGGCGGCGATGGAGAACCGCAGCCGCGCGGCCATGCCGGAGGAGTACGTGCGCATCGGCAGGGTGATGAAGTCGCCCTTCTCGTTGATCCCCGAGAAGTCGACGATGCCCTGGTAGCGCTCGCGGATCTCCTCGCGGGACATGCCCATGGCGAGGCCGCCGAGCACCACGTTGCGCTCACCGGTCAGATCGCTCATCAGTGCCGCGTTGACCCCGAGCAGCGAGGGCTGGCCGTCGGTGTAGACCTTGCCCTTCTCCGTCGGCAGCAGACCGGCGATGGCCCGCAGCAGCGTCGACTTGCCGGAGCCGTTGGTACCGATGAGGCCGATCGCCTCGCCCCGGTAGGCGGTGAAGGTGACGCCGCGCACCGCGTGGACCTTGCGCACCCCGCGGGGCTCGCCCTTGCCCCGGCGCAGTATCCGGCTCAGCGCCGCGGTGGCGCTTCCCTTGCCGCCGCCCGCGCCGTTGACCCGGTACACGATGTGCACATCGTCGGCGATGACGGTGGGGACGCGCCCCTGGGTCTTGTCGTCAGCCACGGCCGTACCGTTCCTCTGCCTTCCAGAAGTACACGAAGCCCACCAGCCCGATCAGGACCGCCCAGGCGAGCGCCACGATCCAGACGTGCGCGGGCAGGTTGCTCGAACCGTAGCCGTCGATCAGCGCGAAGCGGATCAGGTCCATGTAGATGGCCGCCGGGTTGTACTGGAGCAGGTCGGCGATCCAGGCCGGCTTGTCCTTGAGCATCACCGGGATGGAGAACATGACGCCCGAGGCGTACATCCAGGTCCGCATGACGAACGGCATGAGCTGGGCCAGGTCGGGGGTCTTGCTGCCGAGCCGGGCCATGATCAGCGCCAGACCGGTGTTGAAGACGAACTGCATGGCCAGCGCCGGGACGATCAGCAGCCAGGAGAGGCTCGGATAGCTGCCGAAGGCGACGGCCACGACCCCGAGGACGATCATCGAGAACAGCAGCTGCTGGAGCTGCTGGAGCGAGAACGAGACGGGCAGCGAGGCGCGCGGGAAGTGCAGCGCCCGGACCAGCCCCAGGTTGCCGGAGATGGCCCGCACCCCGGCCATCACGGAGCTCTGCGTGAAGGTGAAGACGAACACCCCGGTCACCAGGAACGGGATGAAGACCTCCTGGGTCATCCCCTTCCGGGTGCCCAGGATCAGCCCGAAGATCAAGTAGTAGACCAGGGCGTTGAGCAGCGGCGTGGCCACCTGCCACAGCTGGCCCAGCTTGGCCTGGCTGTACTGGGCGGTCAGCTTCGCCCGGGAGAACGCCATGATGAAGTGGCGCCGGCCCCAGAGCTGCCGGATGTACTCGAAGAGCCCCGGCCGGGCGCCGCTCACCGTCAGGCCGTACTTGGCGGCCAGCTCGGCCGGGCTCAGGCCGTCGTCGGCGGACGGCGGGGTGCCCAGGGCGACCGCACCGTCGTGGGTTGTGTCACTCACCAGATGAAACTCTCGTATTCAAGATGCGCAGCCAGTCGCGGGCGCGGCTCGGAGCGGACAGGTCCCAAAGGGAAAACGTACGTCCCATGCTCTCAGAGGGGGGTCTCTCTCAGATCACGGGCGGTCGGCCGAGGCGGGTCAGCCGCCAGACCGTGCGCCACTTCATCGGGCGCCGGGTTCCGCACGGGGTGGACCAGCCCTCCCGGAAGCCCCCGAACCACGCCTTCAGCGCGGCCCCGGAGGGCTTGCGGAGCAGGGTCAGCAGCATCCACACCCCGAGGTAGACCGGCACCAGGGGGGCGGGCAGGTTGCGGCGCGCCAGCCAGACCCGGTTGCGGGCCACCATCCGGTGGTAGACCGCGTGCCGCGAGGGGGCGGTCGTGGGGTGGCTGAGCACCATGTCCGCGCGGTAGTCGATCATCCAGCCGGCGTCCAGCGCCCGCCAGGCGAGGTCGGTCTCTTCGTGCGCGTAGAAGAACTGCCCGGGCAGCGGGCCGACCTCGGCGATGACCTTGGTGCGTACGGCGTTGGCGCCGCCGAGGAAGGTCGTCACGCGGGAGGAGCGCATCGGGTCGGACGCGCGCAGCCGCGGCACGTGGCGGCGCTGGGTGACGCCGGTGTCCGGGTCGGCGATCCGGAAGCTGACGATGCCCAGCCGGGGGTCTTCCTCGAAGGCCCGGCGGCACAGCTCGGCGGTGTCGGTGCGCGGCAGCAGCCCGTCGTCGTCGAGGAAGAGCAGGGCGTCCACGTCGGCGCCGGACGGGCCGAAGGCCTCGATCCCGACGTTGCGGCCGCCGGGGATGCCCAGGTTCTCCGGCAGTTCGACGGTCCGGACGCCCGCGGGGACGTCGGGCACGGGGGCGCCGTTGCCGACGACCACCACCTCGATCCGGTCGCCCTCCTGCGCGGCGACCGAATCGAGGAGGGCGCGGAGCTCCTCCGGGCGGTTGCCCATGGTGATCACGACCGCGCCGAGTTTCATGGGCGAACTCACTTCAGCCTGCTCGACACCAGGATCGACACCAGGTGCAGCAGGGTCTGCAGCAGCGCGATGCCGGCCAGCACGGCGACCATCAGACGGCTGAAGAAGAGGTCGTCGCGGACCGCGTCGAGGACCGCCGCGACCAGGATGACCAGGGACGCCTCGACGCCGAGGATCAGCCGGTGGAACTTGAGCGCGGCGGCGGCCCGGCGGGCGAGCGCCATGCCGGAGGAGCGCGGTTCCGAGGCGGCCTCCTTGACGGGCGGCAGCCCGCCCTGGTGCCGGGCGACGCCGACCAGGTCCGTCTCGGCCTTGATCAGGATGGCGCCCAGGGCCGCGAGCGTGCCCAGGAAGGCCCAGAGCCAGTCGATCCGGCCGGTGCCCCAGAGGTCGGCGGCGCGCAGGCCGAAACCGACCAGCACAGCCGCGTCGCACAGGTACGCGCCCACCCGGTCGAGGTAGACACCGCCCAGCGAGAACTGCTTCTTCCAGCGGGCCACCTCGCCGTCGACGCAGTCGAGCAGGAGGTAGAGCTGGACCATCAGCACGCCGAGCAGCGCGCCGGGGATGCCCGGCACGAGCAGGGCCGGCGCGGAGAGCACCCCGGCGATGGTCATCAGGTAGGTCAGCTGATTGGGGGTGACCCGGGTGTTCACCAGGTGCCGGTCGATGCGCAGCGAGATCTCGCGCATGTAGAGCCGACCAGCCCAGTGCTCACCGCTGCGCCGGTCCTTCACGCCCGGCGGGTGCACGACCGGACGGAGTTCAGCTATCGATGGCTTTTGCATAGTCGGCGTACGCGTCCCTGATCTGGTCGGTGGAGAGGTTGAGGTGTTCCAGGATGGTGAAGCGCCCCGGGCGGGTCTGCGGGGCGTACTCGACGGCCCGGACGAACTCGTCGGCGGTGAAGCCGATCTCTTCGGGCCGGACCGGCAGGCCGTGCCGGCGCAGGGTGGCCGCCATCAGCCGCGCCTCCTCGCGGGCGCCGCGCAGATGCATGGCGAAGCAGGCGCCGAGGCCGACCTGCTCGCCGTGGCTGGCCGCACGCCGGGGGTAGAGCAGGTCGAAGGCGTGGTTGATCTCGTGGCAGGCGCCCGAGGCCGGCCGGGAGTCCCCGGCGACGGACATCGATATGCCGGTCATCACCAGGCCCTCGGCGAGCACCTTGAGGAAGGCGTCGTCGCCGATCCCGCCGGGGTGGCGCAGCACGGCCTCGCCGGCCTGCCGGGCCATGGCGGCGGCCAGGCCGTCCATCTCCTCGCCGGTGATCTCGTGGGAGAGCTCCCAGTCGGCCACGCAGGAGATGTTCGAGACCGCGTCGCCGATGCCCGACCGTACGAAACGGGCGGGTGCCTGGCGGACTATGCCGAGGTCGATGACGACGGCGATCGGGGTGGGGACCCCGTAGGAGCCGCGCCCGTTGTCGTTGTCGAGCGTGGCGACGGGTGAGCACAGGCCGTCGTGGGCGAGGTTCGTCGCCACCGCGACCATGGGCAGCCCGACCCGCGCCGCCGCGTACTTCGCGACGTCGACGATCTTGCCGCCGCCGAGGCCGACCACGGCGTCGTAGCGGTTGCCCTTGATCTCGTCGGCCAGCTTGACCGCCGAGTCGAGGGTCCCGTCGGTCACCGGGTACCAGTCGGCGCCCGGCAGCGCGGGGGCCAGCCGCTCGCGCAGGGCGCGCCCCGAGCCGTCGCTGATCGCGACGGCGAGCTTGCCGGAGGCGGAGATCCGCTGGTCGGCGAGGAGGCCGGCCAGATCGTCCAGGGCGCCGCGACGGATGTCGACGACGACCGGGGACGGAATGAGCCGGGTCAGTACTGGCACGCGATGCCACGGCCCTTCGCGAGGTCGTCGTGGTTGTCGATCTCCACCCACGCGATGTCGCCGATGGGGGCGACGTCGAGGGTGAAGCCCCGGTTCACCAGCTCCTGGTACCCGTCCTCGTAGTAGAGGTCGGGGTCGCGCTCGAAGGTCGTCCTCAGGGCGTCGGCCAGCTCCGCGGCGGCCTCGGGCTCGATGAGGGTGACGCCGATGTACTCACCGGTCGCGGCGGCGGGGTCCATCAGCTTGGTGATGTGCCGCACGCCCTTGCCGTCCTCGGTGACGACCTTCATCTCCTCGTCGGCGAGCTGCTTGACCGTGTCGAGGGCGAGGATGATCCGGCGGCCCTCGCCGCGGGCGGCGAGCAGGGTCTTCTCGACGGAGACCGGGTGGACGGTGTCGCCGTTGGCCAGGATGACGCCGCGGGCCAGGACATCGCGGGCGCACCACAGGGAGTAGGCGTTGTTCCACTCCTCGGCCTTGTCGTTGTCGATCAGGGTGAGGCGGACGCCGTAGGTGGCCTCCAGCTCGGCCTTGCGGGCGTACACGGCCTCCTTGCGGTAGCCGACGACGACGGCGACCTCGGTGAGGCCGATCTCCGCGAAGTTGGCCAGCGTGAGGTCCAGGACGGTCTTCTCACCGTCGACAGGCACGAGGGCCTTCGGGAGCGTGTCGGTGTAGGGGCGCAGACGCCGTCCTGCACCGGCTGCCAGTACGAGGCCGATCATGCGGGTTCTCCTTCGTCGTGAACGGCGGGTGCTCCGGAGGACACCCAGAAGCGGATGGACTCCACGAGCACCACCAGGGCCACCGCCACGGCGAACACGGTGAGTGCCGTGGCGAACGCCGAATTCCGGGTGAACACGGCGGCGAGTACGGCCACCACCAGGACGCGGCCCTCGTGCCCACCGATCGTGCGGACCAGCCACTGGGGCGGTGCGCCGGTGCCACCGCGGATGCGGTAGACGGTGTCGTAGTGATGGTAGGCGACGGCCGAGACCAGGCCGAAGGCCGCCGGGAGCGCGCCCGGCACGTCACTGCGGGCCGCGAGGACCAGCACCGTGCCGTACTCGGCGGCCCGGAACGCCGGGGGAACCAGCCAGTCGAGGGCGCCCTTGAGGGGGCGGGAGACGGCCATTCCGGAGAAGAGCGCGTAGACCACCGCGGCCAGGATGGTGTGCCAGCTGCCGAAGGGCTGGGTGAGCGCGGAGGCGACCATCAGGACCCCGGCGAGCAGGGCCGTGACCGGGGCGCTCCAGCTGCCGCCGAGCTTGGGTCCGACCGCGGCGACGGCCTCGGCCAGCGGGCCGGAGTCCGCGAGGTCGGCGAGGGCCCGGGCGGCGCGGTCGGTGCGCCGCGCCTTGCGGGTCACCGAGCGCAGCAGCCGGCCGGCGGTGGTGTAGCAGGCGGCGAATCCGCAGCCGATCAGGAGGGCGTAGAAGACGATCCGGGGCGTGGTGACGGCGGTGAGGACCGCGATCATCGCCCAGCGCTCACCGATCGGGAGCACGATCATCCGGCGCAGCCAGACCGTCCAGCCGACGCTGTCGAGCCGGGTGGAGAGGGCGGCCGTGGGGCTCGAGTTGGCCACCGCGTCGTGGTTGGCCTCGTTGAACGAGAAGTCGATCACGTGCCGGCAGGCCTGGAGCACCATCGCACCGAGGGCGAGCGCCCAGACGTCGTCGCCGCCGCGGGCGGCGCCGAGCGCGAGGCCCGCGTAGTAGGCGTACTCCTTGGCGCGGTCGAAGGTCGCGTCCAGCCAGGCGCCCATCGTGGAGTACTGGAGCGAGTAGCGGGCGAGCTGTCCGTCGGTGCAGTCGAGCACGAAGGAGAGGAGCAGCAGCACGCCGGCGGCGACGTAGCCACCGCGGGTGCCGGTGGCGGCGCTGCCGGCCGCTATGAGCGCGGTCAGCAGGGACGCGGTGGTGACCTGGTTGGGTGTGAGGCCCCGGCGGGCGCACCAGCGGGCGATGTAGCGGGAGTACGGGCTGATGAAGAACGTGGTGAAGAAGCCGTCGTGGGCCTTCACCGCGCTGCGCAGCCGTACCGCCTCGTCGTCGACCGCGTCGCGGGCGGCCCGCGCCGTCTCGCGGGCGGGGCCGTCGGCCGGTACGGCGGCGACCAGCGAGCCGAGCTCGGGGCGCTGGACCGTGGTGCCCCCGGCGTCCATGGTCAGGGCGATCCGGCCGGGGACGGTGCGGTCGGTGACCGGTACGTCGGCGGGGCCGGTGGGCAGGCCCGCGCCGACGGCCTCGGCCGTGGTGTCCAGGGCGCGGGCGAGCGCGGGGCGCGCCTCGGGCTGCGCGGTGAGCGCGCCGGGCACGGTGGCGGCGGGGAAGCGGGGGTCGGTCAGCCCGAGCCGGAGGGCGTGGACATGGCCGACGAAGCGGGGGTCCACCAGTGCGACGCGGCGGTCGGCGGGGACGGCCGAGAGCAGCCGGGCGGCCTCGGTCACGTCGGCGGCGATCTGCACGTCGAAGCCGAGTGA
This sequence comes from Streptomyces sp. NPDC001108, assembly GCF_053598535.1. Classification (NCBI taxonomy): domain Bacteria; kingdom Bacillati; phylum Actinomycetota; class Actinomycetes; order Kitasatosporales; family Streptomycetaceae; genus Streptomyces; species Streptomyces sp. NPDC001108. Next base: position 526,330 of record NZ_JBSFKL010000001.1, read on the forward strand.
CCGCAGATCGTCCGTGAGCGACGACCCGGGTACCGGTGCACCGGTGAGGATGGCGGTCGACAGACGAACTCACTCCTTGGTGCTGACGGGGTCGGCGCGCGACAGTGCGGCCCGATGCGGGCCGGCGGCACGTCGGCAGAGGCTATCGGATCAACGGAAGCGCGAGTTCACCGACCGTTCGTGCCCCGTTCGGGGCGGACCGGCGTCCTGCGACACCGTCCGCGATCATCATCGTCGATCGTCCGCCCGGCTGACAAAACGCGGCCACCCCGCTCCGTTCGGCCGCACCGCCCCAAGTCTCTGACCTGCAAGCATTTCCGCAGGTCAGAGACGTTGACAACGGTGTTCAGTACCGTGTTGCCGCATACCCCCCACCCGTAGTTCACTGGCCCTGCCGGGCCGATCGCGTCCGGGGTTCCGAGACGACCGGGAGGCGTCCCCATGGGGGCAGGGCACGACCACGGACACACACACGGCGGGCCGCCGCCCACCGGCACGGCGGCGGCCGCCCACCGGGGGCGGCTGCGGATCGCGCTCGGCATCACACTCACCGTGATGACCGTGGAGATCGTCGGCGGCCTGGTCGCCAACTCCCTCGCGCTGATCGCCGACGCGGCCCACATGGCGACCGACGCCCTGGGGCTGGGCATGGCGCTGCTGGCGATCCACTTCGCCAACCGGCCGGCCGGGCCGAACCGCACCTTCGGCTACGCCCGTGCCGAGATCCTCGCGGCGCTGGCGAACTGCCTGCTGCTGCTCGGGGTGGGCGGCTTCCTGCTGGTCGAGGCCGTCGACCGGTTCATCACCCCGGCGGAGACCAGGGGCGGGGTGGCCATCGCCGTCGCCGCGGTCGGCATGGTCGCCAACATCGTCTCCCTGTCGCTGCTGATGCGCGGGCAGAAGGAGAGCCTCAATGTGCGCGGCGCCTATCTGGAGGTGCTGGCGGACACGCTGGGCTCGGTCGCGGTGCTGGTGTCGGCGGGGATCATCCTGCTCACCGGCTGGCAGGCCGCCGACCCGATCGCCTCGCTGCTCATCGGCCTGATGATCGTCCCGCGTACCGTGAAGCTGCTCCGGGAGACGCTCAACGTACTGCTGGAGTCGGCGCCCAAGGGCGTCGACATGGCGGAGGTCCGGGCCCACATCGTCGCCCTGCCCGGTGTGCTGGACGTCCACGACCTGCACGCCTGGACGATCACCTCGGGCATGCCGGTGCTCTCCGCCCATGTGGTGGTGCGCCAGGACGTGCTGGACTCCATCGGCCACGAGAAGCTCCTCCACGACCTCCAGGGCTGTCTCGGCACCCACTTCGACGTGGAGCACTGCACCTTCCAGCTGGAGCCGATCGGCCACGCCGAGCACGAGTCCCGGCTCTGTCACTGACCCCCGTGCGGCGGGCCGTGTAGTCTCGTCGCAGAGACGTTCGACCTCTGGTGCGCCGATTCCCGGCGCGCGGGGCGAACGGAACGGGAGAGGGGTCGAGGCGCATGACGGTTGCGAAGGCGCCCACCCGGCGCGGCCTCCGGTCCCTCCCCGTCTCCCGGGTTCTCGGCTGACGTTCCCGCCCCACGGCGGGCCACCCGTCGGCCGGACCCCTTCCCGTCCAAGGGTTTCCACGTTGACCGACAACGAGAACGACCACACCACGCCTTCCGCGCCTTCCCCGGCCGGCCCTCACTGGCCGACCCGTCCGGAGACGCCCGCCGACGCGGCGGCCGTACGCGCGGTGAACACCGCAGCGTTCCCGACACCCCACGAGGCGGCGCTCGTCGACGCGCTGCGCACCGACCCGGCGGCCTGGCTGCCCGGTCTCTCCATGGTCGCGACGGACGGCCCGGGCGGCGCCGTCGTGGCGTACGCCCTGCTGACCCGGTGCCGGGTCGGCGCGGCACCGGCGCTCGCGCTGGCCCCGGTGGCCACGGCCCCGGAGTACCAGCGGCGGGGCGCCGGGCAGGCCGTCGTACGGGCGGTGCTCGACGCGGCCCGGCTGCGGGGCGAACCGCTCGTCCTGGTGCTCGGCCACCCCGAGTACTACCCGATGTTCGGTTTCGTGCCGGCGTCGCGGTACGGGATCCGGCCGGGCTTCGAGGTCCCGGACGAGGCGATGATGGCGCTGGTGCTCGACGCGTCCGCGCCGGTCCCCGGGGGCACGATCGTCTACCCGGCCGCCTTCGGCGTCTGACCCGGTCCGCCGGACGCGCCCGAGGCGTGTCCGGCGGACGTGCCCCAGGTACGGACAAGCCCCTTTTGTACGGCAGACTTGGCCGGACTCGACGGGACCGGCGCACCGGGCCGGGACCATAGCGAAGGATGGGTATGCCGACCACACCAGCCACCGCGGCGCACAGCTCGTCGAACGGCGCAGCAGAAGAGATCATGCTCGAACTGGTCGACGAGAACGGCACCACCATCGGTACGGCGGAGAAGCTCGCCGCCCACCAGGCGCCGGGACAGCTGCACCGTGCCTTCTCCGTCTTCCTCTTCGACGAGCAGGGCAGACTGCTGCTCCAGCGCCGCGCGCTCGGCAAGTACCACTCCCCCGGTGTCTGGTCGAACACCTGCTGCGGCCACCCCTACCCGGGCGAGGCGCCGTTCACCGCCGCCGCCCGGCGCACCCATGAGGAGCTGGGGATCTCCCCCTCCCTGCTGGCCGAGGCGGGCACGGTCCGCTACAACCACCCCGACCCGGCCTCCGGCCTGGTGGAGCAGGAGTTCAACCACCTCTTCGTGGGAATGGCGCAGGACCGGCCGGAGCCCGATCCGGAGGAGGTCGGCGAGGTCGCCTTCGTGACGGCGGCGGAGCTCGTCGAGCGGCACGCCGAGGCGCCGTTCTCGGCGTGGTTCATGACGGTGCTGGACGCCGCGCGCCCGGCGATCAGGGAGCTGACCGGGCCGTCCGCCGGCTGGTGACGTCCCGCCCGGCCGCGCCCGGCCCGGTCGGGCGGGGCGCGGCCGGGGTTCAGGGCCGGGGGTTCAGCGGCAGGGCCGCCCAGATGATCTTCCCGCCGCCCGCGGTGTGCTCCACGTCGCAGGCGCCGCCCGCCTCCCGGGTGATCTCCCGGACCAGCAGCAGGCCGCGCCCGCCGGTCTGCCCGTGGTCCGTCTCCAGCGCCGTCGGCCGGTAGGGATGGTTGTCCTCGACGGACACCCGGATCCACGTCTCGTCGACGGCCACCTCGACGGCGAGCTCCGGCGAGAGCAGCGCGGCGTGCTTCACCGCGTTGGTGACGAGTTCGGAGACGATGACCAGCAGCCCTCCGGCCACGTCCTCGTCCAGCGGAACACCCTGGCGTGCGATCAGGTCGCGCACCGCGTGCCGGGCCTGCGGTACGGAGACGTCCACGGCCGGGGCGGTGAACCGCCAGACTCCCTCGTACGACACGGGCCGGGCGGGGACACTCCCGCGGCTCTCCATAGTCCGGTACCCGCTCTCCACTCGATGGTGACTGCACGTCGGGTACAGAGTGCTGGGCGTATCCGGTACGGACGGGGTCACTGAACTGAATTCGACTCCTATCGACGTGTTCTGACCGGACTGGGCGCCGACGGCTCAGCCTTCGGACCGGTTGTGCCCGTCCTTGCCGGGTGACTCGGGGAAGCCTCCGGTCACCCTCTGTTGCTCCGAGACCAGCGAGACGATCCGGCGGCCGCCGATCCCGGTCGCGATCAGGCCGAGCCCGTCGAAGAGCAGCGCCAGCGAGAAGAAGAGGCCGAGGACGTAGCGGCTGCTGTGCGGCCAGTCGAAGAGCACCAGCAGACCCAGCAGCAGGCCGAAGGCGCCCTGCAGCAGCGTCCAGCCGAACTGGGGGCCGCGCACCACGACGCTGCCCACCAGGCGGAACACCCCGCCGGTGAGGAAGAGCAGCGCGGCGAACATGGTCAGCGCCTCCGCGCTGCCCTGCGGGTGGCGGATGACGACGACTCCGGCGGCGATGTTCAGCGCGGCCACCACGACACCCAGCCAGAAGTAGTCGGTGCCTCGCGAGTCGATGGCGTGCAGCAGTCCGACGATCCCGCCGAGCAGCAGCAGCCAGCCGAACAGGAGCATCGACGTCAGCGTCGCGACGCCGGTGTAGACGAGGCCGACCAGTCCGGCCACGACGAGAAGGGTGCCGAGCAGGGCGAGCCAGCCGAAACTGCGGCTCAGCCTCCTGCCCTCGGCTGCGGGATCGGCCATGGGAAGCTCCTCACGGTACGTGCCGGATCGGCGACCCCTTCCTGATCGTAGGTTCGAACGCGCCGGATAGCATCCGGCCCATGGAGCGCACCGAACCCGGGCTGGAGCACGCCGTCGCGGACGGCGTCGCCACCGTCGTCATCCGCAACCCCGCCAAACGCAACGCGATGACCCTCGCGATGTGGTCCGCGCTGCCCGTTCTGCTGGAGCGGCTGGCGAAGGACGAGGCGGTCAGGGTGCTGGTGCTCACCGGTGCCGGGGACACTTTCTGCGCCGGTGCGGACATCGCCTCGCTGCGCGAGCCGGGGAGCGACCCGCAGGGGCTCGCGGTGGCGGCCGAGGAGGCGCTGGCCGCGTTCCCCCGGCCGACGCTCGCGGCGATCCGGGGCTACTGCGTGGGCGGCGGCAGTCAGCTCGCGGCCGCCTGCGATCTGCGGTTCGCCGAGGAGGGCGCGTCCTTCGGCGTCACCCCGGCCAAGCTCGGCGTCGTGTACGCCGCGTCGTCGACCCGTCGGCTGGTGGCGCTGACCGGTCCGGCCACCGCGAAGCACCTGCTCTTCTCCGGTGAGCTGATCGACAGCGCGCGGGCGCTGCGGACCGGCCTGGTCGACGAGGTGCTGCCGGCCGGCGGGCTGGACGGCCGGGTCGCCGCCTACGTACGGACCCTGGTGGCCCGCTCGGGGCTGACGCAGGCGGCGGCGAAGGAATTCGCCGACGGGCGGGAGGGGCGGGAGGCGTACTGGGCTGAGCAGGCCCGCCACAGCGGCGACACCGCCGAGGGGGCCGCCGCCTTCCTGGAGCGGCGCGCGCCGCGCTTCGCCTGGACGGGCGGGGCCTGACGCCGTCCGGGTGTCCGCGCCGCCGGAGCGCGTTACCGCAGGAGGCGGTGGCGTCCGGCGCGGAAGCGTTCGACCATGGCCGCCGGTGCCTTCTCCGGCGAGCCCGCGTCGTAGGGCGGTTGCGGGTCGTACTCGGTCAGCAGCTGGACGGCGCGGGCGTGGTCCTCGCCCGCGATCCGGCCCGCCAGGGTGAGCCCCATGTCGATGCCGGCCGAGACGCCCGCCGCCGTGACGTACTTGCCGTCGACGACGACGCGCTCCCCGGTCGGTTCGGCGCCGAGCTCCGCCAGCACGTCCAGCTGGAGCCAGTGCGAGGTGGCCCGCCGCCCGGTCAGCAGCCCGGCGGCGGCGAGCAGCAGCGAGCCGGTGCACACGGAGGTGGTCCAGGTGCTGGTGGCGTCGGCGGTGCGCAGCCAGCCGAGCAGCTCGGGGTCGGCCATCAGGTCGCGCTGCCCGGGGCCGCCGGGCACGACCAGCACATCGGGAGCGGTCACGTCGGCGAAGGTCCGCTCGGCGAGGAGGGAGAGGCCGCCGGTGTCGTTGCGTACGGGACCGGTTCGCCCGGCGACGAACACGGTCTCGGCGCCGGGGAGGCGGGCGAGCATCTCGTGGGGGCCGACGGCGTCGAGTGCGGTGAAGCGGTCGAAGAGGACGACGGCGATCTGCATGGGCTGGTCCTTCGGGGTCAGTGGGTGTCGGGTCGGGTCCGGAAGTTCCGGCGGTATGCGGTGGGGGTGGTGTCCAGCACCTTCACGAAGGCGCGGCGCATCGCCTCGGGGGTGCCGTATCCGCAGGCGCGCGCGATGCCTTCGACGCCGTCGGTGGTGTCCGTCAGCAGTCGGCGGGCCTGTTCGAGGCGCACCCGGTCCACGTAGCGGCCCGGGGTGAGGCCCGTCTCGTCCCGGAAGGCGCGGGCGAAGTGCCGGGGCGAGAGCCGGGCGCGGGCGGCGAGTGCCTCGACGCGGAGGTCGGCGGCCGGGTTCTCGGTGATCCAGTGCTGGACCTCGCGCAGCGGTTCGCGCCGGGCGGTCTGGACGGCGAGCTGGGCGCTGAACTGGGCCTGGTTGCCGGGTCGGCGCAGGAAGACCACCAGGTGACGGGCGATGTCGTGGGCGATCCGCCGGCCGTGGTCCTCCTCGACGAGCGCCAGGGCCAGGTCGATGCCGGCCGTGACGCCCGCGGAGGTGGCCAGTCTGCCGTCGCGGACGAAGATGGGGTCCGGGTCGACCTCGACGGCGGGGTGGTGGCGGGCGAGGTGGTCGCAGACCGTCCAGTGGGTGGTCACCCGGTGGCCGTCCAGCAGTCCGGCGGCGGCGAGCAGCAGGGCCCCGGTGCAGACGGAGACGAGCCGTTCGGCGCGCGGGGCGTGCTCCCGCAGCCAGCCGACGAGCGCCGGATCCGGGACGCGGGTGCCCTCGCCGCCGGGGACGAGCAGGGTGTGGGGCGTGCCGGTGGCGGTCAGGGCGGTGTCCGGGACGAGGAGGAGCCCGCTGCTGGTGCGGACGGGGGCGCCGTCGAGCGTGGCGGTGCTCAGGGCGTACCCGGCGCCCGGGAAGCGGGAGGCTCCGGCGAAGACCTCAACCGGCCCGGTGACGTCGAGGCTCTGGACCCCTTCGTAGAGCACGACGAGTACGGATCGCTGCGTCATGGCCGCAATCCTGGCGGGCCCCGGTGAGGGCGGCAACGACGAGGAACCCACCTTTCCTGCCATGGGCCACGGGCCGGTCCGGGGTCGGCGGAAGCGGGCCGCCGCACGGGGTATCGGGCGTACCGACCAGTCGGTAGTGTGCCGCCATGAGCACTCTGCCGCCGCGCGCCGGACGCCGCTGCCACAACGCCCTCAACACGCTGCACTCGACGGTCTACTTCTCACCGGATCTCGCCGAGCAGTACGCCGCGCTCGGCGTCGACGACTGGAGCGGCGCCTACTTCGCCTCGCGCGCGGCGGCGATGGGTGCCGTGGGTCCGGGCCCGGTCACCGCGGCCTTCTACAACTTCGACCACCGGCTCATCGCCCGTTACCTGCCCGCCGTGTGGTCCACCGTCTCACCCGGGGAGGCCCTGGCCGCCCGGCTGCGCGCCGCCGACGCCACCCTGCGCCGACTGCTGGGCGAGGCGGCGGTCGCCTCCCCGGAGATGGCCGAGGCGGCGAAGCTCGCGCTGCGCGCGACCGAGGCCTGCACCCGGCACTCCCGTCCGCTCTACGCCGCCCATGCCGACCTCCCGGTGCCCGAGGAGCCGCATCTGGCGTTCTGGCACGCCGCGACGCTGCTGCGCGAGCACCGCGGCGACGGCCACATGGCGGCGCTGCTGACCGCCGGCCTCGACCCCCTGGAGTCGGTGGTCAGCCACACCGCGACCGGCCGGGGGATGTCCCCGCGCTGGGTGATGACCACCCGGGGCTGGGTGGACGCCGACCTGGACGCGGCGCGGGAGCGGCTGCGCCTGCGCGGGGTGCTGGACGCGGACGGTGAGCTGACGGAGGCGGGCACGGCGCTCCGCGCGGAGCTGGAGGAGGCCACGGACCGGATGGACGCGGCGCCGTACGAGCATCTGGGCGCGGCGGGGGTGGAGCGGCTGACGGAGCTGGGGCGCGGTTTCCTGGCCGCGGCGGCCTCGGCGGGCGCCTTCCCCGATGATCTGATCGGCAGGGGCTGAGCCGCCGTCCGGCCGACAACCGGGGGTGGCCGGGCGACACGGCGCCCGGCCACCCGGCACAATGCAGGGCTGGAGCATGTCCGGCCCTGAGCCGCCGGACGCGCGCCCAGGGTGTCTGATCGATGAGTGCGCGACGCCGCAGGCATGCGTCGGACACCCCCTGGGGGCAGTGCCCCGGTATGCACAGCAGTGGAGCCCGTACGAGAAGGCGAGTCGGTAGAACCGTGACGACGTCCATCGAAGGCAGGATCGCCGAGGAGCTCGGCGTACGCGAACGGCAGGTGAAGGCGGCCGTCGAGCTGCTGGACGGCGGGTCGACCGTCCCGTTCATCGCCCGCTACCGCAAGGAAGCGACCGAGATGCTCGACGACGCGCAGCTGCGCACGGTCGAGGAGCGGCTGCGCTATCTGCGGGAGCTGGAGGACCGCCGGTCGGCGATCCTCGACTCGGTGCGTGAGCAGGGCAAGCTGGACGACGCGCTGGAGGCGCGGATCCGGGCCGCCGACACCAAGGCGCGGCTGGAGGACATCTACCTGCCGTTCAAGCCCAAGCGGCGCACGAAGGCGCAGATCGCCCGGGAGGCCGGGCTCGAACCGCTCGCCGACGGGCTGCTCGGCGACCCGTCCGTGGAGCCGCTCGTCGCCGCCGCCGCGTTCGTCGACGCCGACAAGGGCGTCGCGGACCCGGCGGCCGCTCTGGAGGGGGCCCGTGCCATCCTCACCGAGCGGTTCTCCGAGGACGCCGATCTGATCGGCGAGTTGCGCGAGCGGATGTGGACGCGGGGCCGGCTGGTGGCCCGGGTCCGGGAGGGCAAGGAGGAGGCCGGGTCGAAGTTCGCCGACTACTTCGACTTCGCCGAACCCTTCACCGAGCTGCCCTCGCACCGGGTGCTCGCGATGCTGCGCGGCGAGAAGGAGGACGTGCTCGACCTGGTCCTGGAGCCGGAGGAGCCCTCCGACTCCCCCGGCCCCTCGGCGTACGAGAACCTGGTGGCCCGGCGCTTCGGCGTGGCCGACCGGGGCCGGCCCGGCGACAAGTGGCTCGGCGACACGGTGCGCTGGGCCTGGCGGACCCGGATCCTGGTGCACCTCGGCATCGATCTGCGGCTGCGGCTGCGCACCGCGGCGGAGGACGAGGCGGTGCGCGTCTTCGCGTCGAACCTGCGCGATCTGCTGCTCGCCGCCCCGGCCGGGACGCGGGCCACGCTCGGGCTCGACCCCGGTTTCCGTACCGGGGTGAAGGTCGCCGTCGTCGACTCCACCGGGAAGGTCGTCGCGACGGACGTCATCCATCCGCACGTCCCGGCGAACAAGTGGGACCAGGCGCTGGCCTCGCTGGCCCGGCTGGCCAAGGCCCACCAGGTCGACCTGATCGCGATCGGCAACGGCACGGCGTCCCGCGAGACGGACAGGCTCGCCGGTGAACTCATCGACAGGCACCCGGAGTTGAAGCTCACCAAGGTGATGGTCTCGGAGGCGGGCGCCTCCGTGTACTCGGCCTCGGCCTTCGCCTCGCAGGAGCTCCCCGACATGGACGTGTCGTTGCGCGGGGCCGTCTCCATCGCCCGGCGGCTCCAGGACCCGCTCGCCGAGCTGGTGAAGATCGACCCGAAGTCGATCGGCGTCGGCCAGTACCAGCACGACCTGTCCGAGGTGAAGCTCTCCCGCTCCCTGGACGCGGTCGTCGAGGACTGTGTGAACGGGGTCGGGGTCGACGTCAACACCGCCTCCGCGCCGCTGCTCTCGCGGGTCTCCGGGATCGGCGCGGGGCTCGCCGAGAACATCGTGGCGCACCGCGACGCCAACGGCCCCTTCCTCTCCCGCCGGGCGCTGAAGGACGTGGCGCGGCTCGGGCCGAAGGCGTACGAGCAGTGCGCGGGCTTCCTGCGCATCCGGGGCGACGACCCGCTGGACGCCTCCAGCGTGCACCCGGAGGCGTATCCGGTGGTCCGGGCGATGGCGAAGAAGACGGGCGGCGACGTCGCCTCGCTGGTCGGCAACACGGATGTGCTGCGGTCGCTGCGGGCCGACGACTTCGTGGACGCGAAGTTCGGGCTGCCGACGGTCTCCGACATCCTGAAGGAGCTGGAGAAGCCGGGGCGCGACCCCCGGCCCGCCTTCCGGACCGCCACCTTCAAGGAGGGGGTCGAGAAGATCGGCGACCTGGAGTCCGGCATGGTGCTGGAGGGGGTCGTCACCAACGTCGCGGCGTTCGGCGCGTTCGTGGACGTCGGTGTCCACCAGGACGGCCTGGTCCATGTGTCGGCGATGTCGCGGACGTTCGTGAAGGACCCGAGGGACGTCGTGAAGCCGGGCGACATCGTGAAGGTCAAGGTGATGGACGTCGACGTGGCCCGGAAGCGGATCTCGCTGACGCTGCGGCTGGACGACGACGACGCGGCGGCGGGCGCGGGCGCCCAGGGCGGCGGTGCGCGGCGCGAGCGCGGTGAGCGCGGCGGTCAGGGCGGCCGGCCGCCCCGGCAGCGCCAGGGCCATGGACAGGGGCAGCAGGGCGGCGGCCAGAACCGTGAGCGGCGCGGTGGCGGCGCGACCCGGCAGGCCCCCGCACCGGTGAACAGCGCGATGGCGGACGCCCTGCGGCGGGCCGGTCTCACCGGCCCGGAGCGGGACGGCGGCCGGAAGCGGTAGCGCCGGGGGTGGAGGGCGGCACGCCGCCCTCCACCCCGTCTCAGACCTCCGTCACCTGCCCGCCCGCCACCTCGATCCGGCGGGTCGTACGGACCGCCTCCAGCATCCGCCGGTCGTGGGTGACCAACAGCAGCGTCCCGGTGTACGAGTCCAGCGCCGACTCCAGCTGCTCGATCGCGGGCAGGTCGAGGTGGTTGGTCGGCTCGTCGAGCACCAGGAGGTTGACGCCCCTGCCCTGGAGCAGGGCGAGCGCCGCCCGGGTCCGTTCGCCCGGGGAGAGCGTGGTGGCGGGGCGCATCACATGGTCGGCGCGCAGGCCGAACTTGGCGAGCAGGGTGCGCACGTCGGCCGGTTCGGTGTCGGGGACGGCCGCGCAGAACGCCTCCAGCAGCGTCTCCGTACCGTGGAAGAGCCTGCGGGCCTGGTCGACCTCGCCGACCACCACGCCCGAGCCGAGCGTCGCCTGTCCCGAGTCCAGCGGCAGGCGGCCGAGGAGTGCGGCGAGGAGAGTGGACTTGCCCGCGCCGTTGGCGCCGGTGATGGCGACCCGGTCGGCCCAGTCGATCTGGAGCGAGGCCGGGCCGAAGCCGAAGTCGCCGCGCACGGCCCGCGCCTCGCGCAGGGTGGCCACCACGGACCCGGAGCGGGGCGCGGAGGCGATCTCCATCCGCAGCTCCCACTCCTTGCGGGGCTCCTCGACGACGTCGAGCCGTTCGATCATGCGCTGGGTCTGCCGGGCCTTCGCCGCCTGCTTCTCGCTCGACTCGCTGCGGAACTTGCGGCCCTGCTTGTCGGAGTCGGTGGCCTTGCGGCGGGCGTTCTTGACGCCCTTGTCCATCCAGGAGCGCTGCATCTGGGCGCGGCCTTCGAGCGCGGAGCGCTTGTCGGCGTACTCCTCGTACTCCTCGCGGGCGTGCCGGCGGGCGCGGTCGCGTTCCTCCAGGTAGGCGGCGTAGCCGCCGCCGTAGAGGTTGATCTGCTGCTGGGCCAGGTCCAGTTCGAGGACCTTGGTGACCGTGCGCATCAGGAACTCGCGGTCGTGGCTGATGACGACCGTGCCCGCGCGGAGCCCGGAGACATAGCGCTCCAGCCGCTCCAGTCCGTCCAGGTCGAGGTCGTTGGTGGGCTCGTCGAGCAGGAAGACGTCGTACCGGGAGAGCAGCAGGGAGGCCAGTCCGGCGCGGGCGGCCTGGCCGCCGGAGAGCGCGGTCATGGGCAGGTCGAGGCCGACGGTCAGGCCGAGCTCGGCCGCGGTCTCCTCGGCGCGCTCGTCCAGGTCGGCGCCGCCCAGGGCCAGCCAGCGCTCCAGGGTCTCGGCGTAGGCGTCGTCCGCGCCGGGCGCCCCGTCGACGAGCCCCTGCGTCGCCGCGTCCATCGCGGCCTGGGCCTCGGCGACGCCGGTGCGGCGGGCCAGGAACTCCCGCACGGTCTCGCCCGCGCGCCGCTCCGGCTCCTGCGGGAGGTGGCCGACGGTGGCGGTGGGTGGGGAGAGCCGCAGCTCGCCCTCCTCCGGCCGGTCGAGTCCGGCGAGCAGCCGGAGGAGGGACGATTTTCCGGCCCCGTTGACTCCGACGAGACCGATCACGTCGCCGGGCGCGACCACGAGGTCGAGCCCGGCGAAGAGCGTGCGGTCGCCGTGTCCGGCGGCGAGGTCCTTGGCGACGAGAGTGGCAGTCATCAGGGGGCCGATTTTAGGGGACGCCCCCCGATGACCCACCGGCCGGCGGTGTCAGGAGCGGCCGCCTCCCGGAACGTGCCGGGTCCGGTGCGGCGGGGTCACGCCCCGGACCCCGGGCACCGGGTCCGCGGCCGTCGCGGTGGCGGAGCCGGCGGTGGCCCGTACGAAGGCGCCGGCGCCGCCGACCAGGGGCAGCTTCGCGGTGGTGCGGGAGAGGTCGAGGGTGAGGGTGGGGGTGGAGTCGGGCGGGTCGATGAGGTCGCGGTCGGTGCCCGCGACGATCAGGGCGAGGCGGTGGCCGGCCGGGACGACGTGGTCGGTGGCGGCCAGGTCGACGGTGAGGGTGACGGGGCGGCCCGGGGTGAGCGGGCGGCCCCTGCCGGGCGAGGCGTAGGTGCCGAGATCGGCCCAGCCCCGGCTGATCACCGTCCGGTCGACGGGGGTGGTGCGGGCCGCGGTGTTCCGGTAGCAGGAGCTGTCGCCGGGGGTGCTCCCACCCCAGCAGCCGCGGTCGGCGAGGGTGGTGATGCCCTCGCCGGAGGCCCCGTAGTCGCGGATGGTGTCGGGGCCGATGTCCACCAGGACCGCGGAGAGGTGGGCGGTCGAGGTGGTCGGGGTGGCGGTGACGGTGACCTTCGCGGAGCCGGCCAGGCGCAGGTCGGCGGTGAGCGGCGCGGTGCGGAACCCGGCCTTGGCCCCGGTGCTCCGGTCCAGGTCGGCGGCCCAGTCGCTCTCGCTCAGGGCCGGGTCGTCGGTGAACGTCTCGGTGGCGCCGGGGCGGGCGGGCCGCAGGCCCAGGGTGCCGACGCCGGGGGCGGTGCCCGGGGCGGGGCGCACGGTGGTGGGACGGGTGGCGCGGGGCGGCCAGACCCGGTCGGTGGACCACTGGTCGGGGTGGCGTTCGACGTCGGCCATCGGCTCGCGGTCGATGCCGTTGTCGTAGCCGAGGAGGTAGTGGTCGAACCAGCGGTGCAGGGCGTCGACCCACTCGGCGCGCCGGTAGTCGAACGGGTCGACGTGCCCGGTCTGGGAGAGCCAGATCTTGCGTTCCACGCCCTGGGCCGCGAGCGCGTCCCACCACTGGCCGAGGTGCTTGGTGCGGACGTTGAGGTCCTGCATGCCGTGGACGGCGAAGACGCTGGCCCGCACCTTGCGGGCGTCCTTCACGTAGTCCCGCTCGCTCCACAGCGGGGTCCAGTCGCCGCTGCGCGGCGCCCCGTCGGCGAGCCGCTGCCGCACGGCGGCGCAGCGTTCGCCCGCCTCGGGGCTCTCCACGTAGCCGGCGAGCATGTCGGGGCCGCCGTCGTAGAGGGGGGCGCCCTGGGCGAAGTAGTAGTCGTACCAGGAGGAGATGGCGCTGATCGGCACGATGGTGCGCAGTCCCCGGACGCCGGTCGCGGCTACGCCGTTGGCGATGGTGCCGTCCCAGCTCTTGCCGATCATTCCGGTGCGCCCGTTGGACCAGCCCGCCGTGGCGCGTCCGTCGCCGGTGCGGGTGGTGTAGGCGCGGGCGCGGCCGTTCAGCCAGTCGATCACGGCCTTGGCGGACTGCACCTCGGCGCGTCCGCCGACGTCGACACAGCCGTCCGAGCGATTGGTTCCGGCCAGATCGACGGCGACGAAGGCGTAGCCGCGCGGGACGAAGTAGTTGTCGTAGTAGAGCGGGAATCCGACCGGGCGGCCGTCGCTGTCGTAGGTCTTGAGCTGGCTCTCGTTACCGCGTCCGCAGCAGGAGTAGTACGGGCTGGCGTCCATGATGACGGGGATCCTCCGGCCCTGGCGGGCGGGTTCCCGCGGCCGGATGATGTCGGCGGCGACCCGGTCGGAGCGGCCGTCCCCGTCGCTGTCGAGGCCGGTGTCGACCCAGACGGATTCGCGGACCGCGTCCGGGTAGGAGTAGACGGGCCGGCTCTCCGGCGGCCGGGCCTCGCGGGGGCCCGCGCCCTGGGCGCCGGCCGGGGAGAGCAGGACGGCCATCAGGGCGGCCACGGCCGCCGCCACCAGGGATCTGTACCTCGAACGGAGTCCTTGCGCACGTGTCGGCATGGGCGGAAGGTACTCCTGGTCAACTCCCTTACGACAGGGGGCGGTCGGGGGCGAAGGGGGCGTGGTCGCGGTAGAGAGCGGGCGCCCCGCGATGGCGGCCGAATGGCGATCGTGTGACAGGTGTGGCCATGGACACGACCGGGGCGGTGGCCTCTGATTAGGGTCGACGTGACGGTTCAAGAGATCTTCCGCCCCGACCACTTGGAGCATTCCGTGCACCGCAGACTCATCGTCCCGAGCGCGCTCGCGGCCTCCCTGCTGCTGGCGATCCCGGCCTCGGCCGCCGGGGGCACCGCGGGCGCCCCGGGCATCGGCGACCCCTACTACCCGTACAGCGGCAACGGCGGCTACGACGTCTCCCACTACGACCTGCGGCTGAAGTACCAGCCGCGGACCGATCTGCTGGAGGGGACGGCGACGATCCTCGCCACGACCACCCAGGAACTCTCCCGTTTCAACCTGGACTTCGGGCTGGACGTCTCCGAGGTGCGGGTGAACGGCAAGATCGCCGGTCACCAGAAGACCGGCGAGCAGGAGCTGGAGATCACCCCGGCGGCCCCGCTGGCGAAGAACAAGGCCGTCTCGGTGGTCGTGCGGTACGCGGGCAAGCCGTCCGAGGTGAAGATCAACGGCTGGACGTCCTGGGTCCGCACCCCGGACGGCGCGGTGGCCGCGCAGGAGCCGGAGTCGGCCGCCTGGTGGTACCCGAGCAACGACCACCCGCTGGACAAGGCCACGTACGACATCTCCGTCTCGGTGCCGGACGGCCTCCAGGCGATCAGCAACGGCACGCTCCAGTCGCAGAGCTCCAAGCTCGGCTGGACCCGCTTCAACTGGCGCTCCAGCAAGCCGCAGGCGACGTATCTGACGACGCTGGCGGTCGGGAAGTTCGACATCACCACCGACACCACGGCCGACGGGCTGCCGGTGATCAACGCGTACAGCAAGGACCTCGGCGTCAACGCCGGGGCCGCGCGCGCCAGCATCGAGCGGTCCACCGAGGTCGCGGAGTGGCTGTCGGAGGTCTACGGCCCGTACCCCTTCGAGGCGCTCGGCGGCTTCGTCCCCAATGTGACCAGCAGCTTCGCCCTGGAGACGCAGACCCGGCCGTTCTACAGCCCGAAGCAGTTCGCCAGCGGCGCGAACCTCCAGGTCGTCGTCCATGAACTGGCACACCAATGGTACGGCGACAGCGTCTCGGTCAAGGGCTGGAAGGACATCTGGATCAACGAGGGCTTCGCCCGGTACAGCCAGTGGCTGTGGTCGGAGAAGGAGGGCGAGGGAACCGCCCAGGAGCTGGCGGACTACACCTACGCGCAGCACCCGGCCGACGACCCGTTCTGGCAGGTCAAGCCCGGCGACCCGGGCCCGGACAACCAGTTCGACGGGGCGGTCTACGACCGGGGCGCGCTCGCCCTCCAGGCGCTCCGCAACGAGGTGGGCGACGAGAGCTTCTTCGCGCTGCTGAAGGGCTGGCCCGCCGAGCACGCCTACGGCAACGCGAGCGTGAGCGACTTCGTCGCGTACGCGGAGCGGGTCTCGGGCAAGCCGCTGGCCTCGCTGCTGGACACCTGGCTGTTCCAGCCGGTACGGCCCGGGGCTCCGGCGGCCGCCGCTGCGCGGAGCCGGGGCGCCGACGCGAAGCCCGCGCGGCCCGCCTCCTGGAAGCGGATCGCGGCGACGAACTCCGTGCACGACCGCCACTGACCGGCACACCGGCGTCCGGCGCCGCCGCCCTCTTCCACCGGGAGGGGCGGCGGCATCGGTGACGGGACAGCCCTTAGGCTGGCGGCGCCGGTGCGGTAGGACCGGCCCGATGCCGTGTGTACGAGGAGCGCCCCTTGCCCGGTCCGTCCCGCGATTCCGCTTCCGAGGCCCGCCCCACCCTGGAGGCGGTGGCCGCCCGCGCGGGGGTCTCGCGGGCGACCGCGTCCCGGGTGGTGAACGGCGGGGCCGGGGTGCGCAAGCCGCTCGCGGAGCAGGTGCGCCGGGCGGTCGAGGAGCTGGGCTACGTCCCGAACCACGCCGCCCGGACCCTGGTCACCCGGCGCAACGGCGCGGTGGCCGTGATCGTCGACGAACCGGAGTCCCGGCTCTTCTCCGACCCGTTCTTCTCCCGGCAGATCCGCGGCATAAGCCGCGAACTCACCCTCCACGACTCGCAGTTGGTGCTTCTGTTGGTGGAGGGGCGCGGCGATTTCGACCGGGTCGCCCGCTACCTGGCCGGCGGTCATGTGGACGGCGTACTGGCCTTCTCGCTGCACACCGACGGCGGACTCCCCGCGGTCATCCACCGGTTCCGGGTGCCCACGGTCTACGGCGGCCGGCCCGGCCGCCCCGGCGAGGAGCCCGGACCGGGCGCGCCCTATGTCGACTGCGACAACCGGGGCGGCGCGGCGGCGGCCGTGCGCCATCTGGTCTCCCTGGGCCGCCACCGGATCGCGCACATCGCCGGGCCCCGGGACCAGACCTCGGCGCTCGACCGGATCGACGGCTACCGCGACGTGCTGCCGGGCGCGGACCCGGCCCTGGTCGCGGACGGGGACTTCACCGCGGAGGGGGGTGCGCGGGCGATGGCGGAGCTCCTCGACCGCGCCCCGGACCTGGACGCGGTCTTCGCCGCCAACGACCTGATGGCCTCCGGTGCGCTGCGGGTGCTGCGCGAGCGGGGACGGGTGGTGCCGGACGAGGTGGCGCTGGTCGGCTTCGACGACATGGGGTCGATAGCCGAGGCCACCGATCCCCCGCTGACGACGGTCCGTCAGGACGTCGAGGGGATGGGGCGGTTGATGGTGCGGATGCTGATGGAGCGGCTGTCCGGCGACGGCGGCGACGAGGGGTCCCGGTCGGTGGTCACCCCGACCGAGCTGGTGCGCCGGGCCTCCGCCTGAGCCCCCGTCGCACACGTGGCAGGGGCGCCCCCAGGTACCGGTGGACGCCCCTGCCTTCAATGCGGTGGTGCCGGACCGCTACTCGCAGGTTCCGGCGAAGGTCGCGCGGGTCACCACGTCGGTGGCGGCCGCGGTGGTGTCCAGCCAGGCGATGCGCTGGCCGTCACCGAGCGACGGGGCCAGCTGGGCGCCGGAGGAGCAGGAGACCCGGGTGTACGTGTCGAGACCGGCGACCACGTCGGCGGTCCTGGCGACCTTCGCCTTGCCCGGCCCGCTCCAGGAGCCGAGCGCGCCCCACAGGTCGAACGTGGAGTAGGCGAAGTACTCGTCGGTGACGGAGAACTGGGCGAGGTAGACGCTCGACGGGTAGCGCAGCTTGGCGGCCTTGGACAGGTCGTCGAGCGGGGCGGACACGAAGCCGGTGCTCGGGATCAGGAAGCCGCCGGTCTCGCGCCAGAAGACCCGGTCCGAGGTGAGCTGGATGTCCGAGACGTAGTTGAACAGGAAGCCGGCGATCCGCTTGGTCTGCGTGGTACCGGTCTTGATGTCGTGGACGTACACGTACGTGCCGTCGCCGCCGGCCCAGGCGATGCGGCCGTTCTTCATCGCCAGGTGGCTCGCGCGGGTGCCGGCCTCGGGGGTCACGTTGACCGTGGTGCCGTCGGCCTTGCGGAGCATGACGTCCTGCTCGCCGTCGGCGGTGGTGCTGATGTAGGCGAGCGCGCCGTCGTCGGTCACCGGCTCGGTCTCGTCGGCGTCGGGGCGGTCCACGACCTTCTTGATCGCGCCCTGGCCCTTGGGACCGGTCTGGTAGACGCCGATGGAGTCACCGGCGATCCGGGTGAAGACGATGCGGTCGTCGTCGAGCGAGGGGTCGAGCAGGTAGGCGTCCTTCTGGGCCAGCTCGTGCGTGGGCTTCTTGTCGAAGCGGCCCACGGTGATCCCGAAGGCGGCGCTGCCCTGGTCCCAGGCGATGGCGTCGCCGTGGCTGATCGCGTAGACGTCGCCGTTGATCTGGGCGGCCTGCTCGTCGACCCCGCTGTAGACCTCGTACGCGGGCAGGACGTCGGCGCCGATGGTGGTGCCGTCGTGCGTGCCGCCCTTCTGCTCCCAGCCGGTCTCGATGCCGTGCGCGTCGAACGCCTTGTCGATGGCGGCGAGGTCGGCCTGGGAGACGTTCAGCGACTTGGCGGCGAGGGTGACCGCGTTGCGCATGTCGGTGAAGCCGGACAGCGGGGTGAGGTAGTTCTGCGCGGACCGGTAGACGATCCGGTCGGCGAGCTTGCTGTCGATGTTCTTGCGCATGTCCCACAGCGCGCCGCCGACGATGGTGGAGTTGTAGTGCACCCCGCCGTTGTCGATGTCGAGCGGGATGGGCTGGTAGTCCTTCTGCGCGCTGCGGCCGTCGTTCAGGTCGCGCAGGGCGCACTCCTCCAGCGGCTTGGTGCCGTTGCAGAGGTACTCGCCGATGAGGCCGGACGTGGGGTCACTCATCGCGATGCCCTTGTCGGCGGTCTCCATGGCGTTGCCGAAGTAGTCGGATATCGCCTCGTTGAGCGCGCCGGACTGGTTGAGGTAGACGAGACCGGCGGAGTGCTCGGTGACGCCGTGCGTCATCTCGTGGCCGACGACGTCCAGGCCGACGGAGAGCGGAACCCCGTTCATGTGGCCGTAGACCATCTTGGAGCCGTCCCAGAAGGCGTTGGCGTAGTCCTTGCCGTTGGAGGCGACGTTGACGACGGAGTAGATCGTGCCGCCCTTGCCGTCGACGCCGTCGCGGCCGATCTGGTTCTCGTAGTACTCGTAGACCTTCGCCGCGTTCAGATGGGCGTCGACCGCGCCGGAGGTGGTGTGGGCGCCGTCGAAGCGGTCGCCCGCCGAGGTGACCAGCGGGACGTCGTCGCCGACCGGGCCGCCCGCGACGTCCGTGTACTGCTTGCGCTGCGCGTCGTAGGTGCGGATCTGGCCGCCGGTGACCGGGTACATGGTGCGCGTGGAGTCGACGAGGGTGTACGAGCCGTCCGTCTCCTTGTTGACGTCCAGCTTCGCCTCGGTGCCGTCGACGCGGACGCCGGTGCCCTGCGCGGGCGAGGCGTCGGCCGCGTCGATGTTGTTGTACGAGAGCGCGATGCCGCCGACCCGGGCGTCGATGTACACCTCCTGGCGGACCGGGGCGCCGTTCGCCCTGCCGCCGGTGACGGTGAAGTGCCAGGCCAACCGGCCGCCCTTGGCGTCGGGCAGGACGGACAGGCCGTGCGCCTCGGTCTTCGCGCCCCGCACGCCGGACAGGCCGCGGTCCAGGGAGAACATCCGCTGCTTCGCGGTGGCCTCGCTCACCGTCGGCGTGGTGGAGACCGTGAGGTCGGTGTAGAGGGTGCCGGTCGCGGAGGTGACCTGCTGGCCGCCGTCGGCCGCCCGGGTCTGCACCGCGTACTCGGCGCCGAAGACCGGGACCCCGTGGTGCTTCTGCTGGAAGCGCACCGAGGACTGCGCGCCGTCCTTGGTCGTCCTGACCGTGCTCAGCTCGGAGACGGGGACCTTGTACGTGTCCTGGTGCGCCTTGATGTGGGCACGGGCGGCCTGGGCCGGGGTGCCCGCGCGGGCGGCCTCGTCCAGCCCCTGCGTCATCACCGGGGCGACCCCGGCCCGGTCCGGCGCCGGCTCCGGTGCGGTGTCGCCCGCCCAGGCCGGCGCGGCCATCAGGGACGCGCCGGTCGCGGCAGCGACCACCCCGGTCGCCAGCAGGCGCAGCACGTTCGTTCGTCTCACAGGACCTCCCCATCGCACACCTGCGCCCGACCCGTACGGGGCATCGAGCGCTTGACGTGCTGATCGTTCGCCATGCGGGTGCGGGTGAACAAGGGATGACGCTGGCGCGAAAGCGCCGTGGCGTAATTACGCCTCAGCCGCCGCCGGGTGCGCCGGAGTTGCCCGGAACATCCGGCAGCCAGCCCGCCCGCGCCGCGTACCAGCCGAGCTGGAAGCGGGTCGCCGCGCCGACCTCGTCCATCAGCGCGTGCAGCCGCCGCTGGACGGTGCGGTGGCCCATGCCGAGCTGGCGGGCGATGGCGGCGTCGGTCAGGCCGACGTGGAGCAGGGCCACGATCTGCCGGTCGACGGCGGCGATCCGTTCGCCCCGCTCCTCCTCGGAGCCCGTGATGCTCAGCCGCCAGCCCTTCTCGAAGTGCTCCTCGAAGAGCGAGACGAGCGCGGTGAGCAGGCCGGTACGGTGCACCACGAGGGCGACCGGCTCGGACTCGCGCTCCGGGTCCAGCGGCAGCAGGGCGACCCGGCGGTCCACGATGGCGAGCTTGATCGGCAGCTTGTCCGTGACGGAGACGTGCTGGCCCTGGGCGACGCAGGAGGAGAGCAGCGCGGCGGTGTGCGGGTTCTCCAGCCATTCCCGCTCGACCACGCTGCGCACGCTCACGCCCCGGCGGGCCATCTCGGCGTCCACCTCGTGGTGGTTGTCCTCGAAGCTGAGCACGGCGGGCACCCGCCGGGTCGGCACCAGGGTGCACACCTCGCTCCTGGCCCGGCGCTGCATGCTCAGCAGCCGCTGCCGGATGGCGGCCGGGCCGGAGAGCACCTCCACCGGTGCCCCCGAGGCGTGCGTCTGGGCGGAGCGGTGGCGTTCGGCGAGATCACCGACGAGCGATTCGACCCGGAGCAGCGTGGAGCGGCGGGATTCCAGGAGCGGGCCGAGCGCGAGGAGCGGGGAGGCGGCCCGGTAGCGGACCACGCCCCCGTCGTCCGGCCGGGCGGCGCTGGCGAGCCCCCGGTCGACGAGGGAGTCGAGGACCCGGGTGACCGCCCGGACGTCCAGCGGACCGGTGAACATCTCGGGTTCGCTGTCGGGCCGGTCCACCAGACGGCGGTAGACCGCGTCCTCGTCCGGGGCGAGCCCCAGCATGGTGAGCAGGGACGTGTCGACCGGGCCGGGTGGTGGAGCGCCCCCGGGTCCTCCGGACCCCCCGCGCCCCGCGGACACTCCGTCACCCGCACCGGCCCCGGCCCCGTCACCAGCCCCGGCACCCGTCACCGGCCCCACCCCGCTTCCTGCCGCCACGCCAAACGGAAGCAGGCTATCCGGCCGGTTCTCGTCGGCCGGGGCGGGTCGGGGCGGCCGGGGCGTCAGTCGAAGTCGTACACCGTCACCGCTATGCCCCGGCCGGTCAGCCGCTCCTCGATCAGCGGCTCGATCCGGGACCACTTCCCGCCGGCGAGCCCGCAGCCGATCCGCGGCATGTGGACGGAGGCCCCCAGCTCCCGGGCCTTCCCGGCGACCGCGTCGAGCGCCGTGCCGATCGCCTCGTAGCGCACCGGGACGCCGTTGCTTCCCCGGCGCATGCCCCGCTGGCCCACCATGTTGGCCACCCACACGTCCGGGCGCACCTGGACGAACTGCGTCGCGCCGAGGCCGAAGTCGTTCTCCGCGCGCTCGCGGTGCCAGCGGCGGTAGGCCGCCTCGGGCTCGGGCCAGCGGCGGGAGACCGCGAGGACGAACCCCTTGCCCCAGCCGCCGAGGTCGTTGCAGACATGGGCGATCAGCTTGACGCCCTTGGCCTGGGGCGCGGTCGCGTCCCCCTGGATGTATGTGATGCCGGACATGCGGACAGACCCTACGCGGCGCCTCTGACAGTCGGGCACTTTCACATCATTGGTGAGACAGCAATACTGTTGCAGTGGACGGACGCCGCGCGCCGCGGCCCGTCCCCCACGGCCGGACACGAGGAGCAGATATGGCGACCGGGGCCGACGAGCCCGCGCTCACCGTCGACGAGCTGGCGGCACGCGCCGGGGTGACCGTGCGTACGGTGCGTTTCTACAGCACCCGCGGGCTGCTGCCGCCCCCGGTCATCGGCCCGCGCCGGGTGGGCCGTTACGGCCCCGACCACCTCTCCCGGCTGGCGCTCATCGAGGAGCTCCAGCACCAGGGCATGACCCTGGCCGCGATCGAGCGCTACCTGGAGCAGTTGCCGCCCGACCTCAGCGCCCAGGACCTGGCGATCCACCGGGCCCTGGTCGCCTCCTGGGCACCGGACTCACCGGAGGACGCGACCCGGGCGGAGCTGGAGCGGCGGGCGGGCCGGGCCCTGTCCGATCAGGACCTCGCCCGGCTGGCGGCGATGGGGGTGCTGGAGCGCGCGGAGTCGGTCGACGGGAACTACCGGCTGGATCCGGGGCTGCTGCGGCTGGGGGTCGAGCTGCTGGGCGTGCCGATCGCCCACGAGACGATCCTGGCCGCCCGCACGGTGCTGCTGGAGCACTCCCGGTCGGCGGCGCGGGACCTGACCCGGCTGTTCCGGGACGAGGTGTGGGGACCGTACCGGGAACGGGAGTCGGACCCGGAGCACGTGGCGGCGATGAAGTCGCTCTCGGCCCATATGCAGCCGATGGTGCTCCAGGCGCTGGTGACCGCGTTCCAGCGGTCGTTGAAGCAGGAGCTGCGGGCCGCGTTCACCGCGGAGTGAACGCGGCCCGCGGGGGCCGGGGCCGCCGTCAGTCGTGGAAGGTCTCGCCCTTCTCGGCCTTCTCCACCAGCAGCGCGGGCGGCAGGAAGCGGTCGCCGTACCGTTCGGCGAGCTCCCGGGCGCGGGCCACGAAGCCGGGCAGCCCGCCCTCGTAGCCGTTGATGTACTGGAGCACGCCGCCGGTCCACGGCGGGAAGCCGATGCCCATGATGGAGCCGATGTTGGCGTCCGCCACGGTGATCAGGACGTTCTCCTCCAGGCAGCGGACACTGTCCAGCGCCTCGGAGAAGAGCATCCGCTCCTTCATGTCGAGGAACGGGATGTCCGTGTCCGGCTTGGTGAAGTGCTCGCGCAGTCCGGGCCACAGGCGGGTGCGGGCGCCGTTCTCGTCGTACTCGTAGAAGCCCGCGCCGCCGCTGCGTCCCGGGCGGCCGAACTCGTCGACCATCCGGTCGACGACCTCGTCGCCGGGGTGGCCGGGCCAGGTGCCGCCGGCCTCCTCGACGGCCCGCTTCGTCTCGTTCCGGATCCTGCGCGGCAGGGTGAGGGTCAGCTCGTCCATCAGGGAGAGCACCTTGGCCGGGTAGCCGCACTGGGCGGCGGCCTGCTCGACGGAGGCGGGCTCGACGCCCTCGCCGACCATCGCCACGCCCTCGTTGATGAACTGGCCGATGACCCGGGAGGTGAAGAAGCCGCGCGAGTCGTTGACGACGATCGGGGTCTTCCTGATCCGGCGGACCAGGTCGAAGGCGCGGGCCAGGGCCTCGTCGCCGGTCCGCTCGCCCTTGATGATCTCGACCAGCGGCATCTTGTCCACGGGCGAGAAGAAGTGCAGCCCGATGAAGTCGGCCGGGCGCTCGACGCCCTCGGCGAGGACGGTGATGGGCAGGGTGGAGGTGTTGGAGCAGAGCAGCGCGTCCGGGGCGACGACGTGCTGGATCTCCTGGAACACCTTGTGCTTGAGCGCGGTGTCCTCGAAGACGGCCTCGATGACGGCGTCGCAGCCCGCCAGGTCGGCGGGGTCGGCGGTCGGGGTGATCCGGGCCAGCAGCTCGGCGCGCTTGGCCTCGGTGGTGCGGCCCCGGGCGAGCGCCTTGTCGAGCAGCTTCTCGCTGTACGCCTTGCCCTTGGCGGCGGCCTCGGCGGAGACGTCCTTGAGCACGACGTCGATCCCGGCACGGGCGCAGGAGTAGGCGATGCCCGCTCCCATCATCCCGGCGCCGAGCACGGCGACCTTGGTGACCTGACGCTCCTCGATGCCCTTGGGGCGGCTGGCGCCGGAGTTGACGGCCTGGAGGTCGAAGAAGAACGCCTGGATCATGTTCTTCGCGACCTGGCCGGTGACCAGCTCGGTGAAGTAGCGGGCCTCGATGGTCTGCGCGGTCTCGAAGTCGACCTGGGAGCCCTCGACGGCGGCGGCCAGGATGTTGCGGGGCGCGGGCATCGGGGCGCCGCCGAGCTGCTTCTTCAGGTTCGACGGGAAGGCCGGCAGGTTGGCCGCGAACTTCGGGTTCGACGGGGTGCCGCCGGGGATCCGGTAGCCCTTGACGTCCCAGGGCTGCTGGGACTCGGGGTGGGCGTCGATGAAGGCGCGGGCCTTGTCGAGCATCTCCTCGCGGGTCGCGGCGAGTTCGTGGACCAGGCCGTTGTCCAGGGCGCGGCGCGGGGTGTACTGGGTGCCCTGGAGGAGGACCTTCAGCAGGGCGTCGGCGATGCCCATGAGGCGGACGGTGCGGGTGACGCCGCCGCCGGCGGGGAGCAGGCCGAGGGTGACCTCCGGCAGGCCGATCCGGGAGCCGGGGGCATCGAGGGCGACGCGGTGGTGCGCGGCGAGGGCGATCTCGTAGCCGCCGCCGAGCGCCGCGCCGTTGATGGCCGCGACGACGGGCTTGCCGAGGGTCTCGATGCGGCGCAGCGCGCTCTTGATGGCGAGGCCGGTCTCGAAGACCTGCTGGGCGTTGTCGGGGCCGACCTGGATCATGTCCTTGAGGTCGCCGCCGGCGAAGAAGGTCTTCTTGGCGGAGGTGTAGATGATGCCCCGGATGGAGTCCTTCTCGGCCTCGGCGCGCTCGGCGACGGCGGCGATGGACTCCTTGAACGCCTGGTTCATCGTGTTGGCGGACTGGTCCGGGTCGTCGAGTACGAGGGTGACGACGCCTGTCTCGTCCTGTTCCCAGCGGATGGTCGTGCTCTCGGTCATGGTTCTTCTTCTCCGTAGGCGGGGGGACGGTCAGACGCGCTCGACGACGGTGGCGATGCCCATGCCTCCGCCGACGCAGAGGGTGGCGAGGCCGTACCGCTGGTCGCGGCGCTCCAGTTCGTCGATGAGGGTGCCGAGGATCATGGCTCCGGTGGCGCCGAGGGGGTGGCCGAGCGCGATGGCGCCGCCGTTGACGTTGATCTTGTCGAGCGAGAGCCCCATGTCGCGGGCGAAGCGGAGCACGACGCCGGCGAACGCCTCGTTGATCTCGACGAGGTCGATGTCGTCGATGGTCAGCCCGGCCTTGGCGAGGGCCTTGCGGGTGGCGGGCGCGGGGCCGGTCAGCATGATGGTCGGCTCGGAGCCGGAGACGGCTGCGGAGACGATCCGGGCGCGCGGGGTGAGCCCGTAGCGCTCGCCGGTCTCCTTGTTGCCGATCGCGACGAGGGCGGCGCCGTCGACGATGCCGGAGGAGTTGCCCGCGTGGTGGACGTGGTCGATCTTCTCGACCCAGTGATACTTCTGGAGCGCCACGGCGTCGAAGCCGCCCAGCTCGCCGACCGTGGCGAAGGAGGGCTTGAGGGCCGCGAGCGAGTCGGCGGTGGTGCCGGGGCGCATGTGCTCGTCGTGGTCGAGGACGACGAGTCCGTTGCGGTCCTTGACGGGGACGACGGAGCGGGCGAAGCGGCCCTCCTTCCACGCCTCGGCGGCGCGCTCCTGGGAGAGCGCGGCGAATTCGTCGACGTCGCGGCGGGAGAAGCCCTCGATGGTGGCGATGAGGTCGGCGCCGACGCCCTGCGGGGCGAAGCCGACCTGGTAGCTGGTCATCGGGTCCATCGCCCAGGCGCCGCCGTCCGAGCCCATCGGCACCCGGGACATCGACTCGACGCCACCCGCGAGGACCAGGTCCTCCCAGCCGGAGCGGACCTTGGCCGCGGCCAGGTTGACGGCCTCCAGACCGGAGGCGCAGAAGCGGTTCTCCTGGACGCCGGCCACGCTGTCCGGGAGCCCGGCGGCGATGGCGGCGATCCTGGCGATGTCGGAGCCCTGGTCGCCGAGCGGGCTGACCACGCCGAGGACGATGTCGTCGATGGCCGCCGGGTCGAGGCCGGGGAAGCGGTCGCGGATCTCGTGGATGAGGCCGACGACGAGGTCGATCGGCTTGGTGCCGTGCAGGGCCCCATTGGCCTTGCCGCGGCCGCGCGGGGTGCGGATCGCGTCGTAGACAAACGCTTCGGTACTCAAGACAGCAGCCTTTCGGGGTGGTTGTGCGAGGTTCAGGCGAGGAGGGAGCGGCCGATGATCTCCTTCATGATCTCGGTCGTACCTCCGTAGATGGTCTGGATACGGCCGTCTGTGAACGCCCTGGCGACCGGGAATTCCGCCATGTAGCCGTATCCGCCGTGCAGTTGGAGGCAGCGGTCGGCGACGCGCTTCTGCAGTTCGGTGGCCCACCACTTGGCCATCGAGGCGTGCACGGCGTCCAGCGTCCCCTCGGAGTGGTCGACGATGCAGCGGTCCAGGAAGGCGCGGGTGACGGCGCACTCGGTGGCCATCTCGGCGATCTCGAAGCGGATGTGCTGGAGCTTGGCGAGCGGCCGGCCGAACGCCTCGCGCTCCTTGACGTACTTCGTGGTGATCTCCAGCAGGTGCTCGGCGGCGGCGATCCCGGCCACGGCGATGCCCATCCGCTCCTGCGCGAGGTTGGTCATCAGGTGGATGAAGGCGCCGTCCCGCTCACCGAGCAGGTTCTCCTTGGGGACGCGTACGTCGTGGAAGAAGAGCTCGGCGGTGTCCTGGGACTTCTGGCCGATCTTGTCGAGGTTGCGGCCCCGCTCGAAGCCCTCGGCGCCGCGTTCGACGACGATCAGCGAGAGCCCCTTCGCGCCGCCCTCGGGCGTGGTCTTCGCGACGACCACGACCAGGTCGGCGAGGATGCCGTTGGAGATGAAGGTCTTGGAGCCGTTGATCAGCCAGTGGTCGCCCTTGTCCTCGGCGGTGGTGCGGATGCCCTGGAGGTCGGAGCCCGCGCCGGGTTCGGTCATCGCGATGGCGGTGATCGTCTCGCCGGTGCAGAAACCGGGCAGCCAGCGCCGCTTCTGCTCCTCGGTGGCCAGGCCGGTGAGGTAGGGGCCGATGATGTCGTTGTGGAGGCCGAGCGCGAGGCCGGGGGCGCCCGCCCGGGTGAACTCCTCGGCGAGGACGGCGCTGTAGCGGAAGTCGGTGTTCCCGCCGCCTCCGTACTCCTCGGGCACGGCGAGGCCCAGCAGCCCCTGGCGGCCGGCCGCGAGCCATGCCTCGCGCGAGACGATGCCGTCCTTCTCCCACTGCTCGTAGTGCGGGAGCACTTCCTTGGTGAGGAAGGTCCGCACGGTCTCGCGGAACGCGTCGTGCTCCTCGGTGAAGATCTGCCGCTGCACAGCGGTCCTCCTGGAGTCGTGGGTCGGTGGTGGGGGCGCCGCGCCGTCCGGTCAGCCGGTGAGGCCGGGGACGTCCCAGTCGGCGGCGACGGCCTCGGTGTCCGTGCCGGGCCGCGCGGGCCCCCGGCGTACGGAGACGGGGGTGGCGGAGAAGCGCGGCGCGGGGGCGGGCTGGGTGAGGCCCTCGTGCTCGACGAAGGTGGAACGGGCGGCGAGGTGCGGATGGCCGGGCGCCTCACGGAGCGAGAGGACGGGGGCGACACAGGCGTCCGTCCCCTCGAACACCTCGGTCCACTCGGCGCGCGTACGGGTAAGGAACCGTGCGGCGACCGCCGTGCGCAGCTCCTCCCACCGGGCGATGTCGCCCCGGTCCGGCGCGGCGTCGCCGAGACCGAGGAGCCGGACGAACTCCTCGTAGAACCGCTGTTCCAGTGCTCCGACCGCCATGTACTGCCCGTCGGCGGTCTCGTAGGTGCCGTAGAAGGGGCAGCCGCCGTCCAGGAGGTTGGAGCCGCGCCGGTCCTGCCAGCCGCCGGCCCCCAGCATGCCGTGGATCATCATGGCGAGGTGGGCGGAGCCGTCGACGATCGCCGCGTCCACCACCTGGCCCCGGCCGCCGGGGGTGCGGGCGTGCTGGAGGGCGGCGAGGACGCCGACGACGAGGTAGAGCGAGCCGCCCGCGTAGTCGCCGACGAGGTTGGCCGGGACGGTGGGCGGCTCGTCGGGCCGGCCGATCATCGAGAGGGTGCCGGTGAGCGCGATGTACGCGATGTCGTGCCCGGCGCGCTCGGCGAGCGGCCCTTCCTGGCCCCAGCCGGTCATCCGGCCGTACACCAGCCGGGGGTTGCGGGCCAGGGCGGCGTCCGGGCCGACCCCGAGGCGTTCGGCGACGCCCGGCCGGTAGCCCTCGATCAGGACGTCGGCGCGCTCGACCAGGTCGAGCACCGTGGCGGCCCCGCCCTCGGCCTTGAGGTCGACGACGACGGAGCGCTTGTTGCGGTTGGTGAGGTCGTACGCGGGATCGATGCCCAGCCCCGGGCCGCCGGGCCGGTCGACCCGGACGACGTCGGCGCCGAGGTCGGCCAGGAGCATCGCGGCGAACGGACCCGGTCCGATGCCGGCCAGCTCGACCACCCGCACCCCTGCCAGCGGGCCCCGCGGGTCGTGCTCTGTCGTGGTCATCAAGCCCCCAGCGGTATGACACAACTGATGTAACATCGATGATGCTAAGAATGTGCCGCGCTCCGCACAACCCCTGGGCCCGAGCGGGCGCCCCGGACGTCCCCGGTGCCGCGTTCCGGATCCTCCCGCACCCCGGCCGCCCTGCCGGGCAGCGCCACGGCCACCTCCGCTAGCCTCTGGCTGCCACATCGGCACCCGGCCCCCGCGGAGGCAGTCAATGAACAGACGGAACGGGGCACAACGCCCCTACGACGTGGTCCTTTTCGGCGCCACCGGCTTCGTGGGCGCCCTCACCGCCGAGTATCTGGCCGTCCACGGCCCCGCCGGTCTGCGCTGGGCCGTGGCCGGACGGAACCGGGCCGGGCTGGAGCGCCTGCGCGAGCGGCTCACCGCGCTCGCCCCGCACTGCGCGGACCTCCCGCTGCTGCACGCCGACGCGGACGACGAGCCCTCGCTGCGCGCCCTCGCCGAGTCGGCCCGGGTGGTGGCCACCACGGTGGGGCCCTACGTCTGGTACGGGGCGAAGCTCGTCGCGGCCTGCGCCGAGGCGGGGACGGACTACGCGGACCTCACCGGCGAGGCGGAGTTCGTGGACCGGATGTACCTGGAGCACGACGCGCGGGCCCGCGAGACCGGGGCCAGGCTCGTGCACGCCTGCGGCTTCGACTCAGTACCGCACGACCTCGGGGCGTACTTCACCGTGCGGCAACTGCCGCGGGACGTGCCGCTGACCGTCGACGCCTTCGTCAGCAGCGACGCCGTCTTCTCCGGCGGCACGTTCGCCTCGGCGCTCACCGCGATGGGCCGGGGCACCGGGATGCTGCGCGCCGCCCGGGAGCGCCGGCTGCACGAGCCCCGGCTGGTCGCCCGCCGGGCGCGCGCCCCGTTGGGCGTCCCGCACTTCAGCCCGGAGACCGGTGCCTGGGCGCTGCCGCTGCCGACCCTGGACCCCCGGGTCGTCGAGCGTTCGGCGCGGGCGCTGGACCGGTACGGCCCCGACTTCCGGTACCGCCATTTCGCCTCGGTGCGGCGCCTGCCGGTGGCGCTCGGCGGCGCGGCGGCGGCCGGCCTCCTGCTGGGGGCCGCGCAGATCCCGGCGGCCCGGTCCTGGCTGATGGCCCGGTACGAGCCGGGGCAGGGGCCGGACGCGGAGCGGCGGGGGCGCAGTTGGTTCCGGGTGCGGTTCATCGGCGAGGGCGGCGGACGGCGGGTCTTCACCGAGGTCTCGGGCGGTGATCCGGGCTACGACGAGACGGCGAAGATGCTCGCCGAGTCCGCGCTCTGCCTCGCTCTGGACGACCTCCCGCCGGTCTCGGGGCAGCTGACCACGGCCGCCGCGATGGGCGACGCGCTGCTGGAGCGGCTGCGCGCGGCCGGGCTGCGCTTCCGGGTCGCGGCCGTCCGCTGAGCGGCGGCCCGGGGCCGCCCGTACGGCGTCAGAGCGCCCAGGACACCAGCGTGCAGACGATCGACACGGCCCAGACCACGCCCGCCACCATCCCGAGTGTCACCCCCACCGCGAGTCGGCGCTGGGCCAGGTAGACGGTGCCGGGTCGTGTAGACGTTCGATGTTCGTTCATGAACACAAGCTTGCCGGTCATGATCGTCGAGCGGTATCCGCGGGGGTACTCAGGCGGTCGCTTCCTTCAGGACCCGGCGGCAGAGCGCGTCGGCCCTGCGGGTGGTCTCCGGCTGCCGGAAGCCGCGGGCCAGGAGCAGGGTGTGGGCGCAGGCGTTGTCGAGGCCGGTACGGTGGCCCACCGAGACGAAGACGGGCTTGACGCCGTCCTGGGTACGCAGGGCCGCGCCCACCTCCTCCTCGCCGTCGAGCAGCGGTGACCGGTCGCCCCGGCGCGGACCCGGCTGCTCGTAGGTGAAGGTGAACGGGTTCTTGGCGACGCCGATCACCGGGAGGCCGGTGACCACCCCGAGATGACTGGCGAGCCCGAAGCGGCGGGGATGCGCCCGGCCGTACCCGTCGCAGATCACGAGCCCGGGGTCGACCGGCAGCGCTTCGAGGGCGGCCAGCACGGTCGGGATCTCCCGGAAGGCCAGGAGGCCGGGGACGTACGGGAAGGTGACCCGGCCGGTGGCAGTGGCCTCGGCGACCACCTCGGCCGTCGCGGCGTCGAGGACGACCGCCGCGGCGACGACGACATCGTGCTCGTCGTCGTAGGCCACGTCGACGCCGGTGACCCGCCCGGTGCCGGGCGGCGGCCCCGGCTCGTCGAGCACCACCCGGGCGCGCAGCGTCTCCTGGACGGCACGGGCCTCGGTCTCGTCGGCGGGCATCGAGAACTTTGTCATGGTGCGATCGAGTCTAGGAGGTCGCCCCGTTCGATGGGTCCGCGGCAACAGGTGAGCGCGCCTAGGCCGATGGTGGTCGTCCGGGGCGGCGGGACGACC
Source organism: Streptomyces sp. NPDC001108 (assembly GCF_053598535.1). Taxonomy (NCBI): domain Bacteria; kingdom Bacillati; phylum Actinomycetota; class Actinomycetes; order Kitasatosporales; family Streptomycetaceae; genus Streptomyces; species Streptomyces sp. NPDC001108. The sequence goes on from NZ_JBSFKL010000001.1 coordinate 556,949, forward strand.
GGCCGGGCGGTGTCCGGGCGCCGCTTTCCGGCCCGTAGCCTGGCGGCATGTTCGTACTGGAATTGACCTACACCGCACCCGTCGAGCGCGTCGACGCGCTGCTCGCGGACCATGTCGCCTGGCTGGACGCGCAGTACGCGGCCGGGGTGTTCATCGCCTCGGGGCGCAAGAATCCGCGTGACGGCGGGATCATCCTGGCCGTCGGCGACGACCGGGCGGCGATCGAGGAGATCGTCGCGGCGGACCCGTTCACGGTGCACGGGGTGTGCGCGTACACGGTGACGGAGTTCATCGCGACGAAGACGGCCGCCGAACTGGCCCCGTACCGGCAGCAGTTGCCGGGGTAGCGGGATACCTCCCCGGGGCGGTCCGGAGCCCGCCGCGGGGAGGTGTGCCGTACGGGGTCAGCGTCCGGCGCGGGCCACACGGCCCTGTTCCCCGGCCGCCCAGCAGCCCCCGTCCCCCGTGCAGTCGACGGTGTCGTACGAGCCGGTGTCGACGGTGCGCCAGGTGCGGCCGCCGTCCGTGGTGAGGTCGGTGCCGGTCGGGCCGACCGCGAGCGCGCCGGACCTGTCGTGCGGCAGCCAGGCGACGCCGGAGCGGTAGGCGGTCGGCGGGGTGGCGGACTGCCGCCAGGTGCGGCCTCCGTCGCCGGTCACCGCGGCGGCCCGGGGCGAGGGCTCGCCGGCCCGGTAGTCGCCGCCGACCGCGATGCCGTGGTGGCGGTCGCGGAAGGCGAGGCCGAAGACGCCCCGGGCCGGGTCCCCGGCCGGGATCGTCGCCCCGGTCGCGGTCCAGGTCAGCCCCCGGTCGGCGGAGTGCAGCACCCGCGCGTTGGCGGCGCCGCCGGTCGCCAGCCAGACGTCCCGGGGGCCCGAGGAGACCAGGCACTGGCCACTGGCGGCGAACGCCGCCTCCCCGGGCTGCGCGGCCGGCATGCCCGCGGCGGGCAGCACCCGCCAGCTGCGGCCGCCGTCCCCGGTCGAGAGGATGCGGTACTTCCCGTCGACCGGATCGCTCATCGCCAGCCCGTTGCGGCTGTCGAAGAAGGTGAGGCAGTCGTAGAAGGCGCGGGCGTCGGTGTTGCGGAACGACTCCGTCCAGGTCGCGCCCCCGTCCTCGGTGCGCAGCACCCGGGACGCCTCCCCCTCGCCGATGGCCAGGGCCACCGCGCGGCGGGCGTCGAACGCCTCGATGTCACGGAACTCCAGTGCCTCCTGGGCGGCCCCGGCCGGTGACACGTCGCGCCAGTGCCGGCCGCCGTCGACGGTGCGCAGCACCGTGCCCTTGGAGCCGGCGACCCAGGCGGTGCGGCGGTCGACGGCGGCCAGGCCGCGGAACCGCGCGTCGGTGCCGGTGTCGGTGAGCGTCCACACCGGGCGCTCACCGGGCCGGCCCCGGTCGTGCGGGGTCGCCGCTCCCGCCGGTGCGGACGCGGCCGCGACCAGCGCCGCCGCGCAGAGCCCCCAGGACATCAGTCGTCTCGTCTTCCCCTTGACCCTCATGGCGGTGGAAGCTAGCCCACGCGTTCGCGCCGCGTCCAGAGGTCGCCGCGCGACGACGCACCGCCGCGACGTGCGGTGACACAGTTCACCTCGCCGCCGGATGCACGGACGGGCGGAAACCGACGTCTCCCTCAGTGGCGGGAACCGTTCGTCCCGCAGAGAGGGGAGCAGGTCGTGTCCACCGTCATCCAGCAGTCCGTGCAGGCCCGCATGGTCGCGTCCGCGCCGCGGATGGAGACCCTTCCCGCCAGGCTCCAGTACGACCCGGCCGACCCGTTCACCGTACGGATGGCGTTCCCCGCCTCCGCGACCCTGGAGGGCACCGAGGTCGTCTGGGAGTTCTCCCGCGAACTCCTGGCCGAGGGGCTGGAGGCGCCGGCCGGCGTCGGGGACGTACGCGTCGCACCGTTCGGCTACGAACGTACGGTCCTGGAGTTCCACGCCGTCGAGGGGGTCGCGATGGTGCACGTCCGCACGGCGGAGCTCCGGCGCTTCCTGACGCGCTCGCAGGAGCGGGTGCCGGCCGGCGACGAGCACCGCTTCCTCGACCTCGACCGGGGGCTGACCGCGCTGCTCGGCGGCGCCTGCTGAACCCCGGCCCCGGCGGGGGTCCGGCACATCCGGAGCATCACATCCCCACATAACGTCAGATAACAGGGCGCGGAACGGGGCAGCTTGGCGGTGGGCTTACCCCCGCCTTAACCTACGGTCTCGTAACCTACGTATCCGTAGGTACTTCTCCCGTCCCCAGGAGTCCCCCGTGACGATCACCGCTCCCCACCTCGGCAGTCCGAAGGCGTGGACCGACGCCCAGCTGCTGTACGCCTTGGAAGAGGTGGTGGAGAAGGAGCTCAACCGCCATCTGAAGGTCGCCCGGGACTGGATGCCCCACGAGTACGTGCCGTTCTCCGACGGGCGGAACTTCCCCGGCGTCTTCGAGGACGGCGAGCCGTGGCGGCCCGACCAGTCCAAGGTCACCGACATCGGCAAGATCGCGCTGGTGGTGAACCTGCTGACCGAGGACAACCTGCCCAGCTACCACCACGAGATCGCCTCGCTCTTCGGCCGCGACGGCGCCTGGGGCACCTGGGTGCACCGCTGGACGGCGGAGGAGGGCAGGCACGGCATCGTGATGCGCGACTACCTGCTCACCTCGCGCGCGGTCGACCCGGACAAGCTGGAGCAGTTCCGGATGGCGCACATGGCGGAGGGCTTCGAGTCGGACAACCGGCACTCGATGCTGCACTCGGTGGCGTACGTCGCATTCCAGGAGCTGGCCACCCGGGTATCGCACCGCAACACCGGCCACCAGTCGGGCGACCCGGTCTGCGACCGGATGCTGGCGCGGATCGCGACCGACGAGAACCTGCACATGGTCTTCTACCGCAACCTGCTCGGCGCGGCCTTCGAGCTGGCCCCGGACCTGACGATGCAGGCCGTGCGCGACGTCGTCGTGAACTTCCGGATGCCCGGCCACGGCATGCCCGGCTTCGAGCGGGCCGCCGCGCAGATGGCGATCGGCGAGATCTACAACATGCGCATCCACCACGACGACGTGATCCAGCCGGTGCTGCGCTACCTGAAGGTCCTCTCCATCGACGGCCTGGGCCCGGAGGGGCTCAAGGCGCAGGAGGAGCTGGGGCTGTTCATGGGCGGCCTGGACCACGAGGCGTCGAAGTTCGACGAGAAGCTGGCGGCCCGCAAGGCCCGGATGGCGGCGCGCGGCCGCGCCTGACGGCGGACGGCCCGGGGCGGCGGGGCGGGCGACCGGCCCCGCCCCGCCGCCCGGCGTTCACACCGTCGCGCACAGGTCCTGGGCGTAGTACGTGATCGCCTCGTGGTACTCGCGCACCGACGGGTCCGTGCTGCCGGACGCGAGCAGTTCCAGCAGCAGCCGCATCGCCTCGTGGTGCTCGCCGGTGTTGAAGAGCGCCATGGCGAGGAAGGTGCGCAGCGCCCCGTCCCCGGGGAACTCCTCCGCGCCCTCGCGCAGGGTCCCGACCGCTTTCCCGTACTGCCCGAGCACCCGGTAGGTGCTGCCCAGTCCGAGCAGCGCGCCCCGGCGGTCCTCCTCGGTCAGTCCGGGCACGGCCAGGGCACGTTCGTAGAAGGGCACGGCCTCGGCCTCCAGGCCGAGTACGTCGTGGGCCCAGGCGGTCTGGTAGGCGATCGTCGCGTCGTCGGGGAAGGCGGAGCAGAGGGCGAGCAGCCGCTGCCGGGCCTCCTCGCGGTGGCCCTCCGTGCGCAGGGCCACGGCCGCCGCGAGCAGAGTGTCCCGGTCGTTGTCGTTCATTCCGGTATCCTCCCAGGTCCCGTGCGTCCGGCCTGATCCGGGCGGGACCTTCGGGAGGGCACTCAGGCGCGGCGCGTTCTGCGCAGCCGCTCCCGCTCCTTCTCGGAGAGTCCGCCCCACACGCCGAAGCGCTCGTCGTTGGCGAGGGCGTACTCCAGACAGGCCACCCGCCCCTCGCAGGCGCCGCAGAGCTGCTTGGCCTCACGGGTGGAGCTGCCGGGGGCGGGGAAGAAGAACTCGGGGCCGGCCTGGGCGCACAGCGCGGTCTCCTGCCAGGCGAGCGCGGGGTCGGTCGCGGTGTTGATCAGCATGGGACCACCATGCCCGGCCGCGATAAACGACTGATCAACGCGCCATCAATGCGGCGCGCCGACGACTTCCGGCCAGCTCTTCGACTACCCGGGCGGCGGGGCCGGGAAACCCGGACGCCGGGAGGGCGCGGCGCTCCCCCGCGCCCTCCCGGCCGCGCCCTGCCCCCGCCGGCGCCCTCCCCGTCCGGGTCAGCGGCGGACGCCGAGTGCCGGGAGCACCGTCTCCGCCACCCGGTACGCCTCCTCCAGCAGCGGGTTCCCCGAGAGGATGAAGGTGTCGACGCCCAGTTCCCGGAACTCCGTCAGCCGTTCCACGACCTGGGCCGTGGAACCGACGACGGCGGTGCCGGGCCCTGGCCGGAACAGGCTCATGCCCGGCCACAGGTTGGGGTACGTCTCCAGCTCCCGGGCCCGGGCGGGAACCCTGCCGCCGTGCTGGCGGAACTGGCGCTGCCAGCCCACCCCGTCCTCCCCCGCCCCGGCCCCGAGCTGCCGGGCGTAGGTCGCCGCGCTCGTCACGTCCAGGAGCCGGTCGGCCGCCGCCCACGCCTCGGCCTCGGTGTCACGGACGATCAGGTGGAGGCGGAGCCCGATCCTGAGCGTGCGGCCGTGGGCGGCGGCCCGCGCCCTGACCCGGTCCAGCTTCTCCTTCAGCAGGTGCGGGGGCTCGCCCCAGGTGAGGAAGACGTCGACGTGCTGGGCGGCCATCTCGATGCCGGGGTCGGAGGAGCCGCCGAACCAGAGCGGTACGTGCGACTCCTGGACCGGTTTCAGCTCGCCGAAGGAGGCCCCGGCGTTCCTCAGGTCGTAGAAGCGGCCCTTGTGGTCGAAGACCTCGCCGGCGGTGAGCCGTTTGACGATCGACCAGTACTCGGCGCTCAGCTCGTACCGTTCGTCGTGCTCCACGTGGAGCCCGTACTCCTGGAGGGACTTCGTCGAGCCGTTGACGACGTTGAAGCGGAGCCGGCCGCCGAAGAGGTGGTCGAAGGTGAGGGCCATCTTGGCGAGCAGGGTGGGCGGGATCAGGCCGGGGTGGACGGCCAGCAGCGGTTTGAACCGGGTGCTGGTGGAGGCGGCCAGCGCGCTGCCCAGCGGCCAGACGTCGTACAGGTCGGTGGCGAGGAGCGCCCCGCTGTAGCCGAGGCGTTCGACGGCGCCGGCGAGGTGGGCGAGGTAGCCGTGGTCGATGGGGCGCCTGCCTTCGGGCTCCCAGGGGTAGGCGCCCTCGCGCGGGATGATGTACCAGAGGACTTCGGTCGTCATGGCGTCACGCCGCCCGGTCCGCGCGGGCCCCGGCCAGGGCGTGGGCGACGGTGACGGCGTTCTCGACGACGCCGGTGCGGTGGAAGATGTCGGCGGCCTCCTGCTGCTCGGCGAGGAAGGCGTCGGTGACCGGTTCGATCCGCCACGGCAGGGCGCGCAGCGCGCTCTCCCAGTCGTCGGCCGATCCACCGAGGTCGGCGGCGGCGATCCCGGCGGCCTGCCGGGGGTGGGCGGCGGCCCATTCGTCGGCCTTCCGCAGGGCCCGGACGAGCGCCTCGACCACCTCGGGGCGGCTCTCGGCGAGGTCCCGGCGGGTGAAGAAGACGGAGCGGTCGGTGATGACGTCGCCGGTGCGGATCAGGGTGCGCAGTCCGCCGGTGCGGCGGGCGGCGGCCAGTTGGGCGCCCTGGGCGACCCAGGCGGCGACGGCGCCGGTGCGCAGCAGTTCCTCGCTGTGGGCGCCGCCGCGGACCGGGGTGATGTCGGTGGCGTAGGAGAGTCCGGCGTCGTCGAGCGCCTTGGCGACGAGGTGGGTCTGCCAGGAGCCGACGGCGAGGTGGACGGTGGTGCCCTTGAGGTCGGCGACGGTGCGTACCGGGGAGTCCTCGGGGACCAGGAGGGCGCCGTGCTCGGGGCGGGGTGCGGAGACGGCGGCGTAGACGATGTCGTGGCCGGCGGCCTGGGCGGTGATGGGCGGGGTGGAGCCGGTGCCGCCGAAGTCGATGACGCCCCGGGCGAGGAGTTCGCCGGTGCGGACGCCGTCGGTGTACGGGTGGAAGACGACGCGTTCGCCGAGCGGGGCCAGTTCCTCCTGGGCGAGGCCGAGCCGGGTGAGGTGGTGGAGGTGGTAGAGCGACGGGTTGCTGCTGTGCACTCCGATGGTGATGGTCATTCAGATCACTCCGGCTTCGGTTCGGTCGGGGGTTTCGGGAGCATCGGGGGTCTTCGGGAGGGGCGGGTCGGTACGGACCCCGAGGTCGTCCAGGAGGCGTCGGCGCAGTGCGCCGAAGGCGGGGTCGCCCGGATCGCGCGGGCGGTCGACGGTGACGGGTTCGTCGGTGACGAGGCGGCCGTCGCGCAGTACGGCAACCCGGTCGGCGAGCCGTACGGCCTCGTCGACGTCGTGGGTGACGAGCAGGACGGCCGGCCGGTGCCGACGGCACAACTCCCCCACCAGGTCCTGCATACGGAGCCGGGTCAGGGCGTCGAGGGCGGCGAACGGCTCGTCGAGCAGGAGCAGTTCGGGTTCGCGCACCAGGGCCCGGGCGAGGGCGACGCGCTGCGCCTCGCCGCCGGAGAGGGTGGCGGGCCAGGCGTCGGCGTGCCGTTCGAGACCGACCTCGGCCAGCGCCCGCAGCCCGTCCCGGGAGCGTCCGCGCGGCAGGGCGACGGTCACATTGGCGAGGACCTTCTTGGAGGGGACGAGCCGGGGTTCCTGGAAGACGATGGTGCGGGCCTCGGGGACCAGGACCTCCCCCGCGTCGGCGGCGTCGAGGGCGCCGAGGATGCGGAGCAGGGTGGTCTTGCCGCTGCCGCTCGCGCCGAGCAGGGCGACGAACTCGCCGCGTGCGATGTCGAGCCGGAGCCCGTCGAGCACGGCGCGGCCGCCGAAGACGCGGCGCACCCCGCTGACGTGGACGGCGGTGGAGTCGGTCATCGGGTGGCCCCCTGCCGGGTGCGCCAGGGCATGAGCACGCGTTCCAGGAGCCGTACGGCGATGTCGGCGGCGAGCCCCAGCAGTCCGTAGACGAGGATGCAGACGGCGAGGACATCGGTGCGGGCGTAGCTCTGGGCCTGGGACATCAGATAGCCGATGCCGGCCGTGGCATTGATCTCCTCGGCGGCGATCAGGGCGATCACACTGAGGGTCATGGAGAGCCGCAGCCCGGCCAGGAGCGACGGCAGCGCTCCGGGCAGGACCACTTCGCGGACCAGGGCGAGCCGTCCCATGCCGAAGCTGCGCATGGCCTCGACGAGCTTGGGGTCGGTGTCGCGCACCCCGCCGGACGTCGAGACGTACATCGGGAAGGTGGTGGCCACGGCGATGAGGAGGATCTTGGCGGTCTCGTTGATCCCGAACCAGACCATGAAGAGCGGCACCAGGGAGAGGAAGGGGATGGTGCGCAGGGTCTGGAGGGAGGAGTCGAGGAGTTCGTCGCCGAGCCGGGTGAATCCGGTGGTGATGCCGAGGACCAGTCCGGCGGTGAGGCCGATGAGGAGGCCGATTCCGGAGCGGGTCAGGGAGGTGGTGAGGGCGTCGGGCAGTTGTCCGTCGGCCCACAGCTCCCCCACCGCGCGCACCACGTCGGCGGGCGAGGCGAGGACGTCGGGGGTGAGGGCGCCGGTGGCGGACGCCGTCCACCACAGGACGAGCAGGGCGACCGGGCCGAGGGCCCGGACGGTCGCCGCGTAGCCGCGGCTCCGGGCCCGGTGGCGGGGCGGGCGTGGGCGGACGAGCCCCGGGGGCGGGGCGGTGGCGCTCATGCCGGCTTCTCGATGTCGAGGAGGTGGGGGGTGACGTCGATCCGGCCCTTGGTGACCTTCTGTTCGGCGTAGAAGGCCGCGACGGCCCGGAAGCGCTCGATGTCCTCGGGCCCGATGGGGTCGACCGTGCCGCCCTGGCGGGTGAACCCGGTCTGGACCTCCTTCGCCTTCCCGGTGACGGCGGTCGGCCCGACGTCGGTGAAGACGTTGAGGTACGCGGCCGGGTTCCGCTTCTCCTCGGCGCTGGCCTCGTGCAGATAGCGGTAGAGCGCCTTGACGATCTCGGGATGCCGCTCGGCGAAGCCGGTGCGTACGGCGTTGAGGCTGTAGTTGTCGGAGCCGATCGCGGCGCCGTCGGCGACGAAGTGCGCCTTGCCGCTGCCGATCTCGGCCACGGCGTACGTCGCCCAGACCGCCCAGGCGTCGACCTGCCCGGCGTTGAAGACGGCGGCCGTCTGGTCGGGGCGGAGATAGACCCGCTCGACCCGGTCGGCGGGGATCTTCGCCTGGGCGAGGGCCTTCAGCAGCAGGTACTCGCCGGTGCCGCCCTGGTTGACGGCGACCCGCTTGCCCACCAGGTCCTTGACGGAGGTGATGCCGGAGCCGTTCCTGACCAGGATGCCCTCACCGGCCGCGTCCGGGGCGACGGCGGTGAAGAACTTGAAGCCGGGGCGCTGGGCGAGCGAGGTGATCCCGGAGGTGATGGAGCCGGTGGCGATGTCGAGTTGGCCGGCGTTCATCGCCTGGGCGGCGGGGGCGAAGGGGCCCGCGCTGCCGGTCCAGCGGACCTTGGCACCGACCTCGGCGAGCGCCCGGTCCAGGCTGCCGTCCTTCTTCCCGAGGGCGAGGACGCCGGAGTTGCCGGGGTCGGGGATGCGGACCTCGACCGTGGACCGGGCCGTGGAGCCGTTGCCGGAACCGGAACCGCCGGAGGTTCCGCAGGCGGTGAGGGAGAGCAGTGCGGTGGCGGCGAGAAGGGCGGCGGCGGCCCTTCGGCGGGTGCGGGGGATGTTCACGGGGAGGGGGTCCTCACGGGGTCGGGGCGGGCGGCGGTGGCCGACGCGGTGGCGCGGCGCAGCGGTTCGGGGTCGGCCCAGGCGGTGACGTCGACGGGTTCGGGCAGGAATCCGTGGGCGCGCAGGGCGGCCTCCTGTTCGGCGAGCAGGGCCAGCCGGTCCGGGGCGAGGCCGGGGCGCAGGGCGAGGTGGGTGCCAGGCCGGTAGGCCCCGGCGACTCCTTCGGCGCCCGCACCGGTCTCGGCGCCGAGGATGCGGGCGACCTCGGCGGGCTGTCCGGCGGCCCAGTCGGCGGCCCTGAGCAGGACGGCGAGGAAGCGGTCGACGAGTCCGGGGTGCGCGTCGAGGAGTTCCTGGTGGACGGTGATGGGGCGCGGGGTGCCGTTGTTGACGCGGAAGCGGCCGGGCAGGTCGTCGAGTTCGACGGCGACCTCCGCACCCGCGCGCCGGGCGGCCTCGACGGCCCGGGCGCCCTTCACGTACACGGCGTCGACCTCGCCCCGGCGCAGCGCCGCCAGTTCGGCGGCCCACTGGCCCCGGTGTCCGGCGGCGGGTACGTCGACGAACGCGGCGTCGTCCGGGGTGAGCCCGGCGGCGGCGAGCGCGCCGTCGAAGCCGCGCAGGGCCATGGCCCGCCAGAAGTCGATGGCGATGGCGTGGACGGGGGCGGCGAGCCGCAGCCCGCGCAGGGACTCGGCGCCCCGGATGCCGGAGCCGGGGCGGACGAGGACGGTCTGCCGTTCCTCGATCCAGGTCAGGCCGATGAGCCGGGTCCGTTCGCCGCGTGACCGGGCCCACAGCGCGGGGACGTTGCCGCCCTCGCGGAAGAGGCCGGGCAGGGCATGCGTGAAGTGGGCGGCCGGGTCGGTGCCGGGGGCGTTGTCCTGGAGGGAGCGGACGGTGATGCCGTCGGGGGCGAACTCCTCGGTGAGCCAGCCGCGGTCGGCGGCGATGCCGGTCGCGGTGGGGACGGGACAGCGGGTGAACCAGAGCGTCGAAGGCAGGACGGCAGGCGTCATGGGATCTTCCCGAGGGGTCGGTGCGGCGGAAGGAGGGTGCCGGGGTGCACCGGATCAACTCCGGGGCCCGGTCACCGGGTACGGCGGGCACCCCGTCGCACCGGAGCACGGCAGGGGCGACGAGGGCAGGAAGGGCGCGAGGCGCGGAGAGGAGGAGCCGCGGGGTGTCAGCGACAGGCGGCGCTGGCGACCCGTGCCAGGTCGATGTGGCGGCGCAGCGTCAGGGCGAGCGGGACCGGAGCGGCGTGGACACGGTCCGCGGTTCGGCGGTCGGCCATGGCACTGCTCCCTTCCGTTCGTCGGGCTGACGTGCCGAGACTGCCACGCGCCGGGACGGCCCCACAACTCGCTTCCCATGATGTGGGATTCGGTATGAACGCGGTGTTTCGGCACCCCGTTCCGCACGACTCCGGCTCCCGTAATGTGGCACCTTCGGCCCGGTCACGGCCCCCGGGACCCGGCCGCGGCACCCGACGAGCGGAGAGTGAACCGACATGGCCGAGGACGCGACGACGCGTGCCCCCGGCGGCGCGCAGGCCGTGCGGCGGGCCTTGGACGTCCTGCACTGCTTCCATGACAACGGCCCCGATCTCAGCGCCTCGGACCTCGCCCGCCGCCTCGGCCTCTCCGGCTCCACGGCGCACCGGCTGGCCCGTACGCTGCTCGGCGCGGGCTTCCTGGAGCAGGACGCCCGGACGTCCCGCTACCGGCTGGGCCCCGCGGTGACCGAGCTGGGCAGGCTCTCGTACCACCAGCGCGGTCTGCATCTGGCCGCTCCCGAGCTCGCCGATCTCGCCGGGCGGACCGGGGCCACCGCCGATCTGGCCCTGCGCAGCGGCCCGCACGCGGTGATCGTCGCGGGCGGTTCGGTCACCCCGAGGACGGGGCTGCGCAGGCCGCTGCACTCCACCGCGCTCGGCAAGGTCCTGCTGGCCTGGGCCCGGCCGGGCGAGGGCGGACCCGCCTCACTGCCCCCGCTGCCGGCCTTCACCGACCGTACGATCGTCGAACCAGCGGCGCTGGAGGCCGAGTTGGCGCGGGTGCGGGCCGAGGGGTACGCGGTCAACGACGGCGAGTCGGCGCACGGGGTGCGGACCCTGGCGGTCCCGGTGCTCGACGTCGCCGGGCACGCCCGGTTCGCGCTGGCGCTCCGGGCCACCCCGTCGGTGATCACCGACGAGCGCGCCGACTGGTTCCTGGAGCGGGCCCGGTCCTGCGCACGGGCTCTGGAGGTGCTGCTGCTCCCTCCGGCCGAGCGCCGTCCGCCCGCGCCCTGAGCAGGGGGGCTGTCGGTGCCGCGTGGCACGATAGGAGCCGTCCGGGGAGGGACCGGACCGGGCGGGGGACGGCAGCCGGGCTGCGCGGACAGAGGGACGTGGATGACACAGGCCGGGGTCGTGGAGGAGGCGGCGCCCACCGGGCGGGCCGCCCGGGAGCTGCTGGAGCGGGCCGATGTGCTGCTGGCGTCCGCCCGCACCGTCCTGGCCGACCACACCGGCGCCGTGGACGCCGTGCGCAAGGTGCTGGACCCGCTCCTCGACGGCCTGGTCGGCCGGGAGCTGGCCGTGATCCCGGTGTCCCGGCTGAAGGACGTCACCGAGGGCCGGCTGCGGATCGGCGCGTTCGACCAGGCCGGTTTCACGACCGTGGGCCAGGTACACGCCGCCGGGCGGTACGAGCTGCAGCAGATCCCCGGGGTCGGTTCGCAGACCGCCGCCCAGGCACTGGCCGCGGCCGGGCAGATCGCCCACGCGGTACGGGAGACGGTCGCGGTCCGGATCTCCGTGGAGGAACCGGACGAGACGACGACCGCGCTGGTCATGGCCCTGCACCGGCTGGTCGATGCCGGGCCGGACGTCCGCCGGGCGGTCGACGCGGCGGGCCGGCTGGCCGGGCGGCTCGAACCGCTGCTGGTCGCCGCGGGTCCGGCCCGGCGCCGGATGCGGATGCTGTTCACCGGCCGGGAGAACCGTTCCCGGGCGCTGGAGGCCGTCGCCGACGTCCGTGATGTCGTCGCCGAGGCGGAGCGGTGCGAGCTGTCGCTGCTGTTCGCGCAGGTCTCGGTCGACCTGCTGCGGGCCGGGGAGTCCGACGTCGCGGCCTGGGTCGACTTCGAGCTGCGGTCCGCCGAGTACTACAGCCTGCTCGCCGAGCTGTCCGGCCTCAGCCCCGACCGGGACGCGGCCGAGGGTTTCCTGCCGTCCGGAATAGCGGAGCGGGTCCGCGAACTCCAGCTGGACGACGCCCGGTTGCGGGTATCACTGCGCGGTTACCAGTCGTTCGGGGCCCGGTTCGCCCTCGCGCAGAAGCGGGTGATCCTCGGTGACGAGATGGGGCTCGGCAAGACGATCCAGGCCATCGCCGCGCTCGCCCACCTCTCGGCGCGCGGCGAGACGCACTTCCTGGTGGTCTGCCCGGCCAGTGTGCTGATCAACTGGGTGCGGGAGGTCCGCGCCCGCTCCACGCTGCGCACCCTGCCGGTGCACGGCCCCGAGCGGCGGGCCGCCTTCGACGCGTGGCGCGAGGGCGGCGGGGTCGCCCTCACCACGTTCGACGCGCTGCACACCCTGCCCGACGCGGCGGGGTGCGGTCTGCGCCCCGGCATGCTGGTGGTCGACGAGGCGCACTACGTCAAGAACCCCGCCACCCGCCGCGCCCAGGCCGTCTCCGGCTGGACGCAGCACACCGAACGGGTGCTGTTCCTGACCGGTACGCCCATGGAGAACCGGGTCGAGGAGTTCCGCAGCCTGGTCCGGCACCTCCAGCCGGAGCTGGCCCCCTCGATACGCGTCACGCACGGCGCCGCCGGTTCGCTCGCCTTCCGCCGGGCGGTGGCCCCGGCCTATCTGCGCCGCAACCAGGTGGACGTGCTGACCGAGCTGCCCGCGCTGGTACAGGTCGACGAGTGGGAGGAGTTCGGCCCGGAGGACCTGGAGGTCTACCGCGCGGCGGTGCGGGCCGGGCATTTCATGCGGATGCGCCGGGCCGCGTACGCCTGTCCGGAGACGTCGGCGAAGCTGCACCGGCTGCGGGAGCTGGTGGCCGAGGCCTCGGAGGGCGGGCTGAAGGTGGTGGTGTTCTCGTACTTCCGCGAGGTGCTCGACACGGTCGGACAGGCGCTGGACTCGCCGGTGTTCGGCCCGCTGTCGGGGCGGCTCGCGGCCGCCGGGCGGCAGCGGCTGATCGACGACTTCACCGCGACGGACGGCCACGCCGTGCTGCTCAGCCAGATCCAGGCGGGCGGGGTCGGGCTGAACATGCAGGCGGCCTCGGTGGTCATCCTCTGCGAGCCGCAGATCAAGCCGACGATGGAGCACCAGGCGGTGGCCCGAGCCCATCGGATGGGCCAGATACGGACGGTCCGGGTGCACCGGCTCCTCGCGACGGACAGCGTCGACCAGCGGATGCTCGACATCCTGGCCCGCAAGGAGCGCCTGTTCGACCTCTACGCGCGGCGCAGCGACGTCGCCGAGACGACGCCCGACGCGGTGGACGTGTCGGACGGGACGCTGGCCCGGCGGATCGTGGAGGAGGAGCAGCAGCGCCTGGTGACCGGTGCGGCGGGTACGGACGGGGAGTTCACGGCCGACACGGGCGAGGCGGAAGCGGACGGGGCGGACGCGGACGTGGCTGATACGGACGCGGCGGATCCGGTGGGCCCGGCCTGATCAGCCGGTTGTGGCCGCGTGCCGGGGCATCCGGTCGCGGCCGCCGGGGTGCCGGTGGCGCCACACCCAGAACACCGTGCAGGAGACCAGCGCCCAGGCCCCGAGCACCAGGAACGGGAAGAGCCGCTGGTGCCCCTGGTAGTAGACGGCGCTGTGCTGGGCGTTGACGGAGGCGCCGGGCGGCAGCCAGCGCCCGATGTACCCGAGCGGGGAGGGAAGCAGCGGCCAGGAGACCGCGCCGCCGGACGACGGGTTGCCCAGCAGGACCATGAGGCCCCAGGTCGGGATCATCGCCCAGCGTCCCATCAGGGTGTTGAACATGGTGAAGACCATGCCGCTGGTGAACATCGTGAAGGCCAGGATCAGCCAGGACTCGACGAACGGCAGGTCCACCGCGCCCAGCAGCCAGTCGACCACCGCGGCGATCACGAAACCGCCGAGCAGGGAGTAGGCGACGGTGAAGGCGATCCGTTCCAGCGGGATCAGGCTCCGGGCGTGCACGCTGAGCTGGATCGCTCCGACGAAGCCGACGATGACGGCGGCGAGCGAGATGTAGAAGAGGGCGAGGCCGCGCGGGTCGCCCGGCTGGAGCGGTTTGATGTCCTTCACCGCCACCGGTTCGCCGATCTCCTTGGCCACCTTCACCGCGGACTGGGTGAGCAGTTCGGCGACGGTGGCCCCGGAGGCGCTCGCGACGTCCAGCGACACGCCGCGGTCGGTGGCCCGCATGATCGCGAAGACCTCCTGCTCCTCCAGCGCGTGGCGGGCCCGGTCCCGGGTCGCGAAGACATGGACGTCGAGCGAGGTGTCGAGTGCCTCGTCCATCCCCGCGACGAACTCCTGCCCCCTGCCCTGACCGGTGTCGCTGACCACCGCGACCGGGATCGTGTGCGGGGTCGGGTTGGCCATCGCGTACGTGTAGGAGCCCGCGAAGAGACCGGCGGCCGCGGCGACGATGAACACCAGGACGGTGGCGGGGAAGTACGGCGACTTCTTGAACGCGGCCCACTTCTCCGCCCGGCCCGCCGGCCTGCCGTGCGCCCCGTGCGGGGAGGTGGGTCCCAGGTCGGGGGCGCTCATTGCGTGGCGTCCCCGTCGTGCCGGGCCCGGCTCGGCTGGACGCGTTTGGGCTCGCCCGGCATCTTCGGGTACTCCGGCGGATAGGGCAGGTCGCCCAGGCCCCGTTCGTGTCCGTCGCGGTCGGCCAGCTCCAGCAGCGCGTCCAGCCGGAAGGCGTGCTCGTCCATGTCGGCGTGGACGTCGCCCACGTCCGCGTAGCGCCCGGGCATGGTCCGGATGTCGAAGTCGCGCGGTTCGGCGTCGTCGATCTCCTCCCAGCGCAGCGGGGCGGAGACCGGGGCGTGGGGGCGGGGGCGTACCGAGTAGGCGGAGGCGATGGTGCGGTCGCGGGCCGTCTGGTTGTAGTCCACGAAGATCCGCTCGCCGCGTTCCTCCTTCCACCAGGCCGTGGTCACCCGGTCCGGCATCCGCCGTTCCAGTTCCCGCCCGGCGGCGATGGTGGCCCGTCTGACCTCGGTGAACGTCCATTTCGGGGCGATCGGCACGAAGACGTGCAGGCCCCGGCCGCCGGAGGTCTTGGGCCAGCCGCGCAGCCCGTGGTCGTCCAGGACGGACCGCAGTTCGTGGGCGGCGCGCACCGCGTCGGCGTAATCCGTGCCGGGCTGCGGGTCGAGGTCGATGCGGAGTTCGTCGGGGTGGTCGGTGTCGGCGGAGCGGACCGGCCAGGGGTGGAAGGTGAGGGTGCCGAGGTTGGCCGCCCAGAGGACGGCGGCCGGTTCGGTGGGGCAGATCTCGTCGGCGGTACGGCCGCTGGGGAAGGCGATGCGTGCGGTGGGAATCCAGTCGGGCAGGTTCTTCGGGGCGCGTTTCTGGTAGAAGAATTCGCCCTCGATCCCGTCCACAAAGCGCTGGAGCGTGGTGGGGCGGTCGCGCAGGGCGCGGGTGATGCCGGGGGCCACGGCCAGGAAGTACTCGGCCACGTCCCTCTTGGTGTAGCCCTTCTCCGGGAAGTAGACCTTGTCCGGGTTGGAGAGCCGCACGGCCCGCCCGTCGACGTCGAGTTCCACTGCCTTCACCGCTGCGCCCATGACGGTCACGGTAGGCCGGGCTCACCTATGCCGCATATCGGGCGACACGCGGCAGGTCGTACGGGAGGATCGGGCCATGGACCTGCCGGTGATGCCGCCCGTGAAGCCGATGCTCGCCAAGGCCGTGGCCACGATCCCGCCGGGTATGCAGTACGAGGCCAAGTGGGACGGGTTCCGGGCGATCGTGCACCGGGACGGCGACGAGGTCGTGATCGGCAGCCGCACCGGCAAGCCGCTGACCCGCTACTTCCCCGAGCTGGTCACCGCCGTACGGGACAACCTGCCGCCGCGCTGCGTGATCGACGGCGAGATCGTGGTCGCCCACGACGGGCGGCTGGACTTCGACCGGCTCAGCGAGCGCATCCACCCGGCGGCGTCCCGGGTACGGCTGCTCGCCGAACGGAACCCGGCCAGTCTGATCGCCTTCGACGTGCTGGCGGTGGGGGACGAGTCGCTGCTCGCCACCCCGCAGGCCGACCGGCGCGCCGTGCTGGTGGCGGCGCTGTCCGGGGCCGCTCCCCCGGTCCATCTGGCCCCGGCCACCACCGACCGGGACATCGCCCTCGAATGGTTCGAGCGGTACGAGGGCGCCGGGCTGGACGGCGTGGTGGCCAAGCCGCTCGGCCTGCCGTACCGCCCGGACGTCCGGGTGATGTACAAGATCAAGCACGAGCGCACCGCCGACTGCGTGGTGGCCGGGTACCGGCTCCACAAGAGCGGCCCGGTCGTCGGCTCGCTGCTGCTCGGGCTGTACGACTCCGAGGGCGTCCTCCAGCACGTGGGGGTCTGCTCGGCGTTCCCGATGAAGCGGCGCGCGGAACTGGTCGCCGAGCTGGAGCCGCTGCGCACCGGCTTCGACGGCCATCCGTGGGCGGCCTGGGAGGACTCCGGGGCGCACGAGCGGGCCCGGCTGCCGGGGGCGCCGAGCCGCTGGTCGGGGAAGAAGGACCAGTCCTGGGTGCCGCTGCGCCCGGAGCGGGTCTGCGAGGTGGCGTACGAGCACATGGAGGGCGACCGGTTCCGGCACACCGCCCGGTTCCGCCGGTGGCGGCCGGACCGCACCCCCGCCAGTTGCACCTACGCGCAGCTGGAGGAGGTGGTGCGGTACGACCTGGCCGAGGTGCTGTCAGCCGGTGGCGGCTGAACCGGTGGACGCCGGGTCGGTCGGGGTGGCACACGGATCGTCGCTCGCCGTCGGGTCCGGCTCGGGCGTGGTCGTGTCACCGGGATCCGGGGTCGCCGGGTCCGTCGGGCAGGTGGGGGTGGGCTCCGGGGTGCCGGGGTCGGGGCTCCCGCCGGGGTCCGGGCTCGCCGAGCCGCTGTCGGTGGGGTCGGGCGAGCCGCTGCCCGGGTCGGTGGGGTCCGGGGAGCCGGGGGCGGACGGGGAGGTGGTCGGCGAGCCGGAGGGCTTCGGGGTGGCCGAGCCGGAGGGGTGGGGCGAGCCGGAGGGCTGCGGGCCGACGATGATGCCGCCGTCCGGGGCGCCGGGGCCGCCGACCGGGTGCTTCGGCTTGTTCGGTCCGCCCGCGCCGGGGCTCTTGGGGACGACGCCCTTGCCGTCGGCCACCGGGTGGATGCCCTTGCGGTAGAAATCCAGCCAGGACAGCACGGTGCGCAGATAGGTGTCCGAGTGGTTGTAGCTGAGGACCGCCCGGTCCAGGTCCGCCTTGACCGACAGATCCCGCGAACCGGCGCAGAGGTAGGACCCGGCGGCGAGCGCGGCGTCGAAGACGTTGTTCGGGTCGCTGCGGCCGTCGCCGTTGCCGTCCTTGCCCCAGTGGGCCCAGGTGGAGGGGATGAACTGCATCGGGCCGACCGCCCGGTCGTAACCGCGGTCGCCGTCGTACCGTCCGTTGTCGGTGTCGGGGATGCGGGCGAAGCCGTCACCGTTGAGGACCGGGCCGAGGATCGGGGTGAGGGTGGTGCCCCGCGCGTCCACCCGTCCGCCGCCCGCGTGGCCGGACTCGACCTTGCCGATCGCCGCGAGCAGCTGCCACGGCAGTCGGCAGCCGGGGGCGGTCCGCGCGAGGTCGCTCTCCGCCTTGCGGTAGGCGGCGAGCACGGTGGCGGGGATGCCCGCCTCGGCCCAGGCGCGGACGGCGACCGGGCTCTGCTTCGCCCCGGGCCCGGGCGGCTTCGGCGAGGCCAGCGGCGGGAGTTCGGTGTGGTACGAGTCGTCGTTGGGCACCTGCGTCCACGTGACCTCGTCCGTCTCCCGGGTCTTGTCCGGCTTCGTCCGCTGGCTCGCGAGTCCCGGTGCCTGGGACGCGGTGAGCGCGGCCACCGCGGCGACCGCGACGGCCGTGCCGCCGAGTCCGCGGCGCATCGTGCCGTTGATCCTCATGCGTGCCCCTCTCTTCCCCCGGGTCGCCGGGTCAGCGGGTGAACGTGTCGATGGAGGAGATCCGCCAGGTGCCGCCCCGGCGGACCGCGTCCACGGCGAACATGGCGGCGGCGTAGGTGGTCTCGTCGGACGCGCCGGTACGGGTGTTGCTCTGGTCGGCGAAGATCAGCAGTCGGGCCCGGTCGCCGTCGAGCAGCTCCACCCCGCTGTCGGTGACGGTCGTGGTCAGCACCAGCTTCTGCTTCTGCCCCTGCGCCCGGACCTGGGCCAGCATGTCCTTGTGCTGCTGCACCGCCTTGCCGACCAGATGTCCGGCGGCGGCCTCCTCGGAGCGCTCCGGCGCGGCGTAGTTGTACGAGAACACCGCGCCGACGGCGTCGGCGATCTGACCCTTCACCTCGCTGGTGCGGGCGATGTCGGTGAGGGCGGTGTTCTGCCGGGACGGGTCGTCGCGCAGATCGGCGGCCGAGCCGAACGCCCAGGCGGCGAAGGCTCCGAGCAGCACGGTCAGGGCGCAGAGGACGACGGGCAGCCGCTCCCGCAGGCCGGTGGTCCGCGGTGCCTTCGTCGACCGTCCGTCGGCGGCCGCGGCGTCCTTCTCCTCGGAGTTCTCGGGTTCGTCGGAACTCTCGGGTACGTCGGAGCCCTCGGAGTCGGCGGATTCACCGGCGGGGGCGTCCTTCACCGCAGCCGCGGCGTCCGGCTCCCCGGGGGCGGCGGGCGCGCGTTCCGGGGCGGCGGTGCGCTCCGCCGCGACGGTGGCCAGCCGGCGCTGGCGGTTGACGAGGTGACGGGTCGTCGACATGTCCGGGATCCTCTCGGTGGCGGGGTGGGGTTCGGTGGCGTCAGCCGGCGGTGTTGCCGACGGGCGCCTGGCCGAGGGCGCTGAGCTTCCACCCCTCGGAGGTCCGGGTGAGCTTGCCGAGCATCCGGCTCTCCTTCACCGCGGGCTTGCCCTTCGGCGCCGTCACGGTGACCCGCAGGGCCACCATCACCCCGGCCTTGCCCGCCCGGTCGTCGAGTTCGGTCACCGCCCCGGAGAGGATCTGGGCCGTGCTGACCGTCTTCGCCTCCTGGATCTGCTTGATGAACGCGGACCGCCCGTCGACGAGTTGCTGGTGCAGGTCGCCGGTGGTGGAGTCCTCCCAGCTGTCGAGGCCCTTCTCCAGCTTCCGGTGGTCGAGGGTGTTCATGTTCTGCACGGCCTGCTCCCCCGCCGCCAGCGCCGCGTCGCGGGCCTGTGCGTAGGCGGCCGAGTCGTCGTGCGCGGCGCCGTACCAGGACACCCCGCCCCAGGCCGCCGCGCCGGTCGCCGCGACCGTCAGGACGACCGCCGCCACCATCAGCGGGTTCCTCGTCTTCCGTACCCGTGCCATGTGCTGTCTCTCTTCTGCTCTGCCGGCCGTTGCGTACCGAGTCGCGCGGACGCTGCTATCTGGCGGTGATCTCGACCACGGTCCAGCGCCCGTCGCGCAGTTGCGCGGTGACGGAGAGCTGGGCCGCCGCCGTGGTGGCGGGCTTTCCCGCGCGCTCGTAGACCTGGTCGAGGAAGACCAGCAGGTGCGCGCTGTCGTCCGTCAGCCGGGTGACCCCGGCGCGTACGACGTGGGTGGTGAGGGTCAGCTTCTGGTCGGCGGCCTGCTTCTCGACCTGGCCGAACAGGGCCGCGTACTGCTGGAGCGCCTTGCCCGCCAGCAGTTGCTTCGCCGACTCCTTGGTGACGCCGGTGGCCTGCGGGCTGTACGAGAAGACCTTGCCGAGCGCGTTGCTGACATCGCCCGCCACCCGGGTGGTCGCCTCACTGTCGGTCAGCGCGTGGTTCGCGGTGGCGGGGGTGTCACGCAGGGCACGGCCCTGGGCGAACAGCACCCCGCCGGCCACCAGCAGCACGACGGAGAGGACCGCCGCGACGACGCGCGGCCACCGCCGGGCGGGGGCCGCCCGCGCCGGCTCCGGCGCGGCCCCGGTCCCCTCGGTGCCGGGGTCCGCCCCGGTCCCCTCGGCGCTCCGGTCCGCTCCGGTCGTCCCCGCGCTCTCGTCCGTCCCGGTCTCCCGGGCCTCCGCGTCGGTGTCGGTGCTCACGACCGCCGTCCCTCCCCGTTCGTTCATGCGCCGCCCCCGACCGGGATCGCCGTGAGGGCCTTGATCTTCCAGCCGTCCGGGGTCCGGGCCAGCGTGGCCTCGAAGCGCTTGCGCTCGGTGCCCGGCTGCCCGGTGCGCGGGGTGACCTCGACGTCGACGGTCGCGATCATCTCGGCGGTTCCGGCCCGCTCGTCGAGCGCCGTGAGCGCGGCGTCGGTGACCTTCCCGCGGGCGGTGGCACCGGCCTTGGTCAGCTCCTTCGCGTCCTCGCCCCGGGTGCGTCCGAGCCGGTCGTGGAGCGGACCGGTCGCGGAGTCGAGCCAGGCGCCGAGGCCGGCGTCCACGCTCCGGGCGTCCTTGGCGTCGAGGCTGTTGAGCAGGGCGAGGCGGTGCTTGCCGTCGGCCAGCGCGGCGTCCCGGCTCTTCGCGTAGGCCAGGTTCTCGTCACCGCGCGCCCCCAGGTACGACCAGCCGCCGAGCGCGCAGACCGCCGCGGCGACCAGCAGCACCATCCAGCCGGTCAGGCTCTTCCCGCGGGGGGTCATCGGCCGCCCTCCTGACCGAGGCCCAGGAGTCCCGCCATGGCGTCGCCGCCGCGCGGGGCCCGGCCGGTGACGCCGAGCGCGCCGGGGAGCCGGCCCGCTTCCCGGTCGCCCAGCAGCATCGATCCGGGCTTGGCGGGCTCGGGGACGGCGCCGCCCTTCGGGGCGTTGGCGCTGCCGCGCACGTTGATGCCGGTGCCGGGTGAGGAGGTGCAGCGGGCCTTGGTGTTGACGGGCGGTCCGGCGGTGGTGTCCAGGCCGGCCCGGTAGGTCGTGCCGCCGTATCCGGCGGTGCACGGCAGGGGTTCGAAGAAGGTGACGGACATCCCGAACCGGGCGCCGTTCTCGTCGATCGCGCTGGACCCGGCCGCGGCGACCGCGGGCAGCTTGACCAGGAGCTCCTCCAGACCGCGCTGGCGGGTGACGGCCACCTCGGAGGTGGTGAGGAGGTTGGCGACGACGACACCGAAGGCCGGGTCGACGTCCCGCAGCAGTCCGCTGATCTGCCCGGTGGCGTCGGGGGCGGCCGCGATCAGCCTGCGCAGATCGGTGTCGGAGCTCTTGAGCTGGGCGGCGAGTTCCTCGGCACCGGAGGCGAAGCCCCTGAGCGCCTCGCCCTGTTCGGCCTGGGTGCGCAGCACGGTCCGGCCGTCGGCCATCAGCCTGGTGGTGGTGGGCAGTGCCTTGTCCGCCGCCTGGACGAAGTCGCTGCTGGTGTCGAGCAGTACCTGGAGGTCGTCGCCGCGCCCCTCGAACGCGGTGCCGAACTCGTCGACGACCGTGCGCAGGGATTCCAGGTTCACCGAGCCCGCCAGGTCGTTGACGCTGGTGAGGACGTTGGTGACGGGGGCGGGCACGGTGGTGTCGGCCTGGTCGATGACCGAGCCGTCCGCCAGGTACGGGCCGCCGACGCGGGTGGGCCGCAGGTCGACGTACTGCTCGCCGACGGCGGAGAGGCTGGCGACCACGGCCTTCAGCCCGTCCGGGATCCTCGGCGCGTCCTTCTCGATGCGCAGTTCGGCCTCGACGCCGTCGTCGGTCAGCTCGATGGGGCCGACCCGGCCCACCGAGACGCCCCGGTAGGTCACGTTGGAGTGGGTGTAGAGCCCGCCGGTGCGCGGGAGTTGGACCTTGACGGTGTAGTAGCTGCGCAGGCCGACGTAGTGGCCGAGGTCGGCGTACCGCACCCCGAGGAAGCCGAGCACGAGCACGGCGATGATCAGGAACGAGATGTTCTTGAGCCGGATGGCGAGAGTGATCATCGGCTGCTCCCGTCGGTGCCCGCGGTCGGGATCGCGGGGAGCGGCAGGGGCAGGGAACGCGTGGTGGCGGCCCCGCTCTTCGGTGCCTCTGCCGGGATCAGCGACGGGACGATCTGTGTGCCGGGCATGGCCGTCACATCCAGGTAGACGTTGAGGTAGTCGCCCTTCACTCCGCGCAGCACCTCGTCCGTGAACGGGTAGGTGAGCAGCACCTGGAGGGAGTCGGGCAGGTCGCGGCCGGAGTCGGCGAGCGCCTTGAGGCTTGGCGCGAGGGCCTTGAGGTCGGCGATCATGTCGGCCTTGCTCTTGTCGATCGTGTCGACGGCGACGTCGGAGAGGGTGTCGAGCGACCGGAGCATGGTGAGGAGCGAACCGCGCTGCTTCTCCAGCACCTTGAGGCCGGGGCTGAGTCCGGTGAGGACCGTGCCGACGTCCTGTTTGCGGGTGGCGAGGGTGGCGGAGAGCCGGTTCACCCCGTCGAGGGCGTCGGTGATGTCCTTCTTGTGGTCGTCCAGGTTGGTCACGAGGGTGTCGACCCGGCGGAGCATGGACCGGACCTCGGGTTCGCGGCCCGAGAGCGCCTTGTTGAGTTCGGTGGTGATGGTCTTGAGCTGGTTGACGCCGCCGCCGTTGAGGAGCATCGACAGGGCGCCGAAGACCTCTTCGACCTCGGGGTTGCGGTTGGTGCGGGCCAGCGGGATGCGGTCCCCGTCGGCGAGGTGGGCCGGCGCGGCGCCGTTGGCGGGGGCGGAGAGCTGGACGTACTTCTCGCCGAGGAGGCTGGACTGCTCCAGGTGGGCGTAGGCGTTCGCGGGCAGTTCGACCTTGCCGTTGACCCGCATGGTGACCTTGGCGTTCCAGCTGTCCGAGGAGAGCGAGATCCTGGTGACCCGGCCGACGGCGACGTCGTTGACCTTCACCGAGGCCTGCGGGGCGAGGCTGAGCACGTCCGCGAACTCGGCGGTGATCTCGTACGGGTGGTCGCCGAGGTCGGCGCCGCCGGGCAGCGGGAGCTGGTCGATGCCGGTGAACGTGGGCAGGCCGGAGTTGGCGACGACGAGGGCGAGGCCGACGCCCACCGCCAGCAGGGCGGCGACCCCGGTGGTACGGGCTCCGGGTCTGCGCAGCGCTGGGCTCATCGGTTCGCCCCCTTCTTCTGCGTTTCGGTCTTCGCCGGGGTGCCGTAGACGGTGCCGACGGCGGGCAGCGGCAGGCCGGGCAGCGCCTTCTGGCGTGCGGTGTCCACCGGTGCGAGGCCGGCGAGCCCGGGGCTCTCGGTGAGCGGTCCGCCCATGGACAGCTCGTTGAGGTTGGTGCGGCCGTTGAGGGTGCGGTTGGCCGGGTCGTAGGCGTTGAGGACGTTGCCCGCGGCGAGCGGCAGGGTGTCCATCGCCTCGGCGAGCGAGGCCCGCTGGTCGACCAGGCTCTGGGTGATCGGCACGAGGGCCTCGACGTTCTTCTTGAGCGCGCCGCGGTTCTTCTGAATGAATCCCTTGACCTGGGCGAGCGCGGTGCCCAGTTCCTTCAGTGCGGCGCCGAGGTTCTCCTTGTCGTCGGCGAGGAAGCCGGTGACGGAGTTGAGCTGCTGTTCGGCGTCGCGGACGTTGCCGTCGTTCTCCTTCAGCATGGTGGTGAAGGACTGGAGGTAGGACAGGGTGTCGAAGAGGTTGCCGCTGCTCTTGTCGAGGGTCTTGGTGGCCTTGCCGAACTGTTCGATGGAGTCGCCGATGGCCGCGCCGTTGCCGTCGAGGTTCTTGGCCCCGGTGTCGAGCAGGTCGGTGAGCGCCCCGTCGGCGTTGGCACCGTCCGGGCCGAGGGACTTGGAGAGCTCGGTGATGGAGTCGTACAGCTGGTCCACCTCGATGGGGGTGGCGTTGCCGGCGGCGGGCAGTACGGCGTCGTCCGCCAGCTCCGGGCCGCCGTCGTAGGCGGGGGCGAGCTGGACGTAGCGGTCGGCGACCAGGCTGGGCGCGACGACGACGGCGTGCGCGTCCTTGGGGACCTTGACGCCCTTGTCGAGGCGGAGGGTGACCCTGACCTCCTTGCCGCGGGGGGTGACCGACTCGACCGTGCCGACCCGCACGCCGAGGACGCGCAGGTCGGACCCGGCGTACACACCGGTGGCCTGGTCGAAGTAGGCGGTGATGGTCGTTCCCTCGTCATCCATGGCCAGGACCCCGGTGGTGGCGGCCACGGCCACCACGGCGAGTCCGGCGCCGATGCCGACGATGCGCTTCATTCTCATGTCAGCGGCCGCCTTGCTGCTTGGGTGGCTTGCACTCGGCCCCGGCGGGTGTGCCCGCGGGCACGTACTCCTTCGGGACGACTCCGCAGACGTAGTTGTCGAACCAGCGGCCGCTGCCGAGGGTGTTGCCGACGAGCCGGCTGTACGAGCCGGCCAGCGAGAGCACCTTGTCGAGGCTCTTGCGGTTCTTGACCAGTACGGCGGTGACCCGGCCGAGCGAGTCCAGGGTCGGCTTCAGCTGCTTGTCGTTGTCCCGGACCAGTCCGGTGAGCTGGGTGCCGAGGTTCCGGGTGCCGGTGAGCAGCTGGTGGATGGCGTCGCGGCGGGCCTGGATCTCGCCGAGGAGCAGGTTGCCGTCCTCCAGGAGGGTCTCGAAGCTGCTCTTCTTGCGGGCGAGCGTCTTGGTGAGCTGCTTGCTGCCCTTGAGGAGGGTGGCGAGCTGGGCGTCGCGCTCGGAGACCGTCTTCGAGAGGGCGGAGAGCCCTTCGGCGGCGCTCTTCACGTCCGGCGGGGAGTCCTTGAAGGTGGCGGAGATCGTCTCGAAGCTCTTGGCGAGCTGCGCGGTGTCGATCTCGCCGATGGTCTCGCCGAGCCCGTTGAACGCCTGGGTGACGTCGTACGGGGAGGTGGTGCGGCTGGCCCGGATGCGTTCGTCCGGGTCCTGCGCGGCGTCGCCCAGCGGGTCGACGGCGAGGTACTTCTCGCCGAGCAGGGTCTTGATGGCGATGCCGACGGTGGAGGAGTTGCCGATCCAGACGTCCTTGACCTTGAAGCTGACCTTCACCTTGGGGCCGTCCAGCGCGACACCGGTGACCTCGCCGACCTTCACCCCGGCGACCCGTACCTCGTCGCCCTCGGAGAGTCCGGCCGATTCGGTGAAGTCGGCGCTGTAGGTGGTGCCGCCGCCGATGAACGGCAGCGCGTCGACGCGGTAGGCGCCCAGGCCGACGAGGGCGAGGACGAGCAGTCCCACGACGGCGACGGCCACGGGGTTGCGTTCCCGTACGGGTTTGATCCTCATCCCTGGCACCTCGGCTTCCTGACCTCGATGCCGGTGGGCGGGGTGCTGCCGTCCTCGGTGGTCACTCCGCTCACCCGGGCCTCGCAGAGGTAGAGGTTGAGCCAGGAGCCGTAGGAGGTGAGCCGGGTGATCGCGTTCATCTTCGCCGGGGTCTTCGCCAGGAAGTTCTCGATCTGCGGCGTGCCCTTCTCCAGCTGGCCGGAGAGCCGTCCGAGCTGTCTGATGTCCTGCTTGAGGGGAGCGCGCCCGTCCTCGAGCAGGTCCGCGGTGACGGTGGTGAGCGCGCCCATCGCGGTGACGGCCCGGCCGAGCGGCTTGCGGTCGCCGGCGAAGCCGGTGACGAGCTGCTGGAGCGTGTCGACGAGGTCGTCGAAGCCCGCCTCACGGTCGTTGACGGTCTTCAGGACCGTGTTGAGGTTCTTGATCACCTCGCCGATCACCTTGTCCTTCGCGGCGACCGTTCCGGTCAGCGAACCGACGTGCTGGAGGATGCTGTCGACGGTTCCGCCCTCGCCCTGGAGCACCTGGACGATGGAGCCCGCCAGCTGGTTCACGTCGGGCGGGGAGAGACCTTCGAACAGGGGCTGGAAGCCGTTGAAGAGCTGGGTCAGGTCGAGCGCGGGGGTGGTGCGGGAGACCGGGATGGTCGCCCCGGCGGCGAAGCTCCGGCCGACCGGTCCGGCCCCCTGGTCGAGGTCGATGTACCGCTGGCCGACCATGTTGAGGTACTTGATCGAGGCGGTCACCGAGGCGGGGAGCTTGCGCCCCTTGCGTACGGCGAAGGCGACCTCGGCCAGTCGCTTGTCGGCGACCTCGATGGACTCGACCTGTCCCACCTTGACGCCGGCGATCCGGATGCTGTCGCCGACGACCAGTCCGGTGACGTCGGTGAACCGGGCCCGGTAGGTGGTGGTGTCGCCGACGCTGGTGTTGGCGATGGACAGGGCCAGCACGCTGGTGGCCACCACGGTCACCAGGACGAAGACGATCGACTTGGTGAGGGGGCCGGCGAGAGAGCGGCGCTTCACTTGAGCTTCACCTCCGCACCGCGGAAGGCCGGACCGATGAGCACGCTGCTCCAGTCGGGCAGGGTCTGCGGCTGGACTTTCAGTGAGGGAGCGACCAGCTCGTTGACGAGCCGGCTCTCCTGCGGGGAGTTGGGCATGCCGAGTCCGGACTTCGCGGCCGAGGGAGCGGTGCCGGCCGGGCGGTCGGCGTCCTCGGTGCCGGGCGCGGTGACCGGACTCGCGGTGCGGGCGTCGGCGGTCGGCGCGGCCTTGCCCATGTAGGGCACGGAGTAGCAGTGCGGTCCGCCGGTGGCGTTGTAGACCGGGGTGTCCCGGCCGGGCACGTACTTGCCCTTCGACGCGACCGGTTTGACGGTGACGTGGAGCCCGGGCCGGTCGGTGCCCTTGCCGAGCGCCTTGTCCATGGCCGGGACGAATCCGGCCAGGGTCCGCAGGGTGCAGGGGAACGAGGACGAGTACCGGGCGAGCGTCTCCAGCGTCGGCCTGCCGGTGGCGGAGAGCCGGATGAGGTTGTCCTTGTTCTCCTGGAGGAAGGAGGTCAGGTCGCGGGCGGAGGCGGTCGTGGAGCCGTAGAGACCGGCGAGCTGCGCCTCCTGTTCGGCGAGGGTGCCGCTGGTCGTGGTGAAGTCGGTGAGCGCGTCGAGGACGTCGGGGGCGGCGTCCCCGTACACCTTGGACACCTTGACGAGTTCCTTGATGTCGTCGTTGAGCGTGGGCAGTTGGGGGTTGAACCTGGCCAGGTGGGCGTCGAGGGTGGCGAGGGTGTCGCCGAGCTTCTCGCCGCGCCCCTGGAGCGCCTGGGAGACGGCGCCGAGGGTGGCGGCGAGCTTCTCCGGTTTGACGGCGGTCAGCAGCGGCAGCACGTTGTCGAGCACTTCCTCCAGCTCGATCGCGTTGCTGGACCGGTCCTGCGGGATGACCGCCCCGGCCCGCAGCGGCTCGGTGGACGGCGTGGCCGACGGGACGAGGGCGACGAACCGTTCCCCGAAGAGCGTGGTGGGCAGCATCTGGGCGGTCACGTCGGACGGGATCCGGCCGAGCTTGCCGGGGTCGATGGCGAGGGTGAGCCGGGCCCCGTCCCCGTCGGCGGCGATGTGGCGGACCTGCCCGACGACGACGCCGCGCAGCTTCACGTCGGCGTTGTCGTGCATCTCGTTGCCGACGCTGGAGGTGCGTACGGTCACGGTCGCGTCGTCGGTGAAGTCCTTCCGGTACACCGAGACCGAGACCCAGACGAGTACGGCGGGCACGAGGAGGAAGGCGACTCCGGCGAGTCTGCGGCGTACGGTCTGCGTGCTGTGGGAGATCATCAGCCGGCCACCTTCACCGTCGTGGTCGCGCCCCAGATCGCGAGCGAGAGGAAGAAGTCGGTGACGCTGATCAGCACGATGGCGTTGCGGACCGACCGCCCCACCGCGACGCCCACCCCGGCGGGTCCGCCGGTGGCGTGGAAGCCGTAGTAGCAGTGGGCGAGGATCACCATCACGCTGAAGATCAGCACCTTGAGCACCGACAGCAGCACGTCGTCCGGGGAGAGGAAGAGATTGAAGTAGTGGTCGTAGGTGCCCGCCGACTGCCCGTTGAACAGGACGGTGACCAGGCGGGAGGCGAGGTACGAGGAGAGCAGCCCGACCGCGTAGAGCGGGACGATCGCGACGACCCCGGCGATGATCCGGGTGGAGACGAGGTACGGCATGGACCGGATCCCCATCGCCTCCAGGGCGTCGACCTCCTCGTTGATCCGCATCGCGCCGAGCTGGGCGGTGAACCCGGCGCCCACGGTCGCGGAGAGCGCGAGCCCGGCGACGAGCGGGGCAATCTCGCGGGTGTTGAAGTAGGCGGAGATGAAGCCGGTGAAGGCGGAGGTGCCGATCTGGTCGAGGGCCGCGTACCCCTGGAGTCCGACGACGGTGCCGGTGAAGAGGGTCATCGCGACCATCACACCGATGGTGCCGCCGATGACACCGAGCCCGCCGCTGCCGAAGGCCACCTCGGCCAGCAGCCGCTGGACCTCGCGCAGATAGCGGCGCAGGGTCCGGGGGATCCAGATCAGCGCGCGGACGTAGAACGTGAGTTGTTCGCCGGATCGGTCGAGCCAGCTGAGCATCGACATCGGTCAGCTCCCCTTCGCGGGGACGATCTGGAGGTAGATCGCCGTGAGGACCGTGTTCACGAAGAACAGCAGCATGAAGGTGATGACGACGGACTGGTTGACCGCGTCGCCGACGCCCTTGGGGCCGCCGCGCGGGTTGAGTCCGCGGTAGGCGGCGACGATGCCCGCGATGAATCCGAAGATCAGCGCCTTGAGCTCGCTGATGTAGAGGTCGGGCAGTTGGGCGAGGGCGGAGAAGCTGGCCAGGTACGCGCCGGGGGTGCCGTGCTGGAGGATCACGTTGAAGAAGTAGCCGCCGAGTGTGCCGACCACCGAGACCAGGCCGTTGAGCAGGACGGCGACGAGCATGGTGGCCAGGACCCGGGGGACGACGAGCCGCTGGATCGGCGAGACGCCCATGACCTCCATCGCGTCGAGCTCCTCGCGGATCTTGCGCGAGCCGAGGTCGGCGCAGATGGCGGAGCCCGCGGCGCCGGAGATCAGCAGCGCCACGATGATCGGGCTGGCCTGCTGGATGACGGCCAGGACGCTGGCGCCGCCGGTGAACGACTGGGCGCCGAGCTGCTGGGTGAGCGAGCCGACCTGGAGGGCGATGACGGCGCCGAACGGGATCGAGACGAGTGCGGCGGGCAGGATGGTGACGCTGGCGACGAACCAGAACTGCTCGATGAACTCCCTCACCTGGAAGGGGCGTCGGAAGACCTCGCGGCTCACGGTGGCGGCCAGGGAGAACAGCTTCCCGGTCTCGCGGAGCGGGGCGAGCAGCCTGCTGGGCGGCTTCTGCCCGGCGCTCTTCGGGGCCTCGGGCTCCGGTGGCGGGCCGGAGTCCGGCGGTTCGGGGGGCAGCACCGGCATGGGGGCCGTCACGGGCGCTCACCGCCGCCGGCCGGGGTGTAGCTCTTCAGGATGGCGGTGCGGGCGGCCTCGGGGAGCTGCCCCATCATCGACATGACCCGCTCCCGGCGGCGCAGCGCGGCCTGCCGTACGGGCATGCCGGGCGAGGGCTCCAGCTGCGGGACGACGGTGCGCGGCGCGTTGGCGGAGCTGATGCCGACCCCGTAGCCGTTGATCTCCTCGGCGGCGAGGGTGGCCGCGTCCTTCTCCTCGGCCATCCCGATGGGGCCCTCCCGGCGGCCCGCGAGGAACTGGGAGACGACCGGCAGCTCGCTGGTGAGCAGGACCTCGCGGGGGCCGAAGGTGACCAGGTTGCGGCGGAAGAGCATCCCCATGTTGTCGGGGACGGTGGCCGCGATGTCGAGGTTGTGGGTGACGATGAGCATCGTCGCGTCGATCTGCGCGTTGAGGTCGATGAGCAGCTGGGAGATGTAGGCGGTGCGGACCGGGTCGAGGCCGGAGTCGGGTTCGTCGCAGAGGATGATCTGCGGGTCCAGCACCAGGGCGCGGGCCAGTCCGGCCCGCTTGCGCATACCGCCGGAGATCTCGCCGGGGAGTTTGTCCTCGGCCCCGAGGAGGCCGACGATCTCGATCCGCTCCATGACGACGCGGCGGATCTCCGACTCCTTCTTGCGGGTGTGCTCGCGCAGCGGGAACGCGATGTTGTCGAAGAGTGTCATCGACCCGAAGAGGGCGCCGTCCTGGAACATGAGACCGAAGAGTTTCCGGGTCTCCATGATGTCGCGCTCCGGACTGTTCACCATGTCGACGCCGTTGATGAGAACACGGCCCTGTTCGGGCTTGAGCAGGCCGATGATGGATTTCAGGAAAACGGTCTTTCCCGTGCCGGACGGGCCGAGCATCACGCTCACCTCTCCGGCGGGAAGCGTGAGGGTGACGTCCTGCCAGATGTTCTGCTTGCCGAAGGACTTCGTGAGGCCCTCGACGACTACTTCGATTCCCATCGGCCCTCCTTCGAAGTTGTGGTGAACGAAGTCATCTGTCAGCGCTCCGGCTCTGAGAAATCCAATGGCGGCTCGTCACACATGCACCAGGAGGCGCACACGCTATGTCCGTCGAAACCGCCAGGACAAGCCGTTGAGCAGCGGAAATCGACGAATCTGGGGCGGGGTCCGGAGCACTTGTCACCAAGTGACAAAGACCTATGGTCGCTTTGTCGAAAGGTGCGCAAGCCCTCCGGCCCGCGGATCGGGCGCCGACGGCCGGCGAAGCCGGTTCCGTCCGGGCCCCCGGGGTACCGGGCGAGCAGCCTCGGATACGTTTCCCCGCTGCTCAACCGGGACGCTACGACCCGGTAACCTGCTTAGCAATACTGGATCGTAAACTTTCTGTGGGCTGAAACACGTTCTCGGCGCTTTTTGTCGTCCGGTGAGTATTCGCCTCCATTCGCTTATGAAGAAGTGAGTGGAGGCGGCGCCCGGCCGAAGACCCCTTGCACACGTCCGCCCCACCCGGAAGCACCATCCGGGTGGGGCGGACGAGGTGTGCGGTACGCGTGCTGCTAGGTGAATGTGACCAGGTGGGTTCCCGAATAGGGGAACTGGTCCCCGGCGTATGCGAGACCCGCGCAGTTGTTGGCCTGCGAGACGGTGAGACCGCCACCGGAGCCGACCGAGAATTCACTGGTGGCCTGATCGAACGCGGCGTTCCGCGCGTTTCCGGTCGCCGTCACGGTGCAGGTGCCGAACAGGGTCTCCATCCGGACCGCGAGAACGACGCCCTGGACATTCCCGGAAACGACCGTTCCCGAGGACGACGACGGAGCGAACGTGGCTGCCCGGGTCAGCCGGGCCGAGCCGGTGGCGCCGAGCGGCCCCTGGCACTGCCACGTGGCGGACAGGATGGTGTGGTCCACGCCCGAGGCCGTGCCACTGTCGCAGGTGAACCCGCCCATTACGGCCGTGGTCCCGGGTACGAGCTTCGCCGTCCAGGCCCCGGCGAGCGGTGCCGTAGCCTCACCCGCCGAGGTGGCGTACGCGGACGGCACCGCGGCCGCGATCAGCGCGCCGACCGCCGCCGCGCACGCTAACCGTCCGGTCCTGTTCCTCATCGCCGCTCCTCCCCGTCCCGGCTACTTCGCGACGCCCGCGTGCCAGTTCTCCGCGAGGAGACGGCCCGCGTTGGGCGCCGACGCTCCGGGCAGGGCCAGGCCCGCCGTGTAGGTGGCGGCGTTGTTGAGCGTCAGGCTGTTCTTTCCGGCGGCCGAGGGGAGGCCGGTCTTCAGGTTGACCGCCCAGTTCAGCTCGCCGAGGGTCAGCGGGCCGCAGCCGCTCACGCCGGGCACCGCGAAGGACGAGTCACCCTGCGCGTTCCCGGTCAGCTCGATCCGGTTGAGGAAGCCCCCGGTGTTCGTGGTGCCGTCGGCGTCGAAGCGGCGGCTGCCGATGGCGGGCTGGCTGAGGTTGCGCGGGCTCAGCACGATCGGGTTGGAGGCGGTGCCGATGTAGCACTTCGAGCCGAGGAAGGGGTTCTCCAGGTGGATACGGATCGGGATGTTGACGATCGTCTTCCCGCTCTGCATCCCGGCCGTCAGGTCGAAGTTCGTGGGCGTGCCCACCGACTGCACGGTGGCGACGACACGGTTGAGGCTGTTGTCCGTGAGCTGCTTGCAGATGTCGGAGACGACCGGGATGTCGTTCGGGCACATCAGCCCGAGGAGTCCGCCGGGGATCTCCGTCGGGGCGCCGACGATCGATCCGCCCGCGGCCGGCACGACCCTGGACGCACCGGTCGACGTGTTGCGGACGATGCCGAACTGGAGGTCGTTGGCCCCCGTCGTCGCCTCGGTGTTGCCGAGCTTGATGGAGCCGCTCTCGGAGTGCGAGGACACGCACATCGCGATCTCGTTCGTACCGTCCGCGGCCAGCATCACCGGGTCGTCGACCGGACAGCGGCTGAACGGCGCCCAGTTGCCGTTCATCCCCTGCGCGGAGGCGGCGCCCGCCGGTGAGGTGCTCAGCGGAACTCCCACGGCGACGGCCAGCAACGCACCGACAA
The DNA here is from genome assembly GCF_053598535.1 of Streptomyces sp. NPDC001108. Classification (NCBI taxonomy): domain Bacteria; kingdom Bacillati; phylum Actinomycetota; class Actinomycetes; order Kitasatosporales; family Streptomycetaceae; genus Streptomyces; species Streptomyces sp. NPDC001108. The sequence continues at coordinate 589,165 of NZ_JBSFKL010000001.1, forward strand.
GAGCGGGTCTGACTCGCTTCGGGGCAGCGCTCATTGTTCGTCCAGCCTTTCTGAGGAAGGAATACGAGGGTGTGCGTGCGTTCAGCGTTGCGGCTTGGGCCTCGGCGGTTCCGGACAGTTCGCCGGCGCACCGTCCACGCAGAGCGGGCCCTGCATCATCTTGGTGTAGTTCCCGGGCCCGGAGACCGCGGCGGTGAACATGTTGTCCAGGTCCTCGGTCACTCCGCAGCCGGTGAACGGGGGAACGTCGGCGGAACCGAGGAGCGGCCCGCCGGACTTGACGGTGTACCCCTCGTCCGGACCCGCGCCGGTGGAGCCCTTGCCGGTGAGGGAGAGTTCCATCGACCGCGCCGTGCGGCAGTTCGGCCCCACGTCGAGAGGCGTGCCGTTCACGGACACGTCGGAGAGCCGGAGGCTCACCTGGGTCGTCGCCGTCGTGGTCTCCTTCCGGCGTCCGGTCTCCGGGTCCGGCGCCCCGTCGTTGAACGTGTCGATGTAGACCGGGCCGGTGAGCGACATCTCGACGGTGGCCGTCGTGGGCATGAAGCCGAAGGTCAGGAAGGTCGACCGGGCGGGCGGCATCTGCGGCTTGCCCCGGTAGTCCATCGTGCCTTCGCTGTGGACCCAGGTCAGCGAGCCGGTGGGGCAGCTGTAGACCGCGAGCATCGAGTTGAGCTGGAGCATCAGATGGGCCGGGTCCTCGAACTTCGTGGCGGCCTTCTGCTTGTTCACATTGGCGTAACCGGCCATGTATCCGTGCGCCGGCCTGGGCGGCGCGGCGATCGGGCCGAAGAGGATCGTGCAGCCCGGCAGATCCGGCGGTGTGACCTCTCCGGTGTCCGCCGCGGCACCGGCGTCCGCGCTCCGGGCGTCCGGCTTCGGCGAGGTGCCCGCGTCCGGACCCTGGCCGGGTGTGCCGGGCACAGTGCCGTCGGAGGACGCCGGTACCTGTACGGTCCCCAGTTCCGGCGACTGGTCGGCGTCGGCCGTACAGGTCACCGGGACGACGTCGGGCGCGGTCGTCTCTCCGTCGGCCGCCGCCCGGACCACCAGGTCCAGTTTCAGCTCGCCGGCCGCGAAGACCATCGCGCCGCTGGACCGGGGCGTCACGGTGGGCACCGCCCCGCTCGCCTCGACGCTCGTGTCCCCGTCCGTGTCGACGGCCGACTCCGGGATCTCCAGGGCCTGCCACATCACATTCGTCGAGACGCCGTTCTGCGTGACCGTCGTCCGCAGGCTCGCCGCGCCGGACAGGACCGGGGAGTCGCCCTCGGGCAGTTCGCCCAGCAACTCCGGTGCGAGTGCCACGCCGATCCGGACCTGTTCCGGCTGGACCTCGGCACCCACCGGGGAGCTCACCGGCAGCTCGACGGAGACGGTCACGTCCGCGCCGTGCTCACCGGACGCCGTCGTACAGGTGTACCCGAGCGGGGTCTCCACCACGTGGGTGGTGCTGGCCACGCCCGTTCCCGGCATGAGCCCTGCCAGCAAGGCCATGCCGCCGACGGCACCGGCCTGGCCCCATCGGCGGGAGCGGATCGACTTCATTCTCATGCGGCAACCTGCCGTTGTCTCGGAGCTGACTGGTCGTCCACGGAGGGAGCTCGGCCCCCGCGGTCAGGGATTCATGGGGACGTCACGGCGAGGGGTTCGTGCAGCGCCCCGGCCGGCTCTCGACGGCGAGGGCCGGGTCGCCCCCGTCAGCCGTCCCGTGCCGGTCCCGCCGATGTGGCCCTCGGCGCCGGACCGCACGCCGGCGGCCCGGCCAGGACGCTGAACGATGCTCATGTACACCCTTTGCGGACGGGATCGCCTGCGGACAGGTCCCCCCGCGCCGGCTCCGTGCGGAAGCGGCGCGGGGGGACCTCAGGACCGATCAGTGGGTCACGAGTAGACGATGGTCAGCGGGTTGGCGACCTTGTACGTCGCCTTGAAGGTGGCCGAGTCGCCCGCGTTGAGCAGACCGGCGCAGTTCGAGGCGCTCTCGACCTTGAGGCCGGTGCCGGTGTTGATGGCCAGCTCGCCGGTCGCGTTGTTGTACGTCACGTTGCTCACGGTGCCGCTGATCACGGCGTTGCAGGTGCCGAGGATGGTGTCACCCACGAGGTTGACCTTGACCCCGCTCAGGGATCCGGAGGAGATGCCCCCGCTGTAGCTGGCGGCGTTGATGCTGATGACGGCACCGGAGGCGAGCGATGCCTGGAAGCTGGAGCCGAGCGGTCCGGGGCACGGGGAGGCGGCGGAGCCCCAGGTCACCGCGGTGATCTTCGCGAGTCCGGTGCCGGTGCCGTACGTACCGCTGGGAGCGGTGCCGCTGGCGGGGGACACCGAGCAGTCGACCTGCTGGCCGGTGGTGGTGTCGACCAGGGTCGCCGACGTACCGGTCTTGAGCGACGCGGTGAAGGTGCCGGAAGAGTTGGGGTTGGTCACGGTCCACCCGGCGAGGGCGGTGGCCGAGGCGGACGTCGCGGCGAAACCGAGCGCGGCGGCGGCGACGGTGGTGGCGAACAGGGCGCGGCTGAGGGTCTTACTCACGGAACTTACCTCCGGGAAGTGGAGTTGGACGTACCCGATTACCTCGCTCCGGGGCCAGGGAATGGCTCGCGGCGGCGAGGGCGGCTCACATCGTGGAACGCAGCGGTCGATGGACTCGACTGCGTGATCGAACTCCGTGCGGCTCGAACGTTACGAGCCAGTAGACCGACGCGGCAATACCCGACGCAGAAATTCCGCGACCGGGTCGGTAAAAGCATTCCAGCTTAGCGACAACTCAGCAGATCGCCGCGATCTTCTATCGGAAAGTGAGTAGTTACGGCCGTGTCATATGCCCCTCGGGGGCCCCGACACTCACCCCGGACACACTCGCCGGTACCCGTCGCGGCCCCCGATCACCCGCCTACCCGCCGGTAAGATCGTCTCCCGCGCGGCTGAATGACGCCCCGGCCAGGCACGTACCGGCCGTCGGGCCCACGCGCCCGGCCGCCGCGGGGCAGCGGCCCCGCACGCCCGTAACCGGACGGCTCCCTTCCGTCAAAAGCTCCGACGAATTACCGTTCCGATCGATCGAACGCCTTCCGGACCGGGAATCCCGGAGTATTTCCCGGGCAATGAATACATGGCCTCGAATACCCGCACCGCCGGAAGTGCGACCGCCCGCACACCCTCCCCGATCGCACCACTCCGGACGGATACGCACCAGTCGCACTAATCCCTGCCAATCCCCCGGCCAAGAGTCCGTTACCCACGGTTACTTTCTTGTCGCCCCCGGAGCAGTTGTCCGAAAAACATTGTCTTGAAGTGAGCAGTCGCGTCCCACCTGCACCGAAGCACCACAACAAGGCCGGGATATGTGCCCCTTGCACTTCGATCTTGCCGAAGTGGTGGGCACGGTCGCCGAGTTGGTCTATCTTCATCGCGAACTTGGTACGCACCTGATCGGTTCGTGGGAGCGCTCTCCCCCGCCTGACCCCCCACCGGGCGCCGGATAAACGAGGGGACAGTCATGCCAGCACTCGTACAGCCGTCGGACACGGGGGATCCGCTCGGACCGCTCCCCCAGGAGTTCGCCGCCATCATGCGGCCCGAGCTTCCGAGCCTCATCAAGGAGATAGGCGTCGAGGTCACCCGCGCCTATCCGGAGTACGCCCGGCTGCTGAACGGCCCCAACGGACAGGCCATCCGGGTCGGCGTGGAGCAGAGCCTCTCCTCCTTCGTGGACCTGGTCGCCGAGCCGACCGCCTCCACCTCGCTCCGCGACGACATGTGCCGCCGGTTCGGCCGGTTCGAGGCGTACGAGGGGCGCACGATGGAGACGCTCCAGGGCGCGTACCGGCTCGGGGCGCGGATCGCGCTGCGGCGGGCCAAGAAGGTCGGCAAGAGCTACAACTTCTCCCCCGCCCTGATGCTCAGCTTCGCCGACGCGCTCTTCGCCTACATCGACGAGCTGGAGTCCCTGTCGCGGGAGGGATTCCTGGAGGTGCAGTCGCAGACCGGCGAGCAGAGCGAGGCCATGCGCCGCCGGCTGCTCCACCTCATCCTCGCCGGGCGTCCCGCGCCGCGCACCGCCATCGCCGAGCTCTGCGAACAGACCGGGTGGGCGCTCCCCGAAGAGGTCACCCTGGTCGCCGTACGCCCCCCGGCCACCCTGGACCGGTCCGTGGTGGACCGCGACATACTGGCCGATCTCAGCGACCCACAACCGCACTTACTGATCCCCGGCCCCTTCGACGAGGCCCGCGCACGCATGCTGGACGAGGCACTGCTCGGCGCCCACGCCGCGATCGGCCTGACCGTGCCCACCGCCCTGGCCTCGGACTCGATCCGCTGGGCCCGCCGGGTGCTCGAACTCGTCGACACCCAGGTCATCGACGACGCACCCGTCGTTCTGTGCGAGGACCACCTCACCACCCTGTGGCTGCTCTCCGACCCGGCGCTGGTCGACCAGCTGGCCCAGCGCGAACTGGCGCCGATCGCCGGGATCAGCACCACCCGCCGGGAGCGGCTGGTCGAGACCCTGCGGATCTGGCTCGACACCCGCGGCACCGCGGCCCACATGGGCGAGCTTCTGGACGTCCACCCCCAGACCGTCCGGTACCGGATGCGGAATCTGGAGTCCATCTTCGGCCGGCAACTGACCGACCCCCAGAGCAGATTCTCCACCGAGGCCGTCCTGCGGGCGCTCCAACTGCGCTCCCGCAGCGAGGAACCGACGCCCTGACCCGCGCTCCGCGCCGAATCACTTTCCTCGCACCACGTCAACTTACCTGTGAGTAATGGTAAATAGCCGGTCACTCTCAAACGGTTGCCACACGGAGACGTTCTCAACGAGAAACCCGGAACCGCGTCCCGTACACATGGAGGGGTCGGCCGCCGCACCCGGCGGCCGCGCCTCGCACCACCTCCTGGTCGACCATTTCCGAGAGGGCCCCACATGACCGCCTCCCACCTGCTCGTCCCCGTGCCGATCCCCGACCGGGTCGTCGCGCTGATCGGGTCCTGCATCCCGCAGCACATCCTCCAGGCGGAGTTCGAGGCCGCGTGCGCCGCGCGCGAGGTGCGGGCCTTCCGCGGGCCGCTCCTCTGCGACGAGGACCGGGCCGACCGTGAGCAGGCGCTCTCCGAACTGGCCCGCGCCAACAAGATCCTCGCCGCCCACCACCCCCGCCTCCCGGTACGCCCCGACAGTTCCTGGTGAACACCCCGGGGGAGAATGCCGGGCACGATCCACCGCCGCCCGCCGCCCCCTTCCCGAAGGAACCGCCATGCCCACCGGACCGCGCCCGTCCGTCCTGTACGTCACCGACCTCGACTACCCGGCCCGCGGCAGGCGCTACGGGGACGAGGACGTCTCGCTGACCGCGCGGCTGCGGGATGACTTCGCCCTCGCGCTCTGCCACCCCCGGGACGCCGCCGCGCTGCTCGACGGTTTCGACGCGGCCCTCATACGCAACAGCGGCCCGGTGCTGCACCACCGGGAGGCGTACGAGGCGTTCCGCTCCCGGGCCCGGGAGCTGGGCACCCGGGTCTACAACCCGCTGCACGGCCGCGGCGACATGGCGGGCAAGCAGTACCTGGTCGATCTGAGCCGGTCCGGACATCCGGTGATCCCGACGGTGGACCGGACGGCCGACCTGGGCTCGCTGCCCACGGCACCCGAGTACGTGGTCAAGCCGAAGCTGGGCGCGGACTCGGCCGGGCTCCGGTTCGTGCCGGAGCCCGTACTCCCGGACGGCGAGGACGGTGCCTGGCTCGTCCAGCCCCGGATCGACTTCCGCTACGAGGTGTCCTTCTACTTCGTCGACCACGACTTCCAGTACGCGCTCTACGCGCCGGACCCGGAACGCCGGTGGGAGCTCGTGCCCTACGCACCGGACGCGGCGGACCTGGCGTTCGCCCGCGACTTCGTGGAGTGGAACAGCCTGGACCACGGCATCCAGCGGGTCGACGCCTGCCGGACCGCCGTGGGCGAACTGCTCCTCGTCGAGCTGGAGGACCTGAATCCGTATCTCTCGCTGGACCGGGTGGACGCGTCGGTGCGGGAGGCGTTCGCCGTCCGGATGACGGCGTCGCTGCGGGACCTGCTGGGCTGACCCCCGTCCGGCCGTCCCCCACATGCGCGAGGCCGGGGGCGGTGTGAGGGTGCAGGCGTGACCACTGCCAGCGAGACCGCCCCCGCCACGCGGAGCGCCACCGCTCCGGCCGTACTCGATCCGCGCCGTCGGAACATCGTCTTCGCGACGATCGTGCTGGGCATCCTGCTGGCCGCCCTGGACCAGACGATCGTCGGCACCGCGCTGCCGACGATCGTCTCGGACCTGGGCGGCGCCGCCCACATGTCCTGGGTGGTCACCGCGTATCTGCTGGCGGAGACGGTGGCGACGGTCCTGGTCGGCAAGTTCGGCGACCTCTTCGGCCGGAAGATCATCTTTCAGCTGTCGGCGGTCATCTTCATCACCGGCTCGTTCCTCTGCGGGCTGGCGACCAACATGACCCTGCTGATCGTCTGGCGCGGCCTCCAGGGCATCGGGGCGGGCGGGCTGATGGTCACCTCGATGGCGCTGATCGCCGATGTGATCCCGCTGCGCGAGCGCGGGAAGTACCAGGGCGCGATCGGCGCGGTCTTCGGGGTGTCGACGGTGGTGGGGCCGCTGCTCGGCGGGCTCTTCACCGACCATCTGAGCTGGCGCTGGGCCTTCTACGTCAATGTGCCGATCGCGATCGCGGTGGTCGTCGCGGCGGCCCGGACGATCCCGGCGGTGAAATCGGCGGGCCGGCCCGTCATCGACTACCTGGGCATCGCGATGGTCACGGTCGGCGCGAGCGCGCTGATCCTGGCGACGAGCTGGGGCGGGAACGAGTACGCCTGGGGCTCGCCCGTGATCCTCGGGCTCTTCGCGGGCGGCCTGGTCGCCCTGGTGCTCTTCTGCCTGGTGGAGTTCCGGGCCGCCGAGCCGATGCTGCCGATGCGGCTCTTCCGGAACCCGGTGTTCACGGTCTGCTCCGTGCTGAGCTTCGTCGTGGGCTTCGCGATGCTCGGCGCGATGATCTTCCTGCCGACGTATCTCCAGTACGTGGACGGCGACTCGGCGACCCTGTCCGGGGTGCGGACGCTGCCGATGGTGATCGGGCTGCTCGTCGCCTCCGTCTTCAGCGGCAACGTGGTGTCGAAGACCGGCCGGTACCGGATCTTCCCGATCGTGGGCTCGGCCGTCATGGCGGTGGGGCTGTACCTGCTGTCCCGGATGGGGCCGGAGACCGGGGTGTGGCTGGAGTCGCTGTACATGCTGGTCCTCGGCGTGGGCATCGGGCTGGCCATGCAGGTGCTGACCATCGCCGTGCAGAACACCGTCGACTACGCGGACCTGGGGACGGCGACGTCGGGCGTGACGTTCTTCCGAACCCTCGGCAGCTCCTTCGGCACCGCGGTCTTCGGGACGATCTACGCCAACGCACTCGAGCCCCGCCTCACCGACGGCATCACCGCCGCGGCCCGGGCCGGTGGCGACCCGGCGACGCTGGCGAAGGCCGCGCAGAGCCCGGCCGGGCTGCACGCCCTGCCGCCCGCCCAGTCCGCCCCGCTGGCCCAGGCGTACGCGGACAGTCTGCACACCGTGTTCCTGTGGACGGTGCCGGTCGCGGTGCTGGGGCTGGCCGTGGCCTTCTTCCTGAAGGAGGTGGAGCTGCGGGACACCGCCCGGGTGAGCTCGACGGACATGGGCGAGGGCTTCGCGCAGCCCAGCGCCGGTGACTCGGCCCGGCTCCTCGAATTCGCCGTCGCCAAGATCCTGCACGGGGCCGGTCCGGAGACCGCCCGGCGGATCGTCGCCGGGTCGGACACCCGGCTGGACATGGCGGGCGCCTGGGCGGTGATGCAGGTCGAGTTGTTCACCCGGATGGTGGGCCATGCGGGGCTGCGGCTGATCGCGGCCCGGCACCGGCTGCCGCACGAGGTGCTGGTGCCGGTCTTCGACCGGATGATCGAGGAGGGCTATCTCACCGGGGACGGCCATCTCTTCGCGCACACCGCCGCCGGGCGGCGGGAGGCGGCGGTGATCACCGAGGCATGGGCGCGGTGGCTCGGCGAGCGGCTGGACGAGCACGGGGCGCGCCCGGACGACCGGCGGCTGCGGGCTGCGGTGGACGTGATCGCCAAGCGGCTGCTGGCCGAGGACCTGGAGCAGGCGCTCTCACCGGCACCGCCGCGGACGAGGGCGCTGGCGGGAACGGGGAGCTGACCGCGCGTCCGTGCCGGTCCGTGCCACGCCCCGTCCCGGGCCGGCAGGCTCTCAGTCGAGGAACTCCCCGTCCACGTAGACCCAGGCGCCCTCGTGGCGGGCGAAGCGGCTCTTCTCGTGGAGGGTGCCCGGCAGGCCCCGCTCGGTGAAGTGGGCGCGGAAGGTGACCGTGCCGGTGGCGTGGAACGGGCTGCCGTCCGTCGTGCCCAGCACCTCCAGGCGCACCCAGCGTGTTCGGGGGTCGAAGTCGACGGCGGGCGGGCGGGTGCCGGGGTGCCAGCTGCGCAGCAGATACGCCTCGTCCCGGACCACGAAGGCCGCGTACCGGGAGCGCATCAGCGCTTCGCAGGTCGGCGCGGCGAGCGCCCCGGTGTGCATCCGGCCGCAGCACTCCGCGTACGGGGCGGGCAGGCCGCACGGGCACGGGGACTGCGCGGTGACCTCGGGGGTGGTGCTCCGGGCGGGGCGTGTGGGGCGTCGTGACATGGGTCCATTGTGGCCCGCGCCCCGGCCCGTCCGGGGCGCCGGGGTACGGCGGCCGCGGACGGACGGCCCGGTGGGCGGGCGCGGTCAGGGCTTGCGGGCCACGCCCGCGTAGCCGGGGATGGGTTCGTCGCCGGGGACCTCGACGGCCTCGCCGAGCTCGGGGTGCCAGTCCGCCGACAGGGAGAGGCCGGGTTCTACGAGGTCGAGGCCGTGGAAGAACGCGGCGACCTCGGCGTGCGAGCGCAGCCGCAGCGTCATCCCCCGGGCCCGGTACATGGCGGACGCCTGCTCGGCGCGCTCCGGGTCGAAGTCCCCGGTGGTGTGCGAGAGCACCAGGTAGCTTCCGGCGGGGAGCCGCTCCACGAGGCTGTCGACGAGTTCGGCGGCGCCGTCCTCGTCGTCCACGAAGTGGAGCAGGGCGAGCAGCGACAGGGCGATCGGCCGGTCGAAGTCGAGGACCTTCCCGGCGGCTTCCAGGATGGTCTCCGGCCTGCGGGCGTCGGCCTGGATGTACTCGGTGGCGCCCTGCGGGGTGGAGCGCAGCAGCGCGGCCGCGTGGGCGAGGACGATGGGGTCGTTGTCGCAGTAGACGATGCGCGCGTCCGGGGCGGTGCGCTGGGCGATCTGGTGGAGGTTGGGCTCGGTCGGTATGCCGGTGCCGATGTCGAGGAACTGGCGGATGCCCCGGTCGGCGAGCCACCGGGTGGCCCGGTGCATGAAGGCGCGGTTCACCCGGGCCATGTCCCGTCCCCGCGCGTCGAGGGCGAGCAGTTGGCGGGCCATCTCCTCGTCGACGGGGTAGTTGTCCTTGCCGCCGAGGAACCAGTCGTACATCCGGGCCGGGTGGGGCTTGGTGGTGTCGATCTCGATACTTCGGGGGTCGTGCCCGGTCATGGCGCGCTCCGTGGGGGCGTAGGTCGGGGGGACAGCATCGGTGGACAACAGGATTCCGCGGGCGGGACGGCTGCGGCGCAACGGATTCGGGCGGCCCCGGGCCGGGGCCCGGGGCCGCCCGCGGTTCAGGTGAGCAGGAAGTCCGCCTGACCGGACTTGGCTCCCTGGATGAAGGCCGCGATCTCCCGGGGGGTGTATATGAGGGCGGGCCCGTCGGGGTCCGCGGACTGGCGTACGGCGACCCTGCCGTCGGACAGCTTCATCGCCTCGACGCAGTTTCCTCCGTTCCCCCCGCTCCACGGCTTGTGCCAGCCCTCGGTGCCGAGTGCGGCGGCCGGCATGCCGTTGTAAATGGGATCCATCACAGCTCCTTGCGGAAGTCCCGGAGGATTTCCTTCGTGCGTTGTGCAGTCGCGGCCTGGGCCGCCATGCGGTCCATGACTTCGAGGTAGGAGGCCACCTCGGGGCGCGCGTCGAAGTAGACGGCGCCGGTCAGGTACTCGCTGTAAACCATGTCGGGCAGTTCGGGGACGGCGAAGCGGAAGAGGACGAACGGGCCGTAGGTGCCCGGGTGGTGCCCCGTCGAGAACTCCGCGATCTGGAGCGTCACATGCGGCATCTCGGTCGCTTCGAGCAGCCGGTCGATCTGCGCGCGCATGGCGTCGACGCTGCCGACGGGGCGGCGCAGCACCGTCTCGTCCATGATCACCCAGAGCCTCGGGGCGTCGGGGCGGGTGAGCAGGGACTGACGCTCCATCCGCAGCGCCACATGGCGTTCGATGTCCTCGGGCCTGGTCTGTCCGACGGCTCCGGTGCGCATCACCGAGCGGGCGTAGTCCTCGGTCTGGAGGAGCCCGGGGACGAAGTGCGGCTCGTACATGCGCAGCAGGCTCGCGGCACCCTCCAGGCTGACGTACATGCTGAACCAGTCGGGCAGCACGTCGTGGAACCGCTGCCACCAGCCCGGCTTGTTGGCCTCCTCGGCGAGCTCCACGAAGGCGTCCGACTCGTCCTCGGGCACCCCGTACGCCTTGAGCAGCACCTGTACGTAGGGGATCTTGAGCGCGACCTCGGCGGTCTCCATCCTGCGGATGGTCGCGGGCGCGACTCTGAGCACCTTGGCGGCCTGGTCGCGGCTCAGGCCGACGCGCTGCCGCAGATCCTGCAGGCGCTTGCCGAGAACGACCTGACCCACGGTCGGGGCGGACCGCGGTTCGCTCACTTCAGACCTCCCCATGCGCTGTTCCGAGCAGTCTGCCATGCGTCGGCCGAGCAGAACACAGCCACTCTGAAAATTTCAGAGTGCCCCTTGCCAAGTGTTCACGACAGGGGGAGAGTTGGTGAGTGAACCAGTTCACGAAGTCTCGCCCGCCCTCATTCGCGTGGGAGCGCGGAGCGTGACGCAGCCCCCACTGTGAGGAATCGGTTGTGGCACCTGGCAGTGCGCTCATCCCCCGGCTCATGGATCTCAGTCCCGGGACGGAGGCGCTCCGGTACTGCTTCGCCCTGCCCGCGTGCCCCGAGTCGGTGGCCGGTGCGCGCAGACTGACCCGGGCCCGGCTCGACCAGTGGCGGCTGGACGCGGACGCCTGCGACTCGGCGATCCTGATCGTCTCGGAGCTGTTCACCAACGCCGTGGTGCACACCATGAGCGCCCGGGTCGTCTGCGAGCTGCGCCGCCTCGACCGAAAGCTGCGGATAACCGTGCAGGACCAGGGACACCAGCCGGGCGGGCCGCGGCTGCGCCGGGGCTCCGACGACGAGCACGGGCGCGGTCTGGTGCTCGTCGACGCGATGTGCAGCGCCTGGGGTTCGCGCGACGCGGGGAACGGCTCGGGCCGCATCGTCTGGGCCGAGCTGGCGCACGGCCCGGGACTCCCGTGCTGAGGGACGCGATGTCGCATCTGCTCACGGGATGGCGAGGGGCCGGTCCGGGCCCGTCCGGGACGGTACGGCTGCCGGTGCCACCCTCGCTCTCGGCCACCCTCGGCTGCGACGCGGTGGGGGTGCCGGCCCGGTTCGGCTTCCGGCTGCTGTCCCATCTGCCGCGCACCGGCTGTGTCTTCGCGGCGGACGACCACTGGTGGTGGATCGTGCCCACCGGTTCCGACCTGGATCTCGACTGGCCCGAGCAGACCGTCTACGCGACGGGGGCGTTCGTCCCCGCCGCACGGCCCCGGCTGATCCACCGGCCGGAGGGCCATACGCCGTACACCCCGCCCATCCCCCTGTTCCTGATGGTGTGCCAGGTGATGGGTGTGGCGCCGTCGTGGGCGCCGTCGGGGGACGAGCGCGCCGTCTCCGCCCCCTGACCCGGTGGCCCGGCGGGTCGGGGCCGACGGGCTTTGTGGTCGACTCCGGGCGGCCGCTCCGGGCGGTCCCTCCGCCCGGCCGGTCCTTGCCGACCGCTCCGGAGCACCGGGGTGACCGCCGGACGCTCTGGTCACGCTGCGTTGTCAGTGGGTCGTTCTACTGTGGCACGAGTGATCGAAAGGCCCGCGCGGGAGCGGGCGTCGGGCGGAAGGGGGGCGGAGCTGTGCGCCGCTGGGAGCTGGTCGAGGGCAGTACGTCGAAGTTCTGGGAGACCGGGGCCGAGGGCGCCGTGGTGACGGTCAGGTACGGCCGGTGCGGCAGCGACGGACGCACCCGGTCCAAGGAGTACGCCTCCCCCGAGGCCGCCGCGGCCCAGATCGCCAGAGCGATCGGCGAGAAGGAGAAGAAGGGCTACCGCGAGGTCGGTTCACCGGACGCGGCCGCCACTCCCCCGCCCCGGGCCTCCGATGCCCCGGTTCCGGCCCGGGGGCCCGTCGTCCTCCCCGACGAGGACACCTTCGTCCTGCCCGCCGAGTGGAAGCGGGTGGCCCACCCCCGGCGCGGCGGAGCGCACGGCGCCCCCGTCGGGCGTCAGCCGGAGACGCACGACCTGCTGGACGCGAGGATCGCGGACGAGGCCGCCTGGATCGAGGAGTTCGTGCGCTCGCCGCGTTCGGACCCCTCGCTGGCCGAGGCGCTGCGGGCCCATCTCGACGGCTCCCCCTCCCCGCTCGGCGCGGCCGCGCTGACCGCGATCCTCAACGGCTCCGGCTGGGCGGAGTACTGGACCGCCCGGTACGGACTGCCGTTCGCCGCACGGGCCGCCACCGAGGTGTTCTCGGTCGACGCCGACTGGCGGCAGGGCCGCCGCAACCGCACCGACCACCGGCTGCGGGCCCTTCCCGGCCCCCGCCAGGCCCACTGGGCCTGGCACCACCGCGCGCCGATCGACCGGGTCCGCGCCCTGCTCGCCGTGGCGGACGAGGACGTCTACCGGGCCACCGTCGAGGCGCTCGCCCCGTGCCGCACCGACACCCTGCGCACGATCGTCGTCTCCTACCTGGTGCCGGGCGAGACCGGCTGGGTGGACGAGCTCTGCACGGACCCCGGGGTCGGCGCGGAGCAGGACCGCACCCTGCGTTCCATGGTGTTCAGCTCGCTCTACTCGGCGGACCAGCTCGCGCTGCTCCCCTACGCCCCGGACTTCACCCTCGGCCTCGCGATGATCGCCACGGTCGCCGAGGGAGTGGGTACGGCCGTCGCCGGGCCGCTGGCCGCCTCGCTCGGCGGCAGCCACTACTACGCGGACAGCATGAAGCTCGCCGCCGAGGCCCTGGCCGAGATCCCCACCGACGAGGCGTTCCTCGGACTGCTGGCCCACGCGGACTCGAAGCACGTCCGCCCCTCGCTCCTCGACGCCATGCGCCGCTACCCGGTGCGCGCCGTACGGCTGCTGGCCTCCGCGGCGAGCGGCCGTTCGGCCACGGCCTCCTGGTCGTCGCAGCTGCTGCGGAGCCATGTCGGAGCCCGGCGCGAGGTGGTGTCGGCGGCACTCGAAAGCCTCGCTCCCGAGGTCGTGAGGATCGTCGAACCGCTGCTCAACCCGGTGGGCCTGATCCCGGACGCCCCGCTGGACGCCCTGCCGCCCCTGCTGACGGCGCCGCCGTGGTCACGCCCCCGCACCGCCGCGAAGCCCACGGTCGTGCCCGGCCTGACCCCGGTCTCCGAGCCGCGCGTGGCGTGGCTGCCCGGGGAGCGGGAGTCCTGGGCGTCCGCCTCCAGTTGGTACACCGGCAGGCGCGGCGACCTGGCGGGGACGCTCGACGCCGTGCGCCGCGATCCGTCCGGGGACGGACTGCGGCCCGCCTGGGCATTCGTCCACGGCCCCCGGGAAACGGTCGCCCCGCTGCTCGCCGTCTGGGACCCGACCGATCTGTGGGAGGGCGAGGACACCCTCAGGCCGATCGCCGCCCGGTTCGGCCCGGCCGCGCTGCCCCTCCTGGTGCGCGCCGTGCCCCGGCAGCCCGGCCCCCTCGCCCCGCTGCTCCTCCCCTTCGTCGACGTGCAGGTCGCCCGGCTCATGGCGGACTGGGCGGTGCGGCTCAAGTCCACCGCCACGACCGCCCGTTCCTGGTTCGCCCGGCACGGTGTCGCGGCCGCCCCGCTGCTGGTGCCGGACGCCGTGGGCCGGGCGGGGGCCGCGCGGCGGGCCGCCGAGCAGGCGCTGGCGCTGATCGCCTCGGTGCACGGCGACGACGTGGTGCGCGGGGCCGCCCGGACGTACGGCGCGCAGGCGGCGGCAGCGGTGGAGGAGCTGCTCTCGGTGGACCCGCTGGAGCGGGCGCTGCCCGCCAGAATGCCGGTGCTGCCCGACTGGGCCGATCCGGCGGTGCTGCCGCAGATCGTGGTCCGCTCCGGCGGGGCGCTGCCCGCCGCGGCGGTGCGGCACGCCCTGATGGCGCTGGCGCTGTCGAAGCCCGACGAGGTGTATCCCGGCGTCGCCGCGCTGACCGGTACGGCCACCGCCGCCTCGCTCGCCGAGTTCGCCTGGGCCCTGTTCGAGCAGTGGCGGCTGGCCAACATGCCCGCCAAGGAGTCGTGGGCGCTGCACGCACTGGGCCTGCTGGGCGACGACGGGACGGTCCGCCTGCTCACCCCGATCGTCCGGAGCTGGCCCGGCGAGGGGGCGCACCACCGGGCCGTGGAAGGGCTCGACGTGCTGGCGTCCATCGGCAGCGACGTCGCTCTGCTGCACCTGCACGGCATCTCGCAGCGGGTGAAGTTCAAGGCGCTCAAGGTGCGGGCCCAGGAGAAGATCGCGGAGGTCGCCGCGGGGCTCGGACTGACCGGGGAGCAGCTCGCCGACCGCCTGGTCCCGGACTTCGGTCTGGACGCCGACGGTTCGACCGTCGTCGACTACGGCACCCGCTCGTTCCGGGTCGGCTTCGACGAGCAGCTGCGGCCGTACGTGCTGGACGGTGACGGCAAGCGCCGCAAGGACCTCCCGAAGCCGGGCGCCCGGGACGACGCCGAGCTGGCCCCCGCCGAACGCAAGCGATTCATGGCGCTGAAGAAGGACGTCCGTACGGTCGCCCCGGACCAGGTGCGGCGGCTGGAGGCCGCGATGGTGGGCGGCCGTTCCTGGACCGCCCAGGAGTTCCGGGAGCTGTTCGTCGGTCATCCGCTGCTGGGGCACCTGGTGCGCCGGCTGGTGTGGCTGAGCGGGGCGGAGGACGCCGGCCCCGTCGCGTTCCGGGTCGCGGAGGACGGTACGTTCACGGATGTCGAGGACGCCGTCTTCGCGCTGCCGGACGGGGCGGCGGTGCGCCTCGCGCATCCGCTGCATCTCGGCGACGCGCTCACCGCCTGGTCGGAGGTGTTCGTCGGCCACGGGATCCTCCAGCCCTTCCCGCAGCTCGGGCGCGCCGTGTTCACCCTGGCCGAGGAGGAGTCCGGCGCGTACCGGCTTCCCCGGTTCGAGGGGGTGAAGGTGCCGGTCGGGAAGGTCCTCGGGCTGGAGCGGCGCGGCTGGCGGCGCGGGGTGCCGCAGGACGCCGGGGTGGAGCGCTGGATCTCCAAGCAACTGGCGAACGACTGCTACCTGGTGGTCGCGCTCAACCCCGGGATAGCGGCCGGAGTGGTCGACATGTTCCCCGAACAGACCCTGGAGACCGTCTGGCTCGACGACCGCCCCGACGACCACTGGCAGGACCGCGACCACACGCTCCGCTTCGCCGGACTGGACCCGGTCACCCTCTCCGAACTCCTCGGCGATCTGACCGGGCTCACCGCGGGCATGACGCCGTAGGGAGGAGTCCCCGGGGCCCTCACGAGCCGGGCCCCGGGAGGGCGCCCTGCGGGCGCGCCCCGCGAGCGGAGCCTCAGGGCCGGTCGAGGTAGCCGAGACCGGGGTGGACCTTGGTGTAGTTGTCGAGGAGCCGTTCGGCCACGGACACCGAGTCGACCAGCGGGTGGAGGGCGAACGCCTTCACGGCGGCGGCCCGCGAACAGCTCTCCGCGGCTTCCAGCACCGCGCGTTCGACCGCCTTGACGGCGGTCACGAGCCCGACGGCGTGGTACGGCAGCGGGTCGGCGGCGACCGGTCGGGCGCCGTTGGCGTCGACCAGGCAGGGCACTTCGATCACCGCGTCCTCGTCCAGCACCGGGAGCGTGGTGCGGTTGCGGACGTTGAGGATGAGCGAGGTCCGTTCGTTGCGGGCGACGGCCCGCATGAGGGCGAGCGCGACCTGCTCGTAGCCGCCGGACTCCAGGTCGCTCTCCTCCCGCTCGCCGGCCCCGGCGACCTCCCGGTTCTCCGCCATGTAGGTGGCCTCCCGCTCGGCCCGGGTACGGTCCCAGGCGTCCAGGGCGGGGGTGTCGGGGTTCTTCATCCGGGCGTAGAAGCCCTCCTGCTGCTCGCGGAGGAAGGCGCCCCGGGTCTGCTCCGCGTCCTGGTAGGCGCGGACGGCTTCCCGGTTGAAGTAGTAGTAGTGCAGGTACTCGTTGGGGACGGCGCCCAGCGACCGCAGCCAGTCGGCGCCGAAGAGCCGCCCCTCCTCGAAGGATTCGAGGAGTTCCGGATCGGCGAGCAGCCTCGGCAGCTCGTCCCGGCCGTCGACGTACAGGCCCCGCACCCAGCCCAGGTGGTTGAGCCCGACGTAGTCGATCCGGGCCCGGTCCGGGTCGGCGCCCAGCACCCGGGCGATACGGCGGCCGAGGCCCACCGGGGAGTCGCAGATGCCGATGACCCGGTCGCCCAGATGGCGGGACATGGCCTCGGTGACCAGGCCCGCCGGGTTGGTGAAGTTGATGACCCAGGCGGCCGGGGCGATCCGGGCGATGCGCCGCGCCAGGTCGACGGCGACGGGCACGGTGCGCAGCCCGTACGCGATGCCGCCCGCGCCGACCGTCTCCTGGCCGAGCACGCCCTCGTCGAGGGCGACCCGCTCGTCGGCGGCCCGGCCTTCGAGGCCGCCGACCCGGATCGCGGAGAAGACGAAGTCGGCGCCGCGCAGGGCTTCGTCGAGTTCGGTGGTGGCGGTGACGGCGGGGGCGTCCGGCACACCGGCGGCCTGCTCGGCGAGGACCCGTGCCACGGCGGCGAGCCGGTCCCGGTCGGTGTCGTGGAGGGTGACCGCGGATACGCGGCCTTCGCCCCGGTCGGCGAGCAGCGCCCCGTAGACGAGTGGAACCCGGAATCCGCCGCCGCCCAGAATTGTCAGCTTCACGCTTCCGCATGGTACGGGGCGGGCCGGTGCGGGGGCGGCTCCTGCCGGCGCGAGGCGGGAACGGCGTCCGGCCCGGCGCCGTGGACCACTCGGGTCCGCGGGTGCCGGGCCGGCTGCCGTCCGTCGCGGCGTGTCTTCGGTGGTCAGTCGCCGCTCCACCAGCGTGAGACGGCCCGCCACAGCCGCACCGGGGCGGAGCCCGTGCGCTGCTGCGGGATGTGCCCGACGGTGGAGGAACCGAAGGCCGTGCGCCGGTCCGGGTCGGCGGTGGTGGTGGCCGTCGCCGTGACCGCCTCCGTGGCGGCCGCGGGGGCGACCGGCGGAACGGGGGCGCGCCCCGGGGCGGTGGTGGTGTGCCGCGCCGTGGACTGCACCTCCCAGTCCGTGCGCTGCGGGTTGGGCCGGCCCATGGACGGCGGTTCCTTGTCGTCCTGCGGCGGGCGGGCCGCGAAGTCCGCCGGAAGATCGACGAGATGCCGGCCCATGAGGTTCCCGACCCAGCGCAGTTCGCTCTCCTCGACGGCGAGTTCGAGGTCGGGCAGGCGCATCAGCAGGGCGTCGACGCCGACGTCCGCGATGGCCCGGCCGATGTCCTGGCCGGGGCATTCGTGGGGGCCGCCGCTGAACGCGAGGTGGGCGCGGTTGCCCGCCATGTCGGCGTTCAGGTCGGGCCGGACCGCCGGGTCCATGTTGGCCGGTGCGATGCCGACGATCAGCGCGTCACCGGCCTTGATCCGCTGGCCGCCGAGCTCGGTGTCACCGACCGCCCAGCGGCCGAAGACCGAGGTGAACGGCGGCTCGTCCCACAGGGTCTGCTCGACCGCCTCGGGCACCGTCATGTGCCCGCCGCTCAGCCTGGCCCGGAAGCGCGGATCGGTGAGCACCATCCGGAGCACGTTGGCGATCAGGTTGGCGGTGGCCTCGTACGCGGCGATGAGGACGAGCCGGAGGTGCTCGCTGACCTCCTGGTCGTTCAGCCCGGAGTGGTGCTCGACGAGCCACGTGGTGAAGTCGTCCGAGGGTTCGCGCCGGCGGCGCTGGACCAGCCGGGACAGCGCGTCGATCACGTAGGCGTTGCTGGCGACGGCGGTCGCCGTGCCGCGGGTCATGTCGCGGGCGGCCTCGACCATCCGGTCGTTGTACTCCTCGGGCATGCCGAGGATCGCGCACATCACCATCATCGGCAGCCGCTCGGCGAACTGGGAGACCAGGTCGACGCGGCCCTGCTGGCAGAAGTCGTTGACGAGCCGGTTGCTGTAGCGGTTGACGTGGCGGCGGACGCCGCGGGTGTCGATCCGGGCCATGCTGTCGGTGACGGCGCCGCGCAGGCGCTCGTGCGCCGCGCCGTCGGCGAACACGCACACCGGCTGCCAGGTGAAGATCGGGGCCAGCGGGTGGTCGGGGGCGACGCTGCCGTCCTGCAGGGCCCGCCAGCGGCGGGAGTCGCGGGAGAACTGCGAGGGGGTGCGGGTCATGTGCAGGTTCTCGCTGTGCCCGAGGACCAGCCAGGCCGGCACGTCCCCGTGCAGCAGTACGGGGGCCACGCTGCCGTGCTCGGCGCGCAGCTTGTCGTAGAGCCCGTGCGGGTCCCGCTCGGCCTCCGGGCCGTAGAGCCGGCGCAGTCCGCCGGGGCCGATGCCCAGGCCGTGGGCCGGGCATTCGGGGGGCGGGACCGGCCCGGAGGCCGCTCCGGGCTCGTATGGGAAAGGGGTGGTCACGATCGCTCCAGGGATCAGGTTTCCGGGAACCGGACGGGTGGGATGCGCGCGGGAGGCCTGCGGTCAGGCGAGCGGAAGGGCCAGACTGTGCAGATAGCGCATCAGGGTCATCAGCACGTCGCGGCTGGAGCCGCGCAGCCGGGCGTCGCAGTCGATCATCGGGACCTCGTCGGGGAGGTCCAGGGCGCTGCGCAATGCCTCGACGGGGTGCTTCGGTGCGTCGGGGAAGGTGTTGATGGCGACGACGAACGGCACGCCACGCTCCTCCAGCCGCCCGATGACGTCGAAACTGACCTCCAGCCGCCGGGTGTCGATGAGGACCACCGCGCCGAGGGCACCCTCGAACAGGCCGTTCCACAGGAACCAGAACCGTTCCTGGCCCGGGGTGCCGAACAGATAGAGGATCAGTTCCTCACTGATCGAGATCCGGCCGAAGTCCATGGCCACGGTGGTGGCGGTCTTGTTCTCCACCCCGTAGTTGTCGTCCACGCCGACCCCGGCCTGGGTCATGGTTTCTTCGGTGGTCAGTGGCCGGATCTCGCTGACGGATCCGACCATGGTCGTCTTGCCGACCCCGAACCCTCCGACGATCACGACCTTCACCGCGGCTGTCGCCGTGGTCGGAAGGACGTCCTCGCTCCGGGGGCCGGTGATCGTGTCAGAGCTTCTGAAGTCCATGCATCACCGCTTCGAGAAGGGACCTGTCCGGGAGAGTGGCGCGGACGATGGGTGCGCGCGATTCGATGAGTTCGGCAGCGAGGAGCTCGGTGAGCAGCGAGGTCACCACGCTGAACGGCAGCTCCAGGTACGCCGAGAGTTCCGCGACGGATAAGGGGGCCTGGCAGAGTCGGAGGATCACGGCCTGTTCGGGTTGGACCGTCGGGGACGGCAGTGCCTTCGCCACGATCATCGTGACCAGGTCGAGATGGGCCCGCTCGCTGCCGTCCGGGTCGCCGGTGATCACGTACAGCCGTTCCGGATCGCTCAGCTCCGGATCGGCCGTGCGGCGTTCTCGTCGTGGGTGACTCATCCTGTCTGCCCGCCGTGGCGGGGCGGACTCGTCAGGTGGGCCCCGATCCTGACGACCAGATCACGCATCCGTGAACCGACGAGCCCCGCGTCGACCGTCTCACCGGCGAGGACCGCCAGGTAGGCGCCGGTGCCCGCGGCCATCAGGTAGAAGAAGCCGCCGGTGACCTCGATGACGACCAGTCGCATGATCCCGTCGCTGTACGGGATCTCGGAGGCGACGGCGGCGGCCAGGCTCTGCAGTCCGGCGCAGGCCGCCGCGAGGCGGTCGGCGACGTCGGGGTCACCGCCGTGCTGGGCGATGCGCAGGCCGTCGGCGGAGAGCACCACGATCTGGTGGATGTCCGGTACGTCCTCGGCCAGTTCCTTGAGCATCCAGTCCATGTTTCCCCGCTGCTGGATCACTTCAGGTCTCCCTTGTCCCACGCATCGTCAGAGTCTTCGTCGGTCCTGGGGTCCTGCGGCACGCCGTTGACCGCGTTGGTGAAGGCCTCCAGCCAGAGACCGGGCGGCTGTTCCTTGGGGCCGGAGCCCCCGGGGCCACCGGGACCACCCGGGCCGCCACCGGCTCCGTGGCCGTTGTGCCGACCGGCGGTGGGGTCGGTGGACTGGGCCGGGAGGTTGTGCGAGCCCAGCGGCGCCCGGCCGCGGCTGCGCCGCTGCGGGAGGCCGCCCGCGGTCCACTCGGTCACCACGGGGGCGTCGTCCTCCAGGGCCGCCGCGGGGGCGGCGTGCCGGGCGGCGGGAGCGACCGGCCCGGTGGCGGGGCGCTGGGCCACGGGGGTGCGGGGCTTGCGACGGGCCGGCACCACGTGCTTCATCGCCTCCTGGTCGATGTCGCTGGTGGGCCTCGACGTGGCGCCGATGCCGTGCGCGATGCCAGGGGCGGGCCCGGTGGTGATCATGGCCCGGGGCACGATGAGCACGGCGCGGACACCGCCGTACGCGGACTGTCGCAGCGAGACCTGGAGGTCGTACATCCGGGCGAGGCGGCCGACGACGGCCATGCCGAGCCGGGGGGACTCGCCGAGGTCGTTCATGTTGGAGCCGGCCTGGGCCCTGGCGAGCATGTTCTCGGCCCGGGAGCGGGCCTCCTCGCTGAGCGAGACGCCGCCGTCCTCGATCTCGATGGCGATGCCGGTCTGCACCTCGACGGCGGTGACATGGACCCGGGTCTGCGGGGGCGAGTAGCGGGTGGCGTTGTCGAGGAGTTCGGCACAGGCGTGGATGAGCGGCTCGACGGCGGTGCCGACGATGGCGACCTTGGCGATCGAGTGCAGGTCGACGCGGGGGTACTCCAGGATCCGCGACATCGCGCCGCGCAACACGCTGAACAGCGGTACGGGCTTGGGCCACTGGCGGCTGGGGCGGGCGCCGCCGAGCACCGCGATGGAGTCGGCGAGACGGCCGATCAGCGCGGTGCCGTGGTCGATGCGGAGCAGGTCGTCGAAGACGTCGGGGTTGCGCCCGTGGTGCTCCTCCATCTCGCGCAGCTCGCTGGCCTGGCGGTGGACGATCGCCTGGACGCGCCGGGCGACGTTGACGAAGGCGCGCTGCGCGGAGTCGCGCATCGCCTCCTCGTTGTCGATGATCGTCAGCACCGTGTAGACGAGGCTGCGCTGGGCGTCGGGGAGTTCGCGGTACGCCTCGTCCGCGTCGACGACGTCGCGGAGCACCTCTTCGGGTGAATTTCCCACGCGCAGCCGGTGGATGGCGGCGGGCAGGAGCTCCTTGCTGATGCGTACGGTCTCGTCGTCATGGGTGGCGATGCGCCGCTCCAGATCGGCGAAGCGCCGTTCGTACGTGGTGCGCTGGGCGCGCAGGTCGCGGCCGCGGCGGGCGAGTTGGACGCTCAGCGCGACCACCACGACGGTGGCGACGGCGCCGCACCAGACGACCGGTATGCGGGCGGCCCCGGAAATCAGTGCCGCCGCGGCGGCGGTGGCACCGCCCATCAGGAGCACGGGCAGGAGCACGGCACGGGCGACGGGGACATCCCGGCCGCTCGGCGGTGATTCAACACGAACCATCTAAGACCTCTGGCGGTTGATTCGGGAGGTAAGCGCGCTTGCAGGACAGTCGGGAACAAGCGCTCGAATTCATATCAACTCGACTTCACTCCGCGTGAGCTTAGTCAGATCGAATCAGTGCTTCGGCATATTCACCCAACCCGCTGCGCGAGCGCTCCGGCGGTAATACACTCACCAGTTTTTGCACGCATAGCTTCCACTCGCACACAGGGAGTTACTTTCAGCCCGATCTGGCGCGAAACCAGGGGGACCGCCCCGGAGAGCGGGACGGGACGAGGCAGTTGGGGCGGGGTTGCCCCTCGGGCCGGCACGGAGGATGCAGTGACGTTGCGTCAACGGCGCCGCATATGCCAGCGCCCATGTCCCACAGGGCAGGACATCAGCACATGCGAGCGAACGAACTCGAAAGGAGCAGATTCATGACGCGTACCCGGGTGGACGGCACGGGCGACGGAGTGACGGGCCGGGCGGCCGGCGCCGAAGGCGCGTACCCCGCGCGCGACGCAGGGAGCGGGCGGGATCCGGACGGCCCCGGGGCGAACCGGGGTTACACCATCGAGTCGCTGGACACCGGGCTGCGGCTGATGCGGCTCTTCCTCACCCATGACGCGCTCACCGTCTCGGAGGCGGCCGCGCTCCTGGCCGTGGGCCGGTCCACCGCGCACCGGGTGCTCAGCACCCTGGAGGGTCGCGGCTTCGCGGTCCGCGACCTCTCCGGCCGCGGCTACTCGGCCGGTCCGGAGCTGCTACGGATCGGCCGCCCGGCCGGCTTCGGCGCGACGGTCCGCGAGCGGGTGGCGGCGGTCCTCGCGGACGCGCTGCGGCGCACCGGCGAGACGGTGCAGTCCACGGCGCTGCTCGGCGACCGGGTCCTGGTCACCGACGGCCGCGAGTCCGCGCATCCGGTGCGGGTGGCCCCGCAGGTGGGCGGCACGTTCCCGGCCCACGCCACGGCGGGCGGCAGGATGCTGCTGGCCCGGATGACGCCGGAGCAGGTCCGCGCCCTCTACCCGGAGGAGACACTGCCCGCGGTGGGGCCGGCCGCCGCGGGCTCGCGCGCCGCGCTCCTCGCCGAGCTGGACGGGGTCCGCGCCCGGGGCTACGCGGTCGGCCGCGGGGAGGCGGTCCCGGGCCTGCACACCGTGGCGGTGCCGCTGGCCGGGGCGAGCCGGCGCGACCGGCTCGCCCTGATGGCCTCGGTGCCCGCCGACCGCGGCGACGACCCGGCGCTCACCCGGCTCGCCGGGGAACTCGCCCTGTCCGCGGCGCTGTTGGGTGGCCCCTGAGACGGTTCCGGGACGCCGGGCGCGGCGGTTCCCCTCGCGGTCGCCGGGCGGGTGACCGGGGAACAGCACGGAGCCCGGGGCGAGCGGCTGGTTCTACTGATCCCCGCACCATGTGTGGAGGGGGCAGCGGCGTCCCGACCTCCGCGCCGCCTCTTCCCCGCATCGACGACCGGGCCCGTCCCGGTTCACCGCCGGGCGCCGCCGATGCGTCCCTCCAGCTGCACCAGCAGCTCGCTGAGCTGGGCGCTGAGCCGGTCGCGGGACCGCTCGTCCAGGCCGGACAGCACGGTGCGTTCGTAGGCGAGCTGCCGGGGCAGCAGCATGTCCACCAGTTCGCGGCCCTGCTCGGTGAGGCGGACGTGGTTGACCCTGCGGTCCCGGTCGTCGCCGCGCCGGTCGAGCAGGCCGCGTTCCTGGAGGGCCCGCAGGCGTTTGGTGACCGCGGCTCCGGACGAGAAGGTCTCCCTGGCCAGTTCGCCGGGGGTGAGTTCGCGGTCGGTACGGCGTACGGCGCCGAGCAGGTCGAACTCGGCGCGGGTCAGGCCGGCGGCGCGCAGCGGGGCGTCCTCCGCCTGCTGGAGCAGGGCCGCGCAGCGGTTGATGCGGCCGATGAGTTCCATCGGTCCGGTGTCCAGTTCCGGGTTGACGGCCTGCCACTGCCGTACCACCGAGGCGACGATGTCGTCGGTCACACCGCTCCGTTCTCCGGGACGCGGGCGATCGAGGCCCGCCGGGTCGCTGTCTCGGCGAGCGTACGGTGTCCGGCCTGCTCGGCGGCGCGCACCTGGGCCCGGGGCAGGGCACGCTGCCACCACTCGCCCGCGGCGGTGTCGTCGGCCTCCCGCAGTTCGACGAGTGATCCGGCCAGTTCGCGGTGGGCGGCGTCGAGCGCCTCGGGGCCGGTCTGCGGGGCGGCCAGGGCCCGGACGGCTCCGAGTCGGGCCCGGTCGGTGGCGGCGAGGGCCAGCTCCAGCCGTCCGGCGGCCCGGCGGTTGGTGACCAGCATGGTGGCGAGCAGCCCCGCCGCGGCGCCGATGACGGTGTCCAGGACCCGGTCCCGGACGAGTTCGCCGGCCGGGTGGGTGGCGGCGAACTCCAGGACCAGCAGGGCCATCGGGGTCACGGCGACGGAGCCGAGCCAGTAGTTGCGGGTGATCAGTGCCTCGGCCATGAAGGCGAAGAACAGGCAGAGGCCGATGAGGGCGAGCGGGGTGAGGCGGCTGAGCGGGAGGACGGCGGCGAAGACGAGCACGCCCAGCAGGTTCCCGAGGGTGCGCTGGACCGCCCGGTGCCAGGAGAGCGTCACGTTGGCCTGGAAGAGGGCGGCGGCGGTGACGATCGCCCAGTAGGGCCGGCCGACACCGGCGGCCTGGGAGGCGTATCCGGCCAGGGCGCAGCCCAGCAGCGCGCGGGCGCCGATGGGGAGCAGCGGGGAGCCCGGGGCGAGCCGGCGGAGCAGGGCGCGGCGGGCCTCGCGGCGGCCGGGGCCGCGCCGGGCCGCCCGTTCGGCACCGGCACCGGCACCGGCACCGGCACCGGGGAACTCCTCGGGGGTGCCGGGGACGGGGCCGCGGGCACGGGTCGCCCGGGCCCGGGCTCGGAGCTGTTCGGCGGTGGCGGGGTCGGGGGCCGGGGCGGTGGCGAGGGCGGCCTCGGCGTCGGCGACCAGGCGTTCGAGGGCGCGGCGGGCGGGGGTGGGGCGGCCGGTGTCGAGGAGGGTCTGCCGGGCCGCGTGGACGGCGGCGGCCGCGGTGTGCCGGGTGCGGGGGCCGGGGTGGGCGAGGTGGGCCGCCGCGGCGTCGAGGGCGCGGGCGGTGGCGCGGCGCTCGGGGCCCTCCCGGCGCAGCAGCGCGGGGCCTGCCGTGACCAGCCAGGCGAAGGCGCCCCCGGCGAGGGTCAGCGCGAGATGGCCCGGCACCTGCCCGAGGTGCTGCGGGGCGAAGAGCGACGCGGAGGTGATGAAGGTGAAGATCACCGGTCCGGGCGGGCCGATCCGGGTGGCGTCGCAGAGCGTCTTCTGCACCGCCGCGAGCAGTGCCCCCACCGCGATCAGCACGGCTGCCGAGTCGGTGAGGGAGGCTGCCACCAGGGCGGCCGCCATGCCGAGGACCATGCCGAGGACGACCCCGGCGACGGCCCGGGCGCGGCGGGCGTAGGGCAGGTTGTGGCCGTACAGCGCGCAGAGCGATCCGGCCATCGTGTACATCACGAGGTCGAGCCGGCCGACGGCGTACAGCAGCAGGTCGGGTACGGCGGTGGCGACGACCACGCTCAGCGCCGGTTTGAACCACATGTCCGAGGGCCGGGCGAGGCGCAGCGGGGCGACCAGCGGGAGTCTGCGGACGGCGGGCTGCCGGGACCAGGTAGTTGTATCACTCACTCACATACCTTAGCAGGTATTACACCCGTAAAACATATCGTCCGGATGGCCGCCGGGCCCGCCAGGCTCTAGCGTGCGGAATGCGCACGCAGCGGCGCCCGGTACCGGCGCGCCCCCGCAGCCACGGAGGGACCCCGCATGCAGCCCACCGACCCGGCGGCCGAGAGCGACGCCGGGCTGCTCGCCCCCGGCCGGGCCGGCTCCCCCGCCGAGGCGGCCGCCGGCGACCGCGCCTTCCTCCAGGCAATGCTCGACGCCGAGGCGGCGCTCACCCGGGCCCAGGCCGACTGCGGGCTCGCCCCGGCCGAGGCGGGGCGGGCCGTCACCGAGGCGGCCGACGCGGACCGTTTCGACGTACGGGAGCTGGCGCTCGCCGCCGGGCCGGGCGGCGACCCGGTCCTCCCGCTGGCCCGGAGGCTCGCCGCCGCGGTGGCGCCGGAGGTCCGGCCGTACGTGCACCGGGGCGCGAGCAGCCAGGACATCCTGGACACGGCCGCCATGCTCGTCGCCGCCCGGACCCTCGCCCCGGTCCTGGACGACCTGGCGCGGGCCGGGGAGGCGGCGGCCCGGCTGGCCGCCGCGCACCGCGACACCCCGATGGCGGGCCGCGCCCTCACCCAGCAGGTGGCACCGACCACCTTCGGCCTCAAGGCCGCGGGGTGGCGTGCGATGATCCTCGACGCACGGGACCGGCTGATGGCCGTCCGCGAATCGCTGCCCGCGCAGCTCGGCGGCGCGGCGGGCACCCTGGCGGCCTTCGGGGCGTACACGACCACCGTGGACCTGGACGGCATCGACCCCGGACTGCCACTGCTCCAGGCGTACGCCACCGAGCTCGGCCTCGCCGAACCGCTGCTGCCGTGGCACGCCCTGCGCACCCCGGTCGCCGACCTGGCCGGGGCCCTCGCCTTCACCGCGGGCGCGCTCGGCAAACCGGCGGCCGACGTGCTCAGTCTCTCCCGCACCGAGATCGGCGAGGTCGCCGAGGAACACGGTGGCGGCAGGCCCGCCATGGCGCACCGGAGCCACCCGGTACGGGCCACTCTGATCGCGGCGGCCGCCCGCCGGGCCCCCGGGCTGGCGGCGACGCTGTACGGCTCGCTCGCGGCCCAGGACGAGCGGGCGGCCGGGGCCTGGCACGCCGAGTGGGAGCCGCTGCGCGAGCTGCTGAGGCTGGTCGGCGGGGCGGCGCGGCAGACCGCCGGGCTCCTCGACGGGCTGCGCGTCGCCCCCTACGCCATGCGGGAGAACCTCCAGCTCACCGGTGGGCAGATCGTCGCGGAGCGGCTGGCGGCGGTCTTCGCCGAGCGGCTCGGCCGCAGGCGGGCCGAGGAGGTCCTGGTGAACGCCGCCGAACGGGCCCGCGCGGAGACCACGGACCTGTCCGACATCCTCGCCGACGTGCTCGACGAGGAGCCCGGACTCGCCGGGCTCGATCTGCGCGACCTCACCGACCCCGCCCGCTACACCGGCTGCGCCGGCCCTCTCACCGACCGCGCGCTCGACCGGGGCTGAGCGCCCGGCACCGGGCGGGAGCGGTCCGGGCGTCCACGGCTGCGGGCGCGGCGTCCGGACGTCCCCGCGCCGTGCCGCCGGGTGTCCGTGCGGCCGTGTCCCCCGATGCCCTCGCTGTGCCGCACGGGCACGTTTCAGACCAGTCGGCCGTCACGGGCGACGATCCGGCCGCCCCGTACCACCAGGGACGGCACCGGGCGGTCCACCACGGCCTCGGCCACCGACCCGGCGGCCACCAGGACGAAGTCCGCCGGGTCCCCCGCCTCCAGCCGGGAGGCGGGCAGCCCCAGCAGGGCGGCACCCTCCTGGGCCACCGCCTCGTAGCAGGCGGCGAGTTCGGCGTCGGTTCGGGCGTCCGTGCGGTAGGCCAGCAGATGGGCGCGGGCGATCATGTCGCCGTCGCCGAACGGTGTCCAGGCGTCGCGCACCCCGTCCGAGCCGACGCCGAGCCGCACCCCGTGCGGGGCGAGCAGCGCCGGGTCCAGGACCGGGTCGGCACCGAGCGCGCAGGTGACCAGCGACACGCCCGCCCCGGCCAGCAGCCGGGCGACCGGCTCCAGTTCCGCACCGGCCAGCTCGGCCACGGCGAAGGCGTGCCCGATGGTGACCCGGCCCTCCATCCCGGCGGCGACGGTGCGCCGGGCGATCTCGGTGACCTGGCGGATGCCCTCGGGGCCGCCGTCGTGCAGATGGATGTCGAGCGGGGCGCCGGTGCGGGCGGCGAGGCCGAAGACGAAGTCCAGGTGGCCGTCCAGGTCCCCGTCGATGCCGATCGGGTCCAGGCCGCCGATCACGTCGGCGCCCGCGTCGAGCGCCCGTTCCATCAGTTCGGCGGTGCCGGGCTCGGCCAACAGGCCGAGCTGCGGGAAGGCGACGATCTGGACGTCCAGGAGGTCCTTGCGGGCGTCGGCCGCGGCCCGTACCCCGCGCACCCCGTCCAGGCCGTGGACGGGGGCGACGTCCACATGGGCCCGCATGGCGCGGGTGCCGTGGGCGACCGCCCGGTCCATGAGCGCGCCGACCCGCTCCTCCACCGGCGCGGTGATCGCGGCGCGGGCCCGTACGTCGCCGTCGATCAGGTCGCGGAGGGTCGCGGCGGGCTCCCGGCTGAGCCAGGGGCCGCCCCAGGTCGACTTGTCGGGGTGGATGTGCGCGTCGACCGGCGAGGGCAGGACGAGGGCCCCGGCGGCGTCCACCCGGGCGCAGCCCTCGGGGAGCTCCGCCGGGTCGTGGCCGGCGATCCGGCCGTCGGAGACCAGCAGGTCGCCGGTGCTCCCGTCGGGGCGGCGGACGGCGGTGAACAGGACGTGCGCGGGGGCGGGGGCGGGGACGGGTGAAGCCATGGGGGCGGGTCTCCTTCGGTGGTACGGGGACGGTCAGGGGCGGGGAGCTGCGGACCCGGCGGACTCGGCGGCGGCGAGCATCCGCAGGGCGGCCTCGCGCGTCCCGGCGACATGGAGGCGGGCGATCCGCTCCGCCGCCTCGGCGTCGCCGCCGCTGATCGCCTCGTAGAGCCGTTCGTGCTCGCCGCACATCACGGGCCCGTCGCCCGGCTCGGAGGTGAGGCCGAAGAGCCGGCGCAGCCGCCCGTCGAGCGGTGCCATCAGGCCCTGGAGCAGCGGGTTGCCGGACATGAGGACGATCTGCTGGTGGAAGTCGGCGTGGACCGAGCCCAGCTCGTGGGTGCGGCGGGGGGAGTCCGCGACGCGGCGGGCACGCTCCAGAAGCCGTTCCAGGGTGCGCAGTCCGTCCCGGTCGGCGCGGCGGGCGGCCAGCGAGGCCGCGAGCGCCTCCAGGCGTTCGCGGATGTCGAAGAAGTCCTCGGCCTCGGCCGGTCCGAGCGGGGCCACGACCGCGCCCCGGCGGGCCCGGACGGCGATGAACCCCTCGGTCTCCAGCCGCTGGATGGCCTCCCGCACGGGGATCCGGGAGACGCCCAGCTCGTCGGCGAGCTCCCGTTCGACGACTCGGTGCCCGGAGGGGTAGCGGCCGTCGATGATCCGCTCCCGCAGTTCCCCGTAGACCTGGTCGCCGAGCGACTGGTGGGCGGCACCGATCGTGCCGGTGGCGGCGGGGCCGGCGGTTCGGCTGCTGCTCATGGACTCGCTTCCTCATCCTGCCCGTCGGAGCCGGTCCCTTCCGGCTCCCGTGCCGCGATCATCGCAGATTCCGAAAAGCTTCCGCACCCCCTTGCCTGGTATTCGGTATACCAGATAGCTTGAGCGCCGCGCCCCGACAGGGCTGCTCTGAACTGGCTTTTTCTGCTGACCCACGCCTGAAGCAGGTACCACTTTCGGCATTTGGTCGCCCGTTTGCACCAGAGGAACCACCCATGAAGCAAGCCTCCGCGGCCACCCCGCCGCCCACCCCCGCCCCCTCTCCCGCCGCCCCTCCCCCGCCGGAGGCCCTCTCGGACGGCGCGGCGGCCGGGCGCCTCGCCGAGGGCCGGATCGGCACCTTCGACCTGGTCTTCTTCGTGGTCGCGGCGGCGGCCCCGCTGACAGTGCTCGCCGGTGTCGCCCCGTTCGCCATCGGCATCGGCGGGCCGGGCACCCCGCTCGGCTATCTGGTCTCCGGCGCGCTGCTGGTGCTGTTCGCCGCCGGTTTCACCGCGATGAGCCGCTACGTGCGCAACGCCGGCGCCTTCTACGCGTACGTGGCCCGGGGGCTCGGCCGCACGCTCGGCGTCGCCACCGCCTATCTGGCGACGCTCTCGTACAACCTGGTCGCCCCCGGGGTCGCGGCCGGCTTCGGCTACTTCGCCTCGACGACGCTGAGCGACCTCACCGGGACGGAGCTGCCGTGGTGGCCGCTGTCCCTCCTCTGTGTCCTGGGCACCGGGGTGCTGGGCTGGCTGCGGGTCACGCTCAGCGCGAAGGTGCTCGGGGTGGCGCTGGTGCTGGAGGTCCTGGTGCTGCTCATCATGGACATCGGGGTGCTGGCGGACCGGGGGACCGCCGCCCTGGACCTCACCTCCTTCGATCCGTCGGTGCTGACCTCCTCGGGCGGCATGGCGGGGATGTTCGTCCTGGTCATCGGCGCGTTCACCGGCTTCGAGGCGACCGCGATCTACGCCGAGGAGGCCCGCGACCCGGCCCGCACGGTGCCCCGCGCCACCTTCGTGGCCATCGGCTTCCTGGCACTCTTCTACGCGGCCGGCGTCTGGATCCTGATGGGCGGGCTCGGCACGGACCGGTCGGTGGCGATGGCCCGGTCCTCGGACGGTCCGCATCTGACGTTCCATGTGGCGGACCGGTTCGTCGGCCCCTGGCTGGCCGACTCGATGCATGTGCTGATCGTGGTCAGCGCCTTCGCGGCGACCCTGGCCTTCCACAACGCGGCGGCCCGCTACCTCTACGCCCTGGGCCGCGAGGGGCTCCTCCCGCGCCGGCTCGGCCGGGTGTCGGCCCGGCAGGGGTCGCCGGCGGCCGCGGTCGTCGTCCAGACCGCCATCGGCCTGGTGATCGTCGGGGGCGGGGCGCTGATCGGCGCCGACCCGTACGGCGAGATCTTCCTGTGGACCAACAGCACCGGCGTGCTCGGCATCATGATCATGCAGGCGCTGGCCGCGCTCGCCGTCTGCTTCTTCTTCCGCGGCGACCGTCGGGGGATGTCGCTCTGGCGGGTCGGGATCGCTCCGCTGATCGCCTTCGTGGGGCTCTCGGTGCTCTCGGTGCTCGCGATACTCCACTTCGACCTGCTCACCGGGCGCACCGGTGCGGTCAACGCGGCGCTGCTGGTGCCGCTGCCGGTGGTGGTGATCGCCGGTGTCGTGGTGGCGCTGCGCATCCGCCGCACCGACCCGGAACGGTACGGGCGGCTCACCGAGGTGGACGTCGAGCGGGGCTGACGGCCTCCGGCACGCACCCGGGCGGCCGGGCGGACCCCGTCCGGCCGCCGCCGCGACCACCCTTCATTGAAACTTCACACACCAGTAGGATGACGGAATGGACGAGCTGAGCGGGCATCCGCGCCGACGCACCCGGGGCATCTGCGCCCCGACCGTGCTCGGCTGGGTGTTCGTGCTGCTCGCCATGGTCTCGTGCTGCGCGATCGCGGCGCCTTCCGCGCACGACGGCGCCGAGCACGGGGCGACCGCCGACCGGGTCTTCACGCCCGTCGACCCGGGACCGGTCCGGATCGTGGTGGCCGACGCCCCGAACGACCGGGGCGCGGGCAGCTCCTGCCACGGCACCTCCGAGCACACGATCCCGGTCGTCCTGCCCGGCCAGAGCGCCCCGGCGGCCCTGCCCTGCGTGGTCGCCACCGCCCCGGCCGGCCCGCTCACCGGCGCGGCCGCGATCCGCGGCCCGTCCAACGACGCCGCACACGACGTCGACCGGCTCCGCCTCCAGGTTCAACGGATCTAGGAACAGGCCCCGTTCCCCGGGCAGCGTCCCGGGGACGCTTCACGCATGCCCTGTTCCCCTCTCCCCCTTCTCCGTCGAACCCGAGGACCCCCATGGCCAACACCAAGCAGCAGAACTCCGCCGCCCGCCGCGCGAAGCTGGAGGAGGCCCGCCGCAAGGAACAAACCCGCGAGCGGCGCAACCGCATCCTCACCATCACCGCGTCCGTCGTCGTGGTCGGTGCGCTCGTCGCGGGCGGCGCGTATCTGATGTCCGCCGCCGACGACAAGGACAAGGCCGAGGCCCAGGCCAAGACCTCGCCGGTGACGGGCGAGCGGACCTGGGACAAGCTCACCCAGAACCATGTCGAGAAGAAGGTCGACTACCCGATGAACCCGCCGGTCGGCGGCGATCACAACCCGGTCTGGATGAACTGCGACGCCGATGTCTACAGCAAGGCGATACCGAAGGAGAACGCGGTCCACTCCCTCGAACACGGCGCGGTCTGGGTCACGTACACCAGCAAGGCGAAGAAGGCCGACCTCGACAAGCTCCGTGAGCGCGTCGAGTCGACGCCCTACTCGCTGATGAGCCCGGTCGAGGACCAGGCCGATCCGCTGATGCTCAGCGCCTGGGGCAAGCAGGTGACGGTGAAGGACGCCGCCGACTCGCGGGTCGAGCAGTTCTTCACCAAGTACGTGCAGGGCCCGCAGACCCCCGAGCCCGGTGCCGCCTGCACGGGAGGGATCGCCCAGTGACGTCCGCGTCCCCCGCCACCGGTTCCCGGCCCGCCCGTTCCTCGCGTCCGATGATGCTGGCCGGCGGGGCGGTGCTGCTGCTGGCCCTCGGGCTGGTCGCGCTCATGCTCGTACGGCCGTCGTCGTCCGCGGGGCCCGACGAGGGCGCGGCCGTGCCCTCGGACAGTTCCGTGGACGTCGGATTCGCCCGGGACATGTCGATCCACCACCAGCAGGCGGTCGAGATGTCGTTCATCGTCCGGGACCGCACCTCGGACGTGGCGGTGCGCCGGCTCGCGTACGACATCATCAACACGCAGGCCAACCAGCGCGGCATGATGCTCGGCTGGCTGGAGCTGTGGGGCCGGCCGAAGTCGTCGAGCGCCCCGCCCATGAAGTGGATGGGGCACACCTTCGAGCCGCGGGGCGACGGTTCGCTGATGCCCGGCATGGCGACCGACACCGAACTCGACGCACTGCGCGCGGCGAAGGGCGAGGACGCCGAGGTGATGTACCTGAAGCTGATGACCGTGCATCACCGGGCCGGGGCCGAGATGGCCCAGGCGGCCGCCAACGCGGCGGGGACCGACGCGATCCGCGCCCTGGCGGCGGGCATGGTGCGCGGCCAGGAGTCGGAGATCGCGCTGATGGCCGACATGCTGAAGGAGCGCGGCGCGAAGCCCTGAGCGGCCGCCCGCCCCGGAGCCCCCGTCCTCCCCGCCGGGTACGGGGGCTCCAGCGCACCCGGCCGTTCGTAGGAGGGCAGCCGGAATACGCCGGAAACGTGCCGTAGGCCGGCTGCGGTGGTGATATGAAGCTCGCTGGCCCACCGGTGGGTCACCCGTTCGTGGGTTCTTCTGATGATTCGCCGCCGGGTGCCTGGACGGCTTCTTCCCTGGTCATGTGCTTATGGTGCCTGTGATCGGCTCGGCTGCGTGTGCTCCGTACGGGTGAGCGGCCGGGATCATGCGACGCATGGCTTCGGTGGAACGTACGGCGTACCCGCGGTTCAAGCGCACGATCTCCTCTCGCGAGTTGCACGAGGCGTTCACCCCCGGCACGGCCGAGGTGGCGTGGGCTCGCGGCAAGGCGCGCTCGCCGGAGCATCTGCTGGCGCTGGTGGTGATGCTGAAGAGCTACCAGAAGCTGGGCTACTTCCCGGACCTGGGCCAGGTGCCGGATCTGGTGGTCGGGCATGTGCGCGGCCTGCTGGAGCAGGACGAGAGCGTCCAGCCGCGGCACGACTCGGTGCGCACGGCCGCGCGGCAGCGGGACTTTATCCGTGAACGGCTCGGCGTGGTCTACGACATGGAGAAGGCCCGTCAGGTCGCCGCGGCGGCGATTCGGGAGGCCGTGCTGACCAAGGACAATCCGGCCGACCTGATCAACGTGGCGCTGGAGAAGCTGGTCCAGGCGAGGATGGAGCTGCCCGGCTACAGCACGCTGGACGAGATGGCCTCGGCGATCAGGACCGAGGTGAACGAGGACTTCTTCGCGGCGATCGTGTCGCGGATGGACGAGGTCGACCGCGCCCGGCTGCTGGGACTGCTGCGGGTGCCCGCGGGCGGTCGCAGCAGGTTCGACGAGCTGAAGCGCCCGGCGAAGGCGCCGACGGTCTCCCATCTGCGCGAGCACCTGGCCCACCTGGACAGGCTGGAAGCGCTGGGGGTGACGGCGACGTGGCTTCAGGGGGTTCCGCCGGGGAAGGTGGAGCACTTCGCCGGGCAGGCGAAGGTGCTGGACGCCGCCGAGATGTCCAAAGTCGGCGTGGTGAAGCGGTGTGCGCTGCTGGCGAGTCTCCTGCACATGGCGAAGATGCGGGCCCGGGACGAGCTGGTGACGATGCTGTGCAAGCGGATGGGGTCGATCACGAAGAAGGCGAAGGAGGATCTGGAGAAGATCCGTGAGCGGCACCGGGCGGAGTCCGAGCGGCTGATCGCGGTGCTGGGTGAGGTGCTGGAGGCGGCCAAGGACGCGGTCGGCTTCGACGGCGAGTCGGTCACCATCCCCACCAGTGCCCGCAGGCAGAAGGCGGTGCACGCCGGGTGCGGCAAGGCGGTGCTGGAGCGATTGGAGAAGGCCGGCGGGCTGGCCAAGCTCTCGGAGGACCACGAGCTGGTCTCCGCCCACCACGGCGACAACTACGCGCCGCTGATGCGGCGGCACTTTCGCAGCCACCGCAAGGTGCTGCTCGACCTGACCGAGACCTTGTCGATGGTCGCCACCTCCACCGACGACTGTGTGCTCCAGGCGGTGGAGTTCTGCCAGGCCATGCGGCACCGCGGCAGCCAGTGGGTGCCGGTGACGTGCGCCGTCACCGAGGAGGACGGCACCAAGAAGACGAAGATGGTCTCGGCCGACTTCGCCTCGCAGATGTGGCAGCGCATCCTGTTCGACAAGCACAAGCCGGGGAAGATCAACCGGCGGCACTTCGAGGTGTGCACGCTCTTCTACCTCACCCAGGAGCTGCGGACCGGAGACGTGGCGGTCATCGGCTCGGAGTCGTACGCCAACCTGCACGACCAGCTGCTGTCCTGGCAGGCGTGCGAGCCGCTGGTCGCCGACTACTGCGAGCAGGCCGGACTGCCCGCCACCGCCCCGGCGTTCACCGCGGCGCTGAAGCAGAAGCTCACCCAGGTGGCCGCGAAGGTGGACGCCGGGTACCCGGACAACGCGGACCTGACCATCGACGCCGCGTCGGGGAAGATCGTGCTCACCCCGCGCAAGGGCAAGGACCGCCGCAAGTCCGCGCAGGACCTGGAGGCGGAGATCCTGCGCCGGCTGCCCGAGTGGAGCCTGCTCGATGTGCTCGCCCGCACGGCGTACTGGATCCAGTGGTGGCGGCACTTCGGCCCGGCCTCCGGAAGCGATCCGAAGATCCGCGACAAACTCGCCCGCTACGTCCTGACGGTCTTCTGCTACGGGACGAACGCGGGGCCCGCGCAGGTCGCGCGGCACATGCGGCAGAAGGTCTCGGTGCACGAGCTGTCACTGGCGGGCAACCAGCACATCACCGCGGAGAAGCTGAACGCCGCCTCGGCGGACGTGATCGACATGTTCATCCAGCTCGACCTGGCGCACGTGTGGGGCGATGTCGGCAAGGCCGGGATCGACGGCTCCCAGTACGACACCTGGGAGAACAACATGCTGGCCGAGTCCCACATCCGGTATGGGGGATTTGGCGGCATCTCGATGAGACACGTGTCCGACACCTATATCGCGCTCTTCAGCCACTTCATCCCGTGTGGCGTGTGGGAGGCGGTGTATCTGTTCGAGGGCCTGCTGAAGAACCAGTCCGAGGTGACCGTGGACATCGTCCACGGGGACACGCAAGGCCAGTCGCTGCCTGTCTTCGGGCTCGCGCACATGCTCGGTGTGGAGCTGCTGCCGCGCATCCGCAACTGGAAGGACCTGACCTTCTACCGGCCCAGCCCGACGGTGAAGTACCAGCACATCGACCCGCTGTTCGGCGACCCGGAGAAGGACGTCATCAACTGGCGGCTGATCGAGAACCACTGGCAAGACCTCATGCGCGTGGTGCTGTCGATCCGCGAGGGCCGGCTGTCCTCGGCCGCGCTGCTGCGCAGGCTGGGCAACGAGTCCAAGCGCAACCGCATCTACCAGGCGTACCGCGAGCTCGGCCGGGTCATGAGGACGATCGTGCTGCTCAGGTTCTTGTCAGAGCCCGAGCTGCGCGAATCGATCCAGGCGATGACGAACAAGGTCGAGGCGTTCCACAAGTTCAGCAACTGGCTGATGTTCGCCTCCGACGTGCTCCAGGACAACGACCCGGACCATCAGGAGAAGACCATCAAGTTCAACGAGCTGCTGGCGAACTGCCTCATTTTTCATACCGCCGTGGACATCACGAAGGTGGCCAACGACCTCATCGACGAGGGGTGGGAGGTGGACCCGGTGGACCTGGCCACCGTTACCCCGTACATCACCAGCAAGACCCGCCGCTTCGGGACCTGGCACCTGGACATGGAGCCGCCCGAGAACGGGGCGGTAGGGCGGCTACGGATGGCCGCGTGACCGCTGGGTCTACGCGATGGACCGAACGCGGTCACGTTGGTACAGCCGAAAGGGGCGTCCGAAGCCACCTCCTGCGGCTTCGGACGCCCCCGCTTTTCCAGTCGGGCGGTCCCATCAGTTGGCGTCGGCCTCTTGCATCACCCCGTCAGTCTCGGCCGCGAGGTGGCGCCGGTACTCGTGGGCCTGGTCGAGGTTCACGCCCAGTTGCTCGGTGACGGTGGTGGAGTCGATGGTCAACAGCTCGACTGGGCGTGACCGGCGACGAAGATCGATTCGTACGCAGCGCAGCTCCAGCTACAGGATCGGCGCAGCTCAGGGACGTATCTGCTCGATGAGACGGACGTTGCAGGAAGCATGGCCCTTGCCGTTCTTCGGCAGCACCCAGAAGGACCCGTCGCTGTCACGTCCCACCACGGTTGAGGTGCTCTTCAGCGAGTCGGGCACATGACTCTTGGCCACGTTGCGCAGTTCGACGAGTGCCTGTTCCCGGGTCTTGTTTCCGTTCACGGTCCGAATGACCTTGATCTGCCGATGCGATGCCGCCCCATCGGCCGTGCCGGTCTCCTCTGAGATGATCAACCACGTAGACATCAATCAGCCTCCTTGTGACTGGTGTGGCGACTCGCTCATCACGAGCAGCGAACTGCATCGGGACTCGACATGACTCGCCCGGCGGTGGTGTCGATTCCAGGCCGCGGGCTTAACGGGTCGGCGGTTGATACTGGTCTTCGAGGCCCATGCCACGCATTAGTTCCTGCATCAGCAGCTCGAACATGGGCTCCTGGTCGGAGAACAGGGGGGCAAAGTGCCCGAAGACCTCCAGCGCGATCTGGCCGTAGAGCGACCGCCAGCAGCTCAGCATCACCACCATCGCGCCAGGAGGAAGGTCCACGCCGGTGTCTTCCCGGTAGGCCAGCATCTGCTGCCGCAGTCGCGGACCCATCTCGTCCTCGGCGAGAACCGGGAAGCGGCGCTCCGTCCACAGCTGTACGAAGATCGGGCCCCAGACGGCGGCGAGTCGCCGCACCCAGGTACTGGTCAGTTCGGCGTGGGCCTCGCCGGCGGCTGTGGACGGTGTGCCGAACAGCAGGTTGAATTCGGGCTGGTGCGCGATTGCCCAGCTTCGGAGCGCACGAACTGGCTCAATCATGCGCATCGCAAAGTTGTCCGCAGGATAAGAATCAGCCGCAGACTGAAGTTCTTGCAGCAGATTGTCGATGATGTCTTCGGCAACCCGGTACACAATCTCCGGGAGGCCGCCCTTGAAGTGGTGGTAGAGGGCGGCAGGGGTCACCTCCACACGCCGGGCGATCTCGGCCAAGGTGAGGGCTTCGACGCCTTGGTGCATGATGATGTGGCGGGCAACGAATCGCACTTCTGCGGACATCTGGGCCCGTAGCCGTTCACGACGCCCCGGTGTCGCCATTCACTCGCCCCTCTTGATTCTTATCTGCGCGGCTTTAGCTACGGAAACAAGACTTTTTCCGCGACAATTGCATCGCAGAAGTGCATTCACGGACCTCTGCCTTGCAGCGTGGCTGGGAAGACCGTGGCAGGCCGTCACGGATCAGGCCTCTAGGGCGGCTCTCACGCCGTTCACAGCCTCGATAACGGGGACACCGACCCCTCCGACCATCGTGGCGATGCCAGCGATGTTCGAGAGCGCCCGGCGTAGAGTGCCGCGAGGGACGTCCGGGCCGGCCTCGATCGTTTGGAGTGCGTCGTCGATGACCTGCTGGTCTTCAACAGGGACTTGGTCGTGCAGGAGCCGGACCGCTGCAACCAGCGTCTGAAGCGCCGCAGCAGGGTCAGCAGGCGCCTGGTTCTTGACGATTCCGGTGTTGTGGTCGCCGTGCTGGGTGACGGAGTCACCGATATGGAAGCTGTTGCTCACGCTACCCGACCTGCTTTCCGATGTTGTGGTTACCGTGTTGCGTGATCTTGTCGCCGATATGAGCGTTCTCGATCTGCAACTGGAACTCGACCTGTGGGTTATTGATTGCTTCCATGATTTGCTTGTCGAGTGCGCCAACCTTCATGAAGTCCGGGCTTGCTACCACAGTCTGCACCGAACTCGCCGTCTCAATGATCAGCTCGTAGAGTTCTGGTGCGCGAAGTCTTTTCACCAGCACAACGATCAGAATGACGAACATGGCCATTGCGGACAACGTGGCAAGTTCCTTGAGAGTGCCACTGACGGACTCCCCCACGATCATGGCGATGACCAGGAAGATGAACAGCGCCAAGAGGGACTTCAGGGACCTCTTTACAGCACCCCAACGGTCAGGCTCGATGACCGCTCGTCGGGTTGCCGTAACGTTGCGCAGCGGAAAGGCGTCAGTGCCGATCCACAGGACTTGCTCCTTGATCTTCGCCTCAACAAGATCAGTTTTGTAGGGCACCGCCGTCACCCCTCCACCCCCGCGATGGGGGCTAATCGCCCCAGAGTTAAACGCTCTTTAGAAAGTAGCGCATCTTTAGGCTCGCGCTCCGGCTGTGTGCAGCGTGAAGGACCGCCTTGGCGTGAACATTCAGTGGTTGCCGCAGTAAATAACGAATTTACTGCGGCAGAGCCTCTACCGTGATCACCGCGACCTGCGGCGGGCGGAACGGGGTGGGGCCGAGTGTCGGTCGAACTGCCGAGCGTGCCAGACGGCGGGGGCGTGCTGCCCTCGCCGCGCGCCCGGGTGGTGCCCCTGTCCGCCCCGCCCGCGTCGTACACCGCGGCGGTCGAGCGGTACCTCACCGGCGCGGGCATCGCGAAGTCCTCCGCACGGATCTACCGGATCTCGCTGACGACGTGGGGATGGATGCTCGCCGGCGAACCCGCGCCGACCGGACCCGCCCGCCGGGGCGCGAAGCCGCCCGTCTTCCCGGTGGCCGGGATCGACGACCCGGCGCTGCCGGAGGTGCTGGCGGAACTGGCCACCGCGCGGGCGGACGAGATGGACGCCGACACCGTCAACCGGGAGCTGTCCATCGCGCGCAAGGCGATCGGGTGGTGGCAGCGCCAGGGATGGATCGAATGCGATCCGACGATCGGCATCGAGCGGCGGCCGGCACCGCCGGACCGCACCAAGGCCCTCGCCGAGAACCAGATCGCCGCCCTGTGGCGCCTCGACGTCACCCTGCGGGAGAAGACGTTCTGGAAGATGCTCTACGAGTCCGCAGCCCGCGCCGACGAGGTGCTGTGCCTGAACGTCGAGGACCTGTACCCGCAGGACAAGCGAGGCAAGATCACCGCCAAGGGCGGGGCGACGGAGTGGATTCACTGGCAGTCCGGCACCGCCCAACTGCTGCCCCGCCTCATCGCCGGCCGCACCCGCGGCCCGCTGTTCCTCACCGGCCGCAGGGCCCCGGCAGGGACCGCGACGCTGGACGTGTGCGAGGAGACCGGCCGCGCCCGGCTCTCCTACCGCCGAGCAGAGGAGATCTTCGAGGAGTCCACCCGGCTGCTGGCCAACCCGCTCGCCCAGCCCGAGGACATCGAGGAGTTGGAGGGGTGGACACTGCACCGGCTAAGACACAGTGCGTTGACGCACGACGCGGAGAACGGCACGTCAACACCGATGCTGCTGGCCCGCTCCCGCCACGCCTCCGTCCGCTCCCTGGAGCGGTACGCCCGTCCCGGCGTCGACGCGGTCGCCCGGCACGTCGCTGAGCGCGACCCCGCCGCTCGCCGTCAGGGTTGATCACAGCGGCCTACGGCACGTTTCCGGCGTATTCCGGTTGACCTCCTCGTACGGGCGATCGCATAGGCTCGGCCCGACATGAAGAGGAACGTCACACCGCTGGGGCCCAAGGCCGACAAGGACACCGTGCGCCGGAGCAACCTCAGCCTGGTCCTGCGGGCGGTCCGCGACGAGCCCGACGGCGGCGCGACCCGGGCCACGGTCGCCGCCCGGGTGGGGCTGACCCGGGCCGCGGTCTCCTCGCTGGTCGAGCAGTTGCTGGGGATCGGTTTCCTGACCGAGTCCGGCAAGACCTTCAGCGGCCAGGCGGGCCGCCCCGGCACCGCGCTCAAGGTGGCCCGCACCGGGCCCGCGGGGCTCGGCGTGGAGGTCAACATCGACTACGTGTCGGTGTGCGTCGTCGATCTGGCGGGCACCGGACGGGTCCGGCTCACCGAACACCTCGACAACCGGGGCGCATCGCCCGGGGACGTGCTGGCGCGGGCGGCCGGGATCGCGGCGCGGACCCTGGAGTCGGCGCGCGAGCAGGAGCTGTTCCCGGTGGCGGCGACGCTCGCGCTGCCCGGTCTGGTCTCCGGGGGCACGGTGCGCCAGGCACCCAATCTGGGGTGGAACGCGGTACCGGCCGACGAGCTGTTCGCGGCCGCGCTGGCCGCCGCGCGCCCCGGCCGTCCGGCGCTGCGGGTACGGGCGGAGAACGAGGCCAATCTGGCGGCACTGGCCGAGCTGTGGTTCGGCGGGCTGGGGCCGGTCCGCGGCTTCCTCTATCTGACCGGGGAGATCGGCGTCGGCGGCGCCCTGGTCGTCGACGGCGAGCTGTGGCGCGGGGCGCACGGGTTCGCCGGGGAGATCGGGCACGTGGTGGTCGATCCGCAGGGCCCCCGGTGCCGGTGCGGCTCGCGCGGCTGTCTGGAGCGGTACGCCGGACAGACGGCGCTGCTGCGGGCCGCCGGGATCGAGGACGGCGGGGGCGGGGCCGGGGTCGCCGAGCTGGAGCGGCGGGCCCGCGCCGGGGACGGGCCCGCTGTGGCCGCCCTGACGGAGGCCGGCCGGATGCTGGGCCGGGTGCTGTCGGGGGCGGTGAATCTGCTGGACCCGGACGCGGTGGTGCTCGGCGGGATCTACCGGGGGCTGATGCCGTGGCTGGCGCCGCCCGCCGCCCGAGAGCTGACCGACCGGGTGGTGTCGGGGCTCTGGTCGCCGGGGAGCGGGCGGCTGCGTCCCTCGTCCGGTGCGGGGGACGCGGCCCGGGGCGGAGCCGCCCTGGTGCTGGCGGAGGTGCTGGCCGACCCGGTGGCGTACGCGGCCGGCCCGCCGCGCTGACCGGCCACCGGGCCCCGGCCACGGTTCAGGCGACGCCGAGCAGATGGTCCAGGGCCAGCTGGTCCAGGGCCTCGAACGCCATGCCGCGCTCCGCCGCCGCGTCCACGTCGAACTCCTCGAACGCCGAGCGGTCGGCCAGCAGCCCGCGCAGCCCGTCCTCGGCGGTGGTCCGGGCCAGGTCGTCGAGACGGGCGGCCGCGAGCGCCTCGCGGACGGCGGGGTCGGAACGGAACGCCGCGGCCCGCTCCTTGAGGATCAGATAGTTGCGCATGCACCCCGCCGCCGACGCCCAGACGCCGTCGAGGTCCTCGGTGCGCGGCGGCTTGAAGTCGAAGTGGCGCGGGCCCGCGTAACCGGCCGTCTCCAGCAGGTCGACGAGCCAGAAAGCCTGGCGCAGATCGCCCGCGCCGAAGCGCAGGTCCTGGTCGTACTTGATGCCGGACTGGCCGTTCAGGTCGATGTGGAAGAGCTTGCCCGCCCACAGGGCCTGGGCGATGCCGTGCGGGAAGTTCAGCCCGGCCATCTGCTCGTGGCCGGTCTCCGGGTTCACGCCGAACAGCTCGGGGCGCTCCAGGCGCTCGATGAAGGCGAGGGCGTGGCCTACGGTCGGCAACAGGATGTCGCCGCGCGGCTCGTTCGGCTTGGGCTCGATGGCGAACCTCAGGTCGTACCCCTGTTCGGTGACGTACCTGCCGAGCAGGTCGAACGCCTCCTTCATCCGGTCGAGGGCGACCCGGACGTCCTTGGCGGCGCCGGACTCGGCTCCCTCCCGGCCGCCCCAGGCCACGTAGACGGTGGCGCCCAGCTCGACGGCGAGGTCGATGTTGCGCAGGGTCTTG
Source organism: Streptomyces sp. NPDC001108 (assembly GCF_053598535.1). Classification (NCBI taxonomy): domain Bacteria; kingdom Bacillati; phylum Actinomycetota; class Actinomycetes; order Kitasatosporales; family Streptomycetaceae; genus Streptomyces; species Streptomyces sp. NPDC001108. The sequence goes on from NZ_JBSFKL010000001.1 coordinate 631,253, forward strand.
CGGAGCGCGTAGCGGCGTACGTCCCGGTCGTTAGCGGTGAACGCGCCGTCTTTGAAGACCGGGTGGGTGAAGAGGTTCGTGGTGGCCATGGGCACGACCAGTCCGGCCGCGTCCAGGGCCTGCCGGAACCTCTTCACGGTCCCCTCGCGCTCGGCCTCCGTCGCGCCGGGCGGGATCAGGTCGTCGTCGTGGAAGGTCACCCCGTACGCACCCAGCTCCGCGAGCCGTCGCACGGATTCGGCCGGGTCGAGCGGGGCCCGGGTCGCGTCGCCGAACGGGTCGCGCCCCTGCCAGCCCACCGTCCACAGCCCGAAGGTGAACCGGTCGTCCGGGGTGGGCGTGAAGCGTTCCGTCATCGTCTGGCCGCCTTCGCTGCCGTCGGGCCCGGTGTCGTGAGGGCACCCGGCTCTGATTTGTTCACTGACATGACTAATGATGCACGGGGCGCCTCCTTCTGGTAAGTACCGAGCACCGGGGTGTTCTTCGAACCTCCGCTCCCGTAATTTGTTCCGCGCACGATCGAATGCCGTGCCCCGCCCAGCGCCCCCAGGAATGAGGCCCCATGCCGCCGCGTACCGTCGTCATCGGCGTGGACAGCTCCACCCAGTCCACCAAGGCGGTCCTCGTCGACGCCGACAGCGGCCGGACGCTCGGCGTCGGCCGGGCACCGCACACCGTCACCGGGGAGGCGGGTGCCCGGGAGAGCGATCCCGAGCAGTGGTGGCGGGCGCTGTGCGCGGCCGTGCGCGCCGGGCTCGCGGAATCGGGCGCCGAGGCCCGGGAGGTGGCCGGCATCGCGGTCGCCGGACAGCAGCACGGGCTGGTCGTGCTCGACGCCTCGGGCCGCCCGCTGCGCCCCGCGATGCTGTGGAACGACACCCGCTCCGCCCCGCAGGCCGCCGCGCTCACCGCCGAACTGGGCGGCCCGGCCGCCTGGACCGCGCGGACCGGGACGGTGCCGGTGGCCTCCGTCACCGCGTCCAAGTGGCGGTGGCTGCGGCAGCACGAGCCGGAGACCGCCGCCGCGGCCACCGCGCTGCGCCTGCCGCACGACTTCCTGACCGAACGGCTCGCGGGCGCCGCCGTCACCGACCCGGGCGACGCCTCGGGCACCGGCTGGTACTCCACCGCGAGCGGCGGCTACGACCCCGTCCTCCTGGAACTCCTCGGCCTGGACGCCGACCTGCTGCCCCGGGTGGCGCGGACGGGCGCGGACCGCGCCGGCAGGCTGACCGCCGAGGCGGCCGGGGCACTGGGCCTGCCCGCCGGGATCGCCGTGGCCGCGGGCACCGGGGACAACATGGGCGCGGCGGTCGGCCTCGGCCTGGGCGCGGCCGGGCTGCTGGACCACCCCGTACTCAGCCTCGGCACCTCCGGCACCGTCTTCGCCGCCTCCCGGACGCGGCCCGTCTCACCGGCCCTGTCCGGTTTCGCCGCGACGGACGGCACCTACCTCCCGCTGGCCTGCACGCTGAACTGCACGCTCGCCGTGGACCGGATCGCCGCCCTGCTCGGTCTGGACAGGGAAGCGGCGGACCCCGGCGGCGAGGCGGTGCTCCTCCCCTACCTCGACGGCGAGCGCACCCCCGATCTGCCCCACGCCTCCGGGCTGCTCACCGGCCTGCGCCACGACACCACGCCCCGGCAACTGCTCGGCGCCGCCTACGAGGGGGCCGTCGTCACCGTACTGCGCGCCCAGGACGAGCTGGCGCGGGCCTGCGGGCTCGACCCGGCGGACCCCTCGGTGGCCGCCCGCCCGCTCCGGCTGATCGGCGGCGGGGCGCGGGGCCGGATCTGGGTGGAGACGGTACGGCGGCTCTCCGGGCGGCCGGTGATCGTGCCCGGCGGCGACGAACCGGTGGCGCTGGGCGCCGCCGCGCTGGCCGCCGCCGCGGCCGGCGGGGCCGACCCGGTCGCGGTCGCCACCGGCTGGGGAACCGGCAACGGACTCCAACTACCGCCCGTGCCGAGGGACTTGTCCACCTGGGAACGGATCGAATCGGTGCTGGAACGGGCCTCCGGCCCCCTGCTGGGCGGTTCCTGACGGTTCCCCAGCGGGCCCGGCGAGCGGCCCCACGCCGGTTTGGGGATGCGCCGCGAACTTCAATAGGATCCGGCGATGATCATAAGAAGAAGGCTGACGGTCGGGGTGGGCATTCTGCTCGCCACCCTGACCGCCGGGCTCGGTTCGGCGCTCCCCGCCGCCGCCGGCGAACCCACCGCCCAACCCTCCCCCAAGGTCGAGCTGGTGCTCGACGTCAGCGGTTCCATGCGGACCCGCGACATCGACGGCCAGTCCCGGATGACCGCCGCCAAGCAGGCGTTCAACGAGGTGCTGGACGCGGTGCCGGAGCAGGTGGAGCTCGGCATCCGCACGCTCGGCGCCGACTACCCGGGCAACGACCGCAAGGTCGGCTGCAAGGACACCCGGCAGCTCTACCCGGTCGGCCCGCTCGACCGCACCGAGGCCAAGACCGCCGTCGCCACCCTGGCGCCCACCGGCTGGACCCCGATCGGCCCGGCCCTGCTGGGCGCCGCCGACGACCTCAAGGGCGGTGACGCCACCCGGCGGATCGTCCTGATCACGGACGGCGAGGACACCTGCGGTCCGCTCGACCCGTGCGAGGTGGCCCGTGACATCGCGGCCCGGGGCATCCACCTGGTCATCGACACCCTGGGCCTGGTGCCCAACACCAAGATCCGCGAGCAGCTGACCTGCATCGCCGAGGCCACCGGCGGCACCTACACCGCGGTCAAGCACACCGACGAACTCTCCGGCCGCGTGAAGCAGTTGGTGGACCGTGCCGCCGAACCCGTCGTCACCCCGGTGGCGACCGAGGGCGCGAACAGTTGCACCGACGCGCCGCAGCTCAAGCCCGGCCTGTACACCGACCGCGAGACCTTCGGCCAGCACCGCTGGTACCGGGTGGATGTACTGCCCGGTCAGGAGCTGCGCGCCTCGGTCAGCGTCGCCGCCGACCGCGCCGTGAACAACGACTACGGCGTGCTGATGCGGGCGCTGACCGTGCACGGCCGCGAGATCGTACGGGGCTCGGAGTCCGGCACCGGACGCACCGACGTGATCTCCTCCGGTCTGCGCTACCCGAAGGCCGAACTGGACGACACCGACAGCGACAAGCCCGCCGCCGAGACGGTCTGTCTCCAGGTCGGCAACTCGTTCTCCGCCCCCGCCTCGGTGAAGACCGAGCCCGGCCTGCCGATCGAGCTGACCATCGACGTGGTGGACGGCCCGGACGACGCCGCCGACGTCGCCGCGTTCGGACTCGGCCGCGGCTGGTGGCTGCTGGGCGTGCTCGTCCTGACCGGACTGCTCGCCGGTCTGGTCTTCGGCTGGATCTCGCGCTGGCGCGTCGCCGTCTGGAGGACCAACTGATGCGTAGGACAACCCGTCTGCTCGCGGGCGCCCTGATCACCGGGCTCGCCCTGCTCACCCCGGCGGGCGCGGCGCTGGCCGACGACCCGTCGACGAGCCCGAGCCCCGGCGCCGCCGGCGACGGCTCCGCCCCCACCGAGGCCGGGACCGCCTTCCGGACCGCGACCGCCCTCCAGCAGGGCCAGCGCGCCACCGCCGAGGCATCCACCGGCGACTACCTGTACTGGGTGTTCCCCGCCGACGCGGGCCAGCGCGCCACCGTCACGGCGACGATCACCCTGCCGCAGGACACCGCCCGGCACGGTGCGTCGACCTGGCAGGTCGACGTGTACGACGGACTGCGCCGCCGCCAGGCGTGCATGTACGGCCGTCAGACCGGCAAGGCCGCCGCCGACGCGCCGACGGTCGAGCTGAAGTGCGTCCTGCGGACCGTCCGTGCCTGGTCGGAGCCGTGGGCCAACGACCCGCTGCCGGGCAGCTACTACGTCCGGCTGACGGTCGTGGACCTGCCGTCGACGGACCTCGGTCTGCCGGTGCGGGCCGAGGTCGAGGTCACCTCCGTCGACAAGGGCGGCTCCGCCGACGTGGACGGCACCCTGTCGAAGCCGCTGGTCCCCGGGATCTCCTCCGTCGCGCAGGCCGCGGACGAGTCGTCGGACGACGACGGCGACGGTTCCACCCGCACGGTCTCGCTCGGCAGTGAGCCCGAGGACGGCTGGGCCTCGGGCTGGTGGACCGACCGCTGGCTGTGGACGGTCGGCGGCGGGATCCTCGGGGCGCTCGCGGGCGTCTTCGGGTACTCCCTCACGCGCGGGCGCGGCCGCCCGTCGCACGTACCGCCGCACGTCTGACCCGCGGCTCCGTGACCGCCGGACAGCCGTCCGGCGGTCACGGACCGCCCATTCTCCGCCACCAGCCGCCCGCCCCGTCCCCAGGCGGGCGGCACGCGACTAGGCTCGTCAACCCACGTACCGCACAAGGCCGATGGTGTTTCCGGACGGCGGGCGGTGCGGCTGGATCCAGTCGCCGCGTACCGGTTCGGGCGCGCCATGAAGAGCGGAGACCTCCCATGTCCACGCAGACCGGCCCGGCCGTCGGCGGCCGGGCGCGCGAGCACCGGATCGTCCCCGGCCCGAAGGGGCTGCCGTTCCTCGGCAGTCTGCTCCGGTTCGGGAAGGACCCGCTCGCCTTCTTCGGCCGGCTGCGCTCGTACGGGCCGATGGTGAGCTGGCGGTTCGGCCCCAATCCCTGTGTGTTCGTCTCCGATCCGGAGTGCGTGGGCGAACTGCTCACCGAGACGGAACGTTCCTTCGACCAGCCTGCCCTGGGCATCGCCTTCCGCACGGTGATGGGCAACGGCGTGGTGGTCGCCCGCGGCGCCGACTGGCGGCGCAAGCGCTCCCTGGTGCAGCCCTCGGTACGGCCCAAGCAGGTGCGCTCGTACGCGGCGACGATGACGGACAGCACGGTGGAGCTGGCGGACGGCTGGTCGGACGGCGACCGGATCGACGTCAAGCGGGAGATGGCGGCGCTGACCCAGCGGATCGCCGTGCGCACCATCTTCGGGGTGGACACGGCGGCCGACGCGGAGTCGATGGGCCGGGCGATGGACGTGGCGCAGCGGGAGATCGGCAAGGAGTTCGCCGGGCTCGGAGCCGTCCTGCCGGACTGGGTGCCGACGCCGGGCCGGGCCCGGATCAGGAGGGCCGCCGCGGTCATCGACGCCGAGGTGGCCCGGGTCGTCGCCCGCCACCGCGACGGCGGGGAGGACCGCCCCGACCTGCTGAGCCGGCTGCTGACCGCCGTCGACGAGAAGGGGGCCCGGCTCAGCGACCGGGAGATCCGGGACGAGACGGTCACGCTGTACATCGGCGGGCACGAGACGACCAGTTCCACCCTGGTGTGGGCCTGGTACCTGCTGTCCCGCGCACCCCGGGTGCGTACCGCGCTCGTCGAGGAGCTGGACCGGGTGCTGGGCGACCGGGAGCCCGGGATCGAGGACTACGCGCGGCTCACGTACACGCAGTCCGTGGTCAAGGAGACGCTGCGGCTGTATCCGACGATCTGGCTGGTCACGGGGGTCGCGAAGGAGGGGGCGCGGATCGGCGGCGTCCCGATGCCGGAGGGCACCCGGGTGTGGAGCAGCCAGTGGGTGACGCACCGCGACGCGCGGTGGTTCCCGGAGCCGGAGGAGTTCCGCCCCGAGCGCTGGGACCCGGAATCCGGCGACGACATCCCGGAGTACGCCTGGTTCCCGTTCGGCGGCGGCCCCCGGGCCTGCCTGGGCACCCGGTTCGCGATGGTCGAGGCGGTGCTGGTGCTGGCCGTGCTGGCGCGCCGCTTCGAGCTGGTGGTGGACCCGGGAGTCGTCAACCCCGTGCCGTCGCTGACCCTGCAGCCGGACCGGGACGTCCTGGCGACGGTCCGCGCACGGTAACGGGGGCCTCCGGTGCGGGTGCGCGGGCGGTCCCGCACCGGGCGCGGTGGCGCACCCATGCCCGATCTGTCGCGGAGATCGGGTCCCACGGTCCACACTGTCCATGTCGGCCGCCCCGGCCTGCGGGCCGTCGACGCATGTCGATGCGTGCCGACGCATGCCGATCGAAGGGGAGAACCACCATGCGCCTCCGCTCCGCACTCACGCCCGCCCTCTGCGCCGCGGCCGCCCTGGCCCTGACCGGCACCGCGGCGGCGGCCGCCGCCGGATCCGCGTCCACCGCGACCGCCGCCCCCGAGACCTGCCGGGAGAAGAACCTCGACGTACGCGCCGCGCCCGGCGGACAGCGGAACGTCGCCCGGATCAGCGTCACCAACACCGGTGACCGGTCCTGCACGGTGGACCGCATCCCCACGATCACCTTCCGCGGACTGGACGGCTCCGCCCTGCCCGTACCGCCTTCCGAGAGCGGCCCGTACGTGCTGTCCGGCGGCGAGCGGGCCTACGCCGCCGTGCGCACCGCGGACTCTTCGGCCACCGAGGGCCGGGTCGTCGGCAGCCTGTCCGTCGCGGCGGACCCCTCCCACTACGGCGTGACCTTCGGCGCGGCGGCCGTGGGCATGCCCCGGGGCGTCCATGTGTGGGAGCCGGTCACCACGCTGTGGCAGGAGTCGGCCGCCGCGGCGGACCGTGCGCTGGGGAACGCGCCGAACTGACCCCGGGAGGGCCCCGGGCTCAGCCGTTCAGCAGGACGGGGAAGGCGGCCATGTCGTTCTGCGTCATGACCGGAAGCTTGGTCACGTCCTCGTCCGGGACGGCGGCGCGCAGCTTGGGGAAGCGGGCGAACAGCGCGGGCAGGGCGATCTGCGCCTCGACCCTGGAGAGCGCGGCGCCGGGGCAGATGTGCGGACCGTGGCCGAAGGTCATGTGCCGGATCGGGGCCGGGCGTCCGCAGTCGAAGGCGTCGGCGTCCGCGCCGTGCTGCTCGGTGTCGCGGCCGATCGCCCGGTAGGAGATGACGACCCCCTCGCCCCGGGGGATCGTGACGTCGCCGATCTGGATGTCCTCGGTCGCGAACCGCATCAGCAGATGGGTGGTGGGCGTGTCCCAGCGCAGCGTCTCCTCGATCACGTTCTCCCAGGAGATCTCCCCGTCGAGGACCCGGCGCAGCTGGTCGGGGTGGGTGAGCAGGGCGCGTACGGCGTTGAGGACGAGCCCGATGGTGGTCTCGTGCCCGGCGGCCACCATAGCCTTGAGGTTGCCGACGACCTCCTCCTCGGTGAGCGGTTCGCCGCCCTCATCGGCGAGGATCAGCGCACTGGTGAGGTCGTCGGCGGGGTGCGCGGTCCGCTCGCGCACGAGGGCGGTGTAGAAGACGTCCAGCTCGGCGAGGAGCGCGAGCCGTTCCTCCTGCGGGGTGAGCATCGAGAAGAACGCCTTGTAGCGGCTGAGCAGCATGGGGTGCTCGGTCTCGTCGACGCCCATCAGCATGCCGACGACCCGCATCGGCAGCGGCTGGGCGAAGACCGACTTGAGGTCGACCACTCCGTCCTCGCTCCGGGCGGCCTGTTCGGCGAGGGCGTCGAGGAGTTCCGCGGTGAACCTCTCGATGTCCGGACGGATCTCCTCCAGCCGGCGCGGGGTGAGCGCCTGGGAGGTCTTGCTGCGCAGCCGCCGGTGCTCGGCGCCGTCCACGGTGAACATGGACCGTCCGGCGTCGATCATGCCGATCAGGGGCCACTCGTGGGTGACCTCGCCGCGCCGCCAGAGGTCCCAGGCGTCGAGGTCCTTCACCAGGCGCGGGTCGACGAGCAGTTGGCGGGCGAGGGCGTGCCGGGTGACGGCGAGGGCCGGTACGCCGAGGAGTTCGATCCGGGCGAGCGGGCCCGCGTCACGCAGCCGGGCGGTCTCGCCGTCGAGGTCCTGGACGAGCGGGTCGATGACGACGGCACCGGTGGGGACGGCCCCGGTGGTGCCGTTCGCGGCGGCGGCGTGCGGGCAGGTCACGGCAGGTCTCCTGTCGGGCGTACGGGGGCGAAGCTCACGGGCAGGGCGGTCATCCCGCGCAGGAAGGCGGACTGCCGCCGGACCAGTTCCGGCACCGGTACGGCCAGTTCCAGGTCGGGCAGGCGGTCCAGCAGCACCTCGATGCCGGTGCGGGCGATGATCTCGGCGATCTCCTGCGCGGGGAACGGGCAGCGGTACTCGCCGTGGCTGAAGGCCAGGTGGGCGCTGTTGCCGCTGCGGCCGGAGGGGCTCTGCGCGGTGGCGAGGTGCTGGCGGATGTGCGGATCGGAGTTGGCCGCGCCGAGGCCCAGCAGCAGCATGTCCCCGGCACGGATGTTCCGGTCGGCGAGCCGGGTGTCGCGGGCGGCCCAGCGCCCGGCGAGGATCTGGGTCGGCGCCTCCTCCCAGAGCACCTCGTTCATGGCCTCGGCGACGCTGTGCCGGCCGCCGGTGAGCGCGACGGCGAACTGGTCGTCGGTGAGCATCAGCCTGAGCGAGTTGCCGATCCAGTCGGCCGTGGTGAGGTGGCCCGCGGCCGTGATGGCCATCAGGTCGAGGACGTACTCCTCGTCGGTGAACTCCCCGGCGTGGGCGAGCATGCGCGAGGTCACGTCGGTGCCGGGCGCGGCCCGGCGGGCCGCCAGCAGCCGCCCCATGTGCTCGCCGAACCGGAGATGGGCCTCCTGGGCGCCGGGGCCGCCGTCGGCCAGGTCCCGGAGCACCTCGGCGATCAGCGGGCCCTCCTCGTCGGGGAACCCGAGGAGCCGGGCGAGGACGAGCACGGGCAGCGGTACGGCGAAGTCGGCGATCAGGTCGGCGGTGCCCCGGTGGCAGAATCCGTCGACCAGCCGGTCCGCCAACTCCTCGCACCGCGTGCGGAGTTCGAATTGCTCGACCTCCTCCAGCGCCTGACCGACCATGGCGGCATGGCGCCGGTGCTCGGCGCCCGCGGTGAAGTAGATGGACGGCATCGGGCGGCCGACCATGGGCAGCAGCGGCCAGTCCTCGGGGATGTTCCCCCACTGGTTCCACAGTCCGACGTCCCGGGGGAACAACTCGCCGTCGGTGGTGACCTGGTGGAGTTCCCGGTAGCCGATGACCAGCCAGGCGGGGATTCCGCCGGGCAGTTCCACGGGCACGACGGGCCCGTGCTCGGCGCGCATCGCGCGGTGGACCTTGTGGGGTTCGGTGTGGAATCCGGGCCCGCTCAGCGGCACCCGGGACGCGTCGCCCCCCAGGGGACAGCGACCCGTGACGGGCGGCGGAAAGGCGGAAGGGTGTTCGGGCACCGCGGATGCGGGCGTCGTCATCGTACGGAATCTCCTGCAACGAGGGCTTCGCTCGGTCTGCGGTGGTCGGCCGATCAACGCGGCTTCACTATAAGGACGTTCAGTGACTCTTCGTATGCTGTTTCTGATCATTCCTTTTACTTCTTCGACCGAAGGCACCCCGAAAACTCCCCCCCCCACTCCCCGTCGGACCTCCCTTCCCGTAGGCGGAAATCGAAACCCTGAACCTGTTCAGCTCTGCCGTTCCGTCGGGCGTAGGTTGTGCGGTGAACAGATTCCATCTCGGCCGAGAGACGGGCGATACCCATGACCGACCACACAGCGGTGTCCGGCCCCGAGCGGCAGAAGATCGACACATCGGTGCCGCACTCGGCCCGGATCTGGAACTACTGGCTGGGAGGCAAGGACAACTACCCGGTCGACGAGCAGGCCGGGGACGCGTACAGCGCCGTCTTCCCGGGCATCACCACCGTCGCCCGCAGCAGCCGGGCCTTCCTGGGCCGGGTGATCACCCATCTGGTCACGGAGGCGGGGATCCGGCAGTTCCTGGACATCGGCACCGGCCTGCCCACCGTGGACAACACGCACGAGGTGGCGCAGCGGCTCGCCCCGGAGGCGAGGATCGTCTACGCCGACCACGACCCGATGGTCCTCGCGCACGCCCGCGCCCTGCTCACCTCGACCCCCGAGGGCACGACCGCCTACGTCGACGCCGACCTCACCGACCCGGACCGCATCCTGTCGCTCGCCGCCGGGACACTGGACCTGTCCCGCCCCACCGCCCTCATCCTGAGCAACATCCTCGGCCACATCGCCGACCACGACCAGGCGCGCGCCATCGTCACCCGGCTGATGGACGCACTGCCCTCCGGCAGCTACCTGGCCGTCAACGACGGTTCGCGCGGCGTCGACACCGATTACGAGCGGGCCCAGGACGCCTACAACGAGACCGGGGCCATCCCCTACTTCCTGCGCCCCGTCGACCGGATCACGGCGTACTTCGACGGCCTGGAGCTGCTGGACCCCGGCGTCGTGTCGGTCCCCTTCTGGCGACCGGACCCCGCCGCCCCCGCCGCCCGCCCGGTCGGCGAACACGGCGGCCTCGCCCGCAAGCCGTGACGCTCCCGGGCGGGCCGCCGTCCCCCTGCGGTGGCCCGGCCGCCGGATGTGCTGATTGACTGTCACGGCCGGACGAATGCCCGGAGGTCCGCCCGGCCGACCGGACGAAGGACGAGGAGCGTACGGATGGAACAGGGGCGGACCGGGTGGCTTCGCGTGCCGGTGGGGGACGACGCGGCACGGTGGGCGACCCGGAAGGAGTGTCTGCGGGTCCTCGTCGTCGTGCACAACGTGACCTCCGCGACCCGGCTGCTCGACGTACTGCCCCTGTTCGACGACGATCTGCGCGTCCAGCTCCTGGCCACCTGCACGGGCTCCTCCGCCTTCACGGCCGGCACCGCCGAACTGCTGGCCGATGTCGGGGTGCCGGTGCTGCCGTGGGAGCAGGCCCTCGAAACCGACGCGGACCTGGTGATCTCCGCCAGCTTCGGCGGCCGACTGGAGGCGTTCTCGGGGCGGTTGGCCATCCTCTCGCACGGCATTGGCTACACTAAAAGGCTGGCAACACCGGACACCGGACACCGGACACCGGACACCGGACAGGGGTCGGGGTCGGCGCCCGCGCCGGTTTTCGGGCTCGCGCCGTCGTGGCTGCTCTCGGACCGGGGCGCGCCCCTCGCGGACGCGCTCGTGCTCTCCCACCCCGAACAACTCGACCGGCTGCGCGCCGCCTGTCCCGAGGCCGCGCCGACCGCGGTTCTCGCCGGTGACCCCTGCTACGACCGGATGCTCGCCGCCCGCCCGTACCGCGAGCGCTTCCGCCGCGCGTTCGGTGTCCGGCCGGGGCAGCGGCTCGTCCTGCTCAGCTCGACCTGGGGCGCCGCCTCCCTCCTCGGCGACGGCGATGATCTGGTCGCCGCCCTGCTGGGCCGGGTCGCCGACGAGTTCCCCGTGGACGAGTACCGGTTCGCGGCCGTGCTGCACCCCAACATCTGGCACGGACACGGCCCGGGGCAGATCCGCTCCTGGCTGGACCGCGCACGGCGCGCCGGGCTGACCCTTGTCGATCCGCTGCACGGCTGGCGGCAGGCCCTGCTGGCCGCCGACGCGGTGATCGGGGACCACGGCTCGGTCACCTACTACGCCGCCGCCCTCGGCATCCCCGTCCTGCTGGGCGCCACGCCGCTGGACGACCTCGATCCGGACGCGCCGATCTCGGCATTCATGCGCGAGGCGCCCCGGCTCGACCCGGCCGCCCCGCTCGCCACGCAGATCGAGGACGTCGTGGACCGGCACCGCCCCCTGCTCGGGCCCGCCGAGTTCACCACCTCCGTGCCCGGCGAGTCCGCCGCCCGGCTCCGGCGGCTCTTCTACTCGATGATGGCGGCGGCCGAACCCGCCCGGCCCGCCTCCCTGGAGCCGCTCCCGCTGCCCGCCCTGGAGCCCGGGACGGCGACGGTGCCGCTGCGGGTCCGGTCGCGGGTGCTCGGGCCGGGCGAGGTGGCGGTCCGGCGGTGGGCGGGCGACCGTTCGGCGGCAGGCCCCCGGGACGACGCGGAACTGCACATCGCCGTCCACGAGGACACCCGGGACGTGGGCCTGCTGGAGCTGGCGGACGTCGTCTTCCGGCACGGCGCCCCCGACGATCCCCGCTTCGGCTCCCCGGAGCGGTGGACCGCCGAGGCGCTCCGCCGCTTTCCGGGGTGCTCCCTGGCGGCCTATGTGACGGGTCCGGCCACGTGCGTGGTACGGGTGCGCGGCGGTGAGCCCCTGTCCCTGGCGGCGGACGAACCCGGAGCGGACCCCGCCGCGTACGCCTCCGCCCTGCACGCCTGGCTGGCGGGCGGCGGCCACGGCCCGGCGGCGGAGCGGCGGCTCGCCCGGGTGGTGTCCGAGGGCCTCGTCGTGCGGACCGGTGACCGCGCCCATCGCGTACGGGTGGTGCCCGGCGGGTCCGGGCGCTCCGGCCGCTGAGCCGGGCGCCCGGAGCGCGGCCTCAGCTCCCGGCGCAGCTCTCCCGCAGATGCCGGAGGTAGGCGAGCTGGTACGTGGCGTTCTGTCCGTCCAGCTCGGTGATCGCGGCGTCGATCAGCGGCAGTGCTGCCCCGGTGTCCGACTCGTCCAGCCGGGTCTCGGCGAGATCCGTGAGCGTCCGGGCCGTGTTGTACGTGTCGCCGCTCGCCCGGAAGTCCCGCAACGCGGCCTCCAGCTTCTCCCGGGCGGCGGCCGTCTCCCCGGAGACGCGCAGCGCCCGCCCCCGGTGCCGTTCCAGCAGCGTCCGGGCCCGGGGCAGGTCGGCGACGCCGGGGTCCCCCTCACCGATCGTGTCCAGAACGGCGCCCGCCTCCTCGAAGTAGTCGTACGCCTCGCGGCCGCGCCACTCGCGCAGGCGCAGCAGCCCCAGGAACTCGACGGCCGAGGCGTGGCCCCGCTTGTGGCCGGCCGCTTCCTCGGCCCTCGCCGCCGCCCGGGCCGCCGTCTCCGCCTCGCGCCAGCGCTTCAGCTCGGTCAGTGTGTGGGCGAGTTGGGCGTGGAGCGCGCCGGCGTCCGGGCTGTCGGGGTCCCGCTCGTCGGCGAGCCGCGCGCCCGTGCGGAGTGTCGGCAGCAGCCTCTCGTGGTGACCTGCCTTGAGCTGGAGCGGCCACAGCGCTCGGCACAGGCGCACGGCGGTGTCCGGGTCGCCGGACTCCTCGGCGCAGCGCACCGCCTCCGTCAGGTTGCCGAGCTCCGCGAGGAGTACGCCGAGGGCGACGCCCTCGTTCTCATGGCGCGGCCCGGTGGCGGGCCCGGTCGGGGCGGGGACGCGCCAGCTCTTCGGGAGCGCCTGGTGGGCGGCGGACGCCGCGAGGTCGGCGTAGCCGCTCAGGGCCTTGGCGAGCGCCGCCGAGCAGACCGCGATGCCGTCCTCCTCGATGGCGGTCGCCTCGGCGTGGACACGGACCCCCGGGCGGTAGTGGTAGCGGCCGTGGCCGGTGGCGTACTCCAGGAGCATCCGGTCGGCCAGCTCCTCCAGGAGGTCCGCCGTCCTCCCCGCGTCCAGACCGGTGGTCCGGGCGGCCGCGGCGGCGTCGAAGGCGGGCCAGGGACGCAGGGCCATCAGCCGGTACACCCGTGCGGCGTCCGGTGTCAGGAGCCGGTAGTTGTCCTCGGCGGCGGCCCGCACCGCGTCGCCGCCCGTCGTGGCGGGCCGGGGCGGGAGCGCGGAGGCGGTGAGCTGGTGGGCGGCGGCGCGCAGGGCGTACGGGGAGCCGCCGCACCGCTGGAGGAGCGAGGGCAGCGTGGCGCGGGCGGCTGCGACGGTGGACTTGTCGGTGAGGGCGGTGAGCAGGCGCTCGGCGTCCCGGTCCGGGAGCGGGCCGACGGGCACCCGTACGGCGTCGACGGAGGGGAAGGGCGTACGGGCGACCAGGATCGTGAAGACCCCGGGCGCCGGGGTGAGGAAGGGCCGCACCTGCGCGGCGGAGTACGCGTGGTCGAGCACGACCAGGAGCCCGAGGTCCGCCACCCGGTGGCGGAAGGCCTCGGCGAGGTCGTCGACTCCGGTCGGCATCTCCTCGTCCGGGACGCGGAGTTGGCGCAGGAGGGCGCGCAGCGCGCTGCCGACGTCGCGGCCGCCGCCCCGGGCGCCGAGGTCGGCGTAGAGGGTGCCGTCCGGGAAGAGGCGGTTCGGCTGCGCGCCGAAGTGCACGGCGAGGGCGCTGGACCCCATGCCGTCCGGGCCGTGCACCAGGGCGATGCGGGGCCGTCCGTCCGGGCGCCGGGACGCCTCCCGCTGGAGGTCGCGCAGAGCGTCCTTGCGGTCCGTGAAGAACCTGATGGAGGTGGGCAGGTCGGAGCGGACGGCGCCGGTCGGGGAGGGCGCGCGGCGCACCCGGGCGGCCAATGCGTTCCAGTGGACGGCGCGTCGCGGGTCGGCGCGGATCTGTTCGTGGAGCAGGCGGGCCAGGGCGTCCCGCTCCTCCGGGTTCGCCGGTGCGGATACCTCACGGCCGATGATTCTGAGCACGGCGCCACCGGTGGTCTCCCAGGCCCACTTCCCGGCCTCGCCGGCCATTCCCGAGCCGACCGCACCGAGCACAGCCGAGATCGCCGCCACCGACGTGGGGTCCAGCATGTCGCGCACTCCTCGTTCCCGGTGTTTGGCTCGGTCGCCCTCCCCGGCGCCGTCGCTGTCACCGTGCGGGTCACACGTTAGCGTCCGCAGGGCCGGACTCCCCCGGCTTCCCGCCGGTGCCGTCGGCGGTGCCTCGGCGGACCGGCCACGGAACGCAACTCACCGGCCGCCGTTCCGGATTGGCTGCGAGCGACCGTCCCGGGGCGTTCGCCGGGCGCCCCGGTGTCCGTCCGTTCCGGCAGCGGCCAGACCGGCGGCACCCGATGTCTACCCACGGGTAACTCCCTTTGCTTTGATGGTCGGCGCCACCACCCGCCCTCTTCCCCATCAGGAGAAACCGTGCCGAACCCCGTGATCCGCCGTCTCTCCGGCACCGTTCTGGCCGGCGCGCTCGCCGCGGCGACCCTGGCCGTCAACGCTCCGCAGGCCGCGGCGGCGGACACCCCGTCGCTGCGCGTCCTCACGTACAACACGTTCCTGATGAGCAAGAACCTCTATCCGAACTGGGGCCAGGACCACCGGACGGCGGAGATCCCGAAGACGCCGTTCTTCCAGGGCAATGACGTCGTCGTGCTCCAGGAGGCGTTCGACAACTCCGCCTCGGACGCGCTGCTGCGCGCCGCCTCGGACCGGTACCCGTACCAGACGCCGGTGGTGGGCCGGAGCAGGAGCGGCTGGGACGCGACCGGCGGGGCGTACTCGGCGCTCACCCCGGAGGACGGCGGGGTGACGGTGCTGAGCAAGTGGCCGATCGTGCGCAAGGAGCAGTTCATCTACAAGGACGCCTGCGGCAGCGACAGTTGGTCGAACAAGGGATTCGTCTACACCGAGCTGGACGTGAACGGCGCACGGGTCCACGTCGTCGGGACGCACACCCAGTCGACCGATTCCGGCTGCGGGGCGGGCGAGGCGGCCGCCAAACGCGCCCTCCAGTTCCGGCAGATCGACGCCTTCCTCGACGCCAAGAACATACCGGCCTCCGAACAGGTCCTCGTGGCGGGCGACTTCAACGTCGACTCCCGCTCCGCCGAGTACCCGTCGATGCTCGCCGACGCCGGTCTGGTCGCCCCCGACGCCCGGACCGGGCACCCGTACTCCTTCGACACCCGGGACAACTCGATCGCCGCCGACCGCTACCCGGACGACCCGCGCGAGGACCTCGACCACGTGCTGCACCGCGCCGGGCACGTGCGTCCGGCCGGGTGGACCAACGACGTGGTCAAGGAGGAGAGCGCGCCCTGGACCGTGAGCAGCTGGGGCAAGAGCTACACGTACACCAACCTCTCCGACCACTACCCGCTGGTCGCCTCGGCGCGGTGACCCCCCGGGCCCCGGCGGCCGATGACGGGGCGGCCCTCTACGATCGTACGGATGTGCGCACATGTCATGGTCGCCGAGGACGACGAGAAGCAGGCCGAGCTCGTCCGCCGCTATCTCGAACACGAAGGCCACGCGGTCACGGTCGTCGGTGACGGGCTCGCGGCCCTCGCCGGGGTCCGGCACCGCGAGCCCGATCTGCTGGTGCTCGACGTGATGATGCCGCGGGCCGACGGTCTCGACGTGGTCCGGGTGCTGCGGGCCGAGCGGCGCGAGCTGCCGGTGCTGATGCTGACGGCCCGGTCCACCGAGGACGACCTGCTGCTGGGGCTGGACCTCGGCGCGGACGACTACCTCACGAAGCCGTACAGCCCCCGCGAGCTGATGGCCCGGGTGCGGACCCTGCTGCGGCGCACCCGCCGGGGCGGGACCGGCGGCGCTCCCGTCCCCGGCGCGGATTCCGCGCTGCGGGTCGGGGAGCTGCTCGTCGACCCGGACCGGCACGAGGTCCGGGTCGGGGACCGGGCCGTGGACTGCACACCGGGCGAGTTCCGGATCCTGGCCGCCCTGGCGGCCGAACCCGACCGGGTCTTCACCCGGCAGCGGCTCCTGGAGGAGTTGCACGGCTTCGACCGGTACGTCAGCTTCCGCACGGTCGACGTGCACATCATGAACCTGCGCAAGAAGATCGAGCCCGCGCCGCGCCGCCCGGTCCGGCTGCTGACGGTCTTCGGCGTCGGCTACAAGCTGACGGACCCGGCCGGGAGCACCCCCCGTGCGTCGTGAGCGGCGGCGGGCCCGACTGCCGTTGCGCCGGAGCCTGTTCGGCCGGCTGCTGACGGTGTCCGCGCTGGTGGCCGCGTGTTCGGTGGCGGCGACCGCGTGGATAGCCGTACAGACCACCTCCGGCGCCATCAAACAGGAGCAGGGCCAGAACCTGACGGCGGACGCCCGCATCTACAACACCCTGCTCGGGTACGCGGCGACCCATCCCACCTGGGACGGGGTCGGCGGCACGGTCCGCGAGCTGGCGCGGCAGTCCGGGCGGCGGATCGCGCTCACCACCCAGCGGCGGGTACCGCTCGCCGACTCCGCCGCCCCGTCCTCGCCGTCCGCGCTGCCGCCCCAGGTCTCGGCGATCGTCGATCCGCTGTCGGTGGACACCGCACTGTCCCGGACCGTCGAGGGGACGGGCGGCACGGCGGGGGAAACCGGTGGCGCCGCAGCCGGGACCGCCGAGCGGGTCGACCCGAGGGCGGTCGGCCCGTTCCGCCTGCCCGCCGCCGAGCGTACGGCCCTGCTGCGCACCGCCGAACGGTACGCGGCCTGTCTGAACCGGACCGGGGTCGCGGCGGACGTGGTCCGCGGCCCCAGCGGACGCCCCCGGGTGCAGCGGGTCGGCGGCGGTCCGGACCGGGCGGGGGACGACCGGTGCGGTTCCGAGGCGCTGGACACCCCGACCGCGACCGAACGGAAGGCGCTGGACGCGCTCGACGCCCTCGCCAACGCCTGTCTGAAGCGCCAGGACCGCTCCGTCATCCATCTCAACCCGGACCTTTCCTGGGACGACGGCGCCCGGCCCCGGGAGGCCGCGGGCGCGGCCACCCGCGCGGTCCCCTCCCCCGTACCGACGGTGCGGACCGGTGACGACGACCGGGCCACCGCCTCCTGCGTGGACACGGCGCGGCGGGAGCAGCTCAGCTCCTACGTCGCCTCGCCCGCGCTGCTGTTCATCGGCGCGGAGAACGGCACGACCGTTCCGGGTTTCGACCTCTCCCCCGCGAACACCGCGAAGATCGCGGGCGCTGCGGCGCTCGTCCTGGCGCTCACGGTCGGGGCCACCGTGCTCGCCGGCTCACGGCTGGTGCGGCCGCTGCACGCCCTGACCGGTGCGGCGCAGCGGATGCGGGACGGGGAGGACTCCGAACCGGTGCTGGTCAGCGACGACAACGAGATCGGGCGGCTCGCCGCCGCGTTCAACGACATGGCCGGCCACCGGGCGCGGCTGGAGGCGCAGCGCAAGGACATGGTCAGCGATGTCGCCCATGAGCTGCGGACACCGCTGAGCAACATCCGGGGCTGGCTGGAGGCCGCGCAGGACGGTCTGGCGGAGCCGGACCCGGCGTTCATCGCCTCGCTGCACACGGAGGCCGTGCAGTTGCAGCACATCATCGACGACCTCCAGGACCTCGCCGCGGCGGACGCCGGCGCGCTGCGGCTGCATCCCGAGCCGGTGCGGGTCGAGGACGTGGTGGCGCGGGTCGTCTCGGCGCACCAGGGGCGGGCCGAGACGGCGGGGGTCGCGCTCACCGCCGGGGCCGGCTCCCCCGGCATGCTGTGGGCCGATCCGGTCCGGCTGCGTCAGGCGATCGGCAACCTGGTCTCCAACGCGGTGCGCCACACCTCGCCCGGCGGGCGGGTCACCGTCCGCGCCCATGTGGACGGGGCGGACGGGGACGCCCCAAACGTGGTGATCGAGGTCGCGGACACCGGCAGCGGCATCCCGGCCGAGCATCTGCCGTACGTCTTCGACCGCTTCTGGCGGGCCGAGAAGTCGCGCAGCCGCCGCACCGGGGGCAGTGGGCTGGGGCTGGCGATCGTACGGAAACTCGTGGAGGGGCACGGCGGTTCGGTGGACGTGACCAGCGTCGAGGGGGAGGGCTCGGTGTTCACGCTCCGGCTGCCCGCCGACACCGGCGCCCATATACCGCGACCGCCCTCGACCGGGCCTGATGCGATGACCACAAGGATCTGACAGCTTCCTCACAACTCCACGCCAGCCTGTCGGCATGCCTCGCGCCCGGCGCCGAACGCGTACCGGGCAGCAACGAGGCCGACCTGGAATGGAGTCACCCCATGCCCCACCGTCTCCTGCGCACCGCCGTCCTCGCCGCCGTCGCGGCGGGCGCGGTGCTCGCCCCCTCCGCCGCGGCCTTCGCCGACAGCACGCCCAAGCCCGCCACCCCGTCGGTGGAGCCGTCCGCCGTCCCGTCGAAGGAACGGGCCCGGGCGGCGGCGGCCGAAGCGGCGGCCGGGCAGTCCGCGACCCCGTCGGCGATGCCCCGTGGCGGGGTCGCCGCGGGCGAGAGCCCGAGCCCGGTCCCGGCCAGGGACGCCGCCGCCGAGCCCACGGTCCGGGAGGGCGCCGCTCCGCGCGGCGGCGTCGACGCCGGTGAGCGCCCGGCCGGGACCTCCGGCGACAGCACTCCGGCGCTCGCCGGGTCGGCCGCCGGGGCGCTGCTGCTCGCCGGGGCGGGCACCGTCGTGCTGCGCCGCCGCTCGGCGGCCCGCCAGAACGGCTGACCGGCCCGGAACCCGTGTGTGGCGCCGCCCGTTCCCGGGCGGCGCCACCGTCGCTTCGCCGTCCAGCCCGTCCGCCCCGTCCAGCCTCGTCCCGCCCTGGAGCGCCCATGCCCCGTACCCGCCCCCGTGTCCCGTCCCCGCTCCGGTGGATCGCGCCGCCGCTGCTCGCCGCCCTGCTCCTGGCCGGCTGCTCCGCCGCTCCGGACGCCCCGTCCACCGCACCGCCCCGCGACGGTACGGGGACGTCCGCCCCCGGCACCGGGCAGCGGACCGGCGCGGCGGAGAGCGGCACGCGGACGGGCTCCCGTTCCCCGGCGGCCGCCCCCGTCCGCGTCCGCATCCCGTCGCTCGGGATCGACAGCGAGCTGATGCGCCTCGGCCTCAACCGGGACGGCACCGTCGAGGTCCCGCCCGCCGAGAAGGGCATGACGGCGGGCTGGTACACCGGGGGCGCCACACCCGGCGCACCCGGCGCGGCCGTCATCATCGGGCACAACGACACCCGCTACGGCAAGGCCGTCTTCCACGACCTGCGGAAGATCGCCAAGGGGGCGGACATCACCGTCCGCGACGAGCACGGCGCGGAGCTCCGCTTCACGGTCACCGCCACCGAGTCGGTGGCCAAGAAGGCGTTCCCGGCCCAGAAGGTCTACGGCGCCACCCGCACCAGCACCCTGCGCCTGATCACCTGCGACGGCGCCTTCGACGCCCAGGGCCACCCGGTCGACAACCTCATCGTGTACGCGGACCGGAGCTGAGAACGCCGGGGCCGGGGCCACCCGCTCCCGGCCCCGGCGCCGTCCTCGGCCCCGGAGGACACCATCCAGCCAATTCTTGACGCGCACCTGACATTTGACGGCGTTTCTGGGACCGTCCCTGGCACGCCCGTCCGTACCCCCGCCGCGCACGCGGACGAGGCGCCGCTCGTCCCCCACACCCATACGGACGCGGCACGAGGAGTGACATGAGACTCACACCGAAAATCTCCTGCGTCACCGCCCTGACCGTCGCGGTCATCGCCGGCGCCGCCACCGCGGCGAGCGCCCTGGGCCCCCAGGCCTCGCAGGTGGACGGCAGCATCACGGCCGCGGGCTCCACCTGCACCTGGGCCAACGCCACCGCCAGCGCCGCCGCGCCCACCACGCTCACCATCGACCGCACCACCGTCAACAGCGGCGTGAGCTGCGGCGGCGGCGCGAGCGCCACCCTCAACAACAACCCGACGGTCACCTTCAACGACACGGCGGGCACCGCGACGTCCGACCTCATCGACATCACGGTGAAGCAGAGCATCATCTCGTGCAGCTACCGGGCGACGAACGTCGGCTGGTCCCGAGACGGTTCCACCCGCACCTACAAGAACCAGGCGTTCACCGCGTCGAAGAGCTCCGGCAGCTTCCTCTGCCCGGGATCGATCACCGCCGACCCCGGCTCCGCCTCGCTGAACTTCCACTGATCGCCGCACCCCCGCCCCACCGGCCGGGCGCCTCCCCGCCGCGTTCCTGCGGGAGGAGGCGCCCGGCCGCCGGGCCGGGCTTCAGGGCCGCCGCAGCGCCAGGGCAGCCAGGGCCCCGGGTGCCCCCTCCGGGCCCCGGACGCCCGGGAAGGCGTTGACGTCGACGACGACGGGCTCGCCCTCCCGGTCCAGCAGGTCGACCCCGTAGACGTCCAGGCCGAAGACCTCGCCCGCGCGCAGCGCCGTCGCGACCCAGCCGGACGGCAGGTCGCGGACCAGCGGCGTGGGGTGCGCATCCCGGGGCGGGCCGCCCACCGGCGTGGGCCGCACCGCGCTGAACACCTCTCCGGAGATCACCCACAGTTTGTGGTCCCAGCCGCTGTTAGGGACGAATTCCTGCAGGACGACCGGCTCGTCGGGCCAGGCGGCGGCGAGTTCCCGCAGCGCGTCCGGGCCGTCGACGCGGGCCACCAGGTCGGCGCGACGGCTGTGCCGGCTCTTGACCATGACCGGATAGTGCTGCCGCTCCGCTCCCGGGAGCGCCTCGGACAGCGTCGGCAGGGTACGGATGGGAGGCATCGGCAGGGCCCCGGCCTCGGCCGTCCCGGCGATCCGGTGCCGGTCCTGGCACAGCTCGGTCGCGGCGGCGGAGTTCACCACCCGGGCGCCGTGCGCTTCGAGGCGGCGGGCCAGGGCCAGGGCCGCGGGGGTGTGCGCCTTGAGGAGGAAGACCTCGGCGGGGCCGTCCGCGGCGATCCGTTCCCACGGGTCACCCGGCCCGCCGTCCGGGTCGAGGAAGGTCACCCGGTGCCCCGCCCCGGTCAGCAGGGCCGCCGTCGCGGCGAGCAGCGGGTGGCCCGGTTTGTCGGTCAGCAGGCACACCCTCATATCTGGACGCCCCCCGGCGCGCCCACCGGCAGGCCCGCCCCGGCCCCCGGAACCGGCCGGGGGTGGGGCAGTCCCAGGGAGAGCCGCGGCCGGGCCGGCGGCGCCGCCGGGACCCGTACCCCGCGCCCGGCACCGCCGCCGGCCCTGGCCAGGTCGAGCACCGCACCGGCCACCCGGGACACCGCGTCGGGCACCTGGCGGAAGCTCGGGAAGTCGTTGATGTCGACGACCACCGGACCGTCCGGGCCGAGCACCACGTCGATGCCGTACAGATCGAGGCCGAAGACCGCGCCCACCTCGGCCGCCACGGCGGCCACTTCGGAGGAGAGCGGGACCGGACCCGCGTCGGCCGGTCCGTCCGGGTGGATCGGGGAACGCCGCAGCGTCGCGTGGAACTCGCCCGCGAGGCAGTAGACCTTCAGGTCCGTGCCCGGGTTGGGCACGTAGGGCTGCGCGATCAACTGGCCCTCGCCCGGCTGCTCCGCGTCCGCCAGCCCCGCCGGGTCCGCCACCAGCCGCACCCCGCGCCCGGAGCTGCCGTCGGCGGGCTTGACCACCAGCGGGAACAGCTCCTCGGGGACGTCCGCGAACATCGAGGCCCGCGGCGCCGAATAGGTCGGCGGAACCGGCAGCCCGTGCTGGGACGCGATGATCGAGGTGAGGACCTTGTCCCGGACCGCGCGTATCGACCGCGCGTCGTTCACCGTGGTCAGGCCCACGGCCGCGGCGGCCTCCAGCAGGGCGAGCCCCGGCCCGCCGGACACCGTCTTGAGCACCCAGGCGTCGTGGATCCCCGCCCTGACCTCCTCCGAGACCCGCAGCAACGAGCCGCCCGGCCGCACCACGTCCACCTGGTGGCCCCACGACACCAGCCGCCGGACCACGTCGAGCGGCATGCCGTCACACCGATACAGCTCCTCGACGAGGAAGCAGAGCTTCATCCCAACACCCCTCGAAGCCCCCACGGCGGTGAGGGCACAACGATGCTCCACGGTGCCCTGCGAGCACCGTCAAAAGGTCAACGCTACGTCACGCTCAAGCCAACACCATGACGACCAGACCATCCTGACGGTACGTTGCCCGGTCGTCGGCCCGGGTGCGCGGCCGGGGCGTACGGCCGGTGTGGCCCGGCGGATCTCTTCTCGGGGCCCTCCGCCCGGGCGGTACGCGTGGGAGTCAACGCGGTACCCACGCGTAACCCACAGTCGGGAACCGCGTTCAGGTCGTCCATGGCGAACCTCCGGGCCCGACAGGTCCGACCCGGAGGCCGCTCCGTCCGACAAACGCAGCTCTCCGGACAAACGAAGAGCCGTGCCGCGAAGGCGCTCGCATGCTGAATCGTTCCGTCGCGGGAGCGTCCGTATGCAGCAATCCCAGAGGGAAAGGGGCCGGTGAAATGGCCGACTGGAAGCAGATCAGCGGTGTGCTCGTCCGGATCTCGGCCGGATCCAGGACCAACGTGTGGGGCGTCAACGCGGGCGGAAACATCTACCGCTACACCAACAACGACGCCAACCCCTGGGTACAGATCCCCGGCGCCCTGACCGACATCGGCGCAGCCGCGGACGGCACCGTCTGGGGCGTCAACTCCGCCGGAAACATCTACCGCTACACCGGGGACCAGCCCAGCTGAGCCGTGTCCGCCCACACCCCGTACCGGGCCCGGTTACGCCATCGTGGCGTGACCGGGCCCGGCATCCGGTCAGCACGCCGACCTCTTCGAGCATCGGCCGACCAGCCGGAAAAACAGAAAACCCCAGATGAACTGGGGTTTCTGCTGGTGGTGTCCGAGGGGGGACTTGAACCCCCACGCCCGATAAAGGGCACTAGCACCTCAAGCTAGCGCGTCTGCCATTCCGCCACCCGGACTAGGTGGTCGGCCCCGGTTTCCCGCGGCGACATGGAAAACAATACCAGGGGTTCGGGGTGGCTCTCACCCACGTTTCCGGTGGTCAGTGCGGTGCGGCCGGTACGGGTGGCCCGGTCCCGCACCGCCGCCTGCCCCGGCGGCACCGTACGCGTTCATGTCACTACGGACGGTGCCCCGGGTCGTCCGGTCAGTGCAGGATCCCGGCCTGCCGGGCGGCTCGCAGCCAGGACGGGAACTCGGACAGGACCCGGTCGTAGAGCTCCTGGTCGGCGATCCTCTCGATGTCGTCGACCGCGAAGAAGCCGACGTTGTCGACCCGGCGGCCCGGCATGGTGTCGAACCGTTCCAGCACCCCGTAGTCGGACTGGCCCAGCCCGACGAACTGCCAGAAGACCGGTTCGTCGGCGGCCGCCCGCAGCTCCTGCTCGATCTCGCGGTTGCGGTGCACCCCGCCGTCCGAGAAGAACAGCACCAGGGTCGGTTCGGGCAGCGGGTGGGCGCGCACGAAGTCCCGCACCTCGGCGATGACCTTCTGTTCCTCGTTCTGGATTCCGACCGTACGCATGTCGATCTGGCCGGGCAGGTGGCCCTTGGGCGGCTTCCTGCGGCCGAAGCCGTAGAGCTGCCCCACGCGTACGTGCAGCCGGATCCAGTCGGGTAGTTCCCCGATGGCGAGATCGGGGAGCCGGGCGGAGTTGCTGGCGAAGGTCCACGCCTGCATCCGGCCGTCGTCGTCGAGCTGGGCCGCGACGGCCACCATCCGTTCGACGACACCGGCGACCGTGCCCCGCCGGTAGAGCGCGCTCATCGAGCCGGAGGCGTCGAGGACGAGGACGACCCGGGCGCTCACCTGCGGCAGGCCGTGCTTGCTCAGGCTGACCCGGACCTGCTCCTTGCGCAGCGACAGGCGCTCCCGCATCTCCACGGGCAGCCGCTCCTCCCCCGGCACCGGCGCCGCGGGGGCGTGCGCCGGGGGCGGGGGGACCTGGGCGCGGACCGGCGGTACGGGGGCCGGGGCGGCGGCCGGCGGGGGTGCGTCGTCGACGCTGATCCCGAAGTCGGTCGCCAGTCCGGCCAGTCCGCTCGCGTACCCCTGACCGACCGCGCGGAACTTCCAACCGCCGTCGCGGCGGTAGAGCTCGCCGCCGACCAGCGCCGTCTCGGTGGCGGCGGCGATCTCGAACCGGGCCAGCTCCGCCCCGGACGCCGCGTCCAGCAGCCGAAGACGGAGCCCCGGCACCTGGCCGAACGTGCCGCCGTCGGCGGAGGCGCAGAGCACGACGCGGTCGATCTCCGGCTCCAGCGCGGACAGGTCGGCGTCGAGCGTGTCCGCGCCGGGCCGCTTGCCGGCGTGGCGCACGGCGCCCGAGGCGTGCCGGGGCTGGTTGTAGAAGACGAAGTCGCCGTCGGACCGCACCCGGCCGTCCCCGCCCAGGAGCAGGGCGGAGGCGTCCACGTCCGGCACTCCGCCCCCGGCCGACCATTCGAGCACGGCCCGGGTAGCGGTGGCCGTGACCGGTATGTTGGCGCCCTTGCTCAATGTCGTCATACCGGTCAGTCTGCCCTGAACCCTCGGCGGACGGTGCCCGCCTCCCCGGACGCGCCCCTGTCCGGGGTCAGGGGCAGCGGATGACCTGGCCCCCGTACGAGAGGTTCCCGCCGAAGCCGAAGAGCAGGGCCGGGGCGCCGCTCGCCACCTCGCCGCGTTCCACCAGCTTCGACAGCGCCATCGGGATCGAGGCGGCGGAGGTGTTGCCGGAGTCCACCACGTCCTTGGCGACGACGGCGTTGACCGCGCCGATCTTCCGGGCGACGGGCTCGATGATCCGGAGGTTGGCCTGGTGGAGCACGACGGCGCCCAGCTCCTCGGGGGTCACCCCGGCCTTCTCGCACACCCTGCGGGCGATGGGCGGCAGCTGGGTGGTGGCCCAGCGGTAGACGGACTGCCCCTCCTGCGCGAAGCGCGGCGGGGTGCCCTCGATCCGGACGGCCCGGCCCATCTCCGGCACCGAGCCCCACAGCACCGGGCCGATGCCGGGCGGGCCGTCCCCGTCCGGCTCCGCGACGACCACCGCCGCGCCGGCGCCGTCGCCGAGCAGGACGCAGGTGGAGCGGTCGGTCCAGTCGGCGATGTCCGCCATCTTGTCGGCGCCGATGACCAGGGCGCGGGTCGCCGCCCCGGCCCGGACGGCGTGGTCGGCGGTGGCGAGGGCGTGGGTGAAGCCGGAGCAGACCACGTTGATGTCCATCACCGCGGGCGAGCCCATCCCCAGCCGGGCGGCGACCCGGGCCGACATGCTCGGCGAGCGGTCCATCGCGGTCGAGGTGGCGACCAGCACCAGATCGATCTCGCCCGGCGCCACCCCGGCCGCGGCCAGCGCCTTCCCGCCCGCGTACGCGGCCATCTCGTCCACCGGCTCGTCCGGGCCCCCGATGTGCCGGGTCCGGATCCCGACCCGGCTGGTGATCCACTCGTCGCTGGTGTCGACCATCGTGGCCAGTTCGTCGTTGGTGAGTACCCGGGCGGGCTGGTAGTGGCCGAGCGCCACGACACGTGAGCCGGTCATGTACGAAGTCCCCTCGCTACATATAGGGCAGGAACCATCCAGTCTTGGTCGCTACCGTCCAGTACGGGGTCAAGGGTTCCCACAGGAATCACGGCGGGGCGTTGGAGACTTGACAACAGCATGTGCCTGACATCGTCCCTGGTACGGCAGTTCTCGCCGGGTACAGGACAATGGGCATTCCAGGGCCGCGCCCGGGGAGACACGAGCCAACACCCGGGCAGGTCACGGGAACAGCTCCGGCACGCACGGGAACAGCGTCGGACACGCACAGAGACAGGGATCGGTTCACCGCTATGGGACGGGCCACCACGCGCCACCGCACCATCCGCATCCGCGACGGTGCCGTATCCACCCGCCCGGACACGCTCGTCGCCGAGGAGCCCCTGGAGATCCGGCTGAACGGCAGACCGCTGGCGATCACGATGCGCACACCGGGCGACGACTTCGCGCTGGCCGCCGGGTTCCTGGTGAGCGAGGGCGTCGTCGGGGACGGCTCCGAGGTCCGGTCGATCGTCTACTGCGCCGGGGCGACCGACGACGGCGTCAACACGTACAACGTGGTGGACGTGCGGCTCGCCCCCGGCGTCCCGGTCCCCGACATCACGCTCGAACGCCATGTGTACACCACGTCGTCCTGCGGGCTCTGCGGGAAGGCCAGCCTCGACGCGGTGCGCACGAGGACCCGGCACCCGGTCTCCGACACACCGCCGCTGCGGGTCGCGCCGGCCCTGCTCTCCGCCCTCCCCGACCGGCTGCGCGCCGCGCAGCGGGTCTTCGACCGGACCGGCGGGCTGCACGCCGCGGCGCTCTTCTCAGAGACGGGCGAGCTGCTGGACGTCCGGGAGGACGTGGGGCGGCACAACGCGGTGGACAAACTGGTCGGCCGGGCGCTGACCGACCACCGGCTGCCGCTGTCCCGGGCGATCCTGCTGGTGTCGGGGCGCGCCTCGTTCGAGCTGGCCCAGAAGGCGGTGATGGCCGGGATCCCGATGCTGGCGGCGGTCTCGGCGCCCTCCTCGCTCGCCGTGGAGCTGGCGGCCGAGACCGGACTGACCCTGGTCGGCTTCCTCCGGGGCGCCTCCATGAACGTGTACGCGGGCGAGCACCGCATCGATCTGGACCCCGCCACCGACGGGTCCTGAGGGCTGCGGCCACGCGCTCAGCCCACCGCGGCGGCCTCCGGCCCCCGCACGGCCTCCTCGGCCTCCTCGGGCGCGTCCCCCGCGCGGCGCCGGGCGATCACCGCGCACACCATCAGCTGCATCTGGTGGAAGAGCATCAGCGGCAGCACGGCCAGCGACGCCTGCGCCCCGAACAGCACGCTCGCCATCGGCAGCCCCGAGGCCAGGCTCTTCTTCGATCCGGCGAACTGGATGGCGATCCGGTCCGCCCGGCCGAAGCCGAGCCGCTTGGCCCCGTACCAGGTCAGTGCGAGCATCGCGGCGAGCAGCAGCGCCTCGACGACGAGCAGCACCCCGAGCCGGGCCGGGGTGATCCGGTGCCAGATGCCCGCGACCACGCCCTCGCTGAACGCCGTGTAGACGACGAGCAGGATCGATCCCCGGTCGACGTATCCGAGGACCTTCTTGTGGCGGGCGACGAAGCCGCCGATCCAGCGGCGCAGCACCTGCCCGGCGGCGAACGGCAGCAGCAGCTGGACCCCGATCCGCAGCAGCGCGTCCGCCGAGAAGCCGCCGCCGTCGCCGCCGAGCAGGGCGGCCGCGAGGAGCGGGGTGAGGAAGATCCCGGCGAGGGAGGAGAAGGAGCCCGCGCAGATCGAGGCGGGCACGTTGCCCCGGGCGATCGAGGTGAAGGCGATCGAGGACTGGATGGTGGACGGGACGAGGCAGAGGAAGAGGAGGCCCTGGTGGAGATCGGGGGTCAGGGCGTACGGGACCAGCCCCCGGGCCGCCAGCCCGAGCAGTGGGAACACCACGAAGGTGCAGACCAGCACGGTGAGGTGGAGGCGCCAGTGCCGCAGCCCGTCCATCGCCTCGGCGGTGGAGAGGCGGGCCCCGTACAGGAAGAAGAGGAAGGCGACCGCCCCGGTCGAGGCGTCGCCCGCCACCCGTGCCCCGGTGCCCGACGCGGGCAGTACCGCCGCGAGCACCACGGTGCCGATCAGCGCCAGGAGGTACGGGTCGAGCGGCAGCCAGGACGGCGGCTTCGGGATGCGGCGGGTCATCACTTCCACATGTTCTTCCGGTCGCGGTCGGGTTCGCCCGGCCGCCGTCGGTCTCTGCCGGGTGCGGCCGGTTCGTCCGGCCGCCATCGGTCCGTGACGGGGCGGCCGGGCCCGCCCCATGCTGCTCCGGAACGGTGCGATCGGGAATCCCGTACACCGCTCTCACTGTCATCACGTATCGCGATAGCCTGTCGCCGTGTACGACCCCGCGCAGCTGCGCACGTTCCTCGCCGTGGCCCAGACGCTGAGCTTCACCCAGGCCGCCCGGCGGCTCGGGCTGCGGCAGTCCACGGTGAGCCAGCATGTGCGTCGGCTGGAGGAGGCGACCGGGCGGCAGCTGTTCGCCCGGGACACGCACCGGGTCGATCTCACCGTGGACGGCGAGGCGATGCTCGGTTTCGCCCGGACGATCCTCGCGACCCATGAGCGGGCGGCGGCCTTCTTCGCCGGGACACGGCTGCGCGGGCGGCTGAGGTTCGGGGTCTCCGAGGACTTCGTGCTGACCCGGCTGCCGGAGATCCTGGAGGCGTTCCGCCGTGACCATCCGGAGGTCGAGCTGGAGCTGTCGGTGGAGCTCTCCGGGACGCTGCACCAGCGGCTCGCGGCCGGCCGGCTCGATCTGGTGCTGGCCAAGCGGCGCGTCGGCGACTCGCACGGCGAGCTGGTCTGGCGGGACACGCTGGTCTGGATCGGCGCGCCGCAGCTGCGGATCGACCCGGACCGGCCGGTTCCGCTGGTGCTCTTCCCGCCGCCCGGGATCACCCGGGCCCGCGCCCTGGAGGTGCTGGAGGAGCACGGCCGGTCCTGGCGGGTGGCGTGTACGAGCACGAGCCTGAGCGGGCTGATCGCGGCGGCCCGCGCCGGTCTGGGCGTGATGGCGCACAGCCGGGGGCTGGTCCCGCCCGGCCTGGTGCCCCTCCCGTCCCGGGCGGGGCTGCCGGAGCTGGGCGGGGTGGACTTCGTGCTGTCGCACGACCGCCGCCGGGGCGCGGCGCAGGAGGCCGCGGACGCGCTGGCGGCGGCGATCCTGGCCGGTGCCGACCGGCTGGTCCGGGGCGCGGGCACGCTCGGCCCGGCCGACGGTACGGACATCGCCTGACCCCGCCCATCCTCCGCTTATGGGGTGAGCGGGCGGATTCCACCCCGGAATGGGAATGGCCGAGGCGTACAGATTCGGTGGAGATTCCCCCTCCCGTCGCTTACGTGGCGGCCTCAGCCGCGCCCGCGCCCTGCCCATCTGGCCGGATTTCGGCGGCCGGGCAGTGCATATGCCACCTTGTCCGCCGGTACGGGGCCCTCCCGCCGCGCCGCCGGTTGGGGTAGCGTCACGGCGCCGTGCGGAGCGCCACAAGGAGCAGGTCATTGCGCGAGTTCACTGTCCCCCCGATGGCGGCCGCGCCCCTCGTGGGCGGCCTGGCCGACACCGTGTTCGACCATGCCGAGGAGGATCCGGGCCGGGTCGCGCTCTGCCGCAAGGACGCGCACGGGAACTGGCGGGATGTCACCGCCGCGGCCTTCCGTGACGAGGTGCTGGCCCTGGCCAAGGGGCTGATCGCGCAGGGCACCAGGTTCGGTGACCGGATCGCCCTGATGGCGCGCACGTGTTACGAGTGGACGCTCTTCGACCTCGCGCTGTGGACGATCGGCGCCCAGTCCGTGCCGGTCTATCCGACGTCCTCGGCCGAGCAGGTGCTGTGGATGCTGCACGACTCCGGGGCCTCGGCCGTCGTGGTCGAGCACGAGGACCACGCGATGACCGTCGCCTCGGTGATCGACCGGCTCCCCGGGCTGAAGCGCCTGTGGCAGCTGGACGCCGGAGCGGTGGCCGAACTGACCGGGGCGGGGGCCGACGTCGAGGACTCGGTGGTGCACCGGCACCGGCGCGCGGTGACCCCGGACTCCGTGGCCACGGTCATCTACACCTCGGGGACCACCGGGCGCCCCAAGGGCTGTGTACTCACGCACGCCAACCTCATGTTCGAGACGGACACCATGGTGGCCCGGTGGAAGTCGGTCTTCCGTTCCACCCCGGGCGACGAGGCGGCCACCCTGCTCTTCCTGCCGCTGGCCCATGTCTTCGGCCGGATGGTCGAGGTCGCGGCGATCCGGGGGCGGGTGAAGCTGGGCCACCAGCCGCAGTTGTCGGCGAAGGCGCTGATGCCGGACCTGGTGTCGTTCCGGCCGACGTTCGTCCTGGCGGTGCCGTACATCTTCGAGAAGGTCTTCGACGCCGCCCGGCGTACGGCGGAGGCGGAGGGGCGGCTCGGGCCGTTCGACAAGGCCGTGGACATCGCGGTGAAGTACGCCGAGGCGATGGAGGCCCGGGCGTTCGGAACGGGGCCGGGGCCGTCCGCCGGGCTGCGGATGCAGCACCAGTTCTTCGACAAGGTCGTCTACAAGAAGGTCCGTGACGCGATGGGCGGCCGGATCAGGCACGCCATGTCCGGCGGTTCCGGGATGGAGCGGCGCCTCGGACTGTTCTTCGCGGGCGCGGGCGTCACGGTGTACGAGGGCTACGGCCTGACGGAGACGACCGCCGCGGCCACGGCCAATCCGCCGGAGCGCACCCGGTACGGCACGGTCGGGCTGCCGATCCCGGGGACGACCGTGCACATCGCGGAGGACGGCGAGGTGTGGGTCCACGGCGACCATGTGTTCTCGGGCTACCTCGGCGCCCCCGAGGCCACCCGGACGGTGCTGCGCGAGGGCTGGCTGGCCACCGGGGACCTGGGCGCGCTCGACGCCGACGGCTATCTGACGATCACCGGGCGGAAGAAGGAGATCCTGGTGACGTCGGGCGGCAAGAGCGTGGCACCGGCCGCGCTGGAGGAGCGGGTGCGGGCGCATCCGCTGGTCGCCCAGTGCCTGGTGGTCGGCAACGACCGGCCGTACATCGCGGCGCTGGTCACGGTGGACCAGGAGGCGGTGGACCACTGGCTGGCGATGCAGGGGCGGGCGCCGCTGAAGCCGGAGGAGCTGGTGCGCGACCGGGAGCTGGAGACGGAGATCCGGCGGGCGGTGGTGGCGGCCAACACGGCCGTCTCGAAGGCCGAGTCGATCCGTACCTTCCGGATCCTGGCCCACCCCTTCAGCGAGGAGCACGGCCTGCTCACCCCGTCGCTGAAGCTGAAGCGCCGGGCGATCGAGACGGCTTACGCGGCGGAGGTCGCCGCGCTGTACCGCTGAGGCGACCCGGGCGCCCCGGCGGTACAGCGGTACGACACGGCCCGTTCCGGGCCCGTTCTAGGTGATCGAGACCCGGAACAGCTTGTCCGAGCCGGCCGGCTGCTTCCCGTTGTTGTCGCAGTTGGTGGTGGAGAGCCAGAGCCGGTCCGCGCCGGGCACCTTGGTGACCGTGCGCAGCCGCCCGTACGTGCCGACGTAGTAGGCGCTCGGTGTGCCGACCTCCTCGGTGTCACCCGTGATCGGGATCCGCCACAGCCGCTGCCCCTTCAGGGCGGCCATGTAGATGACGTTACGGACGATGGCGATCCCGCTGGGCGACGCCTCGGCCACCTTCCACGTCTTCTTCGGGTTGGTCATGCCGGCGGTGGTGCAGTCGCCCTCGCAGACCGGCCAGCCGTAGTTGCCGCCCGGCTCGATGAGGTTGAGCTCGTCCTTCTTGCTGTCGCCGAGCTCCGCCTCCCACAGCCGTCCGTTGCGGTCGAAGGCGAGCCCCTGTGGATTGCGGTGCCCGTAGCTGTAGACGTAGGTGCCGAAGGGGTTGCCCGGGGCGGGCTCGCCGTCGGTGGTCAGCCGCAGGATCTTGCCGTTCAGCGAGTCCTTGTCCTGGGCGAGGTCGGGGGTCTGCGCCTCGCCGGTCGACGCGTACAGATAGCCGTCCGGGCCGAACAGCAGCCGTCCGCCGTTGTGGTACTTGTTCTTCTTGATCCCCTCGAGCAGGACGGTGTACCCGCCGAGCGAGGTTCCGTCGTACGTCATGCGCGCGATGCGGTTGCCCTCGGCGGCGGTGTGCATGACGTACACGTAGTGGTTGTCGGCCCATTCCGGGTCGGCGGCGATGCCGAGGAGTCCGCCCTCGCCGCCGGTCGTGACGGCCTCGGGCACGGTGCCGACTTGGGTCCTGGTGCCGTCGGGGGTCGCCCTGAAGACCTTGAAGCTGTCCCGTTCGGTCACCAGCGCACTCGTGCCGTCCGGCATCCAGTGGATGCCCCACGGGATGGTCCAGCCCTCGGAGACGGTGGCGACGCCGGACGGAGCGCCGCCGTCCGGGGGCTCCGCCCCGTACCGGGTGGTTCCGGCCGCGGCGGCCGGCCCGGGCGCCGCCTGCACCAGTGCGGCGCAGAGCAGCAGGGACAGGGCCGCGGCCACCCTCGTCCGTGGCGTCGCCGGTATTCCGGTGCGCATCCCGGCGCCCGTCACGGGACCCAGTAGTTGCCGGACGCGACGATCATCGACTGGAGCTGGACGCTCCCGCCGTAGTACTGGTCCGGGTCGATCGAGGTGCCGGCCAGCTTCTTCCACAGGGCGTCCAGCCATGCCTGGGAGCCGGAGTCGGTCATCGCGGTGACCACGAACGGGGCGGTGAAGGCCATGTCCTTGCCGCTGTCGAAGGCGGAACCGTTCAGGTGGTAGCCACTGACGATCTTGTCCGGGTTGCCGCCCGTCTTGGTCTTGATCCAGGAGTTCAGCTTGCGGGCCGAGGCGAGCGAGGCGCTGTCGCCGCTGGTGACGGCGTCGGCGCCGATGCGCCACGGGTCACGGCAGGCGTTCCAGGAGTAGTCGCCGTCGTTGGGGCCTTCCAGCACCTCGCCGGGGGCGGGCTTGGCGGTGCCGTTGGTGTTGACGACGAAGTCGGCGAGCAGCCCGGTGGAGGAGGCGTACGAGGACTGCTGACCGGTGATCAGCTTCTGGTGGGCGGTGCGGACGGTGTCCCAGGTGGAGTCGCCGGTCGCGGTCTTGAAGGCGCGGAAGTGGTCGATCATCCAGTCCGAGGAGCGGGTCATCCAGTAGTGCTCCTCCCCCGAGTCCGACCAGTCACCGAGGAGCGTCAGACGGGTGGTCGGGTTGATCTCGCTCTTCTTGATGGCGTTGATGTGCTTGACCGCGAGGTCCTTGTAGTTGTACGTGCCGCCGGAGCCCCACTGCCGGTCGGCCAGGAGCAGCCCGTACGCGACGTCCAGGTCGCCGTCGGTCGCCGAGTCGGAGCCGTCGACGCTCTTGCAGGAGGCGTCCTGCTCGGCGGCGAGGAGGTTGGCGTTGTTCACCGAGGGGTGCGCGAGCATGTACTTGACCATGCCGTCGAAGACGGTCTTCGCCTCCGGGTCGGCGCCCGCCATCGTGGCGGTGACGACCATTCCGTAGCCCTGTGCCTCGGCGACGTAGGGGTGGTCGGCGTCGGGCGAGATGACCTCGTACCAGCCGTTGCCGCAGTTCTTCTTGACGAACGCGGCCTTCCAGGCGTTGTAGGCCTTGATCACGGCCTGGTCGAGCGCCGACTGCGTGCCCGAGGGCTTCAGGGTCCCGGCGGCGTAGGGCTTGGTGTGGCTGCCGAAGGGCACCGCGGGGGTGTCGGCGGCGGCCTTCGCGGGGTCGACGGCGGCGGTCGCCGCGTGGGAGCCGAGCAGGGGCAGGAACAGACAGCTGACGCCCGCGAGTGCGGCCGTCAGACGGCGTCGGGGGGTGGCAGGGTGCACAGTGGTCCCTTCCGATCCGGTGTTAGGAAAGGTTCCTAACCGATACAGCATGGGATTCCCTGCGGAGCCTTCTGTCAATGCCTCTCGCGGGCCCAAATCCCAAGTGCCGAGGTGGCGGGGTGCCCTCAACACACGGTCAATCCCCCGGACGGATGACGCCGGAGGGACGATTCCGGACCGCCGACCGCGGGCCGACGGACCCGGTCGGGAGTGACGGACGGGGAGACGTACCCGCGAGGCGCCCGCAGCACGGGACGGCGGCCCGGCGGGCGGGAATGCTGGGCGGTCGATGATCGTTGGGTTGGTTGAACCAGACCGACGACGTAAGGATCGACCGCTCGTGAGCAAGGTCCCCTCCATCACCCTCAACAATGGCGTCGAGATGCCTCAGCTCGGTTTCGGGGTCTGGCAGGTGCCGGACGACGAGGCCGCGAAGGCGGTCGCCACGGCCATCGAGGCCGGGTACCGGAGCATCGACACCGCGGCGATCTACGAGAACGAGCGGGGCACGGGCAAGGCCGTCGCGGCCTCCGGCGTCCCCCGCGAGGAGCTGTTCGTCACCACCAAGCTCTGGAACAGCGAGCAGGGTCACGACTCGACGCTGCGCGCCTTCGACGCCTCGCTGGACCGGCTGGGGCTGGACTACGTCGACCTCTACCTGATCCACTGGCCGGTCCCGGCCAAGGACGCGTACATCGACACCTACCGGGCCCTCGAGAAGATCAGCTCCGAGGGCCGGGCCAGGGCCATCGGCGTCTCCAACTTCCTGCCCGAGCACCTGGAGCGCCTCATCGGCGAGACCTACGTGGTCCCCGCGGTCAACCAGATCGAGCTCCACCCCCAGCTCCAGCAGGCCGACTCCCGGGCCTTCCACGCGAAGCACTCCATCGCGACCGAGGCATGGTCGCCGCTGGGCCAGGGCAAGGGTCTGCTGGAGGTCCCGACGGTCGTCGCGGTCGCGCGGAAGCACGACCGCTCGCCCGCCCAGGTGGTGCTCCGCTGGCACCTCCAGACCGGCAACGTGGTGATCCCCAAGTCCGTGACGCCCTCCCGGATCAGGGAGAACCTGGACGTGTTCGACTTCGAGCTGGACGCGGACGACCTGGCCGCCTTCGCCGCGCTGGACGAGGGCAGGCGCATCGGCCCGAACCCCGGCGAGTTCAACGTCGGCGCCTGATCCCCGCGCCCGTACGCGGCGGCCCGCCGCCCGGCTCCACGGCCGGGCGGCGGGCCGTTGTCGTCCTTCGGCGCTCCGTTCAGCCCCGGCGGCCCAGGTGCACGGTGCGCGCGGAGAGCAGGAAGAGATCGGGGCGCAACCGCAGCCCGGCCGGGTCCTCGGGGTCGAGCAGCCGGTCGAGCGCGGCGGCGTCCTCGGCCGGGAGCTCGTCCCGGAACATCTCGCGCCGCCGGGCGAACTCGACGGTGACGTACTCGCGGGCCCGGTCGTCGAGCGGTGCCGGAAGGTCCAGCAGGAAGCTCCGCACGCCCTGCGGGGTCAGCCCGACCGCGGCGAGGAGCGCGCTCCAGTCCTCGGTCTCCCGCCTGCTGCCGGGCAGCGCCGCCCGCATCTCCTCGAACCGGTCCACATGGATCGCTTCGAGCCTGGCCTCCAGTCCGGGGCGGCCGAAACCGAGGTCGCGCGGGAGCCGGCGGGGCTGGAGTCCGCCCTCGGCCAGGGCGACGATGCCGCCGGGGCGCAGCAGTCCGGCGAATCCGGCCAGCACGGCGCGCTGGTCGCCGACGTGGTGGAGGGAGTTCCCGGCCCAGATCAGGTCGGCCTCGCCCAGTCCGTCGAGGCCGTCCTCCAGGTCGGCGTGGTGGGTGCGGAACCGGTCGCCGAGGCCGAGGCGCTCGGCGTGGTCCCGGGCGCGCTCCAGGAGTGCGGGGGTGCCGTCGACGGCGACGGCCTCCGCGTCGGGGAACACCTCGGCGAGCAGGCAGGTGATCAGCCCGGGGCCGCTGCCGATGTCGAGGATCCGGCGCACCTTCGGCGCCTCGGGGAGTCCGGCGATCCAGCGCGCCGCCTGCTCGTACTGGGGCCTGCTGATCTCGGCCTCCAGTTCCAGTACCGGCCCCATCACGTCCCAGTCGATGTCACCCGCGTCCCGCTGGTGACCGTGGCCGTGGTGGTGACCCGCGTGGGCGGCGCCGTGGTGGTGGCTGGGCGCGGTGGATGCGTGCGGTCCGTGTCCGGTGTGCTGGCTCATGGCAACAGCGTCGCCACGCCCCCAGGGTTACGGCAAGTTTTGTTGCCGGTCCGGCAAGCAGCCGTTTCCGTACGCGCGCGACCGTCCGGCACCGGCCGACTCCGGGGCGTATCCCACACAATGGACACCTGCATATTGCCGGTAGGCCTCCGGGCCCATAACTTGCGTTTATGGAGCTGGAGTTGCGCCATCTGCGAACCGTACGTGCCATAGCCGACACCGGCAGCCTGACCAAGGCCGCCGCGGCGCTCGGGCTTGCCCAGCCCGC
The DNA here is from genome assembly GCF_053598535.1 of Streptomyces sp. NPDC001108. Taxonomy (NCBI): domain Bacteria; kingdom Bacillati; phylum Actinomycetota; class Actinomycetes; order Kitasatosporales; family Streptomycetaceae; genus Streptomyces; species Streptomyces sp. NPDC001108. Next base: position 667,271 of record NZ_JBSFKL010000001.1, read on the forward strand.
GCTCAGCGCGCAGTTGCGCCGGATCGAGAAGGCGCTCGGTGGTCCGCTCTTCGACCGCGACCACACCGGGGCCCGGCCCACGATCCTGGGCGAGCTGGTGCTGGAGCGGGCCCGGGTGGTGCTGCCTGCGGTCAGCGAGCTGCAGGAGGAGGCCGTCCGCCTCGCCAACGCGTGGGGGGCGATGGAGCGCTTCCGGCTCGGCGGAACGCACGGTCCGCTGCTGGGCGGTCTGGTGGACCGGCTGGTCGCCTCGCACCCGGCGGCCCCCGTGTCGACGTACACCTCCTGGTCGGTCACGGAGATCGCCACCCAACTGGTGGACGGGCGGCTGGACTTCGCGCTCATCGGGACGTGCGGGGAGAGCCCGCCGCCCGCCCACGACCGGCTGACCTGGCAGGTGATCGGCGTCGACCCGGTCTTCGTGATGTTGCCGGAGTCCCATCGGCTCGCCGGGGAGGCGGAGCTCGACCTCGCCGAGCTGGCGCGGGAGTGCTGGGCGGACGTGCCGGGCGAGGGCTGCTTCGCCGACTGCTTCGTGAGTGCCTGCGCCCGGGCCGGTTTCAGCCCCGTCTCGGTGTACGAGACGGACACCGCGTCCGTCGTCCATCTGGTGCAGGTGGGGCGGGCGGTCGGGCTGTGCCGGGCGACCTTCCCGCCGGCTCCGGGGGTGGTGACCCGGCCGATCACCGGCTCGCCGCTGAGCTGGCGCCATCTGCTCGGCTGGCATCCGCGTTCGGCGGCGGCCGGTGCGGCGGCGGGCTCGGTGAGCGGGTACACCCGGGCGGCGTACGACGAGGCGGTGCGGCGCAGCGGGAGCTACACCGACTGGCTCGCCGCGCACCCCCGCTTCGGCCCGGCGGCGTGACGCGGCGCTACCGCGCGCCGTGGGCGGGGGCGATCGCCGCCACCCGTGCGGCCAGCTCCAGGTCGTGGGCGGTGACCGCGCCGCCCGCGTCGTGCGTGTGCACCGAGAGGGAGACGGTGTTGTAGCCGAGGGTCAGGTCGGAGTGGTGGTTGAGCTCGTTCTGGACCGCGGCGACGTGCTGGACGAACGCGGCGGCGGCGACGTGGTCGCCGAGCCGGTAGACGCGCGTGATCCGGTCGCCCTCCAGCGACCAGCCGGGCAGATCGCCCAGCCGGTCCTCGATCTCCTGCCGGGACAGCGGTACGGCGGGCATGGGGCGGCTCCCTCTTCGGTGTTCGGTACGGCCGGGGGTGCCGGTGACGTTACGGTCTGGGTATGACGACTGTCGCGCTCGACACGGGGGTAGGGACGCTGCTGCGCAGTTGGCGCGAGCGGCGCAGGATGAGCCAGCTCGAGCTGGCGCTGCGCGCCGAATCCTCCGCCCGGCACATCTCGTTCATCGAGACGGGCCGCTCACGCCCCAGCGAGGAGATGATCCTGCGGCTGGCCGACCGTCTCGACGTTCCGGTCAGGGAGCGCAACGCCCTTCTGCTGGCGGCGGGTTACGCGCCGCACTACGCGCAGACCCCGCTGGACGACCCGGCGTTCGGCCCGCTGCGCGAGGGGATGGAACGGCTGCTGGAGGCGTACGAGCCGTATCCGGCGATCGTCGTCGACGGCACCTACGACGTGGTGGCGGCCAATCGGGGGATGGCGGTGCTGGCGGAGGGGGCGGCCGAGCATCTGCTGACGCCCCCGGTGAACGCGATGCGGCTGACACTGCACCCTCGGGGGCTCGCCCCGCGGATCCGGAACCTGCGGGAGTGGCGGGCCGACCTGCTGGGCCAGATGGAGCGTCAGATCGCCTTGGTGCGGTCGGCGGAGCTGCGTGCGCTGTACGAGGAGGTCGCGGCCTATCCCGTACCGGAGGGCGGCGCCGCCGGTCCCGTGCCGTCGCTGCCCTTCGCGCTGCCCCTGCTGATCGAGCACGGCGGGCGGACGCTCTCCTTCGTCTGCTCGATCGCGACGTTCAACACACCGATGGACGTGACGGTGGCCGAGCTGGCGATCGAGACGTTCCTGCCCGCCGACCGGGCCACCGCCGACCATCTGCGCGCCCTCATGCCCTGACGTCCGCCGCCCCGACGGCCCCGGGGAGCCGGGGCCGTCGGGGCGCGGTGCTACACGCGTGCCCCGTTGTCGTACGGGTCGCGCTGGGGCTTCTTCGCACCGGAGCGGCGGCCCGGGGACCGTTTGCGGGCGGGCGGCGGGGCCTTGCTGCTGCGTTCCAGGACCAGGGCGGCCGGTACGGCGGTCAGCACCGAGGAGTAGGTGCCGACGCAGATGCCGATGAGCAGGGCCAGCGCGAAGTCCGCGAGGGAGTCGCCGCCCAGCACGGCGAGGGCGACGAGGATGAAGAGCGCGCCCATCCCGGTGTTGACCGTGCGCGGGACGGTCTGGACGACGGCCCGGTCCGCGACGACGGACAGCGGCGTGCGGCGGGCCTTCGCCCAGATCTCGCGCACCCGGTCGAAGACCACCACCGAGTCGTTGACGGAGTATCCGATGACGGTGAGGAGCGCGGCCAGGAAGATCCCGTCGACGGTCCGGCCGAGCCAGGCGAAGGCCCCGACCAGGATGATCACGTCATGGACCAGCGCCGCGACCGAGCCCAGGGCGAAGGTCCAGCGGAACCGGACGGCCAGGTAGGCCAACTGCACCAGCACGGCGATGCCGAGCGCGATCAGCGCGTTGCGCCGCAGTTCGTCGCCGAGGCTGGGGCCGATGAGCTCGTCGCGGACCTTGGTGGTCTCGCCGCCCTCCTTCGCGAGGGCGCCGCGCAGGGCGTGCTCCTCGTCGTTGTCGAGTCCGGCGGTGCGGACGGAGAGGTCGCCCGCGCCCGCCGTGGTGACCTCGGCGTCGCCGAAGCCCGCGCCCGCCAGGAGGGTCCGGGCCCGCTCCACGTCGACGGGCCGGCTGGTCGAGTACTCGACCAGGCGGCCGCCGGTGAATTCGACGCCCAGGTTGACCCCGCGCACGACGATGCCGAGGACGGCGACCGCCACCAGGACGGCGGAGACCGTCAGCCAGCGGCGTGGGGACTTCATCAGCCGGGGGTCGCGGCGGGTCAGCCAGGTGCGGACCCGGCCGGGGATCCCGATGCCGTTGACGCCCCGGTAGTCGTTGACGAACCGGGAGCCGGTGGCGATCTCGGTGAGCGCACGGGCGATGACCAGTGCGGAGAACATCGAGGCGAGCACACCGATGGCGAGGGTGACACCGAAGCCCTTGACCGGCCCGGAGCCGAGGAAGAAGAGCAGCCCGGCCGCGATCAGCGTCGTCACGTTGGAGTCGGCGACGGCGCTCCAGGCGCCGCGGAATCCGGCGGTCAGCGAGGAGCGCAGGGTCCGGCCGGGATGCAGGGCGTGCTCCTCCCTGGCCCGTTCGAAGACCAGGACGTTGGCGTCGACCGCCATCCCGATGGCCAGCACGAAACCGGCGAGGCCGGGCAGGGTGAGGGTGACGCCGAGTGCCACCAGGGCCGCGTAGGAGATCAGCCCGTAGGCGGCGAGCGCGACGGCGGCCAGTGCGCCGAAGAGCCGGTAGACGATGGTGATGAAGAGCGCGGTGGCGGCGGCGCCGATGAGGGCGGCGCGGGCGCTGGCGTCGATGGCGGCGGCCCCGAGCGTCGGGCCGACGGTCCGCTGTTCGACGATCTCGACCGGCAGCGGCAGGGCGCCGCCCTTGATCAGCAGGGCCAGTTCGCGGGCCTCGTCCGCGCCGAACGATCCGGTGATCTGGGTGGAGCCGGAGGGCAGTCCCACATTGCAGGCGACCGAGGGGGAGACCTGCGGCGAGGAGATGATCTGCTGGTCGAGGACGATGGCGACGCGACGGCGCTCGTCCCCCTCGGGGGAGCAGGCGGCCTCGCCGGTCAGCCGGGTCCAGTCCCGCCCGGCCTGCTTGTGGAAGTCGAGGGAGACGGTCCAGCCGGCGCCCTGCTGGGCGTCGAACTCGGCGGTGGCGTCCTTGACGCCCGCCCCGGTGAGCCGGACGGGGCCCAGGTCGAGGGCGCGTCCCTGCTCGTCGCGGAGGGTCGGACCGTCCTTCTTGTCCTTCCCGGCGTCCTTCGCCTCTCCCGCGTCCTTCGCCTCACCTGCGTCCTTCTCCTTCCCGGCGCCGTTCTTGGTGCCGTTCTCCTTCTCGGCGCTCTCCTCGGTGCCGGGGCCCCGGACCGCGTGGAAGCTGAGCTGGGCGGTACGGCCGATCACCTCGGCGGCCTTGCGCGGGTCCTGGACGTCCGGGAGCTCGACGATGATCCGGTCCTCGCCGGAACGGGTCAGGGTGGGTTCGGCCACGCCGAGGGAGTCGATGCGCTGGCGCAGCACTTCGAGGGTGCGGTCGGTGCTCTCCCGGTCCGCCTTCGCGGTGTCCGATTCCTTGGCCTGGAGCACCATCCGGGTGCCGCCCTGAAGATCGAGGCCGAGTCTGGGTGACATGGTCAGCGTGATGAGCACGGAGACGAGCAGTACGGCCGCAGCCAGAACCGCCCGCACCGTGGTGGCGCGAGTCATGGGTTTCCTCCGAGGGGGCGCCGGCCGCCCTCACCTCGGCGGGGACGGAACGGCGGTGCTGTGGGACGGGACCGGTGGCAGGACCGGTGGCCGGGGGACGGCCGTCCTCGGAGGTCCCCGTACGCCGGGGAGCGCGACGCGGGGGCGCCCGGCGGCGCGCGGCGACGCGGCGGGGGCGGGCTGGTGGAGACGGAGCGGGGGAAGGCTGCCGGGGGTGCCGGGCAGCAGGGCGCCGTGCCCGGGGGGTGGCGGGAGGTGGTGCGCGGTACGGACCTGGTCGCGGCCGGCCCGGGGCTGTGGGGCGGGACCGGTCTGCGGGTGGACCGTGTGCCCGGCCGCCGCGGCCGTACGGGCACGGCGGAGGTCCTGGGCGGTACCGGCGCCGGTGCCGGCGGTGCGGTCGCTGTGCGGGGTGGGCCGGTGGGCCCCGGGGGTGTACGCGGCGGAGGACGGCACCCCGGCGGAGGGCCGGGCGGGCAGCACGGAGCCGGTGGCGGAGGGGGCGCCGCCGGTGACGGCGAGCGCGGTGAGCAGGAGGGCGGCGAGGAGCAGCCGGGCCGCCCGGGCGGCGCGATGGTGTGCCGGGGCGTCCGGCCGTGCCCTCGGGGGCACGTTCCCCGGGGGCGGCCCCGGGAGGGGGGTCACCCTGCTCGGCCGGTCGGGAACGCGACCGTGGCGGCCTGGCGGAGCACGGAGCTGAGGACCATCCCGGCGCCCCGGACGACGGCGGTCGCCGGATCGTCGGCGAGGCGGACCGGGGTGCCGAGACGGGCCGCGATCCGGTCGGTGATGTCGGGGCGGGCGGCGCCGCCGCCGGTGAGCAGCGGGCCCTTGCGCAGGGCGCCGAGGACGGCGCCGTGCCGGTCCTGCTGCCACATGTCCAGGACCATCTCCAGAACGGCGTGGACGACGGCGGTGGGCGGCCCGGCCGGGTCGAGATCGCCCAGCCCGGTCTCCGCCTGGCGGGCGTCGCGGACCCGGTCGTCGACGAGGAGGGTGGCCTCGGTCAGCCCGGCGCCGATGTCGACGACGAGCAGCGGGCCGCCGTCCCGGGGCCCGGCCGACGCGGCGGCGGCCCGCGCGCTGTCGAGGGCGATCACGGTGGACGGCCCGAGGGCGGCGAGCAGTTCGCGCGCCGCCGCGCGGTGCCGGGGGCCGGCGAGGACGGGGTGGCTCAGCACGATCACGGTGCCGGTGCGGTCGGTGCCCAGGGCCGTGTCGGCGATCCGGCCGAGCATCCGGCCGCAGGAGTCGGGGTCGACGATCCGGCCGCGCCGGACCGGGCGGCCGTGGCCGGCCCCCGTACCGGACGCGCCGTCGGTCGCGCCACGGACGTCCGGGTCGGCCAAGACGCCGTGGCCGGGCACCCAGACCCGGGTGCGGGAGCTGCCGAGATCGAGGGCGAGGCCGCGGGTGGCGCCCCGGTGGTCGCGGTGGGCGGACGGGCCGAGCCGCGGTCCGCGGTGCAGTGAACGCATCGTCCCTCCCCCGGCTCGCCCACGCGGCCGCACACACTCATGCGCCCGCTGATTGCGAGGCATGGCCGAGCCCTCACTATGCAATAGGGAGGCAAAGAAAGCCACTCCCGATCAGATTCCAAGGGCTCGGCCGGGCTCATACCGGCTGCGGCAGGAAGTCGGCGATCAGCCCGGCGAACTCGTCGGGCGTGACCGTCCGGACGCCAAGGTCCTCCGCCTTGGTGCGCTTGGAGCCGGCCTTCTCCCCGGCGACCAGGAGCGAGGTGCGCTTGGAGACGCTGGAGGAGGACTTGCCGCCGGCCCGCTCGATCAGCTCGTTCATCTCGTTGCGGGAGAGCTTCTCCAGGGCTCCGGTCATGGCCCCGGTGACCACCACGGTCATCCCGTCCAGCGGCAGCCCCTCCCCGGCCCCGGCGCCTTCGTCCGCCCCGGTCTCCTCCCCCGGCGGGGGCGGCGGCGTGGCACCGGGCTCGGTCATGTTGACCCCGGCGGCCCTCAGCTTCTCGATCAGCGGGGCCAGCTCCGCAAGCTCGGCGACGACCCCGGCGGCCTTCTCCTTGCCGATGCCGTCGACCCGCTGGAGCTCCTCGGCGTCGGCCGCCCTGATCCGGTCCATCTCCGCGAAGTGGCGGGCGATCCGCCGGGACATGGAGCGCCCCGTGCCGCGCACCCCGAGCGCGCAGAAGACCCGGGAGAGCGGCTGCGTCCGGGCCGCCCCGATGGCGGCGAGCAGGTTGTCGGTGCTGGTCTCCCCCATCCGCTCCAGGCCCAGCAGTTGCTCGCGGTCGAGGGTGAACAGGTCGGCGAAGTCCGTCACCAGGCCGGCGTCGACGAGCTGGACGACCCGGGTCGTGCCGAGGCCCTCGATGTCCAGCTGGTCGCGGCCCGCCGCGTACGAGATCGAGGCGACCAGGCGGCAGGCGCGGCCCCGGACGCAGCGCCAGCGCTGCTCGCTGGTGTCTATCTCCGAGCCGCACTGGGGGCAGGACCCGGGGAACTCGATCGGCTTCTCCTCGCCGGTCCGCAGATGGGCGACGGGCGCCTCGATGCGGGGGATGATGTCGCCCGCCTTGTAGACCATCACCCGGTCGCCCAGGCGCAGATCACGGCGGGTGATGTCGGCGGGGTTGTGGAGCGTGGCGTAGCTGACGGTCGAGCCGTCGATCTCGACCGGCTCCAGTACGGCGCGCGGCGCGATGATGCCCGTCCGGCCCACGTTCCACTCGACGTCGAGGAGGCGGGTGACCTTCTCCACGGCCGGGAGCTTGTACGCGATGGCCCAGCGCGGGGCCCGGGTGCCGGAGCCGGCTTCGCGCTGGTCGGCGGCGAGGTCGGCCTTGATCACGATGCCGTCGATGCCGAACGGCAGGGTGGCGCGCCGGGCGGCGATCTCCTCGACGCCGCTCTGCACCTCCTCGACGGTGGCGACCGTGCGCGGCGCGACGTCCGTGTCCGCGGCGGTGTGCACGCCGAGGCGGGCGACGTGTGCGAGGACCTCGCTGTGCGGGAGCTCGGCGAGGGTGTCGGTCAGCTCGCCGGACCCGGGCAGCGGCAGCGCTCCGTAGGCGAAGAACGTCGTCTCCACCGTGTACGCCCGGTCCTTGGCGCGCAGGGTGCCGGCGGCGCCGTTCCTCGGGTTGGCGAAGGGGGCGCCGCCGTGCTCGGTGCGGACGGCGTTGGCCCGCTCGAACTGCTCGGTGGTCATGAGGATCTCGCCGCGCATCTCGATCGTCACCGGCTCGGCGAGCTGCTCGGGCAGGCCGACCACCGTACCGATCGCGTGCGACACGTCCTCGCCGGCGGTGCCGTCGCCGCGGGTGATCAGCTGCTCCAGGCGGCCCGCCCGGTAGCGCGCCGCGACGGCCAGCCCGTCGAGCTTCGGCTCCACGCTCCAGGCCGCGACGGGCCTGCCTATCCGGCGCTCCAGCGAGGCCGTCCACGTGACGAACTGCTCGGCCGAGAAGACGTTGTCCAGGGAGAGCATGGGCACCGTGTGCGGGACGTCGCCGCTCGCGGCGCCGCCCGCCACCTTGCCGGTGGGCGAGGCGTCGAGCACCTCCTCCGGGTGGTCCTCCTCATAGGCGGCGATCCCCCGCACCAGCCGGTCGTAGGCGTCGTCGTCGAGGGTGCTTTCACCCGTGGCGTAGTACGCGGCGGCGGCCCGCGTCGCCTCCTCGACCGCGGCGGCGTAGGCGGCGGTGTCGGCGAGCACAACAGCTGAGTTCGTCATGGCCCCCATCCTGCCGTCCACCACTGACAACGCCCCTCGGCCGCCCGTCAGCCGGCCGCCCGGAGCGGGGGCTCCCCCTCGTCCTCCTCGCCCGGTACCAGCGGGACCTGAGGGCCGGAGCACTCCCGCAGCCAGCGGCGCAGCACCCGGTGCACCTGCTCGGCGCCGACCAGCTCCTCCCCCGGCGCGACCGGTGCGGACAGTCCGGCCGGCCACAGCAGGAAGGGCCGGGACTGCTCGCCGCCCAGGCCGCCGTGCGAGCCGATCTGCTCCTCGAAGGCGTGGACGCGGCCCGTGGCGCCGTCGTACATCGAGTTGACCATGATGTCGGCCACGTGCGGGAAGGTGTCCGTGCGCCGCACCGCGTCCGCCGCGCCGGGGCCGAACGGGGCCAGCGGCCCCTCGCCGTCCACCAGCTCCGCCACCGGGACCTCGGTGCCGCCGCGCCCCAGCACCACCGATCCGTGGCGCTCGCTGCGGACCAGCAGGAAGCCGATGCCCGGATGGTTGGCCAGGGTGCCGAGGAGGGCCGGGCGGCCGCGGTCGAGCTGTTCGCGCGAGGCGCGCCCCCGGATGTCGGGGAAGGAGATCAGGCCGAGGTTCCCGGAGGCGAGGACCACGGGGTCGGACGGCTTGGCGAAAGGTTCCGCCACCCCTTCGTCGACCGGCCGGTGCAGGGCGATCCTTACCGCGTCGCGTGCCTCGGACGCGCTGGGGGTGCGCTGGGCCCGGCGGGGCACCGGCAGCCCGCAGCCCGCCCGCACCAGCTCCTTGAGGCTCAGCCCGTACGCCCCCTCGAAGGTCTCCCCGGGGCTCTGCCCGTGGTCGGAGAGGAGCACGATCCGGTAGGTGCGCGGGGTGTGCTCGGCGACCTTGGCGATCAGCGCGAGCGAGCGGTCCAGCCGGGCGAGCACCTTCTCCGCGTCGCGGCTGTGCGGCCCGGAGTGGTGCGCGACCTCGTCGTAGGCGACCAGGTCGGCGTAGACGGCGGTGCGTCCGGCGAACATGTCCCCGATGACGGCGGAGACGACCACGTCGCGTTCGACCACGGTGGCGAAGGCCCGGATGAAGGGGTACAGGCCGCCGCGCTTGACCCGGGGGCCCTCCTTCCGTATCCGGGCCCGGGTCGACTGGCCGATCTCCCGGCCGACCTCGGCGGCGAAGGAGAGCGCGGTGCGTACGGCGTTGGCCGGGTCGGAGAAGTACGCGAAATACCCGGCCCGGGAGCGGCGGCCCTTGCCGAACCGGGCCGCCATGGACAGGACGAGGGCCAGCTGGTCGGCGCCGCCGCTGAAGAGGTTGCCCCGGCTGGCCCCGTCCAGGGTGAGCAGCCCGCCGTCACGGGTGCGCTCGACGGCCCGGCGCTGGAGCTCCAGGGCGCTGGCGGGGCGGCTGGAGACCATGACGTCGCCGGTCTCCTTCTCGTACCAGCGGAAGGCGGGGACGTCGTGGTTGCTGCCGTGCAGGATGCCGAGCTGGCTGGCGCCGGTCTGGCTGGACCAGTCGGTGCGCCACGGGGTGAGCCGGTGGCCCTGGTCCTTGTCGGCCAGCCAGCGGGCGACGGTCGGCATCAGCCCCGTGTCGGCGGCGTGGGCGAGCGTGTCGTGGCCGACCCCGTCGAGCTGGAGGAAGACCGTGCCGGGCGGGCCGCTGCGCCCGCCGTCCGCGCCGCTGCGCCGGCGGCGCCGGTCGGCCAGCCGGGAGAGCCTGCGCCGGTAGGCGTTGTCGTCGCGGACGGCGAGCGCGGTGGAGGTGGCGGAGGCGACGGCGGACATCACGGCGGCGACGACGACCGCGGTCTCCGGGTTGGCGGCGCCGCGCCCGTCCGGGATGAGGCGCAGGGCGAGCAGCAGCAGCGAGCCGTTGAGGAAGAAGACGAGCAGGCCGAGGACGAGCGCGGGCACGATGAGCAGGGCCCGTACCAGGACCGGCCAGACCAGGGCGGAGAGCAGGCCGAAGGCCCCGGCGCCCCAGGCCGCGGTGAACGCGGTCTTGGTGATGCTGTCGCCGTCGGCCGACTGGAGGTGGAAATCGGGCAGGATCCCGGCGAGAACCAGCATCGTGAGCGTCGAGGCCGCCCACACCAGGACCACGCGCATCAGGGCGCTGCCGGCCGTCCGCCATCGCCCGTCGACCACGCCGCTCCACCTCTTGTCCGGACCCCTCCGTTCCGGGCCCTGGGCCCCCAGCTTTTCACAGCGGGTCCGCGGGGTGCCGGGCACGGCGGCCGGTGGTCCGGTCAGCAGCCGTCGTAGCCGGCCGTCGGCATGGAGAGTCTGCGGTGCACGTTCGCCTTGGTGCGGGGGGTGTAGCGGGGCTCGTCCAGCCCCGCGATCTCCAGTCCCACCCCGCGCCGCTCGCACTCGGCGGCGAACTCCGGCACCGAGGAGAGCGCGCGGGCGAGGACGCGGTCGCTGGCGGCCACGAAGAGCTCCACCTCACCGCTCTCCACGTCGGCCCATAAGGCGTGGTGGTCCGGGCGCAGCCCGTACAGGCGGAGCTGGCGGGTGACGACGTACCCCTTGTCCGCGGCCCAGCGGGCGCACATGTCGTGCTGGCCGCGGGTGTCCACGAGGAACGGATCGTCGTCGAGCTCCTCCAGCGGCGTGAGGCTGGCGATGGCCGCCACCCGTACGTCCGTCCTGTCCCCCATGGCCGTCCCCCCTGCTGAGCCCTGTCGGCGACCCTACCGTTCGCACGGCGGCGCAAGAAGGCGCGTGCCGGGACCACGGGGAGGTGCGGGGCGCAGTCCGGGAACGCCTCTGTGCGCCCCCACCCGGTTCGTTAGGCTCGACAGCAGGACGCGGCGGGATGGGCCCGGGAGCGAGGAGGCGGCACGTGCCGGTGGAAGTCACCTGGTGGGGTCATGCCACCTGCACCATCGAGGACTCCGGGGTGCGGGTGCTGACCGATCCGCTGTTCGCGCGGCGCTTCGCCCATCTGCGCCGCCGCCGCGGTGAGCTGCCGGGTCCGGAGGCGGCGGTGGCCGATGCCGTGCTCGTCTCGCATCTGCACTCCGACCATCTGCACCTGCCGTCGATGGCCCGGCTCGCCCCGGGCAGCCGGCTGGTGGTGCCGCGCGGCGCGGTGCGCGCGGTGCCGGGGCTGCGGTCGCTGGGTGCGGCGCTGGAGCTGCGGATCACCGAGGTGGTCCCGGGCGACACGGTCCGGCTCGGCGAGGTGCGGGTGCGGGTGGTTCCGGCGCTGCACGACGGGCGGCGGCTGCCGATGGGCCGGCACCGCTCCCCGGCGCTCGGTTTCGTGGTCGAGGGCGAGGCGCGGACGTACTTCGCGGGCGACACCGGGCTCTTCGACGGGATGGCGGACGCGGTCGGGCCGGTGGACGTGGCGCTGCTGCCGGTGGGCGGCTGGGGTCCCTACCTGGGCCACGGCCATCTGGACGCGGGCCGGGCGGCACAGGCGCTGGCCCTGCTGTCGCCCCGGTCGGCGGTGCCGGTGCACTACGGCACGTACTGGCCGATCGGGCTGGACGGGGTCCGGCCGCACGAGTTCCACGCGCCGGGTGACGAGTTCGTCCGGAAGTCGGCGCTGCTGGTTCCGGAGGTGGCGGTGCACCGGCTGGCGCACGGCGAGCGGATACGGCCGGAGACCGCCGGGTGATCGCGCAGGTCGTGGGGCAGTTGCCCCCGGAGTCGACGCAGCAGGCGGTCGGCTATCCGTCGCTGTTCCTGCTGGTGTCGCTGGGTGCGCTGGTGCCGGTGGTGCCCACGGGGGCGCTGGTGAGTTCGGCCGGGGTGGTGGCGCTGCACCAGTCGTCGCCGTTCTCCCTGCTGATCGTCTTCCTGGTGGCATCGGCGGCGGCGTTCGTCGGTGATCTGTGCCTGTACTGGCTCGGTCAGCGCGGGGTGCGGTCGCGGAACGGGTCCCGCTGGCTGAACACGATCCGGGACCGGGCCGCCCCGGAGCGGCTCGCCCAGGCGCAGCGGAAGCTGGACGAGCACGGTGCGATGGTGCTGGTGCTGTCCCGGCTGGTGCCGGCGGGCCGGATACCGGTGATGCTGGCGTGCCTGCTGGGCCGGATGCCGCTGCGCAGGTTCGCCCGTGGCGATGTGCCGGCGTGTCTGGCGTGGGCGGCGACGTACCAGTTGATCGGGATCCTGGGCGGTTCGCTTTTCCCCGAGCCGTGGCAGGGCGTGGTAGCGGCGGTCGGGCTGACGCTGCTGGTCAGCGGCGGTCCGGCGGTGTGGCGGCGGACGCGGGCCCGGTTCGGCCACTGACCGGCGACGGCTCCGGGCCGAGGATCCGCGAGGCGCCGACCGGCAGGTCCCAGAGCAGTTCCCGGGGGTGGCCGGCCCGTTCCCAGGCGGTACGGAGCCGGGTCAGCGGTTCGAGCACGGGCTCCGCGGAGAGCAGGAAGGTGGCCCAGTGCATCGGCGCCATCGCCCGGGCGCCCAGGTCCCGGTAGGCCAGTACGGCCTCCTCGGGGTCCAGGTGCACGTCGCCGAGCCACCAGCGCGGCTCGTACGCCCCGATCGGCAGGAGGGTCAGGTCGATCCCGGGGTGGCGGCGGCCGATCTCGGTGAACCAGTGCCCGTATCCGGTGTCCCCGGCGAAGTGGACGCGACGGCCGCCGGGGGCGCCGATGATCCAGCCGCCCCAGAGCGAGCGGCAGGTGTCGGTGAGGGTGCGCCGGGACCAGTGGTGGGCCGGTACGAAGTCGAAGCGGACGCCGCCGAGTTCGACCGCCTCCCACCAGTCGAGTTCGGTGACGTGGGTGAAGCGGCGCCTGCGGCACCAGCGGCCGAGCCCGGCGGGGACGAGGAGCGGCGTGTCCCGGGGCAGTCGGCGCAGGGTGGGGGCGTCGAGGTGGTCGTAGTGGTTGTGACTGATGACGACGGCGTCCACCGGCGGCAGGTCCTCCCAGCGGACGCCGACCGGGGTGATCCTGGCGGGCGTGCCGAGGATGCGCCGGGACCAGACGGGGTCGGTGAGGACGGTCAGCCCGCCGGTGCGGACGATCCAGCCGGCGTGCCCGGCCCAGGTGACGCAGGTGCCGCCGGCGGAGACGGCCGGGAGCGGTGCGGGGGCGTACGGGAGGTGCGGGATGCCGCGCAGTCCCTCGGCGTCGGGCCGCAGGGCGCGCTCGCGGAGCAGCCGGGACATGGCCATGACCCCAGGGAGGGGTGCGGTGAGCCGGTCGGCGAAGCTCCTGGGCCAGTGTCGGATCTCGCCGGGCGGGCGCGGGGCGGTGCGCGGGAGCGTGGTCGCGGCGCGGGGGCGCCGGGTCCGTTCCGTCATCGGTCGACTCCCGTCTCGCGGTTCCTCGCCCGGAACCGCCCGGCGGATGGTCAGCGCAGTTCGGCCAGGGCCGTCCCGAAAATGCTCAGCGCTTCGGCCACGTGCGGCAATTCGAGGGGCGCCACAGCGGTGAGCGACTCCCGTTGCCGTTCCGGCGTCGTCCCGAGCAGCGGGCCGGTGCCCAGCCGTACGCGCAGCGCCCCCAGTTCGTCGCCGAACCGGTGCCCGCCCGGGGTCGGGGTGGAGAGCCGTTCGGTCAGGTACTCCTCCAGTTCCAGCGAGTCCGTGACGCCGCGTTCGGCCAGCCGGGCCCGGAGCGGGCCGAGGTCGGCGTAGAGGTGACGGCCCGCCTGCGGGGGTCTGGCCAGCGCGCCGGAGGCCAGGACCGCGCGGTGGGCGGCGGCGGCGACCCGGGCCTGGAGCGCGGCGGCCCGGCGGACCCGATCGGTCACGGCGTCCGGTTCGCGCAGCGCGTGGGCGGCGGCCCGGGCGACCGGTCCGGCGACGTGCGCGCCGAGCGCGGTGAGGATGTCGAGCGTACGGGCGTGGCGCAGCGCGGCCCGTGCGGTGCCCGGGAAGCGGGCGACCGCGACCGGCCAGGCGGCGGGGGTCAGGGCACCCGCCAGGTCGCAGAGGACGGTGACGTCGTCGGGGAACATCTCGGCCGGGCTGAGCAGGACGGTGTCGCGCGGCCGGTGCAGGGTGTCGCGCCAGGTCTCGTCGCTGATGACGTGCATCCCCTCCGCGATCGCCGCCTCGCACGCCTCGCTCACCAGCTCGGGCGGGGCGACGGTGGCGGTCGGGTCGTCGACGACGGAGACCAGCAGCAGCCGGGGCCTGCCGCCCTCGGCACGCACCCTGCGCACGGTCTCCAGGAGCGCGTACGGGTCCGGCACGCCGCCGCACTCGGCGGGGGTCGGCACCTGGTAGGCGGGCCTGCCGAGCAGCCGGGCCTGCGGGATCCAGCTCGCGGGGCAGGGGCGCGGTACGAGCACGTCGCCGCCGTGCGCGGCGATCAGCGCGAGCAGCAGCGGCGAGGCGCCCGGGGCGGCGGCGACATGCTCCGGACCGCCGTGCAGTCCGCGCCGCCGCCAGTAGGCGGTCGCGGCCTCGCGCAGGGGCGCGCCGCCGCCGGTCGGTTCGGGCGCGCCGGAGTCGGCCGCCGAGGCGAGCACCGCGGCCAGTTCGGGCAGGACGGGCAGGCCGGGGTCCGGGGCGGGCGGCCCGTAGCGGACCGGGCCCCGGTCCTCGCGCACGGAGCGGTCGTCGGTCGGCCGCCGCGCCATCCGGTCCTCCTTCGCCGCCGCGCCGTCACATCAGGCCCTTCGCACATCAGGCCCTTTATACGAGGGATCGGGCGGGCGCGCCCGGTGGCGTCAGCCCGCGAAGGCCGCCTGGGGCAGTCCGCGTCCCGCGTCGGGCAGCACCAGCAGCGCGCCGGAGAGCGGGTGCGGTGCGGTGAGCCCGGTGCGGGCGGTCGAGATGTAGAGGTCGCGCAGGGCGGCGCCGCCGAAGGCGCAGGCGGTCGGGCGGCGCACCGGCAGCGGGACGACCCGGTCCAGGGCGCCGTCGGGCGTGTACCGGCGCACCGCGGCGCCGTCCCAGAGCGCGACCCAGACGGCACCCTCGGCATCGACGGTCAGCCCGTCCGGGAAGCCCGCGCCCTCCTCGACGGTGGCGAACGGGCGGCGTCGCACGGCGTGCGGGCCGTCGACGTCGAAGACGTCGATCCGGCGCGTGGGGGTGTCGATGAAGTACATCAGCCGCCCGTCGGGGCTCCAGCCGATGCCGTTGCCGCAGGACACGGCGGGCAGTACCTCGCTCACCGTGCCGTCGGCCGCGAACCGGGCGAGGTTTCCGCCGCCCTCGGCCCCGTCGTACCGCATGGTGCCCGCCCAGAGCGATCCGTCCGGGGCGACCGCCGCGTCGTTGCCCCGCCGGCCCGGCACCGGGTCGCGGACCAGCCAGCGGAAGGCCCCGTCGGGGTCGTACAGGCCGATGCCGTCGCGCAGATGGACCACGAGCCCGCCGCCCGCGCGGGGTTTGGCCGCGCCGACGTGCTGTTCGGTGGCGAGCACCGTACGGCGGTGGTCGACCGGATCGTAGGTGTGGACGCGCGCGGAGAGGATGTCGACCCAGATCAGCCGGCCGGTGGCGGCGTCCCAGGTCGGGCCCTCGCCGAGCTCGGCCCGTTCGGGCACGGCCACGTCCAGGTGTGGTGCGTTCACTTCTGCCTCTCGTGCGGTGCGGGGGCGGCCGGAGCGCCGAACCCAGCGTAGTCAGCCGCCTTCTGACCCGGCAACGGGCGGTTGTCCACATAACAAGACGCACATCTCATCATGCGACACGTCGGCGTACGGTGGGCGCACCGGTCGGCGTTCCGCCGTCCGTGCCCCGGCCGTCGCACGCCGGGGCGCGCCCGCCCACATTCCGGAAGGACGTACGGCCATGCCCGAGGAGACCGCCGTCTACACCCACGGCCACCACGAGTCGGTGCTGCGCTCGCACCGCTGGCGCACCGCCGCGAACTCGGCGGCCTATCTGATCGACCGGCTCGCCCCCGGCCTCTCCGTCCTGGACGTCGGCTGCGGCCCCGGCACCATCACCGCGGACCTGGCCGCCCTGGTCGCCCCGGGCCGGGTGACCGCCGTCGACACCTCGGCCGAGGTGCTCTCCGGGGCGGCCGCGGTGGCGGCCGAACGCGGCCTGGAGAACGTGGAGTTCGCGACCGCCGACGTCCACGACCTGGACTTCCCCGACGACTCCTTCGACGTCGTCCACGCCCATCAGGTGCTCCAGCACGTGGGCGACCCGGTGCGGGCGCTGCGCGAGATGCGGCGTGTGTGCCGCCCCGGCGGCATCGTCGCGGCCCGCGACAGCGACTACGCGGCGATGAGCTGGTACCCCGAGGTGCCCGGCCTGGACGACTGGCTCGCCCTGTACCGCCGGGTCGCCCGGGGCAACGGCGGCGAGCCGGACGCGGGCCGCCGGCTGCTCTCCTGGGCCCGGCAGGCCGGTTTCACCGACATCACCCCGTCCGCCGGGAGCTGGTGCTTCGCCACCCCGGAGAGCCGGGCCTGGTGGAGCGGGCTGTGGGCGGACCGCACGGTCGGCTCGGCGTACGCGGAACGGGCCGTCTCCGGCGGCTTCGCGAGCGCCGGGGAACTGGCGGCGGTCGCCGACGCGTGGCGCGCCTGGGGCACCCGGGAGGACGCCTGGTTCATGGTCCCGCACGGCGAGGTGCTCTGCCGGGCCTGAGCGGGCCGGAACCGGTTCCACCGCATGACACCGGCAACTACCCTGGGCCGCATGGACATTCAGGGAACCACGCTCCGGATCTGCGTCGACGACCTGGAGGCCGCCACGGCCTTCTACCAGGAGCTCACCGGCAGTCCCGCGCTCCGCTTCGAGCGCGGCGGGGTGTCGGTCGCCGCGATCGGCTGCTTCCTGCTGATGAGCGGCCCGGAGTCGGAGCTGGAGATCCTCCGCAAGGTGACGGCGACGATCGCGGTGAAGGACGTCGACGAGGCGTACGCCGACCTCACCCGGGTCGGCGCCCGCATCCTCGCCGGGCCGGTGCCGACGCCGGTGGGCCGCAACCTGATCGCCGTCCACCCGGACGGCTCGGTCTTCGAGTACGCCGACCGCAACCAGGCGCCCGACGAGGCCCGCTGAGCCCGGCGGGAGCGGCGGAACCCCCGCCCCGGGCCGGTCCGGCCGGCCCGGGGGTTCCGCGCTCAGCCGCTCGGGCGCATCCGGAAGTCGTACGCGTCCGGCAGCGGCTCGTCGGTGATCCGGGCCCACACCTCGCCCAGGATCTCCGCGCCCTCGCGCAGGTCGGCGACCTCGAAGCCCGCGTCGAAGACGGCCCGGGCGGCACCCCGGTCGCCCTCGGCGAGCAGCAGCCGGGCCTCCAGCAGCCGGAATCGGCCACGCCCTCGGACCTCCGGGGGCAGCGCGTCCCACACGGTCCGGGCCGCGGCCGGGCGCCCGGCCGCCAGCAGCGCCTCCATCGCCTCCCGGCCCAGCGCCGCCGCGACCGCCGTCCACTCCTCGCCGCCGTCGCGCCGCGCGCCCAGGTCGTCGAACGCCTCGGCCAGCAGGTCCGCCGCCCGCTCCCCCTGCCGCCCGTCCCCGGCGGCGACGGCCAGGCACCGCAGCAGCGGCCAGCGGGACGGGGCCGCCGTCAGCCCGCGCTCCCAGCTCCGCACCGCCTGGGCGCGGTCCCCGGCGTGCCACTGGGCGATGCCCAGGTGGTATTCGGTCAGCGGGTCGGCCGGGGCCGTCTCCAGCATGTCGCGCCAGTGCGGGGAGACCAGGGAGGGCCCGGGCGGGACCGGGCGGTCCGGCTCCGCGAAGGCGCCCCGGTCCAGCAACTCCAGCCAGGGGCGCTGCTGTTCGCCGAGGGTGGACTCGGCGAACGGGGTGCCGGGCAGCTCGTACCCGCCGCGCCGGACCTCCAACGCGCCCCAGCCGGAACCGGTGGCGAGCGTCTCGCCGGGGGCGGTGTCGGCGCAGCGCCGCCAGGCGGCGTACGCGGCGTCGACATCGGCGCGCGGCAGCGCCTTCGCGAGCCGTCCCTCGGCCTCGGCACGGGCCGCGGCCCAGTCCTCGCCGTGCACGGTGTCCGGGTCCGCGGAGAGCGGACCGTACGACTCCAGCCAGCTGAACTCGCCGCCCGGCTCCAGCGGTACGTGCTCCAGCTGGGTGCGGGCGAGCCCGGCCTGGATCTCGGCGTAGCCGACGGTGCCGGGCTCGGTGAGCCACTCCTGCCAGCGGCGGCCGCCCGCCCCGCCGCCCCAGACGAACAGCTTCCGGCCGCGCAGCAGGTCGGTCGAGGTCTGGACGAGCCCGTGGCCGTGCTCGTCCAGCGAGGCTATCCAGCGGCGGGCGCCGTCGGGGACCTCGTAGAAGTAGTCGGCGGGGAAGTCGCCACGCAGCGGGTACGTGCGGTCCACGGAGCCGGAGACCGGGACCGGCACCCGGGTCAGGGACCGTTCGTACCCGAAGTGCCACGCCTCGTCGGCGGGGGCCAGGACGCGGGTGCGGTCCCCTTCGGGGACGGCGATGTTGGACCACCAGTACACCGGTGCGGTGTGCTCGTGCGGATTGCGGACGCGGACACCGACGTGCAGGAAGTCGGAGTCCTCCGGGAGCCACAGGTCGACCTGGAACGGCAGGTCGCGCAGGCGCTCCCACTCCCAGAGGCGGACCATCTCGCCGCCGTCCGGCGCGGGGACGCGGGCCGCGTGCACGGGGGCGCAGGAGAGGGTGGTGTGGCCCGTGGCGCCGATGTTCCACTCGATGCCGCCGGAGAACCAGGCGCCGTTGAGCGCGAAGTCGGCGGGCTGGAGGACCGGGTTGGTGTAGAGCAGTTCCCGGCCGGTGGGTTTGTGGTGGAGGGAGTGGATCCGGCCGCCGAGGCCGGGCAGCACGGTGGCGCGCAGCCGGTCGTTCTCGATGACGATCGTGTCGATCGCGGTGGGGGTGCGCTCGCGGCCGTAGCCGTCGAGGACGCGCACCGGCAGCACGGTGGTCAGGGGCTGGTAGCCGATCTGGCGTGCCATGTCGCGCGGCAGCGCGGCCCGTTCGCGTTCGTCGATGGTGTGCGTCTCGTCGAGCGGCCGCAGCGCGGGCAGCGGATTCTCCGGGCCCAGCGGTGCGGCGGGCAGGGTCAGTACGGCACGTCGTACGGTCGTGGCCAAGGCAACCTCGTTCCCTCACGCGGGCCGCCGCGGGTCCGGGCGCCCGATGACCATGGAACACGCTCGGCAATTCCCTGACCAGGGGCGCCGCTGTCAGACTTCGGCAAAGGCGGCCGCCGCCTGGGGCGCCCGGAAATTCGGATGCGCCGCGCCCGTACCGCCGTACCCTGGCCCCGACCCCGCCCGCGCCGCGAGCGGCGCGGCACACGCACCGGAACGCGGAGTGGAAGACGATGAGCACGCAGCACACCTACCGAGTAATCGTGCGCGGCACCTGGGACGGGCTGACGGACACGGCGCGCGCCCGGCTGCTCGCCGAGGTGGACGACCACGGGCTGAGCGCGATGCGGTTCACCGAGGAGGGCACGCTCGCCTACGACCGGGTGCTCAAGCACTTCAGCTTCCGCTACGTGGTCGTCTCCGACGCCGAGGACGGCGAGGAGATGGCGGGCGCCATCGCCGAGGACCGCGCGGAGACGTACCTGGACGGGCAGGGGTACGGCCACGGCCCGCTGCGCTCCACGGTGACGGACATGGACACCATGAAGGTCAACCACAAGGGGAGGCGGGCGCCGGGGGCGGCGTGACAAGACCCCGGCGTGGCAGCTCACGGAGGAGCCCGGCCCGGGAGCTGCTCCATGTCGGTTATGCGGGCGCGGAGTCCTGTGCCGTGGCCAAGCGACAACCGGAGCCGCGAGGAGCGTCATGCTCGGCTCCCGGTTATGGCTTTGACGTTGCGGGCCAGGTGCTCCGGCTTGCTGGTTCCCGGGATGACGGCGATGTTCGGGGCGCGGGCGAGGAGCCAGCACAGCGGGCCGGTCGCGTCCCCGTCCAGGAGTGCGGCTCCCGCGTCGAGCGGCCGGTAGGCGACGTAGGGGATCTCCGCGTGGATGCACGCCTCCAGGACCGCGTCGTAGCGGGCGTGGATGTTCAGTACGTTCTGAACCGCGGCGACGGGGATCTGCTTGCGGGCCAGTGTGAAGTCGTCGTGCGTGACCTTGGAGAGGCCGATGTGCCCGATCTTCCCTTCGTCGCGCAGTTCCGCGAGGGTTCCGAGCTGGGCTGCGAGGGGGACGGCGGGGTCGATGCGGTGCAGGTAGCACAGATCGAGCCGTTCGACGGCGAGGCGGCGCAGGCTCGCTTCGACGCAGGCGCGGAGGTAGACAGGGTGGCCGTGCGGCACCCACACGTCTGGTGCCGGTCTCGCGAAGCCGACCTTGGTCGCGATGAGGAGGTTGCCCGGGTAGGGGTGGAGAGCGTCCTTGATCAGGTGCTCGACGGTGTGGGGGCCGTAGGCGTCGGCGGTGTCGAGGTGGGTGATGCCGAAGGCGTCGACCGCGCTGCGCAGCATGCCGATGGCCCGGTCGCGGTTGTCGGGGTCGCCCCAGGTGCCGGGGCCGGTGAGGCGCATGGTGCCGAAGCCGAGGCGGGAGACGGTCTTTCCGGCGATGTCGACGGTGCCGCCGGGTGGCTGGGTGGTCATACCGGCGTCTCCGTGAGGCAGAGTTCGACTGCTCGGTCGATGGCGTGCTGCCGGCTGGTTTCGTCGCTGGTGACTCGCAGGTGCGGCAGGTTCTCCTCGCGGAGCAGGGCGTGGGTGTGGTGGTCGACCAGGTGCCGGTACCGGGGGTCGTAGTCGTGCTTGCGCCGGACGGGGAGGTGGGGGTCGAGGACGGTGCTGAGGAGGAGGTCGTACTGGGGGTTCGCGGCGGCGAGCTGGTGCAGGGCTTCGCGTTCGGTGCGGTGGGTGCTCCGGCCGCTCCATTCCTGGGCGGCGCGGAAGTAGCCGATCGCGTCCCAGCAGGCCCGGTCGGCGAGGACGACCTGTACAGGGGTGTCCCCGACCGGGCGTGCGGCGGCGGCGACTTCGTCCGCGATCCCGGTGGCGATGACCCACCGGGTGGAGTCCGCGGTGTGGTGCATCATCTTGGGCAGCGGGACGAGCGCCGCGCGCCGGCCGAGCTGGCCGGTGCGCGCGACGGTGATGTCCCGGGCGAACAGTTCCCTCTCGATCCGGCGCAACAGCAGGGTTTTACCGGTGGAGTGGGTACCCATCACGCCGATGCGGATGGGGCGGTGAGTGGTTACCACAGAGTGGACTCCTGTTCGGGTTCGGGTGCGCCGGGGAGGCCGGGCGGTACGGCGACGGCCACAAGCTGGTCCCAGGTCTCGTAGTGGTCGGCCATGGTGATGAGGAGTTGCGCGGTCGCGTAGGCGTCGTACGTGGCACGGTGGCGCTGGGCGGGGGCCTGGCTCAGGTCGGGGGCGGTGTGCTCGATCAGGGCGTCCAAGCCGTACTTCGGCAGGTCGGGATAGGTGGCCTTGGCCAGCCGGAGGGTGTCGATGACCCCGGCCGGCCTCCACTGCGGGAGGTGTGCGGTCAGGGCCCCATAGTCGACGTGCGCGTGGTGGGCGGCGATCCACGCCGTGCCGAGGAGGGCGTGGACCGCGTCTTTGGTCTCCTCCCAGCCCGGCTTGTCGGCCAGGACCTGGTTGGTCAGGCCGTGCACCCGTACCGCGAACGGTGTCACCGGGCGGGCGGGCCTGATCAGCCAGGCACCCGCCGTGCTGGTGTCGGGATGTCCGTCGCGTACCGGGAGCGCGGCGATCTCGACGAGGTCGGGCGGGTTGGTGCCGTTGCCCTCGACGTCGACGACGAGGAGCGGGGGCCAGGAGGAGAAGTTCATGGGGTCGGTGTTCCGTTCTCCGCCGTCCAGCCGATGTCGGCGCGGCCGTGCTGGCGGTGGTGGTGGGGCTTGGCTCGGTCGTGGCACTGGTAGCCGAAGCCGTGCTGGAGGTAGTAGCGCGGCGGTTCGTCCAACCCCTCAACGACGATGGCCCGGTCATTGACTTCGATCTCGCCGGTCGCGCCGAGCCCGCGCGCCTCCCGCGTCACCGCCGCGAGATCCGGACGGACCCACGCGGCCTCGCACCTCTCGATCTGCTCGGGCGGGCACATGTCGCACAGTTCGCGGATGCCGTAGTGCCCGTTGTAGTCGGCTTCTCCGTGCGCGTAGGCGACACCGCACGAGGTCTTGCGGAACAGCGGCCCCCAGGAGGTGTCCTCCTCGAAGGCGGCCAGTAACCGGCGCTCGGCGGCCTTGGGCATGATCTTGCGCCGGGCGGTGTCCTCGTACGGCATCTCCAGGCCGTGCGCCTCGTAATACGCGGCGATCTCCTTGCGGAAAAACAACCCGGTGAAGACGGTCGCGTGAGCGTGCTGGGACAACTCCTTGGCACGGGCGATGTGTTGGCCGGTGTCGTTGAGGCCGGGCACGATGGGCCGCCAGTACAGGACCGTACGGTACCGCTCGGCGTGCATGTGAAGGGTGCGCAGGGACGCGGCGGCGATGTTGCTGTCCACCGGTTCGATCGCCGGGTTGTCGATGCCGGAGTGGGTGACCAGGACGGTCAGCCGCAGATGGGTGAAGCTGTTCAGGACGGCGCAGTCCACAGGATCAACGCGCCAGCGGGTGATGATCAGGACGTGGTTGGTCAGCCCCTGGTCGTCGAGCTGACGCAGCACGTGGAAGAGATGTGGCTTGACGACGGGGAGCATCGGGTCGGTGGCCCGGTTCAGCAGCTGGATCGGGGTCCGGTGCGGGCGGAAGTACGGGTGGCCTACGAGGCGGCGGACGGCTTCCTCGTCGCTCATCAGGCGGCGGGGGACCTTCATCTCGAAGTTGTCGAAGAGATGGCGCACGCAGTAGCCGCAGTCGAGCGGGCACCCGACGATCCAGTTCAGCGAGAGTCCCGACTTCCGGTACTCGATGACGTCGGCGAGTTCTTGCTTGAGGCCGCCGATCTGGTCGGGGGTGAGGATCGGCAGGGCGCGCCGGGCACCGGTGATGGGCATGCTCATCAGGGTCTCCAGGTGGGAGTCAGGCTTCGACGGACGTGCTCTGTACAGGAAGGACCGGAGCAAGGAGGTCACGGCGGCCGGCGCCGAACCAGGTGCCGAAGTCACGACGGGCGGCGGCTTCGTCGTCGCTGGTGTGGACGAGGTTGCGCACGAGCCGGCTCTCCGCGAGCGCGGCGCGGAGGCTGTCGTCGCCGAGGTCGCCGCGGATCGTGCCCGGCGCGGCCTCGGTGGGGTCGAAGTGGCCCAGCACGGCCCGCAGCCGGGCCTGAATGCCCGAGGCACCGTGGGCGAGCGCGACGACCACGGTCCGCCCCGCGTACTCCGCGTCCAGGCACGCGGGGATGTCCCGGCCGGGGAACCAGTCGCGGTCCACCAGGACGTCCCAGTAGTGGACGTGGGCCTGCCACGCCCCCGCGACGATCTGCTCACGGTGCACGATCGTGGCGCCCGTCGCGGCAATCCGCTCCAGGACAGCGTCGACCAGACCGCGCTCCACCGCGTCCGGCTTGCACAGCACGACGGACCAACGGCCGAAGTCGACCCCGTCGACCACCGCCCCGGGCGGCGGCTTGCCGTTCACCACGGGCCTCTGCCGGAACGGGGCTCCCCCAGGCCAGCGCATGAATCCGTGCCGAGCCCACTCGCGTTGGGCAGGTCAGCCCACGCAGATCTGCTGTGCGGATAGAGCGCCAGGGACATGATGTGCCTCCCAAATGAGAAAGAAGCGCGGGATAGGATCGCTGACTCTCGCGTCTCACGACGCGGTTCCGGAGCACCACGTGGACCCTTCGGATACCGTGTGATCAGCTCGTACGGACGATGAAAGCGGCTCGAGCGCCTGCTCGGGAGCCTCTGGATGGAGCCCCACGAGCTGGCTCCGCAGGCCCCGTCGGGATGCGGCCTTCCCGATGGCATCAATCCACAGGGCAACCCGAAATTGGCAGTGGGGGAAGCATGGGGCAGCGACCGAATGAGCTGACTCCCGGTGCTGGCCCGTGGCACCGGTGGGGTTACGAACTTCGCCAGTTCCGTGAGGCCCGCCGCATGTCACAACAGGTCCTCGCCCGGAAGGCGCTGATCGACCGCTCTCATCTCGGGCGCTTCGAACGCGCCGAACGTCCCGTCCCACGGGAGGCAGCCGTCGTCCTCGACAGAGTGCTCGACACCGCAGGCGCATTGGTGCGTCACTGGGACGAGGCAGAGTGCCAGGCTCCCCAGAACGGATCGGTTCTCCTGTCCAGAGGTGAGACAACTGCCCATGGGGCCAATGAACTGGGCCATGGGGCCAGCAACAGGACACCTCTGGCCGTGTACGTGCCCAGTCGGCCAAGCTCACTGGATGACGAGGCGAACTTGGTCGTCGTCCCCGCTCGAATCCTCGGAAGGATCCACTTCGTGCCCATGCCCCGCCGTGCCGTTCTCGCCTCCGGGATCGCTGGCCTGGCGGCATCGGCCCTCACAGCCCCAACAGTGGCAACCATCGCCGAACTCGCGGACATGGGCTCGCCCATCGAATACTTCGCACTGCTCCGCCGGACGTTGATCCAGACCGACAACCTCATCGGCCCCCGCCACGTGCTGCCCGCGTTACAGCAACATCTCGCCCACCTCGTTGCCAGACGCCGGGCAGCACGGGGCGCCGACGCCGTGAGGCTTCGCGGGCTGGAAACCCGCTACGAAGAGCTGGCAGGTTGGTTCGCCCAGGACATCGGCGACACACGTACCGCCCACGGCCACACGGCGAAAGCACTCGACGCCTCCCACGTCGCAGGCGATACGAACCTCACCGCGTACGTACTCGCCCGCAAGGCTCAGCTCGCGGTCGACACCGGGCATCCCACCGATGCCCTCGGGCTCGCCTCCGCCGCCCGACGCACGGCCCGGCCCGGCAGTCGGCTCGAAGTAATCGCCGTCCTGCACGCAGCACACGCACATGCCGTGCTCGGCGAAGGAGACGAAGCACACAGGGCGTACGACACCGCACTCCTGATGCTCGGCCGATCGGATAGCGATGGTGTGTGGGGCTCATGGCTCGACACGGCCTACATCAACACTGCCAGAGCCCGTTCGCTCGCCGCGCTCGGCGACTACGAACGGGCCGCAGCGGGCTTCGACGCCGCTCTCACGGTGCTTCCTTCCACATACCGGCGGGACCGTGGCGTCTATCTCGCCCGCGCCGCCCGTTCCCACGCGGGTACCGGCAACGTGACACTGGCCGCACGAATCGGCCGGCAGGCTGTGGGAATCGCTGCCGAAACCGGTTCCGCACGGATCTTCGTTCAGCTCGACCGGCTCGACCAGGCATTGGCCCCGGCAGTCGGTGAGGACGACGTAGCCGAATTCCGGTCCGCGCTCGACCGTATCGTTCTGCATCCAGCCTGACCCGACCCGTGCGCACCTTCTGGAGATCTGGAGATAGCGTGTCCCGCCCCTACGTCCTGCTGTCCGCTGCCGTATCGATTGACGGCCACCTCGACACTCGTCCGGGCGACGCACGGCTGCTGCTGTCCAACCAGGACGACTTCGACCGGGTCGACTCCGTACGAGCCGACGTCGACGCCATCCTCGTCGGCGCTGGAACACTCCGCGCCGACAACCCCCGCCTCCTCGTCAACTCTGCCGAGCGCAGGGCGTCCCGGGTCGCCGCCGGCAAGCCGGAGTACCCGTTGAAGGTCACCCTCACGGGAACGGGCGATCTCGACCCGGACTGGAAGTTCTGGCACCACGGCGGCGACAAGCTCGTCCTGGCCGTCGGGGATGAGGCCGCCACGAAGGCCCGAGCCAACCTCGGCAACCTGGCCACCGTACGGAGCATCCCTGCCGAGGCCGTCTGGCCGACCTCACTCGGCCTCCTCGGTGAGGTGTACGACGTCGAGCGGCTCATGATCGAAGGCGGCGGCACCATCCACACACAACTCCTTGAGGCAGGACTCGCCGACGAGCTGCAACTCGTCGTCGCCCCACTGCTGGTCGGCCAGCCGGACGCGGTACGCATGTTCGGCCCGGCCGGATACCCCGGTGGTCCGACCGCGCGACTCAGGCTCCTCGAAGTCCGTCGGATCAACGACGTGGTACTCCTGAGGTACGCGCCCAAGGACACATCGACGGAGCCCCGATGAGCACGCCCTTTCAAGCCGGTCCACCCGGCACCGGCCGTACAGCCGAGGCGACGGACCGGGCCTGGCTTGCCCTCGCCTGCGAGCTGGCCACCTGCTGCCCACCCTCGGTCACCGCATTCAGTGTGGGGGCCGTCATCGTCGCCGCCGACGGAACCGAGCTCGCCCGCGGCTACTCCCGCGAGAACGACCCGCACGACCACGCCGAAGAAGGCGCCCTCGCCAAACTCCCCGCCACCGACCCCCGCCTCGCCACCGCCACGATCTACAGCTCCCTCGAACCCTGCGCCAAGCGGGCATCCCGCCCCCGCCCCTGCGCCCAGCTCATCAAGGAATCCGGCATCCACCGCGTCGTCACCGCCTGGAGCGAACCCGACACCTTCGTCACCGATGCCGAAGGCACCGAGATCCTCGAAGAAGCCGACGTCATGGTCGTCGCCCTGCCGGAATACGCGGACGCCGCGCAAGCCCCCAACCGGCACCTGCTCTGAGTAACGGGTCAGCCCATGATCGCCCGTTGGCGCCGGACATGGATCACCGCGGAGGCCGACGCGGGGCGCCGTGACGCCCCCGTGTCAGCCGAGCGGGTAGCCGACGATGCTGTGGGTGGCGGCCGGGCTGTCCTCGGTCGTGTAGTAGTGGCTGACCCGGCCGTCGAAGCGGGCGCTGTCCCCGGCGTGGAGGTCGTAGGGCACCTCGTCGACGACGAGGGTGACCCGGCCCGAGACGACCATGACGTACTCCACGGATCCCGTGCCGTGCGAGCTGATCTGGCTCTGGGCGTGCGGGTGGAGGCGGGAGCGGTAGACCTCGAAGCGGCTGTGGCCGTGTGCGGCGAAGAGGAGGTTGACGGCGCTCTCGCCGTCGGGCTCGTCGATCTCGCCGGCCCGCAGGATCTCCGGTTCGCGCAGCGATCCGCGCAGCAGGTCGGCGGGGTCGGTGCGCAGGACGGCGGCTATGCGGGTGACGACGTCCAGCGTCGGGTTGGCCTCGCCGCGTTCGATCTGGGAGAGCAGCCCCTTGCTGATCCCGGTCTCGGCGGACATCTCGCGCAGGCTCCAGCCCCGGGCGAGACGGCGGCGGTTGAGGTTGACCGACAGCGCGGTGCGGACCACGTCGCCGGTGGCCGGGCGGTTCGTCGCCGGGGTGCGGGCGGGTGCGGCGGCGGGTGGCGGGCCTTGGGGCACGGGCATCGCGGACGTCTCCTTCGGCCGGGCGGCGGTCCCGGTGGGCGGCGCCCCTGCTCCTCCGGCTCGTCGGTGCGGTGGCACGGGCCTGGGCGGGCGTCAGTTTAGGACGGGGACACGGACGGGTCCAAGCCCGGTACGGCGTCCAGCATCCGGCGGGTCCACGGATGACGCGGGTCGTCCAGGACCTCGGACACCGTGCCGCGTTCGACCAGCTCGCCCCGGACCATGACCGCGACCTCGTCGGCGATCTGGCGCACCACCCCCAGGTCGTGGGTGATGAACAGCACCGCGAACCCTTCGGTGCGCTGCATGTCGGCCAGCAGGTTGAGGAGTTGGGCCTGGACGGACACGTCCAGCGCGGCGACCGCCTCGTCGCAGATCAGCAGCCTGGGCCGGACGGCGAACGCGCGGGCCAGGGCGACCCGTTGGCGTTCCCCGCCGGAGAGCGCGGCGGGGCGCCGTTCGGCGTAGGAGCGTTCCAGGCCGACCTGGTCGAGCAACTGGCCGACGAGTTCGGTGCGCCGGGCGCGGCGCGCGGCCGCCGAACCGCCGGTGATCCGGCCGGCGGCGGTCAGCGCCTCGGCCAGGGTGGCTCCGACGGTGCGCAGCGGGGGCAGCGAGGAGAACGGGTCCTGGAAGACGATCTGCACCTGCGGGGCGAGCCGTGCCCGCTCCGCCCGGGTGGGCAGCCGTCCGGCGGTCAGCGGGACGGGGCCGACGTCCACCCGGCCCTCGTCGAAGGTCTCCAGGCCGACGGCGATGCGGGCCAGGGTGGTCTTCCCCGAGCCGGATTCCCCGACCAGTGCGGTGATCCGCCCGGCGGGCACGGTCAGGTCCACGTCGCGGACGGCGGGGTGGCCGCCGTCCCGGAAGGTGCGGCGCACTCCGCGTATCCGCAGGGCCGGTACGGCGTCCTCGTCCACGGCGGGAGCGGTGCCGGGGGCGGCCGGTACGGGGGACGGCGGGGTGAGGTCGGCGCCGATCCCGGCCAGCCGTACGCAGGCGGAGCGCCGTTCGCCGCTGTCCGGGCGGCCCGGGAGCGGGGGCGGCACCCGGAGCGTGACGGCGGTGGTGCGGCATTCCGGGGCCGCGTGCGGGCAGCGGTCGACGAAGGGGCAGCCGCCGGTCCGCCGCCCCGGCGGGGGTACGGAGCCGGGGACCGTGGGCAGCCGTTCGTGCCGTACGTGGGCCGAGGGTTCGGCGGCGAGCAGCGCGGCGGTGTACGGGTGGCGGGGGGCGCGGCGCAGGTCGGCCGCCGGGCCCTCCTCCAGGACGGTCCCGGCGTACAGGACGTAGACCCGGTCGCAGGTGGCGAAGGCGACCGACAGGTCGTGCGTGATGAGCAGCAGTCCCATGCCGCGCCGGTCCAGCAGGCCGCGCAGGAGTTCCAGGACGGCTCGCTGGTTGGCGGCGTCCAGGGCGGTGGTGGGTTCGTCGGCGACGAGGAGTTCCGGGTCGCCGGCGAGGGCGGCGGCGGTGGCGACGCGCTGGCGCATGCCGCCGGAGAGTTCGTGGGGGTAGCGGTCGGCGACGTCCGGTGCGAGACCGACCTCGGCGAGCCGGCGTACCGTCTCGGCGCGCAGGGCCGCGCGGCGGGCGCGCCGTCCGCGGGCCGCGGCGAGGGCGGGCAGGTCGGCGCGGAGCCCGTCGGCGATCTGCTGTCCGCAGGTGAGCTGCGGGTGGAGCATGGTGAACGGGTCCTGCATGAGCAGGGAGATCCGGCGGCCGCGCAGGGCGTGCCGTTCGGCGCGGGGCAGTCGCCCGGCGTCCTGGCCGGCCAGGCGGACGGTGCCGCCGGTGACGGCGACGCCCTCGGGGAGCAGTCCGGCGACGGCGCGCACGGCGAGCGACTTGCCGCTGCCGGACTCCCCGACGACCGCGACGCACTCCCCCGCGGCGACGGTCAGGGCGATCCCGTCGAGGACGGTGGCGGGTCCGGACGCGGCCCCGGTCGTGGCGATCCGCAGGCCGGTGACTTCCAGGAGGGGCGCGGTGGCGGTGTGGACCTCGGTCATCAGGGCCTCCGGTCGGAGAAGTACTCGAACAGCCGGTCGCCGAGGAGGTTCACCACGACCGCGGAGACGATCACGGCGACGGCCGGTGCCAGGGCGGCCGCCGGGTTGTCGTACAGGAGGGTGCGGTTCTCGGCGAGCATCCGGCCCCAGTCCGGGGCCCCGGGCGGTACGCCCAGGCCGAGGAAGGAGAGCGAGGCCAGGGCGACGATCGCGCCCGCGAAGTTGAGCATCGTGTTGGCCACGACGACCGGGAGCACGGTGGGCCAGATGTGCCGCACCATGATCGTCCGGGCGGGCAGGCCGAGGGTCCGGGCCGCTTCCACGTACGGGCGGTGGCGCTGCTCCAGGACGGCCGACCGGACCAGTCGGATGTCCCCGGGCGAGGTCAGCACGATCAGGACCCCGACCGCGAGCGCGTACCCGCCGCCGCCGATCCCGGCGACGACGATGGTGACGAGCAGGGCGGGCAGGGCCAGCAGCAGGTCGGCCAGGCGTCGTACGGCGGTGTCGGCGGGGCCGCCGAAGTAGCCGCCGGTCAGGCCGAGCAGATTGCCGATGATCATGGAGCCGACTGCGACCAGGGCGGCCCCGGCGAGGGTGCTGCGCGCTCCGGCGATCAGCATGTGCCAGATGTCGCGGCCGAGTTCGTCGGTGCCGAGGAGGGGTCCGGCGCCGGGCATGGCGCCGGTGGCCAGCAGGTCCTGCCGGTTCCAGTCGGGGAACAGCCACTGTCCGGCGACGGCGGCGGCGACCAGGAGGACGGCGACCACGGCGCAGACGGTGGTGAGCGGGCCGAACAGGCGCCGCCCGGTCCGCTTCGCGGGCGTGGTGGCGACGGTGGCGGAGGGGGTGGTCATGCCGTCACCTCGGCGGGCTCGTCCGGTGCGGTCCGGCCGGGGGCGCGGCGGGGGTGGCCGGTGCGCAGCCGGGGGTCGACCAGGGGGTGGGTGAGGTCGGTGGCGAGGTTCGCGAGGCAGATCAGGGCGGCGAGCAGGAGCGCCTCGGCCTGGACGACGGGGATGTCCTTGAAGGTCACCGACTGGACGAGGAGCTGTCCGAGCCCCGGCAGCGCGAAGACCTGCTCGACCAGCACGGTTCCGGCCAGCAGATAGGCGAGGACGAGTCCGATGCCGGTGGTGACCGGCACGGCGGTGCCCCGGAGCACGTACCGGACGAGCACGGTGCGGGTCGGCACGCCGCGGGCCAGGGCGAACGTGACGTGTTCCCGGGCCAGTTCGCGGATGACGGCGGCCCGGACGAGCTTGATCAGCACGGCGGTCACGGCGAGGCCGAGGGTGATGCCGGGCAGCAGCAGATGGAGCAGCCGGTCGGTGCCGCCGGTGCCGGGCCCGTACGCGGGCAGCCAGCCCAGCATCAGGGAGAAGACGTAGATGAGGAGCAGGCCGCCGGCGAAGGCCGGGGTGGACAGGGCGAGGACGCCGAGGCTCTGTACGGCGCGGTCGACGGGCCGCCGGGCGCGCAGCCCGGCCAGCACGCCCAGCGGGATCCCCAGCAGCAGGGCGACGGCGAAGCCCGCGCACACGAGCTGGCCGGTGAGTGCCAGCCGTTCGCCCAGTGCGGCGGCGACGCTCTCGCCGGTACGGATGGAGGTGCCGAGGTCGCCGCCGAACGCGCCGGTCAGCCAGCGCGCGTACTGCGTGACGAACGGTTCGTCCAGGTGGTGGGCGGCCCGGACGGAGGCCAGCGCCTCGGGGGTGGCGCTGCGGGTGCCGAGGAGGGTACGGGCGGGGTCGCCGGGGGCGAACCGGAGCAGGGCGAAGACGGCCAGCGAGAGGACGAGCAGCAGCCCGGCGGTGCCCGCGAGCCGCCGCGCGACGTGGCGCAGGG
Organism: Streptomyces sp. NPDC001108; assembly: GCF_053598535.1. Lineage (NCBI taxonomy): Bacteria > Bacillati > Actinomycetota > Actinomycetes > Kitasatosporales > Streptomycetaceae > Streptomyces > Streptomyces sp. NPDC001108. The sequence goes on from NZ_JBSFKL010000001.1 coordinate 698,453, forward strand.
GCAGGGCGTCGCGCAGCCGGGTGTGCCAGGGGGGCGGCGGGGCGGCCGGGGGGAGGCCGGTGTCGGTCACGGGGTGTCCTTCGTGCCGTGGCGGGGCGCCGCCTCGGGGGCGGTGTGCCGGGCGAGCCACTGCTCGGCGCGGGCGGTGGCGTCCAGCAGGTGGGCGGGGTCGGTGAACTCGTGGCCCTCGGCGGGGTAGACGTGCAGTTCGACGGGGGCCCCGGCGCGGCGGGCCAGGGCGCGGTACAGCTCGTGCGCCTGGCCGGGCGGGGTGATCCGGTCGTGCTCGCCGTGCAGGACGAGGACGGGGGTGGCGCCGCCGCCCTCGGCGAAGAGCGGGGAGTGGTCGAGGAGGGCGGTGCGGCCCTCGGGGGTGCGGGCGTCGCCGAGGGCGTACGTCTCCTCGTACCCGCCGCCGATGACGGAGGTGTGGGCGAAGCTCAGCCAGTCGGTGGGGGCGGAGACCACGACTGCGGCGCGGAAGGCGTCGGTGCGGGCGGCGGCGAGCGCGGCGAGGAATCCGCCGTAGCTGTGGCCGAGTACGGCGGACCGGCCGGGCAGTGCCTCGCCCCCGGCGACCAGGTGGGCGACGCCGGTGAGGACGTCGTCGAGGTCCACCTCGCCGCAGGCGCCGACGACGGCGCGGGCGTGGTCCAGGCCGTAGCCGCTGCTGCCGCGCGGGTTGGGCAGGAGCACCAGCCATCCGGCGGCGGCCAGGGCGGGCGCCAGTCCGAGTACGTCGGCCGGGGCGTATCCGGCGGACCACTGCCAGGACGGGCCGCCGTGCAGCACCACGGCGAGCGGGCGGGGGCCGGGCTCCGGGGAGGGGTCGTCGAGCAGCAGGCCGTGTACGGGGGTGCCGTCCGAGGCGGTCCAGGCGGTGTCGCGGGTCCGGAGCCGGGCGAGGTCGCCGTGGCCCGCGTCGCGGCGGGCGGCGGCCGGGTCCGGGGCGGTGACGGGCCGCCAGGTCCAGGCGTCGGGGCCGGAGGTGGCTGCGACGACGGCCCGGGGCGGTTCGCCGGGGGCCTCGCGCACGGTCGCGGCGGTCCGGCCGTCGGCGCTGAGGCTGAGGGCGGGCTGGGCGCCGGCCCCGCCGAGCACGGCCCGCTCCTCGTGGAGCACGGTGACCGCCCCGGCCCGGAACTCCGCGATCCGGCTTCCGGTGCCGCTCCATCCGGCGGTAAGGAGCCGGTCCTCGTCGTCCGGGCGGAATCCCGTCCAGGTGACGTCCTCGGCACCGGGGGTTCCCACGGCCGTGGCGGTGGGGTCGTCGAGGTCGAGGAGGAGCGGGCGGCCCGCGACGATGGAGATGCCTTCGGCGACCGCCGCACGGCGTCCGTCCCGGGCGAGCGCGGGCGCCGCGAGCTGGCCCAGGGGTTCGTGGAGGGTGACGGCGGAACCGTCGGCGAGGTCGATCCGGGCCAGCCGGGCGTGGTAGTAGCCGGCGGGCAGCGGTTCCGCGGAGACGGTGGCCACGGCGGTGCGGCCGCCGCGCCAGGCGGCGTTCCAGACGGTCAGCCCGGCGGGCCCGGCGTCCCGGAGTTCGACGGGCGCGGGCAGCCCGGATCCGTCGGCGGGCCGGAGCGGGGCGTGGAGCAGCCGGCGCCGTCCGGCGTCCGGGTGGTGGGAGACCGGTACGGGGGGCGGGCCGAGCCGGACCGGCAGCCCCAGGTTCATCCCGTCGCGCTCGGCCCCGTCGTCGGCGGCCAGCAGCAGGATCTCGGTGCCGTCGTCGGAGACGTACAGCTCCTCCACCGCACCGGGAACGGTGGCGAGTTCGCGGTGTTCGCCGGTCCGGGTGTCCCAGGCGGTCAGCACCGGGGGGCCGGGCCGCACCGGTTCGGTGACCAGCAGGACCGTCCGGGAGTCGGGCAGCCAGCGCGGGGTGTGCCGGGACCGTCCGGCGGGGTCGGACGGGGCGGTGGGCAGCGGGAGTCCGGGGCCGTCGACCGGTGCGATCAGGACGTCGCTGCCCCAGGGCCCGTAGACGGTGACCGCCACTCCGCGTCCGTCCGGACCGATCCGGCTGTCCGACGGCACGGTCTGCTCGGACATGGCGGTACGGACGCGGCGGACGGCGGCGGCCGGTTCCCCGGCGGTGCCGGGTACCGGGAGGGCGGAGGGCATGGGCGTTCCGTTCGTGCTGCTACGGGCGTGGGGGCGGACCGGCGGTTCCGAAGGGGTGCGTGCCGGGCGGGCTCGGGGGAATTGAGGGGGTTCCCGCCCGGCACGCGGTCTCAGGCGGCCGCCTTCTTGACCCGGGTGGCCCAGGGGCCGACGAGGGCGAAGGGGCCGGGTTCCTCGAACACGAGGTCCTTGGAGAAGGCCGTCGCGGTCTGCGCCCACCACAGCGGCAGGTAGGGCAGATCGGCGGCGGCGGCCGTGACGGCGGTCATCAGGTGGGTGCCGCGCACGGCCGGGTCGACGGTCTTCCGGGCGGTGGCCAGGGCCTTGTCGACGGTCCTGTTGGCGTAGTGCGGCAGGTTGGTCGGGGTGGCCCCGCTGTCCAGGTAGGCGTTGGTCAGCTCCGCCGGGTCGCCGGTGACGGGGTAGTACCAGAGGAACTGGAGGGGCTTCTTGCCGGGCACCAGGTCGGCGATCCACTGCTCCAGCGTGGTCTCCTTGACGTTCAGCGTGATGCCGAGCTCCTTCAGCGAGGCCGCCAGCGCCAGGGCCGCCTTGCCCAGCTGGGGTCCGCTGCTCGGGTACGTGAGGTCGACGGTGAAGCCGTCCTTGTGGGCGGACTTCGCGAGTTCCGCCCGGGCCAGGTCGAGGTCGAAGTCCCAGGCGGGGAGCTTGTCGTAGGCGGTGCCGACCGCGTCGGCGGTGAGCAGGTCGCCCCACATGTCGGGCGAGACGAGGGTGGAGGCCACCTCTGCCTTGCCGTGCAGGATGCCCTTGGTCATCCCGGCCCGGTCGGCCGCGTGGGCGAACGCCCTGCGCACGTGCACGTCGTCGAAGGGCGCCCGCGCGGTGTCGAAGGCGAGGGCCACCACGGAGCGGTCGCCGGTGTAGGTGACCCGGGCCTCCCGCTCCCAGCTGCGCGCCTCGTCGGACGGGAGGCTCAGCGCGCCGTCGACGGAACCGGACTTCATGGCGACGAGCCGGGTCCCGGCGTCGGGGACGAACGACAGCTTCAGCGTGCGCACCGAGGGGCGGTCGCCCCACCAGTGGTCGTTGCGCTCCAGGGCCACGTGGTCGTCGGCGGCGAAGGACGTCACCCGGTACGGTCCCGACCCCAGCAGCAGCGTCTTCGGCGTGCCCACCTTGCCCTTGTTCCGGGTGAGGAACGCCTTGCTGCTGATCAGCAGGGTGCCGGGGGTCGGCGTCCAGGCGAAGGCCGCGTCGGGGTGCTTCAGCCGTACGGTGATCTCGCGGGCGCCGGTCGCCCGGACGGAGGCGACGTCGGCCCAGGCGTAGGCCAGTCCGCTGCCGGTGTCCCGGGCGGCGTCGATGGAGGCGAGCACGTCGTCGGTGGTGACCGGGGTGCCGTCGGAGAACTTGGCGTCGCGGCGCAGGGTGTAGACGTACGTGGTGGCGTCGGGCTGCTTCCAGCTCTCGGCGAGACCGGGGCCGAGCTTGCCGGTGGGCCCGACCGAGAGCAGCGACTCCTGGGCCAGGCAGGCCACGACGTAGTTGAGGATGCCGGACTCGCGGCTGACGTCCAGGGTGGAAAGGGACGACGGCAGCGCCAGGGTCAGTGTGCGGATCGGGGCGTCGGAGCCCTGGGCCGCGGTTCCGTCGGCCGGTTCCCCGCCCTCGGGCCGCTGCGGCGCACAGGCCGAGAGGATCGCCGAGAAGGCGAGCACACCGGCACCCGCTCCCGCCGCGCGGAGCACTCCGCGCCGCCCGATCCGACCGTACTGTCCTGTGGGTTCCGCATGCATGGGAACAGCCCCTTCGTCCACATCGAGCGTCCACTGAGGAAACCCAACTGGGCATGGAAGGTATACGCGAAACTTTGAGGGTGTCAAAGGAGTCCTAGGATTCGAACAGAACAGTCCCCTTTGGCGCTTATTTGTCCGCTCTGGTCGGCTACTGCCGTCTCCCCTAGGCCGCCACCGCCCCCGATCCGGCCAAACTCCTGGCACACCCGGGTCCGCCCGGCCCCGCTCTGCGACCATGACCGGCGACCACCCCTGACGAGGAGCGCAGCGTGCCCCAGCCCCACGTGAGTTCGGCCGTCATGACCCACCCCGTCCGCCTCGCCCAGGCCCGGGATCTCGCCGCCCGGCTCCGACTCGACGGCCTCGCCCTCGACCCGGACCCGCAGGGGCCGCCCTCCGCCCTGCGGACCGCCCTGGTCGCCTGGGCGGCGGTGGCCCCGGGGGCCGGTCACCACCTGGTCGTGCAGGACGATGTCGACGCCCCGGCCGAACTGCTGGAGATCGTGGGCCGGTCCGCCGCCCGGTTCCCCGACGAGGCCCTGGTCTTCTACACCAACTGGCACGCCCGCAACGGCGCCACCGCCCGGCTCGCCGCCCTCGCGGGCGCCTCCTGGGTACGGGCCGTGCCGGACGAGTTCACGCCGTCCCTCGCCCTCTGCCTGCCGGTCGAAAGCGCCGCCGCGTTCCGCGCGTACGCCCGCGACAGCGCCGAGCGCCACGACGACGAACTGCTCTCCGCCTTCTTCCGGGGGCGCGGCCGGATGAGCCTGCTCGCCGTGCCGAACGTCGTCGAGCACATCGGCACGACGAGCATCAACGACCACGCCGCGCAGGGCATCCGGCTCGCCGTCTGCCCCACCTCCGCCGCCGACGCCGCACCGCTGCTGGACCGGGGGCGGGTCCTGGAGGAGCCGGGCTGGATCCCGTACATGCGGTACGGCGAGGGGTACGTCCGGCTCGTCGGGCAGGAGAACGGCGCCGACGGCGGACGCGGCCACCACCGCTGGCGCGACGCGCTCCCCGCGACCGGCCTCACCGAGGAAGCCGTACGGGCCCCACGGATGCCGAAGGACCTCGCGACGGAGGTGGCCCGGACCTTCGGCGACGCCTTCGCCGAGGAGCTGTGGATCCACTGCCTGCTCCTCGGGCGGCAGGCGGCCCGCGCCGCCCGAAGCCTGGGGCCGCTGCCCGACGGCGTCCCCCCGGACGCGCTGGACCGGCTGCGGCACTCCGCCGTCGCCACCGCAGGCCCGGCCGGCCTCCCGCCCGAACGCCGCCCCGAGGCGGGCCCGGACGAGGCCCGCGCGATGACCGCCCTGGCCTGGGCGGGCGTCCGCGCGGGCGAGTCGGTGGGTTAGCGTCCTTCGTCCGGATCAGGCCGGGCTCGGCTGTGACCAGCGGGTACGGACGGGGGTGTGCCCGGCGGAATATGGGCACACCCCCGGAGGCGACGCGACGCGACGCGACGCGACGCGACGCGGCGCTCGCCAAGCCTTGAGCCGATCGACCGTCCGCCCCGGCTTCCTCGCGGCGTCCGCGACCGCCCCCGCCCGGACCCGCGCGGCCGCCGGTACCGCTCAGGCCAGTTCCCGCAGGAGCGGCCCCGGGTCCGCGAGCAGGAACAGGTGACCGCCGTCGGGGACGGTGCGCAGTTCGGCCCCCGGGATCTGCGCGTGCGCCCAGCGCGCCACTTCCACGGGGACGTTGCCGTCCGCCTCGCCATGGAGGAAGAGGGTCGGCACCGAGACCGAGCGCAGCGGGTCCGGCAGCGGGCGGGAGTAGCCGGCGAGGTCGGCGACGGCCGCGTCCGCGCCCTGGCGCTGCCCCTCGGACGTGTCCGCCTCGGACAGCGCCCGGTAGGCGGGGTCGGCCATGATCAGCCGGTCGGAGCGGGGCCAGGCATCGAGGTTCGGCTCGTTCCTCGCCTTCTTGAAGACGCCTTTCCCCGCAAGCATCCGCCGGGCGACCGCCGGAGCCCGGACGGCGACCATGTTCACCAGTTTGACCAGCGGGATCCGGTGCGCGTACGCCTCGCGGGGAGCTCCGGGAACGGCGGCACAGGCGAGGATCAGCCTCGTCACCCGCCCGGGAAGCCGCTGGGCCGCCGAGAGCGCGTACCCGCCGCCGCCCGAGATCGCCACGAGTACGGCCCGCTCGTGGCCGAGGTGGTCGAGCAGGGCCACGAAATCGTCGTTCCAGCGGTGGAAGCCGCAGCCGGGCACCGGGTCGGTCTCGCCGTACCCCGGACGGTCCGGGAAGACCAGGCGCAGGCCCGCCTCCGTCGCCGCCTGCCGCAGGGCGAGGCCCTCGTAGCGGCTGCCGGGGCTTCCATGGAGCACGATCACGGGCGGCGCGGCCGGGTCGCCGTAGGAGCAGTACGCGATGCGGCGCCCGCCCGGGACCGTCAGATGATGCGTCTCGGGCAGCTCGACCCGCGGCAGGTCCGCCCGGGAGGGAGTCATCGCCGCTCCTCGGGGGTCACGGGAGCCTCGGCAGCCGCGGCGATTCCGCCGATGACGACGTCGAGGCCGAAGGAGAACCGGCGGTCGTAGTCGTGGTGGTCCGCGAACACCGACGCGTCCCGGCGTTCCGGCGGGAGGTGGTGCAGTTCCAGATCGCCGCGGCCCAGGCGGATCGCCACATGGCCGGTGACGAAGTCGTGCACGGTGCCGTACGCGTACGCGGCGGCCTCCTCGTCGAGCCCCGCGCCGCGCAGCGCCGCCACGACCCGGAACGCGGTCTCGTCGGCGCCCGGCCCGACCAGCGGGGCCCGGCGATGGGCCTCAAGGATCACGGGGTGCCGCATGAGCAGATCGTGGAGCGCGTTCGCGAAGACCCGGACGGTGCCGCGCCAGTCCTCCGGCCACTCCACCGCCCGGGTCGCCTCGCCGACGATGCGGGACACCAGCGCGTGCTGGAGCGCGTCGACGCCTCCCGTCGTGCGGTGGATCGCCATGGGCGACACGCCCAGCCGGTCGGCCAGCGCGCGGAAGCTCACGGCGTCGAGCCCCTCGTCGTCGGAGAGTTCGGTCGCCGCGTCCAGGATCGCGTCGAGCGCCACCGCCCGGGGACGGCCGTTCTTCGGAGTCCTTGCCTTTTCGGTCACCATGCCCGCACCATATCGATACGCGTAACGAAACTTCAACGGGAGTGCGGATGACGGAGTTGCACGACCTCACGGCCCTGGAACTGGCCGCCGCCTACGCATGCGGCGAGACGAGTCCCACCGACGTCGTGGAGCACCTGCTGGCCCGGATCGGCGACGGCGACGGCGACCGGGTGGGGGCGTTCACCACCGTGTCGGCCGACCGGGCCCGTACCGCCGCGGCCGAGGCCGAACGTGTCCTGCGGTCGACGGATCACGCCGTGCTGCCGCGCCTGTTCGGCGTACCCACCGCGATCAAGGACCTGGAGGCCACCGCGGGCGTACGCACCACGCTGGGGTCCACACTGTTCCGCGACTGGATCCCCGAGCACGACGACGAGATCGTCGACGTCATGACCGGCGCCGGGCTGATCAGCCTCGGCAAGACCACGGTCCCCGAGTTCGGAGCCGCCTGCTACACCGAACCCGAGGTGTCCGCCCCGGCGCGCAGCCCGTTCGACCTCAGCCGCAGCGCGGCGGGCAGCAGCGGAGGCGCGGCGGCCGCCGTCGGCGCCCGGCTGGTCCCGATCGCGCAGGGCAGTGACACCGCCGGTTCGATACGTTCACCCGCGAGCGCCTGCGGTGTGGTCGGGCTCAAGCCCAGCCGGGGACTTGTCACCGCGGGCCCGGCGGGCAACGACGGAATGGGCCTCTCCGTACGGGGGCCGATCGCCCGAACGGTCCGCGACACCGCGGCGTTCCTGGACGCACTGACCGGCCGCACCGGGGCCGGCACCGTGCATCCACCTCGGTGCGACAGCTACGAGCGCGCATGCGACGCGCCCGTGCCACGGCTCCGGATCGCACTCGCCCAGGGCTCGGTCTCCGGCGGCCCCGTGGATCCCGAGGTCGCCGCGGCCGCGGAGCTCACCGCCCGCACACTGGCCGGGCTCGGACACGAGGTCTTCGCCCGGGACCAGGCACCGGACCCCGAACTGACCGAGGGGTTCCAGATGATGTTCGCGGCACTCGTCGGGTCGAGGACCATGGCGCTCGACGCATCGTCCCTGCGGCCGATCGTCCGCCATCTCCGTTCCCGTTCGCAGGAGTTCACCTCGGGCGAGCTGGCCGCCTCGATCGGCACCGTCCAGGCCCGCGCCCGCGCCTGGGCGCTCGACCACGCCGACGCGGACGTAGTGATCACTCCGACGGTGACGAACCCGCCGACGCCCATCGGCCGACTCCGCAACGACGCGGACCCGGCGGCGGAACTGGCCGCGATGACCGCGTTCACGGGCAACACCGTACTGGCGAACGCCACCGGCTTCCCGGCCATCAGCCTTCCGCTGAGCTGGAGTTCGCAGGGCCTGCCCCTCGGGGTCTCACTGACGGCCGGCTGGGGGCGCGAGGACCTTCTGCTCGGTGTATCGGCCTCACTGGAAGAGGCCCTGCCCTGGGCCCACCGCTACGGAGAGCACGGCAAGGCATGAACCTCGACGCCGAATCGGCCCCGGCCGGTCCGGAACCCCGGGGCGGCGACCACACCGCCCCGGCGTCCACGAAACACCGCCCGCAACCGCGTCCACCCCCGTTCTCCGGGCGCCCGGCCCCCTTCCGGTCCGGCGGAACACACTCCTGGCGCGACACTCACTCAAGGGCCAGGTACTCGGACGACGGGCTACCCAGGTCGGGGCGCTCGACCGCGTACCGGTCACCATGAATCGCGAGCATCGCCCAATGCCACGCCTCGTCATGGAAAACGAGCCCGCGGTACGGAGCACCAGGGTCCTCGTACGGGTACCAGGCCAGAGCGGCCGCCTCGGCCTGCTCCCGCGTCATCCCGCCATGACGCCTCATCACCCACGCGTACCCGCGCCGCTCGGACCGCAGACAGTCGAGATACTCCGCCTCGTCCCACTCATTCCATCCCATGGTCCGCAACTTTAGGCAAACTGCTTCACGAGGCGAGAACGGGATACGTTACGACCCTGCGGGAGTTCGCGAAGCCCGATTCCGCCGTCGAGGGTTCGGCCGTAGGCCGGGGACGCAGGCCACTTCTCGTGAAACCTTGGGCGGGGCAATGATGTTGGGCGACCGACGGCCAGACACCGCAAGAGAGGGATTATGACGCTTATGCCCCGGATGACGGATTCAACGAAGTTGGATCAGGACAGCTCCCTCGCTCGATAAACTCGCAGGTCACGAAGAGTGTTCCCCGCGCGTGCGGGGGTGGTCCCTGGCCGACGTCGTTCTGTGCGGCCTGAAGGAGGTGTTCCCCGCGCGTGCGGGGATGCTCCCTCTGACCTCACCCCCGTCTACCGAACCGTGTGCGCGATCCACACCCCCGGCTCCCAGTACGCGGCCACGTCACGTTCCCGGTCGACGTGGAGGGGAGCGAGGCCACCGGGGAAGGTGTATTCGCCGGTCTCCGGGAGTGGGAGGCCCGTCCAGCTCTCCCATTCGGCGACCGTGCCCGTGATCCGGGAGGAGTGCGCGGAGGCTCCCGCGAGGGTGCCGCCGGCGCCGGTCTGGGTTCGGATCCAGGGGTCGAACGGGGTTCCGTCGTCGCGGGTCCACGCCGCGTACCGTTCGATCGGTACCAGGGGGTAGCGGTCCTTCCAGGTGGGGCGGACGGGCACCAGGACGGTCCCGAGTCCGGCCCGCCGGGCGGTGTCCGTCATCGCGTCGAGCAGCACCTTGGACAGGCCGCGCCCCTGGTGGTCCTGGGCGACCTCGATGCCGAGCGCGACGAGCGCGTCCGGGGCGCGGCCGGCGTCGCGGTCGGCGAAGGCGCGGGCGATCGAGTCGTCGAGTCCGGGGCCGAGGTCCGCCTCGGTGCCGTCCCAGGTGCGGGGCAGTGAGCGGCCGACGCCGGCGATCTCCTCGTGCTCGTCGTCGTACAGGAGGAACTGGAACTCCGGGAAGTCCTCGAACAGCCGGTTCCAGTAGTCGCCGTTGATGTCGCCGTGCAGGTTGTACTCGGGCACCACTCCGGCGAACCGCTCGGGGATGCGGTCCCACAGCTCGGGCCGCTGCGCGTGGCGTACCAGGTCCAGGGGCATGGGTTCTCCTCAGCTTGCGGGGACCTCGACGTCCCAGACGACGACGATCGGGAGGCCGTCCCAGGCGGCGCGGGCCGCGTCCGCGATGAACTCCTCGTAACCGCCGGGCGCCAGGCTCCCGTTGAAGAGGGGTTCGCGGCAGCCGCGCACCCGCAGCCCGGCCCGGCCGAAGGCGTCCAGGTAGTGGCTCGGCAGGTGGACGTGGTTGCGGACGAAGGCCAGTTCCTCGGCGCCGTGCACGAAGAGGCACTGGCCCTGGAGCGCGATCACGAAGGGGTGCAGGTCCGTGACGACGATCCGGCCGCCCGGCCGGACCACCCGGGCCAGTTCCGCCACGGCGGGGGCGAGGTCCGGGAGATGGGTCATCGCCAGCGAGCAGACGGCGAGGTCGACGGAGTCGTCGTCGACCGGCAGCCGCTCCAGGCGGCCCACCCGGTACTCGGCGTCCGGGGTGTGTTCACGGGCCTTGGCGATCATGTGCCGCGACTGGTCGACGCCGATGACGCGGTGGCCGCGCGCGGCCAGGGTCCGGGTCTGGCGGCCGGTGCCGCAGGCGGCGTCGAGCGCCGTGCCCGGTGCGAGGCCGTCGAGGATCGCGGCGACGACCGGCTCCTCCACCTCGATGTACGAGCTGGGCAGCGAGTCGTAGACCGTCGACCACGAGGCGTACCCGGCCGCCGCGTCCAGTTCGCTGACCCGGGCGCCGCCGTCCGGAAGCCGCTCCTCGTCGACGGCGAAGCGGCGTATGTCGGCCACCCGTTCGCGCAGGAAGGCCTCGTCACCGTCCACGGCGTTGCGCAGCAGCGCCAGCCCCTCGATACCCAGCACCAGTTCCCGTACACGGAATTCACCGCGGAATTCTTCACCCATGCGAGCCCCTCAGCGGTCGATCGACGGCTGTGTCATTTCCGGATTCCGCCCTACCCAGAAGAGCGGGCGGAAAGTCCCGCCCCGCCGTGCGTGGCCGAAAACAGCGGATCGGGTGGCCTGTTGGCGGTGGCGTTGTCGGGTCCGGGGCGGCTGCCTAGCATGACCGGCATGATTGAGGGATATCTCGGCCGTGAAAGCGTCACCGTCGGCGAGGAAATGACGTTCCATCTCTCCACCGACGCCCCCCGATTCCGTCTCCGTTTCTACCGGCTCGGCAGCGAACTCTTTCCCGTCGGGGAATCCGGGGAGTTTCCCGGTACCCGGCACGAGCCGCCCGCCCATCCCGACGGATTGCCCGGGCTCGCCTCGCCCGCCGACGACTGGGGCTGGCCGCCGCTCACCCTTCCCGTTCCCGGGGACTGGGAGCCGGGAATCCATGTGGTCGAGTTCGTCGCATGCGGACCGGGCCGCCCGGAGAATCCACCGCTTCTGGACCTCGCCGGGCTGGAGGGGCCCGCCCAGGAGTTCTTCGTCGTACGCCCCCGGGTCCCCGCCGGCCGCTCCCGCATCCTCTACAAGAAGTCGACCTTCACCCGGCACGCCTACAACCGTGCCGACCTGCCGGGGGCGGACCGGGGCGCCAGCCTGTACGACCATCCGGTGCACCGGGCCGGTGGCGACGGCGAACCCCGAGGTCACAAGGTCGGCTTCCATCGCCCGGGGGGTGTGATCGACCTCGCCTACTGGGACGCTCCGTTCATCGGCTGGCTGGAGCGGAACGGCTACCCGGTCGAGTACTGCACCGACCTCGACCTGCACGAGGACCCCGCCCTGCTCGACTCCTACGACCTCCTGCTCAGCGTCGGCCACGACGAGTACTGGAGCGCGGAGATGCGCGAGCACGCCGAGCGGTTCGTCCGGAGCGGCGGGAACATCGCCTTTCTCAGCGCCAACACCTGCTGGTGGCGGGTGCGTCCGGCGGACGGGAACACCGCTTTCGTCTCCGACACCGATCACCATGTCGGCGAGGAATATCCGCATCTTCCGGCCACCGACCAGTGGTGGGTGCCCGCACCGGACGGGGTCGGCCGCCCGGAGAACACCTTGACCGGGGTGAGTTTCCGCAACGGCGGAATGTGGCCGGCCACCGAATGGCCGGGCGACCGCCCGCGCGTCGGATACACCGTGCAGCACGCCGGTCACTGGCTCTACGAAGGCACCGGCCTGCGCGACGCGTCCGGCGGCGGAACACCGGACCGGCTGGGGGCCGGAACACCGCTCATCGGATACGAATGCGACGGGGCGGCGTTCTTCCGCGACACGGACGGAATCGCCCGCGTCACCGGCGAGGACGGAACTCCGGAATCCTTTCTCATTCTCGGGATATACGTCCTCGATCCGGTGCACGAGAATTTCCATGACGGCAAACCGGGGCACTGGAACGTTCCGGTGCGCGAGCCGTCCGTCCGCAGCCCGCGCGCCGCCACCATGGGCCTCTACACCGCGGGCGGCACCGTCTTCACCGCGGGCACCACGGACTGGCCCGTGGTCTGCGGGCACGAGCAGGACCCCGCCGTCGTGCGCGTCACCCGCAACCTCCTGGACCGGCTGCGCCACCGGGGTCCAGCAGCGGGATGAGGCCGGACAGTGACGTGATCCGCGCCGCCCCTTCGGGCAGGGGCGGCGCGGCCTCCCGTACCGCCCGGTCGGGCCGGTGCAGATGGACCGCGCGCATCCCCACCGCCAGCGGGCCGAGCACATCGGGCGTCCACATGTCGCCGACGAACAGCACCCGTCCCGGCGGCAGCCCGCACCGCTCGGCCACGGTGCGGTAGATCAGCGGATGCGGCTTGCGGGCGCCCGTCCGCGCGGAGCCCACCACCACGTCCACCAGGCCGTCGATGCCGGCCCCGGCGAGACACTCCTCCAGGTTCCAGAACCAGTTGGAGCAGATCCCGACCAGCAGCCCGCGCTCCCGCAGCCGGGTGAGAACGCCGGGGACGTCCGGGTAGAGCGCGAGCCGGACCGCCTTCATCGCCGCGTCCAGCTCGGCGACCAGACCGTCCAGCTCTTCCTCCGGCACTCCGCAGCCCCGGGCCCGCCGCCGCAGCCGGTCCCGCTCCCAGGTGACGTACGCGGTCTCGTCGGCCGAGTGCGCCAGATGCTCCTCGCCCTCGGCGGGGCCCACCGACCACTGGTCGCCCCAGCGTTCGCCCTGGTCGGTCAGGCCCCGGCGGGCGAAGATCGCGCGGTGGTCCGGCGGCAGGGGCTCGGCCATCCGCACCAGCGTCCCGTAGAAGTCGAGAACGACCGCCCCGGTCCCGCCCCCGCCCGCCGTCGCCATCCCTAGAACCGGCCGTACCGGCGCGGGAAGTAGTCCTGGAGGGAGCCGTCCCGTTCGATGTCGACGGTCGCGCAGTGCAGCCCGCCGCCGAACGGGCCGACCGCCCGGAACGGCACGGGCACGATCTCGAAGCCGTAGGAGGAGAGCTGCTCGGCGAGGCGCACCTCCTTCTCCTCCACGCACAGGGTGTTCTCGTCGAGGTTCAGCATGTTCCCGGCGAGCCAGGGGCTGCAGAACGACAGCTTCGGCGGGTGGTCCCAGCTGGCGGGCTGCACCGCCTCCACGATCTCCCAGTCGTTCAGCTTGAAGAACTCCATCAGCTCGGCGTCCGCCAGCCGCTCCCCGCAGTGCAGCACCAGACCGGGCCGCAGCGGCACCCAGGTCGCGTCGATGTGTAGCGGATGGGTGTTGGTCGAGGTCACCGCGTGCACCCGGTGGTCGGGGAAGTGGCGGCGCAGCCAGTCGTAGCCGCTGCGGTTGGTGACGAACGACAGCTGGACGAAGAGGTCCTTGCCGAACCGGGCCACGTCCGCGGCGTCGAAGAGCGGTTCCGCCTCGGTGAGCACCAGGTCGTAGTCGCGGACCCGGGCCAGCTGCACCTCGGTGGGCAGCTCGTTGTACGTGTCCCAGAACCCGGTCTTGTACGAGGCGTCCGTGAGCCGGGGTTTGGGCGCCGCCTCCCAGCGCATCCGGTCGTCGGCGTCGAAGAGTTCCTGGAGCAGCGGCCGGTAGCAGAGGTACTCGAACCAGCGGCTGCGGTACGACATGGTCGCTTCGAGGACCTCGTTGCCGACGGTGAGCAGCAGGTCCCTGGGCGGCATGCAGCCGAACATGGAGTCGTGCTCCCACTCCGGCGTGGAGACCCGCTGGGTGAAGTCGACCGGGGTGGGGCGGTCCACGCGGATGCCGCGCCTTCGCAGCATCTCGGCGAAGTCGTCGAGCTGCTGGTCGGCCTCGGCCACCATGTCCGCCGGCATGGGGCCGTAGGTGCCGAGCGGGAAGCCGTCGTCGGGGTAGTCGCGGCGTACCGCGTGCTCGGGGGCCTGCACCACGGTGCCTTCCGCGCGGCCGACGATCACATGGCGCAGGGGGTCCCACCCGTTCCAGGCGTTGACCCGTACGGGACGTTCGGAGCCGGCGGGAGCGGTGGCCCCGCGGGAGGCGGGGTCGGTGGACGCGGTGGTGCTCTGCTCGGTCACGTACAAGCCCTTCGATCGGGGTCGTGGGGTGCCGCAGGGGCCAAACTGCGGGCAGTGCGCCGTCACCGTCAAGAGCCGTCCGGCTACCGAACGTGCCATTCGCGTCAGCGTGGCCGGAGTACGGCTGTCGCCGCCGGGGTGGGATCCGGCATCGGCGCAGCACAGCCGGGGAGCGCCCCGTCCTCGGCCCGGGGCGCATCGTTGTCTTCCGGCCGAAACTCCGTGCTATGGCGGGGAGTCCCGGTCGCCGGGGTAGTGATGAAGACCGTCGCAGCAGTCCCGTACGTCCCCCACGAATCCCGCACGGAGGAACTCATGACACCGCGCCTGCCCCGCCGATCCGGGATCCTGGGTGCTTTGCTGCTGTTGGCGCTGACGGGCTGTTCCTCGGGCGGGGGCGACTCCTCGGGAGGGTCGGGGGGCGGTGGTGATCTGACGGTGTGGCTGACCGTGGACGCCAAGGAGAGCTGGCCGGAGATGGTCGCCGACGCCAACCGGCGGTTCACGGAGAAGCACCCGGGCGTGAAGGTCGCCGTCCAGTACCAGCAGTGGACGACGAAGAACCAGAAGCTCGACGCCGTCCTCGCCGGGCGAAACGCTCCGGACGTGGTGGAGATGGGGAACAGCGAGACCACCAACTACCTGGTCAACGGGGCGTTCGCGGAGCTGGACCCGAAGTCGTTCGAGCGGTCCGGGCAGTGGCTGCCCGCGCTCGCCGACGCCTGTCGCCTCGACGGGAAGACGTACTGCGTGCCGTACTACGCGGGGGCGCGTGTCGGGGTCTACCGCACCGACTACTTCAAGGCGAGCGGGATCACCCGCGCCCCGCGCACCTACCCGGAGCTGATCTCCGACCTGGACCGGCTGAAGGCGAAGTACGGGGCCGACGACCCGCGTTTCTCGGCGCTCTACCTGCCCGGCCGGTACTGGTCGGCGGCGATGGCCTTCGTGAAGGACGCGGGCGGCGAGATGGCGGTGCAGAAGGACGGCCGCTGGCAGGGGGCGCTCTCCTCGCCGAAGTCCGTCGCCGGGCTCACCACCTGGAAGAAGCTGATGGACGACTACTACGTCGGCGACCGGGCGAAGGACAACGGCGACGAGCCGGCCGTGGTCGGGCAGGGCAAGGTCGGGGTCTTCTACGGGAACACCTGGGAGGCCGAGGCCGCCGCCGACGCCCGTTCCGGGGGCGATCCGGCGCTCAAGGGCAAGTTCGCCACCTTCGCCTTCCCCGGCCCGTCCGGGAAGCTGCTCCCGCCGTTCCTCGGGGGATCCACGCTGGCGGTTCCCGCGAAGTCGAAGAACCAGGAGCTGGCCGCCGAATGGATCCGGCTCTTCACCGACAGCGAGTCGCAGCGGAAGCTGATCGCCGCCAACACGCTCCCGAACAACACCGTGCAGCTCGCCGACGTGGCCGCCGGGGGTGTCAACGGCCCGGCCGCCCAGGCGGCCACGCGCGGCTGGGTCACCCCGCTCGCGCCCGGCTGGACCGCGGTGGAGAAGTCCAACATCCTGCCCGAGACGCTGGAGCGCATCGCCACCGGGAAGGCGTCCGTCCAGGACGCGACGCGCGAGGCGGACCGCAGGATCGACGCGGTGATCAATGAGCGCTGACCCGCCCGGCCGCGGGCGGCGCCGCCCCCTGCCCTATCTGCTGATCGCTCCGGCGTTCCTGTCCCTGCTGGTGGTGCTGGCCTATCCGCTCGCGGACATGGTGGCCCTGGCCTTCCAGGACATGACCCGCAAGGAGCTGTTCAGCGGCCAGTCGCCGCCGTGGGCCGGTCTCGGCCAGTTCCGGACGATCCTCGGCGACGGGTTCTTCTGGACGGTGGTGGCCCGCACCGCCCTGTTCACCGTCGTCTGCGTCACCCTCACGATGGTGCTCGGCCTGTTCGTCGCGCTGCTGATGCGGCGTACGTCGACCTGGGTGCGGGCGGTCCTGGCGGGGGTGCTGGTCGCCGTGTGGGCGATGCCGGTGATGGTGGCCGCGGCCGTCTTCCGCTGGCTCTTCGACACGGACTACGGGGTGGTCAACTGGCTGCTGTCGACGCTGCCCGGTGTCGATCTCTCCCGGCACAACTGGTTCACCGACCCGTGGCAGGGCTTCGCCGTGATCGTCGCGGTGGTCGTCTGGGGGGCGCTGCCGTTCGCCGCGGTCAGCCTGCACGCGGCGCTCACCCGGATCCCGGCGGAGCTGGAGGAGGCCGCGCTGATCGACGGCGCCCGGCCCGGCCAGCTCTTCCGGTTCGTCACCTTCCCGTCGATCAAGCCCCTCTTCGTGATGGTCACCACCCTGATGGCGATCTGGGACTTCGGGGTCTTCAACCAGATCTGGCTGATGCGCGGCGGGCAGCCGGAGCGGGAGTACTACCTCCTCGGCGTCTACTCCTTCATCGAGTCGTTCGCCGTCAACCGCTACAGCGCCGGGGCCGCCATCGCCCTGGTCACCGTCGTGCTGCTGCTCGTGGGCGCGGTCGTGTACCTGCGGCAGATGCTGCGGCTGGGGGAGGTCGAATGAGCCGGGCACGCACCGGGCGGCGGACGGCCGGGGTGCGGCGCCACCGCCTCCGCCACGACCTGCTCGGCCTGCTCACCGCCGCCGTCCTCGGTTTCCCCGTCTACTGGATGGTGCTCACCGCGTTCCGGCCCGCGAGCGAGATCCTCGGTGTGCCGCCCGAGTTCTGGCCGAGCCACCCCACGCTCGACAACTTCGCCCGCGCCATGGGTACGGACAACTTCTGGGCCAACGTCCGCTCCAGCGCCGTCATCGGTCTGGGCACCGTCCTGGTCTCGCTGCTGGTCGGCACCCTCGCCGCGTTCGCCCTCGCCCGATTCCGGTTCGCCGGGCGCAAGGCGTTCGTCCTGGTGATCCTCACCGTCCAGATGATCCCGCTCGCCGCCCTGATCATCCCCGTCTACCTGCTGCTCAACGACGCCGGTCTCACCGACAGCCTGGGCGGGGTGATCCTCGTCTACCTCGTCTTCACCCTGCCGTTCACTGTGTGGATGCTGCACGGCTTCATCGTCGCGATCCCGGCGGAGCTGGAGGAGGCGGCGATGGTCGACGGCTGCGGCCGGCTCGGGGCGTTCGTCCGGGTCGTCCTGCCGCTGCTCGCCCCCGGGCTCGTCGCCACCTCCGTCTTTGCGATGGTGCAGGCGTGGAACGAGTACGTCCTCGTCTACGTGCTGCTGTCCACCCCGGAGAAACAGACCGTCAGTATCTGGCTGGTCTCCTTCCAGACCAGTTTCGGCACCGACTACGGCGGGCTGATGGCGGGCGCCACGCTCACCGCGCTGCCCGTCGTGGTCTTCTTCCTGGTCGTCCAGCGCAAGATCGCCGCGGGGCTCGCCACCGGAGCGGTCAAGGGCTGAGCGAGGGGGCCGGCGGGCGGGTGCGGACGTCGCACGCGTCCGCCGGACACCCCCGAGGCCCTGCCGGGACCGGTGCGCCCCGCGACGACACCCGTACACCCCGCAGAGGAGAACCCTGTGACGCACGACCGCCTCGATCTCGTCTCCAAGCTGTACCAGCCCACCGACTGGCCCCGGGTCGTCGGGGCCGCCTCGGGCGAGCCGTCGGCCGCACCGCTCGTCGTGGACCTCGACCCCACCACGTTCTGCGACCTGGCCTGCCCCGAGTGCATCAGCGGAAAGCTCCTCAACCAGGGCCGGTTCACCCCCGAGCGGCTCGCCTCGCTCGCCGAGGAACTGGTCGACCTGTCCGTGCGCGCGGTGGTCCTCATAGGCGGCGGGGAACCGCTCGCCCACCGCGGCACCCGCAAGGTCTTACGCATCCTCGGCGAGGCGGGCCTGGCCATCGGGGTCGTCACCAACGGCACGATGATCCGGCAGAACCTCGCCGAGCTCGCCCGGTACGCGAGCTGGGTCCGAGTCTCCGTCGACGCGGGCACCGCCGAGACGTACGGACTGTTCCGGCCCGACCGCAAGGGCCGCAGCGTCTTCGACAAGGTGATCGGGAACATGCGGCTTCTGGCCGCCGAGAAGAAGGGCGCCCTCGGCTACTCCTTCCTGGTGATGTCGCGTCAGGAACCGGGCGGGCCGACCGTGACCAACCACCACGAGGTGGGGCTGGCGGCCGAACTCGCCCACGACATCGGCTGCGACTACTTCGAGACCAAGGCCATGTTCGACGACGACCACCACATCGTGCAGGTCCCCGGCGAGATGCTGGAGTCCGTGGACCGCCAGCTCGCCGAGGCCGCCCGGCTGGAGAGCGACCGCTTCCAGCTCGTCAACTCCTCCACCCTCACCTCGCTGCGCGGCCACGTCGGCCCCGTCCAGCCCAAGGCGTACGACCGCTGCCGGGTCGCCGAACTCCGCACGCTGATCACCCCGTCCGGGGTGTACGTGTGCTCCTACCACCGGGGCAACCCGCTCGCGAGGATCGGGGACGCGGTCACCGACGACCTCGCCGACATCTGGCGGGACGCGGACCGCCGGGGCATCGTCGACCCGAGCCGGGACTGCCGGTTCCACTGCGCACGGCACCGCTCCAACCTGGAGCTGGACCGCATCGCCGACGGAACCGGCGAGCCCCCGCTCCCGGAGGACTACGACCCCTTCATCTGACCTCCCGCCGCCACCGGCTCCGGGGCCCGCCGCACACCCGGAGCCGCCGCGGCGGGCACCACCCGGGCCCCCGGGTGCGCGGTGCGCAGCGCCGCCGTCAGCCGGGCGGCCGTCTCCTCCAGCGCGTCCGCCCGGCAGACGCCGACCAGCGCACCGCCCCCGCCGGCCCCGCTGAGCTTCAGCGGCAGGCCGGCGGAGCCGAGTGCGAGGGCCCGCAGCTCCTCCAGGAGCGGTGTCGACATCCGCTGGTGGTCGCGCATGGCCGCGTGGGCGTCGGACATGGCGTCCCCGAGCGCCGCCAGGTCCCGGCCCCGCAGCGCCGCCCACACCCGGCCCGACGCCGCGTCGGCGGCGGCCCGGTAGGCGGCCAGCGCGGGGTCGCCCGCGGCGAGCTGCGCCCGGACGTCCCGGATGTGGTGGCGGGTGTCCTTGCGGGTGCCGGAGTCCACGACGAGCACCCGCCACTCCTCCGGGAGGTCGAGGCGGTCCCGTACGGCGGGGAGCCCCTCCTCCCGGCCGTCGATGAGGAGCGCGCCGCCCTCGACGACCGCGAGGTGGTCCATGCCGCCCCCGTTGAAGACGGCGAACTCGAACTCGTACGCCCACCGGGTGACCGTGGCGTCCGGGACCCGCTCGCCGGGCACGGCGTGGTCCGCGTACGCCCGGAACAGGGCCACGATCCGCGCCGTGGACGAGGACAGTCCGCTCGCCGCGGGCGCCTGGCTGCGCACGGTCACCGCGGGCGGGCGTGGGGCGAGCCCGGCCAGCCGACCACGCAGGAACGTCCACACCTCCCGCTGCCAGCCGTCCGCGGGCCCGTCGTCGGGCGCGGGGCCGGGCCGCACCTCCACGGTCGTCGGCAGGGCGAGGGCGAGGCTCACCGAGCGGCCCTCGCCGAGCCAGTCCAGGTCCTCACCGGACAGGCAGGCCCGGCAGGGCACCTCGGCACGTATCGGATCCGTGGCGTTCACCGGGCCTGGAACCTTCCTTCCGCACGGTAGGTCTCGTACATGGACAGCACCACTTCCGTGGGCGGGTGCAGGGGTCGGGGCGGGGCGTCGAGCGGCCGGAAGACGGCCCGGCGCACCTCGTCGGCGCCGGGGGCCAACTCCCCCGACCAGCGCCGGGCGGTGAAGCAGAGCGCGAAGCAGTGCGTCACGTCCCCGTTGGGGTAGGTCAGGGTGTGCACCCGGGGGTCGGAGAGGGTCCCGAACGCCTCCAGGTCCTCCCTCGCCACCCGCAGACCGGTCTCCTCGGCGAGTTCACGGACGGCGGCGTCGGCGAAGTCGCCGTCCTCCTCGCAGGCGCCGGCCGGCAGCTCCCAGACCCCGGTGTCCGCGCGCTGCTGGAACAGACCGCGCCCCGCCCCGTCGATCAGCAGCACCTGTGCGCCGGGCACCAGCAGCTTGCGGGAGCCGACCCGCTGACGCAGTGACCAGATGTGGGAACCGGTGTAGCCCATGGTGTGCGTGTCGCCTCCGTCGCCGCCGGTGCGCCCCGTGGGGGCCGTCGGTGCGCAGCGTGTCACGCCCGGTCCGCCTCCCCGTACTCCTCGGTCAGCCAGCGTGGCGTGGCGTCCGGAGTCGCCAGCAGCCAGCGCACGTACCGGTCGACGCCCTCCTCGACGCCGATCCGGGCCTGCCAGCGCAGGAGTTCACGGGAGCGCGTGGTGTCGGCGTAGCCGCCGAGCGGGTCGCCCTCGGGGCGCGGGGTGACGATCCGCCGGGCGCCGGGGAAGTACGGGGCGATCAGGTCGGCGACCTCGCGGACCGAGGTGGGGCGGCCGGTGCCGACGTTCACGGTCCGCTCGGCCATCTGCTCCTCGATCAGGGCGAGCGCGGTGGCCTCGGCGATGTCGTCGACGTGGACCAGGTCGCGGACCTGGTTCCCACCGCCGTTGAGCCGCATGGGGCGGCCGAGGCGGGCCTGGAGCGAGAGCCAGGGCACCATCCAGGAGTGGCTGCCCGGCTTGGGTATCTGGGGGTCGCCGTAGACGGAGAAGTAGCGGACCACCGCGTACTCGGTGCCGCCACCGGCCCCGAGCATCAGCCGGGTCTGGTGCTCCGCCCAGAGCTTGCCGTTGGCGTAGACGGAGACCGGGCTGAGCGGCATGTCCTCGTGGAAGACCTGCGGCCCCTCGATGTCCGGGTCGCCGTTGCCGTACACCGACGCGGAGGAGACGAGGACCAGGCGCCGGACGGGGAAGCGGGCGGCCTGCTCCAGGACGACCTGGGTGCCCTCGACGTTGGCGCGGAAGGCGATGTCGGGGCGGCGGGTGCAGGCCGCGACGTCGGCGTAGGCGGCCGCGTGGACCACGAAGTCGGCGTCCTTCAGCAGGGCTCCGACGGTGTCGGCGTCCCGGACGTCCCCGACGACGAGCCGGGCGCCGCTGCGGGCGGTGCCGAAGGTCTCGTGGCCGGTGCCGGGGTAGGCGTCCATCCGGTCCAGGGCGGTGACGACGGCCCCGGCGCCGTGCAGCAGGCGGACCAGCCTGCTGCCGACGAGTCCGCCGCCACCGGTCACGACGATCCGGGCGTCGCGGAGCTTGCCGAGGCGGGAGTGGACGGACTCGTCGCCGTCGGTCCGCTGCGGAGGGGGTAACGCGGGCATGGGAAGCCTCTTTCTGCGTCGGGGGGGATGGGGTACGCGGCGCTCGGGCCCCGGGCTCCGGCGCATACCGGCCCCAGCATTCCCGGGCTCGTCGTCCCTCTGCCAGAGGGCCGTTTCGGCACTCTTGCGGGCCGTCCGCGCCGCCCGTACTGTCCGAATCCGGCTGGCGGATCCGGTCCCCGCGGGGTGTCCGGTGCGGGCCGGGCCGGTTCGGACCCAGGGAGGACCTATGGCACGCCCACGGCTCAGCGCGGTGGTCATGACCCACCCCAGACGCCGCGCGGCGGCCGAGGAACTGGCCCTGAGCGTGGACGGCGGCCTCTTCCGGGTCGTCATGGACCCCGATCCCACCGGCACCCCGTCGGTGCTGCGCACCGCGCTCGCCGCCTGGTCCTCGATCGAGGAGGGGGCCACCCATCAATTGGTGGTCCAGGACGACATGGTGTTGTCCGAAACCTTCCTGGACCGGGTGCGGTCCGCCGTCGAGGAGCTGCCGGACGCGGCGCTGGCCCTGTTCGCGCTCTGGGACTCGCGCAACGGGGCGGCGGTCCGGATGGGGACGATGGCGGGCGCCCGCTGGGTCGGGGCGGTCAACGAGTACTTCCCGTGCGTGGCGATCGTGCTGCCCCGCCGGGTCGCCGAGGGATTCGTGGCGTACGGGCGGCAGCGGCTCGGCGGCTGGCCGGACGACATCCTGATGCACCGCTACCTCACCGCCCGGGGCGTGCCCCGCTATGTCGCGGTGCCCAATCTCGCCGAGCACGAGGACCGCGGCTCGATCTCCGGGAACGCCTTCCGGGGCCCGCGCCGCTCGGTCTGCTTCGTCCCCGGCGACCTGCCCGGCCAGGAGGGCCGGACGCTGACCGGCCTGTCGGTGGTGCCGTTCTTCAAGCACTCGGTGGCGCAGTGCGCGGTGCGGGTCGCGGGGCCCGGCCCCGAGCGGTGGCTGCATCTGGACACCGAGCAGTACCTGCGCGGGGCCGGGCTGCCCGGCACGCTGCTGCGCCCGCCGGGTGCCGGGGCGCCCGGACCGGATGTGCGGGGGACCTGGCTGACCGCCCTGGCCATGGGGTTCGAGGCGGTCCGCGCCGGGCTCGACGTCCCGCCCGGGGCGTCGGCGGCGTACGCGGAGTCGGTGGCGACGATCGGCACCGGCGGCATCAGCAACAACAGCACGGAGGAGCACCTCGCGCACCGTCGCGCACCCCTGGCCGAGGTGGCGCACCGGGCGCTCGAGGCCGGGCGGGAGGCCGCCGACGGCCGGCGCCCGCCCCGTCGGCGGCCGGGCGGTCCCGTCTGGCACGGGGCCGCGAACCCGCTCGGGGAGCACCTCGCGCGCAGGCTGGCCGATCTGTCGGAGCGGTCCGCCTCGGTGATCGACCTGACCGCGCTGGGCTCCCCCGAGCCCCGGGTCACGGTCCGTCCGCCGGACGAGCAGGTCCCGTACACGCTGCACGTGGGCGAGGTGTACGGTCCCGGCTGTTCGCGCCGCTCCCCCATCGGCCGGATGGTGTGGGACGCGCTGCGCAGCCGCCCGGTGGTGGCCGAGGGCGACCCGGACGCGGAGGTGTGGCCGGTGTACGTGACCGACCTCGCCGACGCGATCGCGGTGGTGCTGCGCACCCGGCCCCGGGGGCGGGATTTCGCGGTCGTGCCGGAGAAGCCGTGCACGGCGGCGGAGTTGGCGCAGGCCGTGCACGACGCGGTGCGGCCCGTACCGGTGCGGCCGGTGGCGGGCGCCCGGCCCGGGTGGCGCCGCCCGGTGGCGGCTCCGCTCCCGGCGGGCTGGGCGCCCGCCACCGGGCGGGCGCGCGGGCTGCACGCCTTCGCCCAGTGGCTCGCCTACGAGGAGGTGCCCGAGGACTCCGGCCGGCCGTCTCCGGCCGGGGAGGGTCCGGCCGGTTCGTCCAGGACCAGTTCGGGGTCGTAGAGCTCCATCCAGGCGGCCAGGTCCAGGGCGCGTTCCAGGCCGCGCCGGGAGGCGGCGGTGATCTGCGGGGCCTGGCGCTCGGCGGCCCTGCGGAGCCGGTCGCGGTCGACGAGTTCGAAGACGCGGTGGTCCGGGTCGGCGAGGAGTGCGCGGGCGTGTTCCTGGAGGGCGACGGCGTACTCGGGGTCCTGGGTGGAGGGGTAGGGGCTCTTGACCCGGTCGTACACCGAGCGGGGCAGTACGTCGGCTGCGGCCTCGCGCAGCAGGCTCTTCTCCCGGCCGTCGAACGACTTGAGCGCCCAGGGCGCGTTGTAGACGTACTCGACGAGCCGGTGGTCGCAGAACGGCACCCGGACCTCCAGGCCGACCGCCATGCTCGCGCGGTCCTTGCGGTCGAGCAGGACGCGGACGAAGCGGGTGAGGTGGAGGTGGCAGATCCGGCGCATCCGGTACTCGAAGTCGCTCTCGCCGTCGAGCCGTTCGATGTCGGCGACGGCGGTGCGGTAGCTGTCCTGGATGTATCCGCCGAGGTCCAGGGCCTCGCCGAGGTCGGGGCGGAGCACATCGGCGTCGTCGCCGAAGTGTTCGGCCATCCGCACCAGCCAGGGGAAGGTGTCGGCGGTGCGGGCCTTCTCGTCGAAGAACTGGAGGTAGCCGCCGAAGACCTCGTCGGCGGACTCGCCGGACAGGGCGACGGTGGAGTGCTCGCGGATGGCCCGGAAGAGCAGGTAGAGCGAGGAGTCCATGTCGCCGAGGCCCATCGGCAGATCGCGGGCCCGGATCATCCTGGCCCGTACCCCCGGGTCGGCGAGGGTGCCGGGGTCGAGCACGATGTCCTGGTGGAGGGTGCCGGACTGCCGGGCCACGTCGTGGACGAACGGGGTGTCGGGGGTGGTGCGCAGTTCGTCGGCGACGAAGTTCTCGGTGCGGCCGACGAAGTCGACGGCGAAGGTGCGGACCTTCTCGCCGGTCTCGGCGAGCTGCCGGGCGGCGAGCGCGGTGACCGTCGAGGAGTCGAGCCCGCCGGAGAGCAGGACGCACCGGGGGACGTCGGAGACCAGCTGGCGGCGGACGATGTCGTCGAGGAGCGCGCGGACGGTGGCGACCGTGGTGTCCTGGTCGTCGGTGTGCGGACGGGTCTCCAGCCGCCAGTAGACACGGGTGCGCAGTCCGGAGTGGTCCACGGTGACGACCGTGCCGGGTTGCACCTCGTACATGCCGTCCCAGACGGCATGGCCGGGGTTCTTGACCATGGTGAAGAGTTCCCGCAGCCCGTCGAGGGTCACCCGGGGACGGGCCAGCGGGTTGGCGAGGATCGCCTTGGGCTCCGAGCCGAACAGGACCCCGTCGGGCGTCGGCCAGTAGTAGAAGGGCTTGACGCCCATCCGGTCACGGATCATGACGAGCCGGTCGTGGCGGCCGTCCCAGATCGCGAAGGCGTACATGCCGTTCAGCCGCTCGGCGAGGTGCTCCCCCCACTCCAGGTAGCCGCGGAGCACCACCTCGGTGTCCGAGTCGGTGGTGAACCGGTGTCCGCGTGCGATCAGCTCCTCGCGGAGCTCGGTGTAGTTGTACGCCTCGCCGGAGTAGACGAGCGCGACCGCGCCCTCGGGGGTGCCGGCGCTCATGGGCTGGCGCCCGCCGGGCAGGTCGATGATGGCGAGCCGCCGGTGGCCGAGCGAGGCGTGCGGGGCGTTCCAGACGCCCTGGTCGTCCGGGCCCCGGCAGGCCATGGTCTCCGTCATCGCTTCCACCGCCGTGACCTGCTCGGCCGCCCGTAGATCGCGGTCGAAGGAGACCCAGCCGACTATGCCGCACATGCGCGTCCTCCTGATCCGGTCCGTCCCGGATGCCCGTACGCACGGTGCCGCCCCTCTCGTGGGCGTACCGGGCGACGGCGGCCGGCCGAACCAGTTGTATTCAGCAGCTATATGGCGAGCGTCCGCCCGTGCCCGCTCGCGGTCAACACGAGCGCGACCGGTCCAGGTGGTCGCGTCGGCTGCTTTCGGCCGCGGTTTTCCGCTTCGTAGAACGATTCGTATACGGCTGCCGGACCTCCGTAACCCCTGCGAGCACGGCTTTCACGCCCCGCGGGCAGGCGATATTCGGCCACGGGCAAATTCTTGCCCAACCGGGGCGGCGGCTCCCCCGCACGGCCCGCGCCCGTGCCGCCCCGCTCTCCCCAGTATGCGACCGGGGAGCGAGGACGGCAGCGGACGGAAAGGCGCAGGTCAGCGGGTGGGAGGATAGCCGTCGACGGCACGGTGGCGATGCCGGAGGTCGGGGTGCCGGTGCCGTCGACGACGTACGCGTTACCGACCCTGGCCACCGGGCGGGACGGCCAGGAGACGGTGGAGCCGCACGGTCCCGCCCCGCCGCACCCCTATCGGCCGGTCATCTCCGCCGTGACGGCCCACCGTTCGTGATCGCGCCAGGCGCCGTCGATGAAGAGGAAGTCCGGCGAGAAGCCTTCGAGCCGGAAGCCGGCCCGCCGGACCAGCGCGATCGAACCGGCGTTGCCGGGCTGGATGTTGGCTTCCAGGCGGTGCAGTCCGAGCGGGCCGAAGGCGTGGTCCAGGACCAGGCGCAGCCCCTCGCCGAGCAGGCCGCGCCCGGCCGCGTGGGCGAAGGCCCCGTAGCCGAGGGCGCCGCAGCAGAACGCCCCGGCGACGATGTTGTTGATGTTGATGAATCCGGCGATCGCGTCCGCCCGGCCGTCCGTGCCGCCGCGCTCGCAGACGAGGAAGCCCGCCCTGGCCGGGTCGCCGGTCAGCCGGTCCGCGTACGCGGTGTACGCGGCGGGGTCCTCGGGCGGGAAGAGCCAGGGCCGGTGCAGCTCCCGGCTCTCCCGTGCGCGGGCGGTGAACTCCTCGGCGTCGCCCGGGGTGAAGGGGCGGATCCCCACCCTCCGCCCCTCGGCCAGATACTCACGTTCGGTCATCCGGCCACCCTAGGACCTGTCTTCGAACTGCCGTCGTCCGGCCGGAGGCCGGGCCGTGCGGTGTCCGGTGCGTGCGATCGCAAGGCGGAGGGTCGCTCCGATACTGGATGTATCGGGGTGACCCCGACAACGCGGCGAGCGTGCGTGCCGGGCGCCGCACGGCAGGCGGCAGTTTGAAGACAGGTCCTAGCCCCACCTACTCCAACGCCAACGCCAGTGCCGGCTACGTCCAGAAGACCATCGACCTGTCCGCCTTCAAGGGCCAGACGGTGAAGCTGGAGATCGCCGGCACCGAGGACGCCTACCTGTCGACCATCTTCCTGGTCGACGACATCGCGATCGGCTGACCGCTCCGGCCCACCACCCGAACTCCCGCGGCCGAAGCCCCTGCTCAGGCGCTCCGGCCGCGGGAGCCACCGCATGCATGGGGAGCAACCTCTCCGGCGCCGGGTACGGTCCCGGGGACACCGTACGAAGGAGACCGCCCGTGGCCGAGTACCTGACCGTCCTGACCACGACCGACACCGCCGAGAACGCCCGCGCGCTCGCCGCGAGCGCAGTGGAGGCGAGAGTGGCGGCCTGTGCGCAGATCGACGGACCGATCACCAGCGTGTACCGGTGGGAGGGCGAGGTGCGGGCGGACCAGGAATGGCGCGTCCTGTACAAGACGACCGCCGACCGCTACCCGGAGCTGGAGGCCCACCTCTCCCAGGCCCACGACTACGACACCCCGGAGATCATCGCCACCCCGATCACCCGGGGCAGCGACGCCTATCTGTCCTGGGTGCGCGAGGAGACGGCCACCGGCCGACCGGGGTGACGCCGTCCCTCTGGGCGCCGTCTGCCCGGCCGGTCAGGGTGTCGGGCGGGCGCCCGGACGCGTCTGGGTCTCCGCCTCCCCGAGTGCTGTCCGGAGGCAGTCGAGGGTTCCCTGGGCCAGGAGCTCCACGGTCTTCTCCTCTCACGCCTCTGCGAGGCGGATCGCGTACCGGATGCCCTCCAACTCCCGCCGCGCTCGCGCCGACAGCTCCCGGTCATCCAACAGCACGGGGAGGACCGCACGTAGCTGGTTCCCGACCGGGGTCCTGGGGCGCGGCGGGAGACCCAGTCGGGCAACCCTGTCCTGGACGACCTGGAGTGGCTGCAGCGGACCCGGTCCATGCGCCTGGCCGAGATGCGGGGCCAGAGCTGAGAGCTCCCGTCCGCGACCTGTCGCGCCGAGAGCCCGCGAGCGGGGCGCCACGCCCGGTTTCGGCTGCGGCGTGGGGGCGGGGGCCGGGTCGTAGGCTCGCGGGGACGGAGGCGTGGAGCCACGGGAGGGGTACGCGATGGCGGACTTTCGGGAGCTGAAGTTCAAGGCGGTCACCGCGCTTCAGCGGAACGTCGTCAATCCGCTGGCCAGACGGTCGAAGACGCAGATCCTGCTGGAGACCACGGGACGCAGCTCCGGCCGGCCGCGCCGGACGCCGGTCG
Organism: Streptomyces sp. NPDC001108; assembly: GCF_053598535.1. Taxonomy (NCBI): domain Bacteria; kingdom Bacillati; phylum Actinomycetota; class Actinomycetes; order Kitasatosporales; family Streptomycetaceae; genus Streptomyces; species Streptomyces sp. NPDC001108. The sequence goes on from NZ_JBSFKL010000001.1 coordinate 726,441, forward strand.
GGGGGCGGAAGGTGGGGCAGGAGTTCTGGCTGGTCTCGGAGTACGGGACGAAGTCGCAGTACGTCCGGAACATCCAGGCCGATCCCCGGGTCCGGGTGCGGATCGGCGGGCGCTGGCACAACGGCACGGCCCACCCGCTGCCGGACGACGACGCGCGGGCCCGGCTCCGTACCCTGCCGCGTTACAACAGTGCCGTCGTCCGGGCGGTCGGTACGCGGTTGCTGACGGTGCGGGTCGATCTGGCGGACTGAGCCCGGGGGTGTCGTGCGCACATGGGTGTGCCCGGACGGTCGACTCCCGTCCGGGCACGTGGTGTTGGCGGTGCGGTGGCCGCTTCGTCAGTCGGTGATCTCGATGGGGGTCTCGGCGGCCGGGGCAGGGGCCTGGGACGGGGTCCCGGGCTTCTTGCCGGACTTGGACTGGAGGTTCTGGAGCAGGGCGCCGAGGTCGACTCCCGTGGTGGAGCTGAGGAGTTCCATGCCCTGGGCGACGTTGTCGGTGACCGTGCGGGACAGCTGGCTCGCGCCGTCCGTGGAGATCACGGTCATCTTGTCGACCGCGCTGAGCGGCTCGGACGCCTTGGCGACGACCTGCGGCAGCACCTCGACGAGCATCTGGAGCACGGCCGCGTCGCCGTACCGCTCGAAGGCGTCGGCCTTCTTGTGCATGGCCTCGGCCTCGGCGGAACCCCTCGCCGCGATGGCCGCGGCCTCCGCCTCGCCCTCGATGCGGACGGCGTCGGCCAGCGCCGAACGGTGCAGCTTCTCACCCTGGCCGGTCAGCCGGGCGCGCTCCGCGTCGGCCTCGGCCTCCTTGACCTGGGCGATCCGGCGGGCCTCGGCCTCCTGCTCGGCCTGGTAGCGGGCGGCGTCGGCGGGCTTGCGGATCTTGGTGTCGAGTTCGCGGTCGGTCAGGGCGGCCTGGCGCTCGGCGACCTTCTCCTGCTCCGCGAGGATGTCCTGCTGGCGGGCGGCCTCGGCGAGCGGGCCCGCCGCGTTCGCCTGGGCGGCAGCGGCTTCCGTCTCGGCCTTGATCTCGGCCTGCTTGAGGTAGAAGGTCCGCTCGGCGATGGCGATCTCCTCGGCCGCCTTCAGCCGGGCCTGCTCGGAGGCGCGCTTGGCGATCGCCTCGGCGATGTCCGCCTCCTGCTTGGCGCGGGCGGCCTCCGGGCGGCCGAGGTCCTCCAGGTAGGAGCCCTCGGTGGTGATGTCCTGGATCTGGAAGGCGTCCAGGATCAGGCCCTGGCCGGAGAGGCTGGCCTCGGCCTCCTCCGCGACCTGTCCGGCGAAGGCGGCGCGGTCCCGGATGATGTCCTCGACCGACATCCGGCCGACGATGGCGCGCAGCGCGCCGGAGAGCACTTCCTGGGTGAAGCCGACGATGCCGTCCTGCTGCTGGAGGAAGCGCTGGGCGGCGGCGCGGATCGCTTCCTCGCTGCCGCCGACCTTGACGATCGCGACGCCTTCCAGGTTGGACTTGACCCCGCGCAGGGTGACGGCGCCGCGCACCGCGATCGGGATGTGCCGGCTGGAGAGGTCCAGGGTGAACTTCTGCTGGACGAACGGGACGACGAAGACTCCGCCGCCGACCACGACCTTCTGGCCGCTGTTGTCGATGCTGGTCCGGCCGGTCACCGGGTCGGTCGACTTCTTGCCCCGGCGGCCGGTGATGATGAACGCCTCGCTGGGCCCGGCGACCTTGTAGCGGGTGATGACGACGAGTGCGAGCAGCACCAGGAGTACGACGACTCCGGCGACCGCGGTCACGACTGGGCTCATGAGGTGTCCCCCCTGTCGCCTCTCGGGGCGGCAGCTAGGTTCGGGCAGTGCGCCGCGCGCGGGCGAGGGTGCGTGTCCGGGCGCGGTGGGTGGTCGGTGCGGGTGGCGGTCAGTGTTCGACGGGGCGGACGGCGACCGAGGTGGTCGACAGCGCGGCCTCCACCCAGATCTCGGTGCCCCGGGCGATCGGCGTCGGGCTCTTCGCCGCCAGCTTCACGGGCTGGCCGGCGAGGCTCAGCAGGACCTCTCCGTACCCCTCGGCCGGGATGGCCGTGACGACCGAGCCCGACGTGCCGACGAGGTCGTCGCCGCGCGGGGTGACGCTGGTCTGGTCGCGCATCAGGGCCCGGCTCAGCTTCCAGGTCAGCCAGGCCGCCACCAGCCCGGCCAGGACTCCGGCGGCGGTCGCCACGACCGTACCTGCGCCGGTGGTACCGAGCACGATCGCGCCCCCGAAGCCGAGCATCGAGAGGAACCCGGCGATGACCGGGAGCGAGAGGAGCCCGTCGAACAGGCCGTCCAGAACGCCCCCGAGGAGACCTTCGAGTATCCCGTCGAAGATCAGGGACAGGACGAGCAACACGATCCCGGCAATGCCGAGACCCAGGAACACGTTCATGCGAACATCACCCTCCCCGATCCCCCGGTCGGAATCCATCGAATCCCGGACATCGGACGCCGGACATCGGAGCCGGACGCCGGACATCGAAACAATTCCGTCGAACTGGCTGGATGGTCCCATACGTACACCCGGTCGTCACTGCCGGGTTCCGGCAATCTTTTACGCGCCCTTTATGCCGGGGTTGCGCGGCCGGAGCACGGCCGGAGCACGGCCGGGCGCACCATCGGAACACACTGTCCACAGGCTGTGGACAACACCTGGTCATGGTGCGCGGGCGGGGGAACGGGCGCACGCTGGTAACGAGGTGATCGTCATGGTGATGACAACCGTCGGATGGCATGTGGAGCTGGAGTTCGAGGAGGACACCCACCGCACCCGCGCGGCCGCCCTCGTACGACTCCCGGACGGGTCCGAGGTGCGGGCCCATGGTTACGCCAGCCGCCATCCCTCCGACCAGTCCCAGCCACGGGTGGGCGAGGAGATCGCGGGGGCCAGGGCCCTCAACGAGCTGGCGATGAAGATGCTGACGAAGGCACACGACGAGATCGACGAGGCGTCCGGCCGGACCTCGCACCCGCTGACCTGAACCGGGCAGACGACCCGCACCGGGCCGACGCGGACGACGACCGCCCCGCACCACTCGAAATGGAGGCGCTGGCGGCGCTGCTCGACGGAACCCCGGCGGGGGTGGCCGTCCTCGACGACCGGTTGCGCTACCGCTACGTCAACCCGGCACTCGAACGGATCAACGGCCTCCCCGCCTCCGAGCACCTGGGCCGCACCATCGACGAGGCGCTGCCCCGGCTCGACGCGCGCGAGGACCTGATGCGTGCGGTGCTGGCGGACGGGAAGCCCCGGGAGGTCACCATCAGCGGGTTCACCGCCCGCGACACGCGCGTACGGCGGTACTGGCAGGGGGCGTTCCACCGTCTGGAGTCCCACGGGCGGGTCATCGGCGTGGCCGCGATCGTGCTGGAGGTGATGGCCGCCGACCGCCGCCAGCGGGAGCTGGAGCAGGCCCGGCGCCATCTGAACCTGCTGGACACCGCGACCACCCGGATCGGCACCACCCTCGACATGGACACGACCTGCGCGGAGCTGGCCGGGCTGGTCGTGCCGGGACTGGCGGACGTCGCGATCGTCGAGGTCTTCCCGCCGGACGTCGCCGCGCCCGTGCGGCGCGCGCCCCCGGGGGTGCTCCGGCTGCGACGGGCGGCGTTGCGGGCCACGCCGGAGCTGGCGGAGGATCTGGAGAGCTTCGGCTTCGGGGTGGCCGGTGAGTACATCGACTACCAGGAGAGCGCGGCCGTCCCGCGCTGCCTGGCCAGCGGCCGGCCGGTGGTGGAGAACTACACCACCGACGCGCAGCTGCTGCGCTCCGCGCCCGGCCCCGAGCGGCTGGCCTCCTACCGGGCCCTGGAACTGCACTCGGCGCTCATCGTGCCCGTCGCGGTGCGGTCCGGTCCGCTCGGCGTCCTCGGGCTGATCCGGTCGGGGGACTCGCCGGTCTTCACCGACGAGGACGTGGTGATAGCCCGGGAGCTGGCCGCGCGGGCCGCCGTCGACATGGACCACGCCCGCCGGTACGCGCACGAGCACACCATCGCCCTGGAACTCCAGCGCTCCCTGCTCTCCGAGCCGCGTCCGCCGCATCCGCACATCGAGATCGCCACCCGCTATCTGCCGGCCGACCGGAGCGTCATGGTGGGCGGCGACTGGTTCGACGTCATCCCGCTGCGGGACGGGCGCCATCTGAAGGCGATGGGCGATGTGATGGGGCACGGGGTGGAGGCGGCGGTGGCCATGAGCCACTACCGCTCCCTGCTGCGGATGTTCGCCGACGACGAGCTGGAGCCGCACCAGATCCTGGAGCAGCTGGACCGGATGGTCGAACGGTCCGGGCTGGACCGGGCCGCGACCTGTCTGCTGGCCGTCGTCGACCGGTACGGCGCGGCCTGCGAGGTGTCGAGCGCCGGGCATCTGCCGCCGGTGCTGATCGACCCGCTCGCGGGGACCCGGGTGTGCGAGGAGATCGCGGTGGGGCCGCCGCTCGGGGCCGGGTTCGGGGGCTACCGGACGACCCGGCTGGAATTCGATCCCCGTACGGTGCTCTTCCTGTACACGGACGGGCTGGTGGAGCGGCGGGGCGAGGACATCGACACCTCGGTCCGCCGGCTGCGGGAGCTGACCATGCCGTCCGACGGCAGCCTCGACGACCTGCTGGACGGGGTCCTGGACCGGTTCGGTCCGGGTGCCGAGGACGACATAGCCGTACTCGCCTCCCGGACCCGGTCCCGGGATCCGGTCCCGCCCCGGCCGGAGACGTACGACGCCACCTGAGCCGGGCCGGTCCGTGCGGCCGGGGCCGGCTCAGGGCCGGTTCAGCCGAGTTCCAGGCTGGTGACGCCGAAGAGGCCGGAGCGGTCGAACTCCGGCACCGGTCCGGTGTACATCCGGGCGGTCTCGAACGACGGGCTCAGGCCCAGCTCCTCGGCGAGCCGCACCGCCGCCGGGTTGACGTCGGGCACGTCGACCGCGACCGGCACCCCGGGATCGGCCGCCGCCAGCGCGCCGACCAGCGCCCCGGCCACCTCCGGCGACTCCGCGTACACCGGGCCGATGCGGGAGGCGGCCCGGCAGGGGCGCGTCACGGCCAGCCCGCACAGCTCGCCGTCGCGGACGGCGGCGAGCGAGACCCGGGTGGGGTGGGCGATCCACGGGGCCAGGAAACTGTCGCGCTCGGCCGGGAAGAAGCGGCGGTCGTACGCGGCGAGCCGGTCGAAGGCGACCGCCCGCCCGTCGACCAGCTGCACCCCGTCCGGGACCGGCCGGGCGGGCGGCAGCCCCTCGTAACGCATCGTCGTCCAGGCCGAACGGAAGCCGGACTTACGGTAGTTGGCCTGCTGGTCCACCACCCCGTCCAGGCCCACGTTGCGGCCCGCCAGCCGCGCCATCCCGGCCCGCCAGGTCCGGATCCCGTACCCCTGCCCGCGCAGGTGCGGCCGGACGAGGTAGAAGCCGAGGAACCCGAAGTCGGGGCCGTAGCGGACGACGGAGACGCAGGAGACGGGCTCGCCGTCCAGCCGTCCGATCAGGAAGCCGCGGGGGTCGGCGGCGTGGAAGGCGTGACGGTCGGTCAGCCCGGGGTTCCAGCTCTCCTCGTGGGCCCACTCGGTGAGCAGGGCGAGGTCGTCGGCGCTGGCGATGGTGATCTCGAAGTTCGGCACGGGGCAAGCCGTACCCCACGGGCCGACCGTTCAGCGGCGGGTTTCGGCCGAGCGGGGGATCCGGGCGGCCGGAGCCCCGGTCTCGACCTCCTCGACCCCTTCCGCCTCTTCCGCCTCTTTCGCCTCTTCCGCCTCCTCGGCCTCAGCCGAAGAGGAGCGCGGTCGCGGTGGTGGCCCCCAGCGACGCACCGGCGATCACCTGCGCGACCGTGTGGTACCGGAGCGCCACGCGCGACCAGCAGACCGCGACCGTCATCGTGTAGCCGAGCAGCCACCACGGCGAATGGACCGCGGCGAGCAGCGCGACGACGGCCGAGGCCACCGCCGCGTCCACCGAGATCTTCCACACCGTGTTGACGGCCAGCAGGACCACGGTCATCGCCCACAGGGCCAGCATCGCCAGCAGGATGCCGGTCGGCGCGTGGCCGAGGACCATCACGACCGAACCGGTGCCGATGGAGCCGAGGATGACGAAGAAGATCGGGGCCCGTTTCGTCCGGTCGACGACATGGCGGTCGCCCCAGGTGCCGCGGCCGCGCTCCCACTCGATGTACCCGGCGGGCACCAGTCCCGCGCAGAGGGCCCCGAGGAAGCCCCAGAGCAGTCCGGTCCAGTGGCCGGCGGCGGCCAGCCCGATGCCGAGCATGCCCACGAGCAGGACGTTGCGGGGCTGGAAGACGTCGGTGACGGTGCGGGCGGTGCCGGTGGTGTCGGTGGTGTCTGCAGCGGCTGCGCTGTCCGTGAGTCCCGTGGGTTCCGTGGTGCCGTCGGTGGTGGTCATGCGGTCTCCTCGATGGCGGAAGGGGCGGCGGTGGCGTCCGCCAGTACCCGCGCCGCACGGTCCTGGTCGACGGTCCGGTAGGCGGTGGCCACCCGGACCAGCCAGGCCACCTCGCCCTCCTGGTCGGTGGCGTGCTGGGTCTCCACGGCCGCCGCGGTGGTGGCGGGGGCTCCGTCGTTGCGGGCGGTGAGCGCCGCCTTGATCCAGTACGCCTCGGTGAGCGGGCCCGCCCGGCCCGGGGCGGTGACGCCGTCCGCCGCGGCGGCGGCCTTCGCGGCGGGCAGCAGGGCGTCGGGCACGTAGTGGCGCAGCTTCTCCACCGCGTCCGCGATGTCGGCCGCCCAACGGTCCACGCGCAGGTCGGCGGGGGTGCCGAAGCGGGTGATGTCGCGGACCAGCGAGGCCGGCGGGTCGAAGGGCTGCTCGGGGAAGGCGGTCATCAACTCGCGCCAGAGGCCGTGCAGTCGGACCTGGGCCCGCCAGAGCCTCGCGCGCCGCCGCACCTTGCTGAGGGCCGGGATCGAGGCGCCCACGGCGAAGAAGGCGAACAGCACCAGTTGGGCGGCCTCGGTGATCTCGTCGAAGCGGAGCGCGAAGGACTCGCTCGGGGTGTCGACGACACTGACCCACAGGAACAGGGTCCGGCTGACGGTGTAGCCGACACCGATGACCATCGCGAACGTCATCATCCCCAGGCCGACGCGGAGATGGCGCGTCCCGGCCCCGGCGGTGGCCAGCGCCCACTGGTACGCGCAGACGGCCGACGCGGCGCCGAGGTAGAGGTAGAAGACGCTCATGTACAGCGTGGCGCCCCACTGCCCGGCGTGGTCGGAGACGAAGCGGTCCGAGGGCACGGAGCGGTCGACGACGGTGAAGAACAGCACCGTGAGCAGGATCAGCGTGGCGATCGACGCCTTGGCCGCCACGTGCTGGATGGCGCGGGCGAAGCGCACATGGCGCGGCACGGTCCCGCCGTCCGGGTAGCGGCCGTAGATCGCCACGATGTAGCCGAGGATCGCCAGGATCGCGATCGTCGCCGTGTAGTGCTTGATCAGTACGGCGAGGTCGGTGACGGCGCTGTCGTTGAGCGCGATGCGCACGGCCCGGGTCTTGGTCCACAGGGCGGCGGCGAAGCCCGCGTAGCAGCCCCACAGGGCCCGGCGGCGCTTGTCCTCCTCGTCGCCCCACAGGGCCGAGGGCATGCGCCACAGGGCGACGGCCGTCATCAGGGCGGCTATGAGGTAGCCGGCGAGGTCGAGCGGGGTCACGGCGGGTCCTTGGGGGTGGGGGACGGGGCGGCGGGGTCAGTCTCGGCGGAACAGGCCGCGGCGGCGGTTGGCGACCGGGCGGGAGAGGGAGTTGGCCAGCCGCCCCACCATGTCGTCGCTCGTCACGTCCAGGGCCATGCGGGGGATGAGCGAGGCGCCGAGTTCGGCCATCCGCTCGTCGTGGGTGTCGTACTGCGCGCGGGCCTGCACGGTGCCGTCCCCCGACCGGATCGCGTCGGCGAGGTCGGTCACCGCGGGCGGGGGCGGGGCGGACGGTGCGGAGGCGGACGGTGCGGGGGTGGTCGCGGGGCCGGTGCCCAGCACCCTGGTGATCAGCGAGGTGTCGAAGACCGGAAGCAGACGGCGGAGCTGTTCCGGGTCGAGCGAGGTGCCGTGGTCGAACCACTCGTGGCACAGCTCGTGCAGGATCACGTGCTGGGTCTGGTACGCGGTCGGCCTGCGGCGGTAGAGCACGAAGCTCGTCCCGCCGGTCTTCAGGCGCAGCCCGCAGGCGGCGTTGACCCGGGCCAGCCGGTCGGGCATCTCGTGCAGCACGATGGTGCGGCCGCGGGCCGCCTCCATGTTCGCCACCAGCGCGCCGATGGAGAAGGGCGCGGGTATCGGCAGGTCGGCCAGCCCGGCCTCGCACTCCTTCCGCAGCTGACGCAAGGACATGGAGGGCTACTTCCCCGACCCGCCGGGGGTGGCCGTACCCGGCGCCCCCGGTAGGTCCTTGCTCTGGCCCGTGGACTCCCGCAGCAGGGAGAGCGCGAACTGCAGCAGCTCCGGCGGGAGTCCGTCCTCGTCGAGACCACGCCCCGCCACCCCGCTGATCTCCCCGGTGCGGCGCAGCGCGAGGAACTGGAGCCCGGCCACGACGTCGTCGACGACCTCCGACTCCTCCTTGAAGAACCGCCAGTCCACGCCGAAGCCCAGGCCGAGCGCCTTGAGGATGTCCTCGGAGGGCTGAGTGACCTTGCCCGCGAGGATGTTGGAGAAATAGCTGTGCGAGAGCGAGCCGCCGCGCTCCTTGACGAGGTCGGCGAAGAAGCGGCCCGAGATCTTCTGCCCCGGGAAAGTCTTCTCCACCATGTACTCGACCTTCTGCTGCAAGGTCCGCAGTTCCGGTGCGCGTTCCTCGGCGCTGTCCATCGGGCCCCCCACGTATCCGCCGCTTCCGTTCGATCGGTGCTCACGGTCATCGATTCGGTCAACGGGCTCGTACTGTAACGAACGCTGACGCGGCGTACCCGAAGTGGTGGCTGGCACGGGAACGGACTTGCGTAAACACGCTACGTCACTGTTAACTCGAAAAAACACGGGCAGGGGACCACGAGGGGAGTCCCCTGCCCGTGAAAGAACATGGCGCGCGCGAATTTACCCCGGACAAAACGTGCATTGTGCACGCATCCGCCGGGCGACCGGCCCCGGAGCATGGGTGTAGCCCTTCACGACGGGGGATGCATGAAGGGCTACACCCGCATTATGGCCGCCGACCAGGCCGATCATCAACCACCCTCCTGCGTGGCGCACCGGGTCGGGCGCACCGGCGCGCGAGGGGGGCGGGCGACCGGAGCCGCACGCCGGGGCAGGAAATCGATTCCCCGGACCCGACCAAAAGCCTTTCACCCTCCCTCCGCGACCCCGAAAGCACATTTGCGCACCTTCCCCCTTCATGCGTAATTCGACAGGCAAATGCCATTAATGGCGAAATTTCGCCATGCTATTATTCGAGGTCGAGTAGCGGTTTGCCGTGAGATACGAGGCCGGTCGGCCGGGACCGGAGGGCTCCGGACGGTCCGCCCCGACAATGTCAGGAAGGGTTCCTCGTCATGGACCGCGACCACGATCACGACCGCATCCCGCATTCGGCCCGCGCCGACGGTGCTGATTCGACCGGCACCGATTCCGCCGGTGCTGATTCGACCAGCGCCGATTCGGTCGGTGCCGATTCCGCAAGCGCCGATTCCGGTACCGGGTTCGCCGAAATGCCGTTGCCCGCCGCGCTGTTGCCGGTGCTCGCCGCCGAGGGCGTCACCACCCCGTTCCCGATCCAGGCGGCCACGTTGCCGAGCGCCCTGGCGGGGCGCGACGTCCTGGGGCGGGGCCGGACGGGCTCGGGCAAGACGCTCGCCTTCGGGCTCGCCGTGCTGGCGCGTACCGCGGGCAGCCGGGCCGAGTCCCGCCGGCCGCTGGCCCTGGTCCTGGTGCCCACCCGGGAGCTGGCCCAGCAGGTCACCGAGGCGCTCACCCCGTACGCGCGGGCGCTGCGGCTGCGGATGGCCACGCTGTACGGCGGGGTGCCCGTGGCGCCGCAGGCCGCCGTGTTGCGCGAGGGCGCCGAGGTGGTCGTCGCCACGCCGGGCCGCCTCCGGGATCTCGTCGAGCGCCGGAGCTGCCGGCTGGACCGGGTGGCCGTCACGGTCCTGGACGAGGCCGACCGGATGGCCGACATGGGCTTTCTGCCGCAGGTCACCGACGTACTCGACCGGGTGCGGCCGCAGGGCCAGCGGCTGCTGTTCTCCGCGACCCTGGACGGCGACGTCGACCAGCTCGTCGCCCGCTACCTCCACGACCCGGTGGTCCACGCGGCCGACCCGGTGGCCGGTGCGGTGGCGACGATGGAGCACCATCTGCTCCTGGTCCGGCCCGCCGACAAGTTCGCCGTCGCGACCCGGATCGCGGCCCGGGACGGCCGGGTCATCATGTTCCTGCACACCAAGCACGCCGCGGACCGGTTCACCGCCCATCTGCTCGGCAGCGGCGTACGGGCCGCGGCGCTGCACGGCGGCCGGTCCCAGCAGGAGCGCACCCGCACGCTGGACCGGTTCCGGGCCGGGCAGGTCACGGTGCTGGTCGCCACGGACGTCGCGGCGCGCGGCATCCACGTCGACGAGCTGGACCTGGTCGTCAACGTCGATCCGCCGGCCGACCACAAGGACTATCTGCACCGGGGCGGCCGCACCGCCCGCGCCGGGGCCTCCGGCACCGTCGTCACGCTGGCGCTCCCGGCCGAACGCCGGGAGACGGTACGGCTGATGGCCGAGGCGGGCATCACCCCGCGGACCACCAAGGTCCGCCCCGGGGACGACGAGCTGGGCCGGATCACCGGGGCGCGCGAGCCCTCCGGCGTGCCGGTCGACGGCGCGGCCCCCTCCCGCGAACGGACCGGCAGCGGCGGCAGCGGGGGTGGAGCCGGCGGCGGTGCGCACTTCCGGGGGCTGGGCAGCCGTCCCGCGAAGCCGGGCCGCTCGCGCCGCCCGGACCTGCCCACGGCCCAGGCGCGCGCCGCCGCCAAGCAGCGGCGCGCCAACAAGGGCGGCTGAGCGGGGCGGGCGTTCACGGGGCCGCTGGGACGGGCCCGGCGGCCCACGGCCGGGGCACGGCGCCCCCGGGCCGCCCCTGGTCCGCCGGAGGATCTGCCGCTACCGACCGCCCGAGACCCGCAGCACCGCGCCGGTCACGTACGACGCCTCGGTCGACAGCAGCCAACTGATCGCGGCGGCGATCTCCGGGGCCGCGCCGATCCGGCCGAGCGGGATGCCGGGGACGGCCGCCACCGCCCGGTCCGGGTCGCCGGCCGTGGCGTGCATCTCGGTGTCGATCATCCCCGGGGCGACGGCGTTGACCCGGATGCCGTCGGGGCCCAGCTCCTTGGCGAGGCCCACCGTCAGCGCGTCCGTCGCCGCCTTCGTGGCCGCGTAGTGGACGAAGTCCCCCGGACTGCCCAGGGTGGCGGCGGCCGACGACAGGTTGACGATGGCGCCGCCGCCGTTCGCGGCCAGGTCCTTGGCGGCCCGGCGGCAGCAGAGCAGATGGCCGAGGAGGTTCACGTCGACGACCCGGCGCAGGGTCTCGGCGGAGGTGTCGGCGAGCCGCCCGAGCGGGCCGGTCACCCCCGCGTTGTTGACCAGGCCGGTGAGCGGGCCGAGCTGCTCGGCGGCGGTGTCGAAGAGCCGTTCCACGTCGGCCTCCTCGGCGGTGTCCGCCCGTACGGTGACGCAGCGCGCCCCGGCGGCCCGTACCGCCGCCGCGGTCCGCTCGGCGGCCTCCGCGTCGCGCACATAGCCCAGCGCGAGGTCGTGGCCGTCCGAGGCGAGGCGGACGCAGGTCGCGGCGCCGATGCCCCGGCTGCCGCCGGTGACGAGGGTGACGGGGCGCGGGGTCCCGGGGGCGGGGCGGTCCGGCACGGAAGGTCCTTTCGGTCGACGGACGGAGGGTGGCTGACGTGGCGTCAGGACGCGTTCAGGTAGGCGAGTACGGCGCGGACCCGGCGGTGGGTGTCGTCGTCGTCCACGATGCCGAGCTTGCCGAACAGGGAGGTGGTGTACTTGCCGATCGTGCTCTCGCTGAGGAAGAGTTGACGGCCGATCGCCTGGTTGGACAGCCCCTCGGCCATCAGGGCCAGTACGGAGCGCTCCCGGTCGGTGAGCCGCTCCAGCCGCCCGCCCGGCGCGGTGGAGGCCAGCAGTCTCGCGATGACGGCCGGGTCCATGGCGGTCCCGCCGCCCGCGACCCGCTCCAGGGCGTCGATGAACTGGTCCGCCTCGAAGACGCTCTCCTTGAGGAGGTAGCCGACGCCCCCCGAGCCGTCGGCCAGCAACTCCCGTGCGTAGAGCTGCTCGACGTGCTGGGAGAGGATCAGGACCGGGAGTCCGGGTGTCTCGGCGCGGGCCGCGAGAGCCGCCCGCAGCCCCTCGTCCGACTGGGTGGGCGGCATGCGGACGTCGACGACGGACACGTCCGGGCGCCAGGTCCGCAGCGCGTCGAGCGTCTCGGGCCCGGTCGCCGCGGTCGCCACCACCTCGTGGCCGTACGCCTCGATCAGCCGGACCATGCCGTCGCGCAGCAGGTAGAGATCCTCGGCTACGAGAATTCGCACGGCACCGCCATCCTCACTCGGGTCGGGCCCCCCGGCGGGCCGTCGGCCTCCAGTGTGCCGTCGAAGACCGCCAGCCGTCGGCGCAGCCCGTCGAGTCCGCCGCCGGGCCGTTCGTCGAGGCCGCCCCGGCCGTCGTCCGCCACCTCGACGACGACCCCCGGGCGGCCCTCCCCCATCGGGAGGAAACGGACCCGCGCCCGGGTCGCGCGGGCGTGCTTGACAGTGTTGGCCAGCAGCTCGGCGACGCCGAAGTAGAGGGCGGACTCGATCGGCGCGTCCAGGCGCAGCGGTGCGTCGGCGGTGACGGTCACATCGAGGGGGACGTCCAGGGCGAGGGCGCGGACGGCGTCGACCAGGCCCCGCTCGGTCAGGACCGGCGGGCTGATCCCCCGGACCAGCTCGCGCAGCTCCGCCAGCGAGGCGGCGGCCCCGCCCCTGGCCTCCCGCAGCAGCGCCCTGGCCTGCTCGGGGCGGCTCTCCAGCAGCTTCTCCGCGGTCGCCAGGGAGAGGCCGAGCGAGACCAGCCGGGCCTGCGCGCCGTCGTGCAGGTCCCGTTCGATCCGGCGGATCTCGGCGGCCTGGGCGAGCGTGGTGTCGGCGCGCTGGGCGGTCAGCTCCGCCACCCGCTCCGCCAGCGCCATCGCGGCCGAGGGCCGCAGGAAGCGCACGGCCACCGGTACGAGGGGCCGCCAGGCGTACGGGGCCGAGCCCCCGGCCACGGCCGCCCCGAGCGTCCCGAGGAGCCACCCGGCCGCCCCGGGCCGGCCGAGCCCGTACACCGCCCCCGCCACCCCGGCCGCCGGAACGACCGCGACGACGCCCGCCGTGAACGGGAGCACCAGGACGAACCGCAGATCGCGCCGGACGGCCGGGTCGCCCCACCGGACCCGCCACCGCTGGTCCATCAGCGCGTCGCGGCGGGTGCGCTCGTAGCCGAAGCCGTTCCACCAGTGGCCGGTGGACAGTTGCGTCACGGGACCGGCCCGCCGGTACCCGGCCGGGATCACCGTCCCCGTCCAGCGCGCGACGAGCAGACGGACGGTCCGGCACACCGGCCGGGACAGCCCGAGCGTGCCCGCGCACACCAGCACCAGGGGGGCGAGCCAGGACCACGGGTTCCCCGCCCCCCACCGGATGCCCAGCGCCACCGCCGCCGCCCACACGGCCGGCACCGCCAGCGCGACGGCCGCCACGGCGCACGCCCGCGCGAGCCCCGCGCCGACCCGCACCGGCCACGCGTCCGCATCCAGCCTCATGTCCCCTCCTCCGTCCGCCGCCAGGGCCTTCGTCCGGATCATGCCGGGCCCGCCCGCCGCCGGGGAGTGGGGCCGGCCCCACTCTTCCGTGGGGCCGGCCCCGTACCGGGACCACCGGGCGCTCCCTAGCGTCAGGGGCATGGAAACCGACACCTGCTCCACGCCCCGCACCACCCCCGGACTCCGGGACGCCGCCGCCCGGGTGACCGGCTGTGTCACCGCGTACGGCGTGCTCGGCGCCGTCGCGCTGGTGGCCGTCGCGGCGGTGGCGGCCGGCGGCCACCCGGTCAACACGTTCATGTGGGTCCGGGCGGCGCTGCTGCCGCTGGTCGCCGTGGTGATGCACCGGCTGACCGTCGCCGCGTTCCGGGACGGCCCGGACCGGCCGGGCTCCCGGCGGGCCTTCGAACGGCTGCGCACCCTGGCCGGGATCATGCCGGTCGCGATCGTCGGCGTCGACCTCGTCCCGGGCGTCTGCCCGCTCTGGTACACGGCGGTGCAGACCGTCTGCGTCCTGCCCGTCGTCCGGATCGCGTTCCTGGCCCGGGGCGCCGCGCTGCGCACCGCGTTCCCCCGGGGACGCTGACCGCCGTTGGGGTGGCGCGGGGCCGGGGCGCGGCGTGGTGACGGGGCCGGGGCGCGCGCGGTTGCCTAGCGTCGGCGCCTGACGGACCGCTCCGGCGCGCACCACGGGTTGAATCGCCCGGCGCCCGGTGACGGCTCCTCCCCAACGGCGTTCCCCTGCCACCGCCTCGCATCGCGGTGGCAGGGGACGCCGGCCGCGCTCAGGCCCAGAGGGCGTGCGCCAGCTCCACCCCGGCGAACGCCGCGCCCAGCCCGGCCACCACGCTCCCCGCGACATTGGCCACCGCGTACGACCGGGCCCCGTCCTCCGCCAGCCGCAGCGTCTCGTAGCTGAACGTCGAGTACGTGGTGAGCGCCCCGCACAGTCCCGTGCCGATCAGCAGCTGGACGTGCGAGGAGGCGGCGCCGGCCGCCACCGCGCCGGTCAGCAGGCCCAGGATCAGCGACCCGGCCACATTGACAGTGAACGTGCCCCAGGGGAAGACGCTGTCGTGGCGGGACTGCACCGCCCGGTCGGTGAGATAGCGCAGCGGGGCGCCGACCGAGGCCCCGACGATCACCAGCAGCCAGTTCACCGGCCCCGCTCCCCCTCACCGCTACCGCTCTCGCTCTCGCTGCCGTCGCCGTCGTCGCCGTCGCCGTCGCCGTCGCCGTCGAAGCGGACGATCTCGCACGCGTCCAGGACGACCAGTCCGCCGGTCGCCACCAGTTCCCCGATCTGCGGCAGGAACGCGCGGATCCGGTCCTCCCGGTCGACGATCACGACCGCCACCGGCAGGTCCTCGCTCAGCGAGAGCAGCCGTTGGGTGTGGATCATCGAGGAGGCGCCGAACCCCTCGATCCCCCGGAACACACTGGCGCCCGGAAGCCCCGCCCGGTGGGCCCGGTGCACGATCTCGGTGAAGACCGGCCGGTGGTGCCATCCGTCGGACTCGCCGACGAGGACCGTCAGGCGCAGGGCCCGTTCCGTCCGTGGTGTGGTCGTCATGGCCGCCTCCAGGCCAGTACGCGTCGGGTCGCCCACACCGCGCCCGACACCGCGGTGAGCGCCGCGAGCAGGGTCAGCCCCAGGTACCCCAGTCCGGCACGGACCCGGCCGCCGTCGACGAGACGCTGGATGTCCACCGCGTACGTGGAGAAGGTGGTGAACCCGCCGAGCACTCCCGTGCCGAAGAACGGCCTGACCAGCCGGTGCGCCGACCACGCCTCGCTGATCACCACCATGAACGCGCCGATCACCGCGCATCCGACCACGTTCACGACCAGCGTCGTCCACGGGAAACCGGTGGCGGCGGTGGGCCAGAGCAGCGACGCCCCGTACCGGGCGCAGGCGCCGGTCGCACCGCCGAGCGCGACCACCGCGACGACGGGACCCTGCCGGTTCGGGGCTGTTCCCATGGACACGAGATCTCCTGCCTGCTCCTCCCACCAGGCTATCGCCGCCGTACGCGGCCGTGCGCCGGGGACGGCCGGTGCCGTCCCGTCCCCGGCGCGCGGCCCCGGGCCCTGGCCTACACCGCCGGGGCCGGCGGCCGGAAGTTGACGCGTTCGCGGACGACGGGGAAGCTGGCCCGGGCGAAGTTCGCGGCCATCGGGAAGTTGCCCCGGTCCGTCGCCCCGCTGATGAACTCCGCGCCCCGCTCCACGAGGAAGTGGGTGCACTCGGCGAGGAGGTCGTAGGCGTAGCCGCGGCCGCGCTGCCCCGGTACGACGCCGATGAAGCCGATGGTCGGGCCGGACGGGTTGTGCGCGGGGATGTGGATCCCGGCCAGCTCGCCCTCCGGCGTGTACGCGGTCTGCCACCACTCCCTCGGCGAGGGGCACCAGTGGAAGAAGTCGAGCTCCTCCCGGGCCGCCTGGTCGAGGCCGCCCTCCGCGACGGCCTGGAGCGCGTGGGCGTCCAGGGTGGCGGAGTGGATGTCGCGCAGCGCGTCGAAGAACACGGCGTCGTCGGGTTCGGCCCCGAAGCTCAGCCGTCCGGGCCGCTCGGGCAGGCCGTGGTCCGGGGTCCAGCGGTACAGGAAGCGCTCCGCCAGGAGCTCGTACCCGGCGGCCCGGGCCGCGGTGAAGCGGGTGTCGGCGGCGGCGCGCAGGCCGGGATCGTCCTGCCAGCCGCCCGGCAGGTTGAACTCCAGCTCGACCTGCCGGGGAGCGGAGCGCAGGAGCTCGGCGCCCGCCGCCTCCTCGCCCTCGGCCACGTCGAACCAGTTGATGTTGACGGGCTCCTGGTCGTCGGGGCCGCCCCACCACGCACCGCGTGCGACGACCTCGCCGCCGCGCAGGGCGACGCGCATCCACTCGGTGCGGAACCGGGTGCGCCGATGGCTCTCACGGGCGCCGAGCGGGTCGGGGAGTGCGTCGAAAAGATGGGCATCGCTCGTGGAGAGCGTGCGAATGACCGTGTCGGTCATGGATTCCTCCGGGAAAAGGGCTGCTCGGAGCGCTCCCGGCCGGAATTCGGAACTCGTCAGAATTCGCGGACCACGCGGGGACAACGGAAAAGGGAGCGCGGGAAAGACGTGAACTGCACGGCACTCGCCTCCTTCCGTCCGTCTCAGGGCGTGGAGCCACAGAGTAGGTGATCAACCCCGGTTCCGTCCAAGGTTTCTCGCGTCCCGCCCCACCCCTGGGACGAGGCACGTACCCCGCCACCCGTCACCTCCGCGAGCACACCCCCCTGCCCTCCGGGGGACAGCCCCACCGGTCTCCGTCCGGGCTGCCGGATGGGCCGGAGGGCCGCACCCCACCAGGCTGTGGGGCATGAGGAGTCACCGAAAATCCGCCGCGCTCGTCGCCCTGTCCGCCACCGCCGCCGTCACCCTGCTCACCGGGGCCGCGCCCCCGGAGGCCGCCGCCTCCGCCGACTCCGTGCCCGCGCTCTCCTGGCAGCCCTGCGCCCGGGCGGACGGACCGGCCGGGCAGGAGTGCGCCGAGCTGCCCGTACCCCTGGACTACCGGGATCCGGACGGGCCGCGGCTCTCCCTCGCCGTGACCCGGGTCCGCAGCGACCGGCCCGCCGAACGGCGCGGGACGCTGCTGGTG
Source organism: Streptomyces sp. NPDC001108 (assembly GCF_053598535.1). NCBI lineage: Bacteria > Bacillati > Actinomycetota > Actinomycetes > Kitasatosporales > Streptomycetaceae > Streptomyces > Streptomyces sp. NPDC001108. The sequence goes on from NZ_JBSFKL010000001.1 coordinate 743,882, forward strand.
ATCCCGGGCGGGCCGGGCGGCTCCGGGGTGCGGGAGGTGACGGAGACGGGGGCGGCGTTACGGCGGGAGACCGGCGGGCGGTACGACGTCGTGAGCCTCGACCCGCGCGGGACCGGCGGCAGCGCGAAGGCGGGCTGCGGGCTCGGACCGGAGGACCGGGAGCTGGTGAACATCCGGTCCTGGCCCGGCCCCGACGGTTCGATCGACGAGAACGTGGTCCGGGCCCGGCGCACCGCCGAGACCTGCGCCCGCAACGGCGGCGCGTTGTTGCGGAGCCTCACCACGGCCAACGAGGTCCGGGACATCGACCGCTTCCGGCAGGCGCTCGGCGAGGAGCGGCTCTCGGCCTGGGGCGTGTCGTACGGCACCTACGTGGGGGCGGTGTACGCGCAGAAGTACCCGCAGCACACGGACCGTTGGGTCCTGGACAGCAACGACGACCCGGACCCGGCGCTGGTCGAGCAGGGCTGGATGGCCCGTGGGGCGGTGGGGGTCGACGACCGCTTCCCCGACTTCGCGCGCTGGGCCGCCGACCCGGCCCGGGACGCGGCGGGGCTGCGGCTCGCACGGCGGGCCGAGGACGTGCGGCCGCTGGTGCTGGCGCTGGCGGCGCGGCTGGACCGGGAGCCGGTGGAGACCACCACTCCGGGCGTTCCGCTGACCGGCAACCGGCTGCGCCAGGCGCTCCAACTGGCGCTGGCCTCCGACGACTCCTTCACCGGGTTCGCGGAACTGGTCCGGGCGGCCGGGGACGGGAGCGGGGACAGCGGGGACGGCGCGGCGAAGCCGGTGCTGCCCGCCGCGCTGAGCGGGCCGTTGCCGGACGCGGACGCGACGGTCGCGATGGGCGTGGTCTGCAACGACGTGCGCTGGCGGGGCACCGTCACCGAGTACCGGCGGGCCGTCGCCGCCGACCGGGTGGCCCATCCGCTGACCGCCGGGGCACCGGCGAACATCAACGCGTGCGCCTTCTGGAAGGACGCCCCCGCCGAGAAGCCGGTCGCGGTCACCGACCGGGGGCCGTCCAACATCCTGATGATCCAGGGCCTGCGCGACCCGTACTCCCCCTACTCCGGCGCCCTGCGGCTGCGCACCGCCCTCGGCGGACGGGCCCGCATGGTCGCCGTCGACCGGGGCGGCCACGGCATGTACCTGGCCAACGGGAACGCCTGCGGCGACCGCGCCGTCACCACCTTCCTGACGACGGGGAAGCGGCCGGAGCGGGACATCCTCTGCACGGGCTGACACACGCCCCGCGGGGCGGTCAGTCGCAGCCCGGTGTGGGGTGGCCGCCGCTGCGGGCGCGGGCCAGGAGGGAGAGCACGTCCTCGTCGGGGGTCTGCGAGAAGTCCCGGTACCACTCGCCGACCGCGTGGAACAGCCGGGGCGCCGACAGGCACACCACCCGGTCCGCGACCCGGCGCAGCCGTTCGAGCGCCTCCGGGGCCGCCACCGGTACGGCCGCCACGAGCAGGGCCGGCCGCTGGGCGCGCACCACCCGGCAGGCGGCCTCGGCGGTGGCGCCGGTCGCGATGCCGTCGTCCACGACGACGACCGTCCGGCCGGCGAGCGGCACCCGGGCCCGGCCCGCCCGGTACACCCGGGCCCGGCGGGCCAGCTCGGCCTGCTCGACGCGTTCGACCGCCGCGAGTTCCGGCCGGCCGGCCCGCAGCGGACCGGCGACGTCCTCGTTGACGACGCGTACCCCGTCCTCGCCGATGGCGCCGAACGCCACCTCCTCGTGGTGCGGCACCCCGAGCTTGCGGACGACGATCACGTCCAGCTCGGCGCCGAGGGTCTGCGCCACCTCGAAGGCCACCGGGACGCCGCCGCGCGGGAGGCCGAGCACGACCGGGTTCTCCCGCTCCAGATCGCGCAGCTCCTCGGCCAGCTGCTGTCCCGCGTCGGCGCGGTCGACGAACAGCACGGCGGTCAGGAGACCGGGGCGGTCTCGGGCACGGCACCCTCGGTCGTCTCCACGTCGATGAGGGAGAACGCGGCGCCCTGCGGGTCGGTCAGCGCGGCGAACCGGCCGAACGGCATGGTCTGCGGGCCGTGGCGGAGGACGGCGCCGCGCTCGGTGGCCTTCGCGACGGCCGCGTCGCAGTCGGCGACGGCGAAGTAGACGTTCACGTACGACGGGACCTCGGGCGGGGAATCCTCGCCCAACCCCATCCGGCCCAGGACGGTCTCGTCACCGAGGTTGAAGAGCCGGAAGTCGATGTGCTCGTCCCGCATCTCGCGCAGGGTGTACGGGAAGACGGCGGGGAAGAAGGCGTCGGCCTTCGCGGGCTCCCGGGTGAAGATCTCCGCCCAGCAGAACGCGCCGGGCACCCCGCGCGCCCCGAATCCCTCGTGACTGCCCGCCTGCCACACACCGAAGGCCACGCCGCCGGGGTCGCGGGCCATCAGCATCGTGCCGAAGTCGCCGACCCGCATCGGGTCCATCAGCGTCTCGCCGCCGTTCGCGCGGATCTTCTCGGCGGTGGCGTCGGCGTCAGGCGAGGCCAGATAGAGGCACCAGGCCGACGGGGCGTCCTGCCCGGGCATCGGCGGCATCAGCGCGGCGACGGCCTTCCCGTCGGCGTACGCCTGGGTGTAGTGGCCGAACTCCGCCGACGACTCACCGAACGTCCAGCCCAGCACGTCCCCGTAGAAGCGCTTCGCGGCCTCCAGGTCGACGAACATCGCGTCGGCCCAGCAGGGAGTGCCCTCCGGCAGTGCGGCCATGGCCTGACTCCTTCCCGATCGGGTGGATGGCCCGGCTCCTCACGCCGAGGGCTGTCCCGCAACCCCTGGCGGGCGCGCAACGACAGCTCCGGCACCTCGCCGCACTGCCGGAACATCCGCATATGTCCAGTATGCGGATATTCCTGCGCCCTGCGATGCACCGCATCTGACGCCGCGCGTACCGGGGCGCTACCCCCGGTCCTGCGGCGGGTCGACCCGGACCAGGCCCGACTGGTAGGCCATGGCGACGAGCTGGGCCCGGTGCCGGGCGCCCAGCTTCGCCATCGCGCGGCCGATGTGCGTCCGCACGGTCAACGGGCTGACGTGCGTCAGCGCGGCGATCTCGTCGTTCGACAGCCCCTCGGCGGCCTGCGCCATCATCTCGCGCTCCCGGGCCGTCAGGACGTCCAGCGGCGCCGGGGCGGCGGTCCGGCCCTCCGGGCGGGCGAGGTAGCGGGTGATCAGGGACCGGGTCGCGGTGGGCGACAGCAGCATGTCGCCCGCGGCCACCGTCCGGATGGCGTCCAGCAGCTCCTCGGGGCCGACGTCCTTGCCGAGGAAGCCGCTGGCGCCCGCCCGCAGGGCCCGGGTGACGTACTCGTCGATCTCGAAGGTGGTGAGGATGAGGATGCGGGTGCTCCGCAGCGTCTCGTCGCGGCAGATCTCCTCGGTGGCGGCGAGACCGTCCGTACCCGGCATGCGGATGTCCATGACGACCACGTCCGGGACGGTGGTCCGGGCCAGCTCCGCCGCCTCGCGGCCGTCCGCCGCGACGCCGACGACCTCCATGTCGTCATTCGACTCGATCAGCAGCCGAAACGTTCCGGCCAGCAGCGCCTGGTCGTCGGCCAGCAGCACCCGGATGGTCACGGCGCCGTCCTCCCGTCGTCGTCCCCTTCCCCGGACTCTCCGGGGAGGGCCCCGCCCGGCTCCGCCAGCGGAAGCTCGGTGGACACCTCGAAGCCACCGCCCGGCCGGTGTCCGGCGGCCAGCCGGCCGCCCGCCGAGCGGGCCCGTTCGCGCATGCCGATGAGACCGTAACCCGGGGTTCCGGCGGCCGGTCGCGCGTGACCGTCGTCGACGACGGTCAGGGTGAGCACCCGGTGCCCGTAGACGAGCCGGACCGAGGCGTTCGCGCCGCCCGCGTGCTTGGTGACGTTGGTCAGCGCCTCCTGCACGACCCGGTACGCGGTCAGATCGGCGCCCGGCGGCAGCGGGCGGACCTCGCCCTCCACCCGGACCGACACCGCCAGACCCGCCTGCTCGAACGAGGCGATCAGCTCCGGCAGCCGGGCCAGTCCGGGCGCGGGCTCCAGCGGGGCCTCCGGATCGCCGTCGCTGCGCAGCAGCCCCACGGCCGCCTTCAGCTCGCGCAGCGCGGAGGAGGTGGTGCCCGCCAGTTGGTCGAGGGTCCGCTGCGCCCGGTCCGGCTTGCTGCGCAGCAGGTACGCGGCGGTCGCCGCCTGGGCGTGGGCGAGGGTGATGTGGTGGGCGACGATGTCGTGGAGTTCGCGGGCGATCCGGGTCCGCTCCTCGCCGACCCGCCGCCGGGCCTCCTCCTCGCGGGTGCGTTCGGCCAGTTCGGCGCGGGCCTCCACGGCCGCCAGATGGTCGCGCCGGCTCCGTACCAGCTCACCGAGGGCCCCCGCCAGCAGGACCGAGGAGACCAGGCCGAGCTGGTCGCCCCTGAGCAGCGCCGGTCGGCCCCAGCCGGTGGAGAGGACCAGCAGGGCGAGGGCCGAACCGACGGTGTAGACCGCGGCCGTACGCGGGGTCGTGCGCTGCGCCAGCAGGTAGAGGGCGACCAGGGCGGCGCCCACCACGCTCGTGTTGGGGTCGAAGGACGTCCCGGAGCCGGGGTTGCCCATCAGCCCCAGGGCGCCACCGGTCACGGTGGTCGCCACCACCGTGAGGCGCGGGCAGCGGCGGTGGCCCAGCACCAGGACGGCGGAGGGCACCAGGGCGGCCAGCACGAATCCGGGCGCCGGTGCCCGGACGATCCGGCCCTCGGCAAGGGTGCCGGCGAAGACCGCGAGACCCCACAGCACCACCGCCGCCAGCAGGTCCGCGGTGCGCGGGTGGCGGTGGAGCCACTGGCGCCCTTCGGTGAACACGCGCGCCCTCTCCCTTCTCCCGTACCTGCCGGTTCCTCCGCATTCTCCCGGTCCGTCCGGCCGGGCCACGCACCGGGAGCCCCGGCCGGACGGCGGGCTCATGCGGCCACGGGCTCGGTCGCGGGCGTCGCCCCGGGGGCGGTGCGGTTCAGCGCCTCGCCCTCGACGTCCACCTCGGGCAGGATCCTCGCCAGCCACCCGGGCAGCGACCATGCCCGGTCGCCCAGCAGGGCGAGCACGGCCGGGACGAGCGTCATCCGGACCACGAAGGCGTCGAAGAGGACGGCCGCGGCGAGCCCCACCCCCACCATCTTGATCATCGGGTCGGTCATCCCGACGAAACCGGCGAACACCGCGATCATGATGACCGCCGCCGCGCCGACCACCCGGGCGCTGTGCCGGAAGCCGGTGACGACCGCCGCGCCGGGGCGTTCCCCGCGCACGTACGCCTCCCGTATCCGGGTCACGAGGAAGACCTCGTAGTCCATGGCCAGGCCGAAGACCACCCCGATCAGGAAGATCGGCATCAGGCTCACCACGGGACCGGTCCGCTCGATGCCGAGGAGGTCGGCGCACCAGCCCCACTGGAAGACCGCCACGATCGTGCCGAAGGCCGCCGCCACCGACAGCAGGAAGCCGAGCGCGGCCTTGAGCGGGACCAGCAGCGAGCGGAAGACGATCATCAGGAGCAGGAAGGCCAGGCCGACGACGAGCGCCAGATAGGTGGGCAGGGCGTCGTTCACCTTCTGCGCCAGGTCGATGTTGACGGCGGTGGTGCCGGTGACGAGCATCGTCGCGCCGGTGCCGGCGGCCAGGCCTCGCGCCGTGCGGCGGAGGTCGTGGACCAGTTCGGCGGTGGCCCCGGAGCTGGGCCCGGTGGTGGGCACGACGGTGAGAACCGCGGTGTCACCCGCCCCGTTGAAGGCGGCGGGGGTCACGGCGGCGACGCCCCCGGTGGCGGCGATCCGCTTCCCGGCCCGGTCCGCGGCGCCCTTGGGGTCGGCGGCGTCCTTCGCGTCGACGACGACGGTGAGCGGCCCGTTGAAGCCGGGGCCGAAGCCGTCCGCCAGGGCGTCGTAGGCGCGGCGCTGGGTGGTGGAGGCGGGCTGCGCCTCGTCGCCCGGCATGCCGAGCCGCAGGTCGAGCGCCGGTACGGAGATCAGCCCGAGGCCGAGCACGGCCAGGACCAGGACGGCGAGCGGGCGCCGGACCACCGCACGGGCCCAGCGGACGCCCAGCGCGGGGCGGTCGGCGCGCGGCCGCCTCCGGCCCGGCCGGTCCCCGCGTCCGGCGCGCGCCAGCACGGCCCGCGGGAAGAAGCCGAGCAGGGCGGGCAGCAGGGTCAGCGCGACCAGGACGGCGACCACGACGGTGCTCGCGGCGGCGATCCCCATCTTCGTGAGGATCGGGATGCCGACCACGGACAGGCCGGCCAGGGCGATGACGACGGTGAGCCCGGCGAAGACGACGGCGGAGCCCGCCGTGCCGGTGGCGCGGGCGGCGGCCTCCTCGGCTCCGTGGCCCTCGGCGCGCTCGGTCCGGTAGCGGGAGACGATGAACAGGGCGTAGTCGATGCCGACCGCGATCCCCAGCATCAGGGCGAGGGTGGTCGTCGTGGTGGACATCCCGACGGCCACGATCGAGGCGGCGCCGATGCCGACGCCGACTACCGCGGTGAGCAGCGGGAGGCCCGCCGCGACGAGCGAGCCGAAGGTGACGAGGAGGACGACCGCGGCGGCGGCCAGCCCGACGACCTCGGTGGCGCCGCCCAGCTCGCTCTCCGGGGCCAGGGCGGTGCCGCCCGTCTCCACGGTCAGCCCGGCCCGCCGCCCGGCCGCCGCGGCGTCGTGCAGGGCGTCGGTGGCGGCGTCGGTGAGTTCGGCGGGCACCGCGGTGAAGGCGACGGTGGCGTACGCGGTCGTGCCGTTCGCGCTGACCGCACCGGCCGACGTGAACGGGTCGAGGACGGTCCGGACCTGCGGGCCGTCCGCCACGTCGGCGACGACGCGTTCGACGGCGGCCCGGTTCGGGCCCGCGGTGATCTTCTGTCCCTCGGGGGCGACGAAGACGATCCGGGCGTCGGCGGCGTCCGCGTTGCCGCCCGGGAAGCGCCGGTCCAGGAGGTCGAACGCCTTCTGCGACTCGGTCCCGGGCATCGAGAACGCGTCGTCGGGGGCGGTCGGCGCCTTGGCCGCGGCCAGGGCGCAGGCGGCCAGGAGCACGGCCCAGAGCAGGGCGACGAGCCGGCGCCTTCGGAAGGACAGCCGGCCCAGCCGGTGGAGGAAGGTGGCCACGAAGGGGCGCTCCGGTTTCTCTGGATCGGACGGAGGGGCTGCGGCGGGTGCCGCCCTCCGGCCGTGCCGGGACCGCGCCGGGGCGCGGCGGGGCCGGAGGGATGCCTCGATCCTTCGTGAGAACGGATGCCGTGTCGTCGTGCGCCCGCAGGCAGTACGGGCTACGGCCGGTGCAGGCCGCCTCTACGGCCGGTGCAGTACACCCGGACCGGCCCGTACGCGATCCGGCCCGCCCGCGCGCGGTGCGCGGTCCGGCCGGCGCGGGCCGTTCCGTACGTACCGGGCGGCGCGGCTCCACGTACCCGGCGGCGCGGCTCCCGGACGGCGGTGGTGTGCCGTGTCCGGAGCCGCGCGGGCGGCCGGGCGTGGGCTACCGGCGCCGGGTCGCCGCCGCGACGGTGGCCATGAGCTCCGCGTCGAGCACCGCCGGATCGGCCAGCCGGGTCGGGGCCGCGTACGAGTTGAGCAGGGCCTTCGTGACCCGCAGGGCGGCCTCGGGGCGGCGCACGATGGGCTTGGTCCAGGCGGCGACCGCCGCGTCCAGCCCGTCCTCGGGCACGATCCGCTGGAGGACGGAGAGCTCGTGCGCCTCGGCGGCGTCGAAGGCGCGCCCGGTGAGGATCAGCTCGCGGGCGCGGGCGGCGCCGACCTCGTGGATGAGCCGGGGCAGTACGCCGCCCCAGGCGGTGGGCAGCCCGAGCGCCAGCTCCGGCAGCCGGAAGCCGGAGGTGTCGGCGCCCACCCGCAGGTCGCAGGCGAGGGCCAGGGCGAGCCCGGCGCCGATCGCCCGGCCCTGGATCCGGGCGATGGTGACGGCGTGGCTGGTGGAGATCGCCTCGCAGACCCGGCGGGCCTTCTCACCGGCGATCCGGATGCCCCGGCCGGTCGGGTCCGCGTCCAGCCAGTCGGCGAACTCGCCCCTGTCCCCGCCCAGGCAGAAGTCGTCCCCGGCACCGCTGAGCACCAGCACCCGGACGTCCGGATCGGGCACGGCCAGCACCGTCAGCAGGTCGTCCAGCATCGCCTCGGTCACCGCGTTGCCGGTCCCCGGGGAGTCCAGCTCCACCCGGAGCACGGCGCCGTCCCGCTCGGCCCGCAGGGTGCTCGGCCGCGGCGGCGCGGGGGCGTACGCCGGGGGCGGGGGTACGTACGGCGGGGGCGGAAGCGTCATGCCGCCACGCCCAGCGAGACGATCCGGCGGAAGACCAGCCGGGAGGCGTAGTCGGCGGGGGCGACGGTACGCAGGGTGGGGAATCGTTTCAGCAGCTCGGTCAGGAGGGTGCGGGCCTCCAGCCGGGCGAGGGCGGCGCCCAGGCAGTAGTGCACCCCGCCGCCGAAGGTCAGATGCGTGCCGCGACGCCGGATGTCGAAGGCGTCCGGGTCCGGGTTGCGCCGAGGGTCGTGGTTGGCGGCCCCGTACATCACGTGGACCATGCTGTCCTTGGCGATCGGAACGCCCGCCAGCACGGTGTCCTCGGCCGCCACCCGGGTGTTGATGTGGATCGGCGGGTCGTAGCGGAGCACCTCGTCGACGGCGGCGTCGATGTGCCCCGGGTTGCGGGCCAGCCACTCCCAGCGGCCCGGCTCCCTCAGCAGCAGGTCCACCATGGCCGACAGCAGGGTGGCGGTGGTCTCCAGGGAGGCGATGGTGACGAACATGGTGAGCCGGTAGAGGATCTCGTCGGCCGTCGCGCGGTCCGGTTCGCGGGCGTCCCAGTGGTGGATCCAGCCGGTCAGGATGTCGTTGCCGGGGTGGGCGCGGCGGTGTGCGACCAGTTCGGTGAAGTAGGCGCGCAGCTGGAGGGTGGCCCCGGCGGAGACGGCGAGCTGGCTCCTGGTGGGCAGCAGCTCCTGGGCGTGCACCTGGTTGTGGGTGATCTCCAGGATGTGGGCGTGGTCCTCGGGCGGGATGCCCAGCCAGGAGCCGATGGTGCTGATCGGGAGCTCTTCGCTGACGATGCTGACGAAGTCGGCCTCGCCCCAGCGGAGCTTGTCGGCCAGGTCGTCCAGGAGGCGGGTGGCGTGCTCCTCGACCAGCGGGGTCAGCCGCTCGATCGTCGACCGGTCGAAGAGGTTGCCGAGGCTGCGGCGCTGGCAGGTGTGTTCGGGGGCGTTGAGCCGGGAGAGCGTCCTGGTCATCTCCTGCGTGGCGGCGGCCTGCCAGCGCTCGGGGTCCGGCTGCCGCTCCTGCCAGGCGAAGTCGGGGGCCAGCCAGTTCCGGCCCCGCAGCACTTCGCTGCAGGTGTCGTAACCCGTCACGAAGTACGCGTCCCAGGGGGCGCGCACGACATCGCCCATGGCCCGGAGCCGGGCCAGTAGAGGGTAGGGATCAGCCTGCCCCTCGGGCGATTTGAGACGTCTGAGGAGGGAGATGAGGGCACGCCGGTCTTCAGGGTGACTGTCGGTGCCACGTATAGCGCTCACGCAGAGTTCCTTGACCTGGGCTCATGGTTACCGGCAGAACCTACCCCTCCGCATATGCCGCCCAAGCGCGCTTCACTGTTGGCCGTATCACAACGAAAGTGCCACCCGGCCCCTTGTCAATCACTCACACAGGTACCAACTACCCCTTGCGTCACTCCAGTTACAGGAATCATGGGCCGTCATGTACAGACAAGGCCGGTTTACGACTAATTGCGCGTAGCGCGGAATCAGCCAGCCTCAAGGTGACCGATTCCGCGCTCTCCATGACCGGTTCCCGGCCGTTCGCGCCCGTCTCCGTGTCATCGACGGCCGGTCGCCCCGAACGTCGGTGACAGACCGTCACACCCGGAAGACGTCCAGGAACGAGCTCCACCAGCCCTTGGCCTTCTTCGGCTCCTCGGCCGACCGGTCGTACGGGGCCGACGCGGCCGGATCCGGCGCGGCCTCCCGGAGAGGGACGGCGGCCGGCGGCGCCGACGGCACCGCGGCCGAGCGGCGGGGGGCCGGGGTGAAGCGGACCGGGAGCGAGACCAGGGCCCGGTGGAAGGGGCCCGGCCGCCACTCCACCGCGTGCGGCTCCACGGCGAGCGCCAGGTCGGGCACCGAGTTGAGGACCTTCTCGATCGCGGTGAGCGCGATGAGCTGCGCCGGGGACTTCGCCGGGCAGACGTGCGGCCCCGCGCCCCAGGCCAGGTGGGCGCCCTTGCTCAGGGTCTGGCGGGCGTCGGTGAGCGCCGGGTCGCTGTTGGCCGCGGCGAAGCTGATCAGGACCGGGGAGTCGGCCCGCAGCGTCACCCCGCCCAGGTCGATGTCCTGGACCGGGTAGTGCGCCGCGTAGTTGGCGATCGGCGGGTTGTTCCACAGCACGTCGTCGAGGGCGTCCTCGACGAGCATGCCGGTGCCGCGCCGCTGCGGGGCGCCGGTCTCGCGGGACAGCATCAGCAGCAGCGCGTTGGCGATCAGGTTGCGCTCCGGCTCGACGCCCGCGCCCATCAGCATGACGAGCTGGTCCTTCAGCTCCTCGTCCCGCAGCCCGGCCGGGTGCTGGATCAGCCAGGAGGTGATGTCCTCGCCGGGCTGGCGCCGCTTGAGGGCGACCAGCTCCATCAGGCACTCGGTCAGTTCGGTGTTGGCCCGGAGCACGTCCACGCCGTCGAAGATCGCGGACATGGAGCGGGTGAGCCGGTCGCCGATGTCGCCGGGGCAGCCGAAGAGCTGGTTGAACAGCAGCAGCGGCAGCAGCTTGGCGTAGTCGCCGAGCAGGTCCGCGCTGCCGCGCTCGACGAACTGGTCGATGAGGTAGTCGGCGATCCGCTCCACGTCCCGGCTGAGCCGGGTGGTGTTGAGCCGGGCGAGGCTCTCGGTGACCGCCTTGCGCAGCCGCAGATGCTCGGTGCCGTCCGTGAACAGGCAGTTGGGCCGGTACATCATCATCGGCAGCACCGGGCTGTCCATCGGCACCCGGCCCTCCCGCAGCGCGGCCCAGCGCCGCGAGTCGCGGGCGAAGTACGACGGGTTCTGCAGCACCCGCAGCGCGGCCTCGTGCTGCACCACGAGGGTGGCCTCCACGCCGGGGGCCAGCTCGATCGGGGCGGCGAGCCCGTGCGCCCGGAAGGTGTCGTACACGCGCTGCGGATCGGCGGCGAACTCCGGCCCGTAGAGCGAGGTCTGCCGCCCACCGCCCATCGGGCACCCGCTGGGGGCGCTGTCGGCGGCGCGGTACGGGGTGGATCCCGGCGACGAGTCCATGTGTGATTCCTCGGTGTGAACGCGGGCCGGGGGCGGCCCGTACGGTGGAAGGAGAACGGGCCGGCGGCCCCGGGGCCCGGTCGGCCGGGGCGGTCCGGGCCCCGGCGCCCGGGCCGGAGGCTGTCGGGTGACCTCCGACCGGTCGGCCGCAGGTCACCCGACAGGCACTCAGGCCACGCGGGTCAGAAGGTGCTGGACCAGGGTGATCAGGGCCTGCGCGGACGACTTCTCGTCCCGGGCGTCGCAGTACACCACCGGGGTGTCCGGCAGCAGGTCGAGCGCCTCGCGCAGCTCCGCCTCGCCGTGCCGGATGTCCGGGTCGAAGCTGTTGACCGCGACCGCGTACTCCAGCCCGTACGTCTCGACCAGGTCGATCACCGGGAAGGTGTCGGCGAGCCGGGCCGGGTCGACCAGGAGCAGGGCGCCCAGCGAACCGCGCGCCATGTCCTCCCACAGCTCGACGAACCGCTGCTGGCCCGGCGTACCGAAGAGGTACAGCACCAGTTCGTCGCTGAGGGTCAGCCGGCCGAAGTCCAGCGCCACGGTCGTGGTCACCTTGTCCGGCGCGCCCCGCAGGTCGTCGACGTGCGCCCCGGCCTGGGTCATCCGCTCCTCGGTACGGAGCGGAGTGATCTCGGAGAGGGTGCCGATGAGCGTGGTCTTGCCCACCGCGAAGTGCCCGACGACCAGGATCTTCGCCGCCCGGCGCACCGCGTCCGACACATAGATGCTGTCAGCCGAACCGGACGTGGAGTCCATGCAACACCTCTTCGAGGATCTTCCTGTCAACGAGCTGGGCCGGCGGGGGCGCCTTCCGGCGCATCAGGTGACCTTGTTCCGCTAAATCGTTCAGCAGCAGCCGCGCCACCCCGACCGGCTGGCCCAGATGGCCCGCCACCTCGGCCACCGACAGATAGCCGCCCGAGCACAGCTCCCAGATCGCCCGGACCTCCGGGCTCGGGTTCGGCGGCGGCTGCCGGTCGGGCGCGATGGTCACCAGGGTGACCAGCGACAGCACCTCCGCGTCGGGCAGGCTGCGCCCGCCGGTCACGACGTACGAGCGGACGAAGCCGCTGCTGACCGCCTGCTCGTCGCCCGGCGTCGTCATATGCCGGATCCCGGTGCGCCGACCCCCGCGTCCTGCCGGGGCGGGGTCGTCATCGCCTTCCCCAACGCGGTGACCTGCTGCTGCATCCGGAAGGACATGGCCTCCATGTCCACGTCGGCGGCGGCCGCCGCGGCGAGATAGGCGCCGGTCCCGGCCGCGATCAGGAAGATCCAGCCGTGGTCGTACTCCAGCAGCGTCTGCCGCCAGCGGCCCGGGGCGGCCTGGGCCCCGATGAAGGGCGCCACGGCCCGGCTCAGCGACTGCATGGAGCTCATCGCCGCCGCCACCGTCTCCGCGTCGTCCCGGCCGATCTCACTGGAGTTGGCCAGCAGCAGACCGTCGGCGGAGACCAGGATCGCGTGGCGCGCGCCGGGTACCTGGAGCAGATCGTTGAGTACCCAGGACAGATCGGGGTTCACTGGAACTCGGGTCCTTCCGTCGTCGTCGTGTCTCGCCCGGACCGCGTTCCGCGCTGGAACGCGCCCAGACGGGAAGCGGTCTCCTCATTGCTGCGCACCGGCCCGGTCTCGGCCGGCGGTACCACCGACACCGGGCTCTTGCGACGACGCTTGGGCAGGCCGCCGGCGGTGGTGGCGGACCCGAAGGGCTGCGGTGCGGACCCGAAGGGCTGCGCGGCGGCACCGGAGTGCGCGACCGGAGGGAACAGCGGGGTCGGGGACGGCGGCAGCGGCGCGGGCTCCGGGGCCGGTACGGGGGCGGGCGCCTGGCGCCGGGGCAGCGCCGCGATCTCCGCGTCGGGCCGCTCGACGGCGACCGGTGCGGGCACGGCGGCCGGGGCCGGCAGGTCGTTGGTCAGCAGCTCGTCGGGGAGCAGTACCACCGCGCGCACACCTCCGTACGGGGACACCGAGTCCACCGAGACCTTGAAGCCGTACCGGGCGGCCAGCACCCCGGAGACGGCGAAACCGAACTGCGGGGGGATGCCCAGGCTGGAGACGCTGATCGCGGCCTGCGGGGCGAGCAGGGCCGCCGCGCGGTCCTTCTCCTCCTGGCCCATGCCGAGGCCGGCGTCGTCGACGATCAGGCAGACCCCCGTCGGCACCGCCTGGATGTTGACCTCCACGGGCGTGCCGGGGGCCGAGTAGTTGGTGGCGTTGGCCAGCAGCTCGGCGAGGACCACCGCGACGGGCTCCACGGCCCGGCTGACGACCGAGAAGTTCACCTGGCCGTTGACCCGGACCCGGTCGAAGTGGCGGATGCGGCCCTGGGCGCTGCGGGCCACGTCGTATACGGACGCGACGGTCTCGCGCCGCCCGAGCCAACCGCCGCAGAGCACCGCGATGCCCTGTGCCCGGCGCCCGAACTGGCTGTTGGCGTGGTCGACGGCCATCAGGTCGGCGAGGATCGCCGGGTCGTCGCCGTACTTGCGCTGGGCGTTCTCGATGACGAGCTGCTGCTCGTCCGCGAGGCTCTGCAGCGTACGGACGGCGGCCTTGAGGACCGCCTTGGTCTCCTCCTCGGCGTCCCGGCGGACCTCGGTCAGCTCGGCGGAGTGCTGGTGCGTCAGGCCGGTGTGCGCGACGTGGAGTTCGTCCCGCTGTCTCTGGAGGAGGTCGCGCTGCTGGTGCAGTTCGGCGTTCTGTCTGCGCAGGCGGATGTTGGTCGTACGAGCCCGCAGAACGGCACCCACGGCGGCCAACGCGACGACGACCAGCGCCCAGAAGAGCAGGCCCTGTGCAAATGTCATGAGACTCACTTCAAGTGCCACGGCTAGGGATACGGCTTGACGATCCTTCGGGTACCACACCTGCCGGGCCGGTCCAGCCACGACCTGCGCCACCCGAGGAAGGCCCCTCCGGGTGTGGAGCCGAGGAATTCATCCCTCCCGGAATGCCCCCATATGCCATCAGCCCACTGGAAGTAAGATGATCTTAACATCGGCCGCTCTGGCAATTGTCAAGACCGACACGCCAGTTGCGATCCGATGCCGAATGTTCACAAGCGCCTCACGAGGCCCGTGCGGCACGGCCCCTCGGGGTTCACGACGCGCGCCGGAGACTCAGCCCTGGTCCCGGGCACCGGAGCCCGGATCCACGGGCCGCTCGAAGAAGGTCTCCAGGACGACCGTGGCCCTGGTCCCGTTGACCCCCTCGATCGCGTGGATCCGCCGCAGCACGTCCTGCAACCGCTCGGTGGTCGCGGTCCTGACCTTCACCAGCACCGAGGCGTTCCCGGCGATGACGTGCGCCTCCTGGATCTCCGGAATCGCGGCGAAGCGCTCCGCCGAGTCCCCCATCCACGAGGTGGAGTCGACCGTCACGTACGCCAGCACGCCGTACCCCACGGCCGCCGGATCGACCTCCACCGTCGTCCGCCGGATCACCCCGCGCTCCCGCAGCTTGCGCACCCGCTCGTGCGTGGCACCGGCCGAGAGCCCCACGGCCCGGCCCAGCGCCGCGTACGACTGGGCGGCATCCCGCTGAAGTTCCGCCAGCAGTAGGCGGTCTATGTGATCCACGGCTCTCCGTTCGACAGATTCTTGTCATGGCCATACGACATCTTGCATTCTCTGCCCTGCACAGGAAACCATTCGGTCCTGCTGAGAGGGACGAGCGCCATGACCCAGGAACGCCCCGCACTGTACGAGGCCCTCGACGACCGGTTCCGCACCGGGCGGTGCATGAACGGTGACGCGGCCCTCGAAGTCCTGTACACCGGCTGCCGATGGGCCGAGGGGCCGGTCTACGTGCCCGCCTGGCGGCAGGTGGTCTGGAGCGACATCCCCAACGACCGGATGCTGCGCTGGGACGAGGAGACCGGCGCCGTGGGCGTCTTCCGCCGCGCGGCGGGCCACACCAACGGCAACACCCTCGACCGCGAGGGCCGCCTGATCACCTGCGAGCAGGGGAACCGCCGGGTGACCCGCACCGAGCACGACGGATCGGTGACGGTGCTGGCCTCCCACTGGCGGGGCAGGCGGCTGAACAGCCCGAACGACGCGGCGGTGCGGTCCGACGGCTCGATCTGGTTCTCCGACCCGGACTTCGGCATCACCAGCGACTACGAGGGCCACCGCGCGGAGAGCGAGATCGGCGCCAACCACGTCTACCGCGTCGACCCCGTCACCGGCGAGGTGCGCCTGGTCGCCGACGGCTTCCGGGCCCCCAACGGCCTGGTCTTCTCGGCGGACGAGCGGCGGCTGTTCGTCTCCGACACCGGGGCGGGCCTCATCCGCGTCCTCGACGTGCGGGAGGACGGCACCCTGACGGACGGGGAGGTCTTCGCCGAGGCCGGCGCCCGCGCGGCGGCCCGCTTCGACAACCTCCGCCTCGACGCCGACGGCCGGCTCTGGGCCGCCGCGATGGGCGACGGGGTGCACTGCTACGACCCGGACGGCACCCTGATCGGACGGCTGAACGTGCCCGAGGCGGTGGCCAACATCGCCTGGGGCGGACCCAAGCGCAACCGCCTCTTCCTCACCGCCGAGACCAGCCTCTACTCGGTGGTCATGGGCGTCACGGGCACCCACCCGACGGGGCCGGGCCCCCGGCCTTGGACGGCCGGCGCGTAGGCCCTGTGCCGTCGCGGGGCACGGCGGTCGGGGGCGGCGCCACGGCCACACGGCACCACGGCCACACGGACGGAGAGGGCACGCCCCCGCCGTACGCCGTCACCCGGCGTCCGGCGCCCCGTCCTCCGGAGCTGTGAAGACGCGGTCCAGGTGGTGACGGAGGACGGAGGCGGCCGACTCCGCGGTGCGCTGGCCGACCAGGACGCTGGTCCCCATCCCCGCCGCCATCGCGAGCAGGCCGACCGCCTCCGTGCGCGCGTCCGCGCCCGGGTCGGCCGCCCCGGCGTCCTGCGCCTGCCGGATCAGCCCGGCCAGGACGTCCTCGGCGGCGTCCGGCCGGTCGGTGAACGGCTGGGCGGCCAGCGCCTCGTCGGTCACCGACAGCACCGCGTACGAGGTGTAGAGCAGATGGAAGGTGCGGCTCTCCGGATCGGTCGGGAGCGAGGTCAGCAGCAGCGCCTCGGCCGTCGCGCGCGGACCGGGGCCGAGGCCCTGGGCCCGCAGCCGCTCGCCGACCCGGGCGGAGAACCGGTCGGTGAGATGGCGCAGCCCGTAGAGCAGCAGCTTCTCCTTGGTGCCGAAGTAGTACTGCACCAGCCGCAGCGACACCCCCGCCTCGGCCGCGACATCGCGCATGCCGATCGCGTGCAGCCCGCGCCGCCCGGCGACCCGGACGAGCGCCTCGGCGATCAGGGCCCGCCGCTCCTCGTGGTCCACGCGCTTCGGCATGCTCCCCGGCCTCCACCTCATCGCTCGCACCGCGCGTCCGGCCGCTGCCCGGACCTCTTCATGGTACCGCCGTACCAACATAATGGTACGGTCGTATCACTACCGGGAGGGGCCGATTCCCCTTCCCGGTGACGTCCCGACCAGCCTCACCGGAGGTGCGCTGTGCCCGAGACCGCCGAACGAGCCCGCCGCGACATCGGCCGCTACGTCAACGAGAAGCTGCGCGACCGCTACTTCGCCGCCTGCGACGCCCTGTACGCGCTGGGCGCCCCGGCCCGCGCCGAGACCGACGTCGAGACCAGCTTCGGCACCACGCACGTGTACCGGTACGGCCCCGACGACCCGGCCGCCGCCTCCCGCACCCCGGTCGTCCTGATCCACGGCTCGGGCAGCTGCTCCGCCATGTGGTACCCCAACACCCGGGCGCTCGCCGCCGAACGGCCCGTCTACGCCCTCGACACCCCCGGCGACCCCGGCCGCAGCGTGCACCGCGCGCCCATGTGGCAGCCCGAGCACGCCGCCCAGTGGATGGACGAGGCCCTGGAGGCGCTGGGCCTGGACCGGGTCCACCTCGTCGGCTCCTCCTACGGTGGCTGGCTCGTCATCAACCAGGCCCACCTCCGCCCCGGCCGGCTCGCCTCGGTGACCCCGCTGGACCCGGGCGGGCTGGAGAAGGTGGGGCTGCGCTTCTTCGTCTGGATCTTCGCCAGCCTCTTCGCCACCTTCGCCCCGAAGGCGCTGCGCCCCCGGCTGGCCGCCTGGCTGGAACAGCCGGTGCTCGTGGTGCCCGAGCTGCGGGCGATGGTCCGGGCCGGCGTACGGGCGTTCCGGATCCGGCGGCCCGCGCCCCTCCCGCTGACCGACGCTCAGCTCTCCACCATCCGTACGCCGTTCTACCTGGTCATGGGCCGCCGCAGCCTGCTGGTCCACCCCCAGCGCCAGCTGGAGCGGGTGCCCCGCCTGATCCCCGGTGCCCGTGCCGAGATCATCGCCGGCACCGGCCACGGCCCCCAGATCGACCACCCCGACCTGGTCAACGCGGCCATGCTCGCCTTCTTCCGCGCCACGGAGGAGAAGGAGCGGACGGAGAGGACCACCCTTCAATAAGCGTAGGGAAAAGTCTTGGCCAACGTCGTAGGCTCCCGGTGGTCGATCAAGAACTTCACAGGGGGGTTCCATGCGTCACACGAACAGAGCCGGGAGCATCGGCGGAGCCGGGCGGGTCGCCCTGATCGGCGCCGGTCTCGCGCTGGCCGCCACCGGCATCGGCACCACCGCTGCCCAGGCAGCGGACGGCGGCTCGGGCGACATCAGGATCGACAAGGTCGTCGTCAACGGCGGCAAGCCGGTCGTGGTCGGGACCACCAACAAGGTGTCCTTCAAGGTCTCGGTGACCGCGTCCGACAACTCGGGCATCGCGAAGACCACGTACTTCAGCGCCTTCGGCCCCAACCCGAACTACGCGCAGATCTGGGACGACGAGATCACCTGCGTCAAGGCGAACGCCACCACGTCGACGTGCTCCGGCACGCTGACGTTCGATCCGACGGCGTCGACCGGCTTCGTCAACAACAAGGCGGCGGCCACCTGGGACCTCGGCGTCCTGGTCTCCGCCAACGACCTCAACTACATCCACCGGGACGCGGCCGCCCGGTTCAAGGTGCAGCGCTACTCGAAGCTGACGGTGGATGCCGCGCCGGAGCCGGTGAAGAAGGGCAAGACCCTCACCATCACCGGCAAGCTCTCCCGGGCCAACTGGGAGGACAACAAGTACCACGGCTACGCGGGCCAGCCGGTGAAACTTCAGTTCCGCAAGAAGAACAGCAGCACCTACACCACCGTCAAGACCATCAGCACCAGCAGCACCGGCACGCTGAAGACCACGGCCAAGGCCTCGGTCGACGGCTACTGGCGCTACAGCTTCGCCGGTACGTCCACCACCCCGGCCGTCAGCGCCGCCGGTGACTTCGTCGACGTGAGGTAACGCGCAAAAGAGCTGGTGAGGTAGCGGACTCGCCGGTTCCGAGGTCCGGTACGGGCTCCGACTGTCGCCGATCCCCTGCGGAATCGTCCGCGATCGGTAACAGCGGGGCCCGTACGGGCGTTCGTATGGCTTCATTGACGCAGGGCAGCACGGCGGAGACGAAATCAAAAGGGGCGGGCGGCATGGCGAAGCACAAGGGACGGGGATGGCACGGCCGACTTTTCGGGGCCGCCCTCGGAGTGACGGCGCTGGCCGCCGGCGCCTCGGTGTGGACCGCGCAGGCCGACCCCGCCGGTGCGAGCAAGCCGAACGCGAGCGTCTCGTCGCCGGCCCATGACGAGGGCAAGGCCGCCAAGGTCGCGGTGGACATCGCGCACGCCTCGGACAAGGGTGCCAAGGGCGTCAACATCACCATCGACGACGGCCCGGACCCCAACTGGACGCCGCAGGTTCTCCAGTTGCTCAAGGAGAACAACGTGAAGGCCACGTTCTGCATGGTCGGCACGCAGGCCCAGGCCTACCCGGACCTGGTCAAGCGGGTCGTGGCGGAAGGCCACCGGCTCTGCAACCACACGGTCTCGCACGACACCTCGATGGACCGCAAGTCCGAGGCGTACCAGTCGCAGCAGATCCTGGACGCCGAGCGCATGATCACCAAGGCGTCCGGCGGTGTCCGCCCGCAGTACTACCGCGCCCCGGGCGGCGCCTTCACCCCGTTCAGCCGCCAGCTCGCCGCCTCGCACGGCATGCGTCCGCTCGGCTGGAACGTCGACACCAAGGACTTCGAGCGCCCCGGCGCGGACGTCATGGTCGCCACCGTCAAGCGCGAGATAGCCAACGGCCCGACGGTCCTCTTCCACGACGCCGGCGGCGACCGCTCCCAGACCCTCACCGCCCTCCGCGAGGTCCTCCCCTGGCTCCGGGAGCAGGGCTACCTCTACGGCTTCCCGGTCCGCTGACCCGGGGCGGCCCCGGGCCGGACGTTCCCCCGCGCCGCCGCCTCAGCGCCGGGTGATCGAATCGACGGCACCGAGGTCCTGGCGCATCACCGCCCGAAGCTCCGCCAGCGCCCGGTCGAGCCGGTCCTCCAGCCTGCGGTAGGCGGGGCTGTCGGCGACCGGACCGTCCGCGTCCGCCGCCCCCGCCACCAGCAGGTCCCGGGTGTCCCGCAGGACCAGGAACGCGGAACGGGCCGCGTCCACGATCTCCCGCGGCGCGACGATGGCGAGCTGGTGACGGATCTCGTAGGCCCCGGGCGCCAGGAACACCTCACGCACCCGCTGCCGGCGCTCCTCCCCGTGGCCCTCCTCCCGCGCGCACTCGTCGAGCGCCGTCCGCGTCCGGGAGAGCGCGGCGGTGTACTCGGCGTAGAGCTGCCGCCGGACGTCGAGGCTCTGCCCGGCCCGCTCCCTGCGCCATCTGAGCCGGTCGGTGACCAGCGTGGAGCCGACCCCGATCACCGCACCGAGCGCCGTGCTGACCGGCGATATCCACTCCATACCGCCCGAGGGTAGGGGTCGTGCCGCCCGGTGTCAGTGGTGCCAGGGCAGCCGGACCGGGGTTTCCGGGACCCGCCCGGCCACGAGTCCGGCCACCAGTCCGGCCAGGCCGGAGGGGTACACCGTCTCCTCGGTGGCCGCCAGCTCCGCGAGCGTCCACCAGCGGTAACCGGCGTGGTACCTGCGTTCGTCGTCCGCCAGCCCGGAATCGTCGATGCGGCCGCCCGTGACCCGGGTGTGGAAGAACACGTCCCGGAAGACCCCCTCGGCCCATCCGAGATCCGCGTACCCGGAGGTCTCCGCGACCATCGCGCCCAGCGCCCCCGGCCCGATCGACAGCCCGGTCTCCTCCAGGAGTTCGCGGGACGCCGCCTCCGCGGGGCTCTCCCCGTCCTCGACGCCACCGCCCGGGGCGCACCATCCGTGACCGCTCCCGGGGTCGTCCGGGTCGACCCGGAACCTCAGCAGGAGCAGACGGTCCCGCTCGTCGGTCAGAAGGACGCGGGCGGACTCTCGGCGAAAGCCTTCCGGGGCGGACATCCCGGCAGCGTATCCAGCGGGGCGACGGCCCGGAAGGGCGCGGGAGCCCGCTCCGGCCCGTCCCGAGCGGGTGCCCTCTACGGCCCGTCCCGCACCCCCGCGCAACCCCCCGTACACCGGTCCGTGCGGTCCACGCCCCAAGGCCGGTGGAACCCTCCGGATAAGGTAATGAGCGGATAAAGAGATCACCAAGTGCGTCGGAGTCGGCGCACACCCTCTCGGGAGGAAGCCATGGGAACCCACCGCACCACGCTGCCCGGAGTCGGTGTGCAGTACGACTACACGACCGAGTCGGGCCAGCACATCTCCGTCGTCGTCCACCACGACGGGCGCCGGTTCATCGGCTTCTACGACCAGGACGACCCTGATTCGTGCCGACTCTCGGTACCGCTGACGCCCCAGGAGGCCACCGGCCTCGCGCACCTCATCGACGCGGCACCCATCGACGCCGTCCGGACCGAGGGCATCGACCTGGTCACCGAGCACATCCCGCTCGGCACCCGCTCCCCGTACGGCGGGCGGCTGCTCGGGGACACCAAGGCGCGCACCAGGACGGGGGCGTCGATCGTCGCCGTGCTGAGGACCCACAGCGCGCACCCGTCCCCCGGGCCGGACTTCCGGCTGGCCATCGGGGACACGCTTGTCGTCGTAGGAACACGTGAGGGCGTGGACACGCTCTCCGAGATCATCGCGGAGGGCTGACCGTGCACGACACGACCGCACTGCTGGTGGAGCTGGGCTCCGTCATTCTGGGGCTCGGACTGATCGGGAGGTTCGCCGGCCGCATCGGCCTCTCCCCGATCCCGCTCTACCTGCTGGCCGGACTCGCCTTCGGACAGGGCGGGCTCCTGCCGCTGGGGGCCAGTGAGGAATTCACCGCCGTCGGCGCCGAGATCGGCGTCATCCTGCTGCTCCTCCTGCTCGGACTGGAGTACAGCGCGTCGGAACTGGTCACCAGTCTCAAGACCCAGTACCCCTCCGGGGCCGTGGACTTCGTACTCAACGCGACCCCGGGAGCCGTGGCGGCGCTGCTGCTCGGCTGGGGTCCGGTGGGGGCGGTCGCCCTGGCCGGGGTCACCTGGATCTCGTCGTCCGGGGTCATCGCCAAGGTGCTCACCGACCTCGGACGGCTCGGCAACCGGGAGACGCCCGTCATCCTCGGCGTCCTCGTCATCGAGGACCTCTCGATGGCCGTCTACCTGCCGCTGCTCACCGCGATGGTGGCGGGCGTCGGCCTCGCCGGCGGCAGCGTCGCGCTGCTCATCGCGCTCGGCACGGTCGGGCTGGTGCTCTACCTGGCGCTGCGGCACGGCCGGCTGATCAGCCGGGCCGTCTCCTCCGACAACCCGGAGATGCTGCTGCTGGTGGTCCTCGGGCTGACCGTGCTGGTCGCCGGGGTCGCGCAGGAGCTGAAGGTGTCCGCCGCCGTCGGCGCCTTCCTGGTCGGGATCGCGCTCTCCGGGGAGGTCGCCGAGGGCGCCCGCAAGCTGCTGACGCCACTCCGGGACCTGTTCGCCGCCGTCTTCTTCGTCTTCTTCGGGCTCTCCACCAACCCGGCCGAGATCCCGCCGGTGCTGATCCCCGCCGCGCTGCTCGCGATCACCACCGTCTTCACCAAGATAGCCACCGGCTGGTACGCCGCCCGGCGGGCCGGGATCGGCTCGCGCGGCCGCTGGCGGGCCGGCGGCACCCTCGTCGCGCGCGGTGAGTTCTCCATCGTGATCGCCGGTCTCGCGGTGGCCACCGAGCCCCGGATCGGGCCCATCGCCACCGCCTACGTCCTCATCCTGGTCATCGTCGGCCCGCTCACCGCCCGCTGGACCCAGCCGGTCGCGGCCCGGATCGGTGCCTGGCGCGCCGGTAAGGGAACGGACGCCGGGGGTTCCGCCGGCGCCGCCACCCCGGCCGGTGCCGGAGTCGGAGCCGGTACGAAGCACGAGGACGCACACGCCGAACCCGTCGCCGCGCAGCAGGAGTTCGCGCCCGCCGCCGACCAGCCCTGACGCACCCGCAGCACCCTCGCACCACCCCCGCGACCCCGCCGCGAACCGTCCGCTCCCGTACGGTTCAGAGCGGGGTCGCCGCGTGCAGGATGCCCACCAGCGTCACCGCCGCGTTCAGCGAGGAGAGCGCCGAGGCCGCCGTGCCCACCGTCGCGACCAGCGCGGCGAGGGCGACATGGGCGGAGGACGGCGGCCACAGCCGCACCGGCTCCACCGGGGCGAGCAGCGCCTCGACCCGCCGCGGCACCGGGCCCGCCGGAGCCGCGAAGGCGGCGAACCCGGCGGAGGCGTCCGGCCCCCGGTGCGTGTACAGCGCCGCCTTGCCCACCGCGATCGCCACCACCCGCCGGTCGCCGACCACGCGGGCGGCCTCCTCGTCCGCCCACCGCTCGGTGCTGTACGAGACCGCGGTGCGCAGCGGCCGCAGGAACGGGTTGGCGCGGGCCGCGAGATGGACGGCCAGCAGATAGCGGTGGTGCCGGGCCGCGAGGTGGGCCCGCTCGTGGGCGATCAGGGCGCGCCGCTCCCCGGCGTCCAGGCAGTCGCACATCGCGGTCGAGACGACGACCCGGCCCGGGGCGCCCGGCAGCGCGTAGGCGTACGGCTCCGGGTCCGGGAGCACCGCGACCCCGTCCTCGACGACCGAGGGCGCGGCGGCCAGCGCCCGGTTCGCCCGCACCCGCAGCCGCACATGGCGCAGCACCGTCCGCCCGCAGGCCGCCAGCACCGCGGCCAGCGCCCCGATCGCGACGATGCCCACCTTCTCGTCGTACGGCACCGCCGCCCGCACCTCCGGGTCCGCCCAGCTGTCCGGGAGCGGGTTGCCGGGCAGTTGGGCGGTGCCGACCACCATCAGCAGGCCCAGGCAGAGCGTGCTGCACAGGGCGAGCAGCGCGCCGACGACGGCCAGGAGCCGGGTCGCGATGCGCGGGTGCAGATGCTGTTCGGCCAGACGCGCGATCGGCAGCGCGGTCAACGGCAGGATCAGCGGCAGCCAGACGAAGACACCCATCGGCGGGCTACTGGCCTTCCGTCTCGCGGGGGCCGGGGTCCCGGGGCCCGGACCCCGGGGCGTCGGCTCCCGGGGTTTCCGGCGGGTCGTCCGGGGCGGAGGCGTCGGCGAGCAGGGCGCGCAGGCGTTCCTCGTCGCCGGGCGAGAGGGCCGAGACGAAACGGGCGAGGACGGCTCCCCGGTCCCGCTCGCCGTCCAGCACCCGGCGCATCCGCAGGGCCGCGAGCCCGGCCTCGTCGGCGGCGGACGTCCAGGTGTAGGAGCGGCCCTCGCGGGTGCGGGTCACGGCCTTCTTCACGTGGAGACGGGAGAGGATCGTGATGACGGTGGTGTAGGCGAGGTCGCCGTCCAGGCGTTCCTGGACCCAGCCGGCCGTCGCGGGGCCGCTCGCGGACCGCAGTACGGCGAGGACCTGGGCCTCCAGTTCGCCCTGGCCGCGCCGGGGCGGCCTGGCCTCCGCGGGGGGCGGACACGCCTCGCCGGGAAGCCGGTGCGGGGTGCCGGGCACTCGGCCGGATCGTGGTTCGTTGTCCTGGGGGTGGCCGGGCCTGGCCGAGTCCATCGGGGGTCCGCCCTTCTGCGCTGCCGCGTCCGCCGCGGTGTCGCAGCATCCTACTGACCGCCGGTCAGGGAGCGCGGCGGGTACTCCTGCTGCTAACTTCTACACGTCTGTAGAGTTGAACTCCCGTCCGGCACCGCGCCGCAAGGCGAGCCGCAACGCAACGTATGGAGACGACATGGCACTGTGGGACCGGATCAAGGAATCCGCTTCGTCGATGCAGTCGCAGCTGGAAGCCAAGAAGAACGACCTGAAGAGCGGGGCGTTCCGTGACGCGAGCATGGCCATGTGTGCCCTTGTCGCCGCGGCCGACGGCTCCGTCGACCCCTCCGAGCGCCAGCGCGTCGCCGCTCTGATCGCGAGCAACGAGGTTCTGCAGAACTTCCCGGCCGACGACCTCCAGCGCCGCTTCAACGAGTACGTCAACAAGCTCACCGCCGACTTCGCCTTCGGCAAGGTCAGCATCCTCCAGGAGATCGGCAAGGCGAAGAAGAAGCCGGCCGAGGCCCGCGCCGTCATCCAGATCGGCATCGTCATCGGCGGCGCCGACGGCGACTTCGACAAGACGGAGCAGGCCGTCGTGCGCGAGGCGTGCTTCGCGCTGGACCTCCCGCCGCACGAGTTCGACCTGTAGTCCCTGGGACTACTCCCTCGTCCTCCGTCCGCCGGAGCGGCCCGTCGCCGCTCCGGCCCCGGATCGCCGGACACAGCACGGCCGACTGACCATCGGCGGTGCCCGGCAGGCCGGGGGCGCGCGACTCCCCCCTGCGCGTCCCCGGCCACTTCTCGTTCCGCTTCCCGCCCCGCTTCTTCCGCTTCCCGTTCTGCCGGGGTGCGGTCAGAGCTCGTTGGCGGGCCAGTCCAGCAGCCGGGCGCCGATGACCGCCGTCTGCAGGGTGTAGCGGTGCATCGGGTCGGACGGGTCGGAGCCGGTCAACTGGTGGATGCGCTCCAGCCGGTACGTCAGCGCCCGCACGCTCAGCGAGAGCCGACGGGCCGTCTCGGCGGCCACACAGCCCGCCTCGAAGTAGACGTTGAGCGTCCTCAGCAGCGGTTCGGCGCCGCCCCGGGCCTGCTGGAGCGGGCCCAGCTCGCTGCGGACCAGGTCCGCCATCGCCTGCCGGTCGCGGGTCAGCACGGGGTAGACCAGCAGGTCCGCCGCGTAGAGCACCGGGTCGTCCAGGTCCATCCGCTCCGCGAGGTCCAGCGCCTCCAGCGCCTCGTCGTAGGAGTGGACCACCCCGCCGGGGCCGTGGTGCGGGCGGCCCACCGCGACCCGGCCGCCGTCCGTCGCCGCGTGCGACTGCTTGGCGAAGAACCGCAGCACATCGGGCTGGCTGCCCGGCGCGATGCAGACCAGCCGCCCGTCCTTCGTCGTCAGCAGGATCTTGCGGCCGCTGAACCGGGTGAGCATCGCCGTCTCGACCGTACGCGGCACCGAGTCGGTCTCCGTGTACGCCTCCGGCCCGGTCGCCACGGCGACGGCGTGGGCGCGCGAGAGCCGCAGCCCGAACCGGGTGGCCCGTTCGGCGAGCCGTCCCAGGTCGCTCCGTCCGTACAGCAGGTCGTCGATGAACTCGCGGCGGGCCGCCTCCTCGCGGCGCACCGTCATCCGCTGGGCCCGCTCGAACCCCTCCGCGAAGGCGTCCACCGCCTGCTCGACCGCCGCCAGCACCGAGTCCGTGGACGCGGCGTCCGCGCCGGGGCCGAGCGGCCAGACGGCGCGCGTCTCCACCAGATGGCGGGAGACCAGGGCGCGGAGCTGGAAGCCGTCCTCGGCCGCACTCTTGCCCAGCAGCCGGCGGTCCTCCAGCTCGTCCCGCGTCAGCCGGCGGCCGGTGGCCGCCACATCGGCCAGGATGCGGGCATAGTCCCCCAGGACTCCATCAGGGATCTCCGGCTCCGGCACGCACTCTCCTCCAACCCTGACGGGATATGGACACACTTGTGACGTGGTGATGACACGCCTGTCCCCCGCATATTCGCCGGTGCCGGTGCCCGGCATCAAGGCGGGGTGAACATTGCCGGGTTCCGGCAGTGTTTCTCTTCCGCCCCCATGACACGATGCCGTCAGCACCAACGGGGGAAAACACGGGGAAACGGGGGGAGATCCGGCTGCTTCGGCGCTGTTTCAGGCCGCGCCGCGGCAGCCGGGTCTGCGCCGCCCCCAGTCGGCCACAGAGGGGGCGGAGAGATGCGAGAGTTCCTGAACGCGGCAACTTCCTTTCCTGCCGTCCTGTTCGGCGCCGCACTCGCCGTCGTCGTCTTCTTCTGGCTCCTGGTCCTGATCGGCGCGGCCGACCACCATTCCTTCGACGGCGACCTCGACACCGACCTGGCCGGGGCCGGCGGGGTGCCGGTCACCGTCTCGGTCTCCGTGATCACGGTCGTCGGCTGGTTCGCCGCGCTCAGCGGCACCGTCCTGCTGCACCGCTCCACCGTCTCGGGCCTCACCCGGGCCGGGCTGGCCGGCGGGGTGTTCGTCGGGGCGCTGCTGATCGGGCTGATCGTCCTGCGGGTGCTGGTGCGCCTCTTCCGCAGCCGCTTCCCGGACGAGCCCCCGCCGTCGCGCCAGGACTTCCTGGGCCGGGTCTGCACCGTACGCACCGGCACGGTCGGTGCCGACTTCGGGCAGGCCGAGGTCACCGCGGACGACGGCTCCACCGCGATCGTCCAGGTCAGGCTGCTCGCCCCGGCGGATCCCGCGGCCCTGACCTCGGGCAGCGCCGGACTGCTGTACGCGTACGACGAGGCCGGCGAGTTCTTCTGGATCTCGCCCTACGACAAGGCGCTGGACCCGGGGCCGCCGTCACCGGCCCGACCACGCGGGGCGAAGCGCCGCACCGGCTGACCGTCCGCGCCACCGCGCGCACCGGACCGGTCCGGGCCGACGACGCTCGCCGCACCGCCACCACCGCCGTCACCGCCGCACGGGCAGCGGACAGCAGGCCGCTGTCGTCGCCGCCGGGGCCGTCGCGCCCCTCACCAGTTTCTTCTTCACCAGCCGTCAAGGACTGTCATGGATGCCATCACCCTGGGCTTCGGTGTGCTCGTCGCCGTCGTCCTGCTCATCGCCGTAGCGCTGCTGCTCGTCATCACCCGGCTCTTCCGCAAGGTCGAACAGGGCAAGGCGCTGATCATCTCCAAGACCAAGAAGGTCGACGTCACCTTCACCGGTGCCATCGTCCTGCCGGTGCTGCACAAGGCCGAGACCATGGACATCTCGGTGAAGACCATCGAGATCCGGCGCACCGGGCGCGAGGGGCTGATCTGCCAGGACAACATCCGCGCCGACATCCACATCACGTTCTTCGTCCGGGTCAACAAGACCGTCGAGGACGTCATCAAGGTCGCCCAGTCCATCGGTACGGGCCGGGCCAGCGACGAGGCGGCGATCCAGGAGTTCTTCGGCGCGAAGTTCGCCGAGGCGCTCAAGACGGTCGGCAAGCAGCTCGACTTCGTCGACCTGTACACCAAGCGCGAGGAGTTCCGGGACCGGATCATCCGGGTCATCGGCACCGACCTGAACGGCTACCACCTCGACGACGCGGCGATCGACTTCCTGGAGCAGACGCCGCTGACGCAGCTCGACGGCGCCAACATCCTGGACGCCCAGGGCATCCGCAAGATCACCGAGCTGACCGCGATCGAGCACGTCCGCACCAACGAGTTCCAGCGCACCGAGCAGAAGGAGATCACCCGGCAGGACGTCGACGCCCGGGAGACCATCCTGGAGCTGGAGCGCCGGCAGGCCGAGGCCGAGATCAAGCAGCGCCGCGAGGTCGAGACGCTGCGGGCCCGTGAGGAGGCCGCCACCGCCAAGGTCCAGGAGGAGGAGCGGCTCGGCGCCCAGGCCGCGTTCATCCGTACCGAGGAGCAGCTCGGCATCCAGCGGGAGAACCAGGCCCGGGAGATCGCGGTCGCGCAGAAGAACCGCGAGCGGGTCATCGCCGTGGAGAACGAGCGGATCGAGAAGGACCGGCTGATCGAGGTCATCGGGCGCGAGCGCCAGACCGAGCTGGACCGGATCGCCGCGACGAAGGAGGTCGAGGCCGAGCGCCGCGAGGTCGCCGACGTGATCCGGGAGCGGATCGCGGTCGACCGCACGGTCGCCGAGCAGGAGGAGTCCATCAGGACGCTGCGGGCCGTCGAGGAGTCCGAGCGCACCCGCCGCTCGGTCATCATCGCCGCCGAGGCGGAGGCCCAGGAGAAGCTGGTCAAGGACATCAAGGCGGCCGAGGCCGCCGAGGCCGCCGCCACCCACCTGGCCGCCGAGCAGCTGACGCTCGCCGAGGCCCGGCTGAAGACCGCGGACCTGGACGCGCAGGCCAAGCTGCGCCTCGCCGAGGGCATCCAGGCCGAGTCCGCCGCCCCCGGTCTCGCCGAGGTGCAGGTGCGCGACGCGCAGGCCGACGTCATCGAGAAGCAGGGTCTCGCCGAGGCCGGGGCCACGTCCGCCCGGCTCAAGGCAGAGGCCGAGGGGGCCAGGCTCAAGGCGCTCGCCGCGGCCGAGGGCACCCAGGCGCAGGCCACCGCCGACGCGGCGATGATCGGCGAGAAGCTGAAGGCCGAGGCGGCCGGGCTCACCGAGAAGGCGGCCGCGATGGCGGCGCTGGACGACGCCTCGCGCGGTCACGAGGAGTACCGGCTGCGGCTCGCCGCGGAGAAGGAGATCCGGCTGGCCGGGCTCGACGTGCAGCGGCAGGTGGCCGAGGCGCAGGCGACGGTGCTGGCCACCGGCCTGGAGAACGCCGACATCGACATCGTCGGCGGGGAGTCGGTCTTCTTCGACCGGCTGGTCTCCGCGGTCTCGATGGGCAAGAGCTTCGACGGGTTCATGGCGAACTCGGACACCGCGAAGGCCCTCGCCGGGCCGTGGCTGGACGGCTCCTCGTCGTTCACCGAGGACCTGACCCGGATGCTCGGTTCGGTCTCCACCGGCGATGTGCGCAACCTGACGGTCTCCGCGCTGCTGATGCGGATGATGAAGGCGCCGGGCGCCGGGGTCAGCGCCGGGCAGGTCGAGCAGCTGCTGACCGCCGCCCGGGAAGCCGGCCTCGCCGACCTGCCGGTCTCCGCGCTCACCGGCGCCCCGGCCGCCGCCCCGGTCCCCGTCCCCGCGGCGCGGAACGGATCGGCCCCGGCCGTCTGATCCGCGGGTGCCGGGCCCGTCCACCGCCGGACGGGCCCGGTACCGGGACGTGACACACAGTTACTTATCGGAACAGACCGGCCCCACACCTCGCAGAAAGAGCCGTACGTATGGACACCGACACCACGACCGCAGCGCCCACCGGCGGCCCCGTGGACGCGGGTACGTACGACGTACTGCGCCGTCGGCTCGGCGACCGGGCCGCCGAACTGGCCCGCCGGGCCGAGAAGCTGAACGCCCGCCGCACCGAGGAGTTCGGCTCCACCGAGCTCCGCCTCACCGGCACCGAGCAGCTCCGCACCGCCCACCCCGCCGTCGCCCGCGACCTGGTGGCGGCCGGCGGGCGGTTGCTGTTCGGCTTCGAACGCGGACCGGGGGCCGCCGACCCGGCCGAGGTCGCCGAGGTCTTCGCCCGGTACGGGGCGGAGCTGGACGCGCCCGACACCGAAGGCCCCCTCGCCGAGGCCGACTTCGTCCGCGAGTTCGCCTCCCTGCACCGCTACTACCGCGACGCCCGGCTGCTGCGGCTGCGCCGGGTCGAGGGCAGGCTGCTCGCCGTCTTCCGCACCGGGGAGAACGCGGACGGGGTGCGGGTACTGCGCTGGGCGCTCGGCCCGGACGGCGCTCCGGGGGCCTTCCTCGACGCGCGCGGCGACCGCGACCACGTCTTCCCGCCCTCGCACGACTTCACCTGGACCGCCGCGGGCCGCGAGGCCCACGTCCTGGGCCGCCATCCGCACATCGCGGTCGGCGGCGACACCCCCGACGACGCCCCGCTCTTCGTCGACACCCTCGGCGGCCACCTCACCGTCAAGACGGTCAACGACACCGACACCGCCGAGGGCATCTACCGCGAGCCGGTCGCCGAACCCCTCCAGTCGCTCGCCGACGCCGAGGTCGAGCACGCCACGATCGGGCCGCTGGTCCTGCTCCGGGTCCGCCCGTACAACGAGGACGCCTGGCGGTACCTGGTCTTCAACTCGCTGCTCTCCACCGTGCGGCGGCTGGACGGCATCGGACCGGCCTGCCACCGCCTCCCCGAGGACCAGGGGATCATCTTCCCCGGCGGCTACTACCTCACCACCGGCACCGCCAAGACCTTCGACATCGCCGAGCCGCTGACCGACCCGGTCTTCGAGGGCACCGTGCGCTCCCCCAACGGCGAGGACGTCCTCTACGTCTTCCGCTCCCCCGACGACGGCCGCGCCCTGCTCCTGCCGTACAACCTGATCCGGCAGGAGGTCGCCACACCGCTCCAGGGCCGGGGCCACGCCCTGCTCGACGACGGCACCCTCGTCCTGCTGCGCACCGGCGACGAACCGGCCCGGGTCCACTCCGTGCAGCGCTGGCGCACCCCGTACGTCTCCGACACCCACGCGGCCTCCCGCCCGGCCGGGACCGGCCCGCTCGCCCGGGTCGGCAACGCCGATCTGGTGCGCGGCATCTCCGACTGCCTGGCCCTGGCGCACAGCGCCGCCGAGACGACACCGACCGCCGCCGTGTACGCCCGGCTGGTCGCCGACTGCACCCGCGCCACCGACCGGTACCACTGGCTCACCGACCCCGAACTCGACTCCCTGGCCGAGCCGTTGGCCGAGCTGAAGGCCACCGCCGAGCAGGTCGTCGTCGAGTTCGAGACGGTACGGGAGCTGACCCGGCAGGCCGCCGAGGCGCTCGACACCGCCGCCGACGACCTCACCGCCCTGGTCCGCCGCATCCGCGGCGAGGCCCCCCGCTCGGCCGCCGCCTGGGTGGACCAGCTCACCGCGCTGCGCCGCGCCCACGGCCATCTCTCCACCCTCGCCGAGATGCGGTACGCCGACACCGACCGCATCGCCGAACTGTCCGCCCAGGCCGCCGCCGACCTCGAATCGGCCGCCCAGCGCGCCGTCGCCTTCCTCGGCCGGGACGACGCCTTCGCCTCCTACCACCAGGACGTCGACCGGCTCACCGCCGAGGCGGCCGCCCTCGCCACCGTCGCCGACGCGGCGGAGCTCGGCGAGCGGCTGGGCGCCATGACGGACGGGCTGAGCACCGTCACGGACGTCGTCGCCGGGCTCGACATCGGCGACACCACCGTCCGCACCGGCATCCTGGAGCGGATCGCGGAGGTCCTCGGCGGGGTCAACCGGGCCCGCGCCACCCTCGACGCACGCCGCCGCGAACTCCTCGACCACGAGGGCCGGGCCGAGTTCGCCGCCGAGTTCGCGCTGCTCGGGCAGGCCGTCACCGGGGCGATCGCCGCCGCCGACACCCCGGACGCCTGCGACGAGCAGCTGTCCCGGCTGCTGCTCCAGCTGGAGAACCTGGAGTCGCGGTTCGCCGAGTTCGACGACTTCCTGGCCGAGCTGGCCGGGCGCCGCACCGAGGTGTACGAGGCGTTCTCGGCCCGCAAGCAGACCCTCCAGGACGCCCGCGCCCGGCGCGCCGAGCGGCTGGCCCAGTCGGCGGCCCGGGTCCTGGAGACCGTCTCCCGGCGGCTGGCCGCGCTGGACGACACCGACGCGATCCACACCTACTTCGCCTCCGACCCGATGGTCGCCAAGGTCCGCCGCACCGCCGACGAGCTGCGCGAACTGGGCGACCCGGTGCGGGCCGAGGAGCTGGACGGCCGGCTGGTCGCCGCCCGTCAGGAGGCGGGCCGGGCGCTGCGCGACCGGGGCGAGCTGTACGCGGACGGCGGCGCCACGATCCGGCTGGGCCGGCACCGGTTCGCGGTGAACACCCAGCCCTTCGACCTGACGCTCGTCCCGCACGGGGACCGGCTCGCCTTCGCGCTCACCGGCACCGACTACCGCTCCCCCGTCACGGACCCGGAGTTCGAGGCGACCCGCCCGTACTGGGAGCAGACCCTGCCGTCGGAGTCCCCCCGGGTCTACCGGGGCGAGCACCTGGCGGCCCGGCTGCTCGACGAGCACGGCGCGCACACCCTGGCCGCCCTGGACCCGGCCGGGCTCGCCGCCCTCGTCCGGGAGGCGGCGGCCGCCGCGTACGACGAGGGGTACCAGCGGGGCGTCCACGACGAGGACGCCACCGCGATCCTCACCGCCCTGCTGCGGCTGCACTCCGGGGCCGGGCTGCTGCGCCGCCCGCCCACCGTGCGGGCGGCGGCCCAGCTCTTCTGGGCGTACGGGACCGACGGGGCGCGCCGCGTCTCGTGGACCCGGCGGGCCCGCTCGCTGGCCCGCGCCCGGGAGACCTTCGGGCTCGACACGGCGGTGGACGCGCTGCGGGAGGAGTGGGCGGCGGAGATCGGCGGCGCGGACGCGGGGGTGTCCGGCGCGGGGGTGCCGGGCGCGGATCCGGGGGCCGTCGCCGGGTACCTCTTCGAGGAGCTGACCAGCGGCCCGGAGGGCTTCGTCACCAGCGCCCCCGTCCGCACCTTCCTCGACAAGTTCCGCCGCACCACCGGCACGTCGGCCTACGACGACGACCTCGCCGCGCTCGGCGACGACCTGCCGGCCCGCCGCCAGCTCGTGGAGGGCTGGCTCGGCGCGTACGCCGCCGCGAGCGGTGCCGGGCTCGACGCGGGCGACCTCGCGGAGGCCGTCGCCGTGGAGCTCTGCCCGGCCGGGGTCCTCGACCGCTACGACCACGACGCCCCGCTGACCGCCCGGGTCGACGGCCTGCTCGGCACCCACCCCCGGATCGAGCGCTCCGCCCTGACCGTCCGGATCGACGAACTCCTCGCCCGCACCGCCGAGTTCCGCGCCGTGACCGTCCCCGGCTTCCGCGCCTACCAGCGCCGCCGCACCGCCCTGGTCGACGCCGAGCGGGCCCGGCTGCGGCTGGACGACCACCGGCCGCGCGTCATGTCGGCATTCGTCCGCAACCGGCTGCTCGACGAGGTCTACCTGCCGCTGATCGGCGACAGCCTGGCCAAGCAGCTCGGCACCGCCGACGCCGACCGGCGCACCGACTCCCAGGGCCTGCTCCTGCTGGTGTCGCCGCCCGGCTACGGCAAGACGACGCTGATGGAGTACGTCGCCGACCGGCTCGGCCTGGTCCTCGTCAAGGTCAGTGGCCCCAACCTGGGCCACGACGTGACCTCGCTCGACCCGGCCCAGGCCCGCACCGCGACCGCCCGCCAGGAGATCGAGAAGATCAACTTCGCGCTGGAGTCCGGCAACAACACGCTCCTCTACCTCGACGACATCCAGCACACCTCGCCGGAGCTGCTCCAGAAGTTCATCCCGCTCTGCGACGCCACCCGCCGCATCGAGGGCGTCCGGGACGGCGAACCGCGCAGCCACGACCTGCGGGGCAAGCGGTTCGCGGTGTGCATGGCGGGCAACCCGTACACCGAGTCCGGCGAGCGGTTCCGCATCCCCGACATGCTCGCCAACCGGGCCGACGTCTGGAACCTGGGCGAGGTGCTGACCGGCCGGGAGGACGTCTTCGCGCTGAGCTTCGTGGAGAACGCCCTGACCGCCAACCCGGCGCTGGCCCCGCTCGCCGGGCGCTCCCGCGAGGACCTCGCCCTGTTCGTACGGATCGCCTCCGGCGACCCCTCGGCGCGCCCGGACCGGCTGGAGCACCCGTACACGCCCGCCGAGACGGACCGGATCACGGCGGTGCTGCGCCATCTGCTGACCGCCCGGGAGACCGTGCTGGCCGTGAACTCCGCGTACATCGCCTCGGCGGCGCAGACCGACCAGACCCGCACCGAGCCGCCGTTCCGGCTCCAGGGCTCGTACCGCGACATGAACAAGATCGCGGAGCGGATCGTGCCGGTGATGAACGAGGAGGAGCTGTCCGCCGTCGTCGACGACCACTACGCGGGCGAGGCCCAGACGCTGACCAGCGGCGCGGAGTCCAACCTGCTCAAGCTGGCCGCGCTGCGCGGCCGGCTCACCCCGGAACAGTCCGAGCGCTGGTCCGCGATCACCGCCTCCTACGTCCGCGCCCAGGCCCTGGGCGGCCCGGACGGCGACCCGATGGCCCGCGCCGTCGCCGCGCTCGGGCTGCTCGCGGACCGGATCGCGGCGGTCGAGACGGCGATCGTCCGGGTCACCGACCCCCGCCACACCCTGGCCAACCCGACGGGCCGCCACGCGGCCCCGCCCCTGGAGTAACACCTTTCCACCCGCCAACTCCCCATGGAGCGAAGGAGAAAGGCATGCTGGGACTCGTGCCCTCACTTCCCCCACAGCCCCAACGCTCCCCGTTCAGCGGCCACATGGTCGTCTGCGGCGACGACGCGCTGGCCCGGCGGCTCGCCGTCGAGCTGCGTTACGTGTACGGCGAGCGGGTAGCCCTCGTCCTGCCGCCCGGCCGCGACGCCCGCCGCCCCGAACTGCCCCTGGCCGGGCGGGGCCTGGGCTCGCTGCTGGGGCGGGTCTCCTCGGCGATGAACCGCAACGGCGGCAACGGCGCCCGCCGGGGCGGCGTCGACCCGGACGACACGGACTCGCAGAGCGGCGCGTCCCGGCTCGGCGACGACACCAACGCCGGGGTCGACGCGGTCCGCATCCTGGAGGCCGCCGAGCCGTCCGACGAGGCGTTCGAGGAGGCGGGCGTGGAGACGGCCACCGCGCTGGCCCTGGTCTACGACGACGACGAGCGCAACATCCGGGCCGCGCTGACCGCCCGCCGCATGAACCCGCGGATCCGCCTGGTCATCCGGCTCTACAACCGCAAGCTGGGCCAGCATCTGGAGACCCTGCTCGACCAGGCCGCCGCCGTCACCGCGCCCGGCCTGGACCGGGCCGCCCTGGACGCCTCCACCACCGTGCTCTCCGACGCCGACACCGCCGCCCCCGCCCTCGCGGCGACCGTCCTCACCGGCTCCAGCAAGGTCATCCAGGCGGAGGGCCTGCTGCTGCGCGCCGCAGAACGCACCCCGCCCGGCGGCGGCCAGATCGCCGACCCCGGCCTGTGCACCCTCGCCCTCCTCTCCTCCACCACCCACGACCCGGCCGGGGCCGAGGGCTCCGACAGCAGCGGCGACGAGGGGCCCCGGCTGCTGCCCGACGAGCGTCAGGTGGCGGCGGCCACCGGGCGCGGCACGGTCGTCCTGGAGGCGATCAGCCAGGCCGGGCCGAGCGGACCGACGCCCCGGATGGGCGGCCGGGGCGCGCCGCTCAGCCAGGTCTTCTCGCGGCGGCTGCGCTGGTCGGCGCTGGGCGTCGGGCTGGCCGTGCTGGGCCTGGCCGTCGCGTCCACGCTGACCACCGGCGACTCCCCGGTGCACGCGGCCTACCTCACCCTGCTCGACCTGTTCGCGATGGGCGACCCGGCGATCGGCGACCCGACGGCCCGCCAGATCATCCAGCTCCTGTCCGGTGTGGCCGGGCTGATGCTGCTGCCGCTGCTGGTGGCGGGGGTCCTGGAGGCGTTCGGCTCGATGCGCACCGCGTCCTCGCTGCGCCGCCCGCCGCGCGGCCTCTCCGGCCATGTGGTGCTGCTCGGGCTCGGCAAGATCGGTACCCGGGTGCTGGTCCGGCTGCGCGAACTGGGCGTCCCGGTGGTGTGCGTGGAGGACGACCCGGACGCGCGCGGCATCCCGGTGGCCCGGCGGCTGCACGTACCGGTGGTCATCGGGGACGTCACGCAGGAGGGCGTCCTGGAGGCGGCGAAGATCCAGCGCGCCCGGGCCCTGCTCGCGCTGACCAGCATCGACACCACCAATCTGGAGGCGACGCTCTACGCCCGCTCGGTCAAGCAGGACCTGCGGGTGGCGCTGCGGCTGTACGACGACGAGTTCGCCACCGCCGTCTACCGCACCCTGCGCACCGCCCACCCGCACGCGGTGACCCGGTCCCGGTCCGTCTCCCACCTGGCCGCGCCGTCCTTCGCGGTCGCCATGATGGGGCGCCAGATCCTGGGCGCGATCCCGGTCGAGCGGAAGGTGATGCTGTTCGCGGCGATCACCGTGGCGGGCCATCCGCAGCTGGAGGGCCGCACGGTGGAGGAGGCGTTCCGGGCGGGTGCCTGGCGGGTCCTCGCCCTGGACGCCAACCCGCCCGGCAGCCGCCGCCCGGACCTGTCCTTCCCCGATCCGGCCTCCCCGGACCAGCCGTCCGGCCTGCTCTGGGACCTGCACCCCGGGTACGTCCTGCGCGCCGAGGACCGGGTGGTGATCGCCGCGACCCGCCGGGGCCTGGCCGAACTCCTGCGCCGCAGCCGGAGCGGGGCCCCGAGGCGGTGACCGGGGCGCCGCCCGGTCACCGGAAACCCGGGTGCCGGGCGCGCCGCCCGCCGCCTACCCTGCGGCCATGGACCGGACCCACGAACTCCTCAACGTGATCGACATCGAGGCGACCTGCTGGGACGGCCAGCCGCCGCCCGGCGCGGTCAGCGAGATCATCGAGATCGGGCTCACCGTCGTCGACCTGCGCGCGGCCGCGGAGACCGGCCCCGACGACGAGGGGCCGCGCACCCGGGGCCGGGCCGCCCGGGGCAGGACCGCCCGGGGAAAGGCGGCCCAGGACGGGATCGCCCGGGGAAGGGTCGCCCGCCACCGCATCCTGGTCCGGCCCGCCCGCTCCTCGGTCAGCGCCTTCTGCACCGGACTGACCGGCCTCACCCAGGCCGAGGTGGACACCGGGGTCTCCTTCGCCGAGGCCTGCCGGCTGCTGGCGGCCGAGCACCGCGCGGGGATCCGCCCCTGGGCCAGCTGGGGCGACTACGACCGCAACCAGTTCGTCCGCCAGTGCCGGGCGACCGGCACCCCGTACCCCTTCGGCCGCCACCACACCAACGCCAAGATCCCGTTCACCGCCGCCCACGGCCTGCGCAAGCGCCCCGGGATGGCCCGGGCCCTGGAGGTGGCGGGCCTCCCGCTGGAGGGCCGCCACCACAGCGGCGCGGACGACGCCTGGAACATCGCGGCGCTCGTCCTGGACACCGCCGCCAGGGGCGCCTGGCCGGTGCCGGACGCCCGCTGACCCGGCCCTCAGATCAGCCCGCCCATCGCCCCGCGCACCTCGGCCAGGGTCTCCGAGGCGATCTCCCGGGCCCGCTCGTTCCCGGCCCGGAGCACCGACCGTACGTACCCGAGGTCGCGGGCGTACGCGGCCCGCCGGGCCCGGATCGGTGCCATCCGGGCGTTGACGGCCTCGGTCACGGTCCGCTTGAGCGCCGCCGCTCCGCCCCCGCCGATCTCCTCGGCCACCGCGTGCGGGTCCCGGTCCAGGCAGAGGGCGGCCAGCAGGACGAGGGAGGACACCCCGGGCCGGTTCTCGGGGTCGTAGGTGATGTGCCGCTCGCCGTCGGTCTGGGCCCCCTTGATCAGCCGGGCGGTCTCGTCGGCGTCGGCGCGCAGCGCGATGGAGTTGCCCCGGCTCTTGCTCATCTTGGTGCCGTCGGTGCCCAGGAGCAGCGGCGCGGCGGAGAGCAGCGCGTCCGGTTCCGGGAAGACCTGCCCGTACCGCTCGTTGAAGCGGCGGGCGATGGTCCGGGTGACTTCGAGGTGCGGGAGCTGGTCCTGGCCGACCGGCACCAGGTTGCCCTTGCAGAACAGGATGTCGGCGGCCTGGTGCACGGGGTAGGTGAACATCAGCCCGCTGACGGAGGACTGCCGGGAGTGCGCGATCTCGTCCTTGACGGTGGGGTTGCGGTTCAGCTCGGCGACGGAGACCAGGCTCAGGAACGGCAGCATGAGCTGGTTGAGCTCGGGGACGGCGCTGTGGTTGAAGACCGTCGCCCGCGCGGGGTCGATCCCGGCGGCGAGGTGGTCCAGCAGCAGCCCCTCCATGTTCTCGGTGAGCCGGTCGGCGACGTCCCGGTCGGTGAGCACCTGGTAGTCCGCGACGATCACGAAGACGTCCACCCCGGCGTCCTGGAGCCGGACCCGGTTGTGGAGGGTGCCGAAGTAGTGCCCCAGGTGGAGCGGCCCGGTCGGCCGGTCCCCGGTCATCACCCGGAACCCCTCCGGGGCCTGCCGGATGCGCTCCTCCAGCTCGGCGGTGCGCCGCCGCTCGGACGGTACGGTCGCGGTGCTCATGGCGGGTCTCTCCCTGTGGTCCCGGCCGCGGTGGCGGCGGTGCGGAGGACGGCCCCCATGAGGGCAGCGAAAAGGGCCGTCCGTGAACGAACGGCCCTGTTTCCGTGCGAAGGCGAGGCGGCCGCTCCTAGAAGGAGCGCCACCAGCCACGGCACGGTACGAAGCTCATGCTCCGAGCTTAACGCGCCCGAGTTCCGCCCACACGAACTTTCCCGGCCCGCATCGCGCCCCGTCGGAGCGACCGGCATCAACGAAGCAACCCTCTGTCGCATCGAGAAGGCGCAGGCCCGACCCGTAGCGTGGACGCCGAATGAAACATCTCGCCGCTGCCGCCGCATCTAAAGGGTGTAGGCGACGGAGACAAGGGGAGAGTGGCGGATGAGACGGTCCCACGAGACCGCCTTCCGGGAGTTCGCGGCGGCCCGCATGAGGCATCTCTTCCGTTCGGCGTGCCTGCTGACCAGCGGCGATACCCATCTCGCCGAGGATCTGGTGCAGGAGACGCTGGGGCGGATGTACGTGGTGTGGGGGAAGCCGTCGAAGCTCGGCAACCCGGCGGCGTACGCACAGACGGTGCTCGTACGGGTCTTCCTGGCGCACCAGCGGCGGCGTTCGTCGGGTGAGCGGCCGAGCGACGAGCTTCCCGAGGCGCCGGAGACGGCCGCGCAGGGTGACGCCCCGCTGCGGCTCACGCTTCTGGACGCGCTGCGGAAGCTGCCGCCGAAGGACCGGGCGGTGGTCGTGCTGCGGTACTGGGAGGACCGGTCCGTCGCGGAGACCGCGGACGTCCTCAACATCAGCTCCGCGGCGGTACGCACCCGCAGCAGCCGCGCGCTCGCCCGGTTGAGGGCGCAGCTGGGCGACAGCGTCAAAGAGCTCGCGGCGCTCTGAGCCGCTCGACCGACGATGACGAGAAAGGGTGGTGATTCGGCATGTCCGGAACGCAGGAGGACCTGGACGCCTTCGAGGGCGGTCTCGGTGACGCGCTGCGCCGCACCGGGGAGGGCTTCGCGGTGGAGGGGCGCCCGCTGGTGGACGGGGGCATCACGCTCGGCCGGCGGAGGCAGCGGCGCAGGCGGGTGTCGGCGGTGACCGGCAGTGTGGCGGCGCTCGCGCTGGTGGGCTTCGGGGCGTCGTACGCGACCGGGGCGCTCGGCGGCGGACCGGGGTACGGCGTGGCCTCGGGGCCGAGGTCGCAGGAGACCGTTCCCGCGGCTATGTCGTCGCCGGGCAAGGGGCCGCAGCTCTCGGAGCAGCAGGTGATCGCGACGCTGGAGGGGCTGCTGCCGAAGGGGAAGGTCAGCGAGCGGGCGGGGCGCGGCACGGCGGACAGGGGCGGGCCCGGCGCACGCCTCGTCCTCGACGACGGCGGGGGCGCGGCCGCGATCGCGGTGAGCGTGGGCACCGTGGACCCGGGCGGCATGGAGGCGGAGCAGCGGCTCGCGTGCCCGGACAAGGTCTACACGCCCTACGACTCCTGCCGGACGGAGACGCTGGCCGACGGTTCGCGCCTGACCGTGCTGCGCGGGTACGAGTACCCCGACAAGCGCGTGGACACCAAGTGGTGGAGCGCCTACCTCGTGACGTCCGACGGTTACGCGGTCGACGCCAGCGAGTGGAACGCGCCCGCGGAGAAGGGCGCCGCCACCACCCGGCCCGAACCCCCGCTCACGGTCAGTCAGTTGAAGGCGCTCGTCACTTCCGACGCGTGGCGACCCGTGATGAGCGCGCTGGGCCGGGCGACGCCGGAGCCGACCCGGCGGCCGCCGGCCCCGGGGCAGGACGGCCGGGCGATCCTGAAGAAGCTGAAGGCGCTGCTGCCCGCGTCCGCGAAGGTGACCGCCGAGCGCGGCGACGACGGGTTCGCGTACGTCGTCGTGAACGACGGCAAGGGCGCGAGCATGGTGCAGATCAATGTGCAGTCGGGCATGTCGGACATGGAGGGGGAGCTGTTCGGGGCCGGGGCCGAGGTACTGCCGGACGGGACGAAGGTCGTCACGCGCCAGGGTCCGGGCGAGAAGGGCGGCGAGGGCGTGGTGATGTGGACCGCCGACACCATCCGCCCGAACGGCCTGCGGGTCGTGGTGTCCGCGTTCAACTCCGGCTCCCAGCGGACGAAGGCCACCCGGGAGACGCCCGCGCTGACCCTGCGGCAGCTGAAGGAGATCGCCGCGAGCGGCGAGTGGGCCGCGGCGAAGTAGCCGTACGTACACAGGCACAAAAGCACAAAGACGCACAGGCGCGGAAGCGCTGTCACTGTCACGGTTCGTCGGCCGAATCCGCTCGCGCGGGTTCGGCCGACGGCGTTCGCGGGGGCGTTCGCGGGGCGGTCCGGCACGCGCTGCGGGCGCCGTTCCGGCCGTAGCGTGGAGGGAGCGCCTGGCGGGCGCCGGGGCGCCCGGCTACTTCTTGGCGTGCTCGCCGACGTAGAAGAGGATCCAGACGAAGCCCGCGAAGAGGTGGGTGGCGAAGACGTAGACGAAGACGCGCAGCATGACACCGCGCTCCTTCCAGCGTTCGCTCCCGCCCGTCCCGCTCATGGGCCCGCCCTTCGTTCCGGCGGCGGTGCCGGGCGGCCCGCTCGCGTCCCGTCCAGGGTACGGCCGCCCCGTCCGACCCCCGCGGAATAGGCCGGGGGGGCTCACCGTTGTAGGGTGTGTTCAGATAGTTCAATGTTCAACGAAACTAGGTTTCTGGAGGCGGGCCATGGAGTTCGGCATCTTCACCGTCGGAGACGTCACCACCGACCCGACGACCGGCAGGACCCCGAGCGAGAACGAGCGGATCAAGGCCACCCTCGCCATCGCGCAGAAGGCGGAGGAGGTCGGTCTGGACGTCTTCGCGACCGGCGAGCACCACAACCCGCCGTTCGTCCCGTCCTCGCCGACGACCACGCTCGGCTACATCGCGGCCCGCACCGAGAACCTGATCCTGTCCACGTCCACCACGCTGATCACCACCAACGACCCGGTGAAGATCGCCGAGGACTACGCGACGCTCCAGCACCTCGCGGACGGCCGCGTCGACCTGATGATGGGCCGCGGCAACACCGGACCGGTCTACCCCTGGTTCGGCAAGGACATCCGCCAGGGCATCCCGCTCGCCATCGAGAACTACGCCCTGCTGCACAAGCTGTGGCGGGAGGACGTCGTCGACTGGGAGGGCAAGTTCCGCACGCCGCTCCAGTCCTTCACCGCGACCCCGCGCCCGCTGGACGGCGTCCCGCCGTTCGTCTGGCACGGCTCGATCCGCTCCCCGGAGATCGCCGAGCAGGCCGCGTACTACGGCGACGGCTTCTTCCACAACAACATCTTCTGGCCCATGGAGCACACCCGGAAGATGGTCGACCTCTACCGCCGCCGCTACGCCCACTACGGGCACGGCACCGCGGAGCAGGCGATCGTGGGCCTCGGCGGCCAGGTGTTCATGCGGAAGAACTCGCAGGACGCGGTGCGGGAGTTCCGCCCGTACTTCGACAACGCGCCGGTCTACGGACACGGGCCGTCCCTGGAGGACTTCACCCGCGAGACGCCGCTGACGGTCGGCTCGCCGCAGGAGGTCATCGAGCGGACCCTGTCGTTCCGTGACGCCGTGGGCGACTA
The DNA here is from genome assembly GCF_053598535.1 of Streptomyces sp. NPDC001108. Taxonomy (NCBI): domain Bacteria; kingdom Bacillati; phylum Actinomycetota; class Actinomycetes; order Kitasatosporales; family Streptomycetaceae; genus Streptomyces; species Streptomyces sp. NPDC001108. The sequence goes on from NZ_JBSFKL010000001.1 coordinate 785,860, forward strand.
CCAGCGCCAGCTGTTCCTGATGGACCACGCGGGACTGCCGCTCAAGACGGTCCTGGAGCAGCTCGACCTCCTCGGCGAGGAAGTCGTGCCGGTGCTGCGCAAGGAGTTCGCCGCGCTGCGCCCGGCCGGGGTCCCGGACTCCGCGCCCGTCCACCCCGCCGTCGCCGCCGCCCGCGCCGCCGCACCGACCACGAAGGAGAGCTGACCACCGTGACCACCGTGTTCGCCACCGAGCCCGTGCGCATCGTCGCCGTGTCGGCCGGGCTGAGCAGCCCGTCCTCGACCCGGCTGCTGGCCGAGCGGCTGGCCGGGGCCGCCCGTGAGCGGCTGCTCGCCGAGCAGGACCGCCCCGTCGAGATCCGGGTGATCGACCTCCGCGACCTGGCCGTGGACATCGCCAACCACCTGGTCACCGGCTTCCCGCCGGCCGCCCTGGACACGGCGATCAAGGAGGTCGTGGAGGCGGACGGGCTGATCGCCGTCTCGCCCGTCTTCACCGCCTCGTACAGCGGGCTGTTCAAGTCGTTCTTCGACCTGGTCGACAACACCGCGCTGACCGGCAAGCCCGTCGTCATCGCGGCGACCGGCGGCACCGCCCGCCACTCGCTGGTCCTGGAGCACGCGATGCGTCCGCTCTTCGCCTACCTGCGGGCCACCGTCCTGCCGACGTCCGTGTACGCGGCGTCGGAGGACTGGGGCTCGGGCGGCGACGAGTACACCGACGGGCTGCCCTCCCGCATCCGGCGGGCCGGGGGCGAACTGGCGGCCGCGCTCACCGGCGGGCGGGCGGTCTCCGGGGCGTCCAGGACCCCCGGGCTCGACGACGAGGTGGTGCCGTTCGAGCAGCAGCTCGCCGACCTCCGCCTGGACTGACCCCCCACCCCGCACAACCGCCCGGTTTGATTAGAGTTGCACCGGAAGATGCGCACTGAGCCGAACCGAGCTGGAGGCAGTGATGGGCAGGATCGTGGTGGGCGTTGACGGCTCCGAGTCGTCGGTCAAGGCTCTGCACTGGGCCGTACGCCAGGCGGAGCTGACCGGCGACACGGTGGAGGCCGTCAACAGCTGGGAGTACCCCGCGACGAGCTGGGCGTCGATGATGCCCGGCATGCCGGAGGACTTCGACCCTCAGGCCCTGGCGACCGTGGCGCTCAACGAGACGCTGGAGGAGGCGCTGGGCGCCGAGGGCGCGGCGAAGGTCAGCAAGGTCGTGGTGATCGGCAACCCGGCCCAGTCCCTGCTGGACCGGGCCAGGGGCGCCAACCTCCTGGTCGTCGGGGCGCGCGGCTACAGCGGCTTCAAGGCGACGCTGCTCGGCTCGGTCAGCCTCCACGTCACCCAGCACGCGCCGTGCCCGGTGACGGTGGTCCGCGACTGACACCCCGACCGCGGAACGTGGAGCGGGCCCGTACGCCGTGGCGTACGGGCCCGCTCCGTCGTCCCGGGGGAGCTACGTCTGTTGCTCGTGGGTGTAGAAGAGGTAGAACGCCGTGATGAACATGCCGAGGCCGACCGAAAGGCCCAGCATCGAGGAGCGCAGGACGCTCGATCCGGTCAGCCCGACCAGCAGCCCGATCGCCGCCGCGGTCAGCAGCCCGTAGGCCAGCCCGCGCAGCAGGGGGATCATCCGGTGCTGGACCCGGCCGAGCGCGAAGCAGAGGACGGCCAGCACCACCGCGGTGATCAGGCCGTACCAGAACTGGCGGTAGCCGGTCGCGCCGTTGTTGCGGAGGATGAACGAGGCGTACAGCCCGTACGCCCCGCCCAGGATGACGGGGATCGCCCAGGAGAGCGCGCTGTGCCCGCGTGTCTGGACCCGCGATCCCGTCCGGCCGCGCGTCGGCATTGCTGCGTGTGTGGACATGCGGAGTTCTCCTTCCGTGACTCCTGTCCCCTCCAGGGCACACCCGACCGGGGCACCCGGCAACTCGGATGGCCTACGGCCCGGGGCGTCCCGGGCCGCCACGCGATTCCCTGGGAGGGTGCGGACGTATCTCTCGGCGGCCTGTTCGGCGGTACTGGTGGTGCTGCTCGCCGTCCTCGTCCCGGTCGGCGCGCTCTCCGCCTGGGTCGACCTGGAGATCGACAACACCGACCGCTACGTCGACGCGGTCGCCCCGCTCGCCGACGACCCCGATGTCCGGAACACCGTCGCCGACCTCATCACCGACGGGGCGATGCGCCAGATCGACGCCGGTCCCCTCCAGGGCGCCGCACGGAACTTCCTCCACCAGGCCGTCCTCTCCTTCACCACCACCGACGCCTTCCGGGACGCCTGGACCACCGCCAACCGCACCGCCCACGAGGCCGTCACCGCCGCCCTGGACGGCAGCACCGGCGAGGCCGTCACCATCGACCTGGCACCCGTGACCGAGCAGGTCAAACGGAACCTGGAGGAGAACGGGGTGCCGTTCGCCGACCGCGTCCCGGTCCAGCACACCGACATCACCCTGATCTCCGCCGACCGGGCCGACCAGCTGCGCCAGACCTTCCGGCTGCTGCGCGGCGGCAGCGTGTGGCCGGCCGTGGCCACCGTGCTGCTGGCCGTCCTGGCGGTGGCCGGGGCCTGGGCGCGGGGCGGCGGTCCGGGGCACCGGCGCTCCCCGACCGCCGCGCTGGCCGCCCTCGCGTGGACCGGGCTGGGCTTCGCGCTGGGGGCGCTGGTGCTGCGCGCGGTGGTGGCGGTCGCCAGGGGCCGGGTGCTGTCCGAGGTGCCGGGCGACGAGACGGCGGGGGCGGCGGCGGTCTACGACGCGCTGACCGGCTCGCTGCGCACGACCGCGTGGACGGTGCTCGCGGTGGGGCTGGTGGTGGCGGTGGTCGGTGCGGTGCTGGTGCGGCGGCGGAGCCTCTCCGGCGGCGGGAAAACCCGGGGCCCAGGCGTCGACATGCGGTGACGGGCGGGCCGGGGAAGAGTGGTTCCCGTGACTGCCGGACCGGGGGCGAGCGAGAGGTCTTCCGCATGCGAGCCATAGCCGTCGGCGCGTTCCGGGCCGACCCCGAACTGGTGCAGCTGCCCAAGCCCGAGCCGCGCGCCGGTGAGGTGCGGGTCAGGGTCCAGTACGCCGCGCTCAATCCGTCCGACTGGCAGACGCCGGAGGGCGCATCGGGCGACGGGCCGGTGCCGCAGGTGTTCCCGATGGTGGTGGGCGTGGACTTCGCGGGCCGGGTCGACATGATCGGCAGCGGCCGCAACCGCTTCCGGGTCGGCGACCAGGTCTTCGGCCGGGTCCCCCGCCCGAACCCCACCGGCGGCGGCAGCTACTGCGAGTACCTGTCCGTCCCCCAGGACTCCGCCGTCACCGCCGTCCCGCCCGGCCTCTCCCTGCGGGCCGCCGCCGCGCTGCCGTCCGCCGGGATGGCCGCGGCGCAACTGCTGGAGACGGCGGCGCTGCGGGGCCACGAGACGCTGCTGCTGATCGGGGCGGCGGGCGGTGTCGGCAGCTATCTGACCCAGCTCGCCTCGGCCCGTGGCATCCGGGTGATCGCCGTGGTGCGGGGCGACGAGCGGCGGCGGATGACGGAGCTGGGCGCCGCCGCCACGGTCGACACCACCGCGGGCCCGCTCGACGCGGCGGTACGGGAGAGCTGCCGGGACGGCGTCGACGCCGTGATCGACCTGGTCTCCGACGGCCCGGACGCCTTCGCGGAACGGGCCGCCCCGGTGCGGCGCGGCGGGGTCGCCGTCACGACCCGGGGCGTCGCCGCCGGAGCCGCGCTGCCCGCCGGGGTGACCGGGATCGACTTCCGACTGGAGCCCAGCCCGGTCCTGCTCGACGTGCTGGCGGCGGGCGCCGCCGAAGGGGTGCTGCGGGTGCCCGTCGACGCCGAACTCCCGCTGGAGAAGGCCCCGCAGGCCCTGGACCGGAACCGGACGGGCGGGGCTCGCGGCAAGACCGTGATCGTGCTCTGAGCCCCGTACGTCCTACTGCCCGGGGCCGGTACCGGTGCCGCGCAGGCGGTCCATCTCGCGCCGGTCCCGTTTGGTCGGGCGGCCCGCGCCCCGGTCCCGTACCGGGATCTGGAGGGCCGCCTCGCGCGGCGGTGGCGGAGGGCTGTTGTCGACGTAGCACTCCACCGCCACCGGCGGGCCCACCCGCTTCTTCACGATCTTCGACACGACCACGATCCGGTCGCGGCCCTCGTGCCGGAGCCGTACCTCGTCGCCGACGCGCACCGACTGGGCGGGCTTGGCGCGCTCGCCGGCGACCTTCACATGTCCCGCGCGGCAGGCGGCGGCCGCCTGCGACCGGGTCTTCGTCAACCGGACCGACCAGATCCAGGCATCGACCCGGACACTGCCCTCCGCCTGCGGCGCCTCACCGGAAACCATGGGTCCGACTCTAGAACGTCGGACCCCCTGGCGGGAGGATCAGCCGAAGTCGCTGATCACCTCGGACATGTTGTAGCTGTACACCTCGCGCTTGCAGGCCCCGCACTTGCTGCTCGGCGCGTGCTCGCTCAGCGACCACAGCTGCGGTGCGAAGCCGTCGCCGCGTCCGTGCGCCAGGTAGAGGTCCTCGGGGCCGAACGACGACGCCAGGGTCTTCGCGTTGCCGACGAGCTGGGACGTTCCGTCGACGGTGCCGGGCGTGGCCTGGAGCAGCCGGCCGTTGCTGTAGCCGTTGCTGCGGTGGAAGTACCACTTGCCCTCGTACCGGTTGACTCCCTGGATCTTGTGCCACAGGGCCTCGCCGTTGAAGGTGCCCCCGGCGGGCAGTCCGTACGCCAGGTCCGCCTCGGCGACGGTGCCGGGCGCGCCCTCGACCGCGGCGGTCAGCGCCGTCATCGGGTACGTGCCGACCCGGCCGGGGCTGGTGCCGCCGTTGTTGGTGTTGCAGTACTCGCCGAGGATCAGGTGGTCGGTACCGGTGCGGTCCAGCGAGATGTACGAGGCCTTGGGGCGGCCGGTCGCGTAGCACTGGTTGCCGCTGGTGGTCCCGCCGTTCTTGGCGGTGCTGAACTTCAGCGTGGCGACCTGCGGCATCACGTAGCGGTAGCCGTAGCCGTACCAGACGTTGTTCTGCCGGCCGATGCGCCGCTTGTCGACGACGTTGCTGGTGAGGCCGTCCGGCGTCTTGTCGTCGACGTCGGCGTTGTTGTCCGGGTTGAGGTCCATGATCTTGCGCAGGTCGAAGACGCGCATGCCGTTGGCGGTGTCGGCGACGTACAGGTAGTTCCCGTACCAGACCATGCCGCCCGCGTGGATGCCGTTCTGGGCGGCGCAGGACGGTGTCACCGTGCCGACGCACTTGCCCTCGCGGGCGTGCAGCGCGTCGAAGGAGATGTGGTCCTTGGAGTTCATGTACGGCCAGACCAGCAGGACATGGCGGTACATCTGGGTCGCCTGGTTGAAGAAGCTGACCCGGATGCCCTTCTCGTTGCAGGCGTCCGTCGTCGGGCTCGCCAGGCAGTTGCCGGCGCCGGAGGCGTAGTCGCTGCGGCCCGGGTTCTCCGCGTCGTAGGCGGCCACGGCGATCGGGTCGGAGTTGGACGTGCCCCAGTCCTCGTCCTCCTGCGCGTCCGAGACGCCGGTGATGGCCTGCGGCACCCACTCCGACGAGGTGGCGTCGTCGCTCTTCCAGCAGACGCGGTGGTTGACCGCCAGGTCGGGGCCGTAGATACCGGCGGTTCCGCAGGCGCCCTCCCATCCGGCGGGGCGGTTGGCCTGCTCCATCAGCTCGGTGAGGCCCTGCTTGGGCAGGGCGGCGTCGAGCTTGGTGACGAGGCCGGAGATGTCGCTGCCGGTGACCAGCTTGAAGTCCCCGGCACGGCCGGGAACGGGGGCGGCGGCGAGGGCGGCGGCGCTCGGGGCGGGGGTGGCGGTCGCGGCCCCGGCGCCCGTTCCCGTCCCCGCTCCCGCGAAGTCGTCCTGTTCGGACTCGGGTTCGTTCTCGAAGCCGTCGTCCGGCATGCCCTCGGTGGGCGTCGCGGGGTCCTCGGCGGCCCTGACCGAGGACGGCGTTCCGGAGACCGGTGAGGCCACCGCACCGGCGGCGGGGACAAGACCGGAAAGCATCGCTCCGGCCGCTGCTGCACAGACGACAAAACGTGTTCTACGGGTTGGTTTTCCCACGTGGAGGCCCTTCTTGGGGATGCTCTCGAACAACGGACAACGGTGTGCCCGCATTTGGATCGGACACACCGCGCGGTCACGTTAACAACGCATCTCACGACCGGATGAGCAGATTTGACCGACGCACATCAGGCCCGCACGCCATACGCACAGGACTTGTCCAGAGAGCCGCACCACCGAAGGGCCGGATCCGGCCGCTAACCTTACGTATCCGCCCTGGCCAGGGATCAATTCCGGCAGGTCGGACTTTTCCCCCACCCAACTGACGCGAAAGGCCTCGCCCATGGGCATTCGGAGCTTGCTGCGCAAGGTGTTCGGCCGTGACCGCGCGGAGCAGGACGCACCGACGGCAACGGTCCCGCCCCAGACCGAACGCATCGCGCCCACGGACTCGGAGCCGAAGGCGGAAGCGAAGGCGGCGGCGGCCGGACCCGCTGAGGACACGGCTGCCGGCACGACCGCCGATGCGGCTACGGCCACGGCTGACGAGCCGGCCGCCAAGGTCTCGGTACCGGCCCCGGCGGCACCGCGCTCCGGCGGTGACGACAGCGTCGTCGTCTCCGGCGACGTGGCCTCGGACCTGGTGGCGGCCGCCTTCGACCGGCCGTCCCTCGCCACGGTCCCGGCCCAGGGCTCGGCCCCGGAGCCGGAGTCGACGGAGCCGAAGGCGGAGAAGCCGAAGGTGGACGAGCCCGAGGCGGAGAAGCCGAAGGCCGACGAGCCCGAGGCGGAGAAGCCGAAGGTGGACGAGCCCAAGGCCGAGGAACCGAAGGCTGAGGAGCCCAAGGCGGAGAAGCCGAAGGCCGACGAGCCCGAGGTCGAGAAGCCCAAGGCTGACGAGCCCGAGGCCGTGGAACCCGTCGTCGAGCCGGAACCGGCTGCCGAGCCGGAGGCCGAGGCCACGCCCGCCGAGCCCGCGCCCGCACCCGTCGAGGCCGAGGCCGCCCCGGAAGCGACCCCGGAACCGGCCCCCGCACCCGTCGAGGCCGAAACCGAGCCCGTGAAGGAGCCCGCCCCCGAGCCGGCCCCCGAAACGCAGGCCCCGGCAGCCACCCCGGCACCCACCACCCCCGCAGCCGCCCCCACCAAGCCCGCACTCAGCCTCGCCAAGGTGAAGTCGCGCGCTCCCGGGCTGGCCGACGCGTACAAGGCCGCCCAGTCCGGGCTGAAGGCGCACGGGCTGACCGGGCTGCGCGCCACCGTCTACCTGGTCCTCGACCGCTCCGGCTCCATGCGGCCGTTCTACAAGGACGGCAGCGCCCAGCACCTGGGCGACCGGACGGTGGCGCTCGCCGCGCACCTGGACGAGAAGGCGGCCGTCCCCGTCGTCTTCTTCTCCACCGACATCGACGGCACCGCCACCGTCGGCCTCGCCGACCACGAGGGCCGGATCGACGAGCTGAACGCGGGCCTCGGCCGCCTCGGCCGTACGAACTACCAGGCGGCCGTCGGGGCGGTCGTCGCGCACTACGAGGGCTCCGGGGCCACCGGTCCCGCCCTGGTGGTCTTCCAGACGGACGGGCCGCCGGACGCCAAGCAGGCCGCCCGGCAGGCGCTGGCCGACGCGGCGCGGCTGCCGCTGTTCTTCCAGTTCGTCGCGTTCGGCGAGGAGGACGGCAAGGGCTTCGACTTCCTGCGGAAGCTGGACGCCCCGAACGCCGGGTTCTTCCACGCCGGCCCCGCCCCCCGCGAGGTCCCGGACGCCAGGTTCTACCGCGAGGTACTGGCCGCGCTCCCCGCCTGGCTCGCGGCCCGCGACGCCGACGCCGACACCGAGAGCGACGCCGGGACCGGCTCCGCCGCCGGGTCGGCCGAGACCGGCGCCTGATCCACCGGCAGCCGTACGGTCACGGCGAGCCCGCCCTCCGGGCCCGGCGCCGCCGTGACCGTACCGCCGTGCGCGACCGCGATGGAGCGCACGATCGAGAGGCCCAGCCCCGAACCGCGCCCCATCCGGTCCTTGCCCTCGCCCCGCCGGAACGGCTCGAACAGCCCCGGGATGTCCGCCGCGCCGACCACCGGCCCGGTGTTGCGCACGTCCAGCAGCGCCCCGCCCCCGGCCGTCACCAGGGACACGTCCACCGTCCCGCCCGGCACGTTGTACGTGACGGCGTTGGCCAGCAGGTTCGCCACCAGCTGGGCGAGCAGCATCCGGTTGCCGCGCACCACGCAGAAGTGCGTGTCGGCCCGCACGTCCGGGCGCCCCGGGCGGCCCGGATGCCGGGCGGCCTCCTCCTCCACGACGCCCGCCAAATCCACCACCTCCCGCTCGCCGTCCGCGAGCCCGCGCTCGCTGCGCGCCAGCACCAGCAGTCCCTCGATCAGCCGCTCGCTGCGCCGGTTGTTGTCCAGGAGCGTCTGCCGGGTCCGTACGAGGTCCTCCGGGGTCGGGTCGTCCAGGCCGATCTGGATCGCGGCGCGCTGGGTGGCGAGCGGGGTACGCAGCTCGTGGGAGGCGTTGGCGATGAACCGCCGCTGGCTGTCGAACGCCTTCTCCAGCCGGGCCAGCAGCGCGTCCAGCGTGTCGCCCAGCTCCTTCAGCTCGTCGTCCGGGCCGCTGGACGCGATCCGCTCGTGCAGATTGTGCTCGGAGAGCCGGCGCGCCTTCGCCGTCATGGCGTGGACGGGGCGCAGCACCCGCCCCGCCGTCCACCAGCCCACGCAGACCGCGCAGGCCGTCATCACCAGCAGCGCCGCCACGGACCAGATCATCAGCTGGTGGCCGGCCGCGTCGCTGACGTTGTCGGTGAGGTCGTAGACGGTGGGCGGGCCGAGGCTGCGCCGCGTGATCAGCGGGCCGTTCACCGCGTAGCCGGGCTGGACCACGGCCGCGGTGCGGGCGATGTCCCGCGCCCGGGAGTCCGTACCGGCGCGGGAGGCGAGGTTGACGGTGGTCAGCAGGGCCGTGCCGAGGATCAGGAAGACCCCGCCGTACACCAGGGCGATCCGGGCCCGGATCCGGGAGTGCTCCACCCCGGACAGCCGGTGGGCCAGCCGTTCGGTCAGCCGCTTCACAGGGCGTACCCCACACCCTGCACGGTACGGATCAGGGCCGGTTCCCCGAGCTTTCCCCGCAGCTTGCTCATGCAGACCCGGACCGCGCCGGTGAAGGGGTCGGCGTTGGCGTCCCAGGCCCGTTCCAGCAGCTCCTCGGCGCTGACGGTGGCGCCGTCCGCCTCCAGCAGCAGCTGGAGCACCGAGAACTCCTTCGGCGACAGGTCCAGCTCCCGCCCGTCCCGCGCGGCGGTGCGGCGCACGGTGTCGAGCTGGATGCCGTGCCGCTCCAGCTGCGGCGGGACCGGCCGGGCGCTGCGGCGGCGCAGCGCCCGGACCCGCGACACCAGCTCGGGGAACTCGAACGGCTTGCCCAGGTAGTCGTCGGCGCCGAGGTCGAGCCCGGCGACCCGGTCCTCCATGGAGACGGCGGCGGTCAGCATCAGGATCCTGGTCCGGGAGCCGGAGGCGACCAGTCCGCGCGCCACGTCGTCGCCGTGCACCCGCGGCAGGTCGCGGTCGAGGACGACCACGTCGTAGTCGTGCAGCCCCAGGTAGGCGACGGCGGCGTCACCGCTGTACACCGTGTCGACGGCGAAGCCGGCCCGGCGGAGCCCGGTGGCGACCAGCTCCGCCAGTATCTCCTCGTCCTCGGCGACCAGTACCCGCATCGTGATGTCCCCTGCCTCGTGCATGCGTGTCCACTCCCTCCCAGGATGCGTCTTTGCTACGGGAAGGGTTGTTTCGCAAAGGTCTCCGTGCCCCCGGGAGGGTTTATCGGTGTGATCCGGTCTCCCGGGGGCCGTTAGGATTTCGACCATGGCGGCCACTGGATCCGAGAAGCAAGGGGGCGACGACGTGAAGAGCTTCTACGTCTCGACCCCCATCTACTACGTCAACGACGCTCCTCACCTGGGCCACGCCTACACGACCGTCGCAGGCGACGTGCTCACCCGCTGGCACCGCCAGCGCGGCGAGAAGGTGTGGTACCTCACCGGCACGGACGAGCACGGTCAGAAGATCATGCGCACGGCCGAGGCGAACGGCGTCACCCCGCAGGAGTGGTGCGACAAGCTCGTCGAGGAGGCGTGGAAGCCCCTCTGGGAGCACCTGAACGTCGCGAACGACGACTTCATCCGTACGACGGAGAAGCGCCACACCGACCGGGTGCAGGAGTTCGTGCAGGACCTGTACGACAAGGGCGACATCTACAAGGGCGGGTACGAGGGCCCGTACTGCGTGGGCTGCGAGGAGTACAAGCTCCCCGGCGACCTCATCGAGGACGAGAACGGCGTCAAGCTGTGCCCGGTGCACAAGAAGCCGGTGGAGATCCTCAAGGAGGAGAACTACTTCTTCAAGCTGAGCGCCTACGGCCCGAAGCTGATGGAGTTCTACGCCGAGAACCCGGGCTTCATCCAGCCCGAGTCCGCCCGCAACGAGGTCGTGAACTTCGTCAAGCAGGGCCTCCAGGACCTCTCGATCTCCCGCTCGACCTTCGACTGGGGCGTCCCGGTGCCGTGGGACGACAAGCACGTGATCTACGTGTGGGTCGACGCGCTGCTGAACTACGCGACGGCGGTCGGCTACGGCGCCAACCAGGAGAAGTTCGACGCGACGTTCCCCGCCGACGTGCATCTGATCGGCAAGGACATCCTCCGCTTCCACTCGGTGATCTGGCCCGCCATGCTGATGGCGCAGGGGCTGCCGCTGCCCGGCAAGGTCGTCGCCAACGGCTGGCTGATGGTCGGTGGCGAGAAGATGTCGAAGTCGAACCTGACCGGCATCAAGCCGCAGGACCTGACCTCGCACTTCGGCGTGGACGCGTACCGCTGGTACTTCCTGCGCGCCATCGCGTACGGCAACGACGGCTCGTTCTCCTGGGAGGACTTCGCCGCCCGCTACACCTCCGAGCTGGCCAACGACTACGGCAACCTCGCCTCGCGCGTCGCCGCCATGGTCGGCAAGTACTTCGGCGGGGAGCTGCCGGAGGCCACCGCCCCGGGCGACGCCGAGAAGGCCGTCCAGGAGGGTCTGGCGAAGGCCGTCGCCACCGCCGACGAGAAGATCGGCGAGGAGCTGGACTTCCAGGCGGGCATCCTGGCGATCTTCGACTTCGTGAAGCAGGTCAACGGCTACATCACGGAGCAGGAGCCCTGGAAGGTCGCCAAGGACGACTCGGCCGAGGGCCGGGCCCGTCTCGCGACGATCCTCTACACGGCCGCCGAGTCGCTGCGCGGTGTCGCGGTGCTGCTGAACGCGGTGATGCCGGAGACCTCGCAGAAGCTGTGGGACTCGCTGGGCGCCGAGGCGTCCCTGGGCGCCCTGGCCGACCAGCGCGTGCAGGACGCCGGCACCTGGGGCCGTCTCCCGGCGGGCGCCACGGTGACGAAGGGCGCGGTGCTGTTCCCGCGCCTGGAGGAGAAGCCCGCGTAGGGCCGCTCACCCCCGGAGAAGCACGGCGAAGGGCCGGACCCGGCAGAGGGTCCGGCCCTTCGCCGTGGGTCAGCGGACCCAGTTCTTCAGCGGCTCGGTGTCCAGCTCGATGCCCACCGGGTCGGGCAGTTCGACAGTCTTCCCGTACGGCACCGTCACCACGCACTCGTACCGCACCCCGTCGGGCTGCGAGTGCACCTTGACCTCGCAGGTCTCGCGGTCGATGAGCAGGTAGACGGGGATGCGGGTCTCTGCGTACGCGCGCGGTTTCTCGACCCGGTCCCGGCGGTCGGTGTCCTCGTCGTACGACGTCACCTCGACGACCATCAGGACGCCGTTGGGGTCGGCCCATTCGCCCTGGCCGACGAAGGTGCCACTGACGGCGAGTGCCCCATCGGGCCGGGCGTTGCCCTTGCGGTACGTCTCGATGCGCAGGCCTTGTTCGGCGTAGAGCCAACGGCTCGGGTCAGCCTGCATGCATTGGCGGGTGAGCCATTCGATGATCCGCCCGTGGTCCCCGTCCGGCACTGCCTTGACCCCCATTTTCCCGTTCACGAACTCCAGACGCAGTGCCTCCTCGGCGCGTATGGCGTGGCGGGCGAGGTCCTCGAAGACCTCCTGGGTCAGCACATTCTCCTCAACCACGGTCATCACAGCCTCCTGGTACGGAAACGGGCTGCCATCAGCGTACGGGCCCGGTCCGTTACCCGTTGCCGGTTCAGCGTTCCAGGCCCTCGGCGTCGCCCATGACGACGACGGGCTTCTTCGCCGGGTCCAGGGCGGTCAGGAGTTCCCGCATGCGGTCGGCGGGGAGGGAGACGCAGCCCTGGGTGGGGCCGCCGTGGTCGACGTGGAGCCAGATGCCGCCGCCGCGTTCCTCGCCGAGCGGGCGGGTGCGGTCGAGGGGGGAGGTGCGCGGGGCGCGGTTGTAGTCGATGGCCACGACGTAGTCGAAGGCGCCTTCGAGGGGTTCGCCGTCGAAACCCTCGCCGTCGACCGTGAACAGCGGGTTGTGGTCGTAGGGGAAGGCGGTGCGGGGCGGGGCGAGGAGACCGCCCGCGTAGGTGAGGCCGTAGACGCCGACCGGGGAGCGGAGGTCGCCCTGCTCGTGGCGGTCGGTCCAGCCGTCCAGGGCGTTGTGGGCGGGCCAGGGGCCGGCGACGGGGCGCCAGCCCCGGGCCGGGTCGTCGCGGGTGTAGAGCACCGCGGTGGAGAGGCTGGAGTCGTAGTCGTCGCCGGTGACGACGAGGGCCTGCCGGGAGTCCGCCGGTATCCCGGCCCGGGTCCTGGGGCCCAGGTCGGGTATCTCGCGCGGGTGGGCGCGCGGTGCGTGCGGTACGGGGGCGGCCCGTACGCGGGCCCGGCCGGGTGGGCCGCCGACGCCTGGGGAGGCCGCGGTTCCGGGCCGTACGGCGGGGCGGGTGGCGGCGGGGCTGTCGGGCGGGGTGGTGCCGCAGCCGGTGAGGAGGAGCAGGGCGGTGGCACAGGTGCCTATGCCTATGCCCAGACCTGTGCGGGCGGGGGGCGGGGTGCGCCGGTGGACCGGCGGGCGGGACGGGGACACGGGGCCTCCTCGGCGTTCGCAAAGTGGCGGCGGGGCCGGGCCGGCGATCACCGTCGCCGCCCTGTGCCGCCACCGTCAGTCAACGCCGCGCCCCGCCGGGGCGAACCCGCACGAGGGCCATCCGGCGGTATCGCCCCGCCCTCCCCGGTGACGGCCTCTCACGCCGGCCCGCGCCCCGCCGTCGCCACCTCCCCGCCGTCGTCACCTCCCCAAAAACTCCGCGCATCCCAGCGGCCCCAGCGGCTCGCCCTCGGTCGGGCGGAAGGTGACCCGGACGTCGTCGGCCCGAACCATCGGGTCGAGCACCGACTGGGCACGGGCCAGGGTGCACACCAGTTGCCCGGTCGCCTGGTCGCGCCCCGACCCTCCGTACGGCCCCTCCGTCCGCACCGTGACCCGCTCGCCCGAGCCGGTCGCCGAGTAGCCGCCGAGGCGGACGAGGGAGACCAGCCCCTGGCCCGGGGGCGGTTCCGTCGCCCCGAGCAGCTTCAGCGCCCCGTTCAGGTCGTCGACCCGCCGGTCGATCAGCGGCACCGCGGTCAGCCCGCTCGGCGAGGCGAAGTACAGCCGCACTCCCCGGGTGAGTCCGGAGGCCGGCTCGCCCGCCGTCACCACCCCGGTCGGCTGGACCCCGCAGCCGGTCAGAGCGGCCGCGCCCAGCACGGCGGCCGCCACCGCTCGTCGCGTCCTCATTCCGTCCCCTCCTCGCCCGGCCCGGTATGCCGCAGCGGCAGCCGGAGCGTAAACACCGCGCCGCGCGGCGGTTCCCCGGCCGCATCCGCCACCTCGATCGTCCCGCCGTGCAGCCGGGCGTTCTCCAGCGCTATCGCCGTGCCGAGACCGCTGCCCTGGCCGCCGTCACCGGCACTGACACCCGCAGCGGCGTCGTTGCCGTCGCCGTCACCGTCGGTGGAACGGGTACGGGCCTCGTCCGCCTTGTAGAACCGGTCGAAGACCCGCCGTCCCGCGCCCGGCGGCAGCCCGGGGCCCCGGTCGGCGACCGACAGCACCGCCCACGGCGCACCGTCCGCCGCGCGGCACGTCCGCAGGGTGACCGTGACCGGCGGGGCGCCGTGCCGGAGCGCGTTGCCGACCAGGTTGGCGACGATCACGTCGACGCGGCGGCGGTCGACGACCGCCCGTACGCCCGGGGCCAGCTCCGTGCGGACCCGGTCCGTCCAGCCGCGCAGCGCCAGCGACGCCCGTACGGTGTCGGCGAGGTCGGTCTCCGCCGCGTTCAGCCGGGCCGCTCCGGCGTCGAAGCGGGAGATCTCCATCAGCTCCTCGACCAGCCGGGCCAGCCGGGCCGTCTCGGCGCCGACGGTCCGGGCGGCGCGGGCCGCGTCCGGCGGCAGCTGGTCGGCGTCCTCCTCCAGGACGGTCGCCACCATCGTCATCGCGGCGAGCGGGGTGCGCAGTTCGTGGGAGACGTCCGCCACGAAGCGGCGCGCCTTCGCCTCCTGTTCGCGCAGGTCGGCGTCGGACGCCTGGAGCGCGTCGGCGGTCTCGTTGAACGTCCGGGCGAGATCGGCGAGTTCGTCGTGCCCGGTGACGGCTACCCGGCTGCCGAGGTCCCCGGCGGCCAGCTCACGGGTGGCCCGGCCCAGTCTGCGCACCGGCCGCAGCACCGTCCCCGCGGCGAGCAGCGCCAGCACGGCGGCCAGCACCACCACCGGCACGATGCCCGCCCGCACCGAGTCCAGCAGGGCGGCGGTGTCGTCGCGCTCGGCGCGCAGATCGGTGATCGCGTAGACCTCAAGGCCGGAGGCGCCGCGGTCCCCGTCGGCGTACGCCACCGGCATGCCGACCACCAGATACGGCTCGTCCCGCCACCGCACCCGCTGGAACACCGCGTCGTCGCCGGCGCGGACGGCGGCGCGCAGCCCGGCGCCGATCCGGGACGCGGTGTCGGCGTACGGGTCGGAGGTGGCGGACAGGTCCCGGTAGCGGACGGCCACGATCCGGCCGCCGATGCCCTCGGAGACCCGGGCCGCGAACCGGTCCAGCGAGCGCTGGTCGGGCGGCAGGTCGAAGTCGACGGCCACCGCCCCGACCCGCGCCCGGACGTCGTTCACGGCCGTGTTCTGGGTGCGCTGGAGGACGGCGGTGCGGGCCTCCCGGTAGGCGAGCGCGGTCGCGGTGACGGCGCTGATCAGCGCGACGGCGACGAAGGTGGCGACCAGCCGGGTGCGCAGCCCGCCTACCGGATGCCGGGCGCGTGTCCAGGTTCGCTTCCGGGTCTTTTCCCCCGTCCGTTCCCGGTTCACAGCGGGCCGAAGCGGTAGCCGAAGCCGCGTACGGTCTGGACGTAGCGGGGCTTGGCCGGTACGTCCTCCAGCTTGGCGCGGAGTCGGCCGACCGCCGCGTCCACCAGCCGGGAGTCGCCCAGGAAGGTGTGGTCCCAGACGGATTCGAGGAGCTGCTCCCGGCTGAGGACCCGCCCCGGGGAGGCCGACAGCTCCAGCAGCAGCCGCAGTTCGGTGGGCGGCAGCGGGACCGGTACGCCGTGCTTGGTGACGGTCAGCCCGAGCCGGTCGATCACCAGCCCGGCGAGGTCACCGGGCCGGTGCGCCGGTGCCGAGGGCTCGGCGCGGCGCAGCGCGGCCCGGATGCGGGCCTCCAGGACGGGGGCGGTGACCGGTTTGACGACGTAGTCGTCGGCGCCCGCCTCCAGCCCCGTCACGATGTCGTGGTCGTCGCCGCGCGCGGTCAGCATGATGACCGGCAGGGTCGCCGAGCGGGCGCGGATGCGGCGGCACACCTCGAAGCCGTCCATGCCGGGCAGCATCAGGTCGAGCACGGCCAGTTCGATCCGGGCGCCTTCCTCGCCGGTGAGGGCGGCCAGGGCCTGTTCGCCGGTGGCGGCGGTCGACACCCCGTAGCCGTGCCGGCGCAGCACCAGCTCCATCCCGTCCCGTACGGACGCGTCGTCCTCGATGAGCAACACATGCGGCATGGGGCCGATTATGTGCATGCCCGGGGCCGTTCCGTCCGGGGTCCAGGGGGACGAACGCGCAGGCCGGGGGCATTGTTACGTTCCCATCATGTGGCCATGGACCGGTCATCATCCGCGACGGCCAACGTGCCGTGCATGAACCTTTCCCACCGGAAGACCACCCGGACCACCCGGACCACTTGGACCGGCAGGAGCCCCCGGACCACCGCCCGGCTCCGGGTCGCCGCGCTCGTGGCGCTGCCCGTGCTCGCCCTCTCCGTCGGCTGCGGCGGCGCGGACGACGGAGCGGACGGCACGCGGAGCGAGGCGATCGCCGATGTGCCGGACGGCCCGAAGGCCTCCTCCCCGCAGGAGACCGACAAGGCGAGCACCCCGCCCGCCGGCAAGAGCGCGTTCTACGACGCCCAGGTCAAGTACGTCCAGTGCATGCGCGCCAAGGGCGGTTACAAGGACTTCCCCGACCCCAAGCTCAGCGGGCACCTCGACTGGGACAAGGTCAACGAGATCGGTTCCCAGCCCGGCCGCAACGAGGGCATCAAGGGCGGCAAGGACGGTGCCTGCGTGCCCGAGCTCAGGGCCGCCCTGGACGCCGAACCCAAGCGCGACCAGCAGAAGTCCTACGAATCGATGCTGGCGCACGCCGCGTGCATGCGGGACCACGGCGTCTCCCGGTTCACCAACCCCACGATGAGCGACGGCAACGCCCAGCCCGGCGGCGACCCCAACCCGGCGTCCCCGAGCATCGACTGGGATTCACCGACGTACAAGAAGGCCCGCGAGGCGTGCCGGACGAAGCTGCTCGACGGCCTGGACGGCATGCAGTGAGGCGCTCCACCCTGCTGCTCGCGCTCGGCGCGGTGGCGGTGGCCGCCGCCGTCACCGGGGGGTGGCTGTTCCTCGGCGACGGCGACGGCGGTGCCCCCGGCCGGGCCGGCGACCTGCCGCCCGCCACCGCGACCGTGACCCGCGCGGACCTCGTACGGTCCACCACGGTCGACGGCACCCTCGGCTTCGCCCGGCGCCGTGCGGTCAAGTCCGCCGTCGAGGGCACCGTGACCGTGGCCGCCGCCGAGGGCCGCACCCTGACCAGGGGGCAGGCGCTGTACGAGCTGAACGACAAGCCCGTCACCCTGCTCTACGGACCGGTCCCGATGTTCCGCGAGATGAAGCTCGGCGACCGGGGCAGCGATGTGCTCCAGCTGGAGCGCAACCTGCGCGACCTGGGGTACGGGGCCGGGCTGTACGTCGACGTCCGGTACGACGCGGCCACCGAGGCCGCCGTCGAGCGGTGGCAGAAGTCGCTGAACCGGGAGCCCACCGGCCGGGTCGGCCAGGGGGACGTGGTCTTCCAGCCCGGCCCGGTCAAGGTGGTCTCCGCCGACGCGGCGCTCGCCGACCGGGTCGGCCCGGACGGGGCGGTCCTGACGATCGCCTCCACCGACCCGGTCGTCCGGGCCGAGCTCGACCGGAGCGAGGCCGCGCTCGCCGCACACGGCGCCCGGGTCGAGGTCACCCTGCCCAGCGGGAAGACCGAGAGCGGCCGGGTCACCGGAACGGCACGCCCCGGGGAGTCCGGGGAGGCGGAGGACCAGGGCGCCGGGGACGGCGTCGTCGTCGAGATCTCCCTGGACGGCGGGGCGCGTGCGGTCAAGGGCGAGGAACCCAGGGCCCCGGCGAGCGTGAAGTTCGTCAGCGAGGAGCACAAGGGGGTGCTCGCGGTCCCGGTCGAGGCGGTCGTGGCGCTCCGCGGCGAGAACGGCGGCTACGGGCTCCAGGTCGTCGAGGGAGCCACCTCACGGATGGTGCGGGTGGAGACGGGCATGACCGCCGACGGGCTGATCGAGGTCAGCGGGCCGGACGTGCGCGCGGGCCTGAAGGTCGGTGTGGCCGCCTCATGAGCCGCGTACCGACAAGCGGGCCGGTCCCCCCGTCCCCACCGGTCCCCGTGCCCCCGCCCGTCGACCCGTCGTCCGCCCCGGTCGTCGAACTGCGCGGCGCCACCCGGACGTATCCCGGCGGCGTCCACGCCCTGCGCGGGGTGGACCTCACCGTCGAGCGGGGCGAGCTGCTCGCCGTCGTCGGCCCGTCCGGCTCCGGCAAGTCCACCGTGCTCAACCTCATGGGCACCCTCGACCGGCCCACCACGGGCACGGTCCGGATCACCGGCCACGACGTCTCCCGGCTCGCCGACTCCCGGCTCTCCGCCCTGCGCTCCCGCCACATCGGCTTCGTCTTCCAGCACTTCCACCTGGCGGCGGGGCGCGACGCCGTGGAGAACGTCGCGGACGGGCTGCTCTACGCGGGCGTCCCGCCCCGGGAACGCCGGGCACGGGCCCGGGAGGCGCTGGCCCGGGTACGGCTGGACCACCGCCGCTCGCACACCCCCGACCAACTGTCCGGCGGCGAGAAGCAGCGGGTGGCCATCGCCCGCGCCGTGGTGGGGGCGCCCACCCTGCTGCTGGCGGACGAGCCGACCGGGGCCCTGGACACCGCGTCCGGCGCCATCGTCATGGAGCTGCTGCACGAGCTGAACGCGGCGGGCACCACGGTCTGTGTGATCACCCACGACAACGAGATCGCGGACGCGCTGCCGCGCCGGGTCCGCTTCAGGGACGGCCGGATCGTCTCGGACCAGCGCTCGGCGGCCGTGCCCGCGCCGCACCCATTTCAGAGCCCGCCCCCGCTCCAGAACCCGCCCCCGCGCCCCAGCCCGCACCCAAGCCCGTCCCCGAGCCCGGAGGAGGCCGCTCCATGAGCCAGAATCCGCGCCCCCTCATGAGACAGGACCTCCGGCCCACCCGCCTCGCCCCGGGCGACGTGCTCCGGGTCGGCGCGGTAGGACTGCGCGCCCGACGGGCCCGGGTGGTGCTCTCGGCGCTCGGTATCGCCATCGGGATCGCCACGATGGTCGCGGTGGTCGGGCTCTCCGAGTCGAGCCGCGCGGACCTGATGGCCCGGCTCGACCGGCTCGGCACCAACCTCCTCACCGCCGAGGCCGGCAAGGACGCGCAGGGCGGCCGGCTCAAGCTGCCCAAGAACGCGGTCGCGATGGTCGAGCGGATCGGCCCGGTACGCCAGGCCACCGCCTCCGCCGACGTGGACGCCCGTATCCGCCGCAGCGACGTGGTCCCCGAGGAGCGCACCGCGGGCGTCACCACCCAGGCGGTACGGACCGATCTGCTGGCCGCGCTCGGCGGCGAGGTGCGCACGGGCCGCTGGCTCGACCGGGCCGGAGAGCGGCTCCCGGTGACGGTGCTCGGCGCGGTGGCCGCGGAACGCCTCGGGGTCACCCGGCCCGGCGAGACGATCATGATGAACGACGTCCGGGTGGTCGTCGTCGGCGTCCTCGAACCGCTGGACCTCGTCCCCACCCTGGACCGGGTGGCCATGGTCGGGTTCCCCGCCGCCGAGCGCTGGTTCGGCTTCGACGGCCACCCCACCACCGTCTTCGAGCGCTCCACCGACGAATCAGTGGCGGACGTGCGGGCGGTCCTGGGCCGCACCCTCAACCCCGGCGACGGGGCGGGCGTCCAGGTCTCCCGCCCCTCGGACGCGCTGGCCGCCAAGGCCGCCACCGACGCGGGGCTGACCCGGCTGATGCTCGCCCTGGGGGCGGTGGCACTGCTGGTCGGCGGGGTCGGCGTGGCCAACACGATGGTCGTCTCCGTGCTGGAGCGCCGCCGGGAGATCGGCCTGCGCCGGGCGCTGGGCGCGACCCGGGGTGCGATCCGGCTCCAGTTCGTCACGGAGTCGCTGCTGCTGTCGGCGCTGGGCGGGACGGCGGGCGCGCTGCTGGGCTCGGCGGCCACCTTCGGTTTCGCCCGGGTCCAGGGGTGGACGGCGGTGGTCCCGCCCTGGGCCCTCGCGGGCGGGCTGGCCGCCACCCTGGTGATCGGTGTGGTCGCCGGGCTGTACCCGGCGGTCCGGGCCGCCCGGCTCGACCCGACGACCGCACTGAACGCGGCGTAGCACCCCGGCACGGAGCGGCACAGCGGCACCCCATGAGCGCCCGGCACCCGATACGCGAACAGCCCCCGGCCGACCCCGGCCGGGGGCTGTTTCACGTGAAACAGCGGGGTGACAGAGACCGGACTACTTCTCCGTCTTGGCCTCGTCCTTGCCCTTCGCCGCCGCCACCGGCTTGCGGAGCTGGATGTTCAGCTCGCGCAGCCGCGACTCGTCCAGTTCGGTCGGCGCGCCCATCATCAGGTCCTGGGCGTTGCCGTTGAGCGGGAAGGCGATCGTCTCGCGGATGTTGGGCTCGTCGGCGAGCAGCATCACGATGCGGTCGACGCCCGGGGCGATGCCGCCGTGCGGCGGGGCGCCGAGCCGGAAGGCGCGGAGCATGCCCGCGAACTCGTGCTCGACGGTCTCGCGGTCGTAACCGGCGATCTCGAACGCCTTGAGCATGACGTCGGGCTCGTGGTTCCGGATGGCGCCGGAGGACAGCTCGATGCCGTTGCAGACGATGTCGTACTGCCAGGCGAGGATGTCCAGCGGGTCCTTCTCCTCCAGGTCCTTCATGCCGCCCTGGGGCATCGAGAAGGGGTTGTGGGAGAAGTCGATCTTGCCGGTCTCCTCGTCCTTCTCGTACATCGGGAAGTCGACGATCCAGCAGAACCGGAAGACGTCCTCCTCGAAGTGGCCGGCCCGCTTGGCGGCCTCGACGCGGACGACGGACATGATCTTGGAGACCTCGTCGAACTCGCCCGCACCGAAGAAGACGGCGTGACCCGGCACCAGCGAGAGGCGCTCGGTGAGGGTCTTGACGTCCGTCTCGGTGAGGAACTTGGCGATCGGTCCGGCCAGCGTGCCGTCCTCGCCGACGCGGACCCAGGCCAGGCCCTTGGCGCCGTGCTGGACGGCGTAGTCGCCCAGACCGTCGAAGAACTTCCGGGACTGGCCCGCGGTGTCCGGGACCGGGAGGGCGCGGACGTGCTTGCCGGCGAAGGCCTTGAACTCCGAGTCGGCGAAGACGTCGGAGATGTCGACCAGCTCCAGCTTGGCGCGCAGGTCGGGCTTGTCGTTGCCGTACTTCAGCATCGACTCGCGGAACGGGATGCGCGGGAACGGCGAGGTGACGTGGCGGCCGCTGCCGAACTCCTCGAAGAGCTCGGTCATCAGCTTCTCGATCGGCTGGAAGACGTCCTCCTGCTCGACGAACGACATCTCGACGTCGAGCTGGTAGAACTCGCCGGGCGAACGGTCCGCGCGGGCGTCCTCGTCGCGGAAGCAGGGCGCGATCTGGAAGTAGCGGTCGAAGCCGGAGATCATCAGCAGCTGCTTGAACTGCTGCGGCGCCTGGGGCAGGGCGTAGAACTTGCCCGGGTTGAGGCGGGACGGCACGACGAAGTCACGGGCGCCCTCGGGGGAGGTCGCGGTGAGGATCGGCGTCGCCATCTCGTTGAAGCCGAGGGCCACCATCTTGGCGCGGATCGCGGCGATGACCGCCGAGCGCAGCATGATGTTGCGGTGCATGCGCTCGCGGCGCAGGTCGAGGAAGCGGTACTCCAGGCGCCGCTCCTCGTTGACCCCGTCCTCGGTGTTGATCGTGAAGGGCAGCGGGGCGGCCTCGCCCAGCACCTCGACCTCGGTGACCTCGATCTCGATCTCGCCGGTGGGAAGCTCCGGGTTGACGTTGTCGGCGCCGCGCGCCGAGACCTTGCCGTCGATCCGGACGACGGTCTCCTTGGTGAGCTTCGCCAGCGCCTCGTTGCCGGGGGTGCCCGGGCGGGCGACGAGCTGCACCAGACCGTAGTGGTCGCGCAGATCGATGAAGAGGATGCCGCCCAGGTCTCGGCGATTGTGCAGCCAGCCGCTGAGTCGGACGTCGGTGCCGACGTCAGAGGCGCGGAGCTCGCCGCAGGTGTGGGACCTGTACCGATGCATCGTCGTTCATCCAGTCTTCGCGGTTCGGGGTGGATTACAGCCATCCCAGGCTACCGCCCGCACCGGAACCGAATCATTGACATTGACACTTCAAGATCCTTCGGCGGCCCCCGCACGGGCACCCACGGTGGCACCCGGAGCGCAAATATTCTTAAAGTAGGGCAATGCGCACCGAGGATGTCCTGGCCACGACCGGTACCGGCCTGTGGAGCTGGGACAACGGCGCCGGGACCGTCACGCTCGACGCGGAGGCCGCCCGGCTGCTGGCGCTGCCCGCCGCGGCCGGTGTCTTCCGCGAGTCCGCGGTGCGCGCCCGTTTCCACCCCGTCGACTGGAACGAGATCTACGGCGTGGTCAGCCTCGCCCGCGCCGAGGGCACCCTCGCCGAGGCCCGACTGCGGATCGTGGACGCCGAGGGCCGGGTGCTGCGTACGGTTCGCAGCCGCTCCCGGCCGCTGCCCGCGGCCGACCGGGACTACGTGCTGGTCGGCACCCTCCAGGAGGTGCCCGAGCCGCAGTCCGGCACCACCGGCGCGCCCGTCCCCATCACCGGCGACTGGCGCCGTTCCCGCGAGGCGTTCCTGCTGGACGCCGGGCGGGCGCTGGCCGAGGCCCGGTCGACCGAAGAGGTGCTGCGGGTCGCCTCCTCGCTCTCCATGCCGGGCTTCTCGCCGGACGGGCTCGCGGTCTTCGGCATCGCGGGCGACCGGCTGACGATCGTCGGGCACCACGGACACGGCATCGGCGACGAGGGACCGTTCACCGACATGCCGCTGGAGACCGACTATCCGGCCGCCGAGGTCGTACGGACCGGGCGGGCGATCTATCTGCCCTCGCCCGAGGAGTACAGCCGCCGCTATCCGGTCACCTGGCCGCTCGCCAGCCGGTTCGGCCGCCGCTCCTGGGCCTTTCTGCCGCTGATCGTCGCGGGGCGCACGATGGGCGCCTGGATGGCCGGGTTCAAGCACCCGGTGTCCTTCTCGCCGGACGAGCGCTCGGTGCTCACGACCGTGGCACGGATGCTCGCGCAGGCGCTGGCCCGGGCCGGGGTCGCCGAGACGGAGCGGGAGCTGTCGCTGGGGCTCCAGCGCTCGATGATGCCGAGGCTCGGCCCGGGCATCCCCGGGATGACGGTCGCCGCCCGCTACATCCCGACCGGCGGCGGGCTCCAGGTCGGCGGCGACTGGTACGACATGATCCCGCTCCCCAACGGCCGCGTCGCCCTGGTCATCGGCGACGTCCAGGGCCACGACGTACGGGCCGCCGGGCTGATGGGCCAGTTGCGGATCGCCCTGCGCGCGTACGCCTCCGAGGGGCACCGCCCGGACGCGGTGCTGGCCCGCGCCTCGCGCTTCCTCTCCGGGCTCACGGACGCCTACGAGGACGGCACGGAGCCCGGCCCCCGCTTCGCCACCTGCCTGTACGCGGAGGTGGACCCGGCGACCGGCACCCTCGACATCGCCCGCGCCGGCCACCCCGACCCGGTGGTGACCACCGCCGACGGGACCGCGATGATCCGGCAGACCGAGGGCGGCCTGCCGCTCGGCGTCGAGGAGGACGCCGACTACCCGACGAGCCGGATCACCCTGGGGGCCGGCGAGACGATCATGCTCTGCACGGACGGGCTGATCGAGACCGGCGGCCACGACATGTTCTCCGGCTGGGACCGGCTGCGTCCGGTCCTGGAGGAGCACCCGGCCGATCTGGAGAAGCTGGCGGACGCCCTGGTCCAGACGGTGCACGGCCCCGCCTCGCACTACACCACGGGCCCACTCTCGGACCGCCGGGAGGACGACGTCGCGCTGCTCCTGCTGCGGCGGCACGGCGGCGGCACCGGCCGGCGGGCGACGGCCCGGCGCACCGCGCTGACCATCGCGCAGGCCCAGCCGGAACGGATCGCCGCGGCCCGGCAGCATCTGCGGGACCTGTTGCACGACTGGGCCGATCCGGAACAGGTCGACTCGGCGGTGCTGATGATCTCCGAGATGGCCACCAACGTCCTGGTCCACACGGACGGCGACGCGCTGATGCTGGCTCAGGCGACGGGGGAGCACGGCGAGCGGCTGCTGCGTGTGGAGGTGTCCGACGGCAGCGCCGAGCTGCCGCACAAGCGGCGCCCGGGGGAGATGGCCTCCAGCGGCCGGGGGCTGGTGCTGATGGAGATGCTCGCCGACGCGTGGGGAGTGGACCCGCGAGGGGCGGGCAAGTCGATCTGGTTCGAACTGCGGGAGTCGCCCCCGAGCACCGGACCGGCCGAACCGGAGGCCCAGGAGGCGCCCGAGGCCCCGGAGGCCCAGGGGACCCCGGGGGCCTGACCCGTCACTCCTGCTCCGGCGCGGCCGCCCCCCGGAACCCGTCGCGCAGCTCCCCGAGGATGCCGAAGGCCGCCGCGCAGAGCGGCACCGCGAGCAGCATGCCCAGCAGCCCGGCCACACTGGCCCCCGCGGTGAGCGCGATCATGATCATGGCTGGGTGCATCTGCACGGTGCGGCTCTGGATCACCGGCTGGAGCACATGCCCCTCCAGCACCTGCACCGCGAGCACCACCCCCAGCGCCCAGAGCGCGATCACGAAGCCCCGGTCGGCCAACGCGACCAGCACCGCGACGGTCCCCGAGACGAAGGCCCCCAGGTACGGGATGTAGGCCCCGACGAAGACCAGCGCCCCGAGCCCCACCGCACCGGGCACCCGCAGGACCAGCAGGCCCACGGTGATGCAGACGGCGTCGATCAGCGCGATGAACGTGGTGCCCCGCATGAAGCCCTGGACGGCCTCGAAGGCCCGCCGCCCCATCGCCTCCACCAGCTCGCCGGTGCCGCGCGGGGCGATCGCGTGGGCGAGGCCGGGGGCCCGGTCGGAGTCGCGCAGGAAGAAGAAGGTCAGCAGCAGGGCCAGGACGCTGGTGGCGGCGAGGGTGCCGATCAGGCTGATCCCGGAGAGCAGCCCGCCCGCGGCGCTCGCGCCGAACTTCTCGAAGAGCTTCTGCCCGCCCGCCGCGAGGTCGTCCACGTCGGTCTTCTTCCCGATCCCGAAGTGGTCGACGACCCAGTGGGCGGCGTCCTTCAGCGAACGGACGATCTGGTCGCCGCTGTCGATGAGCGCGGTGACGACGATGTACCCGGCGCCGCCGACCACCGCGACGAGCAGGACGCAGGTGAGCCCGGCGGCGAGCGAGCGCTGTACCCCCCGGTCGGTCAGCCGGCGATGCACCGGTCCGAGCAGCGCCGTTCCGAGCAGCGCGAGCAGCACCGGGGTGACCGCCGTCTTCAGCGTCACGCACAGCCAGACGGCCACCGCGGCGACCCCGGCGACCAGGAGCACCACACCGCACCAGGCGGCCGTGCGGCGCGCGGCATCGGGCAGGAGGGGCTTGTCGTTCCGCACCCTCCCACCCGATCACGGCACGGGCACTCTGTCCCGCCCGCGCCGCCGTACGAGTGACGAACCGTCACCCGCCCTCCGACTCACATCCCGTGGACCGCGGGCACGGTGCCGAGGCGGCCGGCCTGGAAGTCCTCGAAGGCCTGCTTCAGCTCGGCCTGGCTGTTCATCACGAACGGCCCGTAGTGCGCCATCGGCTCCCGGATCGGACGGCCGCCGAGGAGCACGACCTCCAGGTCCGGGGTGTGGCCGTCCTGCTTCTCGTCCGCCCGGACGGTCAGGGCGGAACCGGCGCCGAAGACGGCGGTCTGACCCAGGTGGACCGGGCGGCGCTCCGCGCCGACGGTGCCGCGTCCGGCCAGCACGTAGGCGAGGCCGTTGAAGTCCTCGCGCCACGGCAGGGTCACCTCGGCGCCGGGACGCACGGTGGCGTGGATCATCGTGATCGGCGTGTGGGTGATGCCGGGGCCCTCGTGCCCGTCGAGCTCACCGGCGATGACGCGGAGCAGCGCGCCGCCGTCCGGGGAGGCGAGCAGCTGGACCTGGCCGCCGCGGATGTCCTGGTAGCGCGGGTTCATCATCTTGTCGGCCTTGGGCAGGTTCACCCAGAGCTGGAGGCCGTGGAAGAGGCCGCCCGACATGACCAGCGACTCCGGCGGGGCCTCGATGTGCAGCAGGCCCGAGCCGGCGGTCATCCACTGGGTGTCACCGTTCTGGATGGTGCCGCCGCCCCCGTTGGAGTCCTGGTGGATGAAGCTGCCGTCGATCAGGTACGTCACGGTCTCGAAGCCGCGGTGCGGGTGCCAGGGCGTTCCCTTCGGCTCGCCGGCCGCGTACTCCACCTCACCCATCTGGTCCATCATGATGAACGGGTCGAGGTACTTGTAGTTGATGCCGGCGAACGCCCGGCGCACCGGGAAGCCCTCGCCCTCGAATCCGCTCGGCGCCGTGGTGACGGCGAGTACGGGACGGTCCGTCGCGTCGCCCGGGGCGGCGACCTTGGGCAGGGTCAGCGGGTTTTCGACAGTCACTGCGGGCATGGGGGCCACCTCCGGGGGAGTGTTCTGCCTTCAATTTAGTTGAATGGTGAACATCTTGCAAGGCCCGATCC
This sequence comes from Streptomyces sp. NPDC001108, assembly GCF_053598535.1. Taxonomy (NCBI): domain Bacteria; kingdom Bacillati; phylum Actinomycetota; class Actinomycetes; order Kitasatosporales; family Streptomycetaceae; genus Streptomyces; species Streptomyces sp. NPDC001108. The sequence goes on from NZ_JBSFKL010000001.1 coordinate 812,264, forward strand.
ATTCCCGGCCCCGTCGCACCGGCTCCCGGCACCCGTCACTCACCCGCCCGGAGCAACGCGAAGGGGCCCGCACCATCGGGTGCGGACCCCTTCCTGAGCCGGGGAGACCGGGGGCTCAGCCGTACATGCGACGCATCGCGAAGTCGACCATCTGCTCCACGGCCTTCGCGTCGAAGACCATGCGGTGCTCGCCCTCCATGTCGAGGACGAAGCCGTAGCCGGTCGGCAGCAGGTCGATCACCTCGGCCCCGGTGATCACGAAGTACTTGGACTCCTTGCCCGCGTACCGCCGCAACTCCTTGAGCGTGGTGAACATCGGGATCACCGGCTGCTGCGTGTTGTGCAGCGCCAGGAAGCCCGGATTGTCGCCGCGCGGGCAGTAGACCTTCGACGTCGCGAAGATCTGTTGGAAGTCCTCGGCGGAGAGCGAGCCGGTGGTGAAGGCCCGGACCGCGTCGCCCAGGGACGGCGGCGAGGGCTCGGGATACAGCGGCTGCTCGCCGTAGCCGCCACCCATCTGCTGCTGTGCACCAGGGTTCTGGTCGTAGCCGTACATGCCGCAAAGAGTAATCGGACACATCGGGGGCTTGAGGGGTTGCGCCTTATTACTGACGGGTAGCATCATCGTAGAGGTCAGCTGATATGCGCCTCGCAAGCTTGTCGCCAGCTCGTCGCCCGCCCGGCCCGCACCCCCTTCCCCGGGGGCCCCGCGCGCCACTGCTATTGATTACGGAGCCTTCCATGGGGCACTACAAGTCGAATCTCCGCGACATCGAGTTCAACCTCTTCGAGGTCCTCGGTCGCGACAAGACGTACGGCACCGGCCCGTTCGCCGAGATGGACGTCGAGACGGCGAAGAGCATCCTCGACGAGGTCACCCGTCTCGCGGAGAACGAGCTGGCCGAGTCCTTCGCGGACGCCGACCGCAACCCGCCGGTCTTCGACCCGGAGACCAACACGGCCCCGGTCCCGGAGACCTTCAAGAAGTCGTACCAGGCGTTCATGGACTCCGAGTACTGGCGTCTGGGCCTGCCCGAGGAGATCGGCGGCACCACCTCGCCGCGCTCCCTGATCTGGGGCTACGCGGAGCTGCTGCTCGGCGCGAACCCGGCCGTGTGGATGTACTCCTCCGGCCCGGCGTTCGCCGGCATCCTCTTCGAGGAGGGCAACGACGCGCAGAAGAAGATCGCCGAGATCGCCGTCGAGCGTCAGTGGGGCTCGACGATGGTGCTGACCGAGCCGGACGCCGGTTCGGACGTCGGCGCGGGCCGCACGAAGGCCGTCGAGCAGGAGGACGGCTCCTGGCACATCGAGGGCGTGAAGCGCTTCATCACCTCGGGCGAGCACGACATGTCCGAGAACATCATCCACTACGTGCTGGCCCGCCCCGAGGGCGCCGGACCCGGCACGAAGGGCCTCTCGCTCTTCATGGTCCCGAAGTTCCACTTCGACTGGACCACCGGCGAGCTGGGCGAGCGCAACGGCGTGTACGCGACCAACGTCGAGCACAAGATGGGCCTCAAGGCGTCCAACACGTGCGAGATGACCTTCGGCGACAAGCACCCCGCCAAGGGCTGGCTGATCGGCGACAAGCACGACGGCATCCGCCAGATGTTCCGCATCATCGAGTTCGCCCGCATGATGGTCGGCACGAAGGCCATCGCCACCCTGTCGACCGGCTACCTGAACGCGCTGGAGTACGCCAAGGAGCGCGTCCAGGGTTCGGACCTGTCGCAGTTCATGGACAAGACCGCCCCCAAGGTCACCATCACGCACCACCCCGACGTGCGCCGCTCCCTCATGACGCAGAAGGCGTACGCGGAGGGCATGCGCTCCCTGGTGCTGTACACCGCCACCATCCAGGACGCGATCCAGGAGAAGGAGGCCGCGGGCGAGGACGCCAAGGCACTGCACGGCCTCAACGACCTGCTGCTCCCGATCGTGAAGGGCTACGGCTCCGAGAAGTCCTACGAGCAGCTGGCGCAGTCGCTCCAGACCTTCGGCGGCTCCGGGTACCTCCAGGAGTACCCGATCGAGCAGTACATCCGCGACGCCAAGATCGACACCCTCTACGAGGGCACCACGGCGATCCAGGGCCAGGACTTCTTCTTCCGGAAGATCGTCCGCGACCAGGGCGCCTCGCTGAACACCCTCTCCGAGGAGATCAAGAAGTTCCTCGCCGGTGCCCAGGGCAACGAGGAGCTGGCCGGTGCGCTGGACTCGCTCGCCAAGGCCGCCGTCGACCTGGAGGCGATCGTCGGCACGATGATCACCGACCTCACCGCGACCGGTGAGGACGTCAAGAACATCTACAAGGTGGGCCTCAACACCACCCGCCTGCTGATGGCCTCCGGCGACGTCGTCGTCGGCTACCTGCTCCTCAAGGGCGCGGCCGTCGCCGGCGAGAAGCTGCGCGACGCCTCCCCGAAGGACGTGGCCTTCTACCAGGGCAAGATCGCCGCCGCGAAGTTCTTCGCCGCGAACGTCCTGCCGGGTCTCGCGACCGAGCGCGCGCTCGCCGAGTCCGTCGACAACTCCCTGATGGAGCTGGACGAGGCCGCGTTCTAGGACCTGGACCGCGCCCCGCCCTCGTACGTGTCGCCCCCGGAGACGTCTCCGGGGGCGACACGCGTTTCGGGTGCGCGGTGTGCCTCTTGCGACGGCGGTGAAGGCGGGCGGGCCGGTCTCGTTACAGTGAGGAACATGAGTTCCTCCCTCCGCTTCGACCGCGGGCACACCGACGACTTGATGGCCTTCCTGATGGCCTCCCCCTCCCCGTACCACGCCGTGGCCACCGCTGCCGCCCGGCTGGAGGCGGCCGGGTTCCGGCAGGTCGAGGAGACCGCGGCCTGGGACGGGAGCAGCGGCGGCAAGTACGTCCTGCGCGGCGGCGCGATCGTGGCCTGGTACGTGCCGGAGGGCGCGGCGGCGCACACCCCGTTCCGGATCGTCGGAGCGCACACCGACTCGCCGAACCTGCGGGTCAAGCCGCTCCCCGACCTCGGGGCGCACGGCTGGCGGCAGGTCGCCGTGGAGGTCTACGGCGGAACGCTCCTCAACACCTGGCTCGACCGCGACCTCGGCCTCGCCGGCCGGATCTCGCTGAGCGACGGCACGCACCGGCTGGTCAACGTCGACCGCCCGCTGCTGCGCGTACCGCAGCTGGCCGTGCACCTGGACCGGTCGGCCAACTCGGACGGGCTCAAGCTCGACCGGCAGAAGCACATGCAGCCGATCTGGGGGCTCGGGGACGTCGAGGAGGGCGACCTCATCCGCTTCGTCGCCGCCGAGGCCGGTGTCGACGCCGCGGACGTGACCGGCTGGGACCTCATGCCGCACGCCGTCGAGGCCCCCGCCTACCTGGGCCGGGACCGCGAGCTGCTGGCCGGGCCCCGGATGGACAACCTGCTCTCCGTGCACGCCGCGACCGCCGCGCTCGGCGCCGTCGCCGGACAGCCGGACGAGTCGCTGCCGTACATCCCGGTGATGGCCGCCTTCGACCACGAGGAGACCGGCTCGCAGTCCGACACCGGCGCGGACGGCCCGCTGCTCGGCACGGTGCTGGAACGCTCCGTCCTGGCCCGCGGCGGTACGTACGAGGACCGGGCCCGCGCCTTCGCCGGGACCGTCTGCCTCTCCTCCGACACCGGCCACGCGATCCACCCCAACTACGCCGAGCGCCACGACCCGACCCACCACCCGGTCGTCAACGGCGGACCGATCCTCAAGGTCAACGTCAACCAGCGGTACGCGACCGACGGCAGCGGCCGGGCCGTGTTCGCCGAGGCGTGCCGGAAGGCGGGCGTGCCGTGGCAGAACTTCGTCTCCAACAACTCGATGCCCTGCGGCACCACGATCGGTCCGATCACCGCCGCCCGGCACGGGATCCAGACCGTGGACATCGGCGTCGCGATCCTGTCGATGCACAGCGCCCGTGAGCTGTGCGGGGTGGACGACCCGTACCTGCTGGCCAACGCGGTGGCGGCGTTCATGGCGGGCTGATCCGCCCACCCCCGGGCAGTCCGGTGGGGCGCCGTCCGCCGTGGCGGCCGAGCGCCCCGCCGACCGGGTTCGACCCTTCGTCGGCCCCCCGGCACCCCCGATATCCTGGGACTTTCGCCGTGCCCGGCCCCGGGCGCATCCCGCCCGGAAGGGAATCCGCCCGTGGAGTTCCGGCTGCTCGGCACCGTCTCGGTCGACACGTTCACCGGACCGCTGCCGCTCGGCCCCGCCAAGCGCCGCAGCCTGCTCGCCGCGCTGCTGCTGTCGGCGAACACCCCCGTCTCCATCGCCAGGCTGATGGACTCGCTCTGGGACGACACCCCGCCCCTGCACGCCCGCAGCGTCATCCAGGGCCATGTGTCCCGGCTGCGCGCCCTGCTGGTCGGCGCGGACGCGGAGGCGTACGGGGTGGAGCTGGTCACGCTCGGCGACGCGTACGTGCTGCGGCTCCCGGAGACCCTGCTGGACGCGCAGCGCTTCGAGGAGCTGCTGACCCTGGCCCGGGAGCAGCGCAGCCCGGCCGACGCGGTGCTGATGCTGAAGGAGGCGCTGTCCCTGTGGCAGGGTCCGGCGCTCAGCGGCGCGTTCACCGGCCGCCCGCTCCAGGCCGCCGCGCACTCCCTGGAGGAGTCCCGGCTCGCGACGGTCGAGCAGCTGGCGAGCGCCTACGGCGAGCTGGGGGAGAACAACCGGGCGGCGGCGGTGCTGCGGGCGGAGGCCGTCGCGCACCCGATGCGGGAGTCGCTGGCCGCGGCCCTGATGACGGCGCTCTATCGGGCGGGGCGCCAGTCGGAGGCGTTGGACTGGTTCCACCGTACGCGGCGGCTGCTCGCCGACGAGCTGGGCATCGACCCCGGGCACGAGCTGGCCGACGCGTACGCGCTGATCCTGCGCGGCGACCCCGGTCCGGACACCGGCGCGGGGAGCGGCCGGAACGCGCCCACCGGGCAGGGCGCTCCGGCGCACGGACCGGTCCGGGGCGGCGGCCTCGCGAACGGCTCCGCGAACGGCTCCGCCGGAAACGGGGCCCGGGGGTCCGGGAACGGGAGTGCCCGGAACGGGTCCGTGCCCGCCGCCCGTCCGGACGCCTCGGCCCGCCCGGGCGCGGGGCGCCCGGTGCCCGACCGCTCGGCCGCCGACCGGCCGGTCGCGGCGGGCCCGGCCCCCGGCTCCGGACCGGCACCCGCGGCGGCTCCGCCCCCGTCCCCCGCCGGGTCGGCGATCCGGCCGCTCCCCGTGCCGGGCCTGGTCGGCGATCCGCACCCCACGGACCTGATGCCCCGCTCCCCCCGCGGCTTCCAGGGGCGGACCGCCGAGCTGGCCGCGCTCACCCGGGCCGCGGCGGGCGAGGCCCCGGTCTGTCTGATCACCGGCCCGGCCGGGGTCGGCAAGACCGCGCTGGCCCTCCAGTGGGCGCACCGCAACGCGGCCGCCTTCCCGGACGGCCGGCTCTTCGCCGATCTGCGCGGCTTCAGCGACACCGGCGAACCCGCGCTCGTCGAGGTGCTCCGCGAGTTCCTGCTGGCGCTCGGTGTCCCGCCGCGCCGCGTCCCGGAGTCGGCGGCGGCCGCCGCGGCCCTGTTCCGTTCGCTGACCGACCGGCGGCGGCTGCTCGTCGTCCTCGACAACGCCCGCCACTCCGCCATCGTCCGGCCGCTGCTGCCGGGCGGCACCGACTGCGTCACGCTGGTGACGAGCCGGAACCGGCTGGAGGGCCTCATCGCCTCGGACGCGGCCCGCCCCGTCCCGCTCGACGTGCTCGAACCCGCCGACAGCACCGCCCTGCTGGCCGGTGTCCTCGGCGAGGACCGGGTGCTGGCCGAACCGGTCGCGGCCCGGCGGCTCGCCGAGCTCTGCGGCGGGCTGCCGCTCGCCCTGCGGGTCACCGCGGCCCGGCTGGCCGGGCGCCCGAACCGGACGCTGGCCGGGATCGCCGACGAACTGGCCGACGAGCGCAGCCGGCTGGCCTATCTCGACGTGGACGACACCGGCGTCTCCGCCGCGCTCCGGCTGACCGTGCAGCAGCTCCCGCAGGATGCCGTCCACCAGCTCGCCCGGCTCGGCCACCACCCCGGCGGCCACTTCGACCCGTACACGGCCGCCGCTCTCGCCGGTACCGATCCGGTCGTGGCGGCGGCGGTGCTGGAGCGGCTCGCCACCGCCCATCTCGTCGCCGAGGTGGCGCCCGGCCGCTGGGTGCTGCACGACCTGATACGGCTCTACGCCCGCGCCATGGACCCGGAGGGCGGGGCCGCCTCGCTGGTCGGCGTGCTCGACCACTACATCGCCACCGCGCTCGCCGCCGCCGACACCGCCGAGCCGGGCGGCGAGCCCTGCTTCGTGCTGCCGGAGGGCTTCCGCCGCCCGCGCGCCGTGCGGGACTTCGTCGACCGGGCGGAGGCCATGGGCTGGCTGGCGGCCGAGCGCGACGAACTGGCCCTGGCCGCCGTCGCCGCCCGGACCGCCGGGTTCCACGACCGGGCGTGGCGGATCATCCTGCTCCAGTGGCCGCAGGTGGTGTGGCGGGTGCGGGACGGCTGGTCCCCGCTGCTGGAGCTGGCGCTGGACTCCGCCCGCACCGAGCGGGACACGTACGCCGAGTCGCGGGTGCTGAACCTGCTGGGCTGGGTGCTGACCGAGGAGGGCCGGACCTCCGAGGCCGTCGCCCTGCTGGAGCGTTCGCCCGGTCTGGCCCGGCAGGCCGGTGACCGGCTCGGCGAGGCGACCGCGCTGATCAACCTGGCCGTCGTGCAGGCGGAGCTGGGGGAGCTGGGTCCGGCCCTGGAGGGGTGCGAACAGGCCGTCGAGCTGGCCCGCGCGGAGCAGGACGCGCACACCGAGATGCTGGCCCTCCAGCACCTCGCCCGGATGCAGCTGACCGCGAACCTGCCCCGCGAGGCACTCTCGTCCGCCCGGACCGCGCTCGACCTGGGGCCGGAGCAGGAGGAGGTCGCCCGCCGGGTGCTGCTGCTGGCCACCAGCGGCGAGGCCCGGCTGGCGCTCGGTGAGGAGGACGAGGGCATACGGCTGCTGGACACGGCGGCGGCGGAGGCGGAGCGGACCGGTTACGACGAGGGCGCGGTACGGGCCCTCGAGGCGCTGCTGCGGGTCACGGCGGAGCCGGGGTACCGCAAGCGGCACGAGGAAGCGGTGCAGCGCCTCACCGAAAGCGGCTGACCGCCCGACGCCGCGACCGGCCGGCCCGCCTCCGGGCGCGGCCGGCCGGTCGCGGGTGGCGTGGCTCCGGCCCCAGGCCGGTAGGAGCGCGGGCCCGGGCCGGACCGCCTCAGCCCTGCTCGTCCATGCCCGCCAGTACGAGCGGGAGCCGGGAGACCCCCGCCGCCTCCACCGTGACCGGTACGCCCCAGTCCTGCTGGTGGACGTGGCAGGCCGGGTACTCGTTCGCCGGGTCGTCGTCGCAGGAGGCGGCCATCGCCGACACGTGCAGGACGCCCTCGGTGACACCGTCGGCGAGGACCAGGTCGCGGAAGAGGTCGCTGCCCGCGCCCGCGCCCTCGGCGAGCAGCTCCGGCGGGGTCGACGAGACCAGGAGCCGGGTCGAGGGCCCGTACCGGGTGTCGAGCTTCTGCCCGGCCGGCGCCTGGAAGACCACGTCGAGCCGGAGCGTGCCCGGGGCGATCCCGGTGGCCGCGCGCTGGGTGCGGTGGGCCCGGTCGGCGACGCGCACCGCCTCCTCGGGCAGCCGCAGCCGGGTCAGCCGGTGCCGGGCGGACTCGACGACCACGAGATCGCCGTCGACCAGCACGGCGCCGCTGGGCTCGCGCAGATCCGTGGCGAGGGTGGTGACCTCGTCGCCCACCGGGTCGTAGCGGCGCAGCGCGTGGTTGTACGTGTCGCAGACGGCGACCGAGCCGTCCGGCAGCGCGGTGACCCCCAGCGGGTGCTGGAGCAGGGCCTGACCGGCGGCGCCGTCGCGGTGCCCGAAGTCGAAGAGGCCGGTGCCGACGGCGGTACGGACGGCGAAGCCGTCCCCGTCCCGTTCGACGTACCGCAGCGCGGAGGTCTCCGAGTCGGCGACCCAGAGCCGCTCGCCGTCGGCGGAGACGGCGAGCCCGGACGGCTGGGCGAACCACGCCTCGGCGGCCGGTCCGTCGACCAGGCCCTCGTTGGTCGTGCCCGCCGCCACCTCGACGCGCCCGGTCCCCGGGTCGTACGTCCACAGCTGGTGGACGCCCGCCATGGCGATCCAGAGCCGGTCCGCGAACCAGGCCAGGTCCCAGGGCGAGGAGAGGTCCACCTCGCGGGCGGGCCCGGCGGTCGGCGAGCCCTGCCACCACTGGCGGCCGGTGCCGGCGAGCGTCGTGGTCTCCCCGGTGGCGGGGTCGAGGGCGCGGACGGCGTGGTTGACCGTGTCGGCGACCGCGATCCGGCCGTCCGGCAGCACGGCCAGCCCCTGCGGCTCGGAGAACCGGGCCTCGTCGGGGCCGCCGTCGGTGAATCCGCGGTCCCCCGTTCCGAGGTGGCGGCGGACCGTCTCACCGTCCCGTTCGATCTCGACCAGGCGGTGGCGGGTGGTGTCGGAGACCAGGAAACCGCCGTCCGGCAGGGACAGCGCCTTGCCGGGGAAACGCAGATGCGTGGCGACCGGCTCGGGCGGCACGTAGGGGCCGTCGCCGCGCCGCAGCGTGCCCTTCGCCTCGTGCTCCGCCTCCAGCTCCTCGACCAGCTTCTCGATGGCGTGCGCATGGCCCTCGCCCGCGTGCTGGGCGACGACATAGCCCTCGGGGTCGATGACGACCAGCGTCGGCCAGGCCCGTACGGCGTACTGCTTCCAGGTGGCCAGCTCCGGGTCGTCGAGGACGGGGTGGTGGACCCCGTACCGCTCGACGGCGTCGACGACCGCCCGGTGGTCGGCCTCGTGGACGAACTTCGGCGAGTGCACCCCGATGATCACCAGGGTGTCGCGGTGTTTCTCCTCCAGCTCGCGGAGCTCGTCGAGAACATGCAGACAGTTCACACAGCAGAAGGTCCAGAAATCCAGGACCACGATGCGTCCTCGCAGGTCGGCGAGGGTGTACTGCTGGTCGCCTGTGTTGAGCCAGCCGCCCTTGCCGACCAGCTCGGGGGCCCTGACGCGCGCACGTGTTGCCATGTGAACAGTCAACATCACCGTGGCATCCACGCATTCCGCGACCGGCTCGGGGAACCTGTGAGCCATGAGATTCCTGGTGCGTGAACGGCTCTTCGCCGTGGGTGACGACTACTGGATCGAGGACACGGAGGGCCGCAAGGTGTTCCTCGTCGACGGCAAGGCCCTGCGGGTGCGGGACACCTTCGAGCTGAAGGACGCGCAGGGCCGCATCCTCGTCGAGATCAAGCAGAAGCTGCTCAGTCTGCGCGACACCATGCTCATCGAGCGGGACGGCGAACGGCTCGCCACGATCCGGCGCAAGCGGCTCTCCCTGCTGCGCAACCACTACCGGGTCGACCTGGTCGACGGCACCGAACTCGACGTCAGCGGCAAGATCCTGGACCGGGAGTTCGCCGTCGAGTACGACGGCGAACTGCTGGCCCAGGTCTCCCGGCGCTGGCTGACCGTCCGGGAGACCTACGGCATCGACGTCGTAAGGGAGGACGCGGACGCGGCGCTGATGATCGCCGTGGCGGTCTGTGTCATCGTCCTGGCCGACAAGGAACGCGAACACGGCTGACCGCCGCCCGGGGCGGGAACGACCCGCCCGGTTTCACGTGAAACAGCCGCGGCCCGAAGACCGGCTCAGGAGCGGGGTCCTCCGCGGGACCCGTGGCGGACCGGCGCGGGCTCAGCGCCCCGGCGCGGCCAGGCCCAGCCGCCGGTCCTTGAGGGCCGGGAACTGCTCCCGGGTCTCGGCCACCTTCGCCGGGTCGAACTCCACGTCGAGCACCTCCTCGCCCGCGCCCGCCTCCGCCAGGACCTCGCCCCAGGGGTCGATGACGATGCTGTGCCCGGCCTGCTCGACCCCGGCGTGGGTGCCCGCGCAGCCGACCGCCAGGACGTACGACTGGTTCTCCACCGCGCGGGCGCGGGCCAGCAGCGTCCAGTGGGCGCGGCGCCGCTCGGGCCAGCCCGCCGCGACGACCAGCGTCCCGGCGCCCGCGTCGACCAGGCCCCGGAACATCTCCGGGAAACGCAGGTCGTAGCAGGTGGCGAGGCCGAGCGTGGTCTCCGGCAGGGCGACCGTGACCAGCTCCTCACCGGCGCCCATCATGACCGCCTCGCCCTGGTCGAAGCCGAAGCGGTGGATCTTCCGGTACGAGGCGGCCAACTCCCCGGCCGGAGTGAAGACCAGCGAGGTGTTGTAGAGGGTGCCGTCGTCGGCGCGCTCCACGAAGGAACCGGCGTGCAGCCACACCCCGGCGTCGGCCGCCGCCTTCGCCATGGCGTCGTGGGTGGGCCCCCGGAACGGCTCGGCCTCGGCCTCGAACGCCGTGTAGGCGAAGGCCCCGACCGGCCAGAGCTCGGGAAGCACCACCAGATCCGCGCCGCGCCGGCCCATGACCAGCGAGACCGCCCGCTCCCTGCGCGCTCCGGCGGATTCGTCCGGGTCTACTGCGATCTGGATGAGAGAGGCGCGCACACTACCACCGTCCTGGCATTCGGGCCCGTCAACACGGGCCTACGATCGTCACACGAAAGCACTGCCGGGGTGCCTGATCGCAGCGTAACTTAGCGATTGAACCTCCCACGCAGACCGCCGCCCGCGCCCAGCTTCTCCAGCCCATGCACCGCAGAACCGCACGAGGGGTCCAGTGACCGTCCATCCCAACCTTCAGACCTACGCCGATGCCTGGACCCACTCCATCGAGTCGATAGCCGAGCTGGTGAAGCCGCTCGCCGAGGCGGAATGGAACCGCCGGACGCCCTGCCCCGCCTGGTCGGTGCGCGACATCGTCTCGCACATCATCGGCATGGAGTCCGAGCAGCTCGGCGACCCGCGCCCGATCCACTCGCTGCCGCGCGACCTCTACCACGTACAGAACGACTTCGCCCGGTACATGGAGATGCAGGTCGATGTGCGGCGCCACCACACCGCACCGGAGATGACCTCCGAGCTGGAGTACACGATCATCCGGCGCGCCCGTCAGCTGCGCAACGAGTCGCGCGCCCCCGAGACCATGGTCAGGGCGCCGCTGGGCGCCGAGCAGACCCTCGAACTGGCCCTGCGGATGCGGGCCTTCGACGTCTGGGTGCACGAGCAGGATCTGCGCGCGACGCTGGGGCGGCCCGGCAATCTGGACTCCCCCGGCGCCACGGTCGTCCGGGACACCCTGCTGGAGGCGCTGCCGAAGGTGGTGGCCGAGGACGCGGGGGCACCGGCCGGTTCGGCGGTGGTCCTCGACGTGCACGGGCCGCTGGAGTTCCTGCGCACCGTCAGGGTCGACGCGGAGGGGCGCGGTTCGGTGGACGGCTCGCCCTCGCTCGGGCCCGTGGTGACGCTGGCGATGGACTGGGAGACGTACTTCCTGCTCGCCTGCGGCCGGGTGCGCGCGGCCTCGGTCGCCGAGCGGATCAAGATCGAGGGCGACGAGGACCTGGCCGGGGCGATCCTGCGCAACTTCGCCGTGACGCCCTGACCCCCTGCCCCCTGATGCCGCGACACCCCGGACCCTGACGCCCCGGGACCGGCGGCGCCCGTCGCAGGTACGAGGGACAGGCGCGCCGCCGGTCCGGCGCGGCGGAGGGCCCCGGACGGGTCCCGCACGGCTCACACCGGTACGTGCACGGCCTCCACCCGGCTGACCACGTGGTGGTCCCGTTCACGGTGCGCCGCCCTGGAGCGCAGCCGCAGGATCTGGACGATCCCGAGCGCCTCCAGCACGAAGACCGACGAGAACGCGATCCGGTAGTTGTCGCCGGTCGCGTCCAGCAGCACCCCGACGGCGAACAGCGTGGTCATCGAGGCGATGAAGCCGCCCATGTTGACGATCCCCGACGCGGTGCCCTGGCGCTCCGGCGGGTTGGCCGGACGGGCGAAGTCGAAGCCGATCATCGAGGCCGGGCCGCAGGCGCCGAGCACCACGCACAACACGATCAGCAGCCACATCGGCGCATGGCCGGGGTGGAAGACGGCCGAGGCCCAGAGGAGCGCCGTCGCCGCGACGGTGCCGAGGGCCAGCGGGGCGCGGGCCGTGTGGCGGCGGGCGATGACCTGCCCGTAGACCAGCCCGACGACCATGTTGGAGAGCACCACCAGGGTCAGCAGCTCACCGGCGGTGGACCGGCTGAGCCCCTGCGCCTCCACCAGGAACGGCAGCCCCCACAGCAGCAGGAACACCATGGCGGGGAACTGGGTGGTGAAGTGGACCCACATGCCGAGCCGGGTGCCCGGTTCGGCCCAGGAGGCGGCGATCTGCCGGCGTACGTAGGCGGCGCCCGCGTGCTCCGCGGGCGGCGGCTCGTGGCCCTCGGGGTGGTCCTTCAGGAAGAGCAGCAGCAGGACGAGGACGACGACCCCGGCCAGGGAGCTGCCGACGAAGGTGGTGGTCCAGCCGAAGCCGTGCAGGGCCCGGGCGATGAACAGCGTCGAGACGAGGTTGCCCGCCATCCCGAAGAGCGCCGCGATCTGGCCGATCAGCGGGCCGCGCCGGGCCGGGAACCAGCGGGCGCCGAGCCGCAGCACGCTGATGAACGTCATCGCGTCACCGCAGCCGAGCAGCGCCCTGGACGCCAGCGCCATGCCGTACGAGGGCGAGAGCGCGAAGCCGAGCTGGCCCAGGGTGAACAGGACGGCCCCGAGGGTGAGGACCTTCTTGGTGCCGAGCCGGTCGACCATCAGGCCGACGGGTATCTGCATGCCCGCGTAGACGAGCAGCTGGAGTATGGAGAACGTGGAGAGCGCGGAGGCGTTGACGTGGAACCGGTCGGCGGCGTCCAGCCCGGCGACGCCCAGGCTGGTACGGAAGATGATCGCGACGAAGTAGACGGCGACCCCGATGCCCCAGACCCACGCGGCACGTCGGCCGCCGGGCGGATCACCGGGCAGGGAGAGGGTGGGGGCGGCGGCGGAACTCACCGGTCCTCACCCCTGACCAGCACCTTGACCCGGCCGACATGGCGCCGCACGACCTGCGCGGCCCCCTCCGCGTCACCGGATCTGATGGCCTCCAGCAGCTCGGCGTGCTCGGTGATGTTGGCGGCGATCCGGCCGGGGTGCGCCTCCATCACGGCGACGCCCATCCGCAACTGCCGGTCGCGCAGCTGGTCGTAGAGGCGGGAGAGGATCTCGTTGCCCGCGTTGCGCACGATCTCGGCGTGGAAGCAGCGGTCCTTCACGGAGACGGCGGCCAGGTCCCCGGCCTCGGCCAGCTCCCGCTGTTCGGCGAGGAGCTCTTCGAGCCGGCCGATCAGCCGCTCGGAGGCGGGCACCGCCTTGCGGGCCGCGAACTCCTCGACCAGCAGCCGGGTCTCCACCACGTCCGCGATCTCCTGCGCGGAGACGGCGAGGACCAGGGCGCCCTTCTTCGGGTAGAGCTTGATCAGCCCCTCGACCTCCAGCCGCAGCAGCGCCTCGCGCACCGGCGTCCGGGACACCCCGACGGCCTCGGCGAGATCGCCCTCGGTGAGGAGCGTGCCGCCCTCGTAGCTGCGGTCCAGGACCGCCTCCTTGATGTGGGTGTACACCCGCTCGGCGGCGGGGGGCCGCTTGGCGGCCGACTTCGACGGCTTCACGGCCGAGGGCTTCACTACGGGGGGAGCGGCAGGCATGCACACAGCATAGATACAAGATGCGTGCATGACGAACCCGTTTCGCCATCCGGACGCGCCGGACCAGCACCGTTGCCCCCACTCCCGCCCCACCCGTGGCAGGAATCACCCACTTACCTGAAATTGCCTCGGAATTCGGCGCATCCATTCGCCGCCACCATGAGTCTCATCACCGAGCGGCACCTTCATGTGGCCGCATTCCAGGGGCATTTGGAGCATTCAAGTTGAAAATCGGCATTAAGGGCATAAGCCGCGCCACTGCCACGGCCACCGTGGCCCTCACGACCGGTGCCGTCATCGCGGGCAGCGTTTTCGCCTCCACCGCGCAGGCCGCCACGCCCGCCACCCCCAAGATCACCGCCGCCGGCGGTTTCACGATGAACAACGGCACCGCGAAGACCCTGTTCTCCAAGGCCGCGGACACCCGTCGTTCCACCGGTTCCACCACCAAGATCATGACGGCCAAGGTGGTGCTGTCGCAGAAGAACCTGAACCTGGATTCGAAGGTCACGATCCAGAAGGCGTACAGCGACTACATAGTCTCCAAGGGCGCTTCCTCGGCCCGCCTGATCGTGGGCGACAAGGTCACCGTCCGCCAGCTGCTGTACGGCCTGATGCTGCCGTCCGGCTGCGACGCCGCCTACGCGCTGGCCGACAAGTTCGGCTCCGGTTCCACCCGCGCGGCCCGCGTGAAGTCGTTCGTCGGCAAGATGAACGCCCAGGCCAAGTCCCTCGGGCTGAAGAACACCCACTTCGACTCGTTCGACGGCATCGGGAACGGCTCGAACTACTCGACGCCGCGCGACCTCACCAAGCTCGCCAGCAGCGCCATGAAGAACTCGACCTTCCGCTCGGTCGTCAAGACCAAGTCGACCAAGCAGAAGGTCACCACGAAGTCCGGCGGCTACCGCTACATGTCGTGGACGAACACCAACACCATGCTCAGCAGCTACAGCGGCGCCATCGGCATCAAGACCGGTTCCGGCCCGACCGCCAAGTACTGCCTGGTCTTCGCCGCGACCCGTGGCAGCAAGACCGTCGTCGGCACGGTGCTCGCCTCCACGAACGCGACGAACCGCACCGCCGACATGAAGAAGATCATGGACTACTCCTTCAAGAAGTAGCCCACCCGATCAGGGCGACACCCGGTCCCGGAAACGCCCGGTCACGGCGACATCCGACCGACGGCGAAGCCCTGACCGGCGCTGCGCATCGAGGGCCCCGCAGCCAACGCGGGGCCCTTCCGCGTTTCCGCGCCCCGGTCCGCTAACCGACCAGCTCCAGCCAGGCGTGGAACCGGCTGCCGAAGGGCTCCGCCCCCTCCCGCAGCGCCCCCGCGAGCCACTCCGCCGCCCCGGTGGCCCGCGCCACGACCTCCGGCGGATACCCGTACAGGACCCGGTGCGAGGCGAACTCGTCCTCGTCGTCGATGAACACGGCCCCCGTCTCCCGCAGCCGGCACACGTCGAGATCCAGGTCGACCATGGTGACCTCCGCCGGGCTCGGCCACTCGGACGGCGTGGTCACGTCGCAGTAGAACTCCAGCCGCGCGGGGGCCGCCAGGAAGAGCGCGGTCCACCAGGCGTCGCGGGGGAAGAGCATGACCCGCGCCTCCTCGGTCGCGTAGGCCGCCTCGGCGTTCCCCGTACCGATGACCGTGCCGGCCGGCGCCCCCAGCCACACCCCGTACGCGTCCTCCCCGAGCCGGACGAACGGCTGCTTCTTGTGCGGCCTTCCGTCGAACTTCCTTACGTCCAGAAGCACTTCAGAGCCTGTCATGCGCAGAAAGTTACCCCGCCGATTCCTCCGGCCACCGGACCGGACCGCGGATCGGATGCCTTTCCGCCCTGGGTACCGGGGCCGACTCCACCGCGTCGTACGGTTGCCGACGGCGCCGCGTACCGCTCCGCGTACATGCGCCAGCGCCAGGACGCCGGGTAGTCCGCCGGGAGCATGATGTCGTGGACTTGGACGAGCACCCCCGGCTGGAGACGGGGCAGCAGCTCGAAGAAGAACACCCTGACGTCGGAGCCCGTCCGGAGCCGGTGCGGGCCGTCGACGCGGGGACGACGCCCCGGACGCCGGTGATCCATTCCCGGACCCGGTCTCCGGTACCCGGGAAGTCAGCCGCGCGGGGACGGTTTCACGGAGACTTCGGTGACGGAACGCGTGCGGGTGGCGAACCGGGCCGTCCCGGGGACGGCGAGCACCCCGTACGTCGACACCAGCAGCACCACGGCCGCCAGCACCGCGAACGACGCCACGCCCACGAACCGGACGAGCACCGGCGTCACGGCGAGCGCGATGGGCTGGAGCCCGAAGCTGGCCAGCCCCTCCAGGGCGAAGACCCGGCCCTGCACCCGCTCCGGGAACTCGCGCTGGAGCGAGCTGTACCAGAGGACCATGAAGCAGCCGACCCCGGCCGACCCGGCCGCACCGGCCAGGCAGAACATCCACAGCGGCACGTCGACGGCGAGGCACACCGGTGTCAGCACGCACGGAGCCAGCGCGTTCATCGCCCACAGCCCCGGCCGGGACGAGGAGACCCGGCCGCCGAGCAGCGAACCGAGCACCGAGCCCGCGAGCGTGGCGGCACTGACCCAGCCGAAGGCGTTGAGTCCGTAGCGGGTCTGACTGACCATCGGAACCAGGATGTAGTTCGGCGCGAAGAGGAAGAACACCTGCACCGTGCCCTGGAGCATCAGCACCGACACCCAGGGCCTGCGACGTACCTCGACCAGCCCTTCCCGCGCCTCGGTCAGCATTCCCCGCAGCCCGCCCGGCTCGTCGTCCTGAGTGCCCCCGACGTCCCCCGCCTCTCCCGCGTCCACGGCGGCGCGGACCGGGGGAAGCCGCAGCCAGACCAGTGTGATCAGGCTGACCACGAACGTGGCGACGTCCACCAGCAGCGTCTTCGGCGGCGAGATACCGGCGAGCATGAGACCCGCCAGCAGGGCCCCGGCCATCGAACCGATCCGCTTCGTGGACACGTCCAGCGCGTACGCCTGCTGCCGCAGCTCCTCCGGCACCACCTGCGTGAGGGCCGCCCGGTGGGCCGGCTCGTACAGCGCCGCGCCCGCACCGGTGACCGCCGCGGCGACCAGCAGCGGCGCGAGCGGCCCCTCCGAGGCGAAGAGGAGAAAGCCCACGATCCCGGCCAGCCGGAGCACGTCCGCGACGGCCATCACCGTGCTGCGGGAGTACCGGTCGGCAACCACACCGCCGGCCAGCAGCAGCACCCCCATGACGGCGGACTCCACGGCCAGCACCAGGCCGAAGACGCCGGGGCCGCGATCCGGGACGACCAGGGCGGCCAGCACCACGACGGTGAGCTGGTTGCCCACCGTGCTGGTCACCTGCCCCAGCCAGAAGGCCAGGTAGCGCCGACTGCCTGACAGGGCACGCATGTCAGGTCGCACGACGTCTTCTCCCACCGTTCCCGATCCCGATCCCGATCCCAGAGAGGAGCAGGGCGTCGGCCACCGCTCCCCATGCCTCAACTCGCCTACGCCCAGATCGACTTCGGCGGTGCGGGAGTCTTCCGCACTTCCCACCAAGGGCACAACGTCTTTACGCTCCCGTCCCCGACGCCCGTGGCGCGGGGACGACGGCTTCCCTACGATGGGGCGAAACGCATCAACGCCCGTCCCCGGACATGAGCCGGACGGGCCGAGCGGGGGAAGAAAGGTGCGTGCCCGGTGTCCATCGGGCTCCTGTCCACGATCGCCTCCACGGTTGTCGCCGCGTTCTACGGGGGCACGGTCTCCGTACTCGCCCTGACCGCGACCTTCGCCCGCCGCCGCACCCTGCGCCGCGAGGCCCGCAGCACCCTCGCCCTGCTCGTACCGGGAAGGCCGGAGGAAGCCCGCGAACCGACCGGGTACCCGGGGGAGGTTCACCGGAGCGGGCCCCACGGAATGATCCCGTCATGACTGAGATCGTGCTGATGTCGGACCCGAAGGTCGCCGCCATACCCGTGGCCGAATGCGGTGAACGTCTTGTCGACGTCCGCCGGGACGGTTCCCTCCTGATCGATACGCGCGAGCAGGGGCCGGCGGATGCCTTCGCGTACCTGCGGGAGGGCGTGCTGGAACGGCTGGTCAGGGCCCAGACCTCGCTGCCCCGGGACGTACGGCTGCTGTTCGTCGAGGGGTACCGGCCGCCCTCTCTTCAGCGGGAGTACTTCGACGAGTACGCCGGTCAGCTGCGCGCCGCCCACCCCGGATGGTCCCCGGAAGAGATCCACTCGGCCGCGAGCCGGTATGTGTCACCACCCGGCATCGCCCCGCACAGTGCCGGGGCGGCTGTCGACCTCACCCTGGCCGATGCCGAGGGGCGCGAACTGGACCTGGTACCCGTATGAACGCGGATCCCGAGGAGAGCGAGGGCGCCTGCTACACCCACGCGGCCAACATCGGTGAGGAGGCCCGCGCCAACCGGAGACTGCTGTGCACCGTGCTCACGGCAGCGGGGCTGGTGAACTACCCCACGGAGTGGTGGCACTGGTCGTTCGGGGACCGTTACTGGGCCCTGGCCACGGGAAAGACCGCTGCCCTGTACGGTCCGAAGGAGGTTGCTCCCTCCGTCTGACCGCCCCCACCACGCGTCCAACCTCGCACCATGAACAGCCCTGCGGCGTCGGAGCGGGCGGGGTAGCCGTGGCCGTCCACCCACCGGATGCGCCCGTGAACCCCCGACAGGGCGCACGGGCGCACGGACACCGACCGGGTCAGTCGAGGCAGAACTCGTTGCCCTCGATGTCCTGCATCGTGATGCAGGACTCGTTCTCCTCGTCGGCGTGCTGCACCAGCAGGCAGACCGCACCGAGCTTCATCAGCCGGTCCCGCTCGGCCTCCAGCACGGCCAGGCGCTCCGCGCCGACGAGCCCGGCACCGGCCCGTACGTCGAGGTGCACCCTGTTCTTGACGACCTTGCCCTCGGGAATGCGCTGGAAGTACAGGCGCGGGCCCACCCCCGTGGGGTCGCTGCACGCGAACCACGCCCCCCGCTTCTCGGCCGGCAGCGAAGCGTTGTACTCGTCCCAGGTGTCGAACCCCTCCGGCGGCGACGGCGGCACGTACCCCAGTACCTCGCACCAGAAACGGCCGACGCGCTCGGGGTCCGCACAGTCGAACGTGACCTGAATCTTCCTCACCGATGCCATCCGGTCACCCTAACAGCGCCTATCCGCAGGTCACTTTCTCTTTACCCGCCGCGGCGAGCACGGGGGTCTCGCGGGTGCGCACGGGGGTGGCGAACCGGTCCGTGCCGGGGACGGCGAGCACGCCGTACGTGGACACGAACAGCACGACGGCGGCGACGGTCGCGAAGGGCGCCATCCCGATGAACCGGACGATCAGCGGCGTCACGGCGAGCGCGACGGGCTGGAGGGCGAAGCCGGCCATCCCCTCCAGGGCGAAGACCCGGCCCTGCACCTGCTCGGGGAACTCGCGCTGGAGCGAGCTGTACCAGAGGACCATGAAACAGCTGATGCCCGCGGAGCCCGCCGCACCGGCCGCGCAGAACACCGACAGCGGCACGTCGACGGCGAGGCACACCGGCGTCAGCACACAGGGAGCCAGCGCGTGCATCGCCCACAGCCCCGGGCGGGCCACGGAGACCCGGGCGGCCAGCAACGAACCGACCACCGAGCCCGCCAGGGTCGCCGCGCTGACCCAGCCGAAGGCGGCCACGCCGTACCGGGACTGGCTGACGATCGGCACCAGGATGTAGTTCGGAGCGAAGAAGAAGAACACCTGCACGGTGCCCTGGAGCATCAGGGCCGACACCCAGGGCCGCTGCCGCACCTCGACGAGCCCCTCCCGCGCCTCGGCCAGCATCGCCCGCAGCCCGCCCGGCCCGGCGTCCCGCGCTCCCCCGGCGTCCGCGGCGTCCAGGGCGGTGCGGACCGGCGGCAGACGCAGCCACACCAGCGTGGCCAGGCTGATCGCGAAGGTGACGATGTCCACCAGGAGCGCCTTCGGGGGCGCGATCCCGGCGAGCAGGACCCCCGCCAGCAGGGCCCCGCCCATCGAGCCGAGCCGCTTGGTGGACGCGTCCAGGGCGTACGCCTGCTGCCGCAGTTCCTCCGGCACCACCTGAGCCAGGGCCGCGCGGTGGGCGGGATCGTACAGCGCCGCCCCCGCGCCGGTGAGCGCCGCGGCGACGAGCAGCGGCCCGAGCGGCCCGTGCGAGGCGAAGAGGAAGAAGCCGACGATCCCGACCAGGCGGAGCACGTCCGCGACGGCCATCACGGCGCTGCGGGAGTACCGGTCGGCGAACACCCCGCCGACCAGCAGCAGGACTCCTATGACGGCCGACTCCACGGCCAGCACCAGCCCGAAGGTTCCCGGGCCGCGGTCCGGCACCACCATGGCGGCGAGCACCACGACGGTGAGCTGGTTGCCCACCGTGCTGGTCACCTGCCCGAGCCAGAAAGCCAGGTACTGCCGACTGCGCAGCAGCGCACGTATCTCGGGTTGCGACATGGTCCTTCTCGCGGGAGCGCAGGAGGCCGGAGATCTTCACGGCGACGCGGGATCTTCACGGCGACGCCGGGGATCTTCACGGCGATGCCCGGATTCTGTCGCACCGTCCGATAGCGCACCGCCAATTTTCGACAGCACGAAAAGGCCCGTTCACACCGCTTTTCGACGGCTCCGAAGAGGCGCGGTCAGCCCGTGTGGCGCCACCAGAACGAGGCTGGTCGGAAGTGGTCGGTCACGCCGGTCCGGCGCCAGAGCGGGGCGAGAATTCGCCGTAGTTCCGGGTCGGCGTGGACGAAGGCGTTCGGCAGTTGGACGTCGAAGCGCTGCGGGGCGGCGGTGAGCAGCGCGGCCAGGAGGTACTGCTCCGAGTACATGCGCCAGCGCCAGGACGCCGGATAGTCCGCCGGGAGCATGATGTCGTGGACCTGGACGAGCACCCCCGGCTTGAGGCGGGGCAGCAGCTCGAAGAAGAACACCATGACGTCGGAGCCCATCTGGAGCCGGTGCGAGCCGTCGACGAAGAGGATGTCGCCCGGCTCCAGTTCGGCGAAGACGCCGAAGTCGGCGTCCTGGAGCGGTAAGCGGACCACCTCGTCGCAGAGGTGGTCGATGTGGGCCCGGGGCTCCGGGTCGATGGACGTGATGCGAGTGCTCAGGCCGAGGTCCTGGATGGCCCGACGGGCGAACTTGGTGGAGTTCCCGGAGCCGATCTCGAGGTAGCGGGCCGGTTTCCCGGCGGCGAGGAAGCCGTAGAGCGAGGCGGCGTCCAACGGGGGCAGCCAGGTGTTGCCCCAGTAGGCGGTGGCCCCCTTCTCCACTCCGTCGAGGGGAATCCCGGCCAGGTGGTCGGCGTATCCCAGCAGGTCGGTGAGGTGCGAGGCGTACTGCTCCCGGTTCTTCTCCAGGAGTTCGCGTACGGCACCGAGTTCACCGCGCGGCTCGGGCCTCACCACATGGTCCAGGAAGACCGGCTTGGCCAGTCCGAAGGCCCACATGACCAGGCCGAACGCGGTGGGCCTGCGCTCCAGCCGGTCGAGCCCGCGGCGCAGTGCGGGGAGCCGTTCCAGCAGGGTGGGAGTGGGTTCGGGCATGGTGCTCGGGGGGTGCGTGCGCACGGCGGGAGAGCCTTTCGATCGGTGGGACGGCCGAGAAGGGCGAGCCATGGTTTCCACAAGCGCTGTTCGGCCGGAGCTGTCGGAGCCGGTGGATCGTCGGACGCGGGCGGGGCGCCGGACGCCGGTGATCCTTTCCCGGATCTGGGCTCCGGTACCTGCGGAAACCGCCGGGCGGGGACAAAAGGCCGGTATTCGCAGTGGGGCGACGCGGGGACCCGGGATCCACGGCGAAGCCGTACCCCGCCGACCGGCAGGGCAGTCCAGTGCGACGCGCGGCATCCGGCCCGGGCTCCGCCGCACGCTTGTCCTCGCCGTCTGCCTCCCCGTGCCCCCGACGGGCTGACCGCCCCCGAAGCGTCCGACCGGGACACGAAGGGCCCCGGGCACCGTGATGGCAGCAGGGGAGGACGTCACCGGCCCTGGGGTTCGGTCCCGCGCGTCCGGACGGCAGGCCGTCGCACCTCGTAGAAGAAGCACCCGTGCTCCAGCGCCCGTACGTGCACGAGCACCACGTCCGGGTCGCCGAACGCGTCGTCGAAGGCCGCGTCGAAGCCGTCCGTGGCGTCGGCCGGGATCTCCAGGAACCGGCCACCGGCGATATGGCCCCGGGCGTCGTAGCGGCGCACGGTGCGCAGCGCGCCGGCCCGGTCGAAGGGGTACCCGGCGCCCGGGGTGAACCCGGGGCACTCCTCGGCGTGGACGAAGACCGGGCCCTGCTCGTCGTACGCCCCCGGACGCGCCCCGGTCGCGGCGGCCCAGCGCCGCAGCGGGGCGTACGAGACGAGGGCGATCCGCTCACCGGTGGCGACGGGACGCAGACAGCAGCGCAGCGGGGAGCCCGCGTCGTCGTCGGTCGCGGTGTACGGGTCGCAGGGGCGTCCCGCGTCGTCGACGACCTGGAGTTCCTTGAGGACGGCGGGGTCGAGGGGGAGCACGGTGTACTTGGTCATGTCGCCATGCTGGTCCGGCGCACCTGCCCGTACCGGCGGAAATCGGACGTCGCGTTGGCGCGTACCGACGTGGGGCCGCAGCACCGGTCCGCCCTGCCCGCGCGGTGCTCCCAACTAGGCCCGCACCGCGCCCCTTCGGGCCTTGTTCCGGACACCGCGCGTGCCGTACCCAGGAAGCAGTAGCTGCTACGACACCGACGTGAGGGCCCCATGCGCGCACACGAACCGACGCGGACGCCGGACACGGGCAGGGCGCGCGCCAACTCCACGAGCCGGGCCGGAAGGCCTGCCGGCCCGGCCCGGCAGACGGAGGAACCCGCTCCGCTCGCGGGGGACCTCTCCCCGTCGGCCCTGCGCTCGCTCCAGCGCAGCATGGGCAACGCCTACGTCACCGGGCTGATCCAGCGCGAGCGGCACCGTCACGGGCCGGACCGCGACGACGACCGCGAAGGCGTCCCCGAGGGCGCCCGGCGGGACGGCTCCGCGGGCGGCCCGGTGGCCGGACCGGCCGTACAGCGCTCGACCACCGTGCACGAGGTGCTGCGCGGCAGCGGCCGGGCCATGGACGCGCCCCTGCGCCAGGAGATGGAGACCCGTCTCGGCGCCGACTTCTCCGACGTACGGCTGCACACCGGCGCCGTCGCCCAGCGGTCCGCCGCCGAGGTCGGCGCCCACGCCTACACCTCCGGGAACCACATCGTCCTCGGCCGGGGCGGGGACTCCAAGCACACGCTCGCGCACGAGCTCACCCATGTCATCCAACAGCGCCACGGCCCCGTCGCGGGCACCGACAACGGCTCGGGCCTCTCCATCAGCGACCCGTCCGACCGCTTCGAGCGCGCCGCCGAGGCCAACGCCAGCCGCGTCATGGCGAAGGCCCCCGGCGAACTCGCGGACCCGGCCCCCGACCCGCACGGCCCCGCACAGCGGCCGGGCGGGGCGGCGGCCGTCCAGCGCGTCATCCACCAGGAGCCCAGCTACCAGGCGAAGGTCGGCGACAGCACGTCGCTCACCAACCGCGGCGACATCGACGTCGAGGAGCACGGCGGGGAGCAGTTCGTCCGCGTCTACCAGACCGTCTACGCGCCGGTGACCGGCGGCGGCAACTTCAAGGACACCCAGCAGCGCGAGGACGGCTCGATCAACCTCATGCACCAGAAGGAGTCCGCCTGGCTGAACATGGGGAGGCCCTGGCGGTCCATGCACTACATGCGCACCTACCAGGACCAGAAGAACCGCAAGGCCCCCGACGGCAACGCCTCCCCGGCCGCGCAGGACTCCTCGATGGTGCGCTCGTTCCTGGTCCCGCTCTACACGTACCAGCGGGTCACGAGCAACGCGGTCAGCGAGAAGCAGATCGGCTCGGTCCTGGACCCGGAGAACACCAGTCAGAGCACCGACAAGGCCAAGGACACCGACCAGTACGAGATCCGCGGCGTCTGGCGGGACGAGGTCGCGGACACGGCCGTCCCGAACTCCCTGATCACCTACGTACGGGACGACCTGGTCGGGCAGCTGAGCGGCGAGACGGCCTACGGCGAGGTGCGCCCCATCAGCGACATGCTCGGCAAGCTGAGCATGCCGGACCTGAAGGACTTCCCGGAGTACCGCCCCGCCGACCAGCGCGACGACGGCCTCGTACTGCCCCTGAACAAGGGCAAGATGCCCGGCGCCCGCGAACAGGACGCGCACATCGACCGCCTCGCGGACCTGGTCGCCAAGGCGTACCCGAAGAACGGGGAGACCCATCTGAAGGACGCGAAGAACGCCCGCAAGGAACTGAAGAAGCTCGCCGGCCTCGACGCGGCCAAGGACCGGGACATCGACTGGGACGCCCTCAAGGAACGCATCCACCGCGCGATGAACTACGCGGGCGTCCCCGCCGTGCTGGCCGAGATCTACAACGCGGCGAAGGGCGCGTCCGGGGACGAGTTCAAGACGAAGCCCTTCGGCAGCAACAAGTAGCCGCGGCCTCACGCCGGACTACAGCCGGGGCTTCCCCACCTGCGGCCCGTGCCCGGCGAGGTACAGCCGCATGGCGCACTGGTCCTCGGCCTCGATGAACACCCGCTGCCCCCAGTAGTCACCGAGGCGGTGCGCGACATCGACCAGCCGCCGCCGCTCCTCCGGCGAGTACGCGGGAAACCGCACCCAGCCCCGTTCGGAGACGGCACGGCCCAGGTCGTTGAACAGCACGGTCCGCGCGCGCCGTTCCTCCTCCTCGGTCAACGGCGTGGGACCGTCCTCCGCGGGCTGCGACCGGACGTTGTACAGGTCTCGGACCATTGGCCAGTCACCTCTCGTCGGGTCTGTTCCGGGTTCCCGGAGAGACTCCGGAAAGGCTATCGGCGCCGCCCCGAGGCCGGTACCCGGCTCGAAGGCCCCTCAGGTCCCCGGGGCGGACGTACGGCGCGGGCGTCAGCGCAGGCCCACGAATGAGACGATCCACCCCATGCCCGGATGGATACGCCACGCGCCGCGCTGGGTGGTCGCACTCGTCTGCGTCATCGCCGCCTTCCTGCTCCTCGTCGGCACCTCCTCGCACACCGTCGACCTCGTCCGCCACGGCCTGCGCCCGTACGACTGGGCTCCTGGCTGGCTGAACCTCTACTGGTCGTCGCTGGCACTGTTCGACACGCTCGCCGCCATCCTCCTGCTCCTGGGCCGACGCCGGGGATTCGACCTCGCCTGTGCCGTCGTGGCGACCGACACCGCCGCCAACTGGTACGCGGTCCACGCCATCCAGCACGGCCACTTCGCCGCCGAACCCGGCCTCCAACGCCTGACCGTCTTCGCCGCACTCGTCCTGGGAACGGCCCCGTTCATCCGGCCGCGTTTGGCGAGTCGGACAGGCGGCCTTGTGCGGTCACGTCGCTTCTGACAACGCGGCCAGTTCCGTCGCGGAGGGCCTGTCTCCGGGAGAGGGCACCAGGCACATACGGATGGCGTGTTCGAACGGGGGAAACGACCACGGGCGGATCTCGTCGAGCGGAAGTGTCGTACCCGCGGCAATGGCTCGGAGTTTGTCCCCGCGCGGGACATCGTCCGCGTAGAGCACCGGCCGGTGCCCCGTCCAGCACCACATCAGTGATGCGCCCACTCCCCAGATATCGGCGGGCGGCTCCGCCCGGACATGGACGTCGGAGGCTGTGGCGAGGACAGCGGCGGCCGTTTCAGGCGCGGTGGTGTGGGTGAGCGCGCCGCGGTAGGGAAGCCGTGGCCCCTCGTCGGGGCCGCAAGCCAGCGCGTAGTCGATGCCCTCGGCCCGGCCGTCGCCCGTGATCAACGTGTTGGTGGGCTGCACATCCGCGTGGGCCCAGCCTGCGGCGTGCAGCCGCGCCAGCTGTCCGGCCCACGTCCTGGCGACGTGCAGAAGCCATGGGCGGATCTGCGCGCTGCCGCCTTCGGGATCGCGGGCCGGAGCGAACGCCCGCCACATCGGCACGCCGTCGATCCACCGGACCGCGAGCCACCGACCGACCGCCCAAGGACCGGCGCCGACCCGGTAGCCGGGATCCAGCGCTCCTGCGGCAGCCAGCCGGACGAGGTGGGTGTTCTCCTGCTCCATCTCGGCGGTCTTGTCGCGCGCGGTGTCGACATCGGGGTTGTTCGCCTTCAACGCGACGGCTCCGGCCGGGCCCGCGACCTTCCAGGCGCGCGAGCCACGCCGGTCGGTCAGGAGTCGGGTCGTGCGCGGCTCACCGACGTAGTCCCTGAGGAAGTCGAGGGCTTCGCCGGGAGGAAGTGCTTCGCCCATGTACGGATCTCCGTCCAGTCGCGGGAAAGTACTCGAAGACGTCACGGTCGTCGTCGATCATCGCGCCGAGCACGGCTGCCGGAGGCGCGGCCCACGCCGACGGATGGCGGTTCTCACGGAGAGGAACGAGAGCCGAGCGGCAGGCTCCTCCGAACCGCTCCAATGAGATGCTGCGCTTCGGCGCCGTACACGGCGGATCTCTTCAATGTTTCCCACGTACGCAGATACGTGCCAACGCTCGACTCGTCGTCGATCCACAGCTCCGCATGCCAGTTCTCGACGATGACCTGGCAGTCGTCGTAGATCCAGAACGCCGTGGCCGGAGGAATCCTGAGCTGAGCGGAGAGCGGGACGATACCCAACTCCACCGTGTCCAGGCCGATGACTCCCACGAGTCGGTCGAGTTGGGCCGCCAGCACGGACGGCGGGCAGATCAGAGCGTGGAGCGCGGCCTCCCACAGGACGAGGTGGAAGCGTTTCGACGAGTCGTACAACTCCTCCTGCCGCTTCATACGGGACCTGACCGCTTCCTCCGTGTCGGATCGGGTCCGTTGCAGCTCCGTGTACCTCGTGAAGATCGAGCGGGCATAGTCCGGGGTCTGGAGAATCCCGAAAACCATCGACGACTCCCAGCCCCGGAAGACGGAGGAGTCGGCATGGGCCGCCAGATGAGTGTCCTGGACCGCTTTGTGCCCCGAAGCCAGTTGCCGCCGCCACGATCGGATGTGGGACTCGAAGCCGCGTAGGCGTGCCAGCAGTTCGTCACAGGACTCGGGCCGCCCGGTCGCCCTCGCCCATGTGCCCAGATCATCGGGGGTGGGGGTCTGCCGGCCGTTCTCCAGCCTGCTGACCTTGGACTTGTTCCAGCCGCACCGCTCCGCGAGTTCCGTACCGGTGAGCCTGCCACCGGCAGCCGCGAGTCGGAGTTCACGCAGTCGTACCCCGAGTGCTTCTCGCGCCTGCTGGTAGTCCGTGCTCACTGGTACGTGCCCCGCCTACTCGTTTCGCGCGGCCCGTCCTGCCGCGAACTCCTCGTACGGCACAGCGTGGTGCAGCGCGGCGTCACGCGCCATGGCGTAGCGCAGCACGGACGCCGGTTCGGTGATCAATTCGACGTCGACCAGGTTGTCGGCGTCGTCGAAGTTGAGCAGCGCGACGAGTCGGGAGTCGAAGATCCAGAAGTCTTCGTCGGGCAGCCGGACCCGCTCGGCATCGGATCGTCGGAGGCCGAGGATCGTCTCGCCGACGGCGCTGTTGCGACGCGCGTTGTCGAGCAGATAGAGCTGTCCGGTCGTGGGCGGGGTGTCGATGACGCGGACGCGTTCGAAGCGTTTGCCGAGGGCTGTCTGCGCACGGCGCTCCGCGCACCACTCGGCATCTCTTCCCTCCCAGTCGACCGGGCGCCCTGCAATGAACTCGGCATAGGTGTCGGTGATTTCGTCGGACGCGTATCGGCGTCGGGTCTCCAGACGCCATGCCGTGTGCGCGAAGCGCGTGAAGAGCCGGTCGAACTCCTCCAGCGTGATGATGCTTCGTGCGCGGTCGGACTTCTTGGGCGCGAAGTCGACCAGAAGTTCACGCGGCACCACGACGGGCACTTCCCCCTCGCTCAGGTGCCGGAGCTGGGAAAGATCGTCCGGATCGGTGAGCACGGGACCATGCACGATCACCTCGCCGGTGTCGAGATCCTCATGAATGGACGGGCATCCGTTGACACCACTGCCTGTGCCGTTGAAACGAAGCCTCCTGGCCATCCTCATGTCCTTCCCTCGGGGCCTGGCCCCTCAAGCTTCCAAAGCATTGGATCCCCGCGCCTCGGGATGCGCCGGGTCGGATCAGCAACTTCGAGCAACCCTCGCCTCAACTGCCGCAACTCTGCGCAACCTCTGTGGCTGACCGGTGCGACCACTCCCTACCGTCACGTTGACCCAACGGCACAGCCTGCATCCGAAGGAGTGGCTCATGACTGTCGCCCTCGACCGGCCCGTTCGCCCGCGCTCCCGCACCCGTGATCCGAAGGAACTCCTCAACGCCGCCCAGCCCCACATCAGGCACCTGACGATCAACGTGCTGGACAGCGGAATGACGCTCTGGGAGCGCGAGGTAGCCCTGCTCCTGCGGGATCACACGATGGTCCGCGACATGGCAGAGCGCATCCTCGGCAACGCCGTCATGTACACCGTCGCGTGCATGGAGCACCCCGAGACACACCTCGGGGTGGGCAGGATCGTCGATATCGGCGTCCACCAATTGATCCTCGACACGCCCGTGTGGTGGGCGCTCTGTGACGCGTACAACGAAGGCCGGTACAAGCACCATGCCCCATTTATCGAACGGCGCCGCGACGGTCTGTGCCGACGCACGGCGGATTTCCTGAAGTCCATCGGCTTCGACATCGACAAGGAGCTGTGGGCGATCGACGAGCCGGAGTGCTCGCCGTGCGACAACAAGGTCCCCGACAGCCACTGAACACTCTCTGCCCGGCCGCCCGTCCCGGACTCCGAAGGACCGGGACGGGCGGCCCCTCCAGCGAAGGAACCGCCTTGCCCGCGCACCACGACATCGCCGCCGAGACCGAGCTCTGGAACACCTACGCCGCCTCCGCCTTCAAGAACGACATGGAGCCGGTCTTCCGCTGGACCCAGTACGCCGACCACGGCCCCGGGCCCGAGCTGCTCGGCGACCCGCGCTCGGTGCTGGAGATCGGCTGTGGCACCGGCCGCGCGCTCGCCCACCTGGCCCGGCAGGGCGTCGCCGCCCGGGGCGTCGACCTGTCCCCGGTCATGGTCGAGAAGGCCGCCGCGCGGTGGACCGGCAACGGTGCCGAGTTCGTGTGCGCGGAGGTCCTGGACCACCTGAACGCGGACCCGGACAGGTACGACGCCGTCTACTCCGTCTTCGGGGCCGCCTGGTTCACCGACCCCGGCCGCCTCTTCCCGCTCGTACGTCGACGACTCAACCCCGGCGGCGTCTTCGTCTTCTCCCAACCACCGGCGATCCCGGGCGCGTACGGCCCCCAGGGCATGTACAAAGGCGGCTTCGCCGGCCGGGCACTCTTCACCTACCGCTACAGCTACCGCCCCGCCGTGTGGGAGCGGCTGCTCACCCGCGCCGGTTTCGCCACGGCCCACGCCCGGGTCCTGGACGCCCCGCAGCCCGGGCACATCGGCACGTTGCTGGTACACGCCGTCGCGGGGCCGGACGCCTGACGCCCACGCTCACGCTCACCGGAAGGCGGCGCTGTTCTCCGTCGCCCACTGCCGGTACGTCCTGGCCGCGGCGCCCGTGACCCGGGAGACGGTGTCGCGGACCTTCAGCAGCTCGTCGTTGGTGTCCCCGCCCATCAGGTCGAGGACCGCGCTCGCGCCCCCGTCGCCCATGAACGAAGCCATCTCCCGGTGGGCCTCCTCGCGGCTGATCTCGTCGAAGGAGAGTTCCCGCCCCAGCGCCTCGGCCAGGGCCGCGAGCTGCTGCCGGGGTGTGACGCGTTCCGGCCCGGTCAGCGCATACGTCTGCCCCTGGTGCCCCGGTTCCGTCAGCGCCACGCGAGCCACGGCGGCGATGTCCGCAGGGTGGATGGTCGGCAGGCCGACGTCCCCGTACGGCGCCCGGACCACGCCCTGTTCGCGGATCGAATCCGTCCACCACAGGGTGTTCGAGGCGAACTGCGTGGGCCTGAGGACCGTCCAGGCCATGCCGCTGTCCTGGAGCGCCCGCTCGACGGCCAGGTTCGCGCCGGCCTGCGGGAGATGGGGATGGGTCTGCACGGTGATCGACGACACGAGCACCACATGCTCCACGCCCGCCTCCCGGGCCGCCGCCAGCACCTCCGCGTCCGCGCCCCTGCCCGCCGGAAGAAACAGCGAGCGCACCCCGCCGTCCAAGGCGTCCTTCAACGACTCCACCCGGGCGAGATCTCCCTCGACCGCTTCGACGCCCTCCGGGAACGAAGCCCGGCCCACGTCCCGGGTCAGCCCTCGCACGGGTACGTCACCTGCCTGGTGCAGTTCCTCCAGCAGAGCCCTTCCGATGTTCCCGGTCGCGCCGGTCACGAGGATCATCGCCATTCCTTCCTGCCGCCTGCCGTCGACTACGTGCACGCAACGCTAGGACCCCAACTCCGGTTGAGGTCAAGGAAGTAGGCGTCTCCGCCGATCAGCCCGACCGCCCCGGATCGACCGGACGCAGATACCGCGTCCAGGGCGACATCCACCCACCCGTCTCCGACAGAACCTCCAGGCGGGTGCGGTACGCGCCGACGTCCGGGCTGATGCTGTCGAACCAGTGGGTCACCGAGCGCCAGGCCGGGCGCGCCGGCTCGCCCTCCGCGATCAGCCAGACCGGCGGATCCGCCATGCCGAGGTCGGCCCCGTCGACGACGTGGAACGCGTACGCCTGGTGCGCGACCAGCACCAGCAGACCGGCCGGATCCCGGAGAGCAGCGCCGCCTCCGGGCACCAGGGCGGCCTGCGCGTACCGCTTCGCGTCCCCGCCCGACCGATAACACGGCGGCAAGGCTTAAACCGTGTCCTACATGGTGATCACTCGACGTGGAGCTGGATTGCTCCGGACGGGCTGTGGGAGATCGCGAAGCCGTTGATCCCACCGCCGACGGTGCGTCCGCAGGGCGGCGGGACACGGGACACACCTGATGAGACGCGGTACGCCCGCGATTGTCTACGTGCTGGTGAGCGGGTGTGCCTGGCGGGCCCTACCTCGCCATCTGGTCCAGAGCCGGTGTCTGGGGCCGCCTGCACGAAACGGTGCTCGCCCGCATCGACAAGTCCGGCCTGCTCGACCTGACCCGCGTGGTCCTCGACTCCGCCCACGTAGGGGCAAAAAAAGGGGCGCACTCACAGGCCCCAGCCCCGTGGACAGGGGTAAACCGGATTCCAAGATGCACGTCCTCCCGGACGCGGACGAACTGCCCCGGGTCGTCGGCATCTCCGCCGCCAGCACACGACAGCCAGGGCCTGAAGCCCATGATGGCCGGTCTCCAATCGAGACACGACCCCACCGCGGCTGGCTACCTGGCCTTCCTCGGCCTCGCCGCCGCCCTCTGCTGCTACAAACTCCTCCGCCGACTCACCACATAGGACACGGTCTCAGTCTTCGATCTTGATCACTTTGTAGGTGAGCACGTAGTGCGCCTCGTCGCTCAGATCGAATGTGAGCTCAACACCTGGTGGGGATTCCCTCGGAATATCCGCCCCCCCAAGCCGGTCATCCTCTCCGAAAGTGGTATCGCCGTAGAGGAAGACACTCATCCAGTCGCCGTGGAACGTATACCTCTCGTTGATGTCGCGGCTGTCACCTATGGCCATCGTGACGTAACCTTCCGGGTCCCCCGGTGGCCACCTCTTCACACCATCGATTTGCATTTTCACGTCATCGGTCGCGCCGCCAGCGGTTTGGACGCACTGAAGTCGCACGACCTTGAGGTCGTATGATGTCATGACCCAACTCCTCATTCCCGGTAACTTCCAGTGGACCCCTTCGGTTAGCAGCAGGCAAATGGACCTTGCTTTGCGCCTGCCGCCGAATAGGTCGAACTGCTCCGCTTCGTCGGGCACGGCGGGAAGGGGCGGCAGCTGCACCGGGCCCTCCCCGAGCCTCAGCACCCATCACGGGTTGCCGGTAGGAACGCTGTTCGCCGCTGTAGGTGGCGACGGCGTCCTTCCACGCCCCGGCGGCCGCCGGATACACGTCCAGCATCTTGGAGTCGACGAGCGTCCACCGCAGCTCATGGCGAGCGCTGCCCACCTGGTGCCCTTGGTTGCGGTGACGGCGCTTGCAGGCGTACCAAGCTCGGCGTCGACGGGCCCGCGAGTTCCCGTTCAGTCTTCGATCTTGATCACTTTGTAGGTGAGCACGTAGTGCGCCTCGTTGCTCAGATTGGCAGTGAACTCAACACCTGGTAGGGATTCCCTCGGAATATCCGCTCCCCCGAGTCGGTCATCCTCCCCGAAGGTGGTATCGCCGTAGAGAGACACATTCATCCAGTCGCCGTGGAACGTGTACCTCTCGTTGATGTCGCGGTAGTTGCCTACGGCCATCGTGACGTAACCTTCCGGGTCCCCCGGTGGCCACCTCTTCACACCATCGATTTGCATCTTCACGTCATCGGTCGCGCCGCCAGCAGTTTGGACGCACTGAAGTCGCACGACCTTGAGATCGTATGATGTCATGACCCAACTCCTCATTCTCGGTCACTTCCAGTGGACCCCTTCGGGAACCAGCAGGCAAATGGACCTTGCTTTGCGCCTGCCGCCGAAAGGACGGACCCTTCCCAGGGCTTTGAGAAGTGCCAAGGTGGGTGGGTTCGCTTGTTGAACACGGGGTGTGACAGCTTGTTGACTTCTGCCGAGCGGTGACCCTGGACGCCGAACAGGCATGGCCGCTGGTGATCATGTACTGGCATGGTGCGTCTGCCAAAGTCCGGCACACGAAACACACCGGGCTGCTTCCAACGGCTCGGTACGGTAGTCCTGGCCCACGCCGGAGCTACCGTACCGAGTCGGCCTACTGCAATGGGCAGTCCAGTGTCGGCAGGGTCCGATTCGAGGAGCAGCACACCAAGGCCAGAGAAAGGAACAAGGGTCGCTCCAGGTAGTACCCGTGCGACACATCCCCGCCCCAACCAATGCGCTCGTAAGCGGATTTGGTCATTTCCGTCATGCGGGCACTTTCGCGGTCCGGTGCGAAGGCGAAACGGGACTCGAACTCGGCAAGCCGTTGCCCGAACCACCCTGCTGCTTCCTCGGGCCGCTTCCAGGTTCCGCGCACCAGTTTGCTCGGCTTGATCAACCAGTGCGCCGTTTCAAGCGGCGGGAGGTCTACGACGGGAAACTCGGTCGCCACTTCCTTGTACCGCTGAACGAGCTCGGACTTGCCATGCGCCGGGGGTGGACCAGGATGAGGAGGCCGCCGAAGGGCCTCATCGTCGAAGCGGTGCTTGGAGCCGATCCAGAGATAGCCGTGATAGTGCAAACTACCTCCGCCCCCTCGCAAGTTGAAAGAGAGCCGCACAGAGACGTGGCACTCCTCAGGGCGTAATCGTGAATCGGGCCGGGTCGATGCCGGCGGCGTCCAGTTCGGCGGTGGTGAACCTCAGCGGCTCCACCCCGGGCTTCTTACTGTCACCCAGCGCCCATGCGTCTGAGCCGATCTTCGCCAGCGTGGCGCAGGACTCGCCGTCCGGATGCGTGTTGCCTCCACACGCCTTGAGGAACACAGCTTCAGTGATGGGCAGGTCGTACAAGTCTGTTCCGGTCATGAGTGTGCCTTCCCACTCCGTCGGTGACGCACCAGATGTGCCGATCGGCACGAAAAAATACTCGGACGATCGATGCCACAAATCCAGCTTTATTCACGTTACCGAATAAAGATCACCGCCTGAAAGACCAGTCCCACTCAGTCAACACGACTCGCGCTTCGTCACCAAAAAGAGAAAACGACTCGTACCCGGAGAATCTGTCCATGAGCAGGCGGACATATTTGGGGCTTCGGAACACTGCCGCGCCAAGGTCCGTCTCAATGGTTGCTAGGCGGTCGTCGTAAACAGTGAAAGTACTCAACGGAACATTACTGAATTTCACCCGCATGGGCAGCACACCGATCCGAATGTTTGGCTGGAGGGAAAGCGAAATAAGTCGGTCAACCTGCATGGCCATTGCGTCCGGCGCCAATAGCGGATACCTGACCGCTTGCTCGGTCAGGAGGAACGTGAACCGCTTGGTGCGATCAAAAAGAACAGTTTGACGCTCCAACTTCATCCCCACTGCCTTTGCCTGCTGCTTCGGCGGGGCATGACTAATGCTCTCCCTGATATATTCCGGCGTGGCCAGCAGACCGGTATTCATGGACAACAGGAAGTACCTAAACTCCTTGGTCACTGCTTCCAAGCCGGCCAGCTCGATTTGCTTTTTATCCAACCCTTTTCGATGCAGAGCCTTCCGGTCCTGCCATTCTGTCTGCGCCATTCGGGCTACGGCCATAACTTCGGACGCAACGTCCGGGGAGGCTTGGACTCCTGCCAGGATCTGCTCGACGTCCACCAAGGACGGTCGGATCTTGTTTCCTTCAATCCTGCTGCTCTTGGACTGGGAGATATTGCAACGCACAGCAAGCCGGGCTCCCGAGAGCCCGGCTTGTTTGCGCAGGTTCTTGAGCATGACCGCCAGTTCCAAACCGGACCGGTCAAGCCGGTCAGGCTCGAAGGCCACCGTTCATGTACTCCTCGAAGGGGACAGACTCAGTTATCGCGACTCTTTGATATTCGATGAATGAGGAGACATCCCCTTCGAACACCTCGCGACTGATCTGCCTCCCGTCTTCCTCATAGTTCATGAGCACGACTTCATTCTGGTCGAACATCCAGAAGTCCCGAACGCCTCCGAGAGGATTCGGCCGGTTCGTCACATCGAGAATTCGGATGTCGTCCCCCGCCCTGCTGTGTACCTCGTAGTACCGGACGAACTCGAATCGCAGGTAGTCGGAGAGCGGTTGCGTGACAATATGCACCCGCCCATTTCGCTTGCCTTCTGCACGTTGACGCGAAACTCGTTCCGTGTACGCGGAAGTCGCGTACGGAGCGATCACTCGACCCTCACGAAAGGCCGCGAACTCTTCTGCCTCGTGTGCCACAAGGTATTGCTGCAGCGTCTCGAGCCGCCAAGCCTCCTGCTTGATCTCCACAAACCGCCGACGCCACTCGTCACCATCCAAGAGCACGTACGGCCTCCTTCAGCACTTCTTCCGGAATCTCCGCCAATACTTCTCCGGACGGCGGCGTGAACGCCTTGGAGACGCTTCCCTGAACGACCAGAGTGCCATGCGACGTCCGATAGATGTTCGGGCAGTCCTCGTCGCCACAGGTGCCATTCCCGTTGCCAGTGAGCCGGGTCAGTTCCTCACGCGCCATAGCTGCTGAGCCCCCTTGCCTGGCCCCCTGCGGGCCGGTCGTCACGAAGCTACGGCGGGGCGGAAGGATCGTCCACATACAGGCGTGCCTTATGCGCGTAGTCGCATAAAGATCACTCCTGATGGAGCGCGTGCGCGAGTGCCGACCCCAACTTGGCGGCCCCAGCGTGGGCACGTGCAACGCCGGTGGGCCCGCACATGCGATGTGCGGGCCCACCGGCGTAAAAGGTGGAACGAGGAGTGCTACGCCCAGGTGATCAGGCGCTTCGGGTTCTCCAGGATGGCGGCGACGTCGGCCAGGACCTTGGAGCCGAGTTCGCCGTCGACCAGGCGGTGGTCGAACGACAGGGCGAGGGTGGTGACCTGGCGGGGCTTCACCTTGCCCTTGTGGACCCACGGCTGGAGCTTGATCGCACCGACCGCGAGGATCGCGGACTCGCCCGGGTTGAGGATCGGGGTGCCCGTGTCGACGCCGAAGACGCCGACGTTGGTGATGGTCACCGTGCCGCCCGCCATGGCGGCCGGGGACGTCTTGCCGTCCCGGGCCGTGGCGACCAGCTCGCCCAGTGCGGCGGCGAGCTGCGGCAGGGTCATGTCGTGCGCGTCCTTGATGTTCGGCACGATCAGGCCGCGCGGGGTGGCGGCGGCGATGCCCAGGTTCACGTAGTGCTTCTGGACGATCTCCTGGTTGGGCTCGTCCCAGGCGGCGTTGATGCCCGGGTTCCGCTTGATCGCGACCAGGAGGGCCTTGGCGATGAGGAGGAGCGGGTTGACCCGCACCCCCGCCATGTCCTTGTCCTCCTTGAGCTCCGCGACCAGCTTCATCGTGCGCGTCACGTCGACGGTGACGAATTCGGTGACGTGCGGGGCCGTGAAGGCGCTGCCCACCATCGCCTGCGCGATGGCCTTGCGTACGCCCTTGACCGGGATACGGGTCTCGCGGGCGCCCGCCGGGGCGGCCGCCTCCGCCGCGAAGGCGTCCACAGCGTCCGCGGCCTCGACGGCGGGGGCGGCGGGGGCCTGGACCTGCGCCGGTACGGGGGTGGCCACAGGGGCGGCCGCCGCGTGGACGTCCTCCCGGGTGATGATCCCGTCCTTGCCGGTCGGGACGACGGTCGCCAGGTCGATGCCCAGGTCCTTGGCCAGCTTGCGGACCGGGGGCTTGGCCAGCGGGCGCTCCTTGGGAGCCTCCGGCGCCACGGCCGTGGGCACGGGTGCGGCCGCGGGCGCGGCGCCGTGGCCGTTCAGCTCGGCCTGGACCGCGGCCGTGCCCTTGCGGGCCCGGCGCTTGGTCGAGCTCTCGGAGACGCCGTAGCCCACCAGGACCGGCTGGCGGCCCTTCGGGGCCTCCGGCTCCGCCTCGGCGGAAGGTGCGGGGGCCGACTCCGCGACGGGAGCCGGGGCCGCGGGGGCGTCGCCGCTGCCCGGGGCCACGTCCACCGCGATGATCACCTGGCCGACGTCGACGGTCGTGCCCTCGGGGAAGCGCAGCTCGTGCACCACCCCGTCGAACGGGATCGGCAGCTCCACGGCCGCCTTGGCCGTCTCGACCTCGCAGACGACCTGGCCGTCGGCGACGGTGTCGCCGGGCTGGACGTACCACTTGAGGATCTCGGCCTCGGTCAGTCCCTCGCCCACGTCGGGCATCTTGAACTCACGGAAGCGAGCGGCGTTGGAAGTGTCGGTCATCGTTGTCACGTCCCAGTCCTCAGTACGCCAGCGAGCGGTCGACGGCGTCGAGCACCCGGTCGAGCCCCGGCAGGTACTCGTCCTCCAGACGCGCCGGCGGGTACGGGGCGTGGTAGCCGCCGACCCGCAGCACCGGTGCTTCCAGATGGTAGAAGCAGCGCTCCGTGATCCGGGCGGCGATCTCGGCCCCGGAGCCGTAGAACACCGGCGCCTCGTGGACCACCACGAGCCGGCCGGTCTTCTCGACCGAGGTCTGGATGGTGTCGAAGTCGATCGGGGCCATCGAGCGCAGGTCCAGGACCTCGATCGACTTGCCCTCCTCCTCGGCCGCCGCGGCCGCCTCCAGGCAGACCTTCACCATCGGGCCGTACGCGGCGAGCGTGAGGTCCGTGCCGGTACGGGCCACCGAGGCCCGGTGCAGCGGGCCGGGAATGGCGTCGGTCTCGACCTCGCCCTTGTCCCAGTAGCGCCGCTTCGGCTCGAAGAAGATCACCGGGTCGTCGCTCTGGACGGCCTGCTGCATCATCCAGTAGGCGTCGCTCGCGTTCGACGGCGAGACCACCTTCAACCCCGCGACGTGCGCGAACAGCGCCTCGGGCGACTCGCTGTGGTGCTCCACCGCGCCGATGCCGCCGCCGTACGGGATGCGGACGACGACGGGCAGCTTGATCTTGCCGAGCGCACGGGCGTGCATCTTCGCGAGCTGCGTGACGATCTGGTCGTACGCCGGGAAGACGAAGCCGTCGAACTGGATCTCCACGACCGGGCGGTAGCCGCGCAGGGCCAGGCCGATCGCGGTGCCGACGATGCCGGACTCGGCGAGCGGGGTGTCGATGACCCGCTCCTCGCCGAAGTCCTTCTGGAGCCCGTCGGTGATCCGGAAGACGCCGCCGAGCTTGCCGACGTCCTCACCCATGATGAGGACCTTGGGGTCCGTGTCGAGGGCCCGGCGCAGCGACTCGTTGAGAGCCTTCGCGATGGACATCTTTTCCATGGCCATGGCTACTTGCTCTCCTCGGCGGTGTCTGCGAACGATGCCTGGTAGGCGGCGAACTGGGCGCGCTCCTCGTCGACGAGCGGGTTGCCGTCGGCGTAGACGTTGTCGAAGATCGCGATCGGGTCGGGGTCGGGCATGGCCCGTACCGCCTCGCGGACCCGCTTGCCGAGGGCCTCGCTCTCCTCCTCCAGCGCGGTGAAGAACGCCTCGTCGCCGGCGCCCACGTTCTCCAGGTACCTGCGCAGCCGCAGGATCGGGTCCTTGGCCTCCCAGGCCGCCCGCTCCTCGTCGGCCCGGTACTTGGTCGGGTCGTCGGAGGTGGTGTGCGCGCCCATCCGGTACGTGAACGCCTCGACGAGCATCGGGCCCTCGCCGCTGCGGGCGCGGTCCAGCGCCGCCCTGGTGACCGCCAGGCAGGCCAGGACGTCGTTGCCGTCGACCCGGACGCCGGGGAAGCCGTAGCCCTGGGCGCGCTGGTAGAGCGGGACGCGGGTCTGCTTCTCGGTGGGCTCGGAGATCGCCCACTGGTTGTTCTGGCAGAAGAAGACGACCGGGGCGTTGTAGACCGCGGAGAACGTGAACGACTCGGCCACGTCGCCCTGGCTGGAGGCGCCGTCGCCGAAGTACGCGATCACGGCGGAGTCCGCGCCGTCCTTGGCCACGCCCATGGCGTAACCGGTGGCGTGCAGGGTCTGCGAGCCGATGACGATCGTGTACAGGTGGAAGTTGTTGGTGTTCGGGTCCCACCCGCCGTGGTTCACCCCGCGGAACATCCCGAGCAGGTTGGTCGGGTCGACGCCGCGGCACCAGGCGACGCCGTGCTCCCGGTAGGTCGGGAAGACGTAGTCGTCGTCGCGCAGTGCCCGGCCGCTGCCGATCTGCGCGGCCTCCTGGCCGAGCAGCGAGGCCCACAGGCCCAGCTCGCCCTGGCGCTGGAGGGCGGTGGCCTCGGCGTCGAAGCGGCGGGTCAGGACCATGTCCCGGTACAGGCCGCGCAGCTCCTCTGCGGTCAGGTCGATCGCGTAGTCCGGGTGCTCGACGCGCTCCCCCTCGGGCGTCAGCAGCTGGACGAGCTCGGGCTCGGTGCCCTGCGGCGGCCTGGCAGCCGTCTTCGCCGCCCTTTTCGCGGGCGTCGTCCTCGCGGTCTTCTTCGCGGGCGTCTCAGCGGGCTTCTTCGCGTTCGACGCGCTCTTCTTCGCGCTCGTCGCGGTCGTCGCGGACTTCTTCGCGGCGCTGGTCCCGCTGCTGCGGCGCGATGTGCGCGCGGCAGTGCTCTCCACGGTCACGTGCGTGCTCCTCCGTCGGTCCGGCCCCCGGGGTCTGCCGGGAAAGCCAGTGCGGCTCGCCTGGGTCCGTACCCGTGCACGGGGTGGGTGCCGCTCGGTCCGGGAACAGGCGTGACAGGTGCCCCGGCGAGCGCCCTGTGAAAAGCACGTTACCCAGAACGCCGCATATCTGCGAAACCCCATCTGACCTGCGATTTTGCTTGGATTTCCAAGTAAATCGAAAAAGTCGGGAACTCTCGCTGGTCACAGCGCCGGGAACAGCCTCTCGGGCCACCGGAACAAGCGCACGTTATCCCGCCGTTCGGCGGCAGGGAAGAGGCGAGTGTGTGAGACTGCGTTTTGTGCGCGAACAAGGAAAAATCACCGTATTCCTTCTGGACGATCATGAAGTGGTCCGGCGCGGGGTCCATGAATTGCTCTCGTCGGAGGACGACATCGAAGTCGTCGGCGAGGCCGGTACGGCGGCCGACGCCCTCGTCCGGATTCCGGCGACCCGGCCCGATGTGGCGGTGCTCGACGTACGGCTGCCGGACGGCAGCGGGGTGGAGGTCTGCCGCGAGGTCCGCTCCCAGGACGATTCCATCAAGTGCCTGATGCTCACCTCCTACGCCGACGACGAGGCCCTCTTCGACGCGATCATGGCGGGCGCCTCGGGCTATGTGCTGAAGGCGATCCGGGGCAACGAGCTGCTGAACGCGGTACGCGACGTGGCGGCCGGGAAGTCGCTGCTGGACCCGGTGGCGACCGCCCGGGTGCTGGAGCGGCTGCGCGCCGGGAAGAAGGAGCGCGGCGAGGACCGACTCGCCAACCTCACCGAGCAGGAACGCAAGATCCTCGACCTGATCGGTGAGGGACTGACCAACCGGGTGATCGGCGAACGGCTCCATCTCGCCGAGAAAACGATCAAGAATTACGTCTCCAGCCTGCTCTCCAAGCTGGGCATGGAACGGCGCTCGCAGGCCGCCGCGTACGTGGCCCGGCTCCAGGCGGAGAAGCGCTGAGCCCGGACGGAGCAGCGCCCGGCCACTCCCGGCCACGGACACCACGGACACCCCGGACGCCCGGCGACGACGGCCCGCGACGACGTGGACCATCACCGTACGTGTCCGTATCGGGACTTTGGTCCCGCTTCAACCGGGGCCCCGGCCTCTGTCCGTGGGCCGGCGGGACACGGAGAGTGGAGAGCATGTCCCCCGAGGAACTCCAGGCGATCGAACTGCTCGGCCGCGTCCGCTACGGACGGCTGGCGACGAGCATGCGCGCCCTCCCGTTTCTGTCGGTGGCCCGCCATGTCGTGGTCGACGGCCATGTGATCCTGCGGATGCACAGCGGCTTCGGCTACCACAACGCCTGCGACGGCACGGTCGTGGCGTACGGCGCGGACAACTTCGACACCACCGCCACCGGGGGCGACTGCGAGCTGTGGGCCGTGCAGTTCACCGGCACCGCCCGGATCGTGCGCCCCTCGCCCGCCCAGTGCGCGTCGTTCGGCGAGGCTCCGGCACGGGTGAACGGGGAGCCGTTCGACGCCGCGTACCTCCGGCTCGATCCGCACTTCGTCTCTGTGCACACTCTTGACTTCCACGCAACTCAACCGATCGGGCACACAGCGTGATCTAACATCTGGCGAGTGCCGCGCTCATTTGTCGCTCTTCCGTCCGTTCCTTCGGCGGACGAGATCCTGTTCCCGTTCCCCTTACCGTTCCCGTCCGCCCCCGCCCCACCGGTGTCGCCGGTGGACCAGGTGCGGCTGCCCCCCGTGCCCCGGCCGGCCGCGCCGCCGGTGAGCCCGGTGCGGGCCGAGCCCCCGATACGGCCGGCCGCCCCCGCGCCCCCCGTACCGCCGGTGGACGAGGTGCTGCGCCGCTACCCGGACGCCGGTGCACCGCTCAGCTGCACCCCCATCACCCAGGGCCTGCTCAACCACGGCTACCGCGTCTCCACCACCCGCGGCCGCTACTTCCTCAAGCACCACCTCGACGACTCCACCGGCGACCGCGCCACGATCGTCCGCCAGCACCGCGCGACCCAGCGCCTCCAGTCACTGGGCCTGCCCGTCGCCCCACCCGTCCGGGACACCGAGGGCGGCACCGTCACCGAGATCGGCGGCCGCTGCTACGCCCTGCACCCCTGGGTCGACGGACTGCACCGGGCCGGCGCACAGCTGAGCACCGCCCAGTCCGGGCGGCTCGGGGGGCTCCTCGGGACCGTGCACACCGGGCTCGCCCAGGTCATGGGCGCGGACCCCGGGCTCGCCCGCCGGGCCGGTGGCCTCCGGAGCGCCGACCCCGCCGAGACCTCCGCGCTGATCGACGAGCTGCTGGCCGCCGCGCGCCGGCGCCGCCCCCGGGACGCCTTCGACGAACTGGCCGAGCACCGCCTCCTGGAACGGCGGGCCCTGCTGGAACGCCACGCCGACCGCAGGCCGCCCACCCCGGACGCCCCGGCCATCGGCTGGGTGCACGGCGACTTCCACCCGCTCAACGTCCTCTACCGGGGCCCGGAGCCGGTCGCGATCCTCGACTGGGACCGGCTGGGCGTCCAGCCGAGGGCCGAGGAGGCGGTACGGGCGGCCGCGATCTTCTTCGTGCAGCCGGCCGGGACGCTGGAGCTGGAGAAGGTCCGGGCGTACGCGCGCGCCTACCGCCGGGCGGCCGGTGCGGAGCCGGCGGAGCTGGCCGCGGCGGTGCACCGGGTGTGGTGGGAGCGGCTCAACGACTTCTGGATACTCAGCTGGCGGTACTGCCGGGACGACCGGAGGGCCGACCCGCAGTTCCCCGCGGTATCGGCCCTGGCGGTGTGGTGGACGCGCGAGTACGAAGCGGTGCGCGAGGCGTTCACGGCGTGATCCGGGCGGTTCCGGGGCGGAGCTGGGCCCGGACCGGGGGTCCGGGCGGCGGGCGGGCCACCGGGGGATCCCCTGGTCAGGGGCGCTGGGGGCCTCCCGCTCCCGATCCGGCCGCCGCGGACGTACCTGTGTTGGTGCTGCCGCCGTCCGTGCCCGTGCCGCCGTTCTCCGTACCCGTGCTGCCGCCGTCCGTGCCGGTACCGCCGTTCTCCGTACCCGTGCTGCCGCCGTCCGTGCCGGTACCGCCGTTCTCCGTACCCGTGCTGCCGCCGTCCGTACCGGTACCGCCGTTGTCGGTGCCGGGGGGCGGGCTGGTCGGCTGTTTCGTCGCCGGTTCGGTCGGCTCGGTCGGGGTGGTCGACGGCTCGTACGTCTGCTGCGGGGGCGGGTCCTGCTGGTTGCCGGTGGAGTTCTCCGGCTGCTGGGTGTCCTGGCTCGTGTCGTCGCTCGGGCCGGACGAAGTCCGCGTCGGGGACGGCGAAATGGACGTCTCGCCGGGCTGCTTCCGGTGGTTCGCGTCGTCGTTCTGCGCGGCGTTGACCGCGATGGCCACCCCCGCCCCGATCGCGATCAGCGCGAGCACCACGAAGAGCCACAACTTGCCGCGCCCGCCGCTGCCGCCGGGCTGACCGCCACCGTCGTAACCGCCGTCGTCCGGGTTCATCGGCGGCAGGATCGGGCCCTGCGAGGTGTCGCCGTGCTGCGGGTGGCCCATCGCCATCGTGGAGCCGTTGATGCCCATGGCCGGGGTGTTCCCGCCCTCGTGCACCGCGACCGGGCCGGTGTTCCACGTACCGGTGTGGCCGCCCTGCATCTGGAGCATCTGGAGCCCGTACTGGACCAGGCCTCGCATCTCCTCGGCGCTCTGGAACCGGTCGTCCGGGTCCTTCGCGAGGGAGCGCATGACCAGCCCGTCCAGCTCCGGCGGCACCGAACCCAGCACGTTGGACGGCGGTACGGGCATGTCCTGGACATGCTGGTACACCACGGACAGCGGCGTCTCGCCGGTGAACGGGGGCCGCAGCGCCAGCAGTTCGTACAGCAGGCAACCGGTGGCGTAGAGGTCGGAGCGGTGGTCGACCGCCTTGCCGAGGGCCTGTTCGGGGGAGAGGTACTGCGGCGTGCCCATGACCATGCCGGTCTGGGTCATCGTCGACTGCGCGCCGTGCAGCGCACGGGCGATGCCGAAGTCCATCACCTTGACCGCACCGGAGTTGGTGATGATGACGTTGGCCGGCTTGATGTCGCGGTGCACGATGCCGTGCTGGTGCGAGTAGGCCAGCGCCTCGAGCACCCCGGAGACGATGATCAACGCCTGCTCGG
This sequence comes from Streptomyces sp. NPDC001108, assembly GCF_053598535.1. NCBI lineage: Bacteria > Bacillati > Actinomycetota > Actinomycetes > Kitasatosporales > Streptomycetaceae > Streptomyces > Streptomyces sp. NPDC001108. The sequence goes on from NZ_JBSFKL010000001.1 coordinate 855,347, forward strand.
GCGGCGGGGGCTCGGCGGTGAGCAGCAGATCGCGGATGGTGCGGCCCTCGACCAGCTCCATCACGATGTAGGGGACGGTCTGCCCGCCCACGGTGTCCTCGCCGGAGTCGTACACGGCGACGATCGCATGGTGGTTGAGCCCGGCGACCGACTGCGCCTCGCGCGTGAACCGGGCCTTGGACACCGGGTCCTCGGCGAGGTCGGAACGGAGCAGCTTCACCGCGACGGTACGGCCCAGCCGTACGTCCTCGGCCGCGAAGACCTCCGCCATGCCGCCCCGGCCGAGACGGTGCGTCATCCGGTAACGCCCGTCGCCCACGACACCGTCGATGCCCCAGGAGTCGGTGCCATCCGAAACTCCGCCGCCGTTTGCTTCGGATTCGGGTGCCATCAGTCCTCGCCGTCGTATCTGTCCGCGCGTCCGCGGGTTCTCACGGTGTCGGGGTCCTCCGCGCCTTCCACCCGGCCCGGACGGGACCGGACCCCGCCGGGCCGATCTGCCACGCTGCACATCGGACGGTGCGGGCCGGACGACCCCACTGCATTGCCACGTCACGCTACAGGCTCCGGGGGACACCCCGTCGTCGAGTCCGGACCGGCCACCCCCTCCTGCCGGGCGGCTCGCCCGGTGGTGACGGACCGGCCATCGAACCGCCCTACACGCCGTCCACGCAAATTCCATGCGGTTCCTGTAACGCTTCCGGGACTCTTCTTGTGCGTACGGTCACGGAACGGGCACCTGGCTTGACGTGTCGTACCCCTCGGGCAGACTTGGCGCGTAATAGCGGGATGATCGCGGCAGTCGCGCCGAGGGGGAAGCAACTCATGAGCCAGGACGGCGCACAGGGCGCTCAGGGGCGCTACGCGGGCGGTTCGGTCGCCGGCGGGCGGTACCAGCTGCGCGACCTGCTCGGCGAGGGCGGCATGGCCTCGGTGTACCTGGCGTACGACACCGCGCTGGACCGTCAAGTCGCGATCAAGACATTGCACACGGAGCTGGGGCGCGAGCAGTCCTTCCGCGAGCGGTTCCGGCGCGAGGCGCAGGCCGTCGCCAAGCTCCAGCACACCAACATCGTCTCGGTCTTCGACACCGGCGAGGACGAGCTCGGCGGCGCGCTGATGCCGTACATCGTCATGGAGTACGTGGAGGGGCAGCCGCTCGGCTCGGTCCTCCACGCGGACATCCAGGCGCACGGCGCGATGCCCGCCGACAAGGCGCTGAAGGTCACGAACGACGTGCTGGCCGCGCTGGACACCAGCCACGAGATGGGCCTGGTGCACCGCGACATCAAGCCGGGCAACGTCATGGTGACCAAGCGCGGCGTCGTCAAGGTCATGGACTTCGGCATCGCCCGCGCCATGCAGTCGGGCGTCACGTCGATGACCCAGACCGGCATGGTCGTCGGCACCCCGCAGTACCTCTCCCCCGAGCAGGCCCTGGGCCGCGGCGTGGACGCCCGCTCCGACCTGTACTCGGTCGGCATCATGCTGTTCCAGCTGCTGACCGGGCGCATCCCCTTCGACGCGGACTCCCCGCTGGCCATCGCGTACGCGCACGTCCAGGAGGAGCCGGTCGCGCCCTCCAGCATCAACCGCTCGGTCACCCCGGCGATCGACGCGCTGGTCGCCCGCGCACTGAAGAAGAACCCGAACGACCGCTTCCCCAGCGCGGCCGCCATGCAGGACGAGATCGCCCGGGTGCTCTCCGCGGGCGGCGCCACGGGCGCCCCGGTGATCGTCGCGGGCGGCGGCGCTCCGGCGAACAGCGGCTCGGGCGTCGGCTCGGCGGTCTTCCCGCCGCTGGACCAGTCCGGTGCGGCCCCGCAGGGCGTCCAGACGCCGTACCAGCCGGGGCCGTACCAGTCCGGCCCGTACCAGTCGGGCGCGTACGGCCAGGCCACCCCTGCCCCGACCCCGGCGCCGTCGTACGGCTACCCGCAGGCGGCGCAGCCGTACCAGAGCCAGGCCCCGGCCCACCAGACTCCGCCGCCCTACACGGTCTCCTCCCAGACTCAGACCCAGTCGCAGTCCGGCTCGGGCGGCAACGGCTCGAAGCGGAACATGCCGGTGATAGTGGGCGCAATAGTCGTCTCCCTGGTCGCGATCGGCGGACTGGTCACGGCGCTCTCGCTGAACGGCAACAACGAGGAAGACCCGGATCCGACCAAGTCGACGGTCGCAGGCGAGCACAAGCCGCCGGAGCGGAACCGGACGATGGAGACCGAGAAGTGCACGGACGCCATGGAGAACAACGACGACCCGAACAAGGTCGACGCTCCCAGCTTCCTGTACAAGGACATCCTCTCCGCCCGGGCCTGCGCGGACGCGGCCGGCTGGACCATCAAGCCGATCAAGGTCCCGGGGAACGCGTACGCGGAGGACCAGATCATCGACCAGTTCCCGTCGGCCGGCACCGCCGTGCCGAAGCGGGGCGCCCACTTCGAGCTCCGCATCGCGACGGGCGACCCGGCCTGAGTTATTTTCGCCCGGATCAGGCTGCTCCCTGGCAGAGGCACGTCCTTGACCTACACGGCAGCAGGAGAATAACGAGCCCCCGCGCAGGCCAGGCTCTCTCGGGCTGGAGAACAAGCGCGGCCATGTGGGCGTGCCAGCCGGAAGAACAAGGCAATCGGTTGTCTGCAACCTGCGAGCACGATCGTCTTCCTCCAGGCGGAAGACGATCCCACGGCATCTTTGCCGGTAGAACCTCTCCTTCTGCTCGCCTCCTGCCGCTGCGAGCCGAGTAGGGCGAACCTGCGGGCCACGCCAAAACTACTTGGCCCTCCTCAGCCTCGCTGCAGCACTGTGCTGCTACAAGCGACTTCTCCGGCTCACCACGCAGGACACCGCCTTAGCAGCCGATCGCAAATTGCCAAAAGAGTACCCCCACAAGAAAATGCACCAACGCGCGACCATCTCTAACGAGGCCCACAAAGCAGGACAGACACCCATCCCAGCGAGCACCACAGTTGCAGTCAACCGAAATTCTCGAACCCACCCCTGCAAGCAATTTAACCATTTGTCGCATAGGGCACGAATCAGACCACCCGCAGGCGCGCCTTCGAGGCATGAAAAACCTTGACATGCACAAGCGATTCCATATCATGCACACAGATCAGCCGAACCAAGGAGTCTCGCATGCGTAAGAAACTAATGGGAATGGCCGCCGCTTGCATCGCGGCTGCAGTTGCCATACCGGCTACCGCATCACCAGCTGCCGCAGAGCCGGTGGGGGCGGCATGCAGCGTCACTGGCGCGTCAGGCAGCGGCTCATGGGAGTTCGTCAACGCCAACAGCCTGAAAAACGTAAATCTCACCGTCAAAGATACCGCCGCAGATGGCCACCATGTGGCAATTCGACTAATGACGGTGAATCGCAGCGGAGTATCCCACAACTGGCCCTTGCATCACTTGTACGACGGAAAGGGTTCCTCGCATACGTGGACAACGACAGCCACGGATACCAATGGAATCAAGTACGCCTACGTCGAAGTCTTCCTAATGGAGGGAAGTAACGATCTTCAAATGTGCAATGATCGCTCCATAATGAACCCGTACATCTAGCCAGACAGCAAGCTTCACACGACTGCGAACCGACGGAAGCGGGGGGTCATTGGTTCCTGCCAATGGCCCCCTCCCATGAGGTTCCACACGAACTAATATCCCCATCCAGCTCCCCTGCTCCTTGATATTTACGCTCCAGCATCTGTTGAGGCCGAACCAGCCATTCCCCTCCAGGGCTCATCCATCAGCATTAGACAGACCTTGCGTCTGCCCGGAAGCAATAGAGACTGAAGTACTGCACCGAGATGCCGAACATAACGTCACATGTGACTCTGAGGCCATGGCTTCAGGACTCCGCCCCTCACGGCCCACGAGATGCGTGGCCTGCCTCGTACTGACGGCGGGTGCGGCGCTGGGGGCTCTGGCGGGAGAGACGCCACAGGCAGGTCACACCTCACCGAGTCAGCCTCTGATGGGGCCGAAGGGATCCCCGGCTCCACCGTCCGCGCACACCTCGGCCCACACCTCCGTCCGGCCTTCCGGCGTCCCCGGTACCGGGCCGTCGGCCGAGAAAGCCGGGGGAGCCGGAGGAGCCGGGGAAGCCGAGAAACTGGTCACCCCCTCACCCGTACCGACGGCCGTTTCCCCGGATGGCCGACCGGCCGCCCACGCGCCTCCGGGATCTCCGCCGCCGTCCGCCCCAGCCTCCGGCTCGCCTGCGGGCTCCCCCGCCGCCTCCGCGACGGCCGGCCCTTCGGCAGCCCGTTCGACCTCACCGTCGCCCGCCGACGATGCCGGATCCGGGCACCGGTCCGATTCCGGGTCCGATGAGGAGCCGCCGACTCCGGATGCTCAGTCCCCGCTGGCCGGGCAGGGGGCCGGGGTGGGGCGCCCCCGGCCCGGGCGGCAGCTCTCGCCGGGGGAGATCGCGCGCGCGGACCGTCAGTACGACCGGACCACGGATCAGCCGACGGAGGACGCGCCGGAAACGCCGTCCGCCGCCGACGCGCTCCCCGGCACCGAACCCCACCCGGAACAGGCCCTGAATCCCGCGACCGTGCACCAGGTGAAACAGGTGTCGCTGGGCGGTGGGATCACCCTGATCGGACTGGGCCTGGCCTTCCTGGCGTACCGGATGCGCCGCACCGGGTGACCGGCCACGGCCGTAGAGACCCGGCGGACGCTCGACGCGTTCGACCAGGGCGGACGCAGAGGTCGGTCCCACCACTGGTCGACCTGCGCGGGGTGCCCGCCGCGACACACACCCGTACGCGCCTCACGTCGGCCCGGCGGGCGGAATGACCGTCGAGAGGATGGATCAGCCGTTTGCGGGGGCACCACAGTGCCGAACAAGAGGTGTGGGAGACAATGGCGCCATGGAGATGCCGAGGAATGAACGGTCGCAGGAGCACCCCCAAGTCCTCGTGGTGGGGCAGGACGGCATGGCGATCGGCGGCGGTGGCGGTGGCGCTGACGACGAATCGCGCGAGGTCCCGGTGACGGAGATGGTCGAACAGCCCGCGAAGGTCATGCGCATCGGCAGCATGATCAAGCAGCTCCTCGAAGAGGTCAGGGCGGCCCCTCTCGACGAGGCGAGCCGGGTCCGGCTGAAGGAGATCCACGCCGGTTCCGTGAAGGAGCTGGAGGACGGTCTCGCGCCGGAGCTGGTGGAGGAGCTGGAACGGCTCTCCCTGCCCTTCACCGACGATTCGGTGCCCTCCGAGGCGGAGCTGCGGATCGCGCAGGCCCAGCTGGTGGGCTGGCTGGAGGGCCTCTTCCACGGCATCCAGACGACCCTGTTCGCCCAGCAGATGGCGGCCCGGGCCCAGCTGGAGCAGATGCGCCGCGCCCTTCCGCCGGGCAGCATCCACGAGGACGACGACGGCAGCCCCGACCCGCACGGACCGGTCCGGACGGGCCCGTACCTCTAGACCTTTTCTTTCGGGACGGCTGCGTTGTCGGACGGCTGTGTCGTCGGCCAGTTCAAGCGCCGGACGGATGAAACGCCACAAGGCTGATGCGCCACAAGGCCCGGCGTGCCTGGTCTCCATGACCGGTGCGCCGGGCCTTGAGGGTGTCCGGGGCCCGTGCGGCCCCGTCCGGCATCAGCTCGTCGGGGCCTGGAGCAGGACCTTCCCGATGTGCGTGCTGGACTCCAGTACCCGGTGCGCCTCGGCGGCGTCCGGCATCGGCACCGTACGGTCCACGACCGGCCGTACGACGCCGTCCGCGATCAGCGGCCAGACGTGCTCGCGCACCGCCGCGACGATGGCGGCCTTCTCGGCGAGCGGGCGGCCGCGCAGCGAGGTCGCGGTGACGGCGGCCCGCTTGTTCAGCAGAGCGCCCAGGTTCAGCTCGCCCTTGACGCCGCCCTGGAGGCCGATGACAGCCAGCCGGCCGTTGACCGCGAGTGCCTGCACGTTCCGGTCCAGGTACTTCGCGCCGACGATGTCGAGGATGACGTCCGCCCCGGCCCCGTCGGTCGCCCGGCGGATCTCCTCGACGAAGTCCTGCTGCCGGTAGTCGATCAGGATGTCGGCCCCCAGCTCGGCGCAGCGCGCCAGCTTCTCGGGCCCGCCAGCGGTGACCGCGACCCGCGCGCCCACGGCCTTGGCGAGCTGGATCGCCATCGTGCCGATACCGCTGGACCCTCCGTGCACCAGCAGCGTCTCGCCGGGGTGCAGATGGGCCACCATGAAGACGTTCGACCAGACCGTGGCCGTCACCTCGGGCAACGCCGCCGCCAGGGCCGTTCCGACACCGTCCGGCACCGGCAGCAACTGGCCGGCGGGAACGGCGACCTTCTCCGCGTATCCGCCGCCCGCGAGCAGCGCGCACACCTCGTCACCGACCGCCCAGCCGGTCACCCCGGGCCCGACTGCCGAGACGCGCCCCGAGCACTCGAGGCCGGGGTACGGGGACGCGCCGGGCGGCGGGTTGTAGAACCCCTGCCGCTGCAGCACATCCGCGCGGTTGACGGCGCTGGCGACGACGTCGACGAGGACCTCGCCCTCACCGACCACCGGATCGGGCACTTCGGCCCAGACGAGCGCCTCGGGGCCACCGGGTTCGGGGATCGTGATCGCATACATGGCGGCAAAGCTACTCCGTGGCCCCATGGAGTCGGCGGAGCCGGTCGGGTCCGTTGGTCGGCCGGGTCGGCCGATGAGACCGACCCGGCAGACCGGGCAGACCGGGATCCGGCGGACCGGGCCGAGGAGTTCGGGAGACCGGACCGAGGAGTTCGGCCGAAGGCGTCAGTCGAGCGGGCGCTGCGTGGACATGGGCGGATGCTCGGGCGGCGTCTCGTTCGAAGCACGGACGATGGTGATCAACCGGTCCGTCAACTGGAGCGGGCTGGCCGCCGGGTCGTCGTAGCCCAGCAGCCGGTGCCCACGCAGAACACTGACCACGAGGTCGTCGGTCTCCCGGACGCTCTTGCCCACCTCGGCCTTTATCACCGGCCGTTCGACGAGATCGAGCCCACTGCCCTGCTGGATCAGGTCCTCCATCACCGTGCCCGCGCTCGGGCTGAGCACGGAGAGCCCCAGCAGCCGGCCGGCGGCGCTGGCGCTGGTGATCACCGCGTCGGCCCCCGACTGCCGCAGCAGCGGCGCGTTCTCCTCCTCGCGCACCGCCGCGACGATCTTCGCGCCACGGTTGAGCTGCCGGGCCGTCAGCGCCACCAGCACCGCAGTGTCGTCGCGCTGCGTCGCGATGATGATCTGCCGCGCCTTCTGGAGTTCGGCACGCAGAAGCACCTCGCTGCGCGTCGCGTCACCGACCACGCCGACGAACCCCTCGGCATTGGCGATCTCGATCACCTTGGTCGCCGGGTCGACGATGACGATCTGTTCCTTCCTCAGGCCGGTGGCACGCAGGGTCTGGATGGCCGAACGGCCCTTCGTACCGAAACCGACGACGACGGTGTGATCGCGCAAGTTGCTTCTCCAACGCTTCAGCCGGAAGTCCTCGCGGGTCCGTTCCGTGAGGACCTCGAGGGTGGTGCCGACCAGGATGATCAGGAAGAGCACCCGCAGTGGTGTCACGAGCACCACATTGGTGAACCGGGCGCCGTCCCCGTACGGGGTGATGTCGCCGTAGCCGGTGGTGGAGAGGGTGACGGTGGCGTAGTAGACCGCGTCCAGCAGGTCGACCTTGTCGTCGGCGGCGTCGTGGTAGCCGCCCCGGTCCAGCCAGACGATCAACACCGTGGCAGCAAGGACCAGGAGCGCCATCAGCAGCCGCTTGGCGACCTGCCGGGCCGGCCCGTCGACCACTCTGCGCGGAAGCAGTACCCGTGTCGGTACGACGTGCTCGTCCGCGCGCCTGGCCATCGCATCGTGGCCGGGAAGTTTCACGTGAAACACCCTTCCGTCCACGGCATCGCCGAGGCCCATCGGAGATCGAGGATCTCCACTTCGGTGCCGGACCGTACCCCGCCCGGCGGGACGACGGCCAGTCCATCGGCCGCGGCGACACCTCGAAGCATCGCCGGACCGTTGTAGCGCAGTGGTACGACGCACTCGGCACCGCCCCCGGTGTACGGGGCGGTTTCGGGGTTCCGAAGGGCCCCAGAGCTCCCAGCGCCCCCGGCACCCCCCGCGCCCGCAGCCGCTCCGGGCCCCTGGGTCCCGGCGGTACCCGCCCGGGTGACCACGGGCACCAGCCGGGTGTCGTGCGGGTGCCCCTGGACGTCCTCACCGGCGACGGTCCAGTACGGCGGCTCCGGCACCCGTCCGGCCAGCCCGCGGAGCAGGGGTTCGGCAAGGGTGAGGAGCCCGGAGACGGCGGCCAGGGGGTTGCCGGGCAGCCCGACGAGATAGCGGGCCCCGGCCCGGTCCGCCGTGCCCTTGCCGCCGAGCCGGGCCAGCAGCATCGGATGGCCCGGCCGGACCTCGGCCCCGTCCACCAGCAGCTCGGCACCGGCCTCGGCGAGGACGGAGTGGACGTGGTCGACGGGCCCCGCCGCCGTACCGCCCGTGGTGACCACCAGATCGGCGTCGGACGTGGCGAGGGCGTGACGCAGGGCGGCCGCATCGTCCCCGAGGCGCTGCGGGGCCGACACCTCGGCGCCCAGGGTGCGCAGCCAGGGGCCGATCATCGGGCCGAGCGCGTCGCGGATCAGCCCGTCGTGCGGCAGGCCGCCGGTCAGCAGTTCGTCGCCGAGCACCAGGACGTCGACGCGCGGGCGCGCCACCACGACGAGCGTGTCGTACCCGGCCGCGGCCGCCAGGCCGAGAACGGCGGGCGTCATCAGCGCCCCGGGAGGCATGAGCAGGTCGCCCGAGCGGCATTCCTGGCCCCGGGGTCTGATGTCCTGGCCGGGCAGTACCCGGTGCTCCGCGTGCAACAGCCCGGTGGCCCCGTCGGCATGGGCGTGTTCGCTGCGGATCACGGCGTCGGCACCGGGCGGAATGCGGGCGCCCGTGGCGATGCGTACGGCGGCCCCGTCGGGCAGCTCGGAAACGGCCCCCTGCCCGGCGAGGATCCCCGCGCCCCCGCCCGCCCCCTCGGCGCCCTTCCCGTTCGCGTTTCTTGTTCCGGCCCTGGCTCCGGTTCCGTTCGCGTTCCTGGTTCCGGTTCCAGTCCCGTTCCCGGTTCCGGCGGGCCCGTCCCCGGCTCCGGTTCCGGCTCGTCCGTCCTCGGCTCCGGTGGTCCCATCGACCCGCCACGGACCCGGCCCGGAGACGGCCCAGCCGTCCATGGCCGAGGTGTCGAAGGACGGCAGATCGGTCAGCGCGGTCAGCGGCTCGGCGAGTACGTGGCCGAGCGACCGGTCCAGCGGCACCCGGACGGTCCGGGCTCCGACGGCGCGACCCGCCCGCACCGCGCGCGCACGGGCCTCCGGCCAGGAGACCGTTCCCCGGCCCCGCGACGGGCGGGTGCCAACGGGCCGGTCCGCGGCGTGCGGGGCGCCGGACGACCGGCGGGCGACCAGCGCGAGGGCCTGCTCTAGGGCCCGCTCCGTCTCGTCCGCCCCTGAACCGGCGCCCGGCCTCTCCTCGGCCGCGGAGAACGAGCCTCCGCCCGGGGACGGGTCGGCCGCATCGCCGGGGCGGGTCACCGCGTCTCGTTCTCGTCCGCCCAGCGAAGGGCGAGCGCGGCGGCCTTCCGAGCGGCCTCGGCCACCGCCGTGGCGCCGTCGCCGCCCTCACCGGCGGCCTTCGCCGCCGCGTACCCCACCAGGAAGGTGGTCAGCGGCGCGGCGGGCCGGGCGACACCGTGGGCGGCGTCCCTGGCCAGGTCGAGCAGCATGGCGTTGTCGACGTCGAGCTCGATGCCGAGCTCGTTCTTGACTGCGGTCATCCATTCATCCAGCACGGCCCCATGCTCTCTGATGCGGGCACGGGCCACCGCGATGTCCTCCCAGGTGTCGCAGTCGAAGGAGGCCAGGGGACTGGTCGTCACCCGGGCAAGGTCGAGTCCCTCCGTCATCAGCCGCAGGGGGAGCCCGGACAGGCCACCGTGCTCGGCGGCGATCAGCGCGAGTTCACGGCGGAGCGGCTCGGCGCGGTAGACGGCGACGAGCGGCTGCTCCCGCCCCTGCGGGTCCACGCACAGGGCGCCTTCCCCCGGCTCTCCTCCCTGCCCGTCGCGCGGCCCGTTCCGTGGCCCCTCCCGGCGCCCTTCCGGTACCGCCGACAGAAGCGCCGCGACCGTGCCCGGCCCGAGGAACGGCAGGTCGGCGGAGAGCACCAGGAGACGGTCCGCCGTGGTCCGCCGGACCCCCGCGTCGAGCGCGGCCAGCGGGCCACCGCCCCGGGGCTCCTCGCACGTCCAGACCACCGGCCGGACGGTGGGCCGGCGCCCGCCCACCACGACGGTCGTCGAGGCGTCGGAACAGGCCGTGAGCACCCGGTCGAGCAGGGCGCGGCTGCCGACCCGGATGCCGGGCTTGTCGGCGCCGTCGAGCCGCTTGGCGGCCCCTCCGGCCAGGACGATGGCGTCGTACGCGGTCATGCGTCCGAGTATGCGTGCCACGGCCCACGGCCCCGGGCCGCGGGGCCCCGGTTTCCCCGGTCGCCCGGGAAGGGGCCCCGACCCGCCCCGGCCGGCTACAACGTGCGCAGCAGCACCGCCGGTTGCTCCACGCAGTCGGCCACGTAGCGCAGGAAGCCGCCCGCCGTGCCACCGTCGCAGACCCGGTGATCGAAGGTCAGCGAGAGCTGGACCACCTGGCGCACCGCCAGCTCGCCCTGGTGCACCCAGGGCTTGGGCACGATCCGGCCCACGCCGAGCATCGCCGCCTCGGGGTGGTTGATGATCGGGGTCGACCCGTCGACGCCGAACACCCCGTAGTTGTTCAGCGTGAACGTGCCGCCGGTCAGCTCGGCCGGGGTCAGCCGCCCGGCCCGCGCCGCCTCGGTCAGCCGGGCGATCTCCGCTCCGATCGACTCGGCGTTCCTCGCCTGCGCGTCCCGCACGACGGGAACGACCAGGCCGCGCTCGGTCTGCGCCGCGAACCCGAGATGGATCTCCGGCAGGCGCACGATCTCCCGCGCCTCCATGTCCACCGTGGAGTTGAGCTCGGGGAACCGGGCCAGCGCCGCGGTGCAGGTGCGGGCCAGCAGCGCCAGCACCGAAACCTTGGGGCCGCCGGACGGTCCTCCCGCGGCGTTCATCGCGGCCCGGGCCGCCATCAGCTCGGTGGCGTCGGCGTCGACCCAGCAGGTGGCGTCCGGGATCTCCCGCCGGCTGCGCGCCAGCTTGTCGGCGACCGCCCCCCGCACACCGCGCAACGGAATCCGCCGCGCTCCCTCCTCGGCCGTCGGCCGCACCATCTGTGCCGCCTGCGTCGACTGGACTGCCGGTGCGGGAGCGGAGTCCAGCCTCGGAAGCGTGGTCGCCGAGGAGACCGCCACCTCGTCCCGCGCCCTGATCGCGGCCTCGACATCGGCCCGCAGGATGAGCCCGTCCGGACCGGAACCCGCCAGGCTCCGCAGATCCAGCTCGTGCTGCCGGGCCAGCTTCCTCACCAGCGGCGAGACGACCGCCACCGGCCCCACGGCCACGTCCGGCACGGAGACGGAAACCGGTTCCGGAGCCGGGGCGGAATCAGCGACCGGGGCGGAAGCCGGGGCCGCGGCCCCCCGCCCGGAAGCTCCCGCCACGGCGGCAGGTCGTACCCGGCGACGCCGCGCCACCGGAGCGCCCGTCCCGTACCCGACGAGCACGTTCCCGGACGACTCCGCCGAGGCCCCCTCGCTCGCGCCGGAGCCGCCCCCGGCACCCGGCCCCGCCTCCTCGTCCTCCCCGACCGCTACCGTCAGCAGCGGTGCCCCGACCGGAAGTTCCGATCCCTCCTCGCCGAACCGCGCGGTCACCACGCCCCCGTACGGGCACGGCACCTCCACCATCGCCTTGGCCGTCTCGACCTCGACGACCGGCTGGTCGACGGCGACGACATCGCCGACCTCCACCAGCCAGCGGACGATCTCCGCCTCGGTGAGCCCCTCACCGAGGTCCGGCAGCTTGAACTCGCAGACCCGCGCCATCAGCTCTCCGCCTCCCACTGCAAACGGGCGACCGCGTCCAGCACCCGGTCCACGCCCGGCAGATGGTGCTTCTCCTGCATCGGCGGCGGATACGGGATGTCGAACCCGGCGACCCGCAGCACCGGCGCCTCCAGGTGGTGGAAGCAGCGCTCCGTGATCCGGGCCGCGATCTCACCGCCGGGACCGCCGAAGGCGGAGGACTCGTGCACGACGACCGCGCGCCCCGTGCGCCGCACGGACGCCACGACGGTCTCGTCGTCGAACGGCACCAGCGAGCGCAGGTCCACGACCTCCAGGTCCCAGCCCTCGTCGACGGCCGCCTGGGCCGCCTCCATGCAGACCGGCAGCGACGGGCCGTACGTGATCAGCGTGGCGCTGCGCCCCGGCCGGCGGACCACGGCCCGGCCTATCGGCTCCACGGAGACCGGCGCCTCGGGCGACCAGTCCGACTTCGACCAGTAGAGCCGCTTCGGCTCCAGGAACACCACCGGATCGTCGGACGCGATCGACGCCCTCAGCAGCCCGTACGCGTCCTCGACCGTCGCCGGGGTCACGACATGGAGGCCGGGCGTCGCCATGTAGTACGCCTCCGAGGAGTCGCTGTGATGCTCGACCCCGCCGATCCCGCCGCCGTACGGCACCCGGACCGTGATCGGCAACGGCATGGCGCCGGCCGTCCGGTTCCGCATCTTCGCGACATGGCTCACCAACTGCTCGAACGACGGATAGGCGAAGGCGTCGAACTGCATCTCCACCACCGGACGCAGCCCGTACATCGCCATGCCCACGGCCGCCCCGAGAATGCCCGACTCGGCCAGCGGGGTGTCCGTGCAACGGTCCTCGCCGAACTCCTTCGCCAGGCCGTCGGTGACCCGGAAGACCCCGCCGAGCGCGCCGACGTCCTCACCGAGGACATGCACCGCCGGGTCCTCGGCCATCGCGTCGCGCAGCGCCCGCCCGAGCGCCTGCGCCATCGTGGCGGGCCTGGCCTTCGCGGCCCGCTGCCCCGCCGTCACCGCCGCGGTGGTCATCGCCCCTCCTCCACTTCGTCCCGACCGGCTTCCAGCTCGGCCCGCAACAGGTCCGCCTGCTCGCGGAGCTGACTGGTCCGCTCCGCGTAGACATGGGCGAACAGATCCATCGGGTCCAGCACCGGATCGGCGTTCATCCGCTCGCGCAGCGCCGCCGCCATCCGCTCGGCGGCCGCCCGCGCCTCCTCGATCCCGTCGTCGTCGAGCAGCCCCCGCCCGGTCAGCTCCCGCTCCAGCAGCCGGATCGGGTCGTGCGCCCGCCAGACCTCCACCTCGCTGTCGGCGCGGTACCGGGTGGCGTCGTCGGCGTTCGTATGCGCGTCCATGCGGTACGTCACCGCCTCCACCAGCGTCGGACCGCCACCCCTGCGAGCCCGCGCCACGGCCTCGGTGAGGACCTGGTGCACCGCCGCCGCGTCGTTCCCGTCGACCAGCCGGCCCGGCATTCCGTACCCCACCGCCTTGTGCGCCAGGGACGGGGCGGCGGTCTGCTTCGCCAGCGGCACGGAGATCGCGAAGCCGTTGTTCTGTACGAAGAAGACGACCGGGGCACGCCAGACGGCCGCGAAATTCAGCGCCTCGTGGAAATCGCCCTCGCTGGTCCCGCCGTCCCCGACCATGGCGAGCGCGACCACGTCGTCGCCCTTCAGCCGTGCCGCGTGGGCCAGCCCGACGGCATGCGGCATCTGAGTGGCGAGCGGGGTGCAGAGCGGCGCGACCCGGTGCTCGCGCGGGTCGTATCCGGTGTGCCGGTCACCGCGCAGCAGTGTGAGCGCCTCGACCGGGTCCAGCCCGCGGGCCACCGCCGCGAGGGTGTCCCGGTAGCTGGGAAAGAGCCAGTCCCGCTCCTCCAGCACCAGCGCGGCGGCTATCTCGCAGGCCTCCTGCCCGGTGCTCGACGGGTAGACGGCGAGCCGCCCCTGCTTCGTGAGGGCGGTGGCCTGCGCGTTGTACCTCCGGCCGCGGACCAGCTCCGCGTAGAGCCGCAGCAGCAGCTCCGGATCGGCGTCGGCGGCGGCGTCCGTACCGAGCACGCGGTACGGCTCGGGGTCCGGGAGCAGCGGCGCGGGATCGGTGAGCGGCTTCCAGGCCGGGGGCGGCGTGGGCCGGTACGCGGCCGCGCCGGGCAGCTCTTGGACCGTCATGACAAGCACCTCCTGGCATCGAGGGGTTTCGAGCGGCGTCCGGCGGCACCGGGGGATCACCCAATGCCGGGGGTGTCGAAAAGCATCGAAATGTCGAGCACTGTCCGAGGCGCGGCTGTGGCCTGCCTCACCTACCGATTGTTCGGTCGTGAGCGCATTTTGGCTACAGGCACCTTCAGCCTGTGGACAAACGGTTCTCCACAGCCTGGGATGGGTGCAGGTCGTCCAGGGCGGGGAGGCGGGGGAACATGTCAGCTGAACAAATGGCCGACGGGAGCGAGGTCCCGGACCGGACACCCCCGCCCCGCCCGCTCGACGCCATCGACCGCGACATCCTCCGGCTGCTCCAGACGGATGGCCGCGCCTCGATACGGTCGGTGGCCGACCGCGTCCATGTCTCCCGGGCCAACGCCTACGCCCGGATCAACCGGCTCATCGACGACGGGGTGATCCGCGGTTTCGGCGCGCGCGTGGACCACGAGCGGGCGGGGCAGGGGGCGTCCGCGTACATCACGCTCAAGATCGTCCAGAATTCCTGGCGCACGGTGCGCGAGGAGCTTCAGGCGCTGCCGGGGGCCACGCACATCGCGCTGGTCAGCGGCGATTTCGATGTCCTGCTGCTGGTGCACACCCCGGACAACAGAACACTGCGCGAGCTGGTCCTGACGAAGATCCAGGCCATCCCGGAGGTGCTCTCCACCCGGACGCTCCTGGTGTTCGAGGAGACCGACCTGGCCCCGGGCTCGAACCGGCCCGCCGAACTCGACTGAGACCGCCCGGATCCCCGCCCGCCGGCCCGGATCCCCGCTCGCCGGCCCCGGGGGCTCAGCGGCTGGCCCGCACCCCTTCGAAGGCCACCCGTACGAGCGTGTCCGCCACCAGCTCCCCGTCGACCCCGCCGTCCGGCAGCGGCCGGTACCACTCCACCAGCGAGTTGACCATGCCGAAGAGCAGCCTCGTCACCAGGCGTATGTCCACGTCGGAGCGGAGGTCGCCGTCCGCGACCGCGGCCTTCAGCAGGTCGCTCACCCGCTGGTCGAACTCGCGCCGCCGCTCCATGGCCCAGCGTTCCGTCTTCGTGTTGCCCCGCACCCGCAGCAGCAGCGTGACGTAGGGCAGTTCGGCTATCAGCACGTCGACGGTGCGACGGGTGACGTACTCGACCCGCTCGATCGCCCGCCCCTGGGTGGCCCCCGGCTCGTCGAGAATCGCGAAGAGCCCGTCGAGCGCACGGCTGACCGCGCGGCGCAGGAGCTCCTCCTTGCCCGCGACGTGGTGATAGATGGACGACTTGGAGATCCCCGCCGCGCGGGACAGATGCTCCATGGACGTGCCGTCGTAGCCGCGCTCGTTGAACACGCGGACGGCAACGGTGAGCAGGGTCTCCGGGGTGTACGTGTCCCGCTTGGCCGTGGTCATGTCCGCGATCCTCCCCTACCGGTTGTCCACAGGTGTGGCGGGCCCCCTTGTCCCGACCGATCGTTCGGTTACTCTAACTCTGTCCACCTGTTCCTGCCCAGCTCGACGAGGAGTTGGTCCGTCATGGCCGCCGAGCTCTCCCCGCATCTGCTGTCCGAGAAGCACCGCCCCACGCTCGACCAGGCCCTCGACGCGATCCGTACGCGTGGCTACTGGTCCCCCCACCCCGAGCATCCGAAGGCGTACGGGGACGGGGGCGCGCCCGGCAGTCTGAGCGCCGCCGAGGGCAAGGCCGCGTTCGACGCCGTGCTGAACACCCGGATCGACCTCGGCCAGCCCGGCACCGACGGCTGGACGGGCAGCGAGGTCTCCCCGTACGGGCCGGCGCTCGGCGTCGAGTACCCGCACGCCGACGCGGACACGCTGCTTCCCGCGATGCGCGCCGGCATGCCCGCCTGGCGTGCGGCGGGCCCCGAGAGCAGGGCACTGGTCTGCCTGGAGATCATCGCCCGGATCAGCGCCCGGACCCACGAGTTCGCGCACGCCGTGATGCACACCAGCGGCCAGGCGTTCCTGATGGCGTTCCAGGCGGGCGGCCCGCACGCCCAGGACCGCGGCCTGGAGGCGGTGGCGTACGCGTACGAGGAGCAGACCCGCACGCCGCAGGGCGCCGACTGGTCCAAGCCGCAGGGCAAGCGCGACCCGCTCCAGCTGCGGAAGACGTTCACCGCGGCGCCGCGCGGCATCTCGCTCCTGATCGGCTGCAACACCTTCCCCACGTGGAACGGCTACCCCGGTCTCTTCGCCTCGCTGGCGACCGGCAACCCCGTCCTGGTCAAGCCGCACCCGCGCGCGGTGCTCCCGCTCGCGCTCACCGTGCGCGTGGCCCGCGAAGTGCTCGCCGAGGCGGGCTTCGACCCCAACCTGGTCGCCCTGGCCACCGAGCGGCCCGGCGAGGGCATCGCGAAGAGCCTGGCCCTGCGCCCGGAAGTCCGGATCATCGACTACACCGGTTCCACCGCCTTCGGCGACTGGCTGGAGGACCACGCCCGCCAGGCCCAGGTCTACACGGAGAAGGCCGGGGTCAACACGATCGTCGTCGACTCCACGGACGACTACCGGGGCATGCTGTCCAACCTGGCGTTCTCCCTCTCCCTGTACAGCGGCCAGATGTGCACGACCCCGCAGAACCTGCTGATCCCCCGTACCGGCATCACCACCGACACCGGCGACAAGTCCTACGACGAGGTGGTCACCGACATCGCCGCCGCGGTCACCGGTCTCCTGGGCGACGACGCCCGGGCGAACGCGCTGCTCGGCGCCCTGGTCAACCCCGATGTGAAGGCCCGCCTGGAATCGGCTCCGGAGCTGGGCGAGGTGGCCCTGGCGTCCCGCGAGGTGACCAACCCGGAGTTCCCCGACGCCGTGGTCCGCACCCCCGCCATCGTCCGGCTGGACGCGGCCAAGCCCGACGACGAGAAGCACTACCTTGCGGAGTGCTTCGGCCCGGTCGCCTTCGCGGTCGCGGTCGACTCGACGGCCGACGCGATCGAGCTGCTGCGCCGCACGGTGCGCGACCGGGGCGCGATGACGGTGGGCGCGTACACCACCTCACCGGAGGTGGAGCGCGCGGTGGAGGACGTCTGCCTGGACGAGTCGGCCCAGCTGTCGCTGAACCTGACCGGCGGGGTGTACGTCAACCAGACCGCGGCCTTCTCGGACTTCCACGGCTCGGGCGGGAACCCGGCGGCGAACGCCGCTCTGTGCGACGGGGCCTTCGTCTCCAACCGCTTCCGCATGGTGGAGGTCCGCCGCCAGGCCTGACCACGCCCAGCGGCACCCCGGGGCGTGCCCGACCGGACACGCCCCGGGGCCACGTCGCAGCACCACGCCCGGACGGCCCCACCGCCTCCGTCGCCGGTGCGCGCTCCATGACCCGTTGGGCGCTGCCCGTCGCCCGTGACCAGCCGGACTGGACCGGACCAGCGCTACGCGCCCGCCCCGGGGATCTCCGCGTACCGCTGCACCCACGCGTGCATGGCGATGGCGGCCGCGGCGCCCGCGTTGATCGACCGCGTCGATCCGAACTGCGCGATCGAGCACACCATCGCCGCGTGTTCCCGGGCCTCCTCGGTCAGCCCCGGCCCCTCCTGCCCGAAGAGCAGCACACAGCGGCGCGGCAGTTCGGTCCGCTCCAGCGGGACCGCCCCCGGCAGGTTGTCGATGCCGATGATCGGCAGGTTCTCGGCCTCCGCCCACGCGGTCAGCGACCGGGTGTCGGGGTGGTGGCGCACATGCTGGTACCGGTCGGTGACCATCGCGCCGCGCCGGTTCCACCGCCGCCGCCCCACGATGTGGATCTCCTTGGCGAGAAAGGCGTTCGCCGTGCGCACCACGGAGCCGATGTTGAAGTCGTGGCCCCAGTTCTCGACCGCCACATGGAAGTCGTGCCGCCGCAGGTCCAGATCGGCGACGATCGCCTCCCGCGTCCAGTACCGGTAGGCGTCGCCCACGTTGCGCCGGTCGCCGTGGGCGAGCAGTTCGGGGTCGTACCGCTCGTCCTCGGGCCACGGCAGCGGGTGCGGCCCGACGCCGATCTCCGGCCCGAAGCCGTCGTCGTACTGCGCCGGCTCCGCGTCGCCGCTGCCGTCCGTGCTACCGCTCTCGTTCCTGCTCACCCGACGAGCGTATGACCCCCGCCGTCGCGTTGCGGAGCCTCCTCGCCCTCGTCCCCCCGCCGCTGGCCGGGGACGCCGACCCTGCCGGGAAAGAGGCGCTGCCGGGCGAGGGCCGCCCGGGAGCCGACCCAGAGCAGGAAGGCGGTCGGCAGGAAGACGGCGTCCGCGGCGATCATCGCCATGGAGAAGAAGGGCAGTCCGAGCAGCAGGGCGATACCGGCGTGCTCGCACATCATGGCGACGAGCAGCACGTTCTTGACCCGCCGGTTGAACAGCGTGAACGGGAACGCGACCTGGACGGCGACCGTGCCGTACGTGATCAGCATCACCATGACGCCGTTGGCGGCGAGGAGGTCCGACAGCCAGGGCCAGGGCGTGAAGGAGTCGAGCTGGAGCGGGTAGTACAGCGCCGTGCCGTCCTGCCACCGCGAGCCCTGGATCTTGTACCACCCGGCGGTGGAGTAGATCAGACAGACCTCGGCCATGATCACGACGAGGGTCGCGTTGTGGGCGAGGTTGGCGATGACGTCGAGCAGGACGCGCGACTGGCTCCGCGGCGCGTAGCGGTTCACGAACCACCAGGCGCCCTCGCCGATCCACAGGATCCACAGGAGGGTCGGCAGCCACCAGGTGCCGCCGAGCCCGTCCGTCACTCCGGCGGCCATCAGCACCACGCCGAGCACGGCCCACAGGACCGGACCGGTCACGTCGCCCCGGATCCGTGCCGGTCGCCGAGGACCGTCCGCCGTCGCCTCGACGCCCTCGGTCTCGCCCGCCGTCCAGTCCGAACCCCGCGCTTCGGCGGCCTTCCGCTCCTGCCGTGCCGCCCGCCGGGCGTCCAGCGACCAGACCCGTGCGCAGCGCGTGAGCACCAGGTAGATCGCCATGATGTGGATGACGTTGTCGCCGCCGTCGCCCATGAAGATGCTGCGGTTCTGGACGGAGAGCACCCCGACCATGAACAGGACCGCCATCGCCCGGGTGTGCCAGCCGACCATCAGCAGCGCCGCGGAGACGAGCGTGACCGCGTAGACGATCTCGAACCAGACGGTGCTGTCCGACCACATGAGTACGGAGAACGCCTGGTTACTGGAGATCAACTGCTGCGCCATGTCCCAGCGCCAGGGGGCGTCGGGGCCGTACAACTCGTGGCGGTTCGGCAGTTCGCGCAGCAGGAAGAAGAGGTAGGTGGCCGAGAAGCCGATCCGGATGACGGCGCTCTGGTACGGCCCGAAGGAAGTGGACGTGACGCGCTGGATGGCGCGGGCGATCCGATGCTCGGCCCGGCGGCCGAGGGCGGGCGTGCTCACTTGTCCGCCTCCTCGGTGTTCGCGGGCAGGTCCGCGTCGGTCACCGTCCACCACGGCAGTACCCGGTAGGAGGGTTCGGTACTGATCCTCTCGTTGCTCCACGGGGGCGCCGGGACCGACCGGGTCTCGGAGCGGACCTGGATGCGCCGGACGGGGCCGCCGTAGTCGTGTCCGTCGAGGCGGAGCATCACGATGCGGCGGATGTAGCGCTCGGAGAGCTCACCGCGCAGGCCGTTGGGCCGGTCCTCGTTGTCGTGGGAGTTGAGGTAGAAGTCCCAGCCGCGACGGAGTTCGTTCTGATTGACATGGCTGGGCAGAGGATTGCCGCGGATCGCCTTGCTGTCCTCGGCCGAGAGGCTCATCCAGCGGGTCGTGCGGACGCCGTCGCGACCGGCTATCTCGGCCCTCACGTGCACCGCGATGTTCTGCTGGAGCGGATTGGGGGCGAAGAGCTTCCAGTTCTGCTCGAACTCGGGATAGACCCACTCGTCGACCGCCTCGCCGTGCCGCTTGGTCAGGGTGTTGGAGGGGGCGACGTGCAGAAAGACCATGGCCAGCTGCACGCAGGCGATCACCCCGATCACGGACAGCGCGAGCGCGGCGACGATCTGATACGGGAGGGAGAGGCCGGCCATCCCGCCCAGTGGCTCTGGTTCAGGCTCCTGACCTGCGTCGGAAGGGTCCTTCTCGCGCTGCTCCGGTTCCGGACCGGCGACCCCGTTCCCGCGCGCGGCGCCGCTGCCGTCGTACGAATCCATCCCGCCCCGATCCCCGTCGATCCCCGGTCAGTTATCCACAGGGTTGACACCCTACGGGCCGCCGACCCACCATTGAAGACATTGAACCGAACGATCGGTCGGTAGGGAGCCCGGGATGGCGGCAGTGGCTGCGGACCAGACAGCGCAGGCGGGAGCGGGCAATCCCGCTGGGGCGGACGAGGCCCTGGAGGCGGCGTTCGACGCCGCGGTGGCGGCGGACGAGCGCATCGAGCCGCGCGACTGGATGCCCGACGCGTACCGGGCCTCGCTGGTCAGGCAGATCGCCCAGCACGCCCACTCCGAGATCATCGGCATGCAGCCGGAGGCCAACTGGATCACGCGCGCGCCCTCGCTCCGCCGCAAGGCGATCCTGATGGCCAAAGTGCAGGACGAGGCGGGCCACGGCCTGTACCTCTACAGCGCGGCCGAAACCCTCGGCACGGGCCGCGGGGAGCTGCTCGACAAGCTCCACGCGGGCCGCCAGAGGTATTCGTCGATCTTCAATTACCCGACGCTGACCTGGGCGGACGTCGGCGCGATCGGCTGGCTCGTGGACGGCGCCGCGATCACCAACCAGGTGCCGCTGTGCCGCTGCTCCTACGGCCCGTACGCGCGGGCGATGGTCCGCATCTGCAAGGAGGAGTCCTTCCACCAGCGCCAGGGGTACGAACTGCTGCTCGCCCTCAGCCGGGGCACGCCCGCGCAGCACGAGATGGCGCAGGACGCGGTGGACCGCTGGTGGTGGCCGTCCCTGATGATGTTCGGCCCGCCGGACGACGCGTCGGCCCATTCGGCCCAGTCGATGGCCTGGAAGATCAAGCGTCACTCCAACGACGAGCTCCGGCAGCGCTTCGTGGACATATGCGTCCCGCAGGCCGAATCGCTCGGCCTCACCCTCCCCGACCCGGACCTCCGGTGGAACGAGGAGCGTGGGCACCACGACTTCGGTGCGATCGACTGGGCCGAGTTCCAGGAGGTCCTCAAGGGCAACGGGCCCTGCAACGAGCAGCGCCTGGGCCAGCGCCGCCGGGCGCACGAGGAAGGCGCGTGGGTACGGGAGGCGGCAGCCGCCCACGCCGAGAAGCACGCACCGGAACGGACAGCGGTGAGGACCGGAAGTCCCATCGTGAACGGGGAGGCGACAGCATGAGCAGCTCGACCGAATGGCCCCTGTGGGAGGTGTTCGTGCGTTCGCGGCGCGGCCTCTCCCACACCCACGCGGGCAGCCTGCACGCGCCGGACGCCGAGATGGCCCTGCGCAACGCACGCGATCTGTACACCCGCCGCTCCGAGGGCGTCTCCCTCTGGGTGGTGCCGTCGGCGCAGATCACGGCCTCCTCGCCGGACGAGAAGGACTCCTTCTTCGAGCCCGCCGGCGACAAGCCGTACCGGCACCCGACGTTCTACGAGATCCCGGAAGGGGTGAAGCACCTGTGACCGCGGCCCTCGCCCTGGGCGACGACGCGCTGGTGCTCTCGCACCGGCTGGGGGAGTGGGCCGGCCACGCCCCCGTGCTGGAGGAGGAGGTGGCCCTGGCCAACATCGCCCTGGACCTGCTGGGCCAGGCCCGGGTGCTCCTCTCCCTGGTCGGGGACGAGGACGAGCTGGCGTATCTGCGCGAGGAGCGGGCCTTCCGCAACGTCCAGCTGGTCGAGCAGCCCAACGGCGACTTCGCCCACACCATCACCCGCCAGCTCTACTTCTCCACCTACCAGCGGCTGCTGTACGAGCGGCTGGCATCGGGCGACGGCCCGTTCGCCGAACTGGCGGCCAAGGCCGTCAAGGAGGTCGCGTACCACCAGGACCACGCGGAGCACTGGACGCTCCGGCTCGGTGACGGCACCGAGGAGAGCCGTGCCCGGATGCAGCGCGCCACGGACGCCCTGTGGCGGTTCACCGGCGAGCTGTTCGAGCCGGTCGAGGGGATCGACATCGACTGGAAGGCGCTCGACGGCGACTGGCTGGGATCCGTCTCCGCGGTGCTGGAGCGGGCCACGCTGACCCCGCCCACGGGCCCCCGGTCCGGGGCGTGGACCGCGGGAGCGGGGCGCCAGGGCGTCCACACCGAGCCCTTCGGCCGCATGCTCGCCGAGATGCAGCATCTGCACCGCAGCCACCCGGGGGCGTCATGGTGACCGGGACGCCCCTGGAGGAGGAGCTGCGCCATCTCGCGGGCTCCGTCCCCGACCCCGAGCTGCCCGTGCTGACCCTGGACGAGCTGGGGGTGCTCCGGGGCGTGGAGGTCGTCGCCCCGGGCCGGGTCACCGTGCGCCTCACCCCGACCTACACCGGCTGCCCCGCCATCGAGACCATGTCCTGCGACATCGAGCGGGTGCTGCACGACCACGGCATACCGGAGGTCTCCGTGGTCACGGTGCTCTCACCCGCCTGGTCCACGGACGACATCAGCGCGGAGGGGCGGCGCAAGCTCGCCGAGTTCGGCATCGCGCCCCCGCGCCCCCACGGAGCGGCCGCCGCCGGCGGTCCGGTGCCGCTCGCTCTCTCCGTCCGCTGTCCGCACTGCGGGTCGACCGACACGGAACTGCTGAGCCGGTTCTCCTCCACCGCCTGCAAGGCACTGCGCCGCTGCGTGTCGTGCCGCGAACCGTTCGACCATTTCAAGGAGTTGTAGATGTTCCATCCGCTCCGGGTCCGCTCGATCGAACGGCTCACGGACGATTCGGTGGCCGTCACCCTCGCCGTGCCGCCCGCGTCGCGCGAGATCTTCCGCCACAAGCCGGGCCAACACCTCAACGTGCGGTACACGGCCGACGGCGAGGAGATCCGCCGTTCGTACTCGATCTGCTCCCCGGCCGCCGAGGAGCCGGACGAGCCGGTCCTGCGGGTGGGCATCCGGCTGGTCGACGGCGGCAGGTTCTCCACGTACGCCCTGAAGGAACTCGCCGTCGGCGACGAGGTCGAGGCGATGCCCCCGATGGGCCGCTTCGTGCTGACGCCCCGGCCCGGATCCTTCGCGGCGATCGTCGGAGGCAGCGGGATCACGCCGGTCCTGTCCATCGCCACCACGCTGCTGGCGCGGGAGCCCGAAGCCCGCTTCTGCCTGATCCGCAGTGACCGGACGGCGCTCTCGACGATGTTCCTGGACGAGGTGGCCGAGCTCAAGGACCGCTACCCCGACCGGTTCCAGTTGGTCACGGTCCTCTCCCGGGAGGAGCAGCAGGCCGGGCTGCCCTCCGGCCGACTGGACGAGGACCGCCTCGCCGCTCTGCTGCCCGCCCTGCTCCCGGTGGACGGGGTGGACGGCTGGTATCTCTGCGGGCCGTTCGGCCTGGTCCGGGCGGCGGAGCGGGCGCTGGGCGGCCTGGGCGTCGACCGGACCCGCGTCCACCAGGAGATCTTCCATGTGGACGACGGTCCGGGCGCGGACACCCGGCCCCGGGCCACGGCGCCCGCCCACAGCAGACTCACCGCCACCCTGGACGGCCGCTCCGGCACCTGGCCGGTGGAGGACGGCGAATCCCTGCTGGAGACCGTGCTGCGCCGCCGTGCCGACGCACCGTACGCCTGCAAGGGCGGGGTGTGCGGGACCTGCCGGGCCTTCCTCGTCTCGGGCGAGGTGCGGATGGACCGCAACTTCGCGCTGGAGCCCGAGGAGACGGACGCGGGCTACGTGCTGGCCTGCCAGTCGCATCCCGCCACCCCGGAGCTGGAGTTGGACTTCGACCGCTGACCGCTCCCCACGTGTTCCCTTCTCGTAGAACCTGTTCTATCTTGACGATCCGTCAGATCCAGGCAGGGCATCGGGCAGCGGGAGGCCGGGGCAGTGGACTTCACCTTCACCGAGGAGCAGCAGGCGGCCGCGGAGGCGGCGCGCGGGGTCTTCGCCGGGGTCGCGCCGGACGGGGTCCCCAGCCCCGCTCTCGTACCGGGCGCCGTGGCCGAGGACATCGACCGTCCGCTGTGGGCCCGGCTCGCCTCCGGCGATCTGCTGAGCCTCACCCTGTCGCCGGAACACGGCGGGGCCGGGCTCGATCCCGTCGTGCTCTGCCTGGTGCTGCGCGAGTCCGCCAGGGTTCTCGCCCGGGTGCCGCTGCTGGAGACCTGCGCGGTCGCGACGGCGCTCCAGCGGTACGGAGAGCCTTCGCTGGCCGCCGAGTTGTTGCCCCGGGTCGGCCGGGGCGAGCTGGTGCTCACCGTCGGCGCCAACGGCCGTTCGGGACACGAGCCGGCCGAACGTGCCGTCACGGCCCGCCCGGAGACGGCCGCGGCGGCCGACTCCGGTACCGAGGGCGCCCGGACCGGAGGTACGGATGCGGGCTGGGTGCTCGACGGGACCCAGACCGCGGTGCCCTGGGCCCAGGCGTCGGACTGGATAGCCGTTCCGGCCCAAACGCCCGAGGGCCGGACCGTCATCGCCCTGATCAGCCCCGGCCAGGACGGCGTCACCCTGGCCGAGCAGGTCTCCACCAGTGGCGAACGGCTCGCCGAGGTCCGGCTGGAGGCGGTACGCATCACCGGCCGCGCCCTGATGGACCACCCCGGTGCCTGGGCGTGGCTGCGCGCCCTCCTCACGACCGGCACCTGCGCACTCGCCCTGGGCCTGGGTGAGGCCGTGCTCGCCATGACCAGCGAATACACCGGGAAGCGCGAGCAGTTCGGTTTCCCCGTGGCGACGTTCCAGTCCGTCGCGGTACAGGCCGCGGACCGGTACATCGACCTGCGGGCCATGGAGGCGACGCTCTGGCAGGCCGCCTGGCGGATCTCCACCGGGGCCGACGGGACACTGCCCGCCGAGGGCGACATCGCGGTGGCGAAGATCTGGGCGTCGGACGGTGTCCGGCGGGTCGTTCAGACGGCGCAGCACCTCCACGGCGGGTTCGGTGCGGACACCGACTACCCGCTGCACCGCTTCCACGCCTGGGCGAAGCAGATCGAGCTGTCCCTCGGCCCGGCAGCGGCACACGAGGAGGCGCTGGGCGACCTGCTGGCCGCGCACCTTCTCGGCTGACGGCGGCGGGGCCCCGGCGCTCCTGCCCGGGACTCGGAACGCGGGCCCGAAGCACCATGCCCGGAGCAGGGACGCCGGAGCGCCGTGGCGGGAGCGCGGGGACCGGCGCCCCGTACTCAGAGCACGAAGGCCGGAGTGCCGTTGTCCGTGACCATCGGGCGCCCGGCACCGTCCCAGGCGAGCATCCCGCCGTCGACGTTCACCGCGTCGATGCCCTGCTGCACGAGGTACTGGGTGACCTGCGCCGACCTGCCGCCGACCCGGCACACCACATGCACGCGCCGACCGTCGCCGACTGCATCGGTCAGCTCACCGAAGCGCGCCACGAAGTCGCTCATCGGGATGTGCAGAGCGCCCTCGACATGCCCGGCGCCCCACTCGTTGTCCTCCCGGACGTCCAGCACGAAGCCGTCCGACGGGACCGCCGCGGCTTCCACCGAGGGCAGAGGGGCGAAATTCATGGGTCATGCCTTCTCTCGTACGTACGCGCCTGGGTCATCCGGAACGCTACTGCACCAGTGTCGCCAGCTCCGCCTCGCGCTGCGCGACCTCGCCCAGGAGCTGTTCGGCGATCTCGTCGAGGAGCCGGTCGGGGTCGTCCGGGGCCATCCGCAGCATGGACCCGATGGCGCTCTCCTCGAGCTCCTGGGCGAGCAGCGTCAGAAGCTCCTTGCGCTGGGTCAGCCAGTCCAGCCGGGCATAGAGCTCCTCGCTCTCGCCGAACCCCTTCTCCGGCGGAACCGGGCCCGCTTCCCACTCCTTCGCCAGCTCCACCAGGAGCTCCTCGTCGCCCCGGCCGTACGCGGCGTTCACCCGGGCGATGAACTCGTCCCGGCGGGCCCGTTCCGTCTCGTCCTGGGCCAGGTCCGGATGGGCCTTGCGGGCCAGGTCCCGGTAGAGCCTGCGTGCCTCCTCGGTCGGCCGGACGCGCTTGGGCGGCCGGACCGGCTGCTCCGTCAGCATCGCCGCGGCCTCGGGGGAGAGCCCGTCGGAGTCCATCCAGTCATGGAACAACTCGTCGACACCGGGCATCGGCATGACGATCGCACGGGCCTCCTGCGCCTTGCGGATGTCCTCCGGGTCGCCCGTTCTGGCGGCCCGGGCCTCCGCGATCTGCGCGTCGAGCTCGTCGAGGCGGGTGTACATGGGACCGAGCTTCTGGTGGTGCAGTCGCGAGAAGTTCTCGACCTCGATCCGGAAGGTCTCCACCGCGATCTCGAACTCGATCAGCGCCTGCTCCGCCGCCCGCACCGCCCTCGCCAGACGGGCCTCGGGCTGCTCCTCCTCGGCCCGGGCGCCCGCACTGCCGGCATCCGCGCCACCGGCGCCCGCAGCACCGGTATCCGCACCACCGGCATCCGCACCACCGGCATCCGCGTCTCCGGTCCCGGCGCTCCCGTCCTCGGCATCAGGCCGGGGACCGGCAGCGGCCGGCCCACCGTCCTGCTCGAACGGCTCGTCCTGCCGGTCGTCGTCGTTCCGGCCATCGTCGTTCGGGGAGGTCGGCACCCCGGCGGCTTCGTGGGTCACCCGTCCAGCGTATGGCCCCGGCCCGCCTCCCCCGTACGCCCGGTCGGTCCGGCGCGGCTCAAACGCCCAGCTCGGCGGCTATTCGCCCGGAACCTATCGCCCGTACCAACTCCGCGTGATCCGCCTCCGTACGGTCCGCGTAGGTCACCGCGAACGCAGCCACCGCCTCGTCCAGCTCGTCGTTCTTGCCGCAGTAGCCCGCGATCAGCCGCGGATCGGCGCTGTGCGCATGGGCCCGCGCCAGCAGCGCCCCCGTCATCCGGCCGTAGTCGTCGACCTGGTCGGCCGCCAGCGCGGCCGGGTCGACGCTCCCCTTGCGGTTCCTGAACTGCCGTACCTGGAACGGGCGTCCGTCCACCGTGGCCCAGCCCAGCAGGATGTCGCTGACGACCTGCATCCGCTTCTGCCCGAGCACCACCCGGCGCCCCTCGTGCACCGACCGGGGCACTTCGAAGCCGACAGCCGGCAAGTACGGCGCCAGCACGGACCGCCGCGCCTCCTTCACCTGAAGCACCAACGGCTCGCCCCGGTGATCGAGCAGGAGCACCACGTACGACCGGGTGCCGACGCTCCCCGTGCCGACCACCCGGAACGCCACGTCCTGTATCGCGTACCGGGCGAGAAGCGGGACCAGGTCCTCCGAGACCGTGCCCACGTACTCGCCCAGCGCGGACGCGACCGCGGCGGCCTCGCCGTCCGACACCCGCCGCAGCACCGGCGGTGCGTCGACGAAGCGGCGGCCGCCGTCGACGGACTCCTCCGTGGACTTCGCCGCGAAACGGGCGCTCGTGTTCTTCCGGGCCTTCTCCGAGACCCGCTCCAGAGTGCCGAGGAGGTCCCGCGCGTCCGTGTGCGAGACCAGTTCCTCGTCCGCGATGGCGTTCCAGGAGTCGAGCGCGGGCAGCTTGGCCAGCAGCCGCATCGTCCGCCGGTACGCCCCCACCGCGTCGTACGCGCCCCGCCGACAGGTCTCCTCGTCCGCCCCGGCCTCACGCCCCGCGAGCACCAACGAGGTGGCCAGACGCTTCAGGTCCCATTCCCAGGGGCCGAAAACGGTCTCGTCGAAATCGTTCAGATCGATGACCAAGCTGCCCCGCGCATCGCCGTACAGCCCGAAATTGGCCGCGTGCGCGTCGCCGCAGAGCTGCGCACCGACCCCGCTGACGGGCGTGCCCACCAGGTCGTGAGCCATCAGACCGGCCGAGCCCCGCAGAAAGGCGAAGGGCGTGGCCGCCATCCGCCCCACCCGGATCGGGGTGAGCTCGGGCACCCTGTCCCGGCTCGACTCCTCCACCGCCCGCACCGCGTCCGACCGCCCGGCCGGCAGGTCCAGGTCCGCGTGCGAGGACCGGGGCACCTGCCCGCGCAGCGCCTTGCCCGCGTCCTTCGGCAACCGCGCCGCGCCGTCTCCCGCCCGGCCCGGCCCGGCCGCCCGTCGCGCGAATCCGGGCACGGCCGGGATACGCGAATCCCCTGCCCCCGCCCGCCGGACCGGCACCGCCATCCCGCTGTCGCCCATGGCGCGCAGCCTCCCCCCGTACCCACCTGCGCTCCTGGCCGAATGCCTGTCGCAGATCAATTCCGACGAAGGTACCCCCGCCCGCCGAAAGCCGCTCGCCCCTGTGGAAAACCTGTCCGACCGCCTGTGGACAACGCCCCGGTCCCGGTCAGGAACCGTCGCCGTCAGACGCCGACGGCCTCCTCCAGCTCCTCCTCGACCTCTTCACTCCCGGCAGTCCCCGCAGCCCCCTTGGCCACTCCTGCCGCCCAAGCACCAGCGGCAGCACCAGTACCAGCGAGGGCACCGGCCTTCCGCCGCTTCGATTCGGCCATTCCCGCGAGTCCCACCATCACCAGGCCCACCACGAGCCAGAGTCCGAGCACCAGCACATGCCCGCCGAGCCCGTGTCCCTCGAAGTACACATGGCTGCGCACCCCCTCGACGAAGCCCGCCCCGTTCCAGAAGGAGTGCAGGGAAGCGAAGAAGCCCGGCTGCAGTTCGGGCCGGAAGATGCCCCCGGAGCTGGTGAAGTTGAGCATCACGAACAGCACCATCAGCCCCAGCGTCGTCCACCGCTTGAGGAAGGTGTGCAGTCCGACGCCGATCAGCAGGATGCCCGCGGAGTAGAGCCAGGCCATCGCCCACAGACCACCGAGCCCCTGGTCCACCAGCCCGAACAGCGGCCCCGCGAACACCACGCCGATCACGCTCACCACGAACGACGTGACAACGGCCAGTGCGGCCCTGATCCGCAGCGCCAGCACGGCCCCCGCGCCCCCGATGACCGCGACCGACGCGTACGAGCCGATGCTCAGCGCGACCAGGAGGAAGAAGATGCCCTGGCCGGTCGGATCGCCGTCCGCGGTCGGCGCCGTGTCCGTCACCTTCAGAGGGGCGCCCCGCTCCGCCGCGACCTTGGTGAAGACCTTCTCCACCACCGTGGCGCTGGTGTCGGAGGACGCGCTCGCCACCAGCAGCTCGGGGCGGCGGCCCGGCAGGTAGGCACCGTAACTCGTCTGCGTCCTCAGGTGATCCGCGGCGGTGGCGCGGTCCGGAACGGTCCGCACGCTCAGCGCCCCGTCGCTCCTGTCCTGGAGGTTCTGCGCGAGCACCTGGGCCCTCGCCCCCGACCCGACGACGTCCACCCGGAGATCGTGCGGCTCCGGGGCATGGAAGGCCCCGAGATAGGCCAGCCCCATACCGATGCACATCAGCAGCGGTGTGACGAAATGCCCCAGCACATGGCGGAGAGCGGCGGCGGTGGAGCCGGGGGCTCCTTCCGGACTTGCGGACATCCAGAACACTCCAATAGTTGTCTTTTACAACTCCAAACTCGTTGTACTATACAACCAGCATCAGGGAGAGCGAGACGGAGGCCGGAGCGTGCCGGACACACCCGAGGAACGTGAAGCATCACTGGACGTCATCCAGCGCGAGCTGACGGCTTTCGCACGCCGCGCACGCGCCACGGCGGCCCGCCTCCACCCGGAGCTTCCTCTGGTCTCGTACACCCTGCTGGCACACATCGAGGATCGAAACGGCTGCCGCGCGACGGATCTGGCCGCCCACTACATGCTGGACAAATCAACGGTCAGCCGACAGGTCGGCACCCTGGAGAAACTGGGCCTGGTCGAGCGCCACCCGGACCCGGACGACCACCGGATCCAGGTACTGCACCCCACCGAGGCCGGAACCCGGGTCCTTGCCTCCACCCACGCCAGCCGCCGCACCGCCTACCGCGAACGCCTCGCGGACTGGTCGGAGGAAGATCTCGCGCGGTTCGCGGAGTACCTGCTCCGCTACAACACGGTCGGCGACACCACCGCGTAGGCCGCAGAGACCGCAGAGTTCGCAGAGTTCGCCAACTACCGCAGGGGGTCCGAACCAGACGTTTCACGTGAAACGTCCGGAGAGAAGCCGGAGTCGGAACCGGTCCGCGAACCAACCCGGAAAGCAAAGCCGGAAGCGAGGCAGCGCATCGAGTCGCGAACCAAGTCGCATACCAAGCCGGGAACGAAGAAGCCCCACAGACCGTTGGGCCTGTGGGGCTTCTCTCTTGTGCGCGAGGGGGGATTTGAACCCCCACGTCCCTAAGGACACTGGCACCTGAAGCCAGCGCGTCTGCCGTTCCGCCACTCGCGCAAGAGTGGTGTTTCCGGGCTCCTTCACCGTTTCGGTGCGCTTGCCTGGCGACATCCGGAAGATTAGCACGCTATGCAGGGTGGATTCACATCCGTTGTTTCACCGGTCGACTGAAGGGAAGCGGGAACGCCGGGCGGCCGCCCCCACTCCTCCTGTGTGCACCCCGCGTGCGGGACACTGTGAGGAGGCCGCCTCTACGATCCGTGTGAGAGGTGACACTCATCCACAGGGCAGACAAGGGGAACCAGCCGATTTCCCGACGCGTGGATACGATCAGTAAGCAGTACAGGGACGACTACGACGGAGGAGGTGCCCCATGGGAGTCATGAAGCGTTTCGAGCAGCGTCTCGAGGGTCTGGTCAACGGCACCTTCGCCAAGGTCTTCAAGTCCGAGGTCCAGCCGGTCGAGATCGCCGGCGCCCTCCAGCGCGAGTGCGACAACAACGCGACGATCTGGAACCGCGAGCGGACCGTCGTCCCCAACGACTTCATCGTCGAACTCAGCACACCCGACTACGAGCGACTCAGCCCGTACTCCGGGCAGTTGGGCGACGAGCTCTCCGGGCTGGTCCGCGACTACGCGAAGCAGCAGCGGTACACCTTCATGGGCCCCATCAAGGTCCACCTGGAGAAGGCCGACGATCTCGACACCGGGCTCTACCGGGTGCGCAGCCGCACCCTGGCGTCGAGTTCGTCGCAGCAGCCCTCCCAGGGCGCGCAGGGCCAGCCGCCCCATCCGGGACCGGCCCGTCCGCAGCCGCCCGGCGGCGGCTACGGCTACCCGCCCAGCTCTCCCCCGCCCATGCCCCCCGGCCCGCCCCCGGGCGCCAGGCCCGGAGCGCCCAGCACCGACCGGCACCCGCCGGCCGGGCCCAGCCCCCTGCCCAACGCGCAGGTGCGACGCTGGATCGAGATCAACGGCACCCGCCATCAGATCTCCCGCCCGACGCTGGTGCTGGGCCGCAGCACCGACGCCGACGTGCGGATCGACGACCCCGGCGTATCGCGTCGGCACTGTGAGATCCGGACCGGAACGCCCTCGACGATCCAGGATCTCGGGTCTACCAACGGCATCGTGGTAGACGGGCAGCACACCACCCGCGCTACGCTCCGCGACGGCTCGCGGATCGTCGTGGGCAGCACCACCATCGTTTACCGGCAAGCCGAAGGGTGAAGCGGGGGCAATGTCAGAGCTGACCCTGACGGTCATGCGGCTAGGTTTCCTGGCTGTTCTGTGGCTATTCGTGATCGTGGCCGTACAGGTCATCCGCAGCGATCTGTTCGGAACGCGTGTCACGCAGCGCGGCTCACGCCGCACCGCGAGCGACGCACGGCCGGCGCAGGCGCGCCAGAACACCGCCGCGCCGCCGCAGCAGCGCCAGCAGTCCGGCCGCCAGCGCCGGGGGGCGCCCACCAAGCTGGTCGTCTCCGAGGGGAGCCTCACCGGCACCACGGTGGCGCTCCAGGGCCAGACGATCACGCTGGGCCGGGCGCACGATTCGACGATCGTGCTGGACGACGACTACGCGTCCAGCAGGCATGCCAGGATCTACCCCGACCGTGACGGCCAGTGGATCGTCGAGGATCTCGGGTCCACCAACGGCACGTATCTCGACCGGACCCGCCTCACCACCCCGACGCCCGTTCCGCTGGGTGCGCCGATCCGGATCGGCAAGACCGTCATCGAGCTGCGGAAGTAGTACGACAATGAGCGAGCGGAGCGAGCGAGCCGCGGCAGTCCGGGCATCGGACTCCGTCCGGCTCCCGACCGGAGGGTGGGCAGTGTGGCTCAGGACCGGCTGTACCCGGAGCCGACGGGCGAGGTGGGCATGAGTCTTTCCCTGCGCTTCGCCGCCGGATCGCACAAGGGCATGATCCGGGAGGGCAACGAGGACTCCGGTTACGCCGGTCCCCGCCTCCTCGCCATCGCCGACGGCATGGGCGGACAGGCGGCCGGTGAGGTCGCCAGCTCCGAGGTCATCTCCACCCTCGTCCAGCTCGACGACGACGTCCCCGGCTCGGACATCCTCACCTCGCTCGGTACGGCGGTCCAGCGGGCCAACGACCAGCTTCGTGTGATGGTCGAGGAGGACCCCCAGCTGGAGGGCATGGGCACCACGCTCACCGCCCTCCTCTGGACCGGCCAGCGCCTCGGCATGGTCCACGTCGGCGACTCCCGCGCGTACCTCCTCCGTGACGGCGTCCTCACCCAGATCACCCAGGACCACACCTGGGTGCAGCGGCTGGTCGACGAGGGCCGGATCACCGAGGAAGAGGCCACCACCCACCCGCAGCGCGCCCTGCTGATGCGCGCGCTCGGCAGCGGCGACCGCGTCGAGCCCGATCTCTCCATCCGCGAGGTCCGGGTCGGCGACCGCTACCTGATCTGCTCCGATGGGCTGTCCGGCGTCGTCTCCCACCAGACCCTGGAGGAGACGCTCGCCAGCTACCAGGGCCCTCAGGAGACCATCCAGGAGCTGATCCAGCTCGCCCTGCGCGGCGGTGGCCCCGACAACATCACCTGCATCGTCGCCGACGTCCTCGACGTCGACAGCAACGACACCATGGCCTCGCAGTTCAACGACACCCCCGTCGTCGTCGGCGCGGTCGCGGAGAACCAGGCCGCGCAGATGGCCGCCGCCGAGAGCACGGCCGCCATGCAGACCCCCGCCGGACGCGCGGCCGGCCTCGGCCGCCCCGTGGCGCCGCCGCCGGGGGGCTTCGGCCCGCCCGGCAGCGGTGACGCCGACGCGTACGGCGGGATGCCGGAGGGCTCCTTCGACTCGTACACCGACGACGACTTCGTCAAGCCCGGTGGCGGCCGCAAGTGGCTCAAGCGCTCCC
Organism: Streptomyces sp. NPDC001108; assembly: GCF_053598535.1. Classification (NCBI taxonomy): domain Bacteria; kingdom Bacillati; phylum Actinomycetota; class Actinomycetes; order Kitasatosporales; family Streptomycetaceae; genus Streptomyces; species Streptomyces sp. NPDC001108. The sequence continues at coordinate 888,676 of NZ_JBSFKL010000001.1, forward strand.
TCTACACCGTGCTGGCGCTGGCCGTCGTCGGCGGTGGCGTCTACGGCGGCTACCGCTGGACGCAGAACCAGTTCTACGTGGGCGCCAACAAGGAGCACGTCGCGCTGTTCCGCGGCCTCAGCCAGGACCTGGCGTGGGTCTCGCTGTCGAAGGTCGAGAAGGACCACCCCGAGATCGAACTCAAGTACCTCCCGCCCTACCAGCGCAAGCAGGTCGAGGCGACGATCGCCGAGGGCGACCTGGCCGCGGCCCGCGAGAAGATCAGCGAACTCGGGATCCAGGCATCCGCCTGCAAGAAGGACGCCCAGCGGCGCGCGGCGGCGGAGAGCGACGCCCGCCCGGACCCGGAGAAGTCCGGAGGCATCGACGCGAACGCCCCCAAGACGTCCTCCACGTCCAAGGACACCAAGACCAAGCCGACCACCACGACTCCCACTCCTGGTCCCAGCCTCTCGGAGGAAGAGAAAAAGCTGGTCCCGCAGTGCGGTAAGCAGTAAAGCCGTAGGGGGCCTTCAGCACCATGAGCGTTGTCACCAATACGACCACGATCGGCGCGATCGACGCACCGAGCCGCCGCAACACCGAACTGATGTTGATGGCCTTCGCCATCGCCATCTCGGTGTTCGCCTACGCCAATGTCGGGCTCGCCCTCAACGGCAAGCTCCCTTCGGGCATGCTCGGATACGGGCTCGGCCTTGCTCTCCTGGGCGGCATCGGCCACCTCGCCGTCCGTAAGTTCGCTCCCTACGCGGACCCCTTGCTGTTGCCGCTGGCGACCCTGCTGAACGGACTGGGGCTGGCCATCATCTGGCGGCTGGACCAGTCCCCGAGGTTCCAGGCGACCCGTGACTTCGCTCCCGCCGCCTCCAAGCAGCTGCTCTTCTCGGCCGTGGGCGTCGCGCTCCTGGTGGGCGTCCTGCTGCTGCTCAAGGACCACCGCATCCTGCAGCGCTACACCTACATTTCCATGCTGGTGGCGCTGTTCCTGCTGATCCTGCCGATGTTCTTCCCCGCCGTGAACGGCGCCAAGATCTGGATCAAGATCCCCGGTGTCGGCACGATCCAGCCCGGAGAATTCGCCAAGATCATCATCGCGGTGTTCTTCGCCGGCTACCTCATGGTGAAGCGGGACGCGCTGGCCCTGGCCAGCCGCCGCTTCATGGGGCTGTATCTTCCTCGCGGCCGTGACCTCGGTCCGATCCTCATGGTCTGGGCCTTCTCCATCCTGATCCTGGTCTTCGAGACCGACCTCGGTTCGTCGCTGCTGTTCTTCGGCATGTTCGTCGTCATGCTGTACGTGGCCACCGAGCGCACCAGCTGGATCGTCTTCGGTCTGCTGATGTCCGCGGCGGGCGCCGTGGGCGTCGCGGCCTTCGAACCCCACGTTCAGCAGCGTGTGACCGCCTGGCTCGACCCGTTCGACGGCTGGGGCAAGCTGGCCGCCAGCGAGCAGATGGCCAAGTCCCTCATGGCCTTCGGCTCCGGTGGCACCCTCGGTACCGGGCTCGGCCAGGGCAACTCCGACCTGATCGGCTTCGCCGCCAACTCCGACTTCATCCTCGCCACCGTCGGCGAAGAGCTGGGCCTGGCCGGGATGATGGCCATCCTGCTCGTCTACGGATTGATCGTCGAGCGCGGTATCCGCACGGCCCTCGCCGCCCGTGACCCCTTCGGCAAGCTCCTCGCGATCGGGCTCTCCGGCTCTTTCGCCATCCAGGTGTTCGTCGTCGCCGGCGGTGTCATGGGGCTCATCCCGCTGACCGGTATGACCATGCCGTTCGTCGCGGCAGGCGGGTCGTCCGTGATCGCGAACTGGGCCCTGGTCGGCATCCTGCTCCGCATCAGCGACACCGCCCGGCGGCCCGCCCCGGCTCCCGCCCCCTCACCCGACGCCGAAATGACCCAGGTGGTCCGACCGTGAACAAGCCCCTGCGCCGGATCGCGATCTTCTGCGGGGTGCTCGTCCTCGCACTCCTGGTCCGCACCAACTGGCTCCAGTACGTCCGCGCCGACGAGCTGAACGGCAACGAGCACAACCGCCGCGTACAGATCGAGCGCTACGCCCACGAGCGCGGCAACATCATCGTCGACGGCAAGTCCGTCACGGGCTCCGTCGAGACCAAGGACAGCGACTTCAAGTACAAGCGGGTCTGGAAGAACGGCCCCATGTGGGCCCCCGTCACCGGCTACGCCTCGCAGGCGTTCGACGCCTCGCAGCTGGAGAAGATCGAGGACGGCATCCTCACCGGCAACGACGACCAGCTCTTCTTCAACCGCACCCTGTCGATGTTCACCGGCGGGAAGAAGCAGGGCGGCAACATCGTCACCACGCTGAACAGCGCCGCCCAGAAGGCCGCCTTCAAGGGACTCGGCAGCAAGAAGGGCGCCGTCGCCGCGCTCGACCCGCAGACCGGCGCCGTCCTGGCCCTGGTGAGCACCCCGTCGTACGACCCCTCGGTCTTCGCCGGGAACTCCTTCAAGGACTCCGAAGCCCGCCAGAAGCTCCTGAACGACAAGGACAAGCCGATGCTCAACCGGGCATTGCGCGAGACCTACCCGCCCGGCTCGACCTTCAAGGTCGTCACCGCCGCCGCGGCCCTGGAGAACGGGCTGTACAGCAACGTCGACGAACCGACGGACTCGCCGCTGCCCTGGCGGCTCCCGCTGAGCACCCAGGACCTGCCCAACGAGGGCAACATCCCCTGCAAGAACGCCTCGCTCCGGGAAGCCCTGCGGTGGTCCTGCAACACCGTCTTCGGCAAGATCAGCGATGACCTCGGCAACGAGAAGATGATGGCGGAGGCCGCGAAGTTCGGCTTCAACCAGGAGATCTTCATCCCGGTCCGCGCCGACGCCAGCGCCTACCCCAAGGACAACCGTCCGCAGAACGCCATGGCTGGCATCGGCCAGGCGTCCAACCGCGCGACCCCGCTCCAGATGGCCATGGTCGCCACGGCCATCGCCAACGACGGCAAGCTGATGCAGCCGTACATGGTCGCCGAGCGCCAGACCCCCAGCCTCGACGCGATCTACACCCACGAGAAGGAACAGTTCAGCCAGCCCCTCAGCGGTGAGAACGCGCAGAAGCTCCAGCAGATCATGGAGACCGTGGTCAAGACCGGCACGGGAACCAACGCGCAGATCAACGGCGTCACCGTAGGCGGCAAGACCGGTACGGCCCAGCACGGTCTGAACAACAGTGAGAAGCCGTACGCCTGGTTCATCTCCTACGCCAAGACCGACAGCGGCTCCCCGGTCGCCGTCGCCGTCGTCGTCGAGGACAGCCAGGCGGGCCGGGACGACATCTCCGGTGGCGGCCTCGCCGCCCCGATCGCGCGGGACGTCATGAAGGCGGTCATCGACAGCAAGCGGTGATGCCCGTCACATCGGGTGCCACATCTGCACATGGGGATACCGGTCGGGTATCAGGTCCGGACTACGGGCCGATCAGGTAGCCCGCGGCCGGTAGCGTATGCGCGAGCAGCACACCGCCGGACCACACACCGGTGTGGTCGGGACTGACGGAGAGGGCTGGAACAGTTATGGAAGAGCCGCGTCGCCTCGGCGGCCGGTACGAGCTGGGCTCGGTGCTCGGCCGTGGTGGCATGGCCGAGGTGTACCTCGCACACGACACCCGGCTCGGCCGCACCGTAGCCGTGAAGACGCTCCGGGCCGACCTGGCCCGTGACCCGTCGTTCCAGGCCCGGTTCCGCCGTGAGGCCCAGTCCGCTGCCTCGCTCAACCACCCGGCGATCGTCGCCGTCTACGACACCGGCGAGGACTACGTCGACGGGGTCTCCATCCCGTACATCGTGATGGAGTACGTCGACGGGTCGACCCTCAGGGAGCTTCTGCACTCCGGCCGCAAGCTGCTGCCCGAGCGCACCCTGGAGATGACCGTCGGCATCCTCCAGGCGCTGGAGTACTCGCACCGCGCCGGAATCGTCCACCGCGACATCAAGCCGGCGAACGTCATGCTGACGCGCACCGGCCAGGTCAAGGTCATGGACTTCGGCATCGCCCGCGCCATGGGCGACTCCGGGATGACGATGACCCAGACCGCCGCCGTCATCGGCACCGCCCAGTACCTCTCCCCCGAGCAGGCCAAGGGCGAGCAGGTCGACGCGCGCTCCGACCTCTACTCGACCGGCTGCCTGCTGTACGAGCTGCTCACCGTCCGGCCGCCCTTCATCGGGGACTCCCCGGTCGCGGTCGCCTACCAGCACGTACGGGAAGAGGCGCAGCCGCCGAGCACCTTCGATCCCGAGATCACGCCCGAGATGGACGCGATCGTGATGAAGGCGCTGGTCAAGGACCCCGACTACCGCTACCAGTCGGCCGACGAGATGCGGGCCGACATCGAGGCGTGCCTCGACGGCCGGCCGGTCGCCGCCACCGCGGCGATGGGCGCGGCCGGTTACGGCGGCTACGACGGGTACGGCAACGAACAGCCGACCACCGCACTGCGCCCCGCGGACCAGAACGGCGCCGCCACCTCCATGCTGCCCCCGGTCAACCCGGAGGACGGCAGCTACGACGACCGGCCGGACCGGCGCCGCCAGAAGAAGAGCAACACCTCCACGATCCTGCTGATCGTCGCGGGCGTCCTGGTGCTGATCGGCGCGATCCTGATCGGCCAGGCCGTCTTCAGCGACAACAAGAAGGACACCCAGGTCGACGCACCGAACCTGGTCGGCCTGACCGTCGACGCGGCGGAGCAACGCGCGGGGAACGCCGAAGTCGTCATGAAGGTCGGCTCGCGCAAGGAGTGCGAGGACCAGCCGAAGGGCAAGATCTGCAGCCAGACGCCGGAGGCCGACACTCCGATGGAGAAGCAGGACACCGTCACGGTCGTCGTCTCCACCGGTGCTCCCAAGATCGAGGTCCCGGACGTCACGGAGAAGTCCCAGGACAGTGCCCGGAAGGCGCTGGAGGACAAGGGCTTCACGGTCAAGGTCGTCACGGAGGAGTCCGAGAAGTCGCCGGACACGGTCATCCGGCAGGACCCCGCGGGCAACGCGAAGGCGGAGAAGAACTCCGAGGTCACGATCACCGTCGCCAAGCAGGCGGAGGCAGACCTTCCGGACGTTCGCAGCCGGACCATCGACCAGGCACTGGCCCAGCTCTCCCCGCTCGGGTTCACCAACATCTCCCAGCAGCAGGTGGATTCGGAGCAGCCCGCGGGCACGGTCATCGAGCAGAGCCCGGCCGGTCCGAGCAAGCAGCCGAAGAACACCCCGATCGTCCTGAAGGTCTCCAAGGGCCCGCAGGAGCCGGAGAAGGCCACCGTGCCGGATCTGCGCGGCAAGACCATCGGTGAGGTGAAGGGCCTGCTCGCCGGGGCGGGGCTCCAGCTCGGCCAGGTGCAGGGCCCGAGCGACGACAACGCGAGGGTCATCGGCTTCCAGCCGGGAGCCGGCCAGCAGGTCGACAAGAACAGCGCGGTCAACGTGCAGACCATGCCGGGCGGCGGTGACGGCAATATCTTCGGCGGCCCGTCCGGCTCACGCCGCTGAGCCGGTAGGTACGCCACCGCGAAGGGCCCCGGTCACCATCTGGTGACCGGGGCCCTTCGTCGTACGCGGGCGGCGGGTGCGCTCAGCGCAGCTCCGCCGGCTTCGTGCGGTCCTTGTCCACCTTCTCGGTGCGCACCAGCTCGCCCCACACGATGTAGCGGTACTTCGAGGTGTAGACCGGCGTGCAGGTCGTCAGCGTGATGTAGCGGCCCGGCTTCTTCGCGCCCGAGCCCTCCGGCACCGGCTGCAGGACGTCGACGTTGTACTTCGACGTCTCGGGCAGCTCCTTGAAGACCTTGTAGACGTACCAGGTGTCCCGGGTCTCGAAGACGACCGGGTCGCCGGTCCGCAGCTTGTCGATGTTGTGGAACTTGGCGCCGTGCCCGTCGCGGTGGGCGGCCAGGGTGAAGTTGCCCTTCTTGTCCCACGGGAGGGCCGACTTCACCGGGTCGGTGTAGTAGCCGGCGATGCCGTCGTTCAGGTTCTCGGTGTCGGTGCCCTTCTTGACCAGCACCTCGCCGTTCCTCATCGCGGGGACGTGCAGGAAGCCGATGCCGTCCTTGGTGTCCAGCGCGCCCGGCCCGCCCGCCCAGCGGTCGCGGACGGTGTCGCCCTGCTTGGTGGCCTCCCGGTCGGCGAGGACGTTCGTCCACCAGAGGGAGTAGACGACGAAGAGGCCCAGCACCAGACCGGCGGTGATCAGCAGCTCGCCGAAGAGACTGACCGCGGTCGCGACGGGATGCCTTCCCCGGCTCCGGGGCGGGGGCGGAAGCGGGGGTGCCGGCTCGCCGGTCTGCTCGTCATGCTCGGTCCTAGCCGTCACCGCACCCATCCCTGTCGTGATGTTGACTCAGCCCACGAGCGCGTCGGGCTTCCCCTTGCTGCGCGGCCGTTCGTCGATCATCTTGCCCCAGACGATCAAACGGTACGTACTCGTGAATTCCGGTGTACAGGTCGTCAGTGTGATGTACCGGCCGGGCTTGGTGAAGCCCGAACCGCGCGGGATCGGGTCGATCACCGAGACGTTGGACGGCGACGTCTGCGGCAGCATGCTCGTCATCTCGTACGTGTAGTACGCGTCCTGCGTCTCGACGACGATCTCGTCGCCGGGGTTCAGCCGGTTGATGTAGCGGAACGGCTCGCCGTGGGTGTTGCGGTGACCGGCCAGGGCGAAGTTGCCCTTCTTCGCCGAGGGCATCGCGGTACGGAGCGAGCCCTCGCTGTAGTGCCCGACCATGCCCCGGTCGAGGACCTTGTCCTTGCTGATGCCCTCGGCGATCGGGGCGACCACGTCCAGCTTCGGGATGTGGATGATCGCGAAGCCCTGACCGGCCTCGAACACGCCGGGGTTGCGGTCGCCCTTGGCCCAGTCGTCCTGGATCTTGTGGGTCTCCTTGCCCGCGTACTGGTTGGCGCGGACGTTCGTCCACCACAGCTGGTACGTGACGAACAGCAGCATCAGCACGCCGAGCGTGATGAACAGCTCGCCGGTGACCCGGCTGGCCACCACCGCGGGGCTGTCCTTGGCCGCGCGCGCCGCACGCCGCGCCTCGACGCGCGACATCGGCCGGCCGGACGGTGCGACGGGCGGCGCGGTCTCCTGGCGCGGCTCGGCACGGCGCCGCCCCCGCCCCTTGGCGGCGCGACGACGCTCGGCACGGCCCCCGGTACGCGGCTCGGGTTCGGTACGCGGCTCGGGATCCAGCAACGGAACCGGATCCTCCGGGTCCAGCCCGGAGAGCGGGTCCGGAACCCCGGAACCCATGCCCCCGGAGCCGAGGATCCCGGAATCCGCCGTCCCGGGACCCGCCATCCCCGAGTCCATGATCCGGGAACCCGGAGCGTCGAAGGCCTGACCGTCGAAGGCTGGAACGTCCGGTACCGGCGCCGCGGCGTCCGGGGGCCGGACCGGGTCGGGGGCCGCAGGGACCCGGGACAGGACCTCGGTGGCCTGGGCGCCGGGATCCGGCGCGGGCGTCTGCTGCCCGTACCAGTCCCGTTCGAAGCCCTCGGGGTCGTACCACTCCCGCGGGGTCTCCGCGGGGCTCTGCGCGCCGTACGCGCCCTGTGGCCGCTGCTCCGGGGCCCGGTGCTGGCCCGCCCCGGGAACGGCCTCCGGCCCCGACGGCTGGGCCGGGACGGTGTCCGCCCTGAACCACGGCGAGGAGTGCCGCCCCGGCAGCGGATCGGTCAGCGGATCCGCCAGCCCGTCGACAGCCGCCTCGAACGCGCCCGCGGCCCCGTGTGCGCCCTGCTCGTACGGGCCGTCCTGTCCGGCGTCCGGTCCGGGGCGGGGCGAGGTCACGCGACGGCCTTGCCCACCACCGGCGCGAGCCCCGCCGACCGCGCGACGGCCCCTGTGTCGCCGCACCGCACCAGCCAGTTGGCCAGCATCAGGTGGCCGTACTCGGTCAGCACGGACTCCGGGTGGAACTGGACGCCCTCCACCGGCAGCTCACGGTGGCGCAGCCCCATGATGATGCCGTCGGCCGTCCGCGCCGTCACTTCCAACTCCGCCGGTACGGTGTCCGGTTCGGCGGCGAGCGAGTGGTAGCGGGTCGCGGTGAAGGGGGAGGGCAGGCCGGCGAAGACCCCCGCCCCCTCGTGGGTCACCGGCGAGGTCTTGCCGTGCAGCAGCTCCGGGGCGCGGTCCACCACACCGCCGTAGGCCACCGCCATCGACTGCATGCCCAGGCAGACCCCGAAGACCGGGACGCCCGTCGCCGCGCAGTGGCGCACCATCTCGACGCAGACGCCCGCCTCCTCCGGAGTGCCGGGGCCGGGCGACAGGAGGACCCCGTCGAAGCCGTCCTGGGCGTGCGCCGTGGTCACCTCGTCGTTGCGCAGCACCTCGCACTCGGCGCCGAGCTGGTAGAGGTACTGGACGAGGTTGAAGACGAAGCTGTCGTAGTTGTCCACGACAAGAATGCGGGCACTCACCGGCCGCCTCCCGTCCCCGTCGCGCCGTCGACCGTCACGTCACCGAACGGAAGCAACGGCTCCGCCCAGGGGAAGACGTACTGGAAGAGCACGTAGACGACGGCCAGCACCAGCGCCAGCGAGATGAGCGCACGCACCCACGAGTTGCCCGGCAGATGCCGCCAGATCCAGCCGTACATGTCGTCCCTCCATTCGGTACGGGACCAGACTAAAGGGCCGCGGCGACGGCGTGGGTCAGCTGTGGAAAGCCGCGGGCCTGCCGTCCGCCACGGGCTGGGTGGCGTCCAGGTGGGCCCAGACGATCAGCCGGTGGCTGCTTCCCCACTCGGGGTCGCAGGTGGTCAGCGTCAGATAGCGCCCCGACCCGTCGAAACCGGACTTCCGGGGGACGGGGTCGATGACCCCGACATCGCTCGGCACCGTCCGGTACGGCGTACGTCCGATGCGGTACGTGAACCACGTCGTCCCGTCCGTCAGCAGCACCGCGTCGCCCCGTCGCAGCTTCGGGAAGTCCTTGAACGGGTCCCCGTAGGTGCGCCGGTGGCCGGCCACCGCGAAGTTGCCGCTCGCGCCGAGGCGGGCCGTCCCCGCGTAGTGGCCGAGACCCTTCTGCAGGGTCCTGACCTCGGTGTTCTCCAGGACCGGCCACTCCCAGCCCTTGCCGAAGCGGGGGATGTACATCATCGCGAACGGCTTGCCGTCGCGGTACGCGGGCGCGGCGGGCCGCTGCGGAGCGGCCGGGGCGGACGACGGGGTGGTCTCCGGGGCGGAGGCCGTTCCGCGGTCCCACTGGTCGTGGAGCGATTCGATCTGCCCCTCGGCTGCGCCCGCCGCCCGCACTCCCGTCCAGAACAGGACGTACACCACGAAGAGTACGATCAAGGCGCCGACGGTGAGGCAGAGTTCGCTGAGCGTCCTGACGACCAGTCGCACCGACACCTGCCGGCCTCCCCACAGCCGCTGGCTACTTCACGGGCTCCGCATAGTGGAGGTCCACTGTGCCCGAGTAGCCGGGAAGAGTCACCGCCTCGTGCTCGTCGACTTTCCAGCCGAGCCCGTAGGCCTTCACGTACAGCAGGTAGTTGCTGATCGCCGGGGAGTCGTTGAGCGCCTGCTTGAGCCGCCCCGGGTCACCGACCGCGGTGATCTTGTACGGCGGGGAGTAGACCCGGCCCTGGAGGATCAGGGTGTTCCCGACGCAGCGGACCGCGCTGGTGGAGATCAGCCGCTGGTCCATGACCTGGATGCCCCGGGCGCCGCCCTGCCAGAGGGCGTTGACCACCGCTTGCAGGTCCTGCTGGTGGATGACCAGGTCGTTGGGTTGCGGATCGGGGTAGCCGGGGCTGGCGGTGGCGTTGGGCGGGGCGTCGTCGAGCGTGACGGAGACCGAGCGGCCGGTGAGCTTCCTGGTGCCGGCGACGCGCTCCAGCGCACCCAGCCTGGCGGCCTCCGCCTTCGTGCTGCCGTCGTCCTCCCGGACCAGGGCGTCGATGTCGTCGCGCGCGACCGCGTTGACCTCGTCCAACTGGGCGTTCTTGCCGCTGCGCTGCTGGATGAGGTCGGAGAGCTTCAGCAGCGAGGAGTCGGTGCGGATGTTGGTGCCCTTGGCCGTGTTGGCGCTGGTCACGAAGATCAGCCCGGCGAGCGCGAAGACGGCAGCGGTGAGCACCCGGGCCGGGTGCCGGAACGTGCGCCGGACCGGGCCTTCTCGGGAGTCGGCAGAATTGCTCAACGTACCCTTATCTCCTTAGGCACCAGGGAAGCACTACGCTAACGGACGCCCGGGGGAGGCAGTATTCCCCCTTGAGCCCCACCCCGGCGCCCGACACAGTTCCCTGCGCGGTCACGCAGCGCATCGACAGGAGAGTTCCTCGTGCCGAAGTCACGTATCCGCAAGAAGGCCGACTTCACGCCGCCCCCGGCGAAGCAGGCAACCAACATAAAGCTGACCAGCCGTAGCTGGGTGGCGCCCGTGATGCTGGCGCTCTTCCTGATCGGGCTGGCCTGGATCGTCGTCTTCTACGTGACCGACGGCGACCTGCCGATCCAGGACCTGGGCAACTGGAACATCGTGGTCGGCTTCGGCTTCATCGCCGGTGGCTTCGGTGTCTCCACGCAGTGGAAGTAGCACCCTCGGCCCCCTTAGCCCACCGTTGTCCACACCGTTATCCACAGGCGGGGGAAAAGGTCAGACGATCTGTGGATAACTCCCCGAGAGTTGACGCCGGTGTGACTGCAGTCTCCCTCATCAGGGGACGACACGCCCCTTGTCCCGGCTGGAGAAACCCAGCTCAGCGACAAGGGGCACAGTTGTTCCCACCGAGTGCGCAAGATCCGGCACGCGCTGTGGACAAGTACGACTGCGGATGAGCCGTTCGGGCCGCCCGGGGCCGCTCAGGTCAGGGCGGCCGTTCTGCCGACGACCACGAGGACCACGGCCAGCAGGACCAGAGCACAGGTGCCGTACTGCACCAGCGAGCGCCGCTCGCGGGGGGCGTACACCATGCCGACGGCGATCACCATGCCCGCGATCAGCCCGCCCACATGCGCCTGCCAGGCGATCCCGCCCCAGGGGTTGAACGTGATGACCAGGTTCACCGCGAGCAGTACGAGGACCGGGCGCATGTCGTAGTTGAGCCGGCGCATCAGCACGATGGTGGCGCCCAGCAGCCCGAAGACCGCCCCGGAGGCGCCGAGCGAGCTCTGGCCGGGCGCGGCGAGCCAGTAGGTGAGGGCGCTGCCCGCCAGGCCGGAGAGCAGGTACAGCGTGAGGTACCGGGCCCGGCCGAGCGCCGCCTCCAGCGGGCCGCCGAGCCACCACAGCCCCAGCATGTTGAACGCGATGTGCCACACCTCCTGGTGCAGGAACATCGACGTCACCAGCCGGTACCACTGCCCCTCGGCGACGCCTTCGAGCGGGCCGCCGTAGTAGATCTGATGGCGGCCGAACAGCATCAGCCGGACGACCAGCTCCGTGCCCTGGGCCAGGACCGCCAGGTACACGGCGATGTTGATACCGAGCAGGATCTTGGTGATCAGGCGGGGATCGGCGGCGAGGGAGCCACCCGGGGCCTTGCGCGGCGCCCCGGGGGCGGGGACGTGTCCCGTACCCGACCCCTGGCCGGCGCAGTCGGGACACTGGAAGCCGACCGAGGCGTCGACCATGCATTCGGGGCAGATCGGCCGCTCGCAGCGGGTGCACCGGACGTTCGCCTCGCGGCCGGGGTGGCGGTAGCAGCCGAGCGAGCCGTCCACGGCGGGCGGCTCGCCGCCGCTCGGCGGCTGCTGCTGATCCATCGGTCCCATCGTTTCCCGTCCCCTTCCGGTCGTGGCCATGGCGGGCACGGCGCCGTGACGGGGGCGGCATGCACCCTGCCGCCCCGCTCGTCCACTATGTATCAATACGGACGAACGGGGCGGCAGGTTCCCGGTCCGGGGATCAATCCGTGACCGGGTGACGACCCGTGGTGATCATCGGGTCTCGATGACGACCGACTCGATCACGACGTCCTGCAGCGGACGGTCGGTACGGGGGTTGGTCTGGGTCTCGGCGATCGCGTCCACGACCTTCTTGCTGGCCTCGTTGGTGACCTCGCCGAAGATGGTGTGCTTGCCGGTCAGCCAGGCGGTCGGCGACACGGTCACGAAGAACTGCGAGCCGTTGGTACCCGGTCCGGCGTTGGCCATGGCCAGCAGGTACGGCTTGTTGAAGGCGAGATCGGGGTGGAACTCGTCGGCGAACTGGTACCCCGGCCCACCGGTTCCGTTGCCGAGCGGGTCGCCGCCCTGGAGCATGAAGCCGCTGATGACGCGGTGGAAGATGGTGCCGTCGTACAGCGGGGCACGCGTCGGCTGTCCGGTCTTGGGGTCCGTCCACTCCCGCTCGCCCTTGGCGAGTTCGACGAAGTTCTTGACGGTCTTGGGCGCGTGGTTCGGCAGGAGCCGGATCTCGATGTCGCCCTGGTTGGTCTTCAGGGTGGCGTAAAGCTGCTCAGCCACGATCTGCCTTCCGTGAGTCTTGCGTGATGTCGGCCGCCGGGGCATCGGACCCTCGGGGCCGCTCACCGGTTGTCCATCGTCAGTGACGCTCCATCGATCCTCGCACGGACCGCGCGCCCGGGCCGACCGCCGCCGCCCGGGGGGCGTGGCACTCACCTCCCTGCCGCATCACGGGACGAAGCGTGACATCACGCTACGGAGGTTCCCGCCGCGCCGGACCCCTGGAACGCCGGGGGGGTGCGCCCCACACGGCCGGGTACCCCGGATGCCCGCCCCGCATGCCGGACCGGAATCCGGCAGGCATGATCTCGGAATGGGTGGAAAGGCGGAGTATCGACCCGCCACCAAGGAGGAGGATCACGTGACCCGCATCGACAGCGTGCGCGCCGCAACCGACTCGGCGAAGGAGAGCGTGCAGCACGCCGCGGACGTGGTGGCGCCCTACGCCGACACGGCCAGGGAGCAGGCCGCGTATCTCGCGTGCGAGGCCCGCGCGCGGCTGGCGCCGAAGTTGTCCAAGGCGGCCCAGCAGGCCCGCGACCAGTACGGTTCCCATCTGGCGCCGCGGATCGAGCAGGCCCTCGCCCATGTGCCGCCCCGGATCGACGAGGCCGGCCGCCGCGCCGCGCTCCGTACCCGCCTGGCGGCCCGGTCCGCCGCAGAGTACACCGTGCCACGGGTCGAACAGGCGATGGCCGCGGCCCAGCCGATGGCCGAGGAGGCCACGGCGCGCGGTGCCGCCGCGCTGGCCGCCCTGCGCGGGCAGGTCACCGCGGACGAGATCCGACGGCTGGACAGGAGGCACGCGCGCCGGGCGAAGGCCGGGCGGCTGGGCCGGTGCTTCCTCGTGGCCGGTCTCGTGGCGGGCGGCGCGTACGCCCTCTGGCGCTGGTGGGACCGGCAGTCCGACCCCGACTGGCTGGTCGAACCGCCCGCCGCCACGGAGGTCTCCGGCCGTACGCCGCTGACCTCGGTCGACGGCAGCGGACCGGCCGAGCCCGACGAGGGGATGGCCGGTGGGTCGGACGGGCCGGAAGGACCGGACGGCGGGCGCTGAGCGCGGTCCGGTTCCGCCGGCGGTGCGCCGCGGAGGGCCCGGACCGGTGCGACGGACCCGTCCGGGCCCGGAGCGCCGCGTCAGGTGTGCGGCCCGGGCCCAACGGCCGTGCGGACGACGGCAGTACGAACCCGGCCACGCGAACTCGGGCCCGGGCCGCTCGCCGACAACTCCATGCCAGGGCGTCGGCATGGAAAAATCAGGACAGAAAAACCCCTCCGATCCTGTTCCCGCAGATCGGAGGGGTTGAAGGTGTGGAGCCTAGGAGATTCGAACTCCTGACATCTGCCTTGCAAAGGCAGCGCTCTACCAACTGAGCTAAGGCCCCGAAAACGGACAGCCACGGACACTTGCCCGTCCCGGCCACCGCCGCAGACCAGAGTACCGGGTACCCCCCGGAATCCTGCAAACAATATGGGGTCTCCCGGTCGGCGACCACGCTCCGTAAGATGCTCGGCGAGGTTCGCAGCAGCGAAGCCGCAGCGAAGGGGAGACGCCATGGACGCAGCGCAGCACGAGACAACGGCACGGGCCCGTGAACTCCAGCGCAGTTGGTACGGGGAGCCTCTCGGTGCGCTGTTCCGCCGGCTGATAGATGACCTCGGCCTCAACCAGGCCCGGCTCGCCGCCGTGCTCGGGCTGTCCGCCCCCATGCTCTCGCAGCTCATGAGCGGCCAGCGGGCGAAGATCGGCAACCCCGCGGTCGTCCAGCGCGTCCAAGCGCTCCAGGAGCTCTCCGGGCAGGTCGCGGACGGCAGTGTCAGCGCGGGCGAGGCCACCCAGCGCATGGAGGAGATCAAGAAGTCCCAGGGCGGATCCGTCCTCACCTCGACCGGCCAGACCACGACCACCGGCGGCGCCCCCACCGTCCGTCGCGTGGTCCGCGAGATCCAGTCGCTGCTGAGGTCGGTCGCGGCGGCCGGAGACATCATCGAAGCCGCCGACTCCCTCGCCCCGACCCACCCGGAGCTGGCAGAGTTCCTCAAGGTGTACGGCGCGGGGCGCACCGCGGAAGCGGTGGCGCACTACGAGGGACACCAGGGCTAGCCCTTCCCGTCGGGGGGACAGGGCGGATCAGGGAGCGGGCGCAGCGCTATGGGTGAGGTCTTCGCCGGACGGTACGAGCTGATCGATCCGATCGGGCGTGGTGGGGTCGGCGCGGTCTGGCGGGCCTGGGACCACCGGCGCCGCCGTTATGTGGCGGCCAAGGTCCTTCAGCAGAGCGACGCGCACACGCTGCTGCGCTTCGTCCGCGAGCAGGCGCTGCGGATCGAGCACCCGCACGTGCTCGCGCCCGCCAGCTGGGCCGCGGACGACGACAAGGTGCTGTTCACCATGGATCTGGTGAGCGGCGGTTCGCTGGCCCATGTCATCGGTGACTACGGTCCGTTGCCGCACCGTTTCGTCTGCACCCTCCTCGACCAGCTGCTGTCCGGCCTCTCCACGGTGCACGCCGAGGGGGTGGTGCACCGGGACATCAAACCGGCCAACATCCTTATGGAGGCGACCGGTACGGGCCGGCCGCATCTGCGGCTCTCCGACTTCGGCATCTCCATGCGCAAGGGCGAGCCGCGCCTCACCGAGACCAACTACGTGGTGGGAACGCCGGGTTACTTCGCCCCCGAGCAGATGATGGGCGCGGAACCCGACTTCCCGGCCGACCTGTTCGCGGTCGGCCTGGTCGCGCTCTATCTGCTCCAGGGGCAGAAGCCCGACGCACAGGCGCTCGTCGAGCACTTCGCCGCGTACGGCACGCCCTCCGCCCCGGAGGGCATACCCGAGCCGCTGTGGCAGGTCCTGGCGGGGCTGATCCAGCCGGACCCCCAGGCTCGGTTCCGTACGGCCACGGGTGCCCGCAAGGCGCTGCTGGCCGCGGTCGAGATGCTTCCGGAGCCGGGGCCGGACGACGAGCCGGTCGAGGTCTTCGACCAACTCGGGCCGCTGCCGCCGGGCTTCGGCCCCGACGGCCCGGTGAAGGCCGAGGAGCCCGCGCGGCAGCCGCCGCACGCCCGGCCGCCGGTCTCGATGTCGGAGACGGGCAGCTTCCACCTTCCGCCGCCCCCGCAGCAGCCCACGCCCACGTCCGCGCCCCAGCCCGTTCCCACGCCCGCCCCCGCGCAGCCCGGCACGCCGCACTCCACCGTTCCGCCGCAGCCCGCTCACCCGTACGCCGCGGCGTACGGGCAGGACTCCCCGCAGGACCTCTCGCAGGCGCCCACGGCCGCCGTACGGAACGAGCCCCCGCTCACCCGGGCGTACACCGTCGGCCAGCCGCAGACCCCGGCGCACGCCCCCGTCACGGCCGCCGCTACCGGGCGGCGCACGGGACCGTCCCCGAAGGTGGCGGTCCCGGTGCTGCTGGTGGCGCTGGTCTGCTTCGCGGTGGGCATCTGGGCGCTGACCCAGCCCTGACCGCCCCACGGGCCCGGAGACGGCTCAGAAGGCCTGCGGCGGGTTTCCGTACGGTTCGCCGCCGGCCGGAACCGCCGGGGCGGCGGCCGCGCGCCGCCGCGCCAGCAGGGTCCATCCGCCGAGGCCGAGCACCAGCACCGTCCCGGTGCCGATCCCGGCCACGCCGACCACCGTCATGGTGTCGCTGCGGGCCGCCTGCGGACCGCTCTTCCCGGAGTGCGCCAGGTCCTTGTCGTTCTTGGTGACCGAGAAGGGCCCGGCGTCGCCCGCGTACGGCGAACTGCCCGCCTTCCCCTCGACCTTGACCTTCAGGGTCAGTGGAATCGCCCGGTCCCCGTACGACTTCGCGACGGCCGGGCTCAGCGTCACCGACAGGTAGTACCAGCCGGCGAACCGCATCCCGGAGACGCTGCCCGAGAAGTCGAAGCGGTTCTCGTACGCCACCGGCGGCAGCGGGTCCAGCGAGACGGAGGCGGACTTCCCGGAGTACGAGAGCGGGGTCGCCGAGTCGACGTGGCCGTGCGCCGGGTTGTCCAGGGAGAGCGCGAGCGCGTTGCCGACGTACGCGTCCGAGGTGGTGCTGTTGCTCAGGTCGGCGGTGGCGAAGATCTGCTGGCCCCAGTCGACCGGCACCCGGTAGAAGAGGGTCTGCCCCGGCCGGATGCCGCCCTCCTCCTGCCACTCGCCGGTCTCCAGGCCGGTGGCGTCGTAGTAGCTGCTGCCGCCGGACCGCTTCTGCGGGGCGGCGGTGGGCGGTGGCGGCGAGGCCGACGGCCAGTTCTCCGGGGCCTCGGTCGGCATCGAGCCGGCCGCCTTCGGCTCCGGCTCCGCCACGTGGCGCAGCTCCAGGTCCCAGGGTTCCTGCGAGGAGCTGCCCTTGCTCTCCCGCTCGATCAGGACGTTGTACGTCCCGGCCTCCTGGCAGGTGCTGCCGTCCTTCTCCACCATCCGGTAGGCGTACGCGGCGATCGGCCGCGGGAACTCCGCCGACTGGAACCGCGCGTCCTCCGAGCTGCACCGCAGGTCCGTGCTGTCGCGGACGCTGACCGTGATCCCGTCCCCGTACGCGACCCGGCCGCCGCCCTTGGGCACGGCCACCGCCGAGACGTACGCGTTGGTCCGGGCGTCGAGATCGAGGCGGTAGTAGAGCTTCTCACCGGGCTTGATCGAGCTCCGGTAGACCGATCCGTCCTTCAGGGCCGGGGCCTGGGTGCTGAACTCGGCCCCCGCGACCCGTTCCGCCCCCGGATCGAAGGCGTACGCGGGAACCTCCCCGGCCCCGTACGCCTGTCCCGGCAGCGTCGCCGCCATCCACATCGCCGCGACCGCGGCCAGCGCCACCCGGCCCCTGCTGCGCCGCCTCATCACGCGCTTCCCCTCGTCGTCCGCCCCGCCCCGCGACGCCGTGCCGCCGCCCCGGGGACCCGGCCGTTTTGCTCAGGCAACGTATTGATGTGCTCCGACGAACTTCAAGAGCACGGCCGTCACGGTCCCGCAACAGCACGAAGCCCCGGCCGCTCGGCGACCGGGGCCCGCAATCAGGCTGTTCTGACTCACACACCCGAACCTGCGGGCACGGAGTCGGTCGCCTCCGTCCACAGATCCTGCTCGGCGCGATCCGCCTGGATCTGGCGGTACACGAGGAGCCCGCCGATGGCGGCCAGTGCGACCAGGAGAAACTTCTTCACCGCGCGACCTCGTCTTTCCTTGACGTAGGGGACTTCTGCCGCCCGACTATACACACCGGCCGATATCAACCGGTGACCTGCCTGTGGCCCAACTGGCGCCCGGGGAAAAGCGATCCTTCGGGGCGGCGGGGGACGGTGAAACCCGGCCCGGTCCGTGACCTGCGGCGGATCCGCCGGAGCCGGTTGAACCATACGAGTGGTGTTCATCCGAAGATCCGCGAATCGGTGGCGTCGGTCCAGGAAATCGGCGGTCCGATCCACATCATCGGAAAGGTAAGCAAACCGGACCACCCGAAAGCGAGGGGTCATGAACTCCTTCCAGCCCAGGAACATCTGGACCTCCTTCGTCACCGCCCTCTTCGCCCTCCTCGCCGCGCTGGGCTTCATGAGCGCCCCGGCCTCGGCCACGCAGCAGAGCGCCGCGGAGTCGGCCACCACGACCCACGAGCACATGGCCGAGACCACGGCGACCGCGACCACCCCGAGCGTGCGATGGACCCTTCCCCGCGACCGGGCCCTGCCACCCACGATGAAGCAGCGCATCCGCGCCGAGGCACACGGTTCCTCGCCCGCCACCCGCCATCTGTCCTCCTACGACGGAACGGACGCCGGGGAGACCAGGGGCGCCGCCCGCACCTCGCACGGGGCCCCGGCCGGGGACGCCTCCCTGCTGCCGCCCTGACGGCCGCACGACCGACACCTGAGCCCCCGGACCGGTTCGCACCGGACGGGGGCTTCTCCGTGCGCCCAGCGGCCTCTCCCCGCCGTCCCACACGGACCGCTCCAGCCACACCGACCGCACCAGCCACCGGGCGGTACGCCCCGGCTCCCGCGACGAACACGACCGGCGGCCCGCCCCCATGGCGAGGGATCAGTTCCCCCGGCGTGCGCCCGAGCCCGTCCCGCACGTCCTCGGCGCCACCACGCCCGCACCTACGCGCTCCCGCCGTACACACGACGAAGGCCCCCACCGTCTCCGGTGAGGGCCTTCGTTCTGGTGGGGCTAACAGGATTTGAACCTGTGGCCTCATCCTTATCAGGGATGCGCTCTAACCAACTGAGCTATAGCCCCGCCGCGCTGTTGTGTCGCGCTGACCTCTGAAGATTAGCGCACGTCGGGGCCAGTCCCAAAATCGGTATCCGGCGGTCTACTCGTCCTCGGCCAGCGTGAGCTCGACACCGCCCACGAAACCGGCCGACAGGTTGTAGATGAACGCGCCCAGCGTCGCCAGCGCGGTCGCCAGCACCACATCGATCACGGCGATGACCGAGGTGAAGATGAGGACCTTCGGCAGCGACAGGAACGCCTGCAGGTCGAAGCCGGCGCCGTCGCTGGAGCCGGTCGCCTCGCTTATCGTCCCGCCGACGGCCTCGAAGACGCCCATCGCGTCCATGACCATCCAGAGCACGGCGGACGCCACCACCGTGCAGATGCCGAGCGCGATGGAGAGCAGGAAGCTCACCTTCATCACCGACCACGGGTCGGCCTTGGCAACCCGCAGCCGTGCCTTGCGGGTACGCGGAGTCGTCCGCGCCCCCGTACGCGGCTTGCGCGCCGCCTGAGCGGCGCCCGCGCCCTGCGCGCCGCCGTGCGTACCGTGCTGGCGGCCGCCGCCCTGAGTACCGCCGGCAGGCGAGGGATACGCCTGCGGCGGGTGGTACGGCCCGCTCTGCCCCGGTGCGGGCTCGCGCTCACCGGGCAGCGGCCCGCTCGCGTAGCCCTCGTACTGGGGCTGAGGCCCCCGGGTGTCCGTCACAGTGCCCCCTCGGGAGTCCGTGGCGGGGCCACGGGCACCGTTCGCTCCTGCTCCGGAAGCGGCCGAACCGGCGCCCGTGGCTCCACTCACGCTCTACTCCTCGTGCTCCCCGGCCGAAGGCGACGTGCCTTCGACATTGCCTTCGACCGTGCTCTCGGCACCCTCCGCCTCGGCGGCCCCGGGGTCCTCGGACCCCTCGACCTCTTCGGCCTCGTGGCCGGCCTCGGCGTTACGGGCAATACCGACAACGGCATCGCGCTTGCCCAGATTGATCAGTTGGACGCCCATGGTGTCACGGCCCGTCTCCCTGACTTCATTGACTCGCGTACGAATCACACCGCCGCCGAGCGTGATGGCGAGGATCTCGTCCGTCTCCTCCACCACCAGCGCGCCGACCAGCGAGCCCCGGTCCTCGACGATCTTGGCAGCCTTGATGCCGAGACCGCCACGGCCCTGGACCCGGTACTCGTCGACGGGGGTCCGCTTCGCGTAGCCGCCGTCGGTCGCGGTGAACACGAACGTACCCGGGCGGACCACGTTCATCGAGAGCAGCTCGTCGCCCTCGCGGAAGCTCATGCCCTTCACGCCCGAGGTCGCACGGCCCATCGGACGCAGCGCGTCGTCGGTCGCGGTGAACCGGATCGACTGGGCCTTCTTACTGATGAGCAGCAGATCGTCCTCGGCCGACACCAGCTCCGCGCCGATCAGCTCGTCGTCGGAACCGTCCTCCATCTCCCGGAGGTTGATCGCGATGACACCGCCGGAACGGGGCGAGTCGTAGTCCTTCAGCGCGGTCTTCTTCACCAGGCCGCCCTTGGTGGCCAGGATCAGGTACGGCGCGGCCTCGTAGTCGCGGACCGCCAGGATCTGCGCGATCCGCTCGTCCGGCTGGAAGGCCAGCAGGTTGGCGACGTGCTGCCCGCGGGCGTCCCGGCCCGCGTCGGGCAGCTCGTACGCCTTGGCCCGGTACACCCGGCCCTTGTTGGTGAAGAACAGCAGCCAGTGGTGGGTCGTCGAGACGAAGAAGTGGTCGACGATGTCGTCTTCCTTGAGCTTCGTCCCGCGCACGCCCTTGCCGCCGCGCTTCTGCGAGCGGTAGTCGTCCGTCTTCGTGCGCTTCACATAGCCGCCACGCGTGATCGTGACGACGATGTCCTCCTCGGCGATCAGGTCCTCGATGGACATGTCGCCCTCGAAGGGCACCAGCTTGGAGCGCCGGTCGTCGCCGAACTTCTCGACGATGGCCGCCAGCTCCTCGCTGACGATCTTCCGCTGCCGCTCCGGCGACACCAGGATCGCGTTGTACTCGTTGATCTTCGCCTGGAGCTCGTCGTGCTCGGCGGTGATCTTCTGGTGCTCCAGCGCGGCCAGTCGGCGCAGCTGCATCTCCAGGATCGCGTTCGCCTGGAGCTCGTCGATCTCCAGCAGGCCCATCAGGCCCTCACGCGCCACCTCCACGGTCTGGCTGCGCCGGATGAGGGCGATGACCTCGTCGATCGCGTCCAGGGCCTTCAGGAGGCCGCGCAGGATGTGCGCCCGCTCCTCGGCCTTGCGCAGCCGGAAGCGCGTACGGCGGACGATGACCTCGATCTGGTGCGTCACCCAGTGGCGGATGAACGCGTCGATGGAGAGGGTCCGCGGCACCCCGTCGACCAGCGCCAGCATGTTGGCGCCGAAGTTCGACTGGAGGTCGGTGTGCTTGTACAGGTTGTTCAGGACGACCTTGGCGACCGCGTCTCGCTTCAGCACCACGACCAGGCGCTGGCCGGTCCGCGAGGAGGTCTCGTCGCGCACGTCGGCGATGCCGCCGACCTTGCCGTCCTTCACCAGGTCGGCGATCTTCTGCGCCAGGTTGTCCGGGTTGGTCTGGTACGGAAGCTCCGTGACGACCAGGCACTGCCGGTTCTGGATCTCCTCGACCGCGACCACCGCGCGCATCGTGATGGAGCCGCGCCCTGTGCGGTACGCCTCCTCGATGCCCTTGCGGCCCACGACCAGCGCGCCGGTCGGGAAGTCCGGGCCCTTGATCCGCTCGATCAGGGCGTCCTGGAGCTCCTCCTGGGACGCCTCGGGGTGCTCCAGGTACCACTGGGCGCCGTCCGCGACCTCGCGCAGGTTGTGCGGCGGGATGTTGGTCGCCATCCCGACCGCGATGCCCGCGGAGCCGTTCACCAGCAGGTTCGGGAAACGGGCCGGCAGGACCGTCGGCTCCTGGTTGCGGCCGTCGTAGTTGTCCTGGAAGTCGACGGTCTCCTCGTCGATGTCCCGGACCATCTCCATGGACAGCGGCATCATCTTGCACTCGGTGTACCGCATGGCGGCGGCCGGGTCGTTGCCCGGGGAACCGAAGTTGCCGTTGGAGTCCACCAGCGGCATCCGCATCGACCACGGCTGCGCGAGGCGGACCAGCGCGTCGTAGATCGAGGAGTCGCCGTGCGGGTGGTACGTACCCATGACGTCACCGACGACGCGGGCGCACTTGTAGAAGCCCTTCTCGGGCCGGTAGCCGCCGTCGTACATCGCGTACAGCACGCGGCGGTGGACGGGCTTGAGGCCGTCCCGCACGTCCGGCAGCGCACGCGAGACGATGACGGACATCGCGTAGTCGAGGTAGGAGCGCTGCATCTCCGTTTCGAGCCCGACGGGCTCGACGCGCATGCCCACACCGGTGACGGCGGGCTCCTCTTCGGGTGTCACAGGGGTGTTCTCGTCGGCCATTGCTGGTCAAAGTCCTTTCGAGCGGCGGCTTGGCTGGTACGGCCGACTCAGATGTCGAGGAAGCGGACGTCCTTGGCGTTGCGCTGGATGAACGAGCGCCGCGCCTCGACGTCCTCGCCCATCAGCACCGAGAAGAGGTCGTCGGCCTGCGCCGCGTCGTCCAGCGTGACCTGGCCGAGGACCCGGTGGTCGACGTCCATGGTGGTGACGCGCAGCTCCTCGGCGTTCATCTCGCCGAGACCCTTGAAGCGCTGGATCGAGTCCTCCTTGATCCGCTTGCCGCTCTGCTTGCCCAGCTCGACCAGGGCGTCGCGCTCCCGGTCGGAGTAGGCGTACTCGAAGTCGTCGCGGCCCCACTTGATCTTGTAGAGCGGGGGACGGGAGAGGTAGACGTGCCCGGCCTCGACCA
The DNA here is from genome assembly GCF_053598535.1 of Streptomyces sp. NPDC001108. Classification (NCBI taxonomy): domain Bacteria; kingdom Bacillati; phylum Actinomycetota; class Actinomycetes; order Kitasatosporales; family Streptomycetaceae; genus Streptomyces; species Streptomyces sp. NPDC001108. The sequence goes on from NZ_JBSFKL010000001.1 coordinate 911,172, forward strand.
GCGGACGCATGAAGCGGAAGAGGAAGGTGAGCAGCAGGGTGTTGATGTGCTGACCGTCGACGTCGGCGTCCGCCATCAGGATGATCTTGTGATAGCGGAGCTTCTCGATGTCGAAGTCCTCGTGGACCCCGGTACCGAAGGCCGAGATCAGCGCCTGGACCTCGGTGTTCTGGAGGATCTTGTCGACCCGGGCCTTCTCGACGTTCAGGATCTTGCCCCGGATCGGCAGGATCGCCTGGTACATCGGGTTGCGGCCGGACTTCGCCGAACCACCGGCGGAGTCACCCTCGACGATGAAGATCTCGCACTTCGTCGGGTCGTTGGACTGGCAGTCGCTCAGCTTGCCCGGCAGCGAGGCGCTCTCCAGGAGCCCCTTGCGGCGGGTCAGGTCGCGCGCCTTGCGGGCGGCCACGCGGGCGGTGGCGGCGGCGATGCCCTTGCGGACGATGTCGGCGGCCTCGTTCGGATTGCGGTCGAACCAGTCCGTCAGGTGCTCGTGGACGACCTTCTGCACGAAGGTCTTGGCCTCCGTGTTGCCCAGCTTGGTCTTGGTCTGGCCCTCGAACTGCGGCTCGCCGAGCTTCACCGAGATGATCGCCGTCAGACCCTCGCGGATGTCGTCGCCCGTGAGGTTGTCGTCCTTCTCGCGCAGCAGCTTCTTGTCGCGCGCGTACTTGTTGACCAGCGTGGTCAGCGCGGCGCGGAAGCCCTCCTCGTGAGTACCGCCCTCGTGCGTGTGGATCGTGTTCGCGAAGGAGTAGACGCCCTCGGTGTACTGCGTGTTCCACTGCATGGCGATCTCGGCCGAGAGGAGGCGCTCCTTGTCCTCGGCCTCGATGTCGATCACCGACTGGTGGATGACGTCGCCCTTGCGGGAGTTGAGGTACTTCACGAAGTCGACGATGCCGCCCTCGTAGTGGTACGTGACGGTCTTGACCTCGGCCTTCTCGTCCGCACCCGCCTCGTCCGCGCCGCTGGTCGCCTTCGCCGACTCGCGCTCGTCGGTGAGCCGGATCGTCAGGCCCTTGTTGAGGAACGCCATCTCCTGGAAGCGGCGCGCGAGCGTCTCGAAGGAGTACTCGGTGGTCTCGAAGACGTCCGGGTCGGCCCAGAAGGTGACCGTCGTACCGCTCTCCTCGACCTGCTCGTGCTTGGCGAGCGGGGCGGTGGGGACGCCGTACTTGTAGTCCTGCGTCCAGCGGTAGCCGTCGCGCTTGATCTCGACCGAGACCTTGGTCGACAGGGCGTTCACCACGGAGACGCCGACACCGTGCAGACCGCCGGAGACGGCGTAGCCGCCGCCGCCGAACTTGCCGCCCGCGTGCAGCACGGTCAGCACGACCTCGACGGCCGGCTTCTTCTCCACCGGGTGGATGTCGACGGGGATGCCTCGGCCGTTGTCGACCACGCGCACGCCGCCGTCGGCCAGGATCGTGACGTCGATCGTGTCCGCGTGGCCGGCGAGGGCCTCGTCGACGGAGTTGTCGACGACCTCCTGCACCAGGTGGTGCAGACCGCGCTCACCGGTCGAGCCGATGTACATGCCGGGTCGCTTGCGGACCGCGTCCAGACCTTCGAGGACGGTGATCGCGCTGGCGTCGTACGACGAGGCGCCCTCGCTCCCACCGGGTGTAGACGGAATGTTCTCGTTGGGGTTGCCGGAATCGGCCACGAAGCGCCCTCTCTGGCACAGCACAGGCCGTTCTCCGGGCAAACGGGAGCGGCTGCGTCGTTCGGCTTGTATCGACGACTCCCGCGGGACACGGGATTGTGCACCAGTCTACCGGTAGCGCTGACATCAATGGGGGTTTGCCGGTACCTGAGTACGCATGTGCCGCCCTGAATGAGCGGCTGACGACTCCCCATATTCAGGAAGGGCCCCCAGGGGGCTCACACCGGCCTTGAGCGCTTCGGCCTGTCAACCTCCCGCTACCGTGAGGGACGTCCCACTCACCGTGCACGGTTTCGCTCGCTGAACACACGTACGTCACAGCCGTGCGGGCACGCCGGAGGAGCGGCCCATCAGCCGCGAGGAGAGAGCAAAAGGCCAGGTCAGGGGTGTCAGCCGTAGGTGTCGCCCGGGCCGGAGCTGCCCGGTGCCCGCAGCGGACCGAACCTGCGCCGCGGACCGCCGGGCCCCAGTACCTTGATCAGCCGGACCGTGCCGTGCCCCAGGTCCGCGTTGAGCCGGGCCACCAGTTGCGGGGCGAGCAGCCGCAGCTGGGTCGCCCAGGCCGTCGAGTCGCACTGCACCGTCAGCACCCGCTGGTCCGGGTCCTCGTCGTACCGCAGCGGCACACAGTGGTTCGCCAGATCCTCGCCGACGATCTGCGGCCAGCGCCCCATCACCCCGCCGACCGCGGCCGGGGTCTCCCAGCCCCGTTCGGTGATCAGCCGGTCGATCGCGGAACCGAGCGGCTGCGGATCGCGCCCGTCCGCCCGCGCGCCCGAGCGCAGCCCGCCGCCCCGCCGGGCCTGCTTCCGCTGCTGAGCGGCGGCGCCCCGCGCCTTCGCCTGCTCCTTGGCCGCGCGCAGGGCCACCCGGGCCAGATCGACGCCCGAGGGCTCCGGGGCCTTGCCCGCACCGGCGCCGTCGCCCTCGCGGCCGGTCACAGCCGCTCCACCGCGCCGGCGGTGACCCCGTACCGCGCCCCGGCGAGCACCCCCGGGACGTCGTCGTCGACCGCGGCCGTCACCAGTACCTGCTCACCCGGGGCCACCAGCTCCGCCAGCCGCTCACGGCGCCGGGCGTCCAGCTCCGCGAAGACGTCGTCGAGCACCAGCACCGGCTCGTTGCCCTCGCCGCGCAGCAGTTCGTACGAGGCCAGCCGCAGCGCCAGCGCGTACGACCAGGACTCGCCATGGCTCGCGTACCCCTTGGCCGGCATCCCGCGCAGCCCCAGCAGCAGCTCGTCACGGTGCGGGCCGACCAGCGTCACGCCCCGCTCGATCTCCTGCTTGCGGACCTCCACCAGGGCTGCGATCAGCAGCTCGTACAGCTCCTCGCGGGTGTGCACGCCCCCCAGGTCCCCGGCCGAACTCCGGTACTCCAGGGAGAGCGGACCGCCTCCCGGCGCGACGTCCGCGTACGCCTTGTCCGCCAGCGGTTGCAGGGTGGCGATCAGATCCAGCCGCTGGGCCAGCAGCTCCGCGCCCGCGCGGGCCAGATGCTGGTCCCACACATCGAGGGTCGACAGATCCATCGAGCGGCCGCCGTGCCGCCGCGCCATCGCCGCCGACTTCAGCAGCGTGTTGCGCTGCTTGAGCACCCGCTCGTAGTCCGAGCGCACCCCCGCCATCCGCGGCGCACGCGCCGTGACCAGCTCGTCGAGGAAGCGCCTGCGCTCCCCGGGATCGCCCTTGACCAGGGCCAGATCCTCCGGCGCGAACAGCACCGTACGGACGATTCCCAGAACGTCACGCGGTCTGACCTGCGACGACCTGTTGATCCGGGCCCGGTTCGCCCGGCCCGGATTGAGCTCCAGCTCGACCAGTTGCGACCGCTCGCCCTGCGTCACCGCGGCACGGACCACGGCCCGCTCCGCCCCCATCCGCACCAGCGGGGCGTCGGAGGAGACCCGGTGGCTGCCGAGCGTGGCCAGGTAGCCGATCGCCTCCACCAGGTTCGTCTTGCCCTGGCCGTTGGCGCCCACGAAAACGGTGACGCCCGGATCGAGACCCACCTCGACCCGGGCGTACGAGCGGAAGTCGGCCAGCGAGAGATGCGTGACATGCATGGTGACGCCGACCTTCCCGGCTTCCTGCTCCGTGCCTCGTGGAGCGGACCGGCCGGCTGGGCCGACCCGCTTCCTCCTGCTGTTGTCGCTACTTCTTGTTCTCGACCGCGTGGCCGCCGAACTGGTTCCGCAGCGCGGCGATCATCTTCATCTGCGGGGAGTCGTCCTGGCGCGAGGCGAAGCGCGCGAAGAGCGACGCCGTGATCGCGGGCAGCGGCACGGCGTTGTCGATCGCGGCCTCCACCGTCCACCGGCCCTCGCCGGAGTCGGCGGCGTAGCCCCGGAGCTGGTCGAGGTGCTCGTCCTCGTCCAGCGCGTTGACCGCCAGGTCGAGCAGCCAGGAACGGATGACCGTGCCCTCCTGCCAGGAGCGGAAGACCTCGCGCACATCGGTGACGGAGTCGACCTTCTCCAGCAGCTCCCAGCCCTCGGCGTAGGCCTGCATCATGGCGTACTCGATGCCGTTGTGGACCATCTTCGCGAAGTGGCCCGCGCCGACCTTGCCGGCGTGCACGGAACCGAACTCGCCCTCGGGCTTCAGGGCGTCGAAGATCGGCTGGACCTTCGCCACGTTCTCGGCGTCGCCGCCGTACATCAGGGCGTAGCCGTTCTCCAGGCCCCAGACACCGCCGGAGACTCCGCAGTCGACGAAGCCGATGCCCTTGATGCCCAGCTCGACGGCGTGCTTCTCGTCGTCGGTCCAGCGGGAGTTCCCGCCGTCCACGACGATGTCGCCGGGCGAGAGCAGACCGGCGAGCTCGTCGATCGTGGCCTGGGTCGGGGCGCCGGCCGGGACCATCACCCAGACGACCCGGGGGCCCTTCAGCTTGCCCACAAGCTCTTCCAGGCTGTGGACATCGGAGACGTCCGGGTTGCGGTCGTAACCGATGACGGTGTGGCCTGCGCGGCGGATGCGCTCGCGCATGTTGCCGCCCATCTTGCCGAGACCGACGAGACCGAGCTCCATCAGAGATTTCCTTAAGCGTTGTGCCGATGCGTACCCACGGACGAGCCTACGCCCGGCGGGGGAGGCCGCGCCGGGCGTGCTCACGGGGCGAGCACGCCGGTACGGACCGTCGCGGCACCGGTTCCCGTCGTCCGCCCCCGCCCTGTGGCGCCACTGGCACCTGGGGCGGGGGCGGACGGCCGGGTCAGCCGGAGAGCCGCACCGGCATGATCAGGTACTTGTACGCGTCGTCCGCCTCGGCGTCCACGGCCGGGCGGCCGCTGAGCAGCGCGGGCTTGGTGGACGTCGTGAACGAGAGCTGGGCGACCGGGGAGTCGATCGCGCTCAGCCCGTCCAGCAGGAACGTCGGGTTGAAGGCGATCGAGATGTCGTCGCCCTCCAGCACCGCGTCGACCCGCTCCACAGCCTGTGCGTCGTCGCTGGAACCCGCCTCCAGGATCAGCACGCCCTGCTCGAAGCTCAGCCGCACCGGGGTGTTCCGCTCGGCGACCAGGGCCACGCGCTTGACGGCCTCGACGAACGGGGCGGTCTCGATCACCGCGACCGAGTTGAACTCGGTGGGGAAGAGCGTGCGGTACTTCGGCAGGTCGCCTTCGAGCAGCCGGGTCGTCGTACGGCGGCCCGCGCCCTCGAAACCGATCAGGCCCTCGCCCGCACCGGAGCCGGAGAGCGCCAGCGTCACCGTGTCACCGCTGGTCAGGGCCTTGGCCGTGTCCAGGAGCGTCTTGGCGGGGACCAGCGCGACGGCCGAGGCGTCCGGGTTCTCCGGCTTCCAGAGGAACTCGCGGACCGCGAAGCGGTAGCGGTCGGTGGAGGCCAGGGTGACGGTGTCGCCCTCGATCTCGATCCGGACGCCGGTCAGCACCGGGAGCGTGTCGTCGCGGCCCGCGGCGATGGCGACCTGGGCGGCGGCCGAGGCGAAGACCTCACCGGGGACGGTGCCCGTCGCGGTCGGCATCTCGGGAAGCGCCGGGTACTCCTCCACAGGAAGGGTGTGGAGGGTGAACCGGGAGGAGCCGCAGACCACGGTCGCCCGTACACCGTCTGTGGAAATCTCCACCGGTCGGTTGGGCAGGGCGCGGCAGATGTCGGCGAGCAGCCGGCCGGAGACCAGCACCGTGCCGTCCTCCTCGACCTCGGCGTCCACCGAGACCCGGGCCGACACCTCGTAGTCGAAGCTGGAGAAGCTGAGGGCCCCGTCCTCGGCCTTCAGCAGTAGGCCCGCGAGAACGGGCGCCGGCGGACGGGCCGGGAGGCTGCGGGCCACCCAGGCCACCGCCTCCGCGAGTACATCGCGCTCCACCCGGATCTTCACCGGAACCGCCTCCTGCTGTTGCTCGCTCGCCCTGCTGGCCTTCGTCTTCGGATCGGGTCCCCCGCCGTCGGGGCGGTCGGGACGCCGGGACCAGTCTGACGTACGCCACCGACACTCGGTGCTGCTCGGGGTCAAGTCGCGACAAGAGCCGCTGAGCGGTCCGGCGCCTAGTTGTGCACAGGCCCCACTTCGAAGCGGATTCCGGGCTAACTCTATGTGGCAGTAGTAGTAGGGCCTGTGGAAACCGTGGATAACGTCGTTTGCGCAGGTCAATCCCGGTTTTTTGTCCACTGGTCCTGTGGGCGGCACCGGTGGACAACACGGCGCTTCTGTGGACACAGGAAAGTTCTGCACACCCCATGCACAGGGCAGGGTGGTTTCTCCCCAGGGCTGTCCCCAGCTTTACCCCCGTTCCCCACAGCCCAACCCACGCCCCTGGTGTGACGCCTTTCACTCGGCACGGTGAAAGGCGCCCTCGTGTTGCCGAACAGTGGACAGAGATGTGGAGAAGCGGCGCGAAGCTGGGGACAAGGCGGCCGGGACTGTGGGTCGGCGGTGGACAACATCATCCACGCCCTGTGGACGAAGATTTTTTCCACAGCCTGTGGATTGTGGTTGGCCACAAATCCCCAGGTGCTTGACCTGGCCTGATGGAGTATCGGCAGTCGCCCCTGTGGACGCAATATGGACAACTTCCCGATCCCCAGGCTGTGGAAGGGGAAAACTCCCCAGATCTGTGGAGAACCGCTGGTCAGCGGGAGGTATTCGAACAGAGCCGCCGGGGCCGGGCGGTTCACGACGGTCGTCGAACGGCTCCGGACGCCCCGCGAACGCACTCGGGACGCCCTGCGAACGTCCTCCGGACGGCCCGCGAGCGCGCTCCGGGCTCCTTCCGGTCTCCCTCCGGACGACGTGTGGTCGGCTCTCGAACGCTCTCCGGGTGGGCTGCGGTCAGCGCTGAACGCTGTGGCGGGCGCCGTTCCGAGCAGGGCCGGGCGGCTCGGGGCGGTTGCCTCTGGCCGGACAACGGGAAGGGCGCCCGGAGAACCCCTTGCGGGGTTCTCCGGGCGCCCTTCGGCCTTGCGGCCAGGCCGTGGTGGCGGCCCGTCAGCCGTTCTTGATGCGGTTGGTGAGCTCGGTGACCTGGTTGTAGATGGAGCGCCGCTCCGCCATCAGCGCGCGGATCTTCCGGTCCGCGTGCATCACCGTCGTATGGTCCCGGCCGCCGAACTGCGCACCGATCTTGGGCAGCGAGAGGTCGGTCAGCTCGCGGCAGAGGTACATGGCGATCTGGCGGGCCGTCACCAGCACGCGGCTGCGCGAGGTTCCGCAGAGGTCGTCCACCGTGAGACCGAAGTAGTCGGCGGTCGAGGCCATGATGGCCCCCGCCGTGATCTCCGGAGCCGCGTCCTCACCGCCCGGGATCAGGTCCTTCAGCACATGCTCGGTCAGTCCGAGGTCCACCGGCTGCCGGTTGAGACTGGCGAAGGCCGTGACCCGGATCAGCGCCCCCTCCAGCTCCCTGATGTTCCGGGAGATACGGGAGGCGATGAACTCCAACACCTCCGGCGGGGCGTTGAGCTGCTCCTGCACCGCCTTCTTACGGAGGATCGCGATGCGCGTCTCCAGCTCGGGCGGCTGCACATCGGTGGTCAGCCCCCACTCGAACCGGTTGCGCAGCCGGTCCTCCAGGGTCACCAGCTGCTTGGGCGGCCGGTCGGAGGAGAGCACGATCTGCTTGTTGGCGTTGTGGAGCGTGTTGAAGGTGTGGAAGAACTCCTCCTGCGTCGACTCCTTGCTCGCCAGGAACTGGATGTCGTCGACGAGCAGGATGTCCACGTCGCGGTAGCGCTTGCGGAAGGTGTCGCCCTTGCCGTCGCGGATCGAGTTGATGAACTCGTTGGTGAACTCCTCAGAACTCACGTACCGCACCCGGGTCCCCGGGTAGAGGCTGCGGGCGTAGTGACCGATCGCGTGCAGCAGGTGGGTCTTGCCGAGCCCGGACTCCCCGTAGATGAAGAGCGGGTTGTACGCCTTGGCGGGGGCCTCGGCGACCGCGACCGCCGCGGCGTGCGCGAACCGGTTGGACGCCCCGATGACGAAGGTGTCGAAGAGGTACTTCGGGTTCAGCCTGGCCGCCGGCTCTCCCGCACCGGGCGTGGGCGCGGACTGCGATCCCATCGGGCCGGGCATGCCGGCGGGGCGGCCGGTACCGGCGCCCGGGCGGTGCTGCGGCTGGGCGTCCGGCAGGTCATGGGCGTCGGAGCGCTGCGGCTCGTACCCCTGCCGCTCGGGCTGCGGCTCGTAACCGGACCGCTCGGCCGACGGCGGCTCGTAGCTCTGCCGCTCGGGCTGCTGCGGCTCGTACCCCTGGCGCTCGGGCGGCTGCGGGCGGTAGTCGTGCTGGGGCCGCCCGCCGTACGGATCGCGCCACTGCTCCGAGGGGGCCTCGCGGTCCTGGAAACCGCCGAGCCGGGGCTGCTGCCAGGAGAGGTCCTCCCCGGTGCGCGGCCACGCTCCGGGCTCGGGGCGCTGCTGCTGGTACTCCGGATAGGCGGGGCGGCCGGTCGGCATGCCGTCGTCGGAGGGGCGGTGCCCGTAGCCGTCGTACGCGTCGCCGCGCTGGCGCTCGTCATGGGGGCGCTCATCGTGCTGCGGCCCCTGGTAGCGGTGCTGCTGGGGCTGGTGCATCGGGGGCGCGGGCGGGCTCTGCGGTTCCCCCGCGGAGTCGTCGACGGTGATCGCGATGCGGATCGGGCGACCGCACTCCCGGCTCAGCGTCTCGCTGATGAGCGGGGCGAGCCGGCCCTCCAGGACGCGCTTGCCCCATTCGTTCGGGACGGCGAGCAGTGCGGTGTCGGCGACCAGCGCGAGCGGCTGGCAGCGCTCGATCCACTGCTTGTCCTTCGGCTCGATCCCCTGTTGGCCTTCCCCGAGAAGATGCTCGAGCACGCGCGGCCACACTGCGGCAAGATCGGCAGGTACGTCAGCCACAGGGCACGCTCTCTCGCTGGTCCCACGAATATGTGGTTCTCGGGACGGGACGGGTGGGGACCGGCAGGCAGGAAGAAAAGACCGGAACTCAGCCACGGTAGTCAGGGCGACCCGCGTCGTTCAAGTTGTTGTCCACAGCCTGTGCACAGCGGAGGGTCCCAGGAGGCCGGTTTGACCGGATGGCGCCGCCGCGCGTACCGTGACCAGGTCGAGTTGTCGATGGCTGCTGCCGCCTGCCTCCGATGGGCAAAGATCACGATCTGTGATTGTGAAGCGGTGCACTAGAGCGTTTACGCGAGTCTCTCGTGGGCGCACGGTGACAGCCAGGCGATGTCCCGCCAACACACGAGTCATTTCTGGAGCCCCCTAGTGAGCAAGCGCACCTTCCAGCCGAACAACCGTCGTCGCGCGAAGACCCACGGCTTCCGGCTGCGCATGCGTACCCGTGCCGGCCGCGCGATCCTCGCGTCCCGCCGTGGCAAGGGTCGCGCCAACCTGTCCGCCTGATCGCTTTAACAGGTCATGACGTGCTGCCTACCGAGAATCGGCTGAGGCGGCGCGAGGACTTCGCGACCGCAGTACGCCGAGGACGCAGGGCCGGCCGCCCGCTTCTCGTCGTCCATCTACGCAGCGGTGCAACGGACCCGCACGCGACTGGGGAGATCGCTCCCCCGCCGCGTGCGGGTTTCGTTGTCAGCAAAGCCGTGGGTGGAGCGGTCGTACGCACAGCGGTCAAGCGGAAGCTTCGCCATCTGGTCCGCGAACGGCTCGCCATGCTGCCCCCCGGTAGCCTGGTTGTCGTACGAGCGCTGCCCGGAGCGGGCGACGCCGACCATGAACAGCTGGCCCGAGACCTGGACGCCGCTCTTCAGCGGCTGCTGGGAGGGGGCGCGCGATGAAGTACCCGTTGCTGGCTCTGATCAAGCTGTACCAGTGGACGATCAGCCCGCTTCTCGGGCCTGTGTGTCGTTACTACCCGTCGTGTTCCCACTATGGATTTACGGCGATCGACCGGCACGGAGCGATCAAGGGAACCGCGCTGACGGCTTGGCGCATCCTGCGGTGCAATCCGTGGTCACCCGGTGGCGTGGACTATGTTCCACCACGCAAACGTCCGCGTTGGCATGAGCTCCTGCGTAATGCCATGCGCGGTGGCAAGGGCGGGGACTCCGCCGCTGATGCGCCTGACCGGGGACCGGACTCCGAAACCCCGAGCAAGGCCGCAGAGACTTCGCCCAATGCTCAAGGAGCCTGATTAGTGGACACGATTGCCAGTCTGTTCAGCTTTATCACCTGGCCCGTCTCATGGGTCATCGTCCAGTTCCACAAGTTGTACGGGGCGATCTTCGGTCCTGACACCGGGTGGGCCTGGGGCCTGTCCATCGTGTCCCTGGTGGTGCTGATCCGGATCTGCTTGATCCCGCTGTTCGTCAAGCAGATCAAGTCGACCCGCAACATGCAGGTGCTCCAGCCGAAGATGAAGGCGATCCAGGAGCGCTACAAGAGCGACAAGCAGCGTCAGTCCGAAGAGATGATGAAGCTGTACAAGGAGACGGGCACCAACCCGCTCTCCTCGTGCCTTCCCATCCTGGCGCAGTCGCCCTTCTTCTTCGCGCTGTACCACGTGCTGTCGGCCATCGCCTCGAACAAGAAGATCGGTGTCATCGACCAGACGCTGCTCGACAGCGCCCGGCAGGCCCACATCTTCGGTGCACCGCTCGCCGCCAAGTTCATGAACAGCACCGAGGACGTCGCCGCTCTCGGTGCCTCCCTGACCGACGTCCGGGTCGTCACCGCGATCATGATCGTGATGATGTCGGCCTCGCAGTTCTTCACCCAGCGCCAGCTGATGACGAAGAACGTCGACCTGACGGTCAAGACGCCGTACATGAGCCAGCAGAAGATGCTGATGTACATCTTCCCGGTGATCTTCGCCGTCATGGGCATCAACTTCCCCGTCGGCGTCCTCGTCTACTGGCTGACCACCAACGTCTGGACCATGGGTCAGCAGATGTACGTGATCAACCAGAACCCGACCCCGGGGAGCAAGGCGCAGGACCAGTACCTGACCCGTCTGCTGAAGAGCGTCACCGCGCACGGAGAGGTCCGCGGCCGGACCCGGCGCAACACCATCAAGCGGATCGTGGCCAAGGGACCGGACCGCAACGACATCGAGCGGAAGTTCGTCACCGGGCTGGCCAAGCTGGGCCTCGTCGCCCAGGAGGACGGCACGGTGGCAAAGAGCGACACCGCGGCCGCCGAGGCGGAGAGCGGGGCGCAGCGGCGTCAGCAGCCCAAGCGCCAGTCCAAGGCCCAGCGCCAGACCGGTTCCGCGCAGCCGGGTGCCAAGGACGCGGGTTCCGCCACGTCCAAGACTTCCCTCCAGAAGCAGGACGAGAAGCCCCAGCAGGACGAGAAGCCCAGGACGCCGAGCAGGGCTTCGTCCGGCTCCTCACGCCAAGCCAAGTCCGGACAGCGCAAGGGCCCGCAGCGGCCCAAGCACCCGTCCAAGAAGTAAGAAGGAGTCCATCCGTGACGGAAGGCACCACCTCCACGGCCGCTGAGGGCAGCGACACCCTGACCCGCCTTGAGCAGGAGGGTGAGATCGCAGCGGACTACCTCGAGGGCCTGCTCGACATCGCCGATCTCGACGGCGACATCGACATGGACGTCGAGGCGGACCGGGCCGCGGTCTCGATCATCAGCGATTCGGCACGTGAACTGCAGAAGCTCGTGGGCCGCGACGGTGAGGTGCTGGAGGCGCTCCAGGAGCTGACGCGGCTGGCCGTCCACCGGGAGACCGGGGACCGCAGCCGACTGATGCTGGACATCGCGGGCTTCCGGGCCAAGAAGCGGGCGGAGCTCGCCGCGCTGGGCGCCAAGGCCGCGGACGAGGTCAAGAGCACCGGTCAGCCGGTGAAGCTGGACCCGATGACGCCGTTCGAGCGCAAGGTCGTCCACGACGCGGTCGCGGCCGCCGGTCTGCGCAGCGAGTCCGAGGGCGAGGAGCCGGAGCGCTTCGTCGTCGTCCTCCCGGCCTGACCGGACCCCGGTTCCGTCGGCCCCGTCTGTTCGCAGGCGGGGCCGATCTTTGTCAGCCTGATAGTCAGCCACCCACAGCGCGGTAGTGCGTATGGAAGGACGGTCCCCGTGACGACGGAAGTAGAGCTTCCCGAGGCACCCCCAGGGGCGCGGGCGGTTTTCGGTGAGTTCTTCCCGGAGGCCGTCCGGTACGCCGAGCTGCTGGCCGATGCCGGAGTGAAGCGAGGGCTGATCGGCCCGCGTGAGGTGCCGAGGTTGTGGGAGCGGCACCTGTTGAACTGCGCGGTGCTCTCCGAGGTCGTGCCCGAAGGGGTCACGGTGTGCGATGTGGGCTCCGGCGCGGGCCTTCCCGGCATCCCGCTCGCTCTGGTGCGCCCGGACCTCAAGATCACTCTGCTGGAGCCCTTGCTCCGGCGCACCAACTTCCTCCAGGAGGTCGTGGAGCTGCTCGGCCTGGACCATGTAACGGTGGTACGTGGTCGGGCCGAAGAGGTTCTGGGCTCGCTCCAGCCGGTACATGTGGTGACGGCCCGTGCCGTTGCCCCGCTCGACCGGCTGGCCGGCTGGGGTGTTCCGCTGCTGCGCCCGTACGGCGAGATGCTGGCGCTCAAGGGGGACACCGCCGAGGAGGAGATCAACGGAGCCCGTGCCGCCCTGAGCAAGCTCGGCGTGGAGGAGACCGAGGTGCTGCACGTCGGAGAGGGCGTCGTCGATCCGATGTCCACGGTGGTGCGGGTGGTCGTCGGCGAGAGCCCTGGCGGTGTGCGGTTCGCGGCGAAGCGGGCCAAGGCGGCGAGGACGAGCCGCGCGAGGCGCCGTCGCTGAACCGGCTGCGGAGTGTCGTGCCCCTGCGGTCTGGCCGCAGGGGCATCGTGTTTCACGTGAAACGTCGCTCTCTGCTGCAAGGGATCATCGGCCGCGGCGGCGAGACCGCCGCGCCTCGGCATCGCAGACCCGTTAGGGCTACGGAGTTGTCCACAGAAGTGGATTCATCCACAGAAGAGCGGGCCTCGCTGGTTCACGACCCCGAAAGCATGGCAGGCTCTCTTCATTGCGAGCCTGAAGTCGAGGAGAGTGAATCCTTGCGGTCCGACGCCAACATCGCGGGACCGATGACCGATCCGGTCCCCGGTCCCCGAACCGAATCGGCGGGGGACGGTGTTTCACGTGAAACACCGCCGCCGATGGACGACACACCCATCGGTCGAGCGGCCCAGCTGGCGGTCGAGGCCCTTGGCCGCGCCGGTGCGGGGCTGCCCCGCCCTGACCGGACGCGCGTCATGGTGGTGGCCAACCAGAAGGGCGGAGTCGGCAAGACGACCACGACGGTCAACCTTGCCGCTTCGCTCGCGCTGCACGGCGCCCGCGTTCTGGTGGTCGACCTCGACCCGCAGGGGAACGCCTCTACGGCGCTGGGGATCGACCACCACGCCGAGGTTCCCTCCATCTATGACGTGCTGGTGGACAGCAGGCCGCTCTCCGAGGTGGTCCAGCCGGTTCCGGACGTCGAGGGACTCTTCTGTGCGCCTGCCACGATCGACCTCGCCGGTGCGGAGATCGAGCTGGTGTCCCTGGTGGCGCGGGAGAGCCGACTCCAGCGGGCGATCCAGGCATACGAGCAGCCGCTGGACTACATCCTCATCGACTGCCCGCCGTCGCTCGGGCTGCTGACCGTCAACGCTCTGGTCGCCGGTGCCGAGGTACTGATCCCCATCCAGTGCGAGTACTACGCGCTGGAAGGGCTCGGGCAGCTGCTGCGCAACGTGGATCTGGTGCGGGGACACCTCAACCCCGACCTCCATGTCTCGACGATCCTGCTCACCATGTACGACGGCCGGACCAGGCTTGCCTCCCAGGTCGCCGAGGAGGTGCGGAGCCACTTCGGCAAGGAGGTGCTCCGCACCAACATTCCGCGGTCGGTGCGGATCTCGGAGGCACCCAGCTACGGGCAGACCGTGCTGACCTACGACCCGGGTTCCAGCGGATCGCTGTCGTACCTCGAAGCGGCACGCGAGATCGCCCTGCGGGGCGTCGGTATCCATTACGAGGCCCAGCATGCCCCGCCGGGCAGCGGAAACAGCCAGCAGAGTATTTCGGAGGGGATTCAGTGAGCGAGCGTCGAAGAGGGCTGGGGCGTGGGCTGGGTGCGCTGATCCCCGCTGCTCCGCAGGGGAACCAGGTGGCGTCCACCGGAGCGGGACAGGCCGCTGCGGGGACGGGGCCCACGATCACGGAGGAACGGGGCGCGGCTGCGGCGAGGCTGGCCGCGTTCGGCACTGTTCCAGTGGTGCCGGAGCCGAGCGCGCCGGTTCTGGATTCCGAAGCGGCCGCTGAGACGGTGGGACCGGCCGGGGCGTACTTCGCCGAGATTCCGGTGGGTGCCATCAGCCCGAATCCCCGGCAGCCCCGCGAGGTGTTCGACGAGGACGCGCTGGCGGAGCTGGTGACCTCCATCAAGGAGGTGGGTCTCCTCCAGCCCGTCGTCGTACGGAAGGTGGGGCCGGAGCGCTACGAGCTCATCATGGGCGAGCGGCGTTGGCGGGCCTGCCAGGCGGCGGAGCTGAAGCGGATTCCGGCGATCGTCCGGGCCACCGACGACGAGAAGCTTCTCCTGGACGCTCTCCTGGAGAACCTGCACCGGGCCCAGCTGAACCCCTTGGAGGAGGCGGCCGCGTACGACCAGCTGCTCAAGGACTTCAAGTGCACCCATGACCAGCTGGCCGACCGGATCGGACGTTCCCGTCCGCAGGTCTCGAACACACTGCGCCTGCTGAAGCTGGCCGCGCCGGTGCAGCGGAGGGTCGCGGCCGGGGTTCTCTCCGCCGGTCATGCGCGGGCCCTGTTGCCCGTTGCCGATTTGGAGGAGCAGGATCGGCTGGCCCATCGCATTGTGGCCGAGGGGCTCTCGGTGCGCTCGGTCGAAGAGATCGTGACGCTCATGGGCTCCGGCCCCGACAAGAGCCGGGCGAAGCCGAAGGGGCCGCGGGCCGGCGGCCGGGTTTCGCCCGCGCTCTCCGAGCTGGCCACGCGGCTGTCGGACCGCTTCGAGACGAGGGTGAAGGTCGACCTCGGTCAGAAGAAGGGGAAGATCGTCGTCGAGTTCGCCTCCATGGAGGACCTGGACCGCATCCTCTGCAGCCTTGCACCGGGCGAAGGGCGGGTTCTGGAACGGAGTCTCTCGGAGGAGTCCGTCGAAGAAGCCGCTGCGGAGAAGGCCAAGGAATCCGACGCGGACCTCACTGCGGAGGACGAGGGCTGATCCCGGCCGGTGAGCCAGGGGGCGGGCTGTGTGCCGGTGGTTACCGGACTGCGGCCCGCCCTTTGCTCTGTCTCGGTGTTGACTGCATCCGTGGGTGGATACGATGCGTTCTGGTATGGCCCATCCGAGTTGGTACACCTCGGCAGGGGCTGTGCACGCAGTGAACGGAGTGCACCGATGGTCGCACGCGACGCGGCGGGCGACGGAAGCGAGGAACAGCCTTCATGGGGCGCCGACTCGTACCGCTCACACTGGACAATCTCTCCGACCTTCCCAGACGCTGTCGCTCCTGCGTGTTCTGGGAGCTCGATCCGGTCAGCGGAGAAGCCGCGGTGAAGGCCGGCACTCCCGAACTGGCGAAGGAAGCCTGGATCTCGGCCGTTCTCCTGGAGTGGGGGTCGTGCGGCCGCGTCGTCTACGTCGACGATGTCCCGGTCGGCTTCGTCCTCTACGCGCCACCGGCCTATGTGCCACGGTCGACCGCGTTTCCCACCAGTCCCGTCTCCCCCGACGCGGTCCAGCTGATGACCGCCTGGATCGTCCCGGGCTTTCAGGGGCAGGGGCTTGGCCGGGTGGTGGTGCAGTCCGTCGCCAAGGACCTGCTGCGCCGGGGGTTCAAAGCGATCGAGGCCTTCGGTGATGCCCGGTGGGAGAGACCGGCCTGCCTGCTTCCTGCGGATCATCTGCTGGCGGTCGGTTTCAAGACCGTGCGGCCGCACCCTGTTCATCCGAGGCTGCGGCTGGAGCTGCGGACCACGTTGTCCTGGAAGGAAGACGTCGAGCTGGCCCTGGACCGGCTCCTGGGTGCGGTACAGAAGGAACCCGTGCTGCGACCGCTGTGACCGGGAAGAACGAGGAAACGTGAAACGGGTCCACCCCCGCGAAGGGGTGGACCCGTTTCACGTGAAACATCGCCCTTACTGGCCGATGAAGCTCTCCAGGTCGCGGAGGATCGCGGCCTTCGGCTTGGCACCCACGATGGTCTTCGCGACCTCGCCACCCTGGTAGACGTTCAGGGTCGGGATGGACATCACGCCGTACTTGGCGGCCGTGGCCGGGTTCTCATCGATGTTGAGCTTGACGATCTCGATCTGGTCGCCGTACTCGGCGGCGATCGCCTCCAGGGACGGCGCGATCTGACGGCACGGTCCGCACCAGGCGGCCCAGAAGTCCACCAGCACGGGCTTCTTGCTGTTGAGGACGTCCTCGTCGAAGGAATCGTCGGTCACGTTCTTCAGGGCGCCGGCCACGGCGTCCTCCTTAACTGCTTGGGGTGTGTGGGGTAAGAGGCGTGGTTCAGGCGGTGGCCGCGGCGGCCTTCTCGTCGTCGGCGAGCGCGGCGAGGAAGCGCTCGGCGTCAAGAGCGGCGGAGCAGCCCGTGCCGGCAGCGGTGATGGCCTGCCGGTAGGTGTGGTCGACGACATCACCGGCGCCGAAGACACCGGTCAGGTTGGTGCGCGTCGAGGGGGCGTCGACCTTGAGGTAGCCCTCCTCGTCGAGGTCGAGCTGGCCCTTGAAGAGTTCGGTGCGCGGGTCGTGGCCCACGGCGATGAACAGTCCGGTCACCGCGAGCTCGGAGGTCTCACCGGTCTTGGTGTTCCGGAGGGTCAGACCGGAGAGCTTCTGGTCGCCGTGCACCTCGGCCACCTCGCTGTCCCAGGCGAACTTGATCTTCGGGTCGGCGAAGGCGCGCTCTTGCATCGCCTTCGAGGCGCGCAGCGTGTCACGACGGTGGACGATCGTGACCGACTTGGCGAAGCGGGAGAGGAAGGTCGCCTCCTCCATCGCCGTGTCTCCGCCACCGACCACGGCGATGTCCTGGTCCTTGAAGAAGAAGCCGTCACAGGTGGCGCACCAGGAGACACCCCGTCCGGAGAGAGCGTCCTCGTTGGGCAGGCCGAGCTTGCGGTGCTGGGAACCGGTCGTCACGATGACGGCCTTGGCGCGGTGGACCGTACCGGCCGTGTCGGTGACCGTCTTGATGTCGCCCGTGAGGTCCACGGCGACGACATCGTCGGGGACGAGCTCGGCGCCGAAGCGCTCGGCCTGGGCGCGCATGTTGTCCATGAGCTCGGGGCCCATGATCCCGTCCTGGAAGCCCGGGAAGTTCTCCACGTCGGTGGTGTTCATCAGGGCGCCACCGGCGGTGACGGCACCCTCGAATACCAGCGGCTTCAGTGAGGCGCGGGCGGTGTAAAGGGCGGCCGTGTAGCCCGCGGGGCCGGAGCCGATGATGATCACGTTACGGACGTCGCTCACGGGTTTCTTCCTCGTCTCTGCAGACTGCCTACTGTCCACGCCTACTGGGGCCGGTTCAACGACTCTCACCCCACCCAACGGATCCTACGGGGGATGCATTCCCACCGTGCCGAGGTGGCGTTCGTGCGCTGTTCAGGGGCGCGCGTATGTATGGGTCAGCAGGAGTGTGCCCCTGCGCGTGGGCGCGTCGTGGACACAGGAGGCGTCCACCACGTACGCCTGCACTTGGTCGGCGTCGGACGGATGGGGCAGGACCACCAGGAAGGCGGCCGTTCCTTCGTAGGTTCCTTGCTCCAGGGCGAGCGCCGGGGCATTGCGCCCGGTGCCCTGCTCCACGCAGGGAGGAACGGGGACGGTAGAGGCGCGCAGCGGCGTCTGGGTCGTTGCCCGGGACTCGCCGGACGGCGCCTTCTTCCCGGAGTCCGAACCCTCTGCCGACTTCGGCTGTTCCGCGGCGGAGCTCCGCAGAAGCGACTGGACCCGGCCTTCGAGCGTGGACTCCGAGAAGTCGCCACTGGCGGCCTTTCCAGGCTCGGTCCGGTGGTCAGCCGCTTTGACCGCCGAGGAGTCAGGGGACGACTGGACGCTCTGCAGCATCAGGACGCTCACACCGACCACGGCTGCCCCGAGCGCAGCGCCGAGTACAGCACGGCGACGGCGCCGCACGGGGCGGCGGCCGGGGCCGGTGGTGGCCCGGGGGCGGCCTGCGGGACGGTCCGTGGGAGCTGTCTCCCCCCTCTGCTTCTGGCTCGCCGGTAGCTCTGTTTCACGTGAAACAGAGGGTTTCGTTTCACGTGAAACATGTGTCGCCTCCGCGGCGAGCGCAGCATCGATACGGGCGGCGACATCATCCGGCATGCGCGGCGGTGCCGAGACGGCGCCGAGTAGTTCGCGGATCTCGGTGAGGGAGGTGTGGACCTCGCCGCACAGCTCGCAGCCGTCGACGTGGTCGCGTACCTCCGCCGCGCGTGGCTGAGGGAGCAGGCCCTCGGTCAGGTCGGAGATCTCCGTGACATCCGGATGCTGGGTCGTGCCGGTCGTCGATGTCATGTTCGCCCACCTCCGCCCTTCACTACAGCGGGATCGCTTGTGTCCGCGTCTCTCGGCCCCGATGGCGGTGGGACGGCGGAGCACGCCGTCCGGTTCCTTCTCGTCGCGGTCCCGTCGCTTCCCGAGACCTCGCTGCGCAGGTGGGACAGGAGCGGAGCCAGCCGGGCCCGACCGCGGGCGCAGCGGCTCTTCACGGTGCCCGTCGGAACGTCGAGGATGCGGGCAGCCTCGGCCACCGGATAGCCCTGCATGTCGACCAGGACGAGCGCGGCCCGCTGATCGGTGGGGAGAGTGGCGAGCGCGGCCAGCAGCTCACGGTGGAGGTCCTGACGTTCCGCCGGTGCCTCTGCGGATTCGTGCGGTTCGAGAAGCTGCTCGAACCGTTGGGCGTCGTCGACCGGGGCGGTCCGGCGGGTGGCCGCCTTACGGGCCCGGTCCAGGCAGGCGTTGACGGTGATGCGGTGCAGCCAGGTGGTGACGGCGGACCGGCCCTGGAAGGTGTGGGCGGACCGGAAGGCGGAGACCAACGCGTCCTGGACGGCGTCCGCGGCCTCCTCCCGGTCGCCCAGGGTCCGTATCGCCACGGCCCACAGCCGATCACGGTGGCGCCGTACGAGCTCGCCGAAAGCGTCCGGTTCTCCGGCCACATGGCGAGCGAGGAGGTCTGAGTCGCTGAGTGGTTCCGACGGCTCGGCGGCCACCTCCCCTCCCTCCCTTTCACTGCGTCACGGTGCGTCTGTCTATCACGATTCGAGAAGGCGGGGCAGGGTGCGGAAGAACACCGACCGGTACGGAGCAAAGCGGGGTTGCCGGAAGCCCGGACACGCGAAAGGCCGGTGAGACATGCGCTCACCGGCCTTCGTGTCACTTGAGTACGGAGATCTCCGAGATCCCGCCGCGGTAACCACCCGTGCCGTCGGGCGGCAGCTCGGTGATGTGGACCAGGACGTAGCGGGTCCGTACCGGCTTGTCCAAGGTCTGCTTCAGCTCGCTCCCCGTGGATCCCAGCGGCGTGAGGCGCTGGGGGAAGTCCGCGAGGGCCGAGGGAGCGGAGGCGTCGGCACCGGCCGCGAGCACCTCCGCCTTCTGCCCGCTGCGGTACATCCGGACCTCGACGGCGGAGACGTCCTGGACGCTGCCGAGGTCGACGACTATGCCGCTTCCGTCCTTGCGGGCCGGCAGGTTCCCGAAGTTCGCGAAGCCCTGGTAGCGATAGGTCACCCACGCGGTGCCGGCGTCGCCGTCGATGGCCTTCGGGGCATCCTCCTGCTTCATCCCCGAGCCGTTGGGCATGAACTCCGTCGCACTCGCGATCCGCAACGGCTTGGGCGGGGCCGGGGCCTTCTCGCCGCCGTCCTTGGGCGGGGTCTGCGTGGTCTCGTCGGCGCCCGAACCCTTGATGCGGCTGATGAGCGTCTCGGCGAGCTGCCAGCTGCCGAGGCCCAGCGCGGCGATGAGCAACGCGGACACGGCCCACTTGAGGACCTTGCCGCTGCGGCTCTGCAGCGGCGGGGGAGGCACGGTGACAGGCGCGGGCGCGGCTGCGGGGCCGGTCTGCGGACGGCCGTAGGTTCCCTGCTGGTAAGCGGTCCGCTGGTACTCCGGGGGCGCGGTGAAGACCGGCTCCGGCGGACGGATGCGGGGCATCGCCGCCACGGCCTTGGCCAGCTCGTCCGGCGTGGTGCAGGGCTGCTCCTGCCGGGAGGCGGTGGCGCCGTCGTTGGCGAGTGCGCGCATCGCCAGCTCGGAGAGACCGCGGTGAACACCGGCCCGTACCTGGTCGGGAGCGAGTAGACCGACGCCCTTGGGCAGCCCGGCCATGCCGTACGCGTCGTTCTCGTACGGCCAGCGGTGGGTCAGCGCGGCGTAGAGCAGCGCGCCGATCGCCTCGGTGTCGGTCCGCTGGGGGCGCTCGGCGGTGATGCCGCGCAGGGCGGCGTTCACCGCGAGGCCACGGATCCGGTACTGGCCGGTCGAGCTCCGCAGTACCGCCCCGGGGGTGAGCCTCAGATGGGAGAGGCCCTCGCGGTGCGCCGCAGCCATGGCCTGGGAGACCTGGCTGACGAGCTGGTAGGCGTCGTGCGCGTCCATCGGGCCCGCGGCCAGCAGCGAGGTGAGCTCGGTGGCGTCGGGCAGCCATTCGTGGACGACGTAGACGAGGTCGTCCTCCTCGACCGCGTCCAGCACCTGCACGAAGCGCGGGTCGCCGAGCAGTGCGGCGGAACGGGCCGCGGCCAGCACGGAGCGGGCGCGGGAGTGATCGGCGGGGAGCAGGTGGACGCCCACCGCACGACGAAGCTTCTCGTCGACGGCACGCCAGCTGCTGAATCCGTCCAGCCGGGTGACGCACTCCTCCAGCCGGTAGCGCTTGGCGAGCTTGTGCCCGCTGTGCAGATCGGGGGCGTCCAGGGAGGTCTCGGAACCGACTCGTTCACCATCCGTGTCCTGCGGCTTCGCGCCTGCGGTGTCCTGGGCTTCCGTCGTCCCGTCGGCCGTGGTTTCGTCCGCCTTGGCGGCCAACGGCTCATCGCCGCTGTTGTCGGCCACGTCGACGGCAGCCGTGCTACGTTCCGCCACCGTCGTTCCTGCCTCCCCATCCGTTGCGCGATGCCAGCCAGCTCTGCACAGTTACGCCAATTGTGCCCACACTCCGGCGCTATGCACGACACGCCAGGGGCGGTGATGGTTGTGCGGCCGGTGTCCACTCAGCGGCCGAGCCGCCCCCTGACCATGCCGACCATGCCGTTGATCTCCTCGATCCGCATCCGCTTGGCGGCGACGAAGAAGACTCCGAGCAGCACGGCTCCGCCGAAGATCAGCGCGGCCAGCGAACCGAGGGCCCCGTCGCCGAGCCCGGCCAGGACGGCGAAGCCCGCCCCGCCACCGAGAACCGCTGCCGGGACCGCCGCCAGGCACAGCCGGGCGTAGGTCCGTACGACATGGGCGCCGTCCAGGTCCCCGCCCAAGCGGTTGCGCAGCCGCCGCCAGGCGACACCCACGCCGACGGCGTAGGCGAGCCCGTACGCGGCAGCCATCCCGACCACGGCCCAGCGGGCCGGCAGGACCACGTAGCAGAGGGCCGAGACGGCGGCGTTGACCGCGGCCACGATCACTGTGTTGTAGAAGGGCGTGCGGGTGTCCTCGTACGCGTAGAAGCCGCGCAGGACCACGTACTGCACGGAGTACGGGATCAGGCCGAGGCCGAAGGCCATCAGGATGAAGCCCATGGAGCGGGCGGCCTCGGTTCCGGCGGAGGCGTACAGCAGGGTGCACATCGGCAGGCCGAGCGCGAGGAAAGAGAAGGCCACCGGCACGATCGCGACGGCCGAGTTCCGCAGTCCCTGCGAGATGTCGTCCCGGACGGCGCCGGGATCGTTGTCATGGGCGGCGCGGGAGATCCGGGGCAGCAGGGCGGCCATGACCGAGACGGTGATGATCGCCTGCGGCATGCCCCAGATCAGCTGGGCGTTGGAGTAGGCGAGGAAGCCGGTGCCGTCCTTGCCGGACAGCTTCCCCGCCGACGTCGCGAGCTGCGTGACGACGATCACGCCGGCCTGGTTGGCCAGCACGAACAGAACGGTCCACTTGGCGAGCCTGACCGTCTTGCCGAGCCCGTGGCCCTTCCAGTCGAAGCGCGGACGGAACCGGAAGCCGGCCTCGCGCAGGTACGGAATCATCGCCAGGGCCTGGACGACCAGTCCGAGCAGGGTGCCGATGCCCAGCAGCCGCACGCCCTCCGGCGGGATGGTCTGGACGCCCATCCTGGATTCGGCGGACGTTCCGTAGACCCAGATGAACATGCCGAACGTGAAGATCATCACGATGTTGTTGAGGACCGGGGTCCACATCATCGCGCCGAACTTGCCGCGGGCGTTGAGGATCTGGCCCATGACGACGTGCACGCCCATGAAGAAGATGGTCGGCAGGCAGTACCGGGCGAAGGTCACGGCAACACTGTCGGCCGCCGCGTCCTGGGCGATCGTCGGCGACATCATGTGGATCAGCCACGGAGCGGCGAGGACCGCGATGCCGACGATCACCCCGAGCGTCACCATGACCAGGGTCAGCAGGCGGTTGGCGTACGCCTCGCCGCCGTCCTCGTCGTCCTTCATGGAGCGGACGAGCTGAGGGACGAATACCGAGTTCAGACCGCCGCCGACGGTGAGGATGTAGATCATCGTGGGCAGGGTGTAGGCGATGGTGTAGCTGTCGCCGAGCAGCGCCGCACCGAGCGCGGCGGTGATGACCAGGCTGCGGACGAAACCGGTGAGGCGGGAGACGAGCGTGCCGGCCGCCATCAGGGCGCTCGACTTCAGTATCCCGGAGGCCCGTCCGCCGGACTTGGCCGGAGGGGGCGCCGGAGCGGGCTCGGGCTCCTGGGGAACGGGAGCGGGGCCGGAGGGGCCCTCCTGGTCCCGGAAGAGGTGCGCGAAGGCGTCCGGCTGCTCGTCGTTCCGCGAGGCCTGGCTGACCAGGTCGTCCACCCCGACGAACTGGGTGGACGCCGGACGGTCGCCGTACGGCAGGTGCCGCGAGGGACCGTCGGGCTCGGGAGGAGGCGTCTGGGCCCAGAGCCGCGGGTCGGGCGGGTACTGGGCCGCGGCCGGCTGCTGGTAGAGCGGGTGGGGCTGCTGGTACGTGCCGGGGGACGGCGGCGGGTGCGCGGCCCGGTCGTACAGGGCCTCGGCGACCGGGTCCTGGGCGGTCAGGTCCTGGGCACGATAGGGGTCGCGGTCGTAGGCGTCCTGCAGGTACGGGTCGGGCGGCGGGGCCTGGCCGGGGCCCGGAGGAGGCACCGGGGGCCCGCCGGAAGCCCCGGCTCCGCCCGCACCCTGACCGCGGTCACCGTCGTACGGCGCGTTCATCGAAACCCCACCTCATCGTCCCCGGCCGACCGGCCACGACAGACATCGCTCAACGTTCCACTTTCTCACCCGAGGACGACGGCTCCCCGCTTTCCGGACCGGTGTCCGGAGTCGGGTCACTCGGCTGCTCCGGTTCGCCGCCGTCGTCACCGGGTGCGCCGCCCGCGTTGGCGCGCTTGCGGTGGGCGTACATCCTGATGCCCGCGAGAACCAGCAGCAGCAGCCCGCCCGCGATGACCAGCAGCACGGTCGGGGTGAGCTCGGACACCTTCACGGTGAAGGTCATCGCGCTGCCGTACGGGGTGCCGTCCTCGGTGTAGAGCTGCGCCGTCATCTGCACCTGGCCGTTGACGTTGGCCGCCGCGTCGAACTTCACGGACTGGCTGTGGCCGGGGCCGATCCGGATCGGCTGCTCCGCCACCGCTCCGTCGTCGTTCAGCCTGAGCCGTGTGGCGTTCTCCGACCTGAGCCGCAGGACCAGACCGTCCACACCCTGCAGCAGCCTGTTCTGCACGGTCACCGGGATCGTGGCGCTGCGGCCGGACAGGGTGACGTCCGACTTCGAGATGAGCTGGACCTCGTTGACGAGGTCCTGGAGGTAGCCGCGCACCGAGTCCCGGTACAGCTGGGCCTCCAGCGGCCGACCGCGCCAGGACGTCGACATGGAGCGGTTGAGCGCGTTGCCGAAGGGGGTCACCACCCGCTCGGGCTGCGTCAGGATGACCTGGAAGTTGTTGAGCGAGGTCTGAGTGGACTTGATGTCCTGGAAGGCCTGGGTGGGCAGCTCCTGGCGGCGGAGCTTCTTCGGGTACTGGGAGGCCCGGGGGACGCGCGTCGTCGCCCCGGCGTCGGGCGTCGCGTCGGCCGCGTCGACCAGGCCCAGCGGCTGGGTCCAGCGCTCGTCGCCGAGCGCCTGGAGCGCGCGGGCCATCGACTGGGCCTGGGCCACCGAGGGCGTCCGCTGCGGCGCGACGACGATGCTCCGCTCCTCGTCGGTGTCCTGAGCGGTCAGCGCGAGCGTCTGGGCGAGGAACTTCTGCACGGCGAGGGTGGACTTGCCGGCCTTCGCCATGTCGCCCTGGAAGGCCGTGGAGAGTCGGGCGTCCGCGACGACCGCGGTGGTGCCGTTGCCGATCGGCCGGGCGGCCGTCGGCGTGTACGGCAGGTTGTCGGTCTCCCGGAGGTTGTCGCTGCGGGCGATCACCTTGTGGGC
Source organism: Streptomyces sp. NPDC001108 (assembly GCF_053598535.1). Classification (NCBI taxonomy): domain Bacteria; kingdom Bacillati; phylum Actinomycetota; class Actinomycetes; order Kitasatosporales; family Streptomycetaceae; genus Streptomyces; species Streptomyces sp. NPDC001108. The sequence continues at coordinate 935,873 of NZ_JBSFKL010000001.1, forward strand.
CCCGGCCGAGGTGGCGACATCGACGATCGACGGGTCGACGGCTCCGTCGACCGGCCAGGCGAAGTCGGTCGACGGCTTCACGTGGAGGATGGTCTGCACGGTCGTCCCGGCCACTTCGGTGGCGGTCTGCAGATGGCTCAAGGTGCCGGAGACGTTCTTCGCGCGGTGCGCGATGGAGGCCAGATCGGGGTCGGCGAACGGCAGCGCGACGACCTTTCCGTCCGCCACCGCGGCCTCCAGGGCGGTGAGCCACTTCTTGGCGACGGCCTGGTTGGTCCCGGGGACGGTGGTGTCGCCGGCCTTGACCCGGTAGTTCCCCGTCATCGCGTCGACACTGGCCAGCAGGTCCGGATCGATGACCCAGGTCACCGGCAGCTCGCTGCCCAGCGAGACCATCTGCTCCAGCCGCCCGCCCGGGGCCAGCTCGTCGGCCAGGCCGTCGTCCGAGAACACCGGTGTCTGCTGATCGTCCGTGCCCGTCTCGGCGGTGACATGGGCCGAGGCGATCAGCGGCCAGAGATAGGTGAGCTTCGTCCTGCTGTCGCGCTCCTCCTCCTGCCAGGGCAGGAAGGTGCGCTCGATCCCCAGCACCTGCTGGTACGGAGCACGGGAGGTCTGGCCCGACAGCGACACACCGAGCTGGTAGACCCCGTCGTCGCCGAGCCCCAGTTTGCCGACGGGGACGGACAGCGTGAAGTCCTGGCTGATGCCGGCGCGGAGTTTCGCGACCTTCACCGTGTACGCGCCGCCGAGCGGGGCGGGATCGGCGCCGAACGTGAATCCGGTGCGTCCGGCGGTGTTGTCGATCTCCGTCCGGCCCAGGAGCCGCGGACCCACCCGCAGGTCGACCTCGGCGTCCGTGATCGTGTCCTTGCCCCGGTTGGTGAGGGTGCCGGAGACGGTCAGGGTGTCCCCCTTGACCGGCGCGCTCGGAGCCAGGGTGTCCAGGGACACGTCCACCGTTCTGGACCCGGTGGGGGTCTTCGTGGTGCTGCCGGCGGGCGTGGCCGACGCGGTCGGTCCGGCCAGCAGGGCCGCGATGAGAGGTGCGCCGGTGACCAGCGCGGCTGTGCGCCGCAGCCACCGGCGAGCAGGAGAGGGAGCGATCCCCTGATTGTCTGCCGCCTCGGCCACGCGCCTACCCGTCCCTCGTCGTCGTCAGCTGGTGTCGATGCTTGTCGGTTGTTGCGTCCACGCATGGTAACGATGTACGGGGGTGCCAAGTGCTGGGGAGTTCGCTACATGATCGGAAGAGTCTCGCAGGGCGGGTTGTAACCAGGGCGACCGGGCCGGTCCGGGCACGTACCCTTTTCTGTTGTGTCGAACGCCAATGAAGACAGCTCCCGTGCCCTGACCGAGGTACAGCACCGTGCAGTCAGCGAACTGCTGCGGGTGTCCCCGGTCGCCGACGACCTCGCTCGCCGATTCCAGGACGCCGGGTTCGGTCTCGCGCTGGTCGGCGGATCGGTCCGGGACGCCCTCCTCGGCAGGCTCGGGAACGACCTGGACTTCACGACCGACGCCCGCCCCGAGGACGTGCTGACGATCGTCCGGCCGTGGGCCGACGCGGTCTGGGAGGTCGGGATCGCCTTCGGCACCGTGGGCGCCCAGAAGGACGGCTACCAGATCGAGGTCACCACATACCGGTCGGAGGCGTACGACCGGACCTCGCGCAAGCCCGAGGTCTCCTACGGCGACTCCATCGAGGAGGACCTCGTCCGCCGGGACTTCACGGTCAACGCGATGGCCGTCGCGCTTCCGCAGAAGGAGTTCGTCGACCCGCACGGCGGCCTCGACGACCTGGCGGCCCGCGTCCTGCGCACCCCCGGAACGCCCGAGGAGTCGTTCTCCGACGACCCGCTGCGGATGCTGCGCGCCGCCCGCTTCGCGGCCCAGCTCGACTTCGACGTCGCCCCCGACGTGGTCGCCGCCATGACGGAGATGGCCGGACGCATCGAGATCGTCTCCGCCGAGCGGGTCCGCGACGAGCTCAACAAGCTGCTGCTCTCCTCGCAGCCGCGCAAGGGTCTGGCCCTGCTCGTCGATACGGGGCTGGCCCAGCGGGTGCTGCCGGAACTCCCCGCCCTGCGGTTGGAAAGTGACGAGCATCACCGTCACAAGGACGTCTACGAGCACTCGCTGACCGTGCTGGAGCAGGCCATCGACCTGGAGCAGGACGGCCCGGATCTGACGCTGCGGCTGGCCGCGCTCCTCCATGACATCGGCAAGCCGCGGACCCGGCGCTTCGAGAAGGACGGCCGCGTCTCGTTCCATCACCACGAAGTGGTGGGGGCCAAGATGGTCAAGAAGCGGATGACCGCGCTCAAGTACTCCAACGACATGGTCAAGGACGTCTCGAAGCTGGTGGAGCTGCACCTGCGCTTCCACGGCTACGGCGACGGTGAGTGGACGGACTCCGCGGTCCGCCGGTACGTGCGGGACGCGGGCCCGTTGCTGGACCGGCTGCACAAGCTGACCCGCTCGGACTGCACCACGCGGAACAAGCGCAAGGCCGCGGCACTCTCCCGGACCTACGACGGGCTGGAGGAGCGCATCGCACAGTTGCAGGAGCAGGAGGAGCTGGACGCGATCCGCCCCGACCTGAACGGCAACGAGATCATGAAGGTCCTGGACATCGGCCCTGGACCGGTGATCGGCAAGGCGTACGCGTTCCTGCTGGAGCTGCGGCTGGAACACGGCCCGCTGGAGCGCGACGCGGCGGTCGAGAAGCTCAAGGAGTGGTGGGCCACGCAGAGCTGAGACGGCCGTACGGGAGGGCGAGCCGTGTTTCACGTGAAACACGGCCGTGATCCGTAGGGCAAGGCCGCTGTTTCACGTGAAACAGCGGCCTTCACGCGTGGGTTCCTGCGCCCGGGCCCACCGGGAGAGCAGAGCGGCGACGACCGCGTAGACGACCGCCACACCGACCACCACCGGGGCCGAGCGCCCGTCCGGCGGCAGCAGCAGGGCGGCCACCGCGGCAGCGCCCACGAAGGCGACGTTGAACAGCACGTCGTAGAGGGAGAAGACGCGTCCGCGGAAGGAGTCCCCCACCGAGGTCTGCACCACGGTGTCCGTCGCGATCTTCGCGCCCTGGGTGACCAGTCCGAGGACGAAGGCCGCGATCAGCATCGGCAGCGGAACGAACCAGAGCCCCAGTGCGGGCTCCAGGACGGCCGCACCGGCCGCGCACATCGCCATCCAGCGGAGCCGCCCGAGCCGCCCGGCGGCCCAGGGCGTCAGCACGGCCGCCGCGAAGAACCCTGCCCCCGAGACCCCCACGGCCAGCCCGAGGAGGGCCAGGCCCTCGGTCTCACTCCCGGTCCAGGCGTGCCGGCACAGCATCAGCACCGTCACGGTCAGCGCCCCGTAGCAGAAGCGCATCGCGGTCATGGCGGCCAGCACCCGGCTCGCCGGCTTCCGCTCCGCGAGGTGGCGCAGGCCGGCGGCCAGCCCCCGTGCGGTGGTGGCCAGAGCCTCGCGCAGCCCGGCGCGTGGCCCATGCCGGTCCGGGCCGAGCAGTTCGGTCTTCAGGGTCAGGGAGGCCAGTGCAGAAGCGAGATAGAGCGCCGCGCCGAGCAGGACCACCGCGGCGTCGGAGTCCGCGAGCAGCAGCCGTACGACGAAGGCGAGGCCGCCGCCCGCGGTGGCCGCGAGCGTTCCGGCGGTCGGTGAGATCGAGTTGGCCAGCACCAGCCGGTCGCGGTCGACGACGCGCGGCAGCGCGGCCGAGAGCCCGGCCAGGACGAAGCGGTTGACGGCGGTGACGCACAGCGCCGAGACGTAGAAGAGCCAGTCGGGCACCGAGCCGAGTACGAGGAGCGCGGTGCAGCACGCGAGCGCGGCCCGCAGCAGGTTCCCGTACAGGAAGACCTGGCGCCGTGGCCAGCGGTCCAGCAGGACGCCGGCGAAGGGGCCGATGAACGAGTAGGGCAGCAGCAGCACCGCCATCGCGGAGGCGATGGCACCTGCCGAAGCCTGTTTCTCGGGTGAGAAGACGACATGGGCGGCCAACGCCACCTGGAAGACGCCATCGGCCGACTGGGAGAGGACACGTACCGTCAGCAGGCGGCGGAAGTCCCGAAGGCGCAGAAGAACACGCAGATCACCGACGACGGCCATGCGATCAAGAGTCACATACGTTGAGGGTCCCCGGGCAGTCTGCCCGGGGACCCTCAACGGTACGGAGCCTCAAGGAGCGTTGCCGCCCGGCGGTGTGCCGTGCGTCCGCTCCCTGTCCGGCTGCGTCAGTTGGCGACCTCGCCGCGGATGAACTTCTCGACGTTCTCGCGGGCCTCGTCGTCGAAGTACTGAACCGGCGGGGACTTCATGAAGTAGGAGGACGCGGAGAGGATCGGGCCGCCGATACCGCGGTCCTTGGCGATCTTCGCGGCGCGCAGGGCGTCGATGATGACACCGGCGGAGTTCGGGGAGTCCCAGACCTCGAGCTTGTACTCCAGGTTCAGCGGGACGTCACCGAACGCGCGGCCCTCCAGGCGGACGTAGGCCCACTTGCGGTCGTCCAGCCAGGCCACGTAGTCGGACGGGCCGATGTGGACGTTCTTCTCACCGAGGTCCCGGTCGGGGATCTGGGAGGTGACGGCCTGCGTCTTGGAGATCTTCTTGGACTCCAGGCGCTCGCGCTCCAGCATGTTCTTGAAGTCCATGTTGCCGCCGACGTTCAGCTGCATCGTGCGGTCCAGGATGACGCCCCGGTCCTCGAAGAGCTTCGCCATCACACGGTGCGTGATGGTGGCGCCGACCTGCGACTTGATGTCGTCACCGACGATCGGGACACCGGCCTCGGTGAACTTGTCCGCCCACTCCTTGGTGCCGGCGATGAAGACCGGGAGGGCGTTGACGAACGCGACCTTGGCGTCGATGGCGCACTGCGCGTAGAACTTCGCGGCGACCTCGGAACCGACGGGCAGGTAGCAGACCAGGACGTCGACCTTGCGGTCCTTGAGGATCTGGACGATGTCGACCGGGGCCTCGGTGGACTCCTCGATGGTCTGGCGGTAGTACTTGCCGAGACCGTCGTGGGTGTGGCCGCGCTGGACGGTGACACCGGAGTTCGGCACGTCGCAGAGCTTGATGGTGTTGTTCTCGCTGGCACCGATGGCGTCCGCGAGGTCGAGACCGACCTTCTTCGCGTCGACGTCGAAGGCGGCGACGAACTCGACGTCCCGCACGTGGTAGTCGCCGAACTGGACGTGCATCAGACCGGGCACCTTGCCGGCCGGATCGGCGTCCTTGTAGTACTCGACGCCCTGGACCAGCGAGGCGGCGCAGTTGCCCACGCCGACGATGGCTACGCGAACCGAACCCATTCCGGTTGCTCCCTGTGTGTTTTGGATGTTCCCGATGAGGACCCGCGGAACTGCGGGGGCCTCACTTTGAGGTGTCGTCGGACGGATCCGGCGGGGTGTCACCCCGGCGCCGGGGCAGGCCGTCCGTCTCTCCTGCGGTGTTCTGCTGAGCTTCGCTCCCGGGCGAGGACCGTCGCTGATCCCGTCCCGACCGCTCGCTCTCGATGAGCTCGTTCAGCCAGCGCACTTCGCGCTCCACGGACTCCATACCGTGCCGCTGCAGCTCAAGCGTGTAGTCGTCGAGGCGCTCGCGGGTGCGGGCCAGCGAGGCCCGCATCTTCTCCAGCCGCTCCTCCAGCCGGCTGCGCCGGCCTTCCAGCACCCGCATCCGCACCTCGCGCTCCGTCTGCCCGAAGAAGGCGAAACGGGCCGCGAAATGCTCGTCCTCCCAGGAGTCGGGGCCGGTGTGCGAGAGCAGCTCCTCGAAGTGCTCCTTACCTTCCGCCGTCAGCCGGTAGACGATCTTGGCGCGGCGGCCGGCCAGCGACGACGCGGGGGCGACCGCACGGCCGGTGGCGGGCGGTGCGGCGGCAGGGGCGGCACCCGGCTCCTCGACCAGCCAGCCGCTGGCGACCAGCGCCTTGAGGCAGGGGTAGAGAGTTCCGTAGCTGAAGGCGCGGAAGATTCCCAACGAGGTGTTGAGGCGCTTGCGCAGCTCGTAGCCGTGCATCGGGGACTCGCGGAGCAGACCGAGAACGGCGAATTCGAGGATGCCCGAGCGTCTGCTCACCTGCGCCTCCTCCATCTCCGAGTGCTGCCGATACCTCTGCGAAGCCCTGTGCCGAGCGGGTGTATCGAGCTGATGTGCCGAGCGGATGTATCGACTCGATACATCCCGACGATAGATCGGTACCCGCGATGCGACAAGAGGGGGCATCGTGAACGGCGTCACATCGCGAATTCGTAGGCACCGACTTGCGTTGTTTGGGGTGAAGTTCGGTCCTAGGAGGGTTTTGACCGTGCGTAGTCTGTGCGGCATGCAGACCACCGGGAACCGTGTGACGCGCCCGCGCGTCAGTCTTCGCGGGCCAGCCGGACGCATGGCGGACGAGCCTGCCGGAAGGCTGGTCCGCAATTCGGGGGACCGGATCTCAACTGCCGCTTCCAGGCGCTCTCGCCTGCCCGAGGAGTAGTCGTTCGATGAGCGAGCACCGTCGCAAACCGCCCCAGCCGCAAGGTGGCGGGCGCGCAGCGGCCAGACGAGCTGCCCAGCAGTCCTCAGGACGCCGCGCCGCACCGTCACGCGGAGTAACTTCCGAGTCACATTCAGGGTCGCACAGCGGGGGTGCTCCGCAGGGCGGACGCGCCGAAGCGCGTCGTGCGGCCCAGCGCGGCGGCGCCGGCCGCGGCGGTGGCGGAGGAGGACGCCGCCGCGGCGGCGGTGGCGCAGGGGGCCACGAAGAACCCGGCAGGGGCCGGGGCCGTAACGCACGCCGTCCCGCCAAGAAGCGTTTCATCGACTATCCGCGCGCGGAGAAGGACGGCCTCCGGCGCTGGCTCCCGTCGTGGAAGCTGGTCACGGGGCTGTGCATCGCCTTCCTGGGCGTACTCATGGGCATCGGCACCATCGCGTACGCGATGGTCGGCAAGCCCAATGTGAACGAGGCGGCGGAGGCTCAGAACAACGTCTACCTCTGGGACGACGGCTCGCAGATGATCGCCACCGGCGGTGCGGCCAACCGCCAGATCATCGACTACGCGCAGATCCCCGAGGCGATGCGCAACGCCGTCATCTCGGCCGAGAACAAGTCCTTCGACACCGACAGCGGCATCGACCCCATGGGCATCGCCCGCGCCCTGTTCAACATGGCCACCGGTGGCGAGACCCAGGGTGGTTCGACCATCACCCAGCAGTACGTGAAGAACTCGCGCCTCTCGCAGGAACAGACGCTGAGCCGTAAGTTCCAGGAACTCTTCATCACGCTGAAGGTCAACAACAGCATGAAGAAGAGCGAGATCATCGCGGGCTACCTGAACGTCGCGTACTACGGCCGGGGCGCCTCCGGCATCCAGGCGGCGGCCCGCACGTACTACGGCAAGGACGCCGTCGACCTGAACCCGAGCGAGTGCGCCTTCCTGGCCTCGCTGCTGAAGGGCGCCTCGTACTACGACCCGGCGGGTGCCCCCGAGGTCGATCCCAAGCAGGCCACGGCCGAGCTGAACACCGAGCGGGCCAAGAAGCGCTGGAAGTGGATCCTCGACGAAGAGGTGAAGGACGGCCGCCTCTCGAAGACGGAGCGCGACAAGTACACCGAGTTCCCGATGCCCAAGAAGCCGAAGCCGAACGGGCAGCTGGGCGGCCAGATCGGTTACATGGTCGAGCTGGCCCGCAAGTACTTCCTCGCCAACAACACCCAGGGTGTCACCGCGGAGATGCTGGCCCGGGGCGGCTACCAGATCCACACGACCTTCAACAAGGACCGGGTCAACAAGCTCGAGAAGGCGGTCCAGAAGGTCTACAAGGAGAAGATCGACCCGAAGGTACGCCCGAAGACGGACACCCATGTCCAGTTCGGTGGCGGATCGGTCGACCCCAAGACCGGCGCCATCGTGGCTATCTACGGCGGTGAGGACGCGACCAAGCACTTCACCAACAACGCCAACCCCACCGGCGCCCAGGTCGGTTCGACCTTCAAGCCGTTCGTGCTGGCGGCGGCGATGGAGTACGGGAAGCGGAACCCGGCGCTCGGTCCGGAGCAGGGACCGGCGGAGCGCACGAAGGTCTCGCCGCTCAGCATCTACAACGGCGACAACCTGCTGCAGATCAAGAACTACAACGGTCAGATCTGGACCGACGAGAAGGGCGAGGGGTGGCGTCAGGCGAACGACGGCGGTGAGTCGGCGGGCGACATCACCCTGCGCGAGGCGATGCGGCGGTCGGCCAACTCCCCGTACGTACAGCTCGGTATGGACGTCGGCACCGACAAGGTGAAGAAGGTCGCCATGGCCGCCGGTCTGAAGGACGACGGCAGCCTGGCGAACGCGACCGTGCCGTCGTTCTCCATCGGTACGTCCTCGCCGAGCGCGATCCGGATGGCCGGCGCGTACGCGACCTTCGCGGCCAGCGGCCAGCAGCGCGAGCCCTTCTCGGTCCTGAAGGTGGAGTCCCGCGGCAAGACGGTCTACCAGCACGAGAACGAGAGCCGTCAGGCCTTCGACGCCTCGATCGCGGACAACGTCACCGATGTCCTGAAGCACGTCGTCGAGAAGGGCACGGGTACCCCCGCGCGGCTGCCCGGCCGGGATGTCGCGGGCAAGACGGGTACGACGGACGACAACAAGTCCGCCTGGTTCGTCGGCTACACGCCGCAGCTCTCCACGGCCATCAGCATGTACCGGCTCGACGACGACGAGAAGAACAAGGACCGCAAGTTCGAGAAGATGTACGGCACGGGTGGTGAGAAGACCATCCACGGTGCGTCGTTCCCGGCCCAGATCTGGCACGACTACATGGCGGGCGCGCTGGAGGGCAAGCCGGTCCTGACCTTCCCCCAACCGGAGCCGATCGGCGACACGGTCTACGGCGGCGGCGCGCAGAGCCCGACGCCGACGCCCACCGAGACGACCGATCCGTCTCCGACCGCCTCGGAGACCGAGGAGCAGCCGGAGACCACGCCCCCGGCGTCGCCCGATCCCACCGAGACCTGTGGCCGATGGGACTGGGACTGCCAGCACAACAACGGCGGGACCAGCGACGGAGCCACCGGCGGCGACGCGAACGGTGGCAACGCCACCGGCGGCGGTGACCCGTCGACGACCCCCAACCCGCCGAACGGCGGGAGCTGGAACGGCGGGAACGGCAACGGCGGGAACGGCAACGGGGCCAATGGCACCGGCACCGTCTTCGGCGGACCGGCCGGATAGCGCCGGTCCGCCGGGCCGGACCATGAGGGCCGCCGCATCCCACGGGGTGCGGCGGCCCTCGTCGTCTCCACAGCCCCGTACGGCAGGATGTGCGGCATGCCAAGCGCAGAAGACACCAGCGTGCACCAGCACCAGGAACGGTCCGTCGTGCGGCCCACGCACCAGGACGAGGTCGCCGCGGCCGGCAGCGAGCTGATCGGCGGGCCGTCGGGGCGCTGGGCCCGCGCGGGCAGCGCGGCGCTCCCTCCGGTGGCCGTCGTCGCCCTGGTGGCCCTCGGGACGTTCGCGCTGGGCATGGTGCAGAAGCTGCCCTGCTACAACTGGGCGTGGTTCAGGGGCGCGGGCTCGCAGTACACGCACGCCTGCTACTCGGACATCCCGCACCTCTTCGTGGCGCGGGGCTTCTCCGACGGGCTGGTGCCCTACTTCGACCGGCTGCCCGGCGACATGCAGTACCTGGAGTACCCCGTCCTGACGGGGCTCTTCATGCAGGTGGCGTCCTGGCTGACACCGGGCGGGGAGGTCCAGTTCCGCGAGCAGATGTACTGGTTGGTCAACGCGGGCATGCTGATGGTCTGCGCCGTGGTCATCGCTGTCTGCGTCGCGCGTACGCACCGGCTCCGCCCCTGGGACGGGCTGCTGGTGGCCCTCGCCCCCGCCTTCATGCTGACCGCGACGATCAACTGGGACCTGCTGGCCGTCGCGCTGACGGCCGCGGCGATGCTCATGTGGTCCCGCGGGCGGGCGCTCGCCTTCGGCGTGCTCATCGGGCTCGCCACGGCCGCCAAGCTCTACCCCGTGTTCCTGCTGGGGCCGGTGTTCGTCCTGTGCTGGCGGGCGGGCAAGTGGCGGGAGTTCGGCACGGCCACGCTCGGAGCGGTGGTGTCCTGGCTGGTGGTGAATCTGCCGGTGATGCTCCTGGCCCCGGAGGGCTGGAAGAAGTTCTACACGTTCAGCGAGGAGCGGGGCATCGACTTCGGCTCCTTCTGGCTGATCATCACCCAGCGCACCGGTGAGGCCATCGACGTCGCGACCGTCAACACCGTCTCGACCCTGACGACCGTCGCGCTGTGCGCGGCCATCGGCGCGCTGACCCTGATGGCACCGCGCAGGCCGCGCTTCGCGCAGCTCGCCTTCCTCGTCGTCGCGGCGTTCATCCTGGTCAACAAGGTCTACTCGCCGCAGTACGTGCTCTGGCTGATCCCGCTGGCCGCGCTGGCGAGGCCGCGCTGGCGGGACTTCCTGATCTGGCAGGCCTGCGAGGTCATGTACTTCCTGGGCATCTGGATGTACCTCGCGTACACGACGAGCGGCGACAAGCACCAGGGACTGCCCACGGAGGGGTACCAGCTGGTGATCGCCCTGCACCTGCTGGGCACGCTGTACCTCTGCGCCGTGGTCGTACGGGACGTGCTGCTGCCGGAGCGGGACGTGGTGCGGCGCGACGGCTCGGACGATCCGTCCGGCGGGGTGCTCGACGGGGCCCCGGACGCGTTCGTGCTGAGGCGGACGGCACGGCCGGAGCAGCACGCGGTCGAGGGGCCGCGGGTGGAATGGGGCGCGGAGCGGGAACCGGTCGCGGAGTGAACGGGCCGGGCCGCCACCCCGTTCGGAGTGGCGGCCCGGTCTTCGCGGTGGACGTACGGCTCAGTGGTCGACGAGACGGTCGAACTGGGTCGTCGTGTGACGCAGGTGGGCCACCAGCTCGTCGCCCACCTTCGGCTCCTGGGCGTCCGACGGGACGAACAGGATCGACACCTGCATGTGCGGCGGCTCGGCGAACCAGCGCTGCTTGCCCGCCCAGACGAACGGCGACAGGTTGCGGTTGACGGTGGCCAGGCCCGCTCGGGCGACCCCCTTGGCCCGCGGCATCACGCCGTGCAGGGCCTTCGGGGCCTCCAGCCCCACCCCGTGCGAGGTCCCGCCGGCGACGACCACCAGCCAGCCGTCCGACGCCGCCTTCTGCTGGCGGTAGCCGAACCGGTCGCCCTTGGTCACGCGCGTGACGTCCAGCACGGAGCCCCGGTACTGCGTCGCCTCGTGGTCGCCCAGCCACAGGCGGGTGCCGATGCGGGCGCGGAAGCGGGTCTGCGGGAACTGCTGCTGGAGCCGGCCCAGCTCCTCGGCGCGCAGATGGCTGACGAACATGGTGTGCAGCGGCAGCCGGGCCGCGCGCAGCCGGTCCATCCAGGCGATGACCTCCTCGACCGCGTCCGAGCCGTCCGTGCGGTCCAGCGGGAGGTGCAGGGCGAAGCCCTCCAGCCGCACGTCCTCGATGGCGGCGTGCAACTGCCCGAGCTCCTCCTCCTTGACGCCGTGGCGCTTCATCGAGCTCATGCACTCGATGACGACCCGGGCGCCCACCAGGGCGTGCACACCGTCCACGGAGGACACGGACCGCACGACGCGGTCGGGCAGCGGGACCGGTTCCTCGCCCCGGCGGAACGGGGTGAGGACGAGGAGGTCGCCGCTGAACCAGTCCTTGATGCGGGCCGCCTCGTAGGTGGTGCCGACGGCGAGCATGTCGGAGCCGAAGCGGATGGCCTCGTCGGCCAGCCGTTCGTGGCCGAAGCCGTACCCGTTGCCCTTGCAGACCGGGACGAGGCCGGGGAACTGGTCGAGGACGGACTTCTGGTGCGCCCGCCAGCGCGCGGTGTCGACGTACAGGGAGAGCGCCATGGCCGGTCCGGAACCCTTCTGGTGCAGCGGTGTGGGAGGTGTGTGGTGCCGAAGCCCCATTGAAACCAATGAAGCCGGTTTCGTCAGCGGGGCGGGAGGTGTCGGCGGAAGCGGATCAGAGGCGTACCAGTGGCGTACGGGCGGCGCATCGGCGGCCCGGACGCGTACCGGCGGACGCGTCCGACGCGCGTCAGCGGCGCGACATGTAGATGTCGAGCGCCTTGTGCAGCAGCTTGTTGAGCGGGAAGTCCCACTCGCCGAGGTACTCGGCCGCCTGCCCGCCGGTGCCGACCTTGAACTGGATCAGCCCGAAGAGGTGGTCGGTCTCGTCCAGCGAGTCGGAGATGCCGCGCAGGTCGTAGACGGTGGCGCCCATCGCGTACGCGTCGCGCAGCATCCGCCACTGCATCGCGTTCGACGGCCGGACCTCGCGCTTGTGGTTCGCGGAGGCGCCGTACGAGTACCAGACGTGTCCGCCGACGATCAGCATCGTCGCGGCCGCGACGTTCTCGCCCTCGTGCCGGGCGAAGTAGAGCCGCATCCGGTTGGGGTCCTCGGTGTTCAGCGCCGTCCACATGCGCTGGAAGTAGCTCAGCGGACGAGGCCGGAAGCGGTCGCGCTCCGCGGTGATCTCGTACAGCCGCTGCCATTCGGCGAGCTCGGTGTAGCCGCCCTGGACGACCTCGACGCCGGCCTTCTCGGCCTTCTTGATGTTGCGTCGCCACAGCTGGTTGAAGCCCTTGTGGACGTCTTCGAGGGAACGGTTCGCCAGCGGCACCTGGTAGACGTAGCGGGGCTGCACGTCACCGAAGCCGGCGCCGCCGTCCTCGCCCTGCTGCCAGCCCATCTTCCGCAGCCGGTCGGCCACCTCGAAGGCGCGCGGCTCGATGTGGGTGGCCTCCACGTCGCGCAGCCGCTTGACCTCGGGGTCCTGGATCCCGGCCTTGATGGCGGGCGCGTCCCAGCGGCGGATGATGACCGGCGGGCCCATCTTCACGGAGAAGGCGCCCTGCTGCTTGAGGTGCGCCAGCATCGGTCGCAGCCAGTCGTCCAGGTTCGGCGCGTACCAGTTGATGACCGGGCCCTCGGGGAGGTAGGCGAGGTACCGCTTGATCTTGGGGAGCTGGCGGTAGAGCACCAGGCCGACCCCGACGAGCTGCCCGTCCTTGTCGAACCAGCCGAGGCTCTCCGAGCGCCACTCGGCCTTCACGTCCGCCCATGCCGGGACCTGCATGTGACTCGCCGCGGGCAGGTTCTGGATGTACGCCAGATGCTGCTCTCGGCTGATGGTCCTCAGGGTCAGGCTCATGCGGGGCGCTCCTCGGCAGGTGTGTCCCCATCGGTCAGGGGCTCCGGCTCTCGCGCCGAAGCCTACTGTGACCGCCGCGCACGCTGTCTGGCCCCTTGTGCCTGTTCCCTGGCGCGGAACGGTGCGGGACCCCTGGACGGAGTCCCGCACCGTTCCGCCGGCTCTCGTGCGTCGGCCCACCGGATTGGTGGATCAGCCCACGATGCCGCCGAAGAGACCGCCGTGCGCCACCCCCAGGAACAGGCCGAGACCGGCCGCGCCCATGCCGATGACCAGCAGGAACCGTTCACGCGTGGTTTCCGAGATGTACTGCCCGTAGGCGCCCGTGAGGATGCCGATGAGTCCGGCCCACGAGCTGAGCAGATGCAGGTTGTGGAACATCGCCGTCACGAAGGCGAGCACGCCGAGCACCAGTGTCACCGTCACCAGGGCCTGCTGGGTCGGATGGCTCCTGCCGTCCGTGGCGAGCAGGGAGACGGGGGGACGGGGTCGTATTGCCTGTGCCATGGAGTACCTCCTGGCCGAACGGGGCGCTTCGTGGCGCCGCTCACACCCGATGTGTCCAGATTGCGTCTCCTGACCACCGGATTTCAACCGGAAGCCGGTCAGCGGGTACTCTGTACGGTCTGCACCGGTGTCTGCCCAGGCCAGCCCGGCGGCCCCTCTCCATGGAGGGTGTTGTCGGCGGGGCCGCTCGACGCGGCGACATCGGCGCTCACGCATCACGACCCTCCTGCCACGGAACGACCGTGGCCGCTGAGTCCAAAGGAGGTGGGTTCCACATGCGTCACTACGAGGTGATGGTCATCCTCGACCCCGATCTGGAGGAGCGCGCTGTCTCCCCCCTGATCGAGAACTTCCTCTCCGTCGTCCGTGAGGGCAACGGAAAGGTCGAGAAGGTCGACACCTGGGGCCGTCGTCGTCTCGCTTACGAGATCAAGAAGAAGCCCGAGGGCATCTACTCGGTCATCGACCTGCAGGCCGAGCCTGCGGTCGTCAAGGAGCTCGACCGCCAGATGAACCTGAACGAGTCGGTCCTCCGGACCAAGGTCCTCCGCCCCGAGGCCCACTGAGCTTCCGGCTCAGCGGTCATCGGGTCCGAGTAGTAGCAGCAAGCAGCCAGAAGCAATCCCGCCGAGAGGTTCACCCATGGCAGGCGAGACCGTCATCACGGTCGTCGGCAATCTCGTCGACGACCCCGAGCTGCGCTTCACCCCGTCCGGTGCGGCGGTCGCGAAGTTCCGTGTCGCGTCCACTCCCCGCATCTTCGACCGGCAGACCAACGAGTGGAAGGACGGCGAAGGCCTGTTCCTGACCTGCTCGGTCTGGCGGCAGGCGGCGGAGAACGTCGCCGAGTCGCTCCAGCGCGGCATGCGTGTCGTCGTGCAGGGCCGGCTGAAGCAGCGGTCGTACGAAGACCGCGAGGGCATCAAGCGCACGGTCTACGAGCTGGACGTCGAGGAAGTCGGCCCCAGCCTGAAGAACGCCACGGCCAAGGTCACCAAGACCACGGGTCGCGGTGGCCAGGGCGGCCAGGGTGGATACGGCGGCGGTCAGCAGGGCGGCGGCAACTGGGGCGGCGGTCCCGGTGGCGGTGGCCAGCAGGGCGGTGGCGGCGCTCCCGCCGACGACCCGTGGGCCACGAACGGCCCGTCCGGCGGCCAGCAGAGTGGCGGCGGAGGCGGCTGGGGTGGAAACTCCGGCGGCTCCGGCGGCGGCTACTCGGACGAGCCCCCCTTCTAGGGGCGGCTCGACCCCCACTTCTTGATCACACAGGAGAAACATCATGGCGAAGCCGCCTGTGCGCAAGCCTAAGAAGAAGGTCTGCGCGTTCTGCAAGGACAAGACCCAGTACGTGGACTACAAGGACACGAACATGCTGCGGAAGTTCATTTCCGACCGCGGCAAGATCCGTGCCCGCCGCGTGACCGGCAACTGCACGCAGCACCAGCGTGACGTCGCCACGGCCGTCAAGAACAGCCGTGAGATGGCGCTGCTGCCCTACACGTCCACCGCGCGATAAGGGAAGGGTGACCGAATCATGAAGATCATCCTCACCCACGAGGTCTCCGGCCTCGGTGCTGCGGGCGACGTCGTCGACGTCAAGGACGGGTACGCCCGTAACTACCTGGTTCCGCGTGGCTTTGCCATCCGCTGGACCAAGGGTGGCGAGAAGGACGTGGCGCAGATCCGCCGCGCCCGCAAGATCCACGAGATCGCCACGATCGAGCAGGCCAACGAAATCAAGGCCAAGCTCGAGAGCGTGAAGGTCCGCCTGGCCGTTCGCTCCGGCGACGCCGGTCGGCTCTTCGGCTCCGTGACCCCGGCCGACGTCGCCTCGGCGATCAAGGCCGCCGGTGGCCCCGACGTCGACAAGCGTCGCGTCGAGCTGGGCTCGCCGATCAAGACGCTCGGCGGACACCAGGTGTCCGTGCGTCTGCACCCCGAGGTCGCTGCGAACCTCGGCATCGAGGTCGTCGCTGCCTAAGGGCACGGCCCACTTGAGCAGATGAAGGGCCGCACTCCTCTCGGGGTGCGGCCCTTCGTCGTTTCACGTGAAACCCGGTGTTTCACGTGAAACTCGCGATTTGGATGAACACCCCCGGTTTGGATGAACACCTACCGTTTGGCATGAAACCCGCTGTTTCACGTGAAACAGCGGGCCGGTGAGCCCACTCAGCGGGTGGCCCCGGTGATCGCCCACTTGCCTGAGCGGACGCGGAGCCAGAGCGTCGCCAGCCGGACCGCCATCATCAGCGTCATCGCCCACCACAGGGCCGTCAGCCCACCGCCCGCCGCCGGTACCAGCAGGGCGACCGGAGCGAAGACCGCGAGGGTGACGAGCATGGCCCAGGCGAGGTACCGGCCGTCACCGGCGCCCATCAGCACCCCGTCCAGCACGAAGACCACACCGGCGATCGGCTGGGAGAGCGCCACCACCAGCAGCGCGGGGACCAGGGCGTCCTGGACGGAGGTGTCACCGGTGAACAGCGGGACGAACAGGGGCCGGGCCAGCACGATCAGTGCTCCGAACACCACTCCGGAGACAGCGCCCCACTGCACCATGCGGCGGCAGGCCTCGCGTGCGCCCTTGGCGTCGTCGGCCCCCAGGTACCGGCCGATGATCGCTTGGCCCGCGATGGCGATGGCGTCCAGCGCGAAGGCCATCAGGCTCCAGAGCGAGAGGATGATCTGGTGCGCGGCTATCTCGGTGTCCCCGAGGCGGGCGGCGACGGCCGTGGCGATCATCAGGACGGCGCGGAGCGAGAGCGTACGGACCAGCAGCGGGACGCCTGCCTGGGCGCTGGCCCTGATGCCGGCGGCGTCCGGGCGGAGCGAGGCACCGTGGCGTCGTGCTCCGCGTACCACCACGACCAGATAGGCGAGGGCCATCGAGACCTGTGCGATCACGGTGCCCCAGGCCGACCCGGCGATGCCGAGACCGGCGCCGTAGACCAGCCCGGCGTTGAGCGCGCCGTTGGCGGCGAAGCCCCCGATGGCGACGTAGAGCGGGGTCCTGGTGTCCTGCAGGCCGCGGAGCACGCCGGTCGCGGCCATCACCACGAGCATAGCCGGGATGCCGAGGCTGGAGATCCTCAGATATGTGGTCGCATAGGGGGCGGCCGTGTCGGAGGCTCCGAAGACGTTCACCAGCCATGGGGCGGTGGGGAGGGTGACGGCGATGACGGCGATGCCGAGCAGGAGCGCCAGCCAGATGCCGTCCATGCCCTGCCGGATCGCCGAGGCGAGATCGCCCGCGCCGACCCGTCGTGCCACTGCGGCTGTGGTGGCGTAGGCGAGGAAGACGAAAATGCTGACGGCAGTGGTCAGCAGGGCGGCGGCGACGGCCAGTCCGGCCAGTTGCGGAGTGCCGAGATGGCCGACGATGGCACTGTCGACCATGACGAAGAGGGGCTCTGCCACGAGCGCGCCGAAGGCCGGAACGGCGAGTGAGATGATCTCGCGGTCGTGGCGACGGCGGCTGGACGACGAGGGGGCCGGGACCTGGGTCATAGGGGTCAATCTAATCTTCCACAGGTAATAGATCCAATGCCCTATGAGTCCTTACATTCGTTGCGTCCCGGCGTTCTCTTCCGCGGCGCCTCCCGTGATCTTGCGGCGAGCGGAAAAGTTTTTCTCCCCCACAGCCCGTGGACGGCGAAAGACCAGGTCAGCGCGGTAATGGCGGAATGGCTATGAGTTTGTCCACAGTGCTGTCCCCCGATCCGTGCACAGGTTCTGCGGGGTTCTCCACAGCATCTGGTCCGTCGTCCACATGGCCTGTGGATAACCAGATTGGCTGACGGTGCCGAGCGGCCTACCGTGGACCGGCGCCCGCACTCCGTTCTGGTCCTGGAACCACGCAGAACTTGACGCGCCGGAACCGGAGTCGGGCGTCTTGTTTGTCGGTGCTGTGCCGTAAGAAGGAGTGGCATGGCGAGGTCCGCGGAGCGGACGGGAGGAGGAGGCCCGGTGAGTATCCCCGAGCCCTTGGACGACCCCTGGGCCGAGTCCGGTCCCAGTGATCGTCTGCCTGTTTCCCGGCAGCGCCGTGCCGGTGACCAGAGCCGTGGCGAGCAGCACGAACGCGGGCGGGAGAGCGGCGGCTGGGACGGAGGTTCCTCCGGTTTCGAGCGGGTGCCGCCGCAGGATCTCGACGCGGAGCAGTCCGTCCTCGGCGGGATGCTCCTGTCGAAGGACGCCATCGCCGAGGTCGTGGAGGTCATCAAGGGCCACGACTTCTACCGCCCCGCGCACGAGACCGTCTTCCAGGCCATCCTCGACCTGTACGCCAAGGGCGAGCCGGCCGACCCGATCACGGTCGCGGCCGAGCTGGTCAAGCGCGGCGAGATCACCAAGGTGGGCGGCGCGCCGTACCTCCACACCCTGGTCCAGTCCGTGCCGACCGCGGCCAACGCCTCGTATTACGCGGAGATCGTCCACGAGCGGGCGGTGCTGAGGCGGCTCGTCGAGGCCGGTACGAAGATCACGCAGATGGGATACGCGGCCGACGGCGATGTCGACGACATCGTGAACTCCGCGCAGGCCGAGATCTACGCCGTCACCGAGCAGCGCACCAGTGAGGACTACCTGCCGCTGGGCGACATCATGGAGGGCGCGCTCGACGAGATCGAGGCGATCGGTTCGCGCAGTGGCGAGATGACCGGTGTGCCCACGGGCTTCACCGACCTCGACGCTCTCACCAACGGGCTGCACCCCGGCCAGATGATCGTCATCGCGGCCCGTCCGGCCATGGGTAAGTCGACGCTCGCCCTGGACTTCGCGCGAGCGGCGTCGATCAAGAACAACCTGCCGAGCGTCATCTTCTCCCTCGAAATGGGCCGCAACGAGATCGCCATGCGTCTGCTGTCCGCCGAGGCCCGGGTCGCCCTGCACCACATGCGGTCCGGCACGATGACGGACGAGGACTGGACGCGGCTGGCCCGCCGGATGCCCGAGGTGTCGACCGCGCCGCTCTACATCGACGACTCCCCCAACCTGTCGATGATGGAGATCCGGGCGAAGTGCCGACGGCTCAAGCAGCGCAACGACATCAAGCTCGTGATCATCGACTATCTCCAGCTGATGCAGGCCGGCGGTTCCAAGCGCTCCGAGAGCCGCCAGCAGGAGGTCTCGGACATGTCCCGAAACCTCAAGCTCCTGGCCAAGGAGCTGGAGGTCCCGGTGATCGCGCTCTCGCAGCTGAACCGTGGCCCCGAGCAGCGCACGGACAAGAAGCCGATGGTGTCCGACCTGCGTGAGTCCGGCTCCATCGAGCAGGACGCCGACATGGTGATCCTGCTGCACCGCGAGGACGCGTACGAGAAGGAGTCCCCGCGGGCCGGCGAGGCGGACATCATCGTCGGCAAGCACCGAAACGGCCCCACGGCCACCATCACCGTCGCCTTCCAGGGCCACTACTCCCGTTTCGTGGACATGGCACAGACCTGACCGTGCCCTGCTGCCAGGAACCCGGGACCGGCAGGTCGGGCCGCCCGGATGTGTTGCTCGCCGTTGCGGCGATCGTCCCGCCGCACGTCCCGGGCCCGCAGGCGAACGTCAGCGGCCGGCCCGTGGGACGGCGGGAAGACGCTCAGCGCCTCGTCTCGTACCTGGTCATGATCACGCCGTCGGGCAACGCGCGCGTTTCCACCAGGTTCAGGTTCACCCAGCTGTCCAGAGTGGTGAAGAACGGCGTGCCGCCGCCGACCAGGACCGGATGGGTGGCGATCACGTACTCGTCGATCAGTCCGGCGCGCATGGCCGCCCCGGCGAGTGTCGCGCCGCCGATGTTCATGGGTCCGCCGTCCTCGGCCTTGAGCCGGGTGATCTCGGCGATCGCGTCGCCGTTGACCAGGCGGCTGTTCCAGCCGACCTCGTCGATCGTCGAGGAGAACACCACCTTCGGTGTGTCCCGCCAGTTCCGCGCGAACTCGATCTCCGCCGGGGTGGCGTGGGGCTGCTGGTCGCCGGTCGGCCAGTAGGAGCTCATCGTCTCCCACAGCTTGCGCCCGTACAGCGACAGTTCGTTCGCCTGCTCGTGTTCGAGCCACCACCGGAACAGCTCCTGGCTCGGCGGTCCGCTCCAGCCGATGTCGTCACCGGCGGCGGCGATGTAGCCGTCCAGGGTCAGGTTCATGCCGTAGATCAGTTTCCGCATGGTCAGCCTTTCGTCCGGAGTGTCCGGCGTATGGACCGGCGTGGCGCGGGAAAGTCATCGGTGCGCGATCCGGGCTCGCCGCTGGTCCTCGTACTCGGGCTTTTACCCTGGCTCAGTCCTGGCTCTGCGTGGCGTGCTCGACCGGCCCGCTCGCCCTCGCGGGGAGCCGGGAAGGGGCGTACGGTGCCGGTCGGAAGATCCCGAGGATCCAGGACTCAGCCGTTCTGGGACGGTGCCCAGCCAGGGGCCGGATCCTCGGTGAGCAGGGGCCGGAGCGCGCCGAGAACCGCGCCGACGCAGATGTCCCGCAACTGGGTGCGGGTGCAGGTCTCGTGGGTGAGCCAGTCGACGCAGAGGACCTGGACGAAGACCAGCCAGCTCCTCAGGACGCCCGAGACCGCCTCGCGCGCGCCCTCGTCGGCGAGAGGCAGTACGGCCAGCAACCGGGAGCGGAGCGCGTCCAGTTCGTTCGTCATGATCGTCTGGATCACGGGGTCGCCCGCGAGGACCCGGTTCGCGGCGAGGACGGCGTGGCGGTTGGCCACGAAGTAGTCGAGATGGACCTCCATGCCCTGGACGAGCTGTTCCACCAGGGAATCGGCGGGGTCGAGCCGGGTCTCGGCCAGCAGCTGATCCGCGGCCTGCTGGTAGACGGCCGCGAAGAGCGCGTGCTTGGTGGGGAAATGGCGGTACAGCAGGGCACGGGAGACGCCCGCCGCTTCGGCGACCTCCTCCATCAGGACTTCGTCGTACGGATGTGTCGCGAAGAGCCGTGACCCGACTCCGAGGAGCTGGGCACGGCGGTCGGCGGGGTCGAGCCGTTGGCGGGGAGGCACGGAGGAAGGCTACTTGACATGTGTCTACTAGCGCATCCAGTCTAGTAGACACATGTCAACTAGACGCATGCCGATCGGGCTGGACCGGCAGGGTTCGGAGGGGTCATGGCGAATGTTCTGCGCGTGCTGACGCGGTTGATGGGCTGGTCCTGCGTGGCGATCGGTCTGTATCACGTGCTCCTGGGGAACGCGGCGATTCCCGGGGCCGGCTCGGCCGGTCCGACGATCGACAGTTGGGGCCGGTTCATGGGGGCCAGCTTCGTCGGCTACGGATTGGCGTGGCTGTGGGCCGCGCGACAGCGCCCTGTTCCGGCCCGTGCGGTGCGATGGCTGGCGGGAGTCTTCCTGCTGGGTGGCGTGGGGCGGCTGCTCTCGCTGGCCGAGCACGGCCGGCCGCACTGGTTCCAGATCGTGCTGACCGTGCTCGAACTCGCCCTGCCCCCGGTCTTCTTCTGGCTGGCCGACGCGGAGGAGCGGCCCCGGCACGGCGGGCCGGAGGTCGCGGCGGCCGGGCGGTGAGCGGCGTGCGCGTACGACCGCCGGGCCGACCCTGTCGCGTGGCCGCGCCGATCCGCAGGGCCGTTCCAGCGGCTTGACCTCAACCATTGTCGAGGTTGTTGGGTGGGTGAGGGCGCCGGACGCCGCCACCACCTGAACGATGTCGATACGGAGAGGACACCGCCATGACGAGCGGCATTCTTGTAGTGGGGACGATTTCCACCGAGGACCAGGACGCGGTGATCGGTGTGGTGAAGGGCCTGGAGGAAGCGTTCAACGCGAAGGACCCGGTCGCGCTGGGCGGGCAGTACACCGAGCGCACGTCCTGGACCAATGCGAAGGGCACGCGCCTCGACGGCAGGGAGGAGATCGCCGAGTTCAGCGCTGTGGCGATGAAGAGCTTCCTGAGCGACTCCTTCGCCCGGTACGACGTGGTCAAGATGCTGGCGGTGGCCCCGGACGTGATCGCGGTGAATGTGGTGCAGACCCCCCTCGACAGCGCGGGCGACGCTGTCGACGGCCCCGGGGGAGCGGCGCTCTACGTGGTCGCCAAGCGGGCCGACGGCTGGTACATCGCGGCGGGCCAGAACATGGCCGTCGACCGTACGGGGTGACCGCCGGACCGGGGCCGGTTTCCGGGGGAGTCGGCAACAGGGTTCAGGAGCCCGTCCCCGCCTCGGCGCGCAGCCAGTAGAGGCCGTCCGCCCGGTCGACGATGTCCAGCTCGACCAGGTAGCGGCGGATGGCCACATGGTCGGTGCCGGAGCCCTCGCTCCACTGGCGCAGGATGTCGTTGACCGCCTGCTCGGGGTAGCGCTCGCCGGGGCGGAAGGCATGCTGGGCGAGGTGGGTTAGAACGGCGCGGCGGCGGCCGATCCGGGAGGGGAGGCCGAGCAGCCGGTCGCCGTCGACGAAGGTCCGCAGCAGGGAGTCCGTACCTCGATTCGGTTCGTCCGACGCGTCGCTCGTCGTCCTCGTCCATCGCGTGCAGTGTTGTCGACGAGGGAGAGGCGCAGGTACTCGTTTTCGTGCTCCGCGGCGGGCTCGGCGCCGGGCCCGCCGCCCTGCCGCCCCTGGCCGAAGCAGCGGTGGGGAACCGTCGTGCACAGCGTGATCGTCAGATCCAGATGTGACTGAAGTGACGCCAGTGCTGACCGATGACCATAGCGAGCTGATCTCCGACCTGTCCGGAATCGTCTGCGACTATCCCTACGTCGATCCGGAGGAGGCCCTCATCGCGCTTGTCGGGGACGCGGCGGAGGCGGTCGGCCGCCAGGACACCCCCGAGGGGCGCCGGGAGCGGACCGGGTACGTGATCCTCCTCTACGCGACCTGCTGGTACGCCTCGGCCAGGGTCTTCAACAAGTCCCTCTTCACGTCGTACACGGAGGTCCTGGACGGCTTCCGCGACACGCTCGACCCCACGGTCTGTACCTGCCAGGCCGGGGCCCACCCCACCGGCCTGGACTCGGAGTACGGGGTCGAGGCCGGGGTCAGTCTGCTGACCGGGGCCGGGCGGTCGGTCCTCGCCGAGGACTACGACCTGGAGGACGAGGACCTGGCGGTGTTCGACTGCGAGGGCCTCCTCGCGGAACTCGCCGACCGGGCGGCCGACCGGATGAGCGAGGCGTACCAGGAGATCTTCGGCAGCATCGATGTCTCCTCTCTCGACGCGCGGTTCCTCGGTGAGGGCGGCGGTATCGACATCGTCGCCATGCAGGAAGCCATCCAACGTACGTGGGAGGGCAACGCCGGCCCGGTCGCGCTCTGGTCGGCCCGGCGCCTCCTCTCCGGACAACTGCGGGACACGGAGCGGCTCGGAGTGTTCCTGTGCCTGTGGATGGGGGTCGCCCAGTCGTACGGGGGACTGCCACCGTCCTACGCTCGGGACCTGGCCGCCGCTTTCGCCACCGTCGACCCGGACGTCAGCTGCGACCACCCGAAGCACCCCTGGTCCGCCGTGGACAGCACCACCCGGAGCCGGTCCCGCGCGGTGCTCCACCTGTACGCGCCGGACGATCACCCGGACACTCCCGTTCCGGCCGAGCTGTCCCTCCGTGAGCTGTGGGAATGCCCGGTGCAGTACGCGGAGTTGGCGCGCAGCGCACTGGCGGACATCGCAGGCTGGCGCGGCATGCGCGGCGGTGACGGGGAGGACTGGGAGGACTGAACACCTCTGCCGGGCCCGGGGACGCTCCGGAGCCCCGTCCCGGGCCGGGGTCGATCCGGGGCCGACCCCGGCTGATTTCCGGACCGGTCCCGTCCCGGGCCCGGAACGGCAAATGAGGTCGCCACCGCTCGGTTCTCCAGGTAGTTCTTGACCATGATCTCCAAACCCGAACAGCTGCTCCCCGGTACGCGCCGCGCCCTGCTGCACCGCATCGCCGTCGCACAGTCGGAGGGCCGCGCGCCCTCGCTCGTCGCCGCCGTGCAGCGGCAGGGGCAGGTCGTCTGGAGCGGCTCCCGAAGCTGCGTGGACGGTCATGCCCCGGACGGCGACACCCAGTTCAGAATCGGCTCCCTCACCAAGACCTTCACCGCGGTGCTCGTGCTGCGGCTGCGCGACGAAGGTCTGCTCAACCTGGACGACCCGCTGGAGAAGCACCTCCCGGGCACCGACGTCGGTAACGTCACGGTCCATCAGCTGCTCGGCCACAGTGCGGGGCTCGCTGCCGAGTCCCCCGGTCCCTGGTGGGAGCGGACGCCGGGCGCCCTGCGTCCCGAACTGCCCGATGTGCTGGGCGAGCAGACCCGTATGCACGTCCCGGGCCACCGGTTCCACTATTCGAACCCCGGCTACACGCTGCTGGGCTCCCTGGTCGAGGAAGTCCGCGGAACGAGCTGGGAGCAGGCGCTGCGGAACGAGATCCTGGAGCCGCTCGGTATGCACCGCACGAGTCTCCAGCCGGAGGCCCCGCACGCGGGCGGCTGGGCCGTGCACCCCTGGGCCGATGTCATGCTGCCGGAACCGGCCGAGGACCTCGGGCTGATGGCCCCGGCCGGGCAGCTCTGGTCCACGACGAACGACCTTCTGCGCTTCGCGGCCTTCCTGATGGAGGGGGACGACCGGGTCCTCTGCGCCGACTCCGTGGAGGAGATGCGGAAGCCGTCCGCGCCGACCGGGCCAGGTGACTGGCAGTCCGGTTACGGTCTGGGGGTCCAGCTGGCCCGGGACGGTGACCGCACGCTCTTCGGGCACACCGGCTCACTGCCGGGGTTCCTGGCCACGCTGTGGATCAGCGCCGAGGACGATGTGGCGGCCGTCGCGCTCACCAATACGACGGCGGGGCTGGCGATCGGCGAGGTTGCCGCCGAGCTCGTCGGGATCGTGGCCGAGGCCGAGCCCCGTATCCCGGAGCCCTGGCGCCCGCTGGCCGAGTCCGAGGTGGACACCGATCTCCTGGCGCTCACCGGCCCCTGGTACTGGGGCACGCGCGCGAACGTGCTGCGGCTGACGCCGGGCGGCGGGCTGGAGATCGCACCGATGCGCGGTGCCGGTCGCGGCGCCCGGTTCGTCCCCGAGGGCGACGGCACCTGGACGGGGCTGGACGGCTACTACGCGGGGGAGATCCTGCGGGTGGTCCGGAACGACGACGGCAGCGTCAACCATCTCGACCTGGGGTCCTTCGTCTTCACCCGGGAGCCGTACGACCCGGCTGCGGCCGTTCCCGGCGGCGTGGACGCGAGCGGATGGCGCGGCCTGGGCGACTGATCGCGCGTTTCACGTGGAACGCTCTGTTTCACGTGAAACGGGAGTCCTGTGCCGAGCCCGGCCGTACGGGGCGGTGCCCGGCCAGGCGTTCCGCGACGACGGATCCGCAGGCTTCAGGAGGTCAACTCCCGCTCCAGCGGGGTTCGGAAGCGCGGTGTGATCCGCGCCGGGCCCACCCACCGGGAGAACCGGGATGCTTCGGCCTCGATCGCGGCGGAAGCATCCCGGCCGACATCGGAGAGCAGCCGCCAGACCGGCTCACCGTCGGCCCGCTGGGCCCAGCCGCCCACGATCCGACCGTTCCACCACACGGACGGGCCGATATTGCCGGACCGGTCGAAGAGGGCTTCCCGGTGCTCGGCCGGAAGATGGAATCCCCGGTCGGCCCAGCCCATCGCGCTCGGGTCGAGAGCCGGGAGCAGCGCGGCCCAGGGCTCGGTGGCCGGTTCCGGGTCCAGGTCCTCCGGCAGTACCCATCCCGTGGTCCCGCCGTCCAGGAGGACCCGCTCGGCATCGACGGCTGCCAGGGCCGTGCGCACCTGACCCAGGGACCAGCCCGTCCACCACTTGAGGTCGGCCTCGGTCGCCGGGCCGTAGGAGCGGAGCCAGCGCCGTGCCAGCTCCGCCCGTGCCTGCTCGGGCTCCTCGACGGGCCAGGGTTCGGACACCGTCCAGCGGAACTGGCTGGAGGTCCAGGAACCGCGTGGGCGATCCCGGCGGATGCGCCCCTCGGCTGCCAGGACCCGGATGACACGGGAGGCGACCCCCTGTACGGTCTCCGCCCTCTTGCCCGGAAAGATGGTGATCTTCGTACGCAGCACGGTGACGGCGGCGGAGAGTTCGGAACCGGTGGCGGTCCCCCGGTCGGCGAGTGCGGCGAGGGTCTGCCGCTCGGCATCGGCCAGCCAGCGCTCGTCCAGGCCGTTCCCGTCGTCCGCCAGGTGCTTGAGCAAGGTCCTGCGCTCCTTGGCGGCCACCATCCGGGCGTTCGTGGCGTCGACACAGGGGGCGAGTTCCCGGTCGACGACGAAGAGCGTGTTCCGCATGGAGAGCTGGCGGACCAGTGAGACGTCCTCGTAGAGGGCCTGCTCCACCGGGGCCGTGCCCGCCTCGGCCAGCCGCGCACAGGCGGAGAGGTAGACGGTGGCGGCGTCGGTGGCGTGCAGCGCGACGACCGCCCTGGCCACGGACACGGGGGAGGCGGCCCGTGCGGACGTGGCCAGAAGGTGGCGCCGGCCGAGCCGGATTCTGCGTTGCTCGTCGCTGATGCGGTACACGGCCGGCCTCCCGGGTCGACGGACGGAGTCAGAGGGCGAGCTTGAACCCCACGTGACTGCCGGTGAAGCCGAGCCGCTCGTAGAAACGATGGGCATCGGTCCGCTTCGCGTCCGACGTCAACTGGACCAACTGGCAGCCCAGACGCCGGGATTCCTCCACTGCCCATTCGATCAGCAGGGTACCGAAGCCGCTGCCGCGCTCGTCGGCGCGGATGCGTACGGCCTCGATGATCGTGCGGGTCGCGCCGCGCCGGGAGATTCCGGGGATCAGCGTCAGTTGCAGGGTGCCGACCACCCGGCCCTCGCGTACCGCGACGACGAGCCGCTGGTTGGGGTCGTCCGCCAACCGCTGGAACGCGGCGAGGTAGATGCCGAGGTCATCCGGTGACTCACGCTGCTCGCCCAGCGGATCCTCGGCGAGCATGGCGACGATCGCCGGAATGTCGTCGGATGTGGCGGGTCGTATGTCGAGTTCGGTCATGATCGGCAGGGTACGCAGGTCACGCGGGCGGGGCTGGACGCACCGCCCGCGTGGACGTCGATGGATCAGCCCGTCGCCACCGTCAGCGGGGCGTATCGGCGGGTCCAGTCGCCCGGAAGATCCGGGGCTCCGAGCGTCATCAGCGTGGTCGCGGAGGAGGGCAGCAGTCCGCGCCGCTCCAGTCGGTCCAGCAAATCGCCGTGGCGTGCGTCGATGTCCGCGCGCAGCGGCAGATCCGTGGCCGCAGCGAGTGCGGCGACGAGCGCCTCGGCGGTGTCCGTGTCGGGGGCGATCAGTGGCCCGACCACATGGACCCGGCCGCTCGGCCAGAGCGCCGCGTACCCGACGATCTCTCCCCGCACCCGTGCGACCCGGATGTGGTCGGCGAAGGCCGGGAGCCGGGCGAGGAGATGGGTCCGGTCGGTACCGAAGACCTTCGAGTCCAGCTCGATCATCGCCCGCAGGTCCTCCGCCGTGGCCGGGAGAACGGTCGCGTCGCAGGGTTGCTCACCGCCCGGCAGATAGCGGCCGGTCACGCGCTGGGCGCTGCCCACGACCGCGAAGCCCAGCTGTTCGTAGAGCGGCTGTCCCGCAGTGGTCGCGTAGAGGCTGAGCGGCGTGCTCCCGTGCTCGGCGAGCACCCGGTCCATCAGATGCCGGGCGATTCCCTGCCGCGCGTACCGGTTCGCCACGAGCAGCATGCCGACGGCGGTCAGGTCCGGGCCGTAGGAGGTCACCACACAACTGGCCATCAACCCCTCGCCTCCGGGGTCGTCCATCCCGTAACCGGTTCCGGCGGCGAGGAGCAACCCCCACCTCCGCTCGTCACGTGCCCAGCCGCGGTCTTCGCAGAGATCGGCACAGGCGACCAGGTCGCTCCGGGTGAGGCGCCGGACGGGCAGTTCGGCGAGCGGGCGGGGCAGTGAACTGGGCATGAGGGCCAGGCTTACCGACGTGGCATCCGCGCGTCCACCCCTTTACCGGTTCCTGGTGATTGAGCCGTTTCACGTGAAACAGGCAGCTTGGAACGTGCGGCGGGCGCCTGGCGGTGGACGTCGCCGTGCGTACTTCCCGGCGCCGCCGCTCCTTCGGCCGGAGGATCAGGCGCTTGGCGTGCTCCGGCCGGGACACGCCAGGCGCTGACCGGAGCCCCGGCCGGAGCATCCGCTGCGACCGCCCCGGCGGATCAGCGGCCCTCGGAGCATCAGCCCAGGTCGGGCGCGTGCATGGCGCGTACGCCCTCGATGTTGCCGTCCAGGTAGTGCCGCAGCGACAGCGGGACCAGGTGGACGGCGGCGATCCCCATCCGGCTGAACGGCACCCGGACGATGTCGTACTCACCGCAGGGATCCTCGATCTCGGGGCCGTGCCGCCGGGACGGATCCATCGACTCCAGCCGGCAGACGAAGAAGTGCTGGACCTTGACGCCCTTCACCCCGCCGCCCTCGATGTGCTCCACCGTGTCGACGAAGCAGGGGACCACATCGGTGATCCTCGCGCCGAGCTCCTCGTCCACCTCGCGGTGCAGGGCGTCGACCACGGTGGCGTCCTCGGGCTCGACCCCGCCGCCCGGTGTGAGCCAGTACGGATCGACCCCCGGCTTGGTGCGCTTGATCAGGATCAGGTCATCGCCGTCGAGCAGGATGGCGCGTGCGGTGCGCTTGACCACAGGGCGTTCGGTCATGGCAAGAGAGTGGCCCGCCCGACCGGTTCTGAAACACCGGGGGTGATGCCGTGCCGCCCGCCCGATGTGCGGCAGGGCGAGCGAGCCGGCCCGCGCGCGGCCAGGAAGCGGGTCCGCAGCAGAGGCAGGCTCACGCCCCGCCCTCCCGTCCACGCGACGCTCCAGGCCCGTCCACGGGCGGATGTCTCAACCGGCCTGTGTCGCCTGCGGCAAGTGCGCCGGTGGAGGGGCGACCAACCTTGTCCATACGGCTCTTCCCCGGGGAGCCGGGGCGGCCCGAGCGATGAGGGGAGAGGCTCGGACCCGCCCGTGCTCGCCTATCCCAACGCGATGTCCAGCGCCCGCTGTACGTCCGCGATCAGGTCCGGAGCGTTTTCGGCACCCACGGAGAAGCGGATGAAACCCTCGGGCACGGCATCACCGCCCCAGCGGGCGCGGCGCTCGGCGGTGGAGCGCAGGCCACCGAAGCTCGTCGCGTCGTCGACCAGGCGCAGCTCGGCGAGAAAGCGCTCGGCCCGCTCGCGGTCGGGCAGGACGAACGACACCACGGAACCGAAGCGTCGCATCTGCCGGACCGCGTTCGGATACGAGGGGTCGGTGGGCAGCCCGGGATACCGCAGCCCGGTCACGCCGGGCCGGTCGCCCAGCACCTCCGCCAGGGTCAGCGCGGTGGCGCACTGCCGGTCGACGCGCAGCTCCAGCGTGGCCAGTGACCGGTGCGCCAGCCAGGCCTCCATGGGGCCGGGGATCGCGCCGACCACCTTGCGCCAGCGCCGCACCCCCGCCGCCAGAGCGGCATCGCGGCAGGTCACATGGCCGAGCAGGATGTCCCCGTGCCCGGTCAGCCCCTTGGTGTCGCTGGCCACCGAGAAGTCCGCCCCAAGCTCCAGCGGGCGCTGACCGAGCGGAGTGGCGAGCGTGTTGTCGACCGCCACCAGCGTGCCGGCCGCATGCGCCGCTTCGACGAGCCGACGCACGTCGCAGACATCGAGGCCCGGATTGGACGGGGTCTCGATCCACAGCAGCTTCGCCCCCTCGAGAACGGCCAACTGGGCATCGCCGCCGGTCGGCGCGGTCCGCACCTCGACGCCGTACGCCTCCAGCTGCTCCCGAACCAGCGGCAGGGCCTGGTAGCCGTCGTCCGGCAGCACGACCACGTCGCCGGTACGTGCCTGGGAGAGCAGTACGGCTGAGATCGCCGCCATCCCGGAGGCGAAGACCGTGGTCTCGACGGACTCCCCCGGCGCCTCCAGCTCGCCGATGGCCCGCTCCAGGAGGGTCCAGGTCGGGTTGGTGTCCCGGCCGTAGGTGTACGGGCCGACGGGCTCGCCGGAGAGGTGGAAGTGTGCGGCGAAGACCGGGCCGGGCAGGGTGGGCTCGAACTGTTCCGGCTCGGGGAGGCCGGCCCGTACCGCTCTGGTTCCGTCGCCTGTGCTGTCCATTCCGCTTCCTCGTTCCTCGTGCGTTTCTCCCCGATGGGACAGTGGCCGCCCGCTGCCGGACGGGGCCGGCTCAGTCGTCGTCGGGAAGGATCATGTTCAGGGCCCACGAGACGATCGAGATGATCAGACCGCCGAGTACGGCGGTCCAGAATCCCGAGACGTGGAAGCTCAGGTCGAGCTTCCCGGCCAGCCACGAGGTCAGCAGCAGCATGCACGCGTTGACCACCAGCGTGATCAGCCCGAGCGTGAGGATGAACAGGGGCAGGGTCAGCAGCTTCACGATCGGCTTGACCACGAAGTTCACCAGGCCGAAGAGCAGCGCGACCAGGATCAGGGTCAGTGCCTTGCGTCCGGTGCTGCCCCCGGACAGCGTGATGTCCTGGAGCAGCCAGATGGCCACGGCCAGCGCCCCTGCGTTGGCGATCGTCTTGACTACGAAATTCTTCATGTGTCTGATCGTGGCAGACGAGATCGGTGGCGGACACCGGCAGCACAGAGGCAAGGGGCACATCGGCCATGAAGGCATTCAGACTGGACGAGCTGGAGGCGGAGCGCGCCGCGAACGACGGCGCGTATCTGCAGTTCGTGAAGGAACGCAACATGTCCGTCGGTCTGTACGCGCTGAACGCCGGTGAGATCGACCCGCAGTTGCCGCACCAGCAGGACGAGGTGTACCTCGTCGTCAGTGGCCGTGGCTCGATCACGGTCGGCATGGAGACCACACAGGTGGGCCGGGGCAGCGTGGTCTACGTACCGGCCGGGGTCGCCCACAAGTTCCACCACATCACCGAGGACCTCCGCGTGATGGTGGTTTTTTCCCCGCCGGAGAGCTGAGCCGGGGAGCCGGGCCGCAGGGCCGGGCCGCAGGATCAGGGCCCGGAGCCCGGCCCGGAAACGGTTTCGGAACCCGGCCGGGGCAAAACGGGGAGGTCACGGCCCGGGGGCCGGTCTCAGGGATCCCTCAGGGATCGATCAGGGGACTTCAAGGGCCGTGGCCCCTCTGGCAGCCCCGTCCGCGCCTCTAGCATCGGAAGCAGGAAATCCGAGGAGAAGAGGTAGGGACGATGGCCATGCGGGAGATCTTCGCGGGAATGCCCTGGTGGGTGAAGTGGATCGCGGTACCGGTGATCGCGATCGTCGTGTTCGGCGGACTGATCGCCAGCGTGATCGGATTCGTGATCGGTCTGCTCTTCAAGATCCTGATCTTCGTGATCCTGGTCGGCGGGCTCGTCTTCGTCGTACGCAAGTTCATGTCGTCCTCCTCGCGTGGCGACTGGTAGGACGATCGGAGACCGGCCGGGATGTTAGCCCAGGTGAGCTAAGTAGCGAGCGAATGAAACATCCCTCGCGGACCCGGCCTATACAGTGACAATTCGCTGTCGCCACCGGTGAGTCAACAGCCCGTCACCACACTGAATCAGTGGGTTCGTACGACGTTCGGCCCCCGGACTCCAGCCGTGCGGCAGCCCGTGGGGGCGGCCCCCACAGGCGGGACGACCACCCGTCACCATGCCTGGGGGTGACTGTTGACCACGGCATCGAGGGCTGCTGCCCCGACGCTGATCGGATCGGTGCAGCGAGCGCTGAGACTGCTGGAAGCCGTGGTCGCCCACCACGGCGGGGCGCCCGCGAAGCAGCTGGCCAGAGAGGCCGGACTGCCCCTCCCCACGGCCTACCACCTGCTGCGGACCCTGACGCACGAAGGCTACTTACGCCGGGAGAACGGCGTCTTCGTCATCGGGACCGCGGCCCAGCGGCTGATCGGCGTGGAGACCCGGCAGGGCCGTCGCGGCAAGATGGCCGAAGCGCTGGGGCGTTGGCGCGACATCATCGGAGCACCGGTCTACTGCGCCGTCTACCGCGAGGGCGAGATCGACCTCGTCGCGGTCGCCGATTCCCCTGACGCCCCCGCCGTCGCCGCGTCGGGGTCCTTCCGGGAGACCGGCCATGCGCATGCGATCGGCCAGTGTCTGCTGAGCCGACTCGACGAGAAGACCCGTGAGGACTACCTGGATCGTCACCCTCTGCGTCCGCTGACCCGCTACTCGTTGCGGGACCGCGCGTCCTTCCTGGAACGGCTCCGGTCGCTGGAACGGATGGAGCCCGTCATCGAACGGCAGGAGTACGCGCTGGGGACGGTCTGCGCGGCGATCCCCATCGCCGCGGGATTCACCGCTGCGGCGATGGCGATTTCCTTACCACTGGAGCAGGAAAGCCGGTTGCTCCCCGCAGTCGAACAACTACGTGGCGAAGTCGCCAACCTCTTGCGTTCGTTCGTGTTCTCTATCAGTATCTGAAAAATCACTCCTTGTGATCTGCTATCGCGTGCACCACGATGGCGTCAAGAGGGCCACGGGGGATCATTCCTGGCCAGATTCACCTACTGCGGGGTTGAACGATGCGCGAGTCGGTTCAAGCTGAGGTCATGATGAGTTTTCTCGTCTCCGAGGAACTCTCTTTCCGGATCCCGGTGGAGCTCCGGTACGAGGTCTGCGATCCATACGCGATCCGGATGACCTTCCATCTGCCCGGTGACGCCCCCGTCACCTGGGCTTTCGGCCGTGAGCTGCTGCTCGACGGCCTCAACAGCCCCAGTGGGGACGGCGATGTGCACATCGGCCCCACCGAGCCCGAGGGGCTCTGCGACGTACACATCCGTCTTCAGGTCGGCGAGGACCGGGCGCTCTTCCGGGCCGGGACGGCACCACTTGTGGCCTTTCTCGACCGGACCGACAAGCTCGTGCCGCTCGGGCAGGAGTGCACGCTCGGTGACTTCGAGGGCAGCCTGGAGGACGCCCTGGGCCGGATCCTCGCCGAGGAGCAGAACGCCGGCTGACGAGGAGCACCGACGCGGACCGGTCCGTCGGCCGGACGCGGGCCCCCGCCGGACGGGTGAACTGCCCGCCCGAGGGGCGGTCACGGCTTCGCCCTTCGGCGACGGCCCCTGCCCGCTCCCGCCCACGCGGGCGTCGGAGCCCCGGCTTCCGCGCTCGGCCCCGCACGGTCCGCCGAGACGACCAGTGCGGCGAGCGCCGTCGTCACCGGAACCGAGGCGACCAGCCCGATCGAGCCGACCAGCGTCCGAACGATCTCCTCCGCCACCAGCTCGCTGTTGGCCACCGTCCCCATGCTGCTCTGCGCGACGGTGAACAGCAGCAGCAACGGCAGGGCCGCGCCCGCGTAGGCGAGCACCAGCGTGTTGACGACCGAGGCGATGTGGTCGCGGCCGATCCTGATCCCTGCCCGGTAGAGGTCCCGCACACCCAACGTCGGGTTCGCCTGGTGGAGTTCCCAGACCGCCGACGTCTGGGTGACGGTCACGTCGTCGAGCACGCCGAGCGAACCGATGATGACACCGGCCAGCAGCAGCCCGCTCATGTCGATGTGCGGGTAGAGGCCGTGGATGAGACCGGTGTCGTCATCGGTGTTGCCGCTCAGGCTCGCCCACCCGATGAAGAGCGACCCGAGCAGCCCGATCAGCAGCAACGAGACCAGCGTGCCGACCACCGCGACCGAGGTGCGGGCGGTCGGGCCGTGGCACATGTAGAGCGCGATCAGCATGATCGCACTGGACCCGACCACCGCGACGAGCAGCGGATTCGAACCCTGGAGTATGGCCGGGAGGATGAAGAGGGTCAGCACGGCGAACGACACGGCCAGCGCGATCAGCGCCATCACCCCGCGCATGCGCCCCACCGCGACCACGACCAGCGCGAAGACCCCGGCCAGCAGGGTCATCGGGAACTTCCGGGCCACGTCCGTCACGGAGTACTGGAGCTCGTGGGGCGCGTCGGGGGCGTACGCCGTCACCACGCCCTGCCCCTCGCGCAGTTTGCGCGGTGAGTCGGGCTGGACGATCTCGGTGAAGGTCCGTCCCTTGTCCCGGCCGGTCGTCACCTCGATCGTCGCCTTCTCGCAGAGCCCCCGCTCCTTCCCCGCGGCCGGCGCGGTGGAGCCGTCGAGCGGCGTCTGAACAGCGTTCACGTCCTTGCAGTTCACCTTGGTGACGGTCACCACCTTTCCCTGCTGGGTCTGCCGGTCGAAGCCGACGCCGGTCCGCTCGTGCGGCGGCGTGCCGCCCGGCCAGAGCGCCACCAGACCGACGAGAACGGCGGTGGCGAACGGAATCAGTACGGCCGCGATGACCTTCCGCAGATGCCGGGAACCAGGTGCCGCGGGGCCGTGGCCGTGAGAATGGCCGTGGGAGTGGTCGTACGCGGATCCGGGCGGCTGGTCGTTCGTTCGGCCGTGCGTTCTGTCGTGGGGTACGCCCTGAGACCGGGCCTGTGGTTCGTGGTCCGTGTGGGGAGAGGTCACCGGCCGATCATCGCAAGAACGGCCGGGCCCTCTGTTCATCGCGCCGGACGGGGCGCTAGCGTGGAGGAACCTTTGCACACGCGGGAGCTCGGAGCACCGGGCTGAGAGGGCGCTGACATCCGTACGTCCGTACGGGACAGGCTGCGCCGACCGCCGAACCTGTTACCGGGTAATGCCGGCGTAGGGAGTAGGTCTCATGACCACATCGGACGCACGCACGCCTGCCTCGGACCAGAGCGTCGAGGCCGGGAAGTCCATCGGCTGGCACAAGGGATACGTCCAGGGCTCGCGCCCGGACCTCCGGGTGCCGGTCCGCCAGGTGCACCTCAGCAACGGCAAGGCCGTGACGCTGTACGACACGTCGGGTCCGTACACCGACCCCGCGGTCGACACCGAGGTCCGTCGCGGACTCGCACCGCTGCGGGAGAACTGGATCATCGCCCGCGGCGACACCGAGGAGTACCCCGGCCGCCCGGCCCGTCCCGAGGACGACGGGCTCAAGCACACCTCGCCGCGTGGTGGGCTGCGCAACCTCGACGCGGTCTTCCCCGGACGCCCGAGGCTGCCGCGCCGCAGCGGCACGGGCCGCCCGGTGACCCAGCTCGCGTACGCCCGCCGGGGCGAGATCACCCCGGAGATGGAGTACGTGGCCATCCGGGAGAACGTCGAACCCGAGGTGGTGCGCGAGGAGATCGCGGCCGGCCGGGCCGTACTGCCGGCCAACGTCAACCACCCCGAGACCGAGCCGATGATCATCGGCAAACGGTTCCTGGTGAAGGTCAATGCCAACATCGGCAACTCCGCGGTGACTTCCTCCATCGAGGAGGAGGTGGAAAAGATGACCTGGGCGACGCGCTGGGGCGCCGATACCGTCATGGATCTGTCCACCGGGCGCAACATTCACACCACCCGTGAGTGGGTTCTCCGTAATTCACCCGTTCCGATCGGTACCGTCCCGCTCTACCAGGCACTCGAAAAGGTGGACGGTCGAGCGGAGGAGCTGACCTGGGAGATCTACAAGGACACGGTCGTCGAACAGGCCGAGCAGGGCGTCGACTACATGACCGTCCACGCCGGCGTACGCCTCCCGTACGTACCGCTGACCGCGCGCCGCAAGACCGGCATCGTCTCCCGCGGCGGGTCGATCATGGCGGCCTGGTGCCTCGCGCACCACAAGGAGTCCTTCCTCTACGAGCACTTCGAGGAGCTCTGCGAGATCCTCGCGAGCTACGACGTGACGTACTCGCTGGGCGACGGCCTGCGGCCCGGCTCCATCGCCGACGCCAACGACGAGGCGCAGTTCGCCGAGCTGCGTACGCTGGGTGAACTGAACGCCGTGGCCAAGCGGTTCGGCGTACAGACCATGATCGAGGGGCCGGGCCATGTCCCGATGCACAAGATCAAGGAGAACATCGACCTCCAGCAGGAGATCTGCGAGGAGGCGCCGTTCTACACGCTCGGCCCGCTGACCACCGACATCGCGCCGGCGTACGACCACATCACCTCGGGCATCGGCGCGGCGATGATCGCGTGGTGGGGGACGGCGATGCTCTGCTACGTCACGCCGAAGGAGCACCTGGGCCTGCCGAACCGGGACGACGTGAAGACCGGCGTCATCACGTACAAGATCGCGGCGCACGCGGCGGATCTCGCCAAGGGGCACCCGGGGGCGCAGGACTGGGACGACGCGCTCTCGGACGCCCGTTTCGAGTTCCGCTGGGAGGACCAGTTCAACCTGGCCCTCGACCCGGACACGGCACGGGAGTTCCACGACGAGACGCTGCCGGCCGAGCCCGCGAAGACGGCCCACTTCTGCTCGATGTGCGGGCCGAAGTTCTGCTCGATGAAGATCTCCCAGGACATCCGGCGTGAGCACGGAGGCACGGCGGAGGAGATCGAGGCGGGCATGGCGGAGAAGTCCAAGGAGTTCGCGGCGAGCGGGAACCGGGTGTACCTGCCGATCGCCGACTGACCGCCCGCTGAACCGTCGTGCTCCGGGCGGCTGCCGTCCGGAGCACGACGTGTTGCCGCCGCAGTTCCCCCGTCCGGTGGCGGGGCTCGGCGCGGGCCCCGGGGACGGACGGGCCGAAGAGCGCGCGGACTGATCCCTGCCCGCCGGCCGCCGCCCGCCGCCCGGCGATCAGTCCAGCTCGTGGTCGGGGCCGCCGAAGTCGGGGCTGGTGAAGTCCGGCGAGGTGAAGCTCGGGCGGGGGCTCGTCGTCGAGACGTCGTCGGGGCTGGAGAACCCCGGCGCGATGTGGCCGACCTTGGGGATGCGGTTGGCCGAGCGCCGGGGTGTGCGCCGGGCGCGCCCGGCTTCCGGGTCGGCGAGCGCGTCCCGGAGGAACGGCAGGATGCCGCGCTCCAGCAGGGCGTGGCGCCAGGCCTCCCGGGCCCGTGCCACGTCCTCCGGCAGCTCCTCCTCCAGCTCTTCGACGGGCTGCGGCTCCGACGCGTCCCGCAGCGCGGTGACCATCAGCCCGATGGCGGCCACCACGATCGCGACGGCCATCACCACCGCGAAGAACCATCCCGCCGTGATCAGGGTGGAGGCGATCCGCGGCGGGTCGTCGAGCATCCGCAGCAGGTAGCCGATCAGCAGGAGGACGAGGGCGGCGGTACCGGCGAGGACCGGCGCCAGGACCGTGAGGGCGGCGCCCACTCCGGCGCTCGCGCCGGGGCGCCGCCCCTGCTCGGGCGGAGGCGCCCCCTGCCCCGTCCCGTCGTCGCCGCGCAGCTCGGCGCGGGCCCGTACGTAGTGCGCATACTCGGTGGCGGCGGTGGCGGTGATCATCTCCGTGGCGTCCAGCGCCATGGTGCGCAGCTGGACGGCGTTGAGCAGTTCACCGACTTCGGCCAGATCCGGTCGTTGGTGGGCGTGGCGCAGTGCGTCGTCGAGGATCCGCTCGTACTCGGGTCGGTCCTCGGCCAGCAGGTGCGGAGCGCTTGTCATCTGCATCCCCCGATGCTCCGTCGGGCCTGACTGCCTGCTCGACGCGGGCAGTTGGGCGGAAACGGAGGAGAGCCTGCTACTGATACGCCGATGGTAGAGCGCCCACGGCACGGGGTGACAGGGGGTTTCCGTAAATAGGCCCGGTGGTCGGCGTGGTCAGGTCGTGGATGCGTCTGCCCGAAAGAGCGTCAGTCATGCAGAGGCAGTTGGACGACCAGTAGCTTTCCGGCCATGGTCACTCCGCCGTCCATGGCGATGGCGAGCCCGTCCGCGTAGACGTGCGGGCCCTCGACCACGGGGCCGGAGCTGTCGTCGCCGTCCTCCGAGCCGACTTCGCCGAGGAGGTAGGGAATGGGGCTGTGGCCATGGACGATGCGCTGTCCGCCGTAGGCCGCCATCAGCTCGCGGACGGCCTGCGGACCCGCCTCGTCGCGGAAGGCGAACCGCTTGGTGAACTTCCGGAAGAGGTCCCAGCACTCGTCCGCGTCATTGCGGGTGAGGATGGCGTGGACGTTCTCGTTGACGTCCTCGATGGTGGCGCCGTACTCCAGGTAGGCCGTCGTGTCGGAGTGCATCAGCAGATGCCCGTCCTCCTCGACGATCGCGTCGAGCCGGGACATCCACTGGAGGTGGACGTCCTGGAGCCGCTCCATGTCGTTCTTCTGGCCGCCGTTGAGCAACCAGGCGGCCTGGAACGTGGCGGTGCCCGCGCCGGAGTTGACCGGGGTGTCGTTGAACCGCTTGGCGCCGAGGAGCAGCAGCTCGTGGTTGCCCATGAGGGCCTTGCAGTAGCCGCCGGCGGCCGCGGCCTCGGCGGACAGGCGCATCACCAGATCGATGACCCCGATGCCGTCGGGGCCCCGGTCGGTGAAGTCGCCGAGGAACCAGAGCCGGGCGTTGCCCGCCGCCCAGGTGCCGTCGGCGTCGATGAGGCCCTGTTCGGTGAGGGCGGCCCGCAGCTCGTCCAGATAGCCGTGGACGTCGCCGACGACGTAGAGCGGACCGCGCCCCTGCTCCTGGGCGGGGCGCGGCGCGGGCTCGGGTGCGGCGACGGGGACCTGGAGGGTGTCGCCGCGGTTGATCACGGGCAGATCGCGTTCGGTGGGCGTGTAGCCCTCCGGCGGCTCGTCGGCCGGCACCGCGTCGCCCGGATGCGGCGACGGCGCCGGCGGCGGCACCGGGGTCTGGGCGTAGGGCGGTACGCGGAAGTCGCGCAACGTCGCAGTCCGCACCACGGGTTCCTGATCGGCCCCCTGTGTCATCGACCCCTCCACCACCGTCGCGCCGCCGTACACCTGACGGGCCCTGCTGGTCGGGCGGTCCGCGGTGTCGTGCGCCCATCATAGGAATGCGGATCGTTCTCTGTGACGCACCAGGGGTGGTGAATCCGGACGCACGTCGGGTTCACCGGCCGATTGGTCCGAAATCTCCGGATCAATCCCTTGTCGGTGAGCGTGGCGCGCTGACCGTCGTGCGGGGTGGACGGCGCTGCGAGGAGGTCCGCACGATGAGCTCGGTCGGTATCACCTGCTCCACCGGTCCGTCCTGGGCCACGCCCTCGATGGCGTCGATCAGGAGCTGGACCACAGCCGTACCGATCCTGCGCGGCTTGAGCGAGAGGGTGGTGATGGGCGGTTCGGTCGTCGCGTACACGGTGGATTCGCTGCAGCAGACCAGCAGCAGGTCCTCGGGGACGCGCAGACCGTACCGGCGCGCCGCGGCCAGCAGATCCGTGCCGTTGGGGTCGAAGAGGCCGTAGACGGCGTCGGGGCGGTCCGGTCGGGCGAGCAGCCGGTCGGCCGCGACCGCGCCCGCGCACGGGTCGTGGGCGGGGTACGACTCGTACACCGGGTCCTGGCCGACGCGCTCGCACCAGTGGAGGTACGCGCTGGTGGACAGGCGGGTGTACGTGTCGGTGGTGGTGCCGGTGAGCAGGCCGATCCGGCGGGCCCCGGCGGCGGCCAGGTGGTCGAGGAGGTCGAGCACGGCGGCCCGGTGGTCGTTGTCGACCCAGGCGGTGACCGGGAGCGTGCCGGCCGGGCGTCCGTCCGAGACGACGGGCAGTCCCTGCCGGGCGAGCTCGGTGACGACCGGGTCCTGGTCCGAGGGGTCGATCACGACGGTGCCGTCGAGCGCGACGTTGGACCAGACGTCGTGGCGTGAGGTGGCGGGCAGGATGACGAGGGCGTAGCCGCGGGCGAGCGCGGCGGAGGTGGCGGCTCTGGCCATCTCCGCGAAGTACGCGAACTCGGTGAAGGTGAAGGGTTCGTCCCCGTAGGTCGTCACGGTCAGGCCGATGAGGCCGGACTTGCCGGTACGGAGGGTGCGGGCCGCGGCGGAAGGGCGGTAGCCCAGGCGCTCGGCGACTTCGCGGACATGGCGTCGGGTGGCGTCCGGGAGCCTGCCCTTGCCGTTGAGCGCGTCGGAGACGGTCGTGATGGAGACCCCCGCGGCGGCGGCCACGTCGCGGATTCCCGCTCGTCCCTGCCTGCCGCCGCGCCGGGGCGTGTCCGTCCGGCTCACCTGGTGCTTCCCTGCTGCTGTCATGGCGTGCCGATAGTAGGGCTCAACCGGGAGCCCGACCTGATCGCATATGCGCGCGTTGACGGGCACGTTTTTGCATGATCATCTGATAGCAAATGCCTTGGAAATAAAGGTAGTTGCTGGTCCAAGCCATGATGTGTCACATGCCGGAGTCGTTGGGCCTACTAAATGGTCGAAGTCTCGAAGCCGTCTCATCTCACCACTTCGGGGGACGCGCGCCACGGCGCGAGCCACTGGCGCGCACCGGTATGAAGAGCGCTCCCCCTCTCCCCGGACGTATCGGGGAGACCGCTTCCCGGCCGCATCGGACATCGGACGCTCCGGCCATTCGCAGCGGCGCCCAATCCTCATAAGGTGAGCAGTATTGATGTGTACAGACGGTCGAGGAGGACCTGCGGTGAGCGAGACGAGCCCCAAGCTGCGCGCCGAGCTGGACGGCGTTCCCGCCTATGTACCGGGCAAGCCGGCCGCGGCCGGCGGACCGGTCGCCTTCAAGCTTTCCTCCAATGAGAACCCGTATCCCCCGCTGCCGGGGGTGATGGAGTCGGCGCTGGCCGCGGCCGCGCATTTCAACCGGTACCCGGACATGGCCTGCACCGGCCTGATGAACGAGCTGTCCGAGCGGTTCGGTGTGCCGCTCTCGCACCTCGCCACCGGGACCGGCTCGGTCGGGGTGGCGCAGCAGCTGCTTCAGGCCACCTCGGGCCCGGGCGACGAGGTCATCTACGCCTGGCGGTCCTTCGAGGCGTACCCGATCATCACCCAGATCAGCGGTGCGACCTCGGTGAAGGTGCCGCTGAACGACGGGGACGTGCACGACCTCGACGCGATGGCGGACGCCATCACGGGCCGCACCCGGATGATCTTCGTCTGCAACCCGAACAACCCGACCGGCACCGTGGTGCGCCGGGAGCAGCTGGAGCGGTTCCTGGACCGGGTGCCGGGCGATGTCCTGGTGGTGCTCGACGAGGCGTACCGGGAGTTCATCCGGGACGTGGAGGTGCCGGACGGCATCGAGATCTACCGGGACCGGCCCAATGTCGCGGTGCTGCGGACCTTCTCCAAGGCGTACGGGCTGGCCGGGCTGCGGGTCGGTTTCGCGGTGGCCCACGAGCCGGTGGCGGCCGCGCTGCGCAAGACGGCGGTGCCCTTCGGGGTCAGCCAGCTCGCCCAGGACGCGGCGGTCGCCTCGCTGCGGGCCGAGGACGAACTCCTGGGACGGGTGGGGTCGTTGGTGTGTGAGCGGCAGCGGGTGCTGCGGGCGCTGGCAGGACAGGGGTGGACCGTCCCGGACTCCCAGGCGAACTTCGTCTGGCTGCGGCTCGGGGACCGTACCGCCGACTTCGCCGCGGTGTGCGAGCGGGCCGGGGTGGTGGTCCGGCCGTTCGCGGGTGAGGGCGTGCGGGTGACGATCGGGGAGGACGAGGCGAACGACCTGTTCCTGAAGGTGGCGGAGTCGTACCGCAAGGAGCTGTAGTCGCGCGCACGCGGAGTGCTCCGGGGCCCGTACCTCTCGTCGGCGAGGGGTGCGGGCCCCGTGCGTTGCCGGGCGGCGGCCGTCTGGCTTCGGGGGGATTGATCGGAACGTCCGTAAAGGGGTACCCCGGCCTGTCGTCCCGAAAGTCTGTGCGCCATAATGCTTGTGAATGTGAACGCGTTCACAAGCGTGTCCTGTTCTTCCCGTGATCAGTCGAATTTAAAGGGCAAACTGCCGGAATGATCACGGCGACGTAAGGAGAAGACGACGTGGAGCTGGCTCTGGCGCCCGAGACGCTGGCGCGATGGCAGTTCGGTATCACTACCGTCTACCACTTCCTTTTCGTCCCCCTGACGATTTCGCTGGCCGCGCTCACCGCCGGCCTGCAGACCGCATGGGTCAGGACGAACAACGAGAAGTATCTGAGAGCGACGAAGTTCTGGGGCAAGCTCTTCCTGATCAACATCGCCATGGGCGTGGTCACCGGGATCGTCCAGGAGTTCCAGTTCGGCATGAACTGGTCCGACTACTCGCGGTTCGTCGGTGACATCTTCGGTGCCCCGCTCGCGTTCGAGGCACTGATCGCGTTCTTCTTCGAGTCCACCTTCATCGGGCTGTGGATCTTCGGCTGGGACAAGCTGCCGAAGAAGATCCACCTCGCCTGCATGTGGATGGTCTCCATCGGCACCATCCTGTCCGCCTACTTCATCCTGGCGGCGAACTCCTGGATGCAGCACCCGGTCGGCTACCGGATCAACGAGGAGCGCGGCCGGGCCGAGCTGACCGACTTCTGGCGCGTGCTCACCCAGAACACCGCGCTCACCCAGTTCTTCCACACCATCACCGCGGCCTTCCTGGTCGGCGGCGCGTTCATGGTCGGCATCGCCGCCTTCCACCTGGCGCGCAAGAAGCACATCCCGGTGATGCGGACCTCGCTCCGGCTCGGCCTGGTCACCATCGTCGTCGCCGGACTGCTCACCGCGATCAGCGGCGACCAGCTCGGCAAGGTGATGTTCAAGCAGCAGCCGATGAAGATGGCCGCGGCCGAGGCCCTCTGGGAGGGCGAGGAGGGCGCGCCGTTCTCGCTCTTCGCCGTCGGTGACGTGGCCAAGGGGCACAACACCGTGGAGATCTCGATCCCCGGGATACTGTCCTTCCTCGCCGACGACAGCTTCACCTCGTACGTCCCCGGCATCAACGACATCAACAAGGCGGAGCAGGAGAAGTTCGGCCCCGGCGACTACCGGCCCAACATCCCGGTCGCGTTCTGGAGCTTCCGCTGGATGATCGGCTTCGGGATGGCGTCCTTCGGGCTCGGCATCCTCGGACTGTGGCTGACCCGGAAGAAGTTCATGCTGCCACCGGCGCTGCGGACCGGTGAGGACGAAGTGCCCCACCTGGTCCTCTTCAAGAACAAGGCGCTCAGCCCGAAGTTCGCCAGGTGCTACTGGATCCTCGCGCTCTGGACGCTGCTCTTCCCGCTGATCGCCAACTCCTGGGGCTGGATCTTCACCGAGATGGGCCGCCAGCCCTGGGTCGTCTACGGAGTGCTCCAGACCCGCGACGCGGTCTCCCCCGGGGTCTCGCAGGGCGAGGTGCTCACCTCGATGATCGGCTTCACCCTGCTCTACGCCATTCTCGCGGTGGTCGAGGTCAAGCTGCTCGTGAAGTACATCAAGGCAGGCCCGCCGGAGCTCACGGAGGCCGACCTCAACCCGCCCACCAGGATCGGCGGCGATCACGACGACGCCGACCGGCCGATGGCCTTCTCCTACTGAGGGACGAGGAGCTGAGAGATGGAACTCCACGACGTCTGGTTCGTACTCATCGCCGTCCTCTGGACCGGCTACTTCTTCCTGGAGGGTTTCGACTTCGGGATCGGTGTCCTGACCAAGCTGCTGGCCCGGGACCGCAAGGAGCGGCGGGTCCTGATCAACACCATCGGGCCCGTCTGGGACGGCAACGAGGTGTGGCTGCTCACCGCCGGCGGCGCGACCTTCGCCGCCTTCCCCGAGTGGTACGCCACCCTGTTCTCCGGCTTCTACCTGCCGCTGCTGATCATCCTGGTCTGCCTGATCGTGCGCGGGGTCGCCTTCGAGTACCGGGCCAAGCGGTCCGGGGAGCGGTGGCAGGCCAACTGGGAGCACGCCATCTTCTGGACCTCGCTGATCCCGGCGCTGCTCTGGGGCGTGGCCTTCGGGAACATCGTGCGCGGGGTGAAGATCGACGCCGACATGGAGTACGTCGGCAACTTCTGGGACCTGCTCAACCCGTACGCCATCCTCGGCGGACTGGTCACGCTCTCCCTCTTCACCTTCCACGGCGCCGTGTTCGCGGGGCTCAAGACGGTGGGGGACATCCGGCGGCGGGCGGGCCGGCTGGCGCTGAAGCTGGGGATCGTCACCGCGGTGCTCGGGCTCGGCTTCCTGGTCTGGACCCAGGCCGACAACGGTGACGGCTGGAGCCTGCTCGCGATGATCGTCGCCGTGGTGGCCCTGGTCGCCGCGATCGCGCTGATCGCGGTGGGGCACGAGGGCTGGTCGTTCGCCTTCTCCGGGGTGACCGTCGCGGCGGTGGTCGCGATGCTCTTCCTGACGCTCTTCCCGAACGTCATGCCGTCCTCGCTGAACGACGCCTGGGGCCTCACGGTCACCAACGCCTCGTCCACCCCGTACACCCTGAAGATCATGACCTGGTGCGCGGGGATCGCGACCCCGCTCGTCCTGCTGTACCAGGGCTGGACGTACTGGGTGTTCCGCAAGCGCATCGGTACGCAGCACATCGCCGAAGCGCACTGACCGCATCCGGGATCCCTCCGGCGGACCGGGCCGGGCACCTCGCCGGCCCCGGTCCGCCGACCGAGCTCGCTAGGGGCTGTTTCACGTGAAACCGATCGACCCGCGGCTGCTCCACCACGCCCGCGCCACCCGCCTCTTCCTGGCAGCCGTGGTGGCGCTGGGCGTGGTCGGGGCGGCGTTGGTCATCGCCCAGGCCATGCTCGTCGCCGAGATCGTGGTCGGCGGGTTCGAGGACGGACTCACCGCCGCCGGGCTCCGGACCCCGCTGATCCTGCTCGCCGGGGTCGCGCTGGGGCGGGCGCTGGTCTCCTGGCTGACCGAACTGGCC
Source organism: Streptomyces sp. NPDC001108 (assembly GCF_053598535.1). Classification (NCBI taxonomy): domain Bacteria; kingdom Bacillati; phylum Actinomycetota; class Actinomycetes; order Kitasatosporales; family Streptomycetaceae; genus Streptomyces; species Streptomyces sp. NPDC001108. The sequence goes on from NZ_JBSFKL010000001.1 coordinate 980,102, forward strand.
GCGTACCGGGCCAGCGCGGCGGTCAAGTCCGAGCTCCGCGGCCGGCTGCTGGAGCGGGCCGCCGCGCTCGGCCCCGGCTGGCTCACCGGTCAGCGCACCGGTTCCCTGGTGGCGCTCGCGACCCGGGGCGTCGACGCGCTCGACGACTACTTCGCGCGCTATCTGCCGCAGCTCGGCCTCGCGGTGGTCGTCCCGGTGGCGGTCCTCGCCCGGATCGTCACCGAGGACTGGGTCTCCGCCGCGATCATCGTGGTGACGCTGCCGCTCATCCCGCTCTTCATGATTCTCATCGGCTGGGCCACCCAGTCGCGGATGGACCGCCAGTGGCGGCTGCTGTCCCGGCTCTCCGGCCACTTCCTCGACGTGGTCGCCGGACTGCCGACCCTGAAGGTCTTCGGGCGGGCCAAGGCACAGGCCGAATCCATCCGCACGATCACCACCCAGTACCGCCGGGCGACCCTGAGGACCCTGCGGATCGCCTTCCTCTCGTCCTTCGCGCTGGAACTGCTGGCGACGCTCTCGGTGGCCCTGGTGGCCGTCACCATCGGCATGCGGTTGGTCCACGGCGAACTCGACCTCTACACCGGGCTGGTGGTGCTGATCCTGGCCCCCGAGGCCTATCTGCCGATCCGCCAGGTCGGCGCCCAGTACCACGCCGCCGCCGAGGGGCTCTCCGCCGCGGAGGAGATCTTCGCGGTGCTGGAGACCGAGCCGCCCACGAGCGGGACGGCGGACGTTCCCGGCTCGCTGCGGCTGGAGCTGGAAGAGGTGACCGTACGCCACGAGGGCCGCGGCACCCCCTCCCTGGACCGGGCCTCGCTGGTGGTGGACGAGGGGGAGACCGTGGCGCTGGTCGGCCCCAGCGGCGTCGGGAAGTCCACCCTGCTCGACGTGGTCCTCGGCTTCACCCGGCCGGACGAGGGACGGGTACGGGTCGGCGGCGTCGACCTGGCGGAGCTCGCGCCCGAGCGGTGGCGGGAACGGATCGCCTGGGTGCCGCAGCGCCCGTACCTCTTCGCGGGCACCATCGCCGAGAACGTACGGCTGGCCCGGCCGGACGCCGACGACCGGGCGGTGGCGGCCGCGCTGCGGGACGCCGGGGCCCAGGACTTCGTCGCGGCGCTGCCCGAGGGGGCGCGGACCCGGATCGGCGAGGACGGCGCCGGGCTCTCCGCCGGACAGCGGCAGCGGCTCGCGCTCGCCCGGGCCTTCCTCGCCGACCGCCCGGTGCTGCTGCTCGACGAGCCCACCGCGAGCCTGGACGGCGAGACGGAGGCGGGGATCGTCGAGGCGGTGCGGCGGCTGGCCGAGGGCCGGACCGTGCTGCTGGTCGTGCACCGCCCGGCGCTGCTCGCGGTGGCCGACCGGGTGGTGCGCCTGATCCCGGACGCCACGGCGCTTCCGGAGCGGGCCGGGGCCGCCGGGACCACCCGGGCCGCCGGGACCGCGCAGAGCCGGACGGAGAACGCCGCCGGTGCCCCGGACCCCGGGGCGTCGCCGGACACCCCGGCGGCCCGCCCCGGGCACGTCCTGCGCCGGGTCCGGAAGGCGGCGGGGGCGCGCCGCGGCCGACTGGCGCTCGCACTGCTGCTGGGGAGCCTCGCCGTGGGCTCCGCCGTCGGGCTCATGGCGGTCTCCGGCTGGCTGATCGCGCGCGCCTCGGAACAGCCCCCGGTGCTCTACCTCATGGTCGCGGTGACGGCGACCCGCGCCTTCGGCCTGGGCCGGGCCGTCTTCCGCTACGCCGAGCGCCTGGTCTCGCACGACGCGGTGCTCGCGATGCTCGCCGATCTCCGGGTCGCCGTCTACCGGGGCCTGGAGCGCGTCGCCCCCGCCGGGCTGCGCCGGACCCGGCGCGGGGATCTGCTCTCCCGGCTGGTCGCCGACGTCGACGCGCTCCAGGACTACTGGCTGCGCTGGCTGCTCCCGGCCGGGACCGCCGTGGTCGTCGGGACGGCGACGGTCGGCTTCGTCGGCTGGCTGCTCCCGGCGGCGGGTGCGGTGCTGGCCGCCGGGCTGCTGCTTGCTGGTGTGGGCGTACCTCTGATCAGCGGCGCCTGCTCCCGGCAGGCGGAGCGCCGGCTCGCCCCGGCCCGCGCCGAACTGGCCACCCGGGTCACCGACCTGCTCGGCGGGACCGCCGAACTGACCGTCGCGGGCGCCCTGCCCGCCCGGGTGGAACGGACTCGGGAGGCCGACGGCGTGCTGACCCGCATCGCGGCCCGCGCCGCCACCGCCACCGCCCTCGGCGGCGGCCTCTCCACGCTGATCACCGGACTCACCGTCGTCGCCACCGCGCTCGTCGCGCTGCCCGCCGTACGGGACGGCCGGCTCGCCGGGGTGGAGCTCGCGGTGCTGGTGCTGACCCCGCTGGCCGCCTTCGAGGCGGTGGCCGGACTGCCGCTCGCCGTGCAGTACCGCCGCCGGGTCGAGCGGAGCGCGGAGCGGGTGTACGAGGTCCTGGACGCTCCCCTGCCGGTGCGCGAGCCCGCCGAACCGGCGGAGGCACCCGCCTCGCCCTTCCCGCTGGAGCTGCGCGGGGTGTCGGCGCGGTACGCGGGCGCGGACCGCGACGCCCTCGACGGTGTCGACCTGACGCTGACCGCCGGCCGGCGCATCGCCGTCGTCGGGCCCTCCGGCTCGGGAAAGACCACCCTCGCGCAGGTCCTGGTCCGCTTCCTGGACGCCCGGGCCGGCACGTACCGGATCGGCGGGGTCGAGGCCGTTGCGCTGGACGGGGACACGGTGCGGCGGTCCGTGGGGCTGTGCGCCCAGGACGCCCACGTCTTCGACAGCTCCGTACGGGAGAACCTGCGGCTGGCCCGTACCGGCGCGACGGAGGCGGAGCTGCGGGCCGCCCTCGACCGGGCGCGGCTCCTGGACTGGGCCGACGCGCTGCCGGACGGGCTCGACACCCTGGTGGGCGAACACGGCGCCCGGCTCTCCGGCGGGCAGCACCGCCGCCTCGCCCTGGCCAGGGCGCTCCTCGCCGACTTCCCCGTACTGGTCCTGGACGAGCCGGCCGAGCACCTCGACCTGGCGACGGCGGACGCGTTGACGGCGGATCTGCTGGCGGCGACCGAGGGGCGTACCACCGTACTGATCACCCACCGGCTGAAGGGGCTCGACGCCGTGGACGAGGTGCTGGTGCTGGACGCAGGCCGGGTCGTGCAGCGCGGCCCGTACGCCGAGCTGGCCGCCGTCGAAGGCCCGCTGCGCCGGATGCTGGACCGCGAGCGGGAGTCCGAGGCGATGCCGGACGAGACGGCCAGGGTACCCGCGTGAGCCCTGGCAAAGCCGACTTTCCCTGTCAATAGGTACTAACTACGCTCGGGGTATGCCGGAGGAGCAGGACCCGAACGAGTCACTCGAAGCGGCCACCCGGGCGACGCGCAGTCTCCAGGGCCTGTCGGCCGAGATCACCGCCCGCATCCCGCAGTTGCTGGAGGCCATGCGGTCCGTCGGCGCGGGGCTGGAACTGCACTCCACCCTCGACCGGATCTGCGAGACCGCCGCCGAGCTGGCCCACTCCCGCTACGCCGCGATCGGCGTCGTCGACGCGGAGGGCGAGGGCCTCTCCGACTTCGTCACGTATGGGGTGCCGGACGAGACGGTGGCCCGGATCGGGCGCCGCCCGGACGGGCACCGGGGGCTGCTGGGCGCGCTGATCCACGATCCGGTCCCGGTGCGGCTCGCCGATCTGACGGCCGATCCGAGGTTCGCCGGGTTCCCGCCCGGCCATCCCCCGATGCGGACCTTCCTCGGCGTCCCGATCCGGGTGCAGGGCGAGATCTTCGGCAATCTGTACCTGGCCGAGAAGGAGGGCGGCGGCGAGTTCAACGACTACGACCTGCACATGGTGCGGGTCCTCGCCACGGAGGCCGGGATCGCCATCGGCAACGCCCGGCTGTACGAGGCGGCGCGCCAGCGCGAGCGCTGGATCGACGGTTCGGTGGCCGTGACGACCACCCTGCTCTCCGGCGGGGACGCCGATGACGCGCTCTCCGTCGTCGCCGAACAGGCCCGCCGCCTCGCCGACGCCGCCGCGGGGGTGGTGCTGCTGCCCACCGGGGACGGCGGTCTCGAAGTCGTCGCCGTCTCCGCGGACGACCCCGCCTCCTCGCTCGGGGTGGTCATCGGCCCGGAGAGCCCGATCGCGGCGAGACTGCTGGAGGGCGAACCGGTCTTCGTGGACGACTCGGCCACCGACCCCCGGATGGTCACCTCACTGGCACCCCGGTACGGCCCGAGCATGCTGCTGCCGCTGCAGAGCGGCGGTCGGGTGCTGGGCGCGCTCGCCACGCCCCGGACCCGGGGTGGCCGTCCGTTCTCGGAAGCGGAGCGGACCCTCGCCACGCAGTTCGCCTCGCAGGCCGCGCTCGCTCTGAAGATGGCCGAGGCGCAGCGGGACCGGGAGCGGCTGGCGGTCTACGAGGACCGCGACCGGATCGCCCGCGATCTGCACGATCTGGTGATCCAGCGGCTGTTCGCCACCGGGATGATGCTGGAGAGCGCCCAGCGCCGGTCGTCCGTGCCCGAGGAGCGGAACGGGATCGGCCGGGCGGTCGACGAACTGGACGTGACCATCCAGGAGATCCGCACCGCGATCTTCGCCCTCCAGCAGGAGCCCGCCGAGGCCCCGTCGGGGCTGCGCACCCGCGTTCTGCGCGAGATCAACACGGCGGCGGTCCCGCTGGGCTTCAAGCCCTCGCACCGCTTCCTCGGCCCGGTCGACTTGCTGGTCGGTGAGCTGACCGGCAAGAACCTGATCGCGGCGTTGCGGGAGGCGCTGTCCAACGCCTTCCGGCACGCCGACGCGTCCGTGATCGACGTGGTCGTCGATGCCACGGCGACGCTGCCGGACGGGCGGGCGGCGGTACGGCTGTCGGTCGCCGACGACGGGGTGGGCATCCCCGAGGGCGGCCGCCGCAGCGGCTTGCGGAACCTGGCGCGCCGGGCGGAGTCACTGGGTGGGGCCAGCTGGTTCGGCCCCGGCATCGGGGAGGACGGCGGCGGGACGACGGTGGTGTGGGAGGTCCCGGTCTGAGCGGACGGGGCCGGGTCCGGGGCGGGGCCGGGTGGGGCCGGTGTGACCGGGCGGGCGTCAGGGCACCCGGCCCGGGGTCCGGCGCTCGGCGATGATCCGCTCGATGACGAGGGCGACACCGTCCTCGGCGTTGGTGGCGGTGCGGCCGGTGGCGGCGGCGAGCGCGGCCGGGTGGGCGTTGCCCATCGCGTACGAGGTGCCTGCCCAGCGCAGCATCTCCACGTCGTTGGGCATGTCGCCGAAGGCGACGACCTCGGCGGGCGAGATGCCGCGCTCGGCGCAGCACAGCTCCAGCGTGCTGGCCTTGGAGACCCCCGTACCGCTGACCTCCAGCAGGGCCGTCGGGCTGGACCGGGTGAAGGCCGCCCGGTCCCCGGCCGCCGCGAGGGCCAGGGCGAGGAACGCGTCCGGGTCCAGCTCGGTGTGGTGGGCGAGGAGCTTCAGCATCGGGATGCCGGCGCCGGGCCTCTCCTCGTCCAGCAGCTTCTCGACCGGGGCGACCGTGGCGTTCGGGTCCAGGTGGAGGGGCGGGTACGCCGGCTCGTAGTGGATGCCGGTGGCCAGCTCCACGGCGAAGGAGGTGCCGGGGGCGGCGGCCCGCAGCGCACGGACCACGTCCAGGGCGCCGGACCGCTCCAGCGGACGGATCTTGACCAGCTCGCCGCCCGCGTGCAGATCCGCCACCGCCGCGCCGTTGGCGCAGATCGCCAGGCCGTGACCGTGCACATGGTCGCTGACGACCGTCATCCAGCGGGCCGGGCGCCCGGTGACGAAGAAGACCTCGATGCCCTCCTCCTCGGCGGCGGCGAGCGCGGCGACCGTGCGCGCGGAGACGCTCTTGTCGTCGCGGAGCAGGGTTCCGTCCAGGTCGGTGGCGATCAGCCGGACAGCGGCGGGCGAGGGCGAATCGGAAGCTGAGGTCACCCGTTCATTCTCCCGTACGAGCGTGCACGGGCGTGCGGAGGGGCGCACATCTGAGGATGTACGCCCCTGACCAGGTGGGCATGCCTGAGGCATATGCCAGCAGTGCTGACCGCGCCCCGGATTCCGGTGGTCGGGGCCGGGCGGGCGGTCAGCGGCCGAGCTGGGCCAGTCCTTCGGTGGCGATGCGCTCGAAGACCTTCTCGTCCGCCGCGAAGTCGGAATCGGGGATCGGGGTGTGGATGACGATTTCCGTGAAGCCCAGTTCGAAGTGGGTGCCCGCGAAGTCCACGAAGGCGTCGAAGGACTGGAGCGGGCGGTCCGGGGTGAATCCGGTGAGCAGGATCCGGTCCGGTTCGGAGGCGTCCCGGCCGACGGCCTCGCAGGCCGCGTCCAGCTTGGCGATCTGCTTGCGGATGGCCGCCACGGACTGCTCGGGGGTACCCGTCTCGTAGAGCTTCGGGTCGCCGGTGGTGACCCATGCCTGTCCGTACCGGGCGGCGAGCTTCATGCCGCGCGGGCCGGTGGCGGCCACCGCGAACGGCAGCCGGGGCCGCTGGACGCAGCCGGGCACGTTCCGGGCCTCGTTCGCCGCGTAGAACGTACCCTCGTACGTCACCGAGGGCTCGCGCAGCAGCCGGTCGAGCAGCGGTACGAACTCGTCGAAGTGGTCCGCCCGCTCGCGCGGGGTCCACGGCTCCTCGCCGCTCCGGCGCAGCGTCGTGGCGTCGAACCCGTTGCCCCCGGCACCGATGCCCAGGGTGATGCGGCCGTCGCTGACGTCGTCCAGGGTGATGAGGTCCTTGGCGAGCGTGACGGGGTGCCGGAAGTTGGGGGAGGTGACGAGGGTGCCCAGCCGGATGCGCTCGGTCGCCGTGGCGGCGGCGGTGAGGGTAGGGACGGCACCGAACCAGGGGCCGTCCCGGAAGGACCGCCAGGCCAGGTGGTCGTATGTGTACGCGGCATGGAACCCGAGTTCCTCGGCCCGCTGCCAGATCTTCTGTCCTTCCGCCCACCGATGGATGGGGAGGATCACGGTGCTCAGACGCATGCCCCGACGATACGTGGGCTCTCCCGGCCGCCCGGGAGGAAGCGACGGACGGGTTCTGCCGCCGCGCTTCCGGCCAAGCGGTGCCGTTGGTCAGCCGCGCAGCCTGAGGAACGGCGGCGGTACGGCGTCGGTGAGCCAGACGCCGTTGGCGCTGACGTGGAAGGTGTGGCCGGCGCGGTGCATCGCGCCCGCGTCCACCGACAGCACGACGGGACGGCCGCGCCGGGCGCCCACCCTGGTCGCCGTCTCCCGGTCGGGCGAGAGATGGACATGTGTGCGGTTCATGGGGCGCAGCCCCTCGCTCCGGATCTGGTCCAGCACCCGGCCCACCGTGCCGTGGTAGAGGTACGCGGGCGGTTCGGCGGGCGGCAGACCGAGGTCCACCGGGACGGTATGTCCCTGGCTGGCCCGGATCCGGTCGCCCTCCACGGCGAACCGCCGCTTGTCGTTGCTGGCGACGACATGGTCCAGCTCGGCGCGGGTGAGCGGGACGTTGTGCCGGGCCAGGGCGCGCAGCAGCGTGTCGATCGGCACCCAGCCTTGGGCGTCGAGGGTGATGCCGATGCGCTCCGGCTGATGGCGCAGGTGTTTCGAGAGGTATTTGGACACCTTGACGGTGCGTCTTTCGTCCATGCCGCCAGAGTGCCCGCGGCGCTCCCTCCGACGCACCCGGGTTTCGCCCGCACCGCGACGCACTGCTCAGCGACGTTCCGAGGCGTTCCGAGGTGTTCCGAAGCGCTCCGGAGAAACTGTGCATCCATAGGTTTGATCCACAGTCAGGACGACTTATCCACAGGCGAATTGGCGATTCTGTGGACAACCACTTTGCTTTTTAGGTGGTTTGATCAACTTTGTCTATTTCTGGGGATGGTGAAACAAGAGAGTCCAAGGTCCTTTTCTGTACCTCGCGTTCGGCGGCCGCAGCGACGAACGCCGCCACGTTCTCCTCGCCAACCAGCCGCTGAACGGCCCGGATCGTCTGGGGTGGCAGCTCCACCGGAAGCGCGGCGATCGGAAGGACGTCACCGCCGAGCGGGGTGTCGGCGCCGAGGTGGTGGTGCAGATGGCGGGTCGCGAACGTACGCATGGCACGGGCCAGTTCCGCGTCGACCGTCTGCTGGGCGAGCGGCCGCAGCCGGCGCACCATGGCGGCCGCCTCGGCCGCGTCCGAGTCGGTCGGCGGCCGATGCCCCAGATAGCGGGCGAAGACGTGCTCGGTGGTGAACTCCAGGAAGCGGGAGGCGATCTGCTCGACCTGGCCGCGAAGTTCCCGCAGATGCCCGGAGATCGCGATGAGCGGAACCCCCGCCGCGTGCAACTCCACCGCCACGGCGAGCTCCTGGGGGCTCGGCACCAGGAACTCGTCGTCCTTCCCCGGGACCGGTTCGAGGACCCCGAGCTCCACGGCCTCGGCCACCGCCTCGTCGTCCGGTACGCCGCCGAACGCGTCGACCAGTTCGGCCAGGGTGATCCGGTCGGCCTGCTCGTCCGTCCAGGGGCCGTGCACCTCGGCGACGAGCCCGAGCACCCCGCCGAGGCCGCGGCCGGTGTCCCAGGCGTCCAGGAGCTCCTTGATGCTGGCCAGGGTGTAGCCCCGGTCCAGCAGGTCGGCGATCTGCCGGAGCCGGGCGAGATGGGTCTCCCGGTACACGTTGGCGCGGCCGCGCCGCTCCGGCGTCGGCAGCAGGCCGCGGTCCTGGTAGGCGCGGATCGTCCGGACCGTGGCCCCGCTGGCGTGCGCCAGGTCCTCGATCCGGTACTCGGCGGCGGACGGCCGGTCCGCCGCCGTGGCCGGACGCGCGGTGCCGGTCACAGCGGCGGCTTCAGCCGGGCGATCCCGCGCAGCACACCGGGGCCGAACCGGGAGAGGAGCCGGGCGCCTCGGGCCTCCGGGGTCACCGGCACGACGGCCTGGTTGCGCACCACCGCCTTGAGCACCGCGTCCGCGACCCGCTCCGGCGGGTAGTTGCGGAGCCCGTACAGCCTGCTGGTCCGCTTCCGCAGCCTGGTCTCCTCGGCGGCGTCGGCCCCGGCGAAATGCGTCGTCGCCGTGATGTTGGTGTTGACGATGCCGGGGCAGATGGCGCTGACCCCGATCGACCGCTCGGCGAATTCCGCCCGCAGGCACTCGCTGAGCATCAGCACCGCCGCCTTGGACGTGCTGTACGCGGGCAGCGCCCTGGACGGCTGGTAGGCGGCGGCGGAAGCGGTGTTGACGATGTGGCCGCCCTGGCCGCGCTCGGCCATCTGCCTGCCGAAGATCCGGCAGCCGTGGATGACCCCCCACAGGTTGACGTCGAGAACGTTCTTCCAGTCCTCGCTGGTGGTGTCCAGGAAGGAGCCGGACAGCCCGATCCCGGCATTGTTGACCAGCACGTCGACGATGCCGTACTCGGCGGCCACCTTCTCGGCGAGCTTCTCCATCGCCTGCTCGTCGCTGACGTCGGCCACTTCTCCCCAGGCGTCCTGGGCGCCGATCAGCCGGGCCAGCTCCGCGGTCCGGGCCGCCCCCTCCGCGTCCCGGTCCACGGCCACCACCCGGGCGCCCGCCTCGGCGAACGCGAAGGAAATGGCTCGGCCGATACCCCCGGCCGCCCCCGTCACCAGGACCAGCCGACCGCCGAACCGGTCCGCGTACACCCCGGTCGGAGCGGCTTCCAGGACCGGGGCAACCTCCCCGGACGCCTCGTTGGCGGCGACGAACTCGCTTATCCAGGAGGCGAGTTGATCCGGCCTGGTGCGCGGCACCCAGTGCTTCCCTTCGAGCGACCGGCGCACCAACCGAGGTGCCCACAGCTCCAGCTGGTCGTAGAGCCGCTCCGAGAGGAAGACGTCGCCGGTCGGCGTGATCAGCTGGACCGGCACGTGCGCGTAGGCGTCGTCGCGGGGCCGGCCCAGCCGGGCGCGGACGTTGTCGCGGTAGAGCCAGGCGCCGTGCGCCGCGTCGCGGGGCAGCGAGGCCGTCGGGTAGTCGCCCGCGGGCACCTTCTCCAGCCGCTCCAGGATGCGCGGCCACCGCTTGCCGAGCGGCCCGCGCCAGGCCAGCTCCGGCAGGACGGGCGTGTGCAGCATGTACACGTACCAGGACTTGGCGCCCTGGCCGAGCAGCTGACCCACCCGGCGCGGGGTGGGCCGGGCCATCCGCTGCTTGATCCAGTGCCCGAAGTGGTCCAGGGAAGGGCCGGACATCGAGGTGAACGAAGCGATCCGGCCCTCGGTCCGCTCGACCGTGGCGAACTCCCAGGACTGGACCGACCCCCAGTCGTGCCCCACGAGGTGCACCGGCCGGTCGGGGCTCACCGCGTCGGCGACCGCCAGGAAGTCGTCCGTCAGCTTCTCCAGGGTGAACCCGCCGCGCAGGGGTTTCGGCGCGCTGGACCGGCCGTGCCCGCGCACGTCGTACAGCACGACATGCCACCGTTCGGCCAGCTGTGCCGCAACGTCGGCCCAGACCTCCTTGCTGTCCGGATAGCCGTGGACCAGGACGACCGTCGGCCGCGAGGCGTCGCCCAACTCCACGACGCACAGATCGATTCCACCCGTACGCACCCGGCGCTCGCGCGCACCCGGCAGGCTCGGCAGGCTCATGCCGCCACCCTTTCCTCGGCCCAGCGCCGCACGTGCGGCAGATCGTCGTCCAGCCAGAAGGCGCTCTGCTCGGGGTTCTTGGAGTCGGTGACCACCAGGATCTCCTCGAACTTGGCACCCGTGCCCCGGAATCCGAGATGGGGCTCGACCGCCCACAGCCCGGGCTGCGGCGGGTGGTCGGAGAAGTGGTAGGGGCTCCACAGCGGGGACCAGCCGTCCCGGTGCCCGTGCAGCGCGTCGCCCAGCAGCCCCTTGAGGGACTGGGTGCCGAAGCCGAAAACATGGGGGGACCAACGCCGTTCGGCGACGCGGTCGACCTTGTGCGCGATGACCCCGAAGGGGTAGGCGCGGTGCCGGTTGGCGTATCCCTGCCGGACCATCAGGCGGTCCACGTCCTCGTATATCTCGCGCAACGAGCGCCGCTCGCGCACCTCGCGCAGTATCAGCGCGCGGTGCGCCTCCAGGTCGGCGAGGAGCTTGTCGTGCAGCGGGTTGGGGCCGAGGCAGCCGGAGTAGCCGATGTCGGCGGTAAAACCCTTGAACACGGGCGCCATGTCGAGGATGAACGGCATCCCCGTCTCCAGCTTCCGGTTGCCCGGGAAGAACTGCAGCGGCACCTTGAATCCGGTGAATGCCGTACGGTCGCCGAACCAGGCGAACGGGAGATGGAACCAGTCCCGCACCCCCCGCTCACGCAGCCAGTCGCGCTGCATCCGGGCCGCCTCGCGCTCGGTCACCCCCGGTTCGAGCCGGGCCGCGACCGCCTCCGCGCAGGCGTACGCGAGGCTCTGCACCTCTCTGAACCCCCGCAACTCCGGGGCGTGTACGTCCTTCACCACCGAATGCATGCCACCGTCCGTTCCCTGCCGTGTGCGGTACGCGCCCGTAACGTGACACTGATGAATGTGACAATGTCCGACGGCTACGTCAAGAGGTGTGTGGGCGCCTGTGGAAAACCGGCCGGGCCCGCCCCGGTGCCGGGATGTCGTCCGCCATGACGGCTCCCCTACGGGTACGTACGTCTGGAGTCGGACGCCGATCCAGCCGCCAGGGCTGACGACCGCAGTGAGCCGTGCCACTACGTTCGATATGTGACTGTGATCGCGACTGAGCGCCTGACTATGCGGTTCCCCCGGGTGACCGCGCTTGACCGGCTCTCCCTGGACATCGGCCCCGGCGTGACGGGGCTGGTGGGTTCCAACGGGGCCGGCAAGTCCACATTGATCAAGATCCTGCTGGGGCTGTCCCCCGCCACCGAGGGCCGGGCCTCCGTGCTCGGCCTCGACGTCGCCACCGAGGGCGCCGCCATTCGGGAACGGGTCGGCTACATGCCCGAGCACGACTGCCTCCCGCCCGACGTCTCGGCCACCGAACTCGTCGTCCACATGGCGCGGATGTCCGGGCTGCCCCCGACCGCCGCCCGCGAGCGCACCGCCGACACGCTGCGGCACGTGGGCCTCTACGAGGAGCGCTACCGGCCCATCGGCGGCTACTCGACCGGCATGAAGCAGCGCGTCAAGCTGGCGCAGGCGCTCGTCCACGACCCGCGTCTGGTCCTGCTCGACGAACCGACCAACGGCCTGGACCCGGTCGGCCGCGACGAGATGCTCGCCCTGATCCGCCGCGTCCACACCGACTTCGGCATCTCGGTCCTGGTCACCTCGCACCTCCTGGGCGAGCTGGAACGCACCTGCGACCACGTCGTCGTCATCGACGGCGGCACCCTGCTGCGCTCCAGCTCCACCAGCGACTTCACCCAGACCACCGCCACCCTCGCGATCGAGGTCACCGACAGCGACGTCCACCCCGACGGCACCGACGCGCTCCGCCGCGTCCTCACCGAGGCCGGGGTGAAGCTGCTCGGCCACGACGGGCGCGACACCCAGGGCCTCCCCGGCGCGGGCCACATCCTGCTGATCGAGGCCGTCGGCGAGGAGACGTACGACACCGTGCGCGACAGCGTCGCCGGGCTCGGGCTCGGCCTCGTACGGATGGAGCAGCGCCGCCACCACATCGCCGAGGTCTTCCGCGCCGAGGAACCCCACGCCGCCACCGCCCCGGCACCCGGCGCCTCCGCGTCGGCCGCCCGTACAGCAGAAGGGGAGCGGTCGTGATGAGCAACGGGACCGGGACCACGGCCGGGAGCGAGACCTCCCGCATCCACAACATCGGCTACCGCTCGTACGACGGCCCCCGGCTGGGCCGGGGCTACGCGCGGCGCTCGCTCTACACGCAGTCGCTGCGCGGAGCCTTCGGACTGGGCCGTTCCGCCAAGTCCAAGGTGCTGCCGATGCTGCTTTTCGGCGTGATGTGCCTGGTCGCGGCGATCATCGTCGCGGTCGCGGTCGCCACCCCGGGCATGAAGGCGCTGCCGCTGAAGTACACCGACTTCGCGATCTTCCTCCAGGCCGTGATCGGTCTCTTCCTCGCGTCCCAGGCGCCGCAGTCCGTCTCCAGGGACCTGCGCTTCAAGAGCGTGCCGCTGTACTTCTCGCGGCCGATCGAACGGGTGGACTACGTCGTGGCCAAGCTGGCCGCCATGGCGTCCGCCCTCCTCATCCTCACCGGCGTGCCGCTCGTCATCCTCTACCTGGGCGCGCTCCTCGCGAAGTTCGACTTCGCCGAGCAGACCAAGGGATTCGGACAGGGCATGGTCTCCGTCGCGCTGCTCTCCGTGCTGTTCGCCGCGCTCGGCCTGGTGATGGCCGCGCTGACCCCGCGCCGCGGCTTCGGCGTCGCCGCCGTGATCGCGGTGCTGACCATCACCTACGGGGCGGTCTCCACCGTCCAGGCCATCGCCTGGTCCACGGGCTCCTCCGGGGCCGTCGAGTGGCTGGGGCTGTTCTCCCCGATCACCCTGATCGGCGGCCTGCAGACCGCCTTCCTCGGCGCCAACTCGGCCTTCCCCGGAGGGGAAGGCCCGGGGGCCGGGACCGGCCTGGTCTATCTGATCGTGTTCCTCGCGCTCGTCGCCGGCAGCTACGCCGTACTGATGCGCCGCTACCGGAGGGTCGGGCTGTGACCACCATCGAGATCGACCACACCTCGCGCTGGTTCGGCAACGTGGTCGCCGTCAACGACGTGAGCATGACGGTGGGGCCGGGCGTCACCGGACTGCTCGGACCCAACGGCGCGGGCAAGTCCACGCTGATCAACATGATGGCCGGATTCCTCGCCCCGTCGACCGGCACGGTCACCCTGGACGGCCGGCCGATCTGGCGCAACGAGGACGTCTACCGGGAGATCGGCATCGTGCCGGAGCGGGAGGCCATGTACGACTTCCTGACCGGCCGCGAGTTCGTCGTCGCCAACGCCGAGCTCCAGGGGCTCGGCGACGAGGAGGCGCGGCGGGCGCTCGCCACGGTCGAGATGGAGTACGCGCAGGACCGCAGGATCTCGACGTACAGCAAGGGCATGCGCCAGCGGGTCAAGATGGCGTCCGCGCTGGTCCACGAGCCCTCGGTGCTGCTGCTCGACGAGCCGTTCAACGGAATGGACCCGCGGCAGCGGATGCAGCTGATGGAGCTGCTGCGACGGATGGGGGCCGAGGGGCGCACGGTGCTCTTCTCCTCGCACATCCTCGAAGAGGTCGAGCAGCTCGCCTCGCACATCGAGGTGATCGTGGCCGGACGGCACGCGGCCTCCGGCGACTTCCGCAAGATCCGCCGACTGATGACGGACCGCCCGCACCGCTACCTCGTACGCTCCAGCGACGACCGCGCCCTCGCCGCCGCCCTGATCGCGGACCCGTCGACGGCCGGCATCGAGGTGGACCTCGGGGAACGGGCCCTGCGCATCCAGGCGGTCGACTTCGGACGCTTCACCGAGCTGCTGCCCAAGGTCGCACGGGAACACGGAATTCGCCTTCTGACCGTTTCGCCGTCCGACGAGTCCCTCGAATCGGTCTTTTCCTATCTCGTATCGGCCTGAGTAGTGGCCTGAAAGGAGCTGTGAAGCGTCATGTACGAACCCACAGTCGCCCGGCTCACCTACCGGGCCCTGCTCGGCCGACGCCGGGCCGCCATCCTGTTCGTCCTGCCGGTGCTGCTGGTGATGATCTCCGTCGCGGTGCGGATGTTCGCCGGCTCCGACGACCAGGTGGCCTCGGACGTGCTGGGCGGTTTCGCCCTCGCCACGATGGTGCCGTTGATCGGCGTGATCGCCGGGACCGGGGCCATCGGCCCCGAGATCGACGACGGCTCGATCGTCTACCTGCTGTCCAAGCCGGTGAAGCGGCCGACGATCATCTTCACCAAGCTGATCGTCGCCATCGCCGTGACCATGGTCTTCTCGGCACTGCCCACGCTGGTCGCGGGCCTGATCCTCAATGGCAACGGCCAGCAGATCGCGGTCGCGTACACCATCGCGGCGCTGGTCGCCTCGATCGCGTACAGCGCGCTGTTCCTGCTGCTGGGCACGGTCAGCCGGCACGCGGTCGTCCTCGGGCTCGTCTACGCGCTGGTGTGGGAGGCGCTGTTCGGCTCGCTGGTGCCCGGGGCGCGCACGCTCAGCGTCCAGCAGTGGTCCCTGGCGGTGGCCGAGAAGGTCGGCGGGACGGGCCTGATCACCGCCGACGTCGGGCTGACCACCGCGACGATCCTGCTGGCGGCGGTCACGGTCGTGGCGACCTGGTACGCGGGCCAGAAGCTCCGGACGCTGAAGCTGGCCGGAGAGGAGTGACCGGGGCCTCGGCCCCGTACGCCCCGGCATCCGTCGGCCCTCGCCCTCCGGGGCGGGGGCCGATGTGTTTCCGGCTGGTTTCCGCGTAACTGTGTGGTTATCGGTTCGTTGGGCGGGGTGCGTGGAGGCAATGAGGATCCGTGGCGTCGTGGCTTTCGTGAATCAGGGGAATGCCGGTGCCGGCGGGGCAGTAGCCGCCGGGCCGGTCATCGAGTGAGTGGCAACCGTGAGCGTCCTCCACCCTTCGAGCCCGGGACAGGGCTGTCCATCACCCGCTTCACGACAGGAGGTCATGCCCATGCCCACGGAAGTCGCCCTGCTGGAATCACGCGCGCTGCGTGTCGAACAGATGGGGCGCGTCGATGTCCTCGACAAGGTGAAGAGCCTTGTCATGCTCCCGGACGGAATTCACGTTCGCACAGAGGATGTGGCGCGTTACTTCGAAGTATCCACAGAGGCCGTCAAAAAGGTCACGCAGCGGCATCGCGACGAGGTGGTGGAGAACGGCCTCATCCTGATGCGCGGCGATGAGCTGCGGAAATTCCATAGGGACATGTTGTCCCTATGGAGCGGGCAGGGGGCGGAAAGTTATCCACAGGCTGCCACGCAACTCACTCTCTACACCCGCAGGACCGTCCTCAACATCGCGATGCTTCTTCGCGACAGCGACATCGCCCGATGCGTCCGTACGTATCTGCTCGACGCCGAGCGGGACCTGCGGGCGGGCTACGCCGCTCTCGAGCACCGCGTCACCCGGGTGGAGAGCTGCCTGGCCGGGGTCGGGTCCGCGCTCCAGGAGCTGGGGCCGGTCCTCGGCCGGATGTCGTACCGGCTCGACAGCCTCGACCGGAGGCTGGATGCCACACATCAGGTCGTCGGTGCGATGAGCGTGCGGCTGGGGCACGTCTCGGAGAACGTCGTCCGGATCGACGCCAGGACGGACGAACTCGCCCACAACCTGAAGGATCTGAGTCGCCGCGTCCGCAGACAGCGATGACCCGTTGAGAAGGCCGGGAGCGGGGGCTGTCCGCCCCCGCTCCCGGCCGTTCCCGCTACGGGGAAAAGAGACTACGAGGACTGGAGGAGCCGCTCCAGGACCACGGCGATGCCGTCCTCCTGGTTGGAGGTGGTGACCTCCTGGGCCACACCCTTCAGTTCCTTGTGCGCGTTGGCCATCGCCACGCCGTGCCGCGCCCAGGCGAACATCGGGATGTCGTTCGGCATGTCACCGAAGGCCAGGGTGTCCGCCCCCTTCACGCCCAGTCGGCGCGCGGCCAGGGAGAGCCCGGTCGCCTTGCTCAGTCCGAGCGGAAGGATCTCCACTATCCCCGGACCGGCCATGACCACGTCCACGAGACTGCCGGCGGCCGCACGTGCCGCCGCCGCCAGGGCGTCGTCGTCCAGCGCGGGGTGCTGGATGTAGACCTTGTTCAGCGGCGCGGCCCACAGCTCGGCCGGATCGTCCACGACGACGGCCGGAAGCGGTCCGTCCTGCACGCGGTAGCCGGGGCCGACCAGGACCTCGCCGTCGAGCCCGTCACGGCTCGCAGCCATGGCCAGCGGGCCGACCTCGGCCTCGACCTTGGACAGCGCCAGGCCGGCGAGCTGCCGGTCCAGCGTCAGCGAGGTCAGCAGCCTGCGCTCGCCCGCGTGGTACACCTGCGCGCCCTGGCCGCAGACCGCGAGCCCCTCGTAGCCCAGGTCGTCCAGGATGTGGCGGGTCCACGGGACCGACCGGCCGGTGACCACGATGTGCGCGGCACCGGCCGCGGCGGCCGCGACCAGTGCCTCACGGGTGCGCTCGGAGACCGTCTCGTCGTTGCGCAGCAGCGTGCCGTCGAGGTCGGTCGCGACGAGCTTGTACGGGAAGGTCACTTGGCGACCGGTTCCAGGACCTCGCGTCCGCCCAGGTAGGGCCGGAGCACCTCGGGCACCCGGACCGAACCGTCGGCCAGCTGGTGGTTCTCCAGGATCGCCACGATGGTGCGCGGTACGGCGCAGAGCGTGCCGTTCAGCGTGGCCAGCGGCTGGAGGACCTTCTTGCCGTCGCGGTTGTCGCGCATCCGGACGGAGAGGCGGCGGGCCTGGAAGCCGTCGCAGTTCGAGGCGGAGGTCAGCTCGCGGTACTTGCCCTGGGTCGGGATCCACGCCTCGCAGTCGAACTTCCGGGAGGCCGAGGCGCCCAGGTCGCCGGTGGCCACGTCGATCACCTGGAAGGGCAGCTCAAGACCGGTCAGCCACTGCTTCTCCCAGTCCAGGAGCCTGCGGTGCTCCGCCTCGGCGTCGGCCGGGTCGACGTACGAGAACATCTCGACCTTGTCGAACTGGTGCACCCGGAAGATGCCGCGGGTGTCCTTGCCGTACGTGCCGGCCTCGCGGCGGAAGCAGGGCGAGAAGCCGGCGTAGCGCAGCGGGAGCTGCTCGGCGTCGATGATCTCGTCCATGTGGTACGCGGCGAGCGGGACCTCGGAGGTGCCGACCAGGTAGTAGTCGTCCTTCTCCAGGTGGTACACGTTCTCCGCGGCCTGGCCGAGGAAGCCGGTGCCCTCCATGGCGCGCGGGCGGACCAGCGCGGGGGTCAGCATCGGGACGAAGCCGGCCTCGGTGGCCTGCGCGATCGCCGCGTTGACCAGGGCCAGCTCCAGGAGCGCGCCGACGCCCGTCAGGTAGTAGAAGCGCGAGCCGGAGACCTTGGCGCCCCGCTCCATGTCGATGGCGCCGAGCTTCTCGCCGAGCTCCAGATGGTCCCTGGGCTCGAAGCCCTCGGCCCCGAAGTCACGGATCGTGCCGTGCGTCTCCAGGACGACGAAGTCCTCCTCGCCACCGACCGGCACGTCCTCGTGGACGATGTTGCCGATCTGCAGCATCAGCCTCTTGGCCTCGGCGTCCGCCTCGTCCTGGGCCGCGTCGGCAGCCTTGACGTCGGCCTTCAGCTGCTCGGCCCGCTTGAGCAGCTCGGTGCGCTCCTCGGGCGATGCCTTGGGGATGAGTTTGCCGAGCGCTTTCTGCTCGGAGCGGAGTTCGTCGAAGCGGACACCGGACGACCTGCGCAGCTCGTCGGCGGAGAGCAGGGCGTCGACGAGGCCGACGTCCTCTCCACGGGCGCGCTGGGAGGCGCGAACACGGTCGGGGTCCTCACGGAGCAGGCGAAGGTCAATCACCCCTCCAGGCTACCGGTGGCCCTTCCCCCGCTCGAACCGATATGGGCGAGCGTGTCACTTTGCCCAGATTGCCGGAATTAGTGATGCTGGGGGAGATTGTGTGGCCGGAGGGGATTCCGGCTGTCAATAAGGAGCATCTATTCGCCCGAATGGGGCAGATGGCTTCACTCTCTTGACGCATCATCCTTGCTCGGAGCGGTAGTTGGCCCTCGCTTGTCCACAGGGTCCGGGGTTCCCGAAAGTTATCCACAGGCTGTGAGGAAGTTCTGTGGATTCCGGAGGGCGGTATTCCGGGAGCACCGGGAAGGGGTGCGGGTTCCTGTCGTCGACTCGCCTTGAATCCGCTTCAAACCCGCTTCGGGCGCTCGTTCGGGTGAGAATTGGCCGTCTTCGCGAGTTGATCAATGGAATTGGCCGATGCGTGACGTCTGGGACGTCCTGGCGGGCTGTGGACGCGCCTGGCCCGCCAGGGATGATTTGTCGACCATGTCGCATCCGACTGTCGACTTGTCCCCAGGTCCCCGGTCGCTCCTGTGGATAACTCGGTGGATAACTCTGGGGACGGGAATCGTCGGATAGTGCGATGCCGTCAGCCCCGGCCGTCCAGGTTCCTGGCCAGCCAGTCGGAGGCCTCGGTGAACTCCGTGTCCGACGTTCCGGGCCGCAGCGGGCCCACGTCCTCCGGCGCGACCCCTGCCCGCGGATACGAACCCAGGAACCGCACCTTCGGGCAGATCCGCTTCAGCCCCATCAGCGCCTCGCCGACCCGGCGGTCCGCGATGTGGCCCTCGGCGTCCACCGCGAAGCAGTAGTTCCCGATGCCCGCTCCCGTAGGCCGTGACTGGATCAGCATCAGGTTCACCCCGCGCACCGCGAACTCCTGGAGAAGTTCGAGCAGGGCACCGGGACGGTCCTCGCCCATCCAGATGACCACCGAGGTCTTGTCCGCGCCGGTCGGGGACGCCGGGCGGGCGGGCCGGCCCACCAGGATGAAACGGGTCTGCGCGTTCTCCGCGTCGTGGATCTCGGTCACCAGCGGGACGAGGCCGTAGGTGGCCGCGGCGAACTCGCCGGCGAAGGCGGCGTCGTACCGGCCCTCCTGGACCAGCCGGGCCCCGTCCGCGTTGGAGGCCGCCGACTCCCACACGGCGTCCGGGAGGTGGGCGGCCATCCAGTTGCGCACCTGGGGCTGGGCGGCCGGGTGGGCGGTGACCGACTTGATGTCGGACAGCTCGGTGCCCGGCCGCACCAGGAGCGCGAAGCTGATGGAGAGGAGTACCTCGCGGTAGATCATCAGCGGTTCGCCGCTGGTCAGTTCGTCGAGCGTCGCGTTGATGCCGCCCTCGACCGAGTTCTCGATCGGCACCAGGGCCGCCGCGGCGGCCCCGGTCCGTACGGCGTCGAGGGCGGCCGGTACGGAGACCATCGGGACGAGCTCGCGGGTGGCGGCTTCCGGGAGCGTACGGAGGGCGACCTCGGTGAAGGTGCCTTCGGGGCCGAGATAGGCGTAGCGCGTGGCGGACATGTCCGTCACCCTAATGGGCCTTCCGGCCCCCGGGGCTCAGGATTCGAGCAGCCGCTGCCCCACGTACTCCCCCTCCGCCGCGCCGCCCGGCACCGCGAACAGCCCGCTCGCCTCGTGCCGGATGAACGGGGACAGGGCATCGCCCCGGTCCAGCTTCCGCTGCACCGGAACGAAGCCGCGCAAGGGGTCCGCCTGCCAGCAGATGAACAGCAGGCCGGCGTCGGGGGTGCCGTCCGCCGCGATGCCGTCGTGGTACGAGAAGGGGCGCCGCAGCATGGCCGCGCCGCTGTTCTTCCCGGGCGAGGAGATCCGGGCGTGGGCGTTGTCCGGGATCAGGAGCTTGCCGTCCGGGCCCGCCCGGTCGAGGTCCATCGGTGTGGTCTCGGTGCCGCCGCTCAGCGGGGCGCCGTCCTTCTTCCGGCGCCCTATGACCTGCTCCTGCCGGGCCACCGGGAGCTTCTCCCAGTCGTCCAGCAGCATTCTGATCCGGCGCACGACCGCGTACGAGCCGCCCGCGAGCCACTCGTACGCGGTGCCGGTTCCGGCGGGGACGAAGACCCGGCGGTCGAAGTCGCTCTCGGTGGGCTTCGGGTTGTTGGTGCCGTCGACCTGGCCCATCAGATTGCGGGCGGTCATCGGCGTGGCCGTGGCACCGGGGGACCGGTTGAAGCCGTTCATCTGCCAGCGGACCCGGGCCGCCGGGGCGGCCGCACGCTGCACGGCCCGCAGTGCGTGGAAGGCCACGAGCGCGTCGTCCGAGCCGATCTGGACCCAGAGGTCACCCTCCGAGCGCTTGGCGTCGAGGTGGTCGGAGGAGAACGGCGGCAGCGGGTCGAGCCCCGGCGGACGGCGGTCGGTCAGCCCGGTACGCCCGAAGAACGTCCGGCCGAAGCCGAAGGTGAGGGTCAGCGAGGACGGCCCGGCGTCCAGCGCGATCCCGGTGTCGTGGTCCGGGCCGTCCGCCGCCCCGGTCCCGGCGGACTCCCCGGCCATCAGCCGCCCGGCCAGCTCCGACCAGCGGCGCATCAGGACGATGGCCTCCTTGCGACCGGCGCCGGGCACCAGGTCGAAGGCGACGAGATGGCCGCGGGCCTGAAGCGGAGTGGTGATCCCCGGTTGATGTTTCCCGTGAAACATCGCCCGGGTCGCGCCGACCGTGGTCAGCGCGGCGGGCTCGTCGGGGCGGGTCGCGGCGTAACCGGCCGCACCGCCCGCCGCCCCCAGCACCAGCCCGGCCGCACCGGCCGCGCCGACGCCGCCGATCAGCCGCCGCCGGGAGACGCCCGCGTCGGCGCGCGTGCTCCCGTCGGCGGGCGGAGCCCCGCCCGCGTCGGCCGTACCGTTCCCCTTCGCGGAGGCCGCACGACCTCCCTGCGCCGGGGCCGTGCGGTTCCGTGTCCTGCTGCCGCTGCTCTTCGTGCTCACGATCCTGCTCAGCCGATCTTCGTGGTCTTGTCGACGGTCGTCTGATCGATGTCCGAGGTGCGGACGGTCACGGCGACCTTCCAGGTGCCCGCCACCGGGATCTGGACGGCGGAGGCCGTCCAGTGCCCCTCGGCCAGCCTGGTGGGAACGGCGGGCAGCGGGCCGAGCTTCTGGGCCTTCAGCGTGAAGGAGACCTTCACCTCGGGGACGTCCATCGGCTTCCCGTCGGTGCCGTTGATCCACAGGTGCAGCTCGTTGGCGCCGGTACGGGCCGGGGTGATCTCCAGCCGCACCGTTCCGCTGCCCTTCTCGCCGCCGGTGTCGAAGGGCAGCTCCATGGTGACCGGGCCGCTGGTCACCGGGGTGGACGCCGCCGTCGACGCGCGGGACGCCTCCTCCTCGGTACGGGCCGGCTCGGTCGAGGTCAGGACCGTCGTCACCGCCAGCAGGACCACGGCGACGCCCACCTCCGCCAGCACCGAGCGGCGCAGCCCGGACCGGCCGGGGTCGGCGTCGCGGACCCGCTTCTTCTCGGCGGTTGCCACGGCGGCCCGCTGGCGGGCGAGCTGGGCCGCCCGCTCGGGATCGACGTCCCGCGCGGACTCCTCCGCCGGCGCCCCGGAGTCCTCGGAGGCCCCGGCACCGGGGGAACCCCCGGATTCCCCGGCGTCGGGAACGTCCTCCGCCGGCCCGTCCGTGTCCCCGCTCCGGCCCGTGCCCAGCCGGGCCGTCCAGCGCCGGGACGTCCAGGCGAGCGCGACCATGACGGCGACCAGCACCACCTTCGCGATCAGCAGCTGCCCGTACTCGGTCCCGGTCAGCGCGGACCAGGTGCCGACCTGGCGCCAGGACTGGTAGATCCCGGTCGCGACGAGGACGACCACACTCCCGAACGCCATGGCGGAGAAGCGCCGTACGGCCCCGGCGTCGAGGTCGTCGGTGCGGTACAGGGCGACCAGCAGGGCCACGAGGCCGCCGAGCCAGGCGGCGACCGCCAGCAGGTGCAGCACGTCGACCGGCATGGCGATGCCCGGCTGGAGTCCGGCCGAGGCGTGCTCGGCGAGGGCCCACGTACCGGCGATCCCGGCGGCGACCACCGTTCCGCCGATGGCCAGTCCGAAGGCGAGGTCCTTCTGCTCGCGCCGGTCCTCACGCCGGGCGTAGGTGCCGAAGAGGACGGCGATGAAGAGCGCGGAGGCCCCGAGCAGCAGCAGCCGGGAGACCAGCGCGGCACCGGGCTTGGTGTCCAGCACGGCCTTCAGACCGTCGAGGTCGAAGGCGTCCGCGAGCTTCCCCGACCCGGTGTACGGGCTGCGCAGCAACAGCATGGCCAGGGTGGCGACGGTCAGGGTCATCCACCCGCGCACCACCAGCCGCTGGAGCGGACGCGCCCCCGCACCACGCTGCCAGCAGGCCAGTACGAAGGCGGAGCCGCCGACCAGCAGGATGAACCCGGCGTACGCGGCGTAGCGCGCGATGTCGTAGAGGACGCCGACGAGTCCGCCGCCGACCTCCTGGTCCGGCAGGGCCGCGGCGGTCTGCGAGGGCGCGCCGATCGAGAAGGTGAAGGCGCCGGAGACCGGGTGGCTGTCCGCGGACACGGCCTGCCAGGCGACGGTGTACGTCCCGTCGGCCAGCCCGGTGCGCAGCGCCACGGCGTACCGTACGGCGGATTTGTCCGACAGGTCGCGCGGCTCGGCGCCGGTGTCGGCGCGTTTGCCGTCCGGGGCCAGGACGCGGACGGAGCCCTTGCCGAGGGCGACCTGCTCGGAGAAGGAGAGCGTGACCTCCTTGGGAGCGGAGGTGACCACCGCCCCGTCCTGCGGATCGCTCCCGGTCAGTGCCGCGTGCGCGGCCGCCGGGCCCGCGCCCGTCAGCAGCAGTCCGAGGACCATGCCGACGAGGACGGCGAGCAGCGGGGCGACGGCGAGCGGACGGCGTGGCGCGGGAATGGCCGGGCCCCGGGGCCGGGCCGGTCCGAAGTGCGGGGCGGTGGCTGTCATGGCGAGTCAGTCCCTCACTGCGTCTTCGGGTTGTAGGTGGTTTCCTTCACGGGAAGGTCGACCTTTATCGGATCGGCCTTCTCGAAGTGCAGCTCCACGGAGATCCTGTCGCCCTGCGCGGGCCGCTGCTTGAGCTTCATGAACATGATGTGGTTGCCGCCGCGCCGCAGATCCAGCTCGCCGCCGGCGGGCACGTCGAAGGACGTCACCATGCGCATGGCCTGGTTCTTCGTCTCGTGGATCGTGACGTCGTCGGAGAGCGGGCTGGTGACGGAGGTGAGCCGGTCGGAGGTCCCGCCGCTGTTCTTCACGACGAGGAATCCGGCCGCCATGTCGCCGACTGGCTGCGGCATGAACGCACCGCTCACCGTCAGGTCCGGCGCGCTGTCCGAGGACGAGCAGCCCGCCAGCGTCAGCCCCGCGGTGAGGGCGACGACGCCGGCGAGCGCGGTGCGCCGGTTCACGGGTTGGCCCCCGTCACGATCTTCGGGAGGTCCTTGGTGTAGTCGTCCGGCGAGGTGTCCTCGCTGTAGACGAGGTAGCCCTTGTCGGTCTTCGGGGAGAACGCGATGACCTGCGAGCCGTGCATCGAGACGACCGTGCCGTCCTTCTCCTTCTTCGGCGCGTCGATGCCGATGCCGATCTGGCGCGCACCCGCCTGGATGGCCGGGAAGGCGCCGGTGAGGCCGATGAAGGACGGGTCCTGCGCCTTGAGCCACTTGCCGAGCGAGGACGGGGTGTCCCGCTCGGGGTCCGTGGTCACCATGACGACCTGGAGCTTCTCCTGGTCGGCCTTGGGCAGCGCCTTCTTGGCGATGGCGATGTTGCTCATGATGAGCGGGCAGACGTCCGGGCAGTTGGTGT
This sequence comes from Streptomyces sp. NPDC001108, assembly GCF_053598535.1. Classification (NCBI taxonomy): domain Bacteria; kingdom Bacillati; phylum Actinomycetota; class Actinomycetes; order Kitasatosporales; family Streptomycetaceae; genus Streptomyces; species Streptomyces sp. NPDC001108. The sequence continues at coordinate 1,004,367 of NZ_JBSFKL010000001.1, forward strand.
AGCCGAAGTAGATCAGCGTCGGTTTGCCCTTGGTCCGCTCGCGGAGGTCGAACTTCTTGCCGTGGGTGTCGGTGAGGACGAGATCCGGCTTGGTGAACGGCTGGTCCAGGACGGTCGCGGCCCCCGTCTTCGGCTGGACCGACACGTCGGCGAGGGGCTTCTTGGCGTTGTCGTCACCGCTGCCACAGGCGGACAGGGTGAGCGCGGCCGCGGCGACGAACGCCGCGGCCAGCACCGTTTTCTTGTACATGGAGCACTATTCCTGGTGATCGATGGGGCGGGTGTGGCAGTGGATCAGGAAGCGCGGCGGCGGCCGGCGAGCACGCCGAAGGCCACTCCGGCCGCGCCGACGACGATGCCGACGATGCCGAGGACCCGGGCCGTGGTGTCGCTGTCGGAGACGGCGGACGCGACCGGCGTCTCCTTGGCGCCGGCCTTGTCATCGGCCTTGGCGTCAGGCTTGCCCTCGGCCTCGGCGTCGGTCAGCGCGAGGACGGGCGCCGGGCTCTCGGGCTCCTCGGCACCGGGCTTCTGCTCCTCGATCCAGCGGACGACTTCCTTGTTGTCGTAGGTCTGGACGGCCTTGAGGACCAGCTGGTCGGTGTCGTCGGGGAGCTGGCCGAGGGAGAGCGGGAACTGCTGGAAGGTGCCGGGGCGGATGCCGCGCTCGTCCTTGGCGCCCTCGGCGGTCCAGGTCACCTTGGAGACGGCCTCGTTGATCTTCTGGCCGTGCATCTCCAGCGGCTTCGCCAGCTTGGCCCTGGTGACCTCGACGTTCCAGCCGGGGATGGCCTGCGGCATGACGGAGACCAGCGGGTGGTCGGTCGGGAAGTTGACCTCGACCTTGGTGGTCGCGGCGTCGTCGCGCTCGTTGGGGACCTTCACGTTGACGGTGGCGTAGCCGCCCTTGGCGGCCTCGCCCACCGGCTGCACGCTGACGTGCGCGGAGGCGGTACCGGCCAGGAGCAGGACGGTGGACGCGGCGAGGCCGCCGGTGAGGGCGATGCGGGAAACGTTCATGACAGGAATCACTCCATGAGGCACGAGGCGAATGGCGGTCCGGCGCGCGGATGCGCGGCGGTATGCGCGACACCTCTTCTCTCCTCGCCGACGGCAGGCGTGTGCCGGGAAGGCGGGCCCGGCACGGAACAGGGCGTTCCGTGCACCGGGCGGAGGGGGTGTCGCGTCAGGCTGCGAGCGCGTAGGCGGCCGGAGGGCCGCGCCTGATCACCTGGTGCTGCAAGGGGTCCTCGGTGGCGGGCGCCGGTGCGTCGACCGCCGTACGGGCGAACCTCGGCCCGGTCGTCGGACCGGACAGCCCGGACCGCACCGCGTCGACGAGGGCGAGCGCCGCGCGCAGCGCACGCAGCCGGGCCCCGGCCGCGATCTGCCGCGCGCCGTACGAGGACAGCCGGACCAGCCGGAAGAGGGCGACCTCGCCGCGGCGCAGCAGCCAGCCGGTGGCCAGCGCGGCCAGCAGATGGCCGAGGAGCATGGGCAGGTCGGGCAGCAGGGCGCCGGAACCCATGCCCGGCATCGCCGAGGCGGCGACGTCGGGCCGTACTCCGGCCACCACGGCCGCCGGGTCGATCCCCGCGGTGGTGACGATGCGGTGGGCGTCGGCCGCGTTCAGCTGGGCCGGTCCGGCACCGCAGACCAGGCTCGCCGCGAACCGGATCAGCGCGTCGTCGCCCGCCGCGGCGGCGTCCGCCGCCGTACCGTGCGCGCCCAGGCCGAACAGGGCGTGCAGAGCGAGCTGCCCGCCCGCCAGCGCGGCGGTGATGGACGGCAGCGTGCGCTCGCGCCCGGCGAGCGGCGCGGCCACCGCGAACACCCCCAGGAATCCGGCGAGCAGGGTCCACCAGGGGACCGCCGCACAGGAGGCCAGGGCATGACCGGCCGCGGACAGCGCGACGCAGACCGCGGCGAACACCGCGGTCCTCAGGAGCCGCAGACCGGCCCCGGCGCTTGCGACGGGCATAGACATGGCGGGGCCATCATCGCACCGGCCCGCCGTCACCGGAACGGCAGGTCCGGAAGGCCGAATTCCCCCTGGAGAGCGGCCGGCCCGCCCGGAGGGGACGAGTGCACGCCCGCGCGCGGCGCCTCCCAGGGCCCATGCGCACGCGCACCGGGCGCCGCCTTGGCTCCCGCACCCCGGCTCCGGACTCCCCTCGTGCCCCGGCACGCCCTCCGCGTACACGACGCGCCCCCTCGCACATGCGACGCGCCCCCGCCCGCCCGACGGGCCCGGCCGCCTCGGCATACACGGGCGCACGGACGGCTGGCTATCCGCCGAATGAGCGGCGTCACATCGGGGGTGCGCTTACGGAGAAGGCCGCGCGGTAATACGTATCGGTATGTCGAGCCGCAGCCAGGAGGCTGGAGCATGAGCATCTGGTGGTCCCTCCATCTGCGGCGCGAGGCCGCGAGCGTTCCGCTCGCCCGCCGCTTCCTGCTGGGCACCATGGAGACCGCGGGGGTCGACCCCGACATCTCCTTCGACCTGTCGGTCGCGCTCACCGAGGCATGCGCGAACGCCGTCGAGCACGGCGGCGGCCACCCGGCCGCGACGGACCCCGAGGGCGCCCAGGGGTGGGAGGAACGGCCGGACCGGTCCGCGACCGTCCCCGGTCGGTACCGGGTCACCGCCTATCTGGACGGTGAGCGGTGCCGTATCGAGGTCGCCGACTCGGGCCCCGGCTTCCCCGCCCGGAGTCCGCTGCCCGCCTCCGCCCAGCAGCCCGGCGGCGATTCGTACGCCCCCCGGCCCTGCCCCCCGACCGACGCCGAGGACGGGCGGGGGCTCTGTCTGATCGAGCAGCTCGCCGACCATGTGCACTTCGGCAACCGCCCCGGCAGCGGGGCGGTCGTCAGCTTCGACAAGATCCTGAAATGGCGGAAGGACGCCCTGCTCATGGTGTCCTGAGCGGGGCGCCCTTCCGGCGGGTCGTTCCGGGGTCAGCCCTTGAGCGAGGCCATCCACGCCTCGACCTCGTCGGCCCGGCGCGGCAGCTTGGCGGAGAGGTTCCGGTTGCCGTCCTCGGTGACGAGGATGTCGTCCTCGATCCGGACGCCGATGCCCCGGTACTCCTCGGGCACGGTCAGGTCGTCGGCCTGGAAGTACAGACCGGGCTCGACCGTCAGGCAGACGCCCGGCTCCAGCGTGCCGTTGACGTACGTCTCGGTGCGCGCGGCGGCGCAGTCGTGGACGTCCATGCCGAGCATGTGGCCGGTGCCGTGCAGCGTCCAGCGGCGCTGGAGGCCCAGCTCCAGGACCTTCTCCACGGAGAGGTCGCCCAGCAGCCCCCACTCGACGAGCTTCTCGGTGAGGACCCGCTGCGCGGCGTCGTGGAAGTCGCGGTAGTCGGCGCCGGGCTTCACGGCGGCGATGCCCGCCTCCTGGGCCTCGTACACCGCGTCGTAGATCTTCCGCTGGAGCGGGGTGAACGTGCCGTTGATCGGGAGGGTGCGGGTCACGTCGGCGGTGTAGAGGTCGTTGGTCTCCACGCCGGCGTCGAGCAGCAGCAGGTCGCCGGAGCGCACCGGGCCGTCGTTGCGCACCCAGTGCAGGGTGGTGGCGTGCGGACCGGCCGCGCAGATCGAGCCGTAGCCGATGTCGTTGCCCTCGATGCGGGCGCGCAGGAAGAAGGTGCCCTCGATGTAGCGCTCGCTCGTCGCCTCGGCCTTGTCCAGGACCTTCACGACGTCCTCGAAGCCGCGCGCGGTGGCGTCGCAGGCCTTCTCCAGCTCGGCGATCTCGAAGGCGTCCTTCACCAGCCGGGCCTCGGAGAGGTAGACGCGCAGCTCCTCGTCGCGCTCCGCGGTGACCTTGTCGGTCAGCGCGGCCTCGATCCCGGCGTCGTGGCCGCGCACGTTGCGGACCGGGCCGGTGGCCTCGGCCAGCGCGGCGGGCAGCTCGCGGACGTCCTTCGCCGGGATGCCCAGCAGCTGCTCGGCCTCGGTCAGCGAGTGACGGCGGCCGACCCACAGCTCGCCCTGGCCGTCGAGCCAGAACTCGCCGTTCTCGCGGTTGGAGCGCGGCAGCAGGTGGATGGTGGCCTCGTGGCCGTCGGCGGTCGGCTCCAGGACGAGGACGCCGTCCTGGGTCTGGTCGCCGGTCAGGTACGCGTACTCGGTGGAGGCGCGGAAGGCGTACTCGGTGTCATTGGAGCGGGTCTTCAGGTTGCCCGCCGGGATGACCAGCCGCTCACCGGGGAACCGCGCGGACAGCGCGGCGCGGCGCTCGGCCGTGTGCGCGGCCTGGGCGATCGGTTCGAGCCCGTGCAGCTCGGTGTCGGCCCAACCCGACTTCATGTTCGCGGCGAGTTCGTCGGAGACGCCCGGGTACAGGCCGTTCTTCCGCTGCTTGACCGTTTCTTCTTCCTCGGTCTCCGGGTTCTCCGGGGTGAGCTCCTCAGCCACGATTTGTCTCTCCTTGATACGACACTGGACCCCGTCCATCGTACGGGCGTGCGCATAGGGGGCACAGGGCCGGAGGACCTGTTACGCGAACACCCCGCTACCGAACCGCCGGTCAGTCGAAACGGGCGGCCAGGACGACCACGTCCTGAGTGGCGTCGCCGCGGTCGAGACCGTCCGGCAGCATGGCGTGCAGGACGTGGTCGGCGACGGCCCCGGCGTCGTGGCGCACCGCCCCCGGCACGGACGCGGCCGCCGCGTGGAGCCGGGCGAAGGCCCGGTCCGTCGGCTCGCCGGTGCGGCGCAGCAGCCCGTCGGTGCAGAGCAGGACGGTTTCTCCTCGTGCCGGGGCGATCTCCACACTGGGCGCCTCCCAGCAGGCCAGCATGCCCAGCGGCGCGGAGACCGAGGTCTCGACGAACTCGGTGCGCCGCTCGCCGATCACCAGGGGCGGGGTGTGGCCCGCGCCCGCCAGCAGGATCCGGCGCCCGGCCGGTTCGCAGTGGGCGAACAGCGCGGTCGCGGTCCGGGCCGGCTCGGTGAGCCGGAGCAGCAGCTCCAGATCGGAGAGGACGGCGACCGGGTCCTCGCCCTCCATCACCGCGTACGCCCGCAGCCCGGCCCGCAGCCGGCCCATGGCGGCCAGCGCGCCCGGCCCGGAGCCCTCCACCGAGCCCACGGCGAGACCGAGCGCGCCCTCCGGCAGCGCCAGCGCGTCGTACCAGTCGCCGCCGCCCTGCGGTCCGCGGTGGTGCCGGGCCGCCAGCTGCACGCCCGGGACCCGGGGGAGCCTGCTGGGCAGCAGCTCCTCGGTGACGGTGGCGACGTCCGCCCGGGCCCGCTCCAGCTCCACCAGCCGGGCCAGGTGCTCACCGGCGTACCGGGCGTAGAGGCCGACGAGATGGCGGCGCCGCTCCAGCGGTTCTGCGGGTTCGTCGTACAGCCAGACCGCCGCACCGAGCGGACCGGTCGTCCCGGTGGTGAGCGGTACGGCATAGCTCGCGGCGTAGCCGAGCAGCGCGGCGACCTCGCGGCGGCGGGGGTCGAGTCCGGTGTCGCCGAGCAGATCGGGGGTGGCCGGCGCGGCCTCCGTGTCCGGGAACCCCTCCAGGATGCGGCCGTACGAGGTGGCGGCGCGCGGCACCGTCTCGATCAGCCCGAGCTCGGCGTGGCTGAGCCCGAGGCCGACGGTGCGGACCGGGCCGCGGCGGTCGGAGGGTTCGAGGACGACCAGGCCGCGGCGGGCCCCGACCAGGGTGGCCCCGGCACCGAGCAGTTCGTGCAGGGCGTCGTCGAGGGCGGCGGTCCCGGCCAGCCGCTCGGTGAGTTCGTGCAGCGCGGTGAGATCGGAGATCCAGCCGGCGAGCCGGTCCTGGAGGAAGGTGCCCGGAGCGGGCGGAACGTCGGGCAGGGGCCCGGCAGTGTGCGCTGAAACCGAAACATCAGGATCGATTCCAGCCACTTTCGGAAGGTGCGGGGCACTCATGGCTTCCGGCTTTCCGACCAGCTCTTTCTATGGAATAGCATCGCAAACCCCCATGTCATTCTGCGCCGCTATCTGCGGGTCCAGATGGACACGCAGCACCACATGTACACGTACATGTAAGGCGATGTCCAGCATTGTCCCCACGGGAAATATGGTGTCCAAGGGATCGTCAAGTTGGCTAAAAATTGCAGCTTACGGCCGTCAATTGCGGTCGACTGGGCGTGCTCGACCAAGAGGTGTTACTCGGGTGAAGTCCCGGAGAGAGCGTCATTTCGGGCATGCTGGGTACGTAATCGACGAAGGCCAGGGGCAGTTCCGATCGCCCCGGAACCCGGCAGGCGGCTCGGGCGTCCTCTCTGATGACGGCCACGCCCCCACCCCCGAGTGGCGGGGTTCGCACTTTGGACCGCGGGCGCGACAGATGCGCCGCTCCTCGCCATGCGTGTCCGGACCGCCCGTCCGGGCCCGTCCCGCACCTGCTCGGCCCATGCTCGGTATCGACGTACCACCTGTACCGCAGACCCGAAGAGCATGTACGCACAGTGAAGCACGGCATACGTACAGCAATGCGCACGTGGTGTGATGTGGACCCTCGGCGTTCAACGGAAAGGAACGAGCGCTCATGCGCGAGATCCTCGGAAGGCGACGCAGGCCCCGGCGCGGGGGAAGGTCCGCCCCGCTCGACGCGGCCCTGACCTGCGCCACCGCATGGCGGTGGCCCGTACTGCCCGGAGTGGGGCCGCGAGCGGGCGGCGGCTGCGGCTGCCCCGACCCCGAGTGCGCCGTGCCCGGCGCGCACCCCTTCGACCCCGGCCTCCTCGCGGCGACCACCGACGAGCGGATGGTGCGCTGGTGGTGGACGAACCGGCCGGGTGCCCCGATCGTCCTGGCCACCGGCGGGCGCGCCCCGTGCGCGCTGAGCCTGCCGGCCGCGGCCGCCGTCCGGGCGCTGGCCGCGCTCGACCGGATGGGCGTCCGGCTCGGTCCCGTGGTGGCGACGCCGACGCGGTGGTCGATCCTGGTCGCCCCGTACGACCTCGAACGGCTGGGGGAACTGCTGTACGCCCAGGACTGGGTGCCCAGTTCGCTGCGGTTCCACGGCGAGGGCGGATACATCGTCCTGCCGCCGTCCGCGGTCGGCGCGGGGGAGGTCCGCTGGGAGCGGCCCCCCGTCCCCCGCACCCGGTCGCCGCGGGTACGGGGCCGGGGTGCGCAGGGGGGCGCGGCCGCCGTCGCCCCGTGGCTGCCGGACGTCGGGACGGTGCTGGACGCGCTGGTCGAGGCGAGCACCGAAGCGCCCGACGGCGGCAGCAGACTCGCGTACTGACGGCCGCCCCGCGTTCCGTTTCCCGGCCCGGATACGCGCTCAATGTCTCCGGCCGGAGACCTCGCCCGGCGGTGTCTCCGGGCGGACTTCCCGACCGGGGGCGCGACGGGGAAGTCCGGCCGGGATGCGACGGGAAGTTTGGCCGGGGAGCGCCCGGAATCATGGCTCGGGCTCGAATCCCGGTCGAATCCCCGGTGAATCCCGGCCTCGAACGCACTGCGCAAAGTCTGCCGCTGCAAAGACCGGCTTCGGAAGTGCGTCTGATGGGCTTTCCGTAGATCATCCCGCAATGCGCCACCTGGATTTGATCGAATGATCATTCGAGTATTCCGGGTGAGGAAAGGGGCTCGGGCCGGATTGTGGAAGCCCCTCCGGGGTACGGGTACCTGCTCTTGTCTCTCTGTCGCCGAATACCCGTCGTCCGATATTCGACGTCTACCATCCGCTGTCCGGGCGGCAGCCGGGTCGGGGTGGCCGGTGTACGCCGCGCGGGCATCGTCCCTGGACGGCAGGGGTGTTGGGGGAAAGCGGAGGCTGCTGCCGGACATCCGGCGGGCGAGGGCGAAGAGGCCGGGGCGGCGTCGGTCCGGGATGTGGCGGGCGATGATCGCAGAGCCCGAAGGGCGTTCGGGGGGCGCGGGAAGGGATTGCACGCGGGCCCGCGCTCCGGCATCGCGCGCTGTGCGCCGTACCCGGAAATGAGGATGCCCGATCGCTGGCGACGGGGGATGCACCAGCGACCGGGCTTCTAGAACGGTAACAAGAGATCTGCCGTTCGCAAATTCGATCTCGCGTATTCGGACAGGGATTTACCTGTGGGTACGGGTCTTTGTGACGCGAGTCACTCGGTGGCCCCCGGTGGCGCCGGGGGCCACCGCCGTCAGTTCAGGGTCACCTGGCGGTTGGTGAGCCCGCCGCGGGCCCGGCGTTCCTCGGCGTTGAGCGGCGCGTCCGAGGCGAGCGCACCGGCCAGCCGCTCGGCGAACTCGGCCGCGGGCTTCTCGCACTCCTCGGCCCCCATCGAGCTCGGCAGATCCCAGACCGGGACCATCAGACCGTGCGCCCGGAAGGAGCCGACCAGCCTGGTTCCCTCGCCCAGCGAGGAGGTCCCGGCGGCGTGCAGCCGGGCCAGCGCGTCGAGCAGCCGCTCCTCGGCGTGCGGCATGACCCAGCGCAGGTGGTTCTTCTCCGGCGTCTCGCACCAGTACGCGGCGTCCACCCCGGCGAGCCGGGTCGTGGGGATCGCCGCCTCGTTCGCCCGTTCCAGGGAGGCACTCACCTCGGGAGCGGCGTTCTCCGCGTCCGGGACCCAGAACTCGAACCCGCTGTGGACGACGGGCTCGAACGCCGCGCCCGGGTCGAGCAGGTCCTGGAGCCGAGGGCCGTCGGCCGGGGCGCGACGCGCCGTCACCGGCGAACCGGGCTCGGCGTCCAGCGCCTGGCGCAGCGTGTCCGCGAGGTCCCGGCTGAGGTCACCGGAGGGGGTGTCGTTCTGCAGGGCGAGCAGCACCGAGCCGTCGTCGCGGCGCAGCGCGGGCCAGGCCATCGGAAGGACGGTCGCGAGCGACACCGAGGGAACGCCCTCGGGCAGCCCGTCCTTGAGGGTCAGCTCGACCGTCGCGGCGGGCACCAGCTCGCGCAGCGCGACCCAGTCGCACTCGCCGGACAGCCCTTCGAAGGGGCGGTGGACGAGCTCGGTCACGGCCTGGGCGGCGGCGCGGCCGTGACAGGCCTTGTAGCGGCGGCCCGAACCGCAAGGGCAGGGCTCGCGGGCCCCGACCACCGGGATCTCGCCGTCCTTGAGCTGCGGCTTCCCGGCCTTGGACTGAGGGCGCTTCTTGGCCATGGTGGGCTTTCTCCCGAGTGCGACAGTGCGGTCTGGGCCGCGAGCCTAGCCGCCCCCGGCGGATACCGAACACAGGCGCCCGTTCCCGTGTGCGCCGCACCCCGCACCGGCGCCTCCCGGGTCGGTGAGGGCGCCGCCCGCCGTGCCCGTAGCCGCATTGCCCGCCCGTACCCGTGCCCGTAGCCGTGTACGGGCACGGGTGCCGCCCGCCGTACGGGAGCCGCACCGGCGTGGGCGGCGCCCAGCTCCTTGTGGGGGTGTCCCCGTGGGCGTCGGAGGGTCAGCCCACGTCGTCGAGGAGGTCCGGGAAGCCCAGCCCGTCGAGCGACATGCCGGGCCCCGGGGAGATCGGCGCGGCCGGGCCGCCCCGCAGCCCGGACGACCGCCCGTTCCCCTCGTTGACCAGCACCCAGACGGTCACCTCGCCGGACGAACTGTCACGTACGCCCCACTCCTCGGCGAGCGCGCTGATGATGTTGAGTCCCCGCCCGCCGCGCGCCGTCACCGACGGTGTGGACGGAACGGGACGCGTCGGTCCGCCGCCGTCCGTCACCTCGACGGTCAGCCCTCCGGTCCGGTCCACATGCCATGCGGCGCGGACGTCGCCGTCCCCCACTTCTGCGTGCCGCCCCAGCGGCCTGCCGTGCCGGCAGGCGTTGCTGAGGAGTTCGGAAAGAATCAGTACTGCATCGTCGACGACCGAATCCGACACCCCGTGACTGCGCAACTGCTCGCGCATCCGGTGCCGCGCCTGGCCCACGCCCGCAGGGCCATGGGGTACGGCCATGCTCGACGACGTGGGCACCTTCTGTGCCACCACCAACGCCACCCCCGAGACCTCCTTTGCCCCACGCCACGGTGTGGATGCCCCCCTGAGCTGGACCGGAAACCGGCCGATGGACGGCCGGTGACGCACTCGTAACGATCGAATACCGTTCGAATGCGCCGGTGCACTCCGTGTAACTGACGCTAAGAGCGCCCCAGTTGTGACAAGACCTGTTTCGGGCGGTTCGTGATGATTGCGTCGACACCCAGGCCGACGCAGAGCTCGACGTCCTCCGGCTCGTTCACCGTCCAGACGTGCACCCGGTGCCCCGCGCGGTGCAGCCGCTCGACGTAGCCGGGGTGGTTGCGCACGATCCGTACCCCCGGTCCGGCGATCCGGGCCCCGGCGGGCAGCCGTCCGTCGCGCATGCGGGGCGAGACGAACTGCATCAGGTACACGGTGGGCAGGGTGGGGGCCGCGGCCTGGACGCGGTGCAGCGAGCGGGCCGAGAAGCTCATCACGCGCACCGGGGAGGGCCCCTCGGCCGGCGGGGCGTCGAGACCGAACCGTTTCAGCAGGTGCAGCAGCCGCTCTTCCACCTGCCCCGCCCAGCGGGTGGGGTGCTTGGTCTCGACGGCGAGCTGGAGCGGGCGTCCGGCGGCCCGGGTCTCGACGACGAGTTCGAGCAGCCGTTCGAGGGTGAGTACGGAGGTGAGCTCCCCCGGCACCGGATCCCAGTCCGGGGACTCCTCGACCGGGGACCCCGACTCCTCGCGGGCCTTCCAGGACCCGAAGTCGAGGGCGGCCAGCTCGGCGAGTTCCAGCGCGGAGACGGCGCCGCGCCCGTTGGACGTACGGTTCACCCGTCGGTCGTGCACGCATACGAGGTGGCCGTCGGCGGTGAGCCGTACATCGCACTCCAGGGCGTCGGCGCCGTCCTCGATCGCCTTCCGGTACGCGGCCAGGGTGTGCTCGGGGGCGTCGTCGGAGGCGCCCCGATGGGCGATCACCTGGATGGACTGGTGGGTGGATTGCTGCCGTGCGTGGGTCACCGCGTCATGGTGTCACCGAGCGGAGGCCGCCGTACGCACCCCGGACGGCGGACGGGGGCGCTCCGCGGTGCGGGCGGGGCACGCGGGGGTACGCGGGGCGCGCGTGGTCGTGGTGCGTCATGCGCCCAGTGTGCGTTTTGCCCGATGTAAAGGTTGGTGTGCGGATGCACAGGTCCTGTTTACAGTGGCCTGACGTGTCGTGGGAAAAGCTGTTACCGGACACCTACACAGCGGATCTCTTGCCGAACTTTGATGTGGAACCCGAGGAGTAAAGAGCTGTGAGCACAGAGAACGAGGGCAACGAGGGCACTGCGGCCGAGGCCGTTCCGTCCGCACCTCCCGTGCCGGCCGAAGCTCCTCAGGGACCGGCCGGGACCGGACCGGCCGCCGCCCCGGCGGCGCACGACGCTCCGCCCGCCTCCGCCGCGGCGACGCCGGACACCCCGCCCGCCCCGGCGGCGCCGCCGCAGATGCCTCCCGCGCCCCAGGCGCCGCACACTCCCCTGTCGGCCGCCGAGGCGAACTGGCCGCCGCCCGCCGTCCCCGCGTACGCCTCCGCCGGTGCGGGCGGTGCCGGTGCCGGTGGTGCCGGGGGCGGCGGCCAGGTCTGGGGCGCCCCGTCCCAGCCGTACGGTCCGGAAGCCCCGCGCAAGCGGCGCGGGTCGGGCGGCCTGGTCGCGGCGGTGGTGGTCGCGGCGCTGGTCGCCGGTGGCATCGGCGGCGCCCTCGGCTTCTGGGCGGCCGACCGCAACGGCGAATCCGGTTCGACGACGGTCGCGGCCTCGTCCAACCCGCAGAGCCTGAAGCGCGATCCCGGCACGGTCGCCGGGGTGGCGGCCAAGGCGCTGCCCAGCGTGGTCACCATCGATGCCCAGAGCGGCGACGGCGAGGGCGGCACGGGCACCGGCTTCGTGTACGACAAGGAAGGCCACATCCTCACCAACAACCATGTGGTGGCCTCCGCCGCGGACAGCGGCCAGCTCACGGCGACGTTCTCGGACGGCAAGAAGTACGACGCCGAAGTGGTCGGCCGGGCCCAGGGGTACGACGTGGCCGTCCTGAAGCTCAAGAATCCGCCGTCGGGCCTCGCCCCGCTGTCCCTCGGCAATTCGGACCAGGTCGCGGTGGGTGATTCCACGATCGCGATCGGGGCCCCGTTCGGTCTGTCCAACACGGTCACCACGGGCATCATCAGCGCGAAGAACCGCCCGGTCGCCTCGGGCGACGCCTCCGGCGGCAGCAACTCGTACATGAGCGCCCTCCAGACCGACGCCTCGATCAACCCGGGCAACTCCGGCGGTCCGCTGCTCGACGCGCGCGGAGCGGTGATCGGGATCAACTCGGCCATCCAGTCGACCGGCAGCAGCATGGGCCAGAGCCAGGCCGGCTCCATCGGCCTCGGCTTCGCGATCCCGATCAACCAGGCGACCAACGTCGCCCAGCAGCTGATCAAGACCGGCAAGCCGGTCTATCCGGTGATCGGCGCCACGGTCACCATGACCGAGAAGACCGGCGGCGCGGTCATCTCCGACCGGGGCGCGGGCGGCACGGAGGCCGTGGCGAAGGACGGCCCCGCGGACCGGGCCGGCCTCAAGGCGGGCGACGTCATCACGAAGTTCAACGACACCGTGATCGACAGCGGCCCGACCCTGATCGGCGAGATCTGGACCCACAAGCCCGGCGACCGCGTGACCCTCACCTACAAGCGGGACGGCCGCACGGAAACGGCCCAGGTGACCCTGGGAGAGCGCAGCGGCGACAGCTGATGACCGGCCGACCGTGATGCCCCGCCGCATTCGATCAGCCGGTAGGCTGTAGGCCCCCGCCATGGGTGGGGAGGGGTGGGTTGCCCGAGCGGCCTAAGGGAACGGTCTTGAAAACCGTCGTGGCAGCGATGTCACCGTGGGTTCAAATCCCACACCCACCGCCGCAGCTCGGAGAAGTAACAGTACAGAGGGCGGGCCCCGGGTTCCGGGGCCCGCCCTCTGCGTTCAGGCCGTCTCGCCCTTACTGGCCCGCATCTCGACCCCGACCAGTGCGTGTGGGCCAGGCGTGGGCCACGCGGCGGTGAGCCTCCCGTGGTTCTTCCCCGCATCGCTGCGGCCGGCCCCTTCCGATCGGTCTCGAACATCGCGGGGAGGGGCATGACCGGGGCGGGGCCGGCCGGTCAGGTGGCGGGGTCGACTTCGGGGTGGGTGAAACGCACGGGCTTGCCCAGGGACCGGGCGTAGGCGATTTCGGCCCGGGTGCTGTCTCCGATGTAGTCGCCGACCACGAGCACCTCATCAGCGAGCCGGATCTTGGCCCGGTGCAGAGCATCGAGTCGCACCTTCAACGCCTCGGCCTCGGCCTCGGCGGGATCGGACCAGAGCGCGTGCGGCGACTTCATGTCGCAGCCCGGTCTGACGACGATCCTTCCCGCTGCGGTCTCCCGTAGATCGGCCTCGGCCATCTCGGTCATGAAACGGGTGGAGCCGCAGATCGCGACGATACGCGGGAGGCTCAGCAGCCTCTTCGCGTCGGCGAGCTTCTCCTCGGGGGTCAGTGGTTGCGGGTGGGGCACTGGTTCCTCCTGGCGATGTGTCTCTGATCTGCTCATGGGGGCGAGTTGAGTCGAACGTGAGTACGGCTACTCACGACGGGGGTTCGGGCCATCGCGAGCATGGAGGCACCAACAACTTCGGGGGAACCGATGAACGTTCGTGCTCTGGTCCGTATGACCTTCTGCAATGCCGCCTCGGCCGTCTATCTGGGGATCGTCGCCGCGGCCTTCGTGTTCGAGCTGGCCGTCGTGCTGTTCGGGGATCCGGGGATGGTCGGGGTGTGGCCCGTGCTGCTCACCGCGCCCACCTCGCTGGTGGTCGTGGGGGCGGCGGGAGCGGTCTGGGGGACGGGGGCGTCTGCCTGGTTCCTGTTCGTCGCACCCGTCGTGGGGGCTCTGGTCCAGTCGTTCGCGCTGGGGGCGCTGTGGAGTGCGCTGCGTGGCCGACGGGGGCGGATGCGCCCGGCTCAGGGCTGAACCGGATGCCGTCAACGCCCTTGCGAAGTCTGTGAGTTGACTGTGCAAGCGGCCCGGGAAGGGATTCCGGATGCCCTGATAGCCCGCTGTTTCGTGGAATGTGCTGCCGGGTCGGGCGGGTGCGCGGGAGGGGTGGATTCCGGACGGAGTGGGGGCCGTCCGGGGCGCCTCGGCGGGGAGGTCTATATCACGTTTGATCGAGGAGTCTCCGCTGACCAGCGGTGTGGGGGCCGTCAGGCAAGGGAAGTCGCGGCGGGGACCGTTCGATACCAGCCATCTGCTGCGATCGAGCCGGTCGGAAGTGATCGGTCTTGTTGAAAGAGGGGGCGCGACATCACGCCACCTCCTACTAGATTGTCAAAGCGCCACGCGACCGATCATGTTCTGCATCCCGCCGTTCATCAGCTGTCATTTGGCAGCCCGTCACTAGAGAGAATCCTGGCGAACACCATGTCCGGGCAGGCTGTGCACCTGTACCGCCGCGTACGGCCGGGCTGACAGAGCTGGATGGTCGCGACGTTAGCAGTAGATCTGACCTGATCCGGTTGTCCGGGGTCCCCACGCCTCCGGCCGAGAGTATGAGGCACGTTCTGTGAAGGTTCGTACGAGACGATCGGCCGCGTTGATGTCCGGCGGACTGGCGGCGGTGCTGCTGCTGACGGGGTGTGGCTCGGAGGACCAGATCTGGCCGTTCGAGAGCGGCAAGGACCGGATGGTGGTCGGGATGTCCGACGACATCCTGTCGACGGACCCGGCCGCGGGGTACGACCCCGGTTCCTGGCTGCTCTTCAACAACGTCTTCCAGTCGCTGCTGAGCTTCCCGCCCGGAGCCTCCACCCCGGTGCCGGAGGCCGCCGACGAGTGCGGGTTCTCGGACGGCAGCAAGACGTACACCTGCACGCTGCGCGACGGTCTGAAGTTCAGCAACGGCCACAGCCTCACCTCGACGGACGTCAAGTACTCCTTCGACCGGGCCATCAAGATCAACCACCCGGCGGGACCGGCGCCGCTGCTCTCCACGATCGCCTCGATCAGCACTCCGGACGACAAGACCGTCGTGTTCCGGCTCAAGGTGCCCGACGCCACGTTCCCCAGCAAGATCGCCTCGGGCGCCGGCTCCATCGTGGACAGCCGGGTCTATCCCAAGGACGGTCTGCTCACGAGCGGGAAGACAGTCGGGTCCGGGCCGTACAAGCTGGATTCCATCGACAAGGAGCGGGCCGACTTCTCGGTCTACTCCGGCTATCACGGAACCGCCCAGATGAAGAACGACGGCGTGACGATGAAGCTCTACCGGGGAAATCAGCAGGCGCTCAAGTCCGCCCTGGAGAAGGGCGATGTCGATATCGCGTACCGCGGTCTCACCGCCAAGACGATAGCCGACCTGGACACCTCGCCCACCGCCGACAAGGACGGTCTCGACGTCGTCCAGGGCAGCAGCGCGGAAGTCCAGCACATGGTCTTCAACGTCGACGACCCGGTGGTCGGCAAGCTCGCCGTGCGCAAGGCCATCGCCTACCTCATCGACCGGTATGCCCTGGTCAGCAAGGTGTACGAGTCCACGGCGACCCCGCTGTACTCGATCGTCCCGGTCGGCATCACGGGGCACGGCAACTCCTTCTTCAACGTCTACGGGGACAAGCCGCAGCCGCAGAAGGCGAAACAGGTCCTGCGGGACGCTGGAATAACCGAGAAGGTGCGGCTGGTCCTCTGGTCCACGCCCAGCCGGTACGGCCCGGCCACCGACGACGAATTCCAGACCATCGCCGATCAGCTCAACGCCAGCGGGCTCTTCGACGCCAATATGAGGTCCGTTCCCTTCGGTGAGTACGAGAAGGGAATCGCCGAAGGAAAGTACGGCGTCTACGTGAAGGGCTGGGTGCCGGACTATCCCGACCCCGACAACTTCACCCAGCCGTTCTTCGGCGAGGGAAACGTCCTGTCGAACAACTACGACAACAGCGACATCACCAAGGAGATCATTCCGCAGACCTCGTCGATGACCGACCGGTCGAGCGCCCGGTCGGCGTTCATCAAGCTCCAGGACACCGTGGCCCGCGATCTGCCGCTGCTGCCGCTCTGGCAGGGCAAGCAGTACGCCGTCGCCAAGGACAACGTCCGGGGGCTCCAGAACTGCCTGGACACATCGACGGTCTTCCGGTTCTGGGAACTCAGTTCGGCCGGGTAGGCGGCCTCTTCCGAGTCCTGCCGGGACGTCGTGGAACGGCCCGTGCGCGAGTGCTTCGGCACCGTGCGCGGGCCGTTCGTCGTTCCCGGCCCCGGCGGGAGGGGGTGACGGGTGGCGGGCGTCGGTGACCTTGACAGGAACCGCGTATCTGACGGACAGTCAGAAACCCTGATCCGTGAGCACCCTGATCCGGGAGGCGGCCGCCGTGCACCTCGCCCCGACGGAGCGCCAGCTGCGGCTGCGCGCCGAACTCCGCGCCTACTTCCGTGAGGTGATGCCCGCGAGGAGTGCGGGTACGGCCCCGGGGGCGATGGACCCCGACGAGCAGCGGCGCGTCCTGCGCGCGATCGGTGCCGACGGGATGCTCGGACTCGGCTGGCCGGTCGAGTACGGCGGCCAGGGGCGCGGCGCGGACGAGCAGTTCATCTTCTTCGACGAGGCGTACCGGGCGGGCGCCCCCGTCTCGATGGTCACCCTCAACACCGTCGGCCCGACGCTGATGAAGTACGGGACCGAGGAGCAGAAGGCGTACTTCCTGCCCCGGATCCTCAGCGGCGAGCTCGTCTTCGCCATCGGTTACAGCGAGCCGGAGGCCGGGACGGACCTCGCCTCGATGCGCACCCGGGCGGTGCGCGGACAGGACGCCGACGGGAGCGGCCACTGGGTGATCGACGGGCAGAAGATCTTCACCAGCAACGCCCAGAACGCCGACTGGATCTGGCTCGCCTGCCGCACCGATCCCGAGGCGCCCAAGCACCGCGGCATCTCGATCGTGCTCGTCCCGACCGACGCCCCCGGCTTCTCCTGGACCCCGATCGAGACCGTGGGCGGGCTGACCACGACCGCCACCTACTACGACGGGATCCGGGTGCCCGCCACCCATCTCGTCGGGCCGGAGAACGGGGGCTGGGGGCTGATCACCAACCAGCTGAACCACGAGCGGGTGGCGCTCGCGGCGATCGGGATGCAGGCCGAGGACTTCTACGAGGCGGCGCTCGCCCACGCCCGTACCCCGGACCCGGAGACCGGGCGGCGCCCGGCCGACCAGCCGTGGGTACGGACCCGGCTGGCCGAGGCGTACGCCCGGCTGGCGGCGACCCGGCTGCTCAACTGGCGTCTGGTGGCGGAGGTCGGGGCGGGGTCACCGGCGCCGGGCGAGGCGAGCGGGGTGAAGTTCGCCGGGACCGAGAGCGCCGTGGAGGTGTACCGGATGTGCCAGGAGATCGTCGGCGAGGCCGGGCTGCTGAGGGGCGGCTCGCCCGGGGCCTTCGGGGACGGGGAACTGGAGCGGATGAACCGGGCGGCGCAGATCAACACCTTCGGGGGCGGGGTGAGCGAGGTGCAGCGGGAGATCGTCGCGACGATGCGGCTCGGCATGACGAGGGGCAGGCGGTGACGGTGGTGCGGGAGGGGAACGAGGCGGGCCCGGGGAACGACGAGCTGTACGGGCGGCTCAAAGCCTTCGAGGGGCGGCCCGCGGCGACCGCCGGCACCGGGAAGGACCCGGTCAACGCGCCGATGATCAGGCACTGGTGCGAGGCGATGGGCGACGGGAACCCGGCGTACACCGGGCCGGACGCGATCGCCCCGCCGACGATGCTGCAGGCGTGGACGATGGGCGGCCTCTCCGGCCACACCGACCGCTCGGCGGCGTACGAGGAACTGTTCGCGCTGCTCGACGGGGCCGGGTACACCTCGGTGGTCGCGACCGACTGCGAGCAGGAGTACCTGCGGCCGCTGCGGCCCGGGGACCGGATCTCCTTCGACGCGGTGATCGAGGCCGTCTCGGAACGGAAGACGACGAAGCTGGGCACCGGCCACTTCGTCACCACGCGGATGGACGTCCGGGCGGACGGGGAACTCGCGGGCACGCACCGCTTCCGCATCCTCAAGTACGCGCCCGCCGCGAAACCGCGATCCCCGGAGAAGGCGAAACCGGAGCCCGCGAAGAAGGCGGTGCGCCCCCGGCCCGTGGTCAACCGCGACAACGCGGGGTTCTGGCAGGGCGTGGCCGAGCACCGGCTGCTGATCCAGCGCTGCGTCGGCTGCGGCACCCTGCGCTTCCCCTGGCTGCCCGGCTGCAACGCCTGCGGCGGCCTGGAGTGGGACACGGTCGAGGCGAGCGGGGAGGGCACCGTCCACAGCCATGTGGTGATGCACCATCCGCCGTTCCCCGCCTTCGCCCCGGACGGCGGGGGCGGTCCGTACGCGGTCGCGCTGATCGAGCTGGCCGAAGGGGTGCGGATGGTGAGCAACGTCGTCGGGGTGCCGTACGACAAGGTCCGCATCGGTATGCCGGTGCGGCTGGAATTCCTGCGTACGGAACCGGAGTTGGAGCTTCCGGTGTTCCGGGGAGGCGAGGGCTGAGATGGATTTCGCACCCACCGAGGAGCAGTCCGAGGCGCGACGGCTGGCGGCCCGGATCTTCGGCGACCTGTCGACGCCCGAGCGGCTGGCGATCGCGGGCACCGGCACGGACGCCGAGCTGTGGAAGGAGCTGTGCGCGGCCGGGCTGACCGCGGCCGTCGAGGAGATCGGGCTGCTGGGCCTGGTGCTGCTGCTGGAGGAGCAGGGGCGCACAACGGCGCAGGTGCCGTTTGCGGCGAGCTGCGTCCACGGGCTGCTGGCGGTGGCCGCACACGGCAGCGACGAGCAGCGGGAGCGGCTGCTGCCCGCGCTCCGGGACGGCACGGCCGTCGCCACCGGGGCGTTCCCGGAGCGCGGCGGCGTACGGTCCGACGGCGACAAGCGGCTGACCGGGAGCGTGCCGTACGTGCCGTGGCTGCGGGACGCGACGCTGGTGCTCGTCCCGGACCGGGAGCGGCGGCTGTGGCTCGTCGCGGCCGGCGGGCCCGGGGTGCTGGCCGAGCCGGTGGAGACGACCGCGCCGTGGTCGGCGGCGCGGCTGGTGCTGGACGGGGCGGTGGGGGAGCGGCTCGGCGGCGAGGGGGCGTACGCGGGCGTGCTGGCGATGGCACGGACGGCGTTCGCCGGGGTGCAGGCGGGGGTGTGCGCCGGCTCGCTGGCCCGTGCCGTGGCGCATGTGAACACCCGGGAGCAGTTCGGGCGCCCGCTCGCCACCAAGCAGGGGGTGCTGCTGCGGGCCGCCGACGCCCATATGGACACCGAGGCCATCCGGGTCACCGCGTACGAGGCCGCCTGGCGCCACGACGCGGGACTGCCGTACACCCAACGGGCGTTGACCGCTGCCTGGTGGGCGTCGGAGGCGGGGAAGCGGGTGGTGCACGCCGGACAGCATCTGCACGGCGGCACCGGCGCGGACCTCGACCACCCCGTGCACCGCCACTTCCTCTGGGGGCGCCAGCTCGACGCCCATCTGGGGTGCGGCGGCGAAGTGCTCCAGGAACTCGGTGACGCGCTGGTGAAGGAGGGCATGGAGTGAAGGCCGGTGACGAGCTCGCACCGCTGGAGATCGCGGTGACCCGCACCCTGATCGTGGCGGGCGCGATCGCCTCCCGCGACTACCAGGACGTGCACCACGACGCCGGACTCGCCCGGGAGAAGGGCTCCCCGGACATCTTCATGAACATCCTGACGACCAACGGCCTGGTCGGCCGGTACATCACCGACCGGCTCGGCCCCCGGACGGTGCTCCGCAAGGTCGCCATCCGGCTGGGCGCGCCCAACTACCCCGGCGACACGATGGTGTTGCGCGGCACGGTCACCGCCGTGGGCGGCGACGGGACGGCCGAGATCGCCGTCGTCGGCACCAACGGCATCGGCCGTCACGTCACCGGGACCGTGACGGTGGAGGTCGAACCGGACACGAACGAACCGGACACGGACGACATGGACAGGGACGAGGGGCGGGTGGCGGCATGAGCGTACGCGGGGCCGACCGGCTGGGCGGCCGGGCCGCCGTCGTCGGGATCGGCGCGACGGAGTTCTCCAAGGACTCCGGGCGCAGCGAGCTGAAGCTGGCCGTCGAGGCGGTCCGGGCCGCCCTGGACGACGCCGGGCTGACCCCCGCCGACGTCGACGGGCTGGTCACCTTCACCATGGACACCAGCCCGGAGATCACCGTCGCCCAGGCGGCCGGGATCGGCGAGCTGTCGTTCTTCTCCCGCGTCCACTACGGCGGCGGCGCGGCCTGCGCCACCGTGCAGCAGGCGGCGATGGCCGTGGCCTGCGGGGTGGCCGACGTCGTGGTCTGCTACCGCGCGTTCAACGAGCGTTCCGGGCGCCGCTTCGGCTCCGGCGTGCAGCGGCGGGAGCCCACCGCCGAAGGCACCGCGCTCGGCTGGAACCTGCCCTTCGGGCTGCTCACCCCGGCCTCCTGGGTCGCCATGGCCGCCCAGCGCTATCTGCACACCTACGGGCTGACGCCGGAGGCCTTCGGGCACGTCGCGGTCACCGACCGGCGCCACGCCGCCCGGAACCCGGCCGCGTACTTCTACGGGAAGCCGATCACCCTGGCCGACCACGCCGCCTCGCGGTGGATCGTCGAACCGCTGCGGCTGCTGGACTGCTGCCAGGAGACCGACGGCGGGCAGGCGATCGTCGTCACCAGCACCGAGCGGGCCCGGGACCTGCGCCGACCGCCCGCCGTGGTCGTGGCCGCCGCGCAGGGTGCCGGGCGGGCACAGGAGCAGATGACCAGCTTCTACCGCGACGACCTGACCGGACTGCCCGAGATGGGCGTGGTCGCCCGGCAGCTCTGGCGCACCTCCGGCCTCTCCCCCGCCGAGATCGACGTGGGCATCCTCTACGACCACTTCACCCCGTTCGTCCTGATGCAGCTGGAGGAGTTCGGCTTCTGCGGGCCGGGCGAGGCGGCCGACTTCGTCGCGGCGGACGCACTGCCCCTGAACACGCACGGGGGCCAGCTCGGGGAGGCGTACCTCCACGGGATGAACGGGATCGCGGAGGCGGTCCGGCAGATCCGCGGAACGTCGGTGAACCAGGTCCCGGGCGCCGCGAGAACCCTGGTCACCGCGGGCACCGGCGTCCCCACGTCCGGTCTGGTCCTGGGCGCGGACGGCTGATCCCGGGCCCGCCCGTGCCCCTCGGACCCCGACGGCGCCCCCTGATCCGGGCCGACGCGGACTCCACCCACAGGAGGTGGGGCAGTCCCCACCCCTACGTCCTGAGTCGGACGCGCTTTCGGGACCTGGGGCCGATCCCCGTGACGGCGCCCGCTCATAGCGTGGAAGGCATGACCACGCCAGTCTGCACAGGCGGCTCCGGGGGAGCCGTCACCACCGGGCACCGCCCGTACTCCGGGCACGTACCGCGTGCCGCACGGCCCGCGCACACCGCGCGAGCCCCGTACGCCCCGTATCCGTCGTTCACCTCTTTCGTCCGGGCGCGGGGGCCGGTGCTGCTGCGCGCCGCGCGCTCGCTCACCGCCAACCCGAGCGACGCCGAGGACCTGCTGCAGACCGCGCTCACCAAGACCTACGTGGCCTGGGACCGGATCGAGGACCACCGGGCGCTGGACGGATACGTCCGCCGGGCGCTGGTGAACACCAGGACCTCGCAGTGGCGCAAGCGCAAGGTCGACGAGTTCGCCTGCGAGGAGCTGCCGGAGCCGGAGACCGTCCAGGGCCCGGACCCGGCCGAGCACCAGGTGCTGCGTGACGCGATGTGGCGCGCCGTGCTCAGGCTGCCGGACCGGCAGCGCGCGATGGTGGTGCTGCGCTACTACGAGGATCTGAGCGAGGCCCAGACGGCCGAGGTGCTCGGAGTCTCCGTCGGTACGGTCAAGAGCGCGGTCTCGCGGGCGCTCGGCAAGCTCAGGGAGGACCCGGAGCTGGCTCCGGTGCGGTGACCGGCGCAGGCGGGACCGACGGGCCAACCAGTCGAAAGAGTCGAACGAAAAAGTCGAACGAAACTGATTCGTACTCCCGGAAGTAGTGACATACCGAGTGGTATGTGCGCAGAATCAGGCCAACCCTACTGCCGCGTAGCGCCCACCGGGAGGACGCCGTGCTGAGCACCATGCAGGACGTACCGCTGACTGTCACCCGCATCCTCCACCATGGGATGACCATTCATGGGAAGTCGCAGGTCACGACCTGGACCGAGGCCGGACCGCGGCGCCGCAGCTTCGCGGAGACCGGCCGGCGGGCGACGCGGCTCGCGCACGCGCTCCACGACGACCTCGGCATCGACGGCGACCAGCGGGTGGCCACGCTCATGTGGAACAACGCGGAGCATGTCGAGGCATACCTCGCGATTCCCTCCATGGGTGCGGTGCTGCACACGCTCAACCTGCGGCTCCCCGCCGAACAGCTGGTCTGGATCGTCGCGCACGCCGACGACAAGGTCGTGATCGTCAACGGCTCCCTGCTGCCGCTCCTCGCCCCGCTCCTGCCGCAGATGCCCTCGGTCGAGCACGTCGTCGTCGCCGGTCCGGGCGACCTCTCCCTCCTCGACGGGGCCACGCCCCGGGTGCACGACTACGAGGATCTGATCGCCGGCCGGCCCGACCACTACGACTGGCCCGAGCTGGACGAACGCCAGGCCGCCGCCCTCTGCTACACCTCCGGCACCACCGGCGACCCCAAGGGCGTCGTCTACTCCCACCGCTCCATCTACCTGCACTCCATGCAGGTCAACATGGCCGAGTCGATGGGGCTGACCGACCGGGACACCACGCTGGTCGTCGTGCCCCAGTTCCACGTGAACGCGTGGGGCCTGCCGCACGCCACGTTCATGTCCGGCGTCAGCATGCTCATGCCGGACCGGTTCCTCCAGCCCGCCCCGCTCGCCGAGATGATAGAGAGCGAGCGGCCGACCCACGCCGCCGCCGTCCCCACCATCTGGCAGGGGCTGCTCGCCGAGGTCACCGCCCGCCCCCGCGACCTGACCTCCATGGCCCGGGTCACCATCGGCGGCGCCGCCTGCCCGCCCTCCCTCATGGAGGCGTACGACAAGCTGGGCGTCCGCCTCTGCCACGCCTGGGGCATGACGGAGACCTCGCCGCTCGGCACCATGGCCCACCCGCCCGCCGGGCTGACCGCGGAGGAGGAATGGCCCTACCGCGTCACCCAGGGGCGCTTCCCGGCCGGGGTCGAGGCACGGCTGGTCGGCCCCGGCGGCGAGCACCTGCCCTGGGACAACAAGTCCGCCGGTGAGCTGGAGGTGCGCGGCAACTGGATCGCCGGCGCGTACCACGGCGGCCCGGACGACGAACCGCTGCGCCCCGAGGACAAGTTCAGCGCGGACGGGTGGCTGAAAACCGGTGACGTCGGAGTGATCAGCGAGGACGGCTTCCTCACCCTCACCGACCGGGCCAAGGACGTCATCAAGTCCGGTGGCGAGTGGATCTCCAGTGTCGAACTGGAGAACGCGCTGATGGCCCACCCGGACGTGGCCGAGGCCGCGGTCGTCGCCGTCCCGGACGAGAAGTGGGGCGAGCGCCCGCTGGCGACCGTGGTCCTCAAGGACGGCGCGGCCGTCGAATACACCGCGCTGCGGGAGTTCCTCGCGTCGTCCGGCATCGCCAAGTGGCAGCTTCCGGAGCGCTGGACGATCATCCCGTCCGTGCCGAAGACCAGCGTCGGCAAGTTCGACAAGAAGGTGATCCGCAGACAGTACGCGGAGGGCGAGCTGGACATCACCCAGCTCTGAGCCGTCCGGGAACGGCAGGACCGACTGGACCGACAGGACCGGCTGGAACTGCTGGTCCGACAGGACAGGCTGGAACTGCTGGACCGGCAGGAACGACGGGGGCGGTACGGGGGATTCCCGTACCGCCCCCGGTCGTTCGGGAACGACCGCGTCAGTTCGTGCCGATCTTCGCCAGCAGGTCGACGATCCGCGACTGGACCTCGTCGCTCGTGGACCGTTCGGCCAGGAAGAGGACCGTCTCGCCCGAGCCGAGCCTCGGCAGCTCGGCCCCGCTCATGTCGGCGGAGGTGTAGACGACCAGCGGGGTGCGGTTCAACTGGCCGTTCGCCCGGAGCCAGTCGACGATCCCGGCCCGGCGGCGGCGCACCTGCATCAGGTCCATCACCACCAGGTTGGGCCGCGTCCGCCCGGCGAGCGTCACCGCCTCGCTGTCGGTGGCCGCCCGCGCCACCTGCATGCCGCGGCGCTCCAGGGTCTCCGTCAGTGCCAGCGCGATCTCCTCGTGCTCCTCGATCAGCAGCACCCGGGGCGGATGCTGCTCGCTGTCGCGCGGGGCGAGCGCCTTGAGGAGAACGGCCGGGTCGGCCCCGTACGCCGCCTCCCGCGACGCCTGCCCCAGACCGGCCGTCACCAGCACCGGAACCTCCGCCGCCACCGCTGCCTGGCGCAGCGACTGGAGGGCCTTGCGGGTGATGGGGCCGGTCAGCGGATCGACGAAGAGCGCGGCGGGGAACGCCGCGATCTGGGCGTCCACCTCCTCGCGGGAGTGCACGATCACCGGCCGGTAGCCGCGGTCGCTCAACGCCTGCTGGGTGGAGACGTCGGGCGCGGGCCAGACCAGCAGCCGACGCGGGTTGTCCAGCGGCTCCGGGGGCAGCTCGTCGTCGACCGGGAGCGGCGAGGGACGGTTGGCGACCTCGACCGCGCCGCCCGGACCGTCCAACGGCTCCGGCCCCTCGGCACCCTCGTCGGGCGCGCCTATCGCATACGCCCGGCCCTCGGCCTCGGCCTCCGGCGCGGTGTGCGACTGCGCCGGTACGCCCGGGGCTGACGCCGACGGGGCGGTCTGCGGGGCGTGCTCCTCCTCGGGCGGGGCGGCGAGCTTGCGGCGTCGCCCGGCACCGCCGAGCGTCTGGTTCTGCTGGTGCGCGATGTGCTGGGCGAAGGGCACGCCCTGCCCGAGCGTCCGCACGCTGAAGGCACGCCCCTGCGTCGAGTCCGGGGAGACGCCCGGCGCCGGGGTCTCCGCGGGCAGCGGCTGCCGACGCGCGTCCGGCAGCGGCGCGGCGTCCTGCGGGAGGGCGGCGGGCTCGGGGGCCTGGGCGGGCGCGGTGCCGGTGGCGTGCGCGGTCGGCCCGGCGGACGGCTCCGTCGCCCCCTCGCCGGTCACCGGGGCGGGTGCCTCGGCGGGGCGGGCCCGGCGGCGGCCGCTCGGCGCGGCGGGCACCGGGTGCGGCTGCGGCGGCGTGTGGTCGTCGTCGGGGGCGGTGCGCACGGCGTCGTGACGGGCCTGGGGCGGGGCGTCGGCACCACCGGCCGCGACGGGCGGCCGGTCGGCCTCGGCGGGCGGCAGCGCGAACGCGGTCCGGGGTCCGGCGGGCTCGGCCTGGGCGGCCCGCTCCCGGTCGGCGGCGAGCGCCCGCCGGGCCCGGCGCCCCTGCGGCGCCTGAGGCGCTTGCGCGGCCGCCTGGGGCGTCTGAGGCGCCTGCGGGCTCTGCGGTGTCTGCGAACCCTGAGGCGCCTGCGGGCCCTGGGGTGCTTGAGGCGGATGGGGCGTGGAGTTGTCGGTGCCCGGCCGTCCCTGAGCGGGCACCGGAGCCGCCACGGGGGCCGACGGGGCGGCGGTCAGCGCCAACTGCCCCTCGCCGCCCTGCGACGCGCGAGGGTTGCCCGGACCCTCGGTCGTACCCGGTCCGCGATGGCCGTCCGCCGGAACGCCCTGCGGCGGCACGGCCCGGCCGAGCTGCGGACGCCCGCCGCCCTGCGCTCCCTCGGCCGCCGTCACCACGGCGCCCTCGGCAGGAGCGGGCGCGGAAGCGGAGGCGGGCAGGGCCAGCGCCTGTCCGGCCGCCTGCGGCCGCGTATCGGGCTGGACACCGGCCTCGGCCGGGCTCGGCCGTCCCCGCCGACGCCCCGAACCACCCTGCGTGTCCTGCGCCCCGGCAGCTGCCCGAAGCGCCTGTTCGTCCTGGACGGGCTCACGGCGCGCCCGCCGCCGCCCGGTCGGCGGCTCGGCCACCGCCTGCTCGCCACCCGCCCCGGAACCGCCCACCGGGCTCTCCAGGAACGCGTCGGTGGACGCCCGGCGCGCCCGCCGCCGCCCGCTCCCCTGCTGCGCCCCCGCGCCCTCCGGCTCCGGAAGGGCCCCGGCGACGGGCACCTGCGCGCCCTCGTCGACCGGCGACGGCCCGGGCTCCGCACCAGCCCCGGAACCCTGCTCGGGAACGGGAGCGGAAAGGGGCGCGGGACCCTGCTCGGGCGCGCTGGCCGACACCGTCCCCGACCCCGTACCCAGCGGCACTTCCAGCACATACGCGCTGCCGCTCATCCCCGGCACCTCGTGCGTCTGGAGCACGCCGCCGTGCGCCCGCACGATCCCGCGCACGATCGGCTCGTGCACCGGATCGCCCCCGGCGTACGGGCCGCGCACCTCGATGCGGACGACCTCGCCGCGCTGCGCCGCCGCGACGACGACCGTGGAGTCGACGTACCCGCCGCCGGGCACCGGCCGGGCCTTGCCCGTCGAGTCGATGCCGGCGACGTCCGCGACGAGATGGGCGAGCGCGGTCACCAGCCGGTCCGCGTCCACCTCCGCCTCGATCGGCGGCGCGTGCACCGCGAACTGCGCGCGCCCGGGGCCGATCAGCTCGACGGCCGCGTCGATGCCGGCCGTCACGACCGAGTCGAGCAGCACGTTCGTCTTGAGCAGCTTCTCGGAACCGGCGTCCAGGCGCTGGTAGCCGAGCACGTTGTCGACCAGGGTGGTCATCCGGGCGTAGCCCGCGGCCAGGTGGTGCAGGATCTGGTTCGCCTCGGGCCACAGCTGGCCCGCCGGGTCGGCGGCGAGCGTGGCCAGTTCGCCGCGCAACTCCTCCAGCGGGCCGCGCAGCGACTCGCCGAGCACGGCGGTGAGCTGGCCGTGCCGGGCGGTCATCGCCGCCAACCGCTCGCCCTGCTCCTCCAGCTCGACCGCGTACCGCTCGGACCGGTCGGCCAGCTCCGCGCTGTGCCGCTCCGTCAGCTCGGCCAGCTCCGCGGCGTGGTTCGCGGTCAGCTCGGCCAACTCCTCGCGGTGGCGCGAGGCGAGCTCCTCGTAGGGCCTGCGGTCGGTGAACGTCATGACGGCGCCGACCAGCTGGTCCCCGTCCCGGACCGGCGCGGTGGTCAGGTCGACCGGTACCTGGGCGCCGCTCTTGGACCACAGGACCTGGCCGCGCACCCGGTGCTTGCGCCCGGAGCGGAGCGTGTCGGCGAGCGGCGACTCCTCGTACGGGAACGGCTCGCCCTCCCCCCGCGAGTGCAGGATCAGCGGATGCAGCTCCTGGCCGCCCAGATCGCTGGCCCGGAAACCGAGGATCTGCGCGGCGGCGGGGTTGACCAGCACGACCCGGCCGTCCGTGTCCGTGCCGACCACGCCCTCGGCCGCGGCCCGCAGGATCATCTCGGTCTGCCGCTGCGAACGGGCCAGCTCGGCCTCGGTGTCCACCGTGCCCGACAGATCCCGCACGACGAGCATCAGCAGCTCGTCGCCGGTGTATCCGCCGCCGTAGCCACCCTGGAAGTCGGTGTACGCGGCCTGCCCGTCCTCCAGGCTGGCGCTGGTGACCTCGGCGGGGTACTCCGTGCCGTCGGTCCGCCGGGCGGTCATCCGCTTCGGCTTCGTACGGCCCCGCTCGTCGGCCTCCTCGGGGCGCCGCATCGAACCCGGGATCAGCTTGGAGTCGAACTCCGGCAGCAGATCCAGGAGGCCGCGCCCGACGAGCGCGGTGCCCGGCGCCTCGAACATGCCGAGCGCGATCGTGTTGGCGTTGACGACCGTGCCGTTGCAGTTGACGAGCAGCAGCCCGTCGGGGAGTGCATCGAGTATGGCTGCGAGGCGAGCAGCGCCCCGGGATGGCCTGCTGCTCACGACGACGCTTCCTCCCTGATTACCGCACCTTGCTGACAGCGGGCCCCATCTTGCCCCTCGGGCCGCAGCCTGTCACTGAGGGATTCTAAGGGCTGCGAGGCGCCGCGGGGCTGTGGATGAGGGGGAGCTCTCACCAAGGTCCTGTGCATACGGTGTACGAACCCGTCCCTCAGCCGACCTCGGGAAGCACCGGCCGCAGCGTGTTCCAGCGCGCGATCTCGCAGCCGTCGCTCCGGTCGAACGCCGCGTCGACGCCCCGGCCGCGCCAGGTTCCGGTGATCCGGGCGGTCGCCGGGCCGCCGAACTGCATGGTGCACAGCGCGTCCCGGGCCACCGGGGCGAACGGGGCCGCTCCTCTGCCCGCCAGCTCGTCCAGCCGGTCACAGGCCGCCCGGGCCGCCGGATGACTGCCGCCCGGCGGGGCGCAACGGAGCCGGAAGACGCCGTCGGCCCCGGCGTGTCCCGAGCCGGAGACCGTGATCGTCAACTGGGTGCGGGCATGAGAGCGGGCGCCGTCCGCACTCATGCCCGCACCCGCCGCCGGAGCGGCGAGGGCCGTGACGGCGACGAGGGCCACGAGAGCCGCGGGGGTGAGGCGGCGCGCCGTACGGTACGGACGAGACGCGCGGGACGCATGGGACATGCGGGCTCCTGGACTCGGGTGCGCCGGCGAGCTGCCGACGGGCGGAACGAACGGGACACGGGGCGGGGCAGGGGCGAGGGGCAGGGAGACAGGAAGCCGGCTTCCCGTTTCACCCGTTTTCCCGCCCTCTCTCCCTAACGCTCCACACGCCGTGGCGTTGCGCGTCGGGAAGCGCTTTGCCCTCGCACCCGACTGCCTAGTACCGTGGGCACCGATTGGTGACGCACCGCTTGGCTGTGTCATCATCTGCACGCACCATTCGCGCTCGCGCGAAGCGTGCATGGAGGCGTCGCCTAGTCCGGTCTATGGCGCCGCACTGCTAATGCGGTTTGGGTCTTAAAGCCCATCGAGGGTTCAAATCCCTCCGCCTCCGCCCTTCGATCAGGGAGTTCGGCCCACAGCGGCTGAACTCCCTGAGTCGTTTCCGGGATCTTTCACCTTCGGTGCCCATGGAGACCCCGGGAGGCTACGGACGGGTGGCGCAGGGGTCGCAGCAGCTCGGGGCGGGCTCGACGCAGACGGTGACGGAGTCGGTGTTGTTCCCGGGGTCGAGGTCCTTCTCGTTGCCCCGGACCGTGGCGGAGTTGGTGACCCGGCCTGGCGCGGTGGCCTTGGCGCGCAGGACGAGAGTGACCCGGGCGCCGTCGTCCAGGACGCCCACGGTCCACCGCCCGGCGACCGGGTCGTAGACGCCGGGGCCCTCCGCGGAGAGGAGGACGAGGCCGTCCGGGAGCCGGTCGGTGACGGTGACGCCGGTGGCCCGGTTCGGTCCGGCGTTGTGCGCGGTGATCCGGTACGTCACGGTCTGGCCCACGGTGACGGTGGTCGCGTCGGCCGCCTTGACCACGCTCAGATCGGCGGCCGGGTTGACCTGCGTGACCCGCTCGTCGGAGGTGGCGGTCAGCGGCTCCGGGGTGTCGCCGAGCCGGTTCTCGTACGTGGCGGTGGCGGTGTTCGCGATCTGCCGGCCGCCGGAGGCGCGGTCGATGGTGACTCGGTACTCGGCCGTGGTGCCGGTGGGCAGGGTCTCGGTGTTGGGCAGGCTGCCGCCCTCCCCGGCCGCGGCGCCGTTGCCGAGCCCGAAGACGACCTTGCCGCCCGGGGCGTCGTAGTACGCCTGGTCGCCGTCGTGCGCGTCCGTCTTCGCCCCGGCGTTCGGGCCGTCGACGATGCGCAGCGACCCGGGCACGTATGTCGTCCCCGGCGGGACGGCGTCGGTCAGCACGAGGTTCTCGGCCGCGCCGCCGCCCTCGTTCCGGGCGTTGATCCGGTAGGTGATGACGTCGCCCACGTCCAGCGGCCCGGTCGGAGCGGCGTCCTTGGTGAGGACGACGTACGGGGCGGTGCCGAAGAAGATGCCGTCCAGGAAATTGCCGATGCTCTGGTTGCCGCCGGCCGCGGAGACGGACCGGAAGGCGAAGCGCGTCAGGGTCTGCCCGGCCGGGACGGTGTACGTGCCGGTGTAGTAGCCCCAGGCGGTGGTGCCGTCGGTGAAGCGCCGCTGCTGCACCGTGGCGCCGGGCGCGCCGATGTCCAGCGCCATGGTGTCGTCGCCCTGGCGGCCGCGATGGTAGAGCCGCCAGTACAGCTTCGTGCCGGGCGTGGTGGGCAGGTCCTGGTAGAGCGTGGAGACCTGGTTGGCGTTGAGCTCGGCGAACTGGGTGCCCTCGGCCGACGGCACCCCGTTGAAGCCCGAGCGCCACAGCTCGATCCGGTGGTCGGTGGCGGTGGTGAGCCAGCCCGGGACGCGTTTGGGTGCCTGGGTCTGCGAGGCGTCCGGCAGGATCTCCACGCCGGTGACGGCGGGCTGTTCGAAGCCGCCGTTGGCCAGGGCGACCCGGAGCGGAGCAGGAGGTGTGGACATGGTTCTTCCCCTCACGTCGACGCTGCTGGAACACGCCGCCGTACTACCGGCCGCACCTCCGTGCGCCGCGGCGGACCCGATACGTCCCGTAGCGCACCGCACCCGGCATGGTTACGTAAAGTGACGAACGTCGACGTTCAGCCAACCCGCCCCACCGGGTTTTGCCACCCGCATCCCGGACGGGCCCCTGTCGCCGCCCCCTTTGCGCCGCCCCACCCGCACCACACGCACCGCATGGGCCCCTGGTCCTCTCCCGCCCACTCCGTCATGGCCGGAAGTCCCCGCTGTATCCCGACGCCCCACCCTTGCGCAGAGTGAAACTCTCACCATCGAAGTTGACGCCTGCTCCCCGTCGTCAACAGTCGCCCCGCATCTCGGCCGCGCGGACGCGAATCGCGGCATTTGCGCAGGTCAGGGAGGGTTTGGCTAATGGATTTCGCGCTACGGCGCAGGTCATGTAATGTTGTTCTCGCAACGCCGACCGGGAAGAAAAAAACCGGGAAGCACAAGCACTCGTAGCTTAACGGATAGAGCATCTGACTACGGATCAGAAGGTTGCAGGTTCGAATCCTGCCGAGTGCACAGCAAGCAAGAGGCCCGGACGAGAGTCCGGGCCTCTTGCGTTGTCGGGGTGTACAGCAGCGAAGTACAACAACACCCTGACTGCATCGACCCGTGCGGGGAGGATGCGGCGGTTGCGGCCAGCGACGACGGACGTCTGGTGGAGACGGCCGACATCGTCGTACCCGCAGCCCTCTGCGCCATCGTCCACCAGGTCCGTATCAGCTTGGAGTCGCAGTACTCGCCGGGGACTGGAACTTTGACCAGGACCGATCGTTCTCGCCACGGAAAGGCTGGCATCGTACTCGGACGACCGCCGGCCACGGCGGTGCTCAGGGGAGGGGATTGGCTGTGGTTGTGGGTATCGGGCTGGTCGTACTGGGGCTGGCGGGCATGGCGTGGGGAGCCATGTTCCTCTTCAACTTGCGGGGCGCGGCGGACAAGGCAGTTGCGCGGCGAGACGCCGTCAGGGCCGTGACCGCCGCGCGGACGCTGGATATGGGGCTTACGGAGCCGTCGCGACTCGGTGCCTGGTTCTTCCGGCTCATGGGCGGCATCGCCTTTCTTGGCTCACCCGTGGTCGCGCTCGCCGGTCTCGCCATCGCGACGCTCGAATGACTCGCAGGCGCCCGCTCCTACGGGGTGCGGCGTGGACGTGGCCGCCAGGGGGCGAGCGTTAGGGGGTGCCCCTCCGGCGGCCACGGACAAGGTGAACGTGCCCCGTTCCGGGGACGACGGTGCTGGTTCCGGTCGAGGAGGCGGACGGGTGGGCGAAGGCCGGACCGGACATCGACTTCGCGGGCTACCTGGTGGTCGCCCGGCGCGTCACATCGGGGTGCGGCACCGGCGGGGGCGGGGCGGATCGGGTTCTGAAGGGGCGGTGGCGCCGGGGACTCCTCAGGCGAAGGGCTCGTGGTGCCAGCGCCAGCCGGCGGTTCCGTCGGCGTGGATGTGGAGCAGGAACTCGGGGACGGGGGTGCCGTCGGGGAAGGTCAGGGTGAGGGCGGCGCGTATGCGGTCGTAGCAGGACTCGGCGCGTTCCCAGTCCTCCGCGTCGACGGCCGCCTCCTGTTCGGCGAAGAGAGGGCGGAACTCCTCGAAGCCGGGCAGCGTTTCCATGTCGGCGTGCGCCCATGGCATGTCGGAGCCGGTCACGGTCAGGCGGGCGATGGTGCGGTCGCCGTGGTGGAGGTGCCAGACGGCGGGGGCAGGGTCCGGGGTGTTCATGGGGTCATGATGGCGGGCGGCTCCGACAGGCCGGTGGGGGCTGAGGCTGGGGTTGGAGGTAGGGGCTGTGGCGTGGCGGTGCACCGGGTTGCGGTGGGGGGACGAGGGGCCCGTGCTCGGGTGGCGACGGGGTGGGGTGGCGCGGGGGAGTGCGCTGGCGTACGGGGCGGAGCTGGGGTTTCGTGCCGTGGGGGAGCGGGGGTGTGTCGGGGCGCGGGGGAACGTGTGCCCGGTGGGGGCCGTGGTGCCGGGGCGCAGTACGGGGGCGCGGTGCCCGGAGTGCGCACGGCTGGACCGGGCGCATTCGGTGGCCGCCGACACGATCGCGGACGATCCGAGGACGTACCGGGTGTACCTCGCCTGGTTCGGGCCCGGGATGGTGAAGGTCGGGATCACCGCGGAGGAGCGGGGTGCGGCGCGGCTGCGGGAGCAGGGGGCCGTGGTGTTCGGCTGGCTGGGGCGCGGGCCGTTGATGGCGTGCCGTCGTACGGAGGAGGTGCTGCGGGCGGCGTTCGGGGTGCCGGACCGGATCCCGTACGCGCGGAAGCGGGCGGTGCGGGGGGCGCTGCCGGGGATGGAGGGGCGTGGTGAGGAGGTCGCCGGGCTCTACCGGCGGGCGATGGCGCTGACGGAGACCGGGGCATGGCCGGAGTCGCTGGAGCGGTTGCCGTTCGAAGCGGTCGACCAGGTGGCGCTGTTCGGGCTCGACGGGGTGGAAGCGGCGGGCGGGGTGCGGTGGGCCGTGACCGAGCTGGTGGCCGGGGGCGCGGTCGGCGGGCGGCTGGTGGCGGTGGCCGGGCCGGACCTCCATCTGGCGGTGGTGGACGGGGAAGCAGCGGGGGACGGGGAAGCAGCGGGGGACGGGACGGCGCCGGACGGGGTGGTGGTGCTGGACACCCGGCTGATGACCGGGTGGGAGCTGGTGGCGGCGGACGCGCGGGGCGGGGTGGACGTGCCGGTCGTGGACCTCGGGGGAGGTGGGGTGCAGGACGGGCTGTTCTGAGGGCTGGTGGGGCGTGGGGGTGCTGCGCCGAGGGGCGGTGGGGTGCGGTGGCGGCTGTTCTGAGATCGTCGGAGCGGTTCGAGTGACCGGAGGGAAGGGTGGTGCGCGGTGGGTGAGGACGCCCGTGACGTCGTGCGGTTCTGGGAGCGGTTGGGGCTGCCGGGGATCATCGACGTACATACGCATTTCATGCCGGAGCAGGTGCTGCGCAAGGTGTGGGCGTACTTCGACTCCGCCGGGCCGCTGACCGGGATGGAGTGGCCGATCGCCTACCGGCGCGACGAGGAGGAACGGCTCGCGCTGCTCAGGTCGTTCGGCGTGCTCCGGTTCACCTCGATGCTCTACCCGCACAAGGCCGGGATGGCCGCCTGGCTGAACGGCTGGGCCGCCGACTTCGCCCGCCGGACGCCGGACTGCCTGCACACCGCGACCTTCTTCCCGGAGGAGGGCGTCGAGCAGTACGTGCGCGAGGCCGTCGAGGCGGGGGCGCGGGTCTTCAAGGCGCATGTCCAGGTCGGCGGCTACGACCCCAACGACCCGCTCCTCGAACCGGTCTGGGGCCTCCTCGCCGAGGCCGCGATCCCGGTGGTGATCCACTGCGGTTCGGGCCCGGCGCCCGGCAGGCACACCGGCCCCGGACCGGTCGCCCGGCTGCTCGCCCGGCACCCCCGGCTGCCGCTGGTCGTGGCGCACCTGGGGATGCCGGAGTACGAGGAGTTCCTGGCGCTCGCGGAGACGTACCCGGAGGTGCGGCTCGACACGACGATGGCGTTCACCGACTTCACCGAGGGGTTCAGCCCCTTCCCGGCGGCCGGGCGGGGGCGGCTCGCGGCGCTCGGGGACCGGATCCTGCTGGGTACGGACTTCCCGAACATCCCGTACCCGTACGCCCATCAGCTCCACGCGCTGGAACGGCTGGAGCTGGGGGACGACTGGCTGCGAGCGGTCTGCCACGGGAACGCCCGGAAGCTCTTCGGGGAGGGATGAACCAGGGGCCCGGAAGGTCTTCGGGGAGGGGTGACGGGGGCCCGGAGACGGCCCGGCCGGGATTTTCTCAGGGAATTCACAGGAACGGGTAAGAGGGCTTTCAGGGGAGCCGCACAGGCTCGGGGCCATGACAACGACCTTGCCCCAGGGGCGTACCGAACTGCTGAGGGCGGACCGCACCCCCGTCCGCGTGCTGGTGGTGGACGACGAGGCACCGCTCGCCGAGCTGCTCTCCATGGCCCTGCGCTACGAGGGCTGGGAGGTGCGCAGCGCCGGGGACGGGGCGGGGGCGGTCCGGGCGGCGCGGGACTTCCGGCCCGACGTGGTGATCCTCGACGTGATGCTGCCGGACACCGACGGGCTCGCCGTGCTCGGCCGGCTGCGGCGGGAGATCGCCGAGGTGCCGGTGCTGTTCCTGACCGCGCGGGACGCGGTGGAGGACCGGATCGCCGGGCTCACGGCGGGCGGTGACGACTACGTGACCAAGCCGTTCAGCCTGGAGGAGGTCGTGGCGCGGCTGCGCGGGCTGATCCGGCGCTCCGGCACGGCGGCGGTACGCGGCGAGTCGACGCTCGTCGTCGGTGATCTGGTCCTCGACGAGGACAGCCACGAGGTGAGCCGGGGCGGGGCCTCCATCCATCTCACCGCGACCGAGTTCGAGCTGCTGCGCTACCTGATGCGCAATCCGCGCCGGGTGCTCAGCAAGGCCCAGATCCTGGACCGGGTGTGGAACTACGACTTCGGCGGCCAGGCCAACGTCGTCGAGCTGTACATCTCGTACCTGCGCAAGAAGATCGACGCGGGCCGGTCGCCGATGATCCACACCCGGCGCGGGGCCGGGTACCTCATCAAGCCCGGTGAGTAGCAGCAGTAACGGCCACGGGCGCGGGCGCCGGTTGCGGGGGCCGTGGACGCTGCGGACCCGGCTGGTGGTCTCGGCGGTCACGCTGATCGCCGTCGTCGCCTCGGTCATCGGCTCGGTCACCACGATCGCCTACCGCAGCTATCTGTACGGCAAGCTCGACGACCAGTTGCACGCCGTCGCCGTACGGGCCGGGAAGCCGCCCGGGGGCGGGGGGCCGGTGCCCGGCGGCGGCATACCCCAGCCCCATGACCCGCTGGCCTTCGTCGATGTGCGCGGGCTGCCGGTCGGCGCCTTCGGGGCGGTGCTGGCCGGGGACGGCAAGGTCACCGCTTCGCGCGTCGTCGTGGAGAGCGGTACGGGGACGGGGACGGGGACAGGAACGGGGTTCGGGGCCGGGTACGAGAGCGGCGGCCGGCCGATGACCGGGGCCCAGCTGAGCGCCCTCGCGGCGGCGGGGATCGTGGCCGGGGACGGGGCGCGGGGCGTCGATCTGCCGGGGCTCGGCGCCAACCGGGTCGAGGCGGTCGTGGACCCGCTGGGCAACACCCTGCTCGTCGGTCTCCCCGCCGCCGAGGTGGGTGCCGCGCTGACCACCCTGATCGTCGTCGAGGTCTGCGTCACCGCCGCCGGGCTGATCGCGGCCGGGCTCGCGGGCGCCGCGATCGTCGGGGTCGCCCTGCGCCCGCTCCGCCGGATCGCCGCCACCGCCACCCTGGTCTCCGAACTCCCGCTGCACAGCGGTGAGGTGGCCCCCCTGGAACGGGTCCCGCAGGCCCAGGCCGACCCGCGCACCGAGGTCGGGCAGGTGGGCGCCGCGCTCAACCGGATGCTGGACCACGTCGGTTCGGCCCTGGCGGCACGGCAGCGGAGCGAGACCCGGGTGCGCCAGTTCGTCGCGGACGCCAGCCACGAGCTGCGCACCCCGCTCGCCTCGATCCGCGGCTACGCCGAACTGACCCGGCGCGGCGGTGAGGAGACCGGGCCCGACACCCGGCACGCGCTGGGGCGGATCGAGTCCGAGGCGGAGCGGATGACGGGCATGGTGGAGGACCTGCTGCTGCTCGCCCGGCTGGACTCCGGGCGTCCGCTGGGCAGGGAGCGCACCGATCTGTCGTCGCTGGTCGTCGACGCGGTGAGCGACGCCCGCGCCGCCGACACCGGGGCCCGTGGGCCCGCCCAGGTCGGTGCCCACGGGCGGGCCGGGCCCGGGGTCCGCGAGCCCGGTGGCGCCGCCCCCGCCGGAGCCCCCGCCGCCGACACCGGGGTCCCCGCCGGGGCCCGCCGGCCCGGCCCAACCGGGGAGGAACGGTTCGACGTCCATCACTGGCGGCTCGATCTTCCGGACGAGCCCGTCACCGTGCAGGGCGACCCCACCCGGCTCCACCAGGTGCTGGTCAACCTGCTGGCGAACGCCCGTACCCACACCCCGCCGGGGACGACCGTCACCACCCGGGTGCGGCCGGACGCCGGACGGGCGCGGGTGGTCCTGGAGGTCGAGGACGACGGACCGGGCATCCCGTCCGGGCTGCTGCCGCACGTCTTCGAGCGGTTCGCGCGCGGGGACGCCTCACGCTCGCGCGGCGCGGGCTCCACCGGGCTCGGGCTGGCCATCGTGCAGGCCGTCGTCGCCGCGCACGGCGGGCGGGTCGCGGTGGAATCGGTGCCGGGGCGCACGGTGTTCGCCGTCCACCTGCCCGCGACGGAACAGCGGCCGGGGGCGGAGCGGCGGCCGGAGGTGGAACTCCGGCCGGACACGGAACACCGGCCGGAGTCGGAACAGCGGCACGCGACGGAACAGCGGCCCGGGACGGAGTAGCGGCCCGCGACGGAGCGGCGTCCGGCCGTGTACTCACAGGTCGGGGACAGGCTCGGCACACCGGTGTGACAGCGCGGGCGGCGAGGGTCGTCCGTATGCCGACCGACACGCCTTGGAGCGTCACCGCCCTGCCGCCCCGGGACCACCTCACCGTAGAAACGGCCGCCGGGCCGGCCGATCCCGCGGGGGCGGCCGTGCTCGACGTGGTGATCCCCGTCCACAACGAGGAGAAGGACCTCGAACCCTGTGTGCGCCGCCTGCACGACCATCTGGCGCGCACCTTCCCGTACGGCTTCCGGATCACCGTCGCCGACAACGCCAGCACCGACCGGACACCGCGGGTGGCGGCCCGGCTCGCGGCCGAGCTGCCCCGGGTCCGCTCGTACCGGCTGGAGCAGAAGGGGCGGGGGCGGGCACTGCGGACCGTCTGGACCGACTCGGAGGCACCGGTCCTCGCCTACATGGACGTCGACCTGTCCACCGACCTCAACGCGCTGCTGCCGCTGGTCGCCCCGCTGATCTCGGGCCACTCCGACCTGGCGATCGGCTCCCGGCTGTCGCGCGGCTCCCGGGTGGTGCGCGGCTCGAAGCGGGAGTTCGTCTCGCGCTCCTACAACCTGATCCTGCGCTCCTCGCTGGCCGCCCGGTTCAGCGACGCCCAGTGCGGGTTCAAGGCCATCCGCCGCGATGTCGCGGAACGGCTGCTGCCGATGGTGGAGGACCCGGGCTGGTTCTTCGACACCGAGATGCTGGTGCTCGCCGAACGCGCCGGGCTGCGCATCCACGAAGTGCCGGTCGACTGGGTCGACGACCCCGACTCCAGCGTCCACATCGTGCGGACGGCCGTCGACGACCTGAAAGGCGTGTGGCGGGTGGGGCGGGCGCTGGCGGTCGGCACGCTGCCGCTGGACCGGCTGGCCCGCCCCTTCGGCGACGACCCGCGCGACCGGGCGGTCGGCGGGGTGCCCGGCCCACTGGCCCGCCAGCTCGTCGGCTTCTGCGCGGTCGGCGCGCTCTCCACGCTCTGCTACCTCGCCCTGTACTCGCTCTTCCGGCTCGGCGCGGGCCCGCAGCTCGCCAACGCCGGTGCGCTGCTGGTGTCCGCCGTCGCCAACACCGCGGCCAACCGGCGGCTCACCTTCGGCGTACGGGGGCGGCGCGGGGCCGTCCGCCACCAGGCGCAGGGGCTGGTGGTGTTCGCCATCGGCCTCGCGCTGACCAGCGGTTCGCTGGCGGCGCTGGGGGCGGCGTCCGGCTCGCCCTCGCACACGACGGAGCTCGCCGTGCTGATCGCGGCCAACCTCGCGGCGACGGTGCTGCGCTTCCTGCTGCTGCGCGCCTGGGTCTTCCCCGAGCGGGCCGCGCCCCGGGGCCAGGAGTCCGCCGACGCCCTCCACCACGAACGGGAGACCCACCGATGAGCACGCCGCACCCCGACCGCCGCCGGGCCGCCCGGGTCTGGCGGGGCAGGCCCGAGGACCCGCGCTGGGCGCGGCCGGCCTTCCTCGTCCTGCTGCTGCTCATCGCGGCGGCCTACCTCTGGAACCTCAGCGCCTCCGGATACGCCAACTCCTTCTACTCCGCCGCCGCGCAGGCCGGCAGCCGCAGCTGGAAGGCGTTCTTCTTCGGCTCGCTGGACGCGGCCAACGCCATCACCGTCGACAAACCCCCGGCCGCCCTCTGGCCGATGGCCCTGTCGGTGCGGGTCTTCGGCCTCAACTCCTGGGCGATCCTGGCCCCGCAGGTCCTGATGGGCGTCGCCACCGCCGGGGTGCTCCACGCGGCCGTGCGGCGCCGGTTCAACGCGGTGGCCGGGCTGATCGCCACGGCCGTCCTCGCGCTGACCCCGGTCGCCGCGCTGATGTTCCGCTTCAACAACCCGGACGCGCTGCTCGCCCTGCTGATGACCGTCACGGTCTACTGCGTGCTGCGCGCTCTGGAGCACGGCCGTACGAAGTGGCTGGTGTGGGCGGGGGCGGCGGTCGGCCTCGCGTTCCTGGCCAAGTCCCTCCAGGCGTTCCTGATCCTGCCGCCACTTGCCGTGCTGTACGCGGTCTGCGCGCCCGTACCGGTACGCCGGCGGCTCGGCCAGCTCGGGCTGTCGGCCCTGGTCATGGTCGTCGCGGGCGGCTGGTGGGTGGCGGTCGTCGAACTCTGGCCCGCCTCCTCCCGCCCGTACGTCGGCGGCTCGCAGCACAACTCCTTCCTGGAGCTGACCTTCGGCTACAACGGGCTGGGCCGGATCAACGGCGACGAGACCGGCAGCGTCGGCGGCGGAGGCGGACCGGGCGGTGGACCGGGCGGCGGTCAGTGGGGCGAGACCGGTATCGGCCGGATGTTCAACTCCGAGATCGGCGGCCAGATCTCCTGGCTGCTGCCCGCCGCGCTGATCCTGCTGGTCGCGGGGGTCTGGCTGACCCGGCGCACGGCGCGGACGGACACCGCCCGCGCGGCCTTCCTCGCCTGGGGCGGGGCACTGCTGACGACCGCGGCCGTCTTCAGCTTCATGGCGGGCATCTTCCACCAGTACTACACGGTGGCCCTCGCCCCGTACGTGGCGGCGCTGGCCGGGATGGGCGCCACGGTGCTGTGGGAGGAGCGCGCCCGGTGGTGGGCGCGGAACGTGCTGGCGGGGACCGTCGCCGTGACGGCCTGCTGGGCCTACGCGCTGCTGGGGCGGACCCCGGACTACCTGCCGTGGCTGCGGTGGGCGGTGCTCGTCGCGGGGATCGCGGCGGCGCTCGGGCTGCTGCTCGTCCCGCTGCTGGGGCGCCCGGTGGCGTACCTCGCCGTGGGGCTGGGGCTCGCCGCGTCGCTGGCGGGGCCGACCGCGTACGCCGTGACCACGCTGGACACCGGCCACCAGGGCTCGATCGTCACGGCGGGCCCGTCCGGCGGCGGGATGTTCGGCGGCGGCGGACCGGGCAGAGGCGGCGGGCGCGGGGGCCGGGGCGGCTTCGGCGGCTTCGGCGGGGCGGGGTACGGGATGGGCTTCCCCGGCCAGGGGGGCGGCGCACAGGGCGGTACGCAGGGCACGCCGCCCGGGGGCGCGCTGCCCGGGGGTGCCCCGCCGGGCGGGACCAACCCGTCGAACGGCCAGAACGGCCAGAACGGCCAGGGCACCCCGCCCAACCAGAACGGCCAGAACGGCCAGAACGGCCAGAACGGCCAGAACGGCCAGAACGGCCAGAACGGCCAGATGCCCGGTTTCCCCGGCGGCAACGGCCCTGGTGGCGAAGGCATGGGGAGCGGCATGGGAGGCGGCGGCATGGGCGGACTGCTCAACGGCGCCACCGTGGACGCCGAGGCCGAACGGCTTCTGACGAAGGATGCCGGGACGTACACCTGGGCCGCCGCCGCCATCGGCTCCCAGAACGCCGCCAGCTACCAACTCGCCACCGAGGAGCCGGTGATGGCGATCGGCGGCTTCAACGGAAGTGATCCGTCCCCGACGCTCGCCCAGTTCGAGCAGTACGTCGAGGACGGCCGCATCCACTACTTCATCGCGGGCGGCATGGGCGGCGGCGGTGGAGGCAGGGGAGGCATGGGCGGCAGCGGTGAGGGAACCGCCTCGCAGATCTCCTCCTGGGTGGAGAAGAACTTCGAGAAGGTCACCGTCGGCAACGCCACCTTCTACGACCTGACCAGCCCGAAGAGCGGTTCCTGACGCGCCTCAGCGCCGCAGCAGCAGATCGGCGACGACGGGGCGGTGGTCCGAGGCGAGCGACTCGGCCACCGCCGCGCCGCGCGCCCGTACCGTGTCCTTCGACACCGCCACGTAGTCGATCCGTTTCACCGGATTCTCCGCCGGGAACGTGGGACCGCCCGGTTCGACATCCGTCAACTCCTGCCACAGAGGGGCGAGTTCGGGTGCGCCGGGCGCCGCGTTGAAGTCGCCGAGCAGCACCTGGCGGACCGGTCCGCGCTCCGAGGCCCGGTCCTCCGCCATGATCCGGCGGGTGTCGGCGACCTGGGCGATCCGGACGGACGGGTCCGCCCGGTAGTCCAGATGGGTCGCGTAGACGTGCACCGGCAGCCCCTTCACCCGTACGACCACCTCGCCGAAGCCGGGCGCGGGCGCCGGAACCGGGTCCGGGTCCTGGGTGGAGAGCCGGGTGAGGTCGTGGTTCTCGGCGCTCACGATCGGATACCGGGACAGCACCGCGACCCCGAACTCCCGCCGGGGCTCCCCGGGCGCGACCGGATCGAGGTCGTAGATCGGGGCGAACGACACCCGCATGCCCAGCCGCCCGGCCAGCTCCGCCGCGAGGTCCCGCCACTCGCTGCGGGTGCCCCAGCGCACGTCGACCTCCTGGAGGCCGATCACATCGGCGTCCAGTGCGCGCAGCGCCCCGGCCTGCCGGTCGAGGTCGAAGACGTTGTCCATGCCCGCGCCCGCATGGATGTTGTACGTGGCCACCCGGAGCGGGACGGCGGGCCCGCGCCCCTCCCCGGCGGCCGCCGCGGGCGGCGCGAGCACCGACGCCAACAGCCCTGCCGACACGAGTACTTCGACCGTACGACGACGCACTGACATGCCACTCCAACCCTGGGAAGTCCTGTCGATCAGCGCCGAGCACGGTACCGCGCGGAAAAGAGTTGTACACCGTACAGGTGAGCTATACGGTGTACAGCGCGCACTACCCGTACACCGTAGAGGAACAGGAACAAGGAAGAAGGAGACCGCATGACGGCGACTGTCGCCGGACAGAAGAACCTTGCGTCCCCCGGCCATCCGCAGCGCTGGCTGATCCTCGGCGTCATCTGCCTCGCCCAGCTCACCGTGCTGCTCGACAACACCGTTCTCAACGTGGCGATCCCCTCCCTCACCCGGGAGCTGCACGCCTCCACCGCCGATGTGCAGTGGATGATCAACGCCTACTCGCTGGTCCAGTCGGGCCTGCTGCTGACGGCCGGCAGCTCCGCCGACCGCTACGGCCGCAAGAAGATGCTGGTCGCCGGGCTGGCGCTGTTCGGCATCGGCTCGCTGGTCGCCGGGGTGGCGCAGTCGTCCGCGCAGCTGATTGCCGCCCGCGCGGGCATGGGCGTCGGCGGCGCCCTGCTGATGACCACGACCCTCGCCGTCATCGTGCAGATCTTCGACGAGGGCGAGCGGGTGAAGGCGATCGGCATCTGGTCGACCGTCAGCTCGCTCGGCTTCGCCGTCGGACCGCTGATCGGCGGGGTGATGCTGGACCACTTCTGGTGGGGCGCGATCTTCCTGATCAACATCCCGGTCGCGGCCCTCGGGCTGGTCGCCGTGGTCCGGCTGGTCCCCGAGTCGAAGAACCCGGCGGGCGAGCGCCCCGACCTGTTCGGCGCGCTGCTCTCCACGATCGGCATGACCTGCGTCGTGTACGCGATCATCTCCGGCCCCGAGCACGGCTGGAGCTCCGGCCGGGTGCTGCTGACCGCCTTCGCCGGGGCCGCCGTCCTCACCGGATTCGTGCTGTGGGAGCTGCGTATCCCGTACCCGATGCTGGACATGCACTTCTTCCGGAACCAGCGGTTCGTCGGGGCGGTGGCGGGCGCGATCCTGGTCGCCTTCGGGATGGGCGGCTCGCTCTTCCTGCTCACCCAGCAGCTCCAGTTCGTCCTCGGCTACGGGCCGTTGGAGGCCGGGCTGCGGACGGCGCCGCTGGCGCTGACCGTCGTCGCGCTCAACCTCACCGGGCTCGGCGCGCGGCTGGTGCCCCGGCTGGGGACGCCGGGCACGATCGCGTCCGGGATGACCCTGCTGGCGGCGGGTCTCGCCGCGATCGCCCTGCTCGGCGGGGTCGGGTACGGGGGCATGCTGCTCGGGCTCGTCGTGATGGGCGCGGGCATCGCGATCGCCATGCCCGCCATGGCCAACGCGATCATGGGCGCCATTCCGCCGGAGAAGGCGGGCGTGGGTGCCGGGGTCAACGGCACGCTCGCCGAGTTCGGCAACGGGCTGGGCGTCGCGGTGCTCGGCGCGGTGCTGGGCTCGCGGTTCTCGGCGCTGGTGCCGGCGGCGGTGGGGGCCGCGTCGCTGCCCGCCGCGCTCGCCGCGGCCACCGACGCCGGGGAACGGGCGCGGATCACCGATGCCTTCGCCTCCGGGCTGGAGACCAGCCAGCTCTTCGGGGCGGTCGCCGTACTGGCGGGCGGGGTGCTCGCCGCCGTACTGCTGCACCGCGCGGGCCGCTCGGAGCCGGTACGGGCGGACGCGGACGGTAACGCGGCGGCGGCATAGCATCAGGGGCGGGGGAGACGAGGAGGGTGCGTCATGGTGTCCGCGGCCGACCGGGTGAAGAAGCCCGTCAGGACCAGTGTCTGGCTGGAACAGCGGCCTCCCTCGCGCGCCCGGAGGCCGGACCAGGCGGCCGGGCTGGACCGGGAGAGGATCACCACGACCTCGGTCCGGCTGCTGGACGCCGAGGGGCTGGCCAAGTTCTCCATGCGCAGGCTGGCCGCCGAGCTCGACGTCACCGCGATGTCCCTGTACTGGTACGTCGACACCAAGGACGACCTGCTGGAACTGGCCCTCGACACGGTCTACGGCGAGTTCGTGGTGCCCCCCGAGGACGCCCACTGGCACGAGCGGCTGCGCGGACTGGCCGCCGAGTACCGCGCGCTGCTCGTCCGGCACGTCTGGGTGTCGACGCTCGCCGGCCACTTCCTCAACATCGGCCCGCACGCGATGCTGATGTCGTACGCCGTCCAGGACGTCATCCGGGCGACCGGCCTCCCGGCCCACCACCAGACCGGCGCGCTCTCCGCGGTCTTCCAGTTCGTGTACGGGTTCGGCACCGTCGAGGGGCACTTCGCGGAGCGCAGCACGGCGGCCGGGCTCAGCCAGGACGAGTACTACCGGCAGGCGATGAGCACGATCCGCTCCCAGCCGCAGCACAGCCGGATCATCGAGTCCTCGCAGGAGGTCATGGACGCCCGGGGCGGCGGCACGGTCGAGGAGATGCGCGACCGGGACTTCGAGGTCGCCCTGGAGCTGCTGATCGCGGGCATCGAGGCGATGCGGGACCGCTGAGCCCGGTCACGGGCCGTTCTATGGCGTCCGACAGCACGATGCTGCTGTGTTCGTCGGGATGTGGGGTGCCGGGTCCGCAGACCACGACGGCACCCCACCGGCCACGACGGAACTCGACCGGCGACGATGGTCGCGTGGTGTTCCGCCCGGTTACGAGGGCAGCGTCTCGCCCTGCACGGCCTGGATGTCGAGCTCCACCCGCAGCGTCGTGCCGATCGCCGCGATGCCCGCCTGCACCACCTGGTTGTAGTTCATCGCGAAGTCCTCGCGGTGCAGCTCGGCCGTGGCGTTGAAGGCGGCGCGCACCCCGCCCCACGGGTCGGGGCCGGTGCCCAGGTAGCTCAGGTCCAGGTCGACGGGGCGGACCACGCCGCGCATCGACAGTTCGCCGTGGACCAGCCAGCGGTCGGGGCCGGTCGGGGTCAGCCCGTCCGAGCGGTAGGTGATCTCCGGGAAGCGCTCCGCGTCCAGGAAGTCGGGCGAGCGCAGGTGCTTGTCGCGCATGCTGTTGCCGGTGTCGATGCTCGACGCGGCGATGACGGCCTCGACCCGGGAGAGCTGGACGTCCTCCGCGATCTCGATGCGGCCGCTGAACTCGGTGAACCGGCCGCGCACACTGGAGATCCCCAGGTGCTGCGCGACCGCGGCGACCGAGCAGTGCGCCGGATCCAGCGACCAGGCCCCCGGCGGCGGCAGCTCCACCCCGCCCTGCCGGCTCAGCACCACCGTGCCCGCCTCGACCCGCCCGCTCGCCGTGACCATGGCGGTCGAGGCGGCGGGGGCGTACCCGACCGCCGTGACGATCACCGTGTACGCCCCGGCGTCCAGGCTGCCCTCGGTCCGTACCGCCCCGTCCTCGTCGGCGGCGGCGCGCAGCACCTGCGTTCCGGTCATGTCGGTGACCGTCACGACCGCGTGCTGGACCGCCCAGCCGTCGCGGGTCCGTACCTGTGCG
This sequence comes from Streptomyces sp. NPDC001108, assembly GCF_053598535.1. Lineage (NCBI taxonomy): Bacteria > Bacillati > Actinomycetota > Actinomycetes > Kitasatosporales > Streptomycetaceae > Streptomyces > Streptomyces sp. NPDC001108. Next base: position 1,049,128 of record NZ_JBSFKL010000001.1, read on the forward strand.
CGAAGTCCCATCCGGTTCTCTCTCCTAGCTCCATGACTCGTTCAAAGAGTCGGGCCCCGGGCGGGGACGGCAGGCCGTCCCCTGCCTGTCGTCCCCACGCCGGGGCCCATTTCCACCTGCCGGCCGGTGCCTCCGCTCGAAAGCACCGGCCGGCCGGGGGTCTGTTACTCGCCGGGGTGGGCGAGTTCGATGTCGTGGCCGTCGGCCCCGCGGCCTGCCACGGTCAGCGCGCTCGCCACCGGCGGGTAGCCGGTCGCGACGACCGAGTACTCGCCCGCGTCCAGGTCGGTGAAGGCGTACGCCCCGTCCTCCCCGGTCGTCGAGGTGGCGACCACATTGCCCGCCGCGTCGACCAGTGTGACCCGGGCGTCCGGCAGCGGACGACGCGCGGTACCCGCCCGCACGACTCCCTGGATCAGCGCACCGGCCTGGAGCACGGCCTCGACCCGGGTGATCCCCTGGCCGCCGACCTCCACCGGCAGCGCCAGCGGCCGGAAGCCGAGGGCGTTGACCGCGACGGTCACGGTGCCGGGGACCAGCTCGCCGAAGGCGAACTCGCCCGCCCCGTCGGACGACCCGGTGGCCAGGACGTCGCCGCGCACATCGGTCACGACGACCATGGCGCCCTCGACCGGGTCGGAGGATTCCGCCGACCGTACGAGACCGGCGAGCCCGCTCGTACCCGAGAGCAGGATGTCGAACGCGAGCGGCTCGTCGCCCACGACCACCGTGGACGCCTGCGGCTGGAAACCGTCGGCGGAGGCGATCAGGACGTAGCTGCCGGAGCCCGGGGCGTCCAGCTCGTACGTGCCGTCGGCCTGGGCGACGGAGCGTCCCAGCTGGCGGCCGGCCAGTGAGATCAGCGTGACGGCGGCACCGGCCACCGGCGCGCTCTCCGCACCGCGCACCACACCGTGCACCGCCGTGCCCCGAAGGGCGGGCGCCGGGGCGGCGGCCGGGGCCGCGTCCTCGACGGCCGTCGCGGCGGGAGCCGGGACGGCCGCGACCGCGACCGGAGCCTTGGCCAGGGCGTCGGCCGGAACCTCGGCAGCGGCCGGGGTCTCGGCAGTGGCCGGGGCCTCGCTCGACGCGTTGGTCTTGAGCGCGACCTCCTTGATGAAGATCGTGATCAGGAAGGCGATCAGCGCGGCCGGGGCGGCGTACAGGAAGACGTCGCCGACACCGTGCCCGTAGGCGCTCTCCACGACCGAACGGAACGGCTCGGGCAGCTCACGGACGTTGGGGATGCCCCCGCCGCCGGTGCCGCCGTGGCCCATGGCCGCCCCCTTGGGACCGAGCTCCGCGAGCCCTTCCTTCACGTAGTGGGTGACGCGGTTCGCCATGACGGCACCCAGCGCCGAGACGCCGATCGCACCACCGAGGGAACGGAAGAAGGTGACGACGGAGCTGGCCGCGCCGAGGTCGGACGGGGCGACCTGGTTCTGCGTGGCGAGCACCAGGTTCTGCATCATCATGCCGATGCCGAGACCCATGACGGCCATGAAGACCGCGATGTGCCAGTACTCGGTGTCGTAGCGGAGGGTGCCCAGCAGGCCCAGTCCGGCGGTGACCAGGAAGCCACCGCTGACCAGCCAGGCCTTCCAGCGGCCGGTCTTGGTGATGATCTGGCCGGAGACCGTGGAGGAGATGAACAGACCCGCGATCATCGGGATCGTCATGACGCCCGACATCGTCGGCGACTTGCCGCGCGCCAGCTGGAAGTACTGGCTGAAGAAGACGGTGCCCGCGAACATCGCGATACCGACGAACAGCGAGGCCAGCGAGGCCAGCGCGATGGTGCGGTTGCCGAAGAGGCGCAGCGGGATGATCGGCTCGCTGGCCTTGGACTCGATGGCGACGAAGATCGCGCCGAGGACGACGGAACCGACGACCATCACGGCGGTCTGCCAGGACAGCCAGTCGTACTTGTCACCCGCGAAGGTCACCCAGACCAGCAGCAGCGACACGGCGGCGCTGATGAAGAACGCGCCCCACCAGTCGACCTTGACCTCACGCTTCACGACCGGGAGCTTCAGCGTCTTCTGGAGCACGATCAGCGCGATGACGGCGAACGGAACACCGACGTAGAAGCACCAGCGCCAGCCCATCCAGCTGGTGTCCGTGATGACACCGCCGAGCAGCGGACCGCCGACGGTGGCGACGGCGAAGACCGCGCCGATGTAACCGCTGTAGCGGCCGCGCTCGCGCGGGGCGATCATCGCGGCCATCACGATCTGCGCGAGGGCGGAGAGACCGCCGACGCCGATGCCCTGGACGACACGGCAGGCGATCAGCATGCCGCTGCTGGTCGACAGACCGGCGACGACCGAGCCCGCGACGTAGATCACCAGGGATATCTGGACCAGCAGCTTCTTGCTGAACAGGTCGGAGAGCTTGCCCCAGAGCGGGGTGGTGGCGGTCATCGCCAGCAGCGAGGCCGTGACGACCCAGGTGTAGGCGCTCTGGCCGCCGCCGAGGTCGGAGATGATCTCGGGCAGGGCGTTGGAGACGACCGTCGACGACAGGATCGCGACGAACATGCCGAGCATCAGCCCGGCCAGTGCCTCCATGATCTGCCGGTGTGTCATCGGCGCGCCGGACGCGGGGTCCGGCGACCCCCCGTGCTTGGCGTGGCCGCCCCGCACACCGGTCGGTGTGGTCGTAGCCATTTAAGTCCTTGTCTTTGCTTCTGTTACACAGGTGTACGGGTGTGTACGTCGTGGTCGTGGTCGCTGCCGACCGGTCGGGAGCGGCAGTCGCCGCTGTGCTTTCCGGGGCCGCACCCGCCGGGCCCGCGGCAGGCGAAGCTGTCGCGCAGCCGGGCCAGCAGCGTGTTGAGCTGCCCGACCTCCTCGTCCGACCAGTCGGAGAGGTTGTGGGCGAACATCTCGGTGGTCCGCCGGTTCAGATCGCCGAGTACGTCATGTCCCTCGGGGGTCAGCCGCAGGATGCGGGACCGCTTGTCCGCCGGATCCGGGGACCGCACGATCCAGCCGCGCTCCGCTACATGGGCGACATGACGGCTTGTCACCGACATGTCGACGTCCAGCAGCTCGGCCAGCCGGCTGATCCGCATCTCGCCGTGCTGCCGGAGCAGGGCCAGCACGGCGGCGGACCCGCCCGGGCACTCGGCGGGGAGGATGCGGGCGAGACCGCGCTTGACGGCCCCTACGGCGCTGAGTTGCCGGGCCAGTTCTTCGTACTGACTCCGTGCGGCCACGGGACCCCCAGACATCGCATCTCACCGGCGCATCTTGTTGCTTAGGGCAACCATAGAAGCCGTTGGTTGCTGCAGGCAAACGAAAGGGGACTTGCAGAAGTAAAGGAACGCAAAAGGCTGTGTAGGGGCGAAGTCAAGCCCGCAGTACAGGGGTGGTGCGTGGGGCGCGGTGTGTGTCATGCCACAGCAGAGCCCCCGGTGGCACCCGGCCCGATGCCCGCCGCCGACCCTGCCTCGCAGGGGCCGGACCGGTGCGTTGGTCCATGTTCTGGCGGAGGTGCAGTCCCCCCGGGGCACGTCCCGCCTGAGGTGCAGTCCGCCCCGGGGCATGTCCTGTCGGAGGCGCAGTCGACCCGGGCACGTCCTTCGGGAGGCGCTGCCGGTCCTGGGGCGTCCGCCCTGGAGCCCGGGGTCCACCGCGCGCTCACCCGCACTCGCCCCGCCCCCGACCTGGCCCTTCCTCTCCTCACCCCTCTTCCCCTTCCCCGACCCGGGGGTTGGGCGGCAGAGCCGAGTTCGCTAGGGTCCTGGCCCATGGCACACAACCCCCACGCCCCGCAGGGCCCCGAGGGCAACCACGACCCGGCCGGCAGCACCCAGATGTTCCGCGCCTTCGTCGACGAGGGCGAGCCGCAGCGTCGGCAGCAGCCGGCCGCCTCGTCCGGAGGACCGAGGACCGGGGTGATCGTCGGCGTCGTCGTGGTGATCGCCGTCCTCGCCGCGGTGGCCTGGCTCGCGCTCGGCTGACCGTCCCGGCGGCCGCGCCGGCCGCCGGCCGGCACACACGTCCCCTGTCACTTCGATACGGCGGTGACGTCCCGGGTCTCGACATGCATGCCCAGGGGCACCCGCCAGGCGTCCACGCAGACGGTGTACGTCGCCGTCCGCGCCGCTCCCGCGTCGATCGGCGCGGGGAGCGGCCCGGTCGACTCCACGGTCGCCCAGTCGACCCCCAGCGAACCGATCACGTGCGTGGCGAAGGTGACCGTTCCCGCGCGCACCGGTGAGCCCCCGGTGTTCCGGAACTCGACGGTCACCTTCTCGCACCAGCGCTCGTCCGCCGCCTCCCGTACGGGGGCGCCCACCCTCAGCTCGGCGGGCCCGGAGGGCGTACCGGGGGCGGATGGCGTCGAGGGCCCGGTGGGCTTCGGCGGGGCCGAGGGCACGGTGGGGCGGGGCGTCGCTCCCGTACCGCGTCCGGGGACGCCGGAGGGCGACCGCGAGGCGCTCCCGGAGGGATCGCTGGACCCGCTCCCGGACCCGTTTCCGTCCGGGCCGCCCGCCTTCCCGCCCCTCCCGCTTCCGCTCCCGTCCACTCCTCCACCGGTGTCGGCTCCGGCACCGGGCCCGGCTCCGGGGCTTCCGCCGTCCGGGTCGAGCGGGACCAGGGTGACCTTGCCCGGCGCGCCCCCCGCACTCGTCCCCGGCTCCGTACCGGCCGCCCCGAGCGCCGCGTGGCCCGTCTCCGCCGCACCGCCACCGCAGGCGGCGAGCGCCCCGCCCAGACACAGCACGGCCGCCGAGGCGGCGATCAGGGTGCCCCGGCGGCCGTTCGATCCGAGAATCCGACGTCGCATCGCGCCAGTGTGGCTGACGGTCCGTCAAATCGGAAGGGTCGCGCTCCGGTACGGAAATCCACGGCGTCAGTCGGCGATGAGTCCTTCCCGCAGCTGGGCGAGCGTACGGGTCAGCAGGCGCGAGACGTGCATCTGCGAGATCCCGACCTCCTCGCCGATCTGCGACTGGGTCATGTTGGCGAAGAAGCGCAGCATGATGATCTGGCGCTCACGCGGCGGCAGCTTGGCCAGCAGCGGCTTGAGCGACTCTCGGTACTCGACGCCCTCCAGGGCCGAGTCCTCGTACCCGAGCCGGTCCGCGAGGGAGCCCTCGCCGCCGTCGTCCTCGGGGGAGGGCGAGTCCAGCGAGGAGGCGGTGTACGCGTTGCCGACGGCGAGCCCGTCGACCACGTCCTCCTCGGAGACGCCGAGCGCCTTCGCCAGCTCGGGGACGGTCGGCGAGCGGTCGAGCTTCTGCGCGAGCTCGTCGCTGGCCTTCGTCAGCGCCAGCCGGAGCTCCTGGAGCCGGCGCGGCACCCGCACCGACCAGGAGGTGTCGCGGAAGAACCTCTTGATCTCCCCGACGACGGTCGGCATCGCGAAGGTCGGGAACTCCACGCCCCGCTCGCAGTCGAACCGGTCGATTGCCTTGATCAGGCCGATCGTGCCGACCTGGACGATGTCCTCCATCGGCTCGTTGCGGCTGCGGAACCGGGCCGCCGCGTACCGCACCAGCGGGAGGTTCAGCTCGATGAGTGTGTCCCGTACGTAGGCGCGCTCCGGGCTGTCCGTGCCGTCCGGGGACGGTTCGAGGGCGGCGAGCCGCAGGAACAGGGAGCGGGACAGCGTGCGGGTGTCGATGGCTTCCGGCGGGCTGGTGAGCACTGCGGGTGCCGGTTCGCTCTTCGTGAGCGTGAGCACCTTCGAGCTGCCCTGTTCTGCGGACATGCCACCCCCTTGAGGTCGCGGACGGTCGCGTCGAGCCGCGACCATCGGAGGAACGCAGCCTCCACCTGAATACCGGAGGCGGGGCCACGGCAAACGCGGTTCCCGCAGAATGTCACATGTCGGCAACACGCTGTAGTGACATGTCGACAAGTCTTTGTGACATAAGCGCAGTTAACAAGGGGTGTAGGCCATTCGGGCCCCGGAAAACGGACTTCGCGTGCTGTACCCGATCCGGTTACGCGTCGATCCTGTTTGCGGACCGGAGTCGGGCGAAGCTGCGGGCCAGCAATCGGGACACGTGCATCTGGGAGACGCCCAGTTCGGCACTGATCTGGGACTGCGTCAGGTTGCTGTAGTAGCGCAGCAGCAGGATGCGCTGTTCGCGCTCGGGCAACTGTACGAGCAGGTGCCGGACGAGGTCGCGGTGTTCGACCCCGGCGAGCGCCGGGTCCTCGTACCCGAGCCGGTCGAGCAGTCCGGGCAGCCCGTCGCCCTCCTGGGCGGCCTCCAGCGAGGTCGCGTGGTACGAGCGCCCCGCCTCGATGCAGGCGAGCACCTCGTCCTCGGAGATCCTCAGCCGCTCGGCGATCTCGGCGGTGGTGGGCGAACGGCCGTGAGCGGTCGTCAGGTCCTCGGTGGCGCCGGTGACCTGGACCCAGAGTTCGTGCAGTCGGCGGGGGACGTGGACGGTCCGTACGTTGTCCCGGAAGTATCGTTTGATCTCCCCGACGACGGTCGGCATGGCGAAGGTCGGAAACTGGACACCGCGCTCGGGGTCGAACCGGTCGATCGCGTTGATCAACCCGATCGTGCCGACCTGGACGACGTCCTCCATCGGCTCGTTCCGGCTGCGGAACCGCGCGGCGGCGTACCGCACCAGTGGCAGGTTCGCCTCGATCAGCGCCGCCCGCACCCGGCCGTGCTCGGGAGTTCCCGGCTCCAGGTTCTTGAGCTCGCCGAAGAGGACCTGGGTGAGTGCCCGGGTGTCCGCCCCCCGGCTCCGGGCGGCCTGCGCGGGCCCGACCGACCCGCCGGATGCGGCCGTACTGGCGGCCTGCCCCGCCGGGGTCGCGGGGCCCGGCTGGCCGGCGGGGCTCGGCTGACCGGACTCCTGACCGGGTTGGCCGGACTGGGGAGGCACTTGAGGCGCTGCACTGGCCGGCACGATGACGCCACCCCTTTGCGGTCAACTCCATCAATTCATCCATCAAAAGCGGTCATAGCATCACAAGACATGTCCACTGTGTGCAAGCACCGTATAGCGTCGTGTTGGGTTCAACGTGGTTTAAAAAACCGGAAAAGCCCCTCACCATGGTGGTGAAGGGCTCGAAGGCGGTCCGGACCGAAAGGGGAAACCGGTCCGAATGAATCAGAACGGGTAGTCGGCGATCACCCAGGTGGCGAATTCGCGCCACTGGCCGGCGGCGGCCTGGTGGGCGGGGTGCTCGATGTAGCGCTTCAGGGCGTCCTCGTCGGCGACCGCGGAGTTGATGGCGAAGTCGTAGGCGATCGGCCGGTCCGTGATGTTCCAGGCGCACTCCCAGAACTCCAGCTCCGGGATCTGCCCCTCCAGCTCCTGGAAGGCCCTGGCCCCGGCCACGGCTCGCGGGTCGTCCCGCTCGACACCGTCGTTCAGCTTGAACAGGACCAGATGGCGGATCACGGACCACTCCTTTTCCCGCTGCGCTACTTCTCTACTTCACGAGCTCCGACATGAAGGAGCCGACGCCCTTCGCGGCGCTCGCAATGCCCTCGAACCCTACCTGCACGAGGTCCGCCGCACGCTCAGGGGCAGTGATGATCGTGTACAGGACAAAGATGACTATGATGTAGAGAGCTATCTTTCTCGCTTGCGCCATCAGCCCCTGCCTCCCCTTCGGCCGTCTGTCGATCTCCTGCGCAGTCGGTGAGTCTATCCGCACGTATGGCCGGATCCCTTGGGGCACCGTGAGCTCTCACGGCACTTTTAAGGACCAAGGACCCATCGATCAAGGCCCTTCGCCCGCCCACCCGGCCCCCACGGAGGAGCAGGATGGACGGTGAGCCCGGCGGATGAGGCAGGAATCCAAAGGGCGCAGGAACGGCCCCTCACTGTGGGGCCCTCCCGCGGTCCACCCCCCCGTACCGCGCCGAGGGCTTGAGGCCCCGTTCCCACCGGGGGAAGCGGCTTGTCCCCCCGATGCCGCTTCCCCCGACCTGCACTTCCCGCCCCGCGTCGGGGCTTACGCGAGGCCCGCGCAACCCGCCGGGCACGCAACGGATCACCAGCCGCACCGGCATCCATTCCGGAAGACCCCCGCACGCGCGGGGACGGCAGGCGGCCGACAACGATCACGCGGTCGCCGCGCGGGCCACCCCCGCACACGCGGGGACGAGACTTCGGACCTGGGTGTTTACGTGGCGGAGGGCCTGATTTCATTCTGTGCGTCCGAGTCGGGCAATGCCCGACGGGTGGTCCTGTTGGCGGCCACCGCGCAGACCGGTGGGGACTTGATGGTCCGGTGGTGGTACGTCGCGGCTCGCGTAATACGCGCGGAGGGCGGCTTCGGCGCCGGAGCCGAGGGCGGTCTGGATGCGCTGGTAGCGGGGGGAGCGGAGGTCGCCGGCGACGATGAGGCGGGGGCGCTGGGCGGCCGGTGGGCAGTAGCCGGTGGGGGCGGGGCGGAGGTCGCCGGGCGGGGGTGCGGGGGCGTTGCCGATGCTCAGGTAGGTGGCGTCGGCCGTGAGGCGGTGGGGGTTCCCGTCGCGGTCCAGGGCCTCGGCCGTTGCCGGGAGGCGCAGGGTGAGGTGGGCCACGGGGTGCAGGGCGACGCGGGGGTCGTCGCGGATCTCCTCGACCTTGTAGTCGTCGCTCGCCGGGTAGGCGACCAGGAAGCGGGTCCGCGTACCCGGGTGGGCGCGCAGGAACGTACCGATCAGGCGGTCGCCGCCGAGGACCAGGAGGGTGCGGCCCTCGGCGTCCGCCGCATCGGCGCGCCAGAGCGGCGGCAGCGGAGGTGTTGCCGGTGGGGCGACCGTGATCCAGGGGGTGTCGTGCGGCTGGACCGGGCCCACCCCGGTGGCGACGACGGCGTACGGGGCGGTCAGGCGGCGACCGTCGTCGAGCGTGGCGGCCGCGTGGTCGTCGTACGCGTGCAACGCGGTGACCCGGCTGCCGAGTTCGGTCCGGCAGAGCGGGGTGCCGGTCAGGAGCTCGTCGGTGATGGCGGTGGCCAGGGAGATGCCGTCGGTATGGCCGCCCAGGACGTTGTTCAGGGCCGGGATCCGGTACAGGTTGCGGCAGAGCGCGTCCGGCTCGACCAGGATCGACCGCATGCCCACGCTCGCCGCCGTACGGGCCGCCGCGCAGCCGGCCGGGCCTCCGCCGACGACGAGGAGATCGGTGTCGAAGGCGTGGCGCGGGGAGGGCATGGGGTCATTCCAGCACCTGGGGCGGCCGGGCGGTACATGACCCGTGCAGGTGGTGTGCCGGGTTCGTCATTGTGCGGGGAAAGCACCCCCAGGGTCAGGGGTGCGGCTCCGGCGCCAAGGTCATCGACCGGGTACGGCCCGCGGGCGGAGGGGCGGAGACGGAGCTTCGGAACTCGCCACCCCATCGGGCGGGTGCTCGGGAAAACTCGAAGGGCCCGACGCGATGCGTCGGGCCCTTCATCAAGAGCGGTAGCGGAGGGATTTGAACCCTCGGTGAGTTTCCCCACACTCGCTTTCGAGGCGAGCTCCTTCGGCCGCTCGGACACGCTACCGAGAGAGAGCTTAGACCATCGCGGGCCGGGAGAAGAAATCGGTTCTCAGCGGGTGCGGAAGAAGGCCGTCAGCAGGCTCGCGCACTCCGCTTCCAGCACGCCCTGGATCACTTCGGGCCGGTGGTTGAGGCGCCGGTCGCGCACGAGGTCCCAGAGGGAGCCGGCCGCGCCCGCCTTCTCGTCGCGGGCCCCGTAGACCACCCGGTCCACCCGGGACTGGACCAGGGCGCCCGCGCACATCGTGCAGGGTTCCAGGGTGACCACCAGGGTGCATCCGGTGAGGCGCCACTCGCCGTGGGACGCGGCGGCCCGGCGCAGGGCGAGGACCTCGGCGTGCGCGGTCGGGTCGCCGGTGGCCTCGCGTTCGTTGTGACCCGTGGCGAGCAGCGCGCCGTCCGGTCCGAGGACGACGGCGCCGACCGGCACATCGCCGGCCCGCGCCGCCAGATCGGCCTCGGCCAGGGCGCGGCGCATGTGCGCCCGCCACGGGTCTCTCACGGGGTCGTACGGTTCGCGCGCTTCGTGCGGGTGGTGCGGGTGCGGTGGTTCACTCACCCGCGGACCTTAACGGACGGTCTCCAGGACCTCGGCCGCGCCCAGCGCGTCCGCGATCTCCGCCAGTACGTCCGTGCGCAGCATCAGCAGCTCGGCCTCGGGGAGTCCGAGGTCGGCCAGGACGAGGGTGTCGCCGAGCGGGCCCGCCGGTACGGCGTCGGCGTCGGCGCCGAATCCGTCGTCCGGGTCGTTGGAGTCGGAGTCGGTATCGGAGCCGGTGTCGGTATCGGTGTCGGAGGTGTGGTCGGGGGTCGTGTCCGGTTCGCCGTCCTCCGTGCCGTCGAGGCCGACGAGCTCTTCGAGGGCGGCGATCGTGTCCTCGGCCTCGGGTTCACGGCCGAGCAGTTCGTCGGTGAGCAGGATCTCCCCGTACGAGGAACGGGCGGCGGCGGTGGCGTCCGAGACGAAGATCCGGGGGTCGTCCTCGCCATCCACCCGGACGACGCCGAACCAGGCGTCCTCCTGCTCGATGAAGACGAGCACCGTGTCCTCGTCCACCGAGGCGTCACGGGCCAGATCAGTCAGGTCGGACAGGGTCTCCACATCGTCGAGTTCCGTGTCGCTCGCTTCCCACCCGTCTTCGGTGCGCGCGAGCAGTGCGGCGAAGTACACCGTGACTCTCCCACTGGTCATAGGGGCGTCGGTCCGGCGGGAGGGCATCCGGTGGCCCGGCTGTCCTGAGTCCCGCCCAATCGGAATCGTGGCAGAAACTAGGCGTTCGGGAGAGGAGTTCGGCCGTTGCGTCGGCCATCAGTTCTCCTGGACGCGGCCAGCAGAGGGACGCCGGGCACCGCACGGTCACCGGTGGGGCGCCGTACGGCCACCGGTGCGATGCCGGGCGGCTACCAGCGGAAGGTACGCATGCGCATCGCCTGGCGCATCCGGGCCGCCCGCGCGCGCCGGGGCTGGACGCGGTCGCGGAGCGCCTTCGCCTCGTGGAGCTCGCGCAGGAACTGGGCGCGGCGCCGACGGCGGGCCGCGGCGCTCTCCTCGGGGTCGACGGGGCCGGCGGCGTCCTCGGGGGCCACGGGATCCGGAAGCTCCCGCGAGCCCGGCAAGGTCGACGAGCCCGGCGGGTCCTGCGCGTCCGGCTGGGTCCGCCTTCGCTTCCGCTTGTCGCCGTCCGGCATCGACTCATCACCCCAAGGCTGGGTCCGTATGCCCCCACCTTCCCCCCGAACATGCGGTTGATGCCAGCGCACGGGTGCGGGAGGCCCGGTTACTGTTGAGTCCATGCGGATCCACGTCGTCGACCATCCACTGGTCGCGCACAAACTCACCACCCTGCGCGACAGGCGCACCGACTCGCCGACGTTCCGGCGCCTCGCCGACGAGCTGGTCACCCTGCTCGCCTACGAAGCCACCCGGGACGTGCGCACCGAACAGGTCGACATCGAGACCCCGGTCACGACCACGACCGGCGTGAAGCTGTCGTACCCGCGACCCCTGGTCGTGCCGATCCTGCGGGCCGGTCTGGGCATGCTCGACGGCATGGTGCGGCTGCTGCCCACCGCCGAGGTCGGCTTCCTGGGCATGATCCGCAACGAGGAGACGCTCAAGGCCGAGACGTACGCCACCCGGATGCCGGAGGACCTCTCGGGCCGCCAGGTGTACGTCCTGGACCCGATGCTGGCCACCGGCGGCACGCTGGTCGCGGCCATCCGCGAGCTGATCGAGCGCGGTGCGGACGACGTCACCGCGGTCGTGCTCCTCGCGGCGCCGGAGGGCGTCGAGGTCATGGAGCGCGAGCTGGCCGGTACGCCGGTGACGGTGGTCACCGCTTCGGTCGACGAGCGGCTCAACGAGAACGGCTACATCGTGCCGGGCCTCGGCGACGCGGGCGACCGGATGTACGGCACGGTCGACTGACGTACGCAGCGGTCGGCCAGGGCCCCGGGGGAAATGGCGGCCCGGAGACTCTTGTGGCGTGTACGGCTGCCGGGACCGGCCCGGCAGCCGTCAGCAGGACGGGGCGGGGGCCGGCTTCGTCAGCTCGGCGAGGGCCGCGGCCGCTGCCTTCGGCGTGTCGAACGCCGTGAACTTCTTGCCGAGGATCAGATCGACGTCCGCCGTTTTGCGGGCGTCGGTCTTCGGCGTGGCACCGTGCAGCTGCGTTCCGAGCACCGGGAACGAGTCGTTGGTGGCCGAGGGGGCGCCCAGCAGCACACCGGGACCGGGGACCTTCTTGTCGTACTCGGCCGGGGCGTTGCCCACCTTGCCGATGGCGAAACCGCGCTTCTTCAGCTCGTCGGCGGCTTGCTTCGCGAGCCCGCCGCGGGTCGTCGCGTTGTAGACGTTGACGGTGATCTTCGAGGGCTTCGGCAGCGCCTTCGCGTGGGCGGTGGAGGTGGACGGCCGGGCGGTCGGGCAGTCCGTCTTGTGGTCCGCGGCGTCGGCCTTCCGGTCGCCGCCGGTGAAGACGTCGATGAGCTGCATCGTGCCCCAGCCGGCCAGCCCGAGGGCGACCACGGAGGCGGTGGCAGCGAGGATCAGCCTGCCGCGGCGCCGGGGGCGGCGCATCCGTGGGTAGGTGTTTCCGGTGATGCGGTACTTTCCGCCCATGCCGGGGGGAGTGAGCATGCTCATGGGCGCAGCGTAGTGCGGCTCGGTGATGATGCCTACTAAATGATCAACGGATCGCACCCGTCCGGGTGTGAATGCACCCGAACGAACCCCGGGGCGGCCTGCGGGCCGTACAGGGGCTCGCCCGCTCCCGGGCCGCGGGGGCGGGGCCGCTTCGGTCAGCCGAGTTCGAGCACCCGGGCGTGCAGGACCTGACGCTGCTGAAGCGCGGCGCGGACCGCGCGGTGCAGCCCGTCCTCCAGGTAGAGGTCGCCCTGCCACTTCACGACGTGTGCGAACAGGTCGCCGTAGAACGTCGAGTCCTCGGCGAGGAGGGTTTCGAGGTCCAGGTTGCCCTTGGTGGTCACCAGCTGATCGAGGCGGACCGGGCGCGGCGCGACGTCCGCCCACTGCCGGGTGCTTTCCCGGCCGTGGTCGGGATAAGGCCGCCCATTTCCGATGCGCTTGAAGATCACACGGAAAGCCTACCGGGCTGGAGCCTCCGGGCGCAGCCATGGGCCCGGACTGCGATGCTGGCGAGAACGCCACAAATGCAGGCATTCCGGAATGGGGCCCTGATGAGTGACAGCGATGGCGCGAACGGCGGTACGGGCAACGGTCCGGGGCCGGACGCCGCTTCCGGGGCTGGTCCGGGGCACGGCCCGGGCGCGGCCGACGGCGCGGTGCCGGGCGGGGCCGGGGCAACCGGGGGAGATACGGGCGAACGGGTGGGTGAACGTGCGGCCCCGGGCGCGCCGCGGCCCCCGGGCGCGGGCGTACGGGATGCGGGCGCCGGATCCGGGGCCGCTACGGGCGCGGGGGACGCGAGTGGAAGCGGCGACGGGGGTGGAAGCGGCGACGGTGACGGGACTGGAGGCGGCGCAGGGAGTGGAGCGCTGCCGGAGCCGGTGCGGGGGATCGTCGCGGGGTACGCCGTCGCCGGGGCCGGGCTCGACCTGGGCGCGCTGCTCTGGGACGGGGACTGCCTGCCCGGGGCGCGGATCCGGATCCCGCTGGGGATGCTCAACCGGCACGGACTCGTCGCGGGCGCCACCGGGACCGGCAAGACCAAGACGCTCCAGCTCATCGCCGAGCAGCTCTCGGCCGAGGGCGTCCCCGTCTTCCTCGCCGACATGAAGGGCGACCTCTCGGGCATCGCCGCCCCGGGCGTACCGGGCGGGAAGGTCGGACAGCGGGCGGCCCAGGTGGGGCAGGAGTGGCGGCCGGAGGGCTTCCCCTGCGCGTTCTACGCGCTCGGCGGCATCGGCCCCGGCATCCCGCTGCGGGCCACGGTCACCAGCTTCGGCCCCGTACTCCTCGCCAAGGTGCTGCGGCTCAACCGGACGCAGGAGGAGTCGCTCGGCCTGATCTTCCATTATGCCGACGCCAAAGGGCTGGAGTTGGTGGACCTGAAGGATCTCCGGGCGGTGGTCGCGTTTCTCGTGTCGGACACCGGAAAGGCGGAACTCAAGGAGATCGGCGGACTTTCCACGTCCACCGCAGGAGTGATCCTCCGGTCGTTGACCGCGCTCGAACAGCAGGGCGCCGGTGATTTTTTCGGGGAACCGGAATTCGATACGACGGAGTTCCTGCGGCAGGCACCGGACGGGCGCGGGATCGTCTCCGTACTGGAATTGGCGGCGGTGCAGGACCGGCCGCAGCTCTTCTCCACCTTTCTGATGTGGCTGCTTGCCGATCTCTTCCACGATCTTCCGGAGGTCGGCGATCTCGACCGGCCGAAGCTGGTCTTCTTCTTCGACGAGGCGCATCTGCTCTTCGACGGGGCCTCGGCGGCCTTTCTGGAATCGATCACCCGGACCGTGCGGCTGATCCGTTCCAAGGGCGTGGGCGTCTTCTTCGTCACGCAGACACCGCGCGACGTGCCCCCGGACGTGCTCGGTCAGCTCGGGAACCGGGTGCAGCACGCGCTGCGCGCCTTCACCCCGGACGACGCGAAGGCGCTGCGGGCGACGGTGAAGACCTTCCCGAAGTCGCCGTACGACCTGGAGAAGGTGCTGACCGGGCTGGGCACCGGCGAGGCCGTGGTGACGGTGCTGAGCGAGAGCGGCGCGCCGACGCCGGTCGCCGCCGTCCGGCTGCGGGCGCCGAACTCCCTGATGGGGCCGTACCCGGCGGCCGAGCTGGAGGCGGCGGTGCGGGCCTCGCCGCTGTACGGGCGGTACGCGCAGGCGGTGGACCGGGAGTCGGCGTACGAGAGGCTGAGCGCTCCTCCCGCGAGGGACGGCCGGGAGGACCGGGAGGACCGGGAGGCAGAGCGGCGGGAGACCGGGGCGGCGCGGGGGAGGGCCGCCGAGGAGGACACCTCGCTGGTCGAGCAGGTGGTGGCGAGCGGGATGTTCCGGTCGCTGGCCCGCTCCGTGGGGACGCAGCTCGGGCGGGAGATCTCGCGGTCGCTCTTCGGTACGGCCCGGCGCAGGCGGTAGCGGAGGCCGTCACTTCCCCGCGGCTCTCACTTCCCTCCGGCTCTCACTTTCCGGCGGCGCGTTTGGCGGTCTTGGCCGCCTGCTTGAGGTGCTGCTTGTAGGCGCGTACCTCGGCGAGCGACTCCGGGCCGGTGATGTCGGCGACCGAGCGGTGCGAGCCGGCCTCCCCGTACGGGCCCGCCGCCTCGCGCCAGCCCTCGGGCCGTACGCCGAACTGCTTGCCGAGGAGCGCCAGGAAGATCTGCGCCTTCTGGGTGCCGAAGCCGGGCAGCGCGTTCAGCCGCTTGAGCAGGTCGGCGCCGTCGGACGCGCCCGTCCACACCGCGCTCGCGTCGCCGTCGTACTCCGCGACCAGGTACTGGCAGAGCTGCTGGACCCTCTTGGCCATGGAGCCGGGGTAGCGGTGCAGGGCGGGCTTGGTGGTGAAGAGTTCGACGAACGCCTCGGGGTCCAGGGCGGCGATCTCATGGGCGTCCAGATCGTCCCGGCCCATCCGCCGGGCCAGGGAGTACGGGCCGCTGAAGGCCCACTCCATCGGCACCTGCTGGTCCAGCAACATGCCCACCAGGGCGGCGAGCGGGCTGCGGGAGAGGAGTGCGTCGGCCTCCGGCTCCTGGGCGATCCGCAGGGTGGTGTGCGGCGGCCGGTCCTTGTCGCTCCGGGTCATGCCCCGATCATCGCGACGACGGTGCGGCCCGGCCACTTCACCGGCGGCCGGTGCGCCCGTTCGCCGTACGCGCGGGCCGGGCGCGGCCCGGACGGGTGCCCGAACGGGCAGGACCGGCTGCCCCCGGCCGGCGGGGTCCGGGCTGGACGGGGCACGGGCGGCGTCGTGATGGTGGAACGGTGAGGCCATCATGACGCGCTCCCGGCCGGGGCGCGGGCAGGGGAGATGACGATGCACGCACAGGAATGGGACCAGGAGCACGACCACGACCACACCGGGCACGAGCACGACCGCGCGGGGCACGACCACGGGCACGACGAGCCCGTGTCCGCCGCGCGGACCCCCGAGGTGCGGGAGCCCGCGGACACCGGGCGGCTCTACCGCGCGGCGGCGGCCGGACGGGCCGACGTGGTCGGTGCCGGCGGCATGGGCGTGCTCCAGCGGGCGGTCGGCAACAGCGCCGTGGGGGCGATGCTCCAGCGCAAGAAGGCGGCCGGGCAGGAGCCCGGGACGGAGGAGCGCTCCCCCGTGCACGACGTGGTCTCCTCGGGCGGCGGGGCACCGCTGGACACCGACACCAGGGCCGACATGGAGGCCCGGATGGGCGCGGACTTCTCCGACGTACGCGTCCACACCGACTCCGCCGCCCACGACTCCGCGAAGGGCGTCGGGGCGCACGCGTACACGGTCGGCAACAACGTGGTCTTCCAGCGGGACGCCTACGACCCCGCCTCGCCGCAGGGACGCACCACCCTGGCCCATGAGCTGACCCATGTGATCCAGCAGCGCAACGGCCCGGTGGACGGTACGGAGACGGCGGGCGGCATCCGGGTCAGCGACCCGTCCGACCGGTTCGAACGGGAGGCCGTCGCCAACGCGGACCGGGTGCTCGCGGACCCGGCCCCGGCGCCCGCCGCGGAGACCCCCGCGCCCGCACCGGCCTCCGCGGCAGGTCCGGCGGCCGTGCAGCGGGCCGCGACGGAGGACGAGGACGAGCAGCCCGCCGACGTGCAGGGCTCCTTCGTACAGCGGGCGAAGGAGGGCGG
Source organism: Streptomyces sp. NPDC001108 (assembly GCF_053598535.1). Lineage (NCBI taxonomy): Bacteria > Bacillati > Actinomycetota > Actinomycetes > Kitasatosporales > Streptomycetaceae > Streptomyces > Streptomyces sp. NPDC001108. The sequence goes on from NZ_JBSFKL010000001.1 coordinate 1,065,869, forward strand.
CGAGGAGGAGGAAGAGGCCCCGGCCGAGTGAGCCGGAGCCTCTTGTTCCGTGCCTTGTGTCCTCCTGGAGGAGCCGGTAAGGCCGATCCGGAGGAGCGAGCAAGGCCGATCCGGAGGGCGGTGGGGCCGGCCGGTCTCAGTCCGCCGCGTCCGTCCTCATCGTCCCGCCGAGGAAGAGCGACTCCGAACACCGCGAGGGCGTCGGCGCGTTCACCGGCTTCCCGATCTTGTGGCAGTCGACGGTCATGGTGACCTTGCCCCCGGCGGGCACCATGATCGGCGTGACGAAGTGGTAGTCGGAGTCCCGGAAGTTCTCCATCGCCAGCCGGAACAAGGGCGCGCCCCGGCCCGCCGAGATCTCCAGCGTTCCCGCGTCGCCCTGCGGGTTCTGGACCACGACGTCGGTCAGCTCGAACGTGTGCCCGCTGGGCACCTGGAGCGCGGCCCCGGTGTTCGGGCCGCCGCCCACCGAGTCCCTGACCTGCACCTGGGCGCTGGTCGGGGTGGTGGCTCCGGCGCCGGACGACGAGCCGGAGCTCGGTGAGGGGCTCGGCCTCGGCGAGCCGCCGTTCGCGCCTGAGGAATCGCCGCCGCCCGAGGCGCCCGCCGATCCGCCCTTCTCGGGGGCCTTGCTCTTGTCGGCCGCGGCGGCGGACCGTACCGCCTCCGGGGTGACCGCCTCCCGGGCCGCCGACTTCACGGCCGGGCGCAGCAGCGCGTACCAGAGCCCGACCAGCGCGATCAGCAGCACGGCGGCCAGGATCAGGGCCCGGGGCAGCCAGCGCGGCAGGATGGGTTCCTGCTGGTAGACACCGTCCACGACGACCGGTGCGACCGGGGCCTGGTCCTCGCCCACCTCCGGGGTGGCGACCAGTTGGAACGGGTGCGTGACCGGGATGCCGCGCCAAACGCGCTTGGCGGGGCGTATCCGCACCCTGCCGAAGTCCGCCCGGCCGGGCTCGATCAGCAGGGACTCCGCCGCGAACGAGACCCGGGCCCGCTCGGTGCCGGACTGGGCTCCCAGCCGGACGGTGAGCGGGGCGTTGCCCCGGTTGTCGACGGCGAGCTGATGCCGGCCGCCCCAGGCGCCGTGCGAGCTGCGCGGTACGAGTTCGGCGGTCGTCTCGACGAAGGGGAGCACGGTGACCCGCCCCTCGGGCACCACGGCGTCGCCCTGTTCACTGGTGGGGACGACCCGGATGCCGAAGGTCGTCTCCCCCGCGGGCACGGTCGAGTCCCGGGGCGGCCGCAGCTTGAGGGAGACGGTCCGGGAGTCGCCCGGGTACAGCGAGAGCGTGGCCGGCTCGACCGTCGACCAGGCGGCGCAGGCACCGAGCACCTCGAAGCGGTACTCCTCCACGGTGCTGCCGGAGTTGAGGATCCGCAGGGGGAGAGTGGTCTCCTCGCCCGGTGCGGCCGTGACGGATGCCTCGTCGAGGCTTGCCGTGAGACTCATAGGGCGCACCGTAGGTTCGGTACCGGTCGTCGCCATCGGCCGTGGAGGAACACATTCGGGCAGATTCCGTGCCCGGAACGGCTTTTTTGTTTCCCTTCAAGGAAAGGCGGGCATCTTTTGACCGCCTCAGGCGAATGAGGCAGACGAAACAGCCGTGTTGGTTGTGTTCGACGTGATGCCATCGGCTGTTGCCCAGGGGGAGCATTGCCATGGATCGCACCACTGTCGCATTAAGAGCTCAGGACCCGATCTCGCAGGCGGGTGTGGCCAGTCAATTACGTACGCGACCCGAGGTCAGCGTGGTGGAGTGGGGGGAAGGGGAGTCCTCTCCGCAGATTGTGATCGTCGTCGTGGACGCGGTCGACGAAGCGGTGCTGACGATGCTGCGGCATATTCAGCGCACCAGCACCTCGCGCACCGTTCTGGTGACCACGGACATCGACGAACAGAAGCTGGTGAGCGCCGCGGAGTGCGGTGTCGCCGGGGTGGTCAGGCGCTCCGAATCGACGCCGGAGCATCTGGTGCAGGTGATCGGCACGGTGGCGCGGGGCGAGGGGCATCTCCCGTCCGACCTGCTGGGCCGGCTGCTGGAGGAGGTGGGCCGCCTCCAGGGGCAGGTGCTCGGCCCGCGCGGGTTGCACTTCACGGGGCTCGCGGCGCGCGAGGTGGATGTGCTGAGGCTGGTCGCGGAGGGATACGACACCGCGGACATCGCCACGAAGCTCTCGTACTCCGAACGCACCATCAAGAACGTGCTGCACTCGGTGATGACCCGGCTGCAGCTGCGGAACCGCTCGCACGCGGTGGCGTACGCGATGCGCCAGGGGCTGATCTGAACCGACCAGCGACCAGTGACCCGCTGCCGCTCCGTCGGTGGGGGCGGGGCCCTGCTGCCCTTTCGGGCAGTGGGGGCTTCCCGGGGGTGTGACTTCCGTACCGCTGCGCGTCGCCCGTCCGCGCGGGACCCTGACGCCCGGTGTGCCGACCGGCGTCCGGTGTGTCGACCGGCATGCGGTGCCGTCGGGTCGGGCGAGGACGGGGAGGCTTCCGTGCGCTGGTTACAGCCGCTTCGGCGGACGTCACGGTCACGGCCGGGTACGCGGTGGCCGGGCGGACGGGCGTCCGGGCGGCACCGGACCCTCGCCGCGCTCCGGGTCCCCGCGCTCGCGCTGCTGCTCGTGGTCACCGGCATCGCGCCCGGCTCGGCCGTCACCGCCGGGGCGCCGTCGGTCGACGTGCCCGAACCCTGGGTCACACCGGCCGAGTTCACCGACGCGGTCGACCCGGGCGGTTCCACGGGCGTGGACAAGCAGGTGCGTACGCCGGCGATCCCGCCCCGGCCGGACGTGGTCCTGCTGGTGGACGGCACGGGCAGCATGGGCGTCCCGATCGGTGACGTGCAGAAAGGGCTGAACCAGATCACGGAGAAGGTCCGTGAGCAACAGCCGGACTCCCGCTTCGCGGTGGCCACCTACGGCGACGAGAAGGACGATCCCACGGCGGAGTTCGCCGTTCTCCAGGGGCTGACCACGAACCTGGAGGACGTGCAGACGCAGGGGGTCGACAAGCTGGACACCTCCCGCGGATACAGGAGCAAGGGCCCGTCGGAGGACTGGATCTACGCGCTGTGGAAAGTGGCCAACGGCGCGGACGGCGGCACGGTCTTCCGGGAGGGAGCCAGCCCGGTCGTGGTTCTGGTAGGCGACGCGTCGAGCCACAATCCCAGCAACAAGATCCCGTACGAGGAGGCGGTGTTCGCCCTCCAGGACAAGGGAGTGCGGGTCATCGCCGTCGACGTGGAGACCGACAACGGTGACGGGCTCAACGGCACCGGATACAGCAGCGAGACCTACCAGGACCCGTACCACGACCCCGACCAGGCCAAGCGGATCGCCGAGGCCACCAACGGCCGGATGCTGAACGGAATCCCCGGCGACGGTGTCACCGACGCCATCATCGAGGGCTTGAGCAACCTCCCCACCAGCGTCGGCTACCGGCTCGACGACTGCGACCCGCACCTCTCCGTCAGCCTCGATCCGCCCACCCAGCAGCTCACCAGTGGCGAGACCGCGCACTTCGCGGAGAACATCGACGTCTCCGCCGACGCGCCGCAGGGTGCCCGGCTGAGCTGCACCGTCCAGTTCCTGCTGGGTACCCAGGTCCCCGGTGCGGAGGCGATCGGGCCGGCCGCGGTGGCCGACCCGGACTTCCAGGAGCAGGTCACCATCGACGTGAACGACATCGCCGCACCCGTCGTCACCGTCGACGACCTGACCGTCCGAGCCGAGGACAAGGGCGGCGCCCACGTCACGTACACCGCGACCGCCGAGGACGCCACCGACGGCACGCTCCCGGTGACCTGCGAGCCCGCCTCCGGTTCGCTCTTCCCGGTCGGCATCACGACGGTGACCTGCACGGCGACCGACTCGGCGGGCAACACGGGAACGGACAGCGCCCGGATCGAGGTCCTGGAACCCCCCGTCCCGCCCTCGGCGGACCTGGCGGTGAAGGCCGATGTCAGCCCCGACCGGACGTACACCGGGCGCCAGGCCCATGCCCGTTTCGTCATCACCAACGCGGGCCCGGACCCGGCGACGGGCGTGGTCCTCGGCACCAGCTGGCCGAAGACCGCCAAGGCGGGGGACCGTACCCTGCCCGCCCTGACCCGCTGCACGGCGGCGAAGCCCTGCACGGTGCCGTCCGGCGGCCGGATCGAGGTGACCCAGAACGCCACGTACCGCGCGGCGGTCACCGGGGACGTACGGGCCACCGTGCGCGGCACGCTGCCGGACCGCCGTACGACCGACAACGAGGACACCGACCGGCTCCGTGTCCTGAAGCCCTCGCTGACCGTGACCCCGCAGGTCGCCAAACCGGGGCAGCCGGTGCTGGCCCGGGGCAAGGACTATCCGCCGGGGGCGACGGTACGTTTCACGTGGAACATCGGCATCACACCCGGTGGAGCCACGGCCGTGGTGGGCCGCGACGGCACCTTCGAGGTGCAGGTCCTGGTCCTGCGCAAGGACAAGCTGGGGCCGCGCGTCCTGCGAGTGGACGCGCACGATCTGGCCCGGCTCCAGAAACCGGTCCTGGTGGTGCAGCGGAACCTCCAGCCGCCGGACTTCGCGGGCCGCGCATGAGCGCCGCCGACCGCACGGGGGTGACCGGGTGATCCACGAAGTCGATGACGTGCTGCGGGCCCTGATCAGGGCGGAGGTGCTCGGCGGCGGCCAGATCGCGGTCGTCTTCGACGCCCCGACCCGGGAGTGGGCGGCGAAGGTCAACGCACCGATGGTCAATCTGTACCTGTACGACATCCGTGAGGACATGCGCAGACGCGAGCGCGGTCTGCACAACGATTACGACGAGCGGGGCACGATCGTCGCGCGTCGCCGCCCGCCCCGCTTCTTCAAGCTGTCGTACCTGATCACCGCGTGGACCAAGCGCCCGGAGGACGAACACCGGCTGCTCTCGTCCCTGCTGGGCTGCCTGCTGCGGTACGAGGCGCTGCCGCCGGACCGGATGGCGGGCACCCTGGCGGAGATCGGCGCACCGGTGCCGATGTCGATCGCGCTGCCGCCGCCCGAGGACCGCTCGTTCGCGGATGTGTGGAGCGCGCTGGGCGGGGAGCTGAAACCCTCGCTCGACCTGGTCGTCAGCGTGCCGGTGACCGCGTCGCCGAGCTACGCGGTCGGGCCGCCGGTGGGCGACGAGGGGCTGGAGGCCCGGTTCGGGGACATCCCCGAGCGCGCCGAACCCGTCTCGGAACCGATGCCGGGGCGCGGCAGGCTCCCGGTGTACGGAGGGCGCCCGGGGCGGCCGTCCGGGGCGCCCGCCGGGCGGGTCCCCGACGGGGAGCGGCGGCGCGGGCTGTCCCTCCGCATCACGGAGACCCGGAGGACGGGCAACGGACGCGCGGGGGCCGGGGCGGAGGCTCCGGGAACCGGGACTACGGAGGACCGTGCTGAATGACCACCGTGGGTGATCCGAACCTGCGCCATCTGCTCGCCCGCGCGGTGGCCGTGGAACAGCGCATCCGGCGGGCGGTCGAGGCCCGGCAGCTCACCGATCCGGAGCCGGACGACGCCTTCCGCGGCCTCTACCTCACGGACGAGAGCATCGCCCGGCTGCTGGACGAGTCCGGAGCCCGCGCGTTCCCGGACCCGGTGCCCGCGCACGGGGCGGGAGACGGGCCAGGGGCGGAGCCGGGGACGGGGACGGGGCCGGAGTCCAGGTTGACCTCGCTGGCCGCCGAGTTCGGCCTGACCGAGCTCGACGTCGAGATCCTGCTCATCACGCTCGTACCGGATCTCGACGACCGCTTCGAGGCGTTCTACGGCTACCTCAACGACGACGTCACCCGCCGCCGCCCCTCCATCGGCCTCGCCCTCGGCCTGTGCGGGCTGTCCCCCGCCGACCAGGAGGCGCGCGGCCGGCTCGCGGCCCGTGGACCGCTCCGGGAGGGCCGTCTGCTGCTCGTCGAGGATCTGGACCGGCCGTTCCTCAGCCGGGCGCTGCGCGTCCCCGACCGGGTCACCGCCCACCTGCTGGGCGACGACACCCCGGACCCGCGCCTCGCGGAGCTGCTCGCCCCGTGGCACGCCGTACCCGGCGTCGGCGACCCCGTCCCGCTCGCCGGGGCCCTCGCCCACGGCGTCCCGCTCGCCTACCTCCGCGAGGACCAGGGCGGCGCCGGCACCGCCCTCGCGGCCTCCGCGCTGACCTGCGCCGGCCACCGGGTCCTCGGCCTGGACCTGGCCCGCCTCGCCGAGGACCCGGCCCCCGCCGAAGCCGTCCGCGCCCTGGTCCGGGAGGCCCGGCTGACCGGCGCGGGGCTGGTCTGCGCCCCGCTCGACGCCGTCGCCCGCGACCACCCCGGTCTCCTGCGGCTGCTCACCGGCACCCCGGTCCCCACGATCCTGGTGGGCCGGGCGCCCTGGGACGCGGCCTGGTCCGCCGCCCCGCCCCTGCTCCTGCACGCCCCGCGCGTCGAACCCGCCACCAGGGCGGCCCTCTGGACCGACGCGTACGACGCGCCCGTCCCCCCGGCCGTCGACGTGGACCGGCTGCTCTCGCCCTTCCTGCTCACCCCGGAACAGATCACCCGCGCCGCCCGGGGCGCCGCCCAGACCACCCACCTGGACGGCGGCACCCTCACCCCCGACCACGTACGCCAGGGCGCCCGTGCCCAGAACGCGGCGGGCCTGGACCGGCTGGCCCGCCGCATCGAACCCGCCGTCGGCTGGGACGACCTGGTGCTCCCGCCCGACACCCGTGCCCAGCTCCGCGAACTCACCGCCCGCGCCCGCCACCGCGACCGGGTCCTGGGGGAGTGGGGCATGCGCCCGGGCGGCGGCCGGGGGCGCGGCGTCTCGGCGCTCTTCGCGGGTGACTCCGGCACCGGCAAGACGATGTCGGCCGAGGTCATCGCCGCCGACCTGGGCCTGGACCTCTACACCGTCGACCTCGCGACGGTCATCGACAAGTACGTGGGCGAGACGGAGAAGAACCTGGAGCGGATCTTCTCCGAGGCGGCGGGCGTGAACGGCGTCCTCCTCTTCGACGAGGCCGACGCGATCTTCGGCAAGCGCTCGGACGTCAAGGACGCCCACGACCGCTACGCGAACGTCGAGAGCGCCTACCTCCTCCAGCGCATGGAGTCCTTCGACGGCCTGGCCATCCTCGCCACCAACCTCCGGGCCAACCTGGACGACGCCTTCACCCGCCGCCTGGACCTCGTCGTCGACTTCCCGGTCCCGGACCCCGAGCAGCGGCACGTCCTCTGGGAACGCTGCCTGGGCCCCGTACTGCCCCGGGGCGGGGACCTGGACCTGGCGTTCTGCGCGGAGAACTTCGAGCTGGCGGGCGGCAACATCCGCTCGATCGCGGTGACCGCCGCGTACCTGGCCGCGGACACCGGCGAACCGGTGACGATGCCCACCCTGATCCACGCCGTCCAGCGCGAGTACCAGAAGCTGGGCCGGCTCACCCTGGCCTCGGAATTCGGCCCGTACCTGGAGCTGCTGGCCTGAGAACCGGTCGGCGCGGGCCCTATTGCGCGGGTGCGGAGTTGGCGCGACCGTGGTCCCGAACCGGTGAGCCGTTCCCTCGTACCCGTACCCGTACGCACATCCGTACTGCCATGGGAGTCAGCGTGACCGCACTGCCCGTTCCGCCCGTTCCCTCGCCCCACGAGTTGCCCCATGAGCTGCATGGAGAGGGCCCTCACAAGGTGATCGCGGTGCACGGCTGGCTCGCCGACCGTTCCGCGTACGCCCCCGTGCTGCCCGACATCGACCTCGGCTCGTTCACCTACGCCGTGGTGGACCTGCGCGGATACGGGGAGGCCCGCGGCGCGAACGGCGTGTTCACCACGGCCGAAGGCGCCGGGGACGTGCTCGCGCTGGCCGACCGGCTCGGCTGGGAGCGGTTCTCGCTGATCGGCCACTCGATGGGCGGATCGGTCGTCCAGCGGGTACTGGCCGACGCTCCGGAGCGGGTACGCAGGATCGTCGGGGTCTCGCCGGTCCCCGCCTCCGGGCTGCCGCTCCCGCCCGAGCAGTGGGAACTCTTCGCCGGGGCGGCCGACACCCCGGCCAACCGCCGGACCATCCTCGACACCACCACCGGGGGCCGCCGCCCGGCCGGCTGGCTGGACCGGATGGTGCGCCGTTCGGTGGAGTGCAGCGACGCGAAGGCGTTCCGGGCCTGGCTGGACTCCTGGGCGGGCGAGGACTTCCACGACCGGATCGAGGGCTCGCCCGTACCCGCCCTCGCCGTCGCGGGCGCCCTGGACCCGGCGCTGTCGGCGGAGTTGCAGCGCGCCACCTGGATGCGCTGGTACCCGAAGGGCGAGCTGGTGGAGCTGCCGGGGTGCGGCCACTACGCGATGGACGAGACCCCGCTCGACCTGATCCGGGTGGTGGAGGACTTCCTGCGGGCGGACGCGTGAGCGGTTCCGTGCCCGTCGCCGTCCCGGACGTCTTCGACCCGAGGCTGTACGGGCAGGGCGTCCCGCACGACCGCTACCGCGTCCTGCGCGACCACCACCCGGTGGCGTGGCAGGAGGAGCCGGAGGTGCTCGGCTGGCCGGAGGGCCCCGGCTTCTGGGCGGTCGCCCGGCACGCGGACGTGGTGCGGGTGCTGAAGGACTCCGCGACGTTCTCCTCGTACCTGGGCGCCACCCAGATCCGCGACCCGGACCCCGCCGACCTGCCGTTCATCCGCCGCATGATGCTCAACCAGGACCCGCCGCACCACCGCCGCCTGCGCACCCTGGTCAGCCGCGCCTTCACCCCGAAGCGCGTCGACCACTTCGCAACGGCCGTACGCGAACGGGCCCGCACCCTCCTCAGCCGTGCCGTCACCGAGGCGCGGGCCGGGGACGGCACCTGCGACCTCGTCGCCCACGTCACCGACGACTACGCGCTGCTCAACCTCACCGACCTGCTCGGCGTACCGGACCCCGACCGCGCCCTGCTCCTCCGCTGGACGCAACGCGTCATCGGCTACCAGGACCCCGACGAGGCCGGAACGCCCACCCTCGGCCCGGACGGCAGACCGGTCAACCCGCGCTCCCCGTCGGCCCTGCGCGACATGTTCGACTACGCCCACGCCCTGGCCGCCCACAAACGCCGCCACCCGGCCGACGACGTGATGACGGCCCTGGCCACGGACCCCGAACTCACCGCGCCCGAACTGGAGATGTTCTTTTTCCTCTTGGTGGTGGCCGGCAACGACACGGTACGCAGCGCGGCCCCGGGCGGCCTGAGCCTGCTGGCCCAACATCCGGAGGAGTACGCGAGGTTGTGCCGGGGTGACGCGGGAATGGCGACGGCCGTGGACGAACTCCTCCGCCGCCACCCCCCAGTCCTCACCTTTCGCCGCACGGCCACCCAGGACACCGAACTGTCCGGCACCCGCGTCCGCGCCGGCGACAAGGTGGTCGTCCTCCACGCCTCCGCCAACCACGACGAACGCGCCTTCCCCACCCCCTTCACCCTCGACCTCACCCGCACCCCCAACCCCCACACCTCCTTCGGCGACGGCCCCCACGTCTGCCTGGGCGCGCATTTCGCACGCTTGCAGCTGAGCGCCCTGTACGAGGAGGTGTGCCGGGCCCTGCCGCCGGGGCAACTCCAACTTGCCTCTCAGCCCGCGCGGTTGGTGTCGAACTTCATCAACGGGGTGAAGTCGCTGCCGGTGCGCGTGGTCGATTCCTGACAGCGTGCGTTCAGCCGGGGCTCCCTGCTCTTGTCAGGAAAGACGGCTCGGGGGGCATGCCAACGACCTCATTTTCCATCAAGAATTCGAGAACGTTTCCCCCGAAGACAAGGCCACGCCGCCAGTGGAGAACACGCTCATTCACTACGCAGCGGGCAGGATTAGCGATTCCTGCGGCCATGAGGAAAACGAAGCTTTTCTGTGTGATAAATTCCCTGCCATCGCTCTGAACGGCCCAGATTTCGTCCTCGCCCTCTGAAACGGACACGGGATGCGGTACTGAGATGGGGTCAGGGAGCTCTGCAACTTGATTCAGCACCATGAAACCCTCTTGGTCTCTCAAATCCCTCCAGGTGATTTCAGGCGAGATCGAGGAAAGTTCCCTGGCCAAATGGGCACTGGCAATGATTTCTCGAAGATCCGTGCTTCTCGCGAGCATCAGGTCAGGTTCCTGTTCTCGCACTGCTTCGAAGCGCCCGAGCCAGAGATACGCAGCCAGTTCGTTCGATGAGTCCTGAGGAGTCGGCTTGAACTCGTAGAACGTGGTGTAATTGATCTGCCGCGAATTCATGTCGGCCTCAAGTTCCTGTGGCAGTGAGCTTCCTGGAAAAACCCAGGTGTTCACGTAGACCTTGTGGGCCTTGGCTCCGTGCCTGGCGAGGTCCAGCAGGGTTTCCCTCTGTGGCGGCTTAGGGAACTGTAGTATTACCTGAGTCCTCATCACTCAATCTCCTGGTAGTTACCTCTCCCGATATTCTTCATCTTCAAGGAGAGGCCGTGGGCATGTATGCAGGCTATTCCGAATCTCATGTGCTCCGCGTCAGGCTGACCTGAAAGGAAATCGCGAACCGGTACTGCTCCTGTGCCCGGCTGAGGGGATTCGAACCATCGGTTGAATTCTTCCTGGTTTATCTTTGCATCTACGAGCGCGAGGTTCTTCACCGTGTTCGGTCCGCCATTGTTGGCCTCGCGTATGTGGTGCCAGTTCTTACCTTTCGGGACAGCGGGGTAGCGCTCGTTCGCGCCGGCTCGGTAGCTGAGAACTTGCCGGGCATCCCGGTACTCTGCCCAGCTTTCCTGTTTCTTCATTGTCTCCCATGCTGGTCCCCGCTTGAAGAATCCCTGATCGGGGACGAAGGTGTACCATTTCCCGCTGATTGGGTATTGAATGGGAGGTCCGGTCTTTCCGTCGTCGCGATATTCTTTAAATTCTTCCAAGGTGAAGTCGACTGGACCCACTGCGGTGACTTTTCCAGGTATGCGATCCTTGTTAATTCTTATGACTACTTCGGCCCCGACCGTAGGTGGTGTCGTTTTCCTGAGTGACTGAAGTAATGTCTCCAGATCTTTGGCGAGTTCGCCTGCTTTTTCGTAGATGTCGATGAGGTCTTCTATGGGGAATCTTGCAGTCTGAGTGCTTTTTAGGACGTTCTGGTAGTCGCGCTCCGGATATCTTCCCATGTGGAATTTATTGGCGAGCTCTCGGAATCCATTTATCAACTTCTCCTTTTCGGTCTCGCTGGCTTTGGCGACTGCCGCCTTGGTTCGGCCCTGCTGGCTGACTTTTTTGGCGGATTCGTATTTCTTCTGGGCTTTCTGGTGGGCGCTCGTCATCCTCTTTACGTCGGCTTTTCGGAACTTCCCGACCGTGTGGCGACTGGCCAGTAGGAATACCGAGTAGGGGTGAGGCCCGTCGAGTTCGAACCCCCGGATCCATGGAAATCTCTTTTTGAGGGGGTTCAGGGAAGTGAGCAGGTCGGCAGGAGTGATGTCGGACGACTCGCCAGATCTGACGATCTGTTGTGCTTCGGAAAGAGATTTAGGGAGCTCTCTTTCTTTCCTTTTCTGGAGCTTATTTTTTTCGTTGGTTGAATTGTCGCCCTTCTTCTTTTTGTTGTCACTTCCCTTCTTTCCTTTGAGTTTGTTCCAGAGTTTCTTTCCGGCTTTGGTGATGAGGTTGATGATTTTGTCGATGGCGCGGTTGACGGGTTTGGCGACGGTGTGGAAGACGGATTTGACTTTGTTGGCGAGGTTTCCGATGCCGAGGAGTGAGGCGAGGAAGCCGATCAGCAATGGGATGCTGGTGGCGAGGGCGGTTTCGATCATTTTCGGGACGCTTGCTGTGCCGCCGTTGGCGATGGCGATGACGGCGTCGAGTACGGCGTTGACGAAGTCGGCTATTTGGGCGCCCTGGTTCACGATGAACGTGACGATGTCGATGATGCCTTTGACGGCGCGGACGAAGGCGGAGGCGGGGTTGAGGAGGGAGATGATCCAGGTGATGCCGGCGATGAGGACGGTGGGGATGAGGTAGGTGGTGAGTTTTTCGAGGATGGTGGCTTTGAGGTCGCCTGTTTCGGCGGTGATTTCGTGGACGGCGCCGGCGGGGCCTTCGGTGGCGAGTTTCTTCGCGACGGGGAGGGTGGTCTCGATGGTGGTGAGGGCTTGTTCGGGGATGCCTTTGCGGGTGATGCGGGTGCGGATGTTGGCCCAGGTGAGGCCGAGGAGGGCGCCGATGAGCTGGATGATGCCCTTGAGGTCGAATCGTTGGGGGAGTTCGAGGCCGGCTTTGACGGCGGTGCCGAGGAGCCAGGAGACGAGGCCTGTTTTGAGGTGGTCGGCGATGTTGGTGATGAAGAGGTGGAGTCCGGC